>NZ_CP004388.1:3170000-4576570 GCF_000300235.2 Thalassospira xiamenensis M-5 = DSM 17429 | reverse complement strand
GTACTCGCCCGCGTTGATCACGATCATGATCAACACGCCTGTCTTCCACCAAGTCTTGGAAGCGTACTCGCGCCTTTTGTTTTTTGGTTCTTCGTCTTTCGCCGCGTTGCGCGGCCAGCGAAGTCAAAACACTGTACTGATGCGATCCACATCAGGCAAGGCGATCTTTAACAGAACGTTAAAAGGATTTCGGCACCAAAACAGTCCTTTGTTTGTGCGGTTTTTTGCGATGCCGCAACCAAGGAACAAAAGGTGATTCGACGAAATCCGGGCAGCGAAAAGGCCGTGCTACAAGCACGGCCTTCGACTCGCCATCCCGTAAGGGATAAATTAGAGCGCTTTGACGCGAGCGGTCAGACGCGAGACCTTGCGAGCGACGGTGTTCTTATGCAGAACGCCGAGCTGCGCGCCACGCGCCATTTCCGGCTCTGCAATTTTCAGCGCAGCCAGAGCAGCATCTTTGTCGCCAACGTTCAGCGCAGCCTCGACCTTCTTAACGAAGGTACGAATGCGACCGATGCGTGCACCATTAACTTCTGCACGTGCGGCGTTGCGGCGAATGCGCTTCTTGGCCGATTTATGGTGAGCCATTGCGAACCTGTCTCTTAAAACAAATGTTACGTAATTCGGAGGGCGGCTTATAGCTCCGTCGGAAACCCTCGTCAACCCCCGATACCTTCAATCCCGGTGAATTTCCGCGGTTTACGACTCTTGACTGCTACCGGGCAGCAATACATCGCCGGTACCGGGGCAATAAGCCATCAGATTCAACGATGCTTGAAGTCCGGTTTTCTCTTTTCAGAAAAGGCTTTCATGCCTTCTGCACGGTCATCAAGGGCAAAGGTCGAATGGAATTCGCGACGTTCAAACATCAGCCCTTCCGTCAGGGTCATTTCATAGGACTTGCTGACACTTTCTTTCACCTTCATCGAAACCGGGCCAGAGAAAGAAGCGATTTTATCGGCCAGTTTCATGGCTTCTTCCAAAAGCGAGTCGGCCGGGACGACTCGCGCAACGAGTCCCGAACGTTCAGCTTCCTCTGCATCCATCATCCGACCGGTAAGACACATTTCCATTGCCTTGGATTTGCCAATGGCGCGAGTAAGGCGTTGGGTCCCGCCCGCACCGGGGATGGTTCCGATGGTGATTTCGGGCTGGCCAAACTTTGCGGTGTCAGCCGCAAGAATGATGTCGCACATCATCGCAAGCTCACAACCGCCGCCAAGCGCAAAGCCCGCTACGGCGGCAATAACCGGCTTTCGGCAGCTTGCCACCCACGTCCAGCCCTTGGTGATGAAGTCGTTCTTATAAACATCCATGTAATCGTAATCGGCCATTTCCTTGATGTCGGCCCCGGCGGCAAAGGCCCGTTCCGATCCGGTAATGACGATAGCGCGAATGTTTTCATCATTTTCGAACTGATCAAGCGCTTCACCGATATCGGTAATCAATGCCGCACAAAGTGCGTTCAGCGCCTGCGGGCGGTTAAGGGTAATCAGACCGACATTACCCTTAACCTCGGCAATGATGTTCTCGTATGACATTCTGCTAATCCTTTGTCGGAGAATCGCGCCCACATTCAAAAGCAGGCCGATTCGGTCGAAAACATATTTTGATACTGTTTTACCGATTTTATTTGCTGGCCGCAACCAAACCGGCAGGATCAAATGATAACCAGGTCGGTTTCCCGGTTCACATGAGGGTCAGGGATTTATTTCTGACATGTCGGGCAGAAGAAGGTTGATCGCCCTGCCTGTACGATTCGCCCGACGGTGCTGCCGCAACCATCGGCAGAGCAACCCTCACCCTCTCGGCCATAGACGCGGAAGCTGTGCTGAAAATAGCCAAGCTCGCCATTGGCCTGACGATGATCTTTCAGGCTCGATCCTCCGGCGGCAATCGCGTCCTCAAGAACCAACCGGATTTCCCGGTAAAGACGTTCAATCTCGTCCGGTTTCAAATCCTTGGCCAAACGGTCCGGCGCGATGCCCGATCTGAACAATGCTTCGCATACATAGATATTACCAAGTCCCGCAACCAATCGCTGATCAAGCAGCACCGTTTTGATCGGACTTGCGCGTTTGGCTATTCCCGCCGCCAGAACGGTCGCATTAAAACTGTTGCCCAATGGTTCCGGCCCAATATCGACAAGCATCTTGTGGGTGTTAACCTCGTCCGCAGCAATCAGGGTGATGACACCGAACCGCCGCGGATCGGTAAACCGGACAACCGCTCCACTCTGCATGACAAAATCGACGTGATCGTGCTTTGCAGGGGCTGGAACCCGCACCAAGGGATCATCAAAAATCGTCATCCGGCCCGACATTCCAAGATGGACCAACAAAACCTGCCCGTCATCCAGATAGCCCAGGATATATTTTGCCCGACGGGTCAGCTGATTGATCCGGCGCCCCGCCATGCGTCCCACAAAATTTTCCGGAAATGGAAAACGCAGGTTTGGACGGCGTTGCACAACGTGATCAACCACGAAACCTTCCATCACCGGCGTCAGACCGCGTGTCACCGTTTCGACTTCAGGCAATTCAGGCATTGGAAAACTCACAAAATGAATGGGTCAAACATATCTAGAACCCGGCCCGATGATTGGCAAGCCAGCACACCAAACAACATTGTCGCCATTACAAAGTAACAATGGACGATGACCGCCAAGTACATATGATTGCGCCGTTTATTGCCACCCGGCCCGTCTGCCCCACCTTACGTGCCATCCACAGGATTTCAGTCAATGGAATTTGGCGTTGATCTTTTACTGATACTTTTTGCTGTCGCAGCCTTCGCCGGCATGGTTGATTCAATAGCCGGCGGCGGTGGATTGATTACCATCCCGGCCCTGCTCTGGGCGGGTATTACCCCGGCACAGGCTTTGGCAACCAACAAGCTGCAGGGCAGCTTTGGCAGCCTGACATCTTCAATCAACTTTATCCGTAAGGGTTATGTTGATCCGCGCAATATGGTACTGGCGATTGTACTGACATTTGCCGGATCAGCACTTGGCACCGTGCTGGTACAGATGCTTGATACCAGCATCCTGCTTAAAATCCTTCCGGCCCTGTTGATCCTGATTGCGCTTTATTTCCTTTTCTCGCCGCGCGTTGGTGACATTGACGCCCATCAGATCATCAGCAAGTCCGTATTTGCCTTTACGGCTGGATTTGGCATCGGCTTTTACGACGGCTTTTTCGGACCGGGTACCGGATCATTCTTTTCCATCGCTTTTGTCGCCTTGCTTGGCTTCAACATGACAAAGGCAACTGCTCATACCAAGGTCCTGAACTTCACATCAAATTTCGCGTCACTGGTCATGTTCATTGCCGGTGGCGAAGTCGTCTGGATCATCGGAGTGGTTATGGCCGTCGGCTCTTTGATCGGCGCCCAGATCGGATCCCATATGGTTATGAAGGTCGGTGCACGGCTCGTACGCCCGCTTCTGGTTGTCACCTCTATCGCGATTTCGATCAAACTGATCATCGACCAGTACGGCAGCACCATCAGCCAGTATTGGGATCAGATGCAGGTTTGGACCGGATAAGGTTCTACATAGCTTATTTACGATGCGACAAAGCCCGCCGAATGGTTTCCGGCGGGCCTTGCATTTTAGTTCCGAAATCCGTCAGGCGCTGGCTGCGGTTTCGATAAAGGCCTCGTCCCGGCGATCAATCAGGTGGCTCCAGACTGCAAACACTAAGGCAATCACCGCAATCCCGGCACCAAGCCATGGGATATCCTGATAGGAAACGCCCTGTGTAATCGCGATACCACCAAACCAGGCACCAGAAGCATTACCAAGATTGAAGGCTCCCTGATTAAGGGTCGATGCAAGATTGGGCGCCTCCGTGGCTTCGTTAACCACCCGCATCTGAAGCGGCGAAACCAGCGCGAAGGAAACCACCCCCCAGACAAAAACCGTTGCCACGGCCGGGATCACATTGGTGATGGTTTCAGCAAATACGGCAAGTATCGCAATCAGGAGAACAAACGTCGCAATGATTGCGGGCATCAGGCGCCAATCCCCCAGACGGCCACCGATATAGTTGCCTATCGTCAAACCGGCACCGAACAGCAACAGAACATAGGTTACCTGCCGTGCCGAAATGCCGGTGATGTTCTGCAACATCGGGGTGATATAGGTAAACACGCTGAACATGCTGGCCGAAGCCAGAACACTGATCGCCATGGCAAAGATAACCTGGGTTTTCGCCAGAGCCCGGGCTTCGGCAATCAAGCTACCGCCCGATGCGGCGATTTTACGCGGCAAACAGAAATAAAGTGCCACAGCCGCAAAAACCCCGATCCCGACAACCGCCCAGAAAGTCGAACGCCAACCAAGTTCCTGACCAAGTGCCGTGCCAAACGGGACACCAAGAACATTCGCCAATGTCAGACCGGAAAACATCAAGGCAATGGCCTGTACCCGTTTATGTGGCGCAACAAGATTTGCCGCAACAACAGCCCCCAGACCAAAGAATGCCCCATGGCAGAATGCGGTCACAACACGGGCCGCCATCAAAAGCCAGTAGTCCGGTGCCATCGCACACAGGAAATTGCCGAAAATGAAAATTGCCATCAGCATCAGCAAGGCATGACGACGATCCATTTTTGACGTCGCAATCGCCAGAAACGGCGCGCCAAACGTAACACCCAACGCATAACCGGTAACCAGCAACCCGGCATCGGGAATACTTACACCAAGATCTGTCGCCACATCCGGCAACAATCCCATGATAACAAATTCGGTCGTGCCGATCCCGAAGGATGCGAGCGCAAGAGCAAGGATCGGAAGGTTTCCAAAGAAACCATTACGGGCAGCAGCAGTTATCATGATCAGGATGTCCAGGGGTGCATCGCACCAATGCGGGATAATGTCGGGCGACAAGTTTCGGACGTGTTTGCGAAGCGCTTTAATCAGCCGAAAGCTTGAAACGATTCAATTCTGCGTGCAGTGCACAAATTTCACCATCGCGAAATTGGCATAAAAACTATGCAGTTACGTCACAACTGAAACAGGCCCGGTTGAACACCGGACCTGCGTGAATTACAAAATGGATAAATCGGATCAGGAAAGTTCTGCAACAATGCGTTTTGCGGCCACAACCGGGTCATCAGCTTTGGTAATCGGTCTACCAATCACCATCACATCCGTTCCCATCGCCATGGCATCGTGCGGCGTGACAATGCGTTTCTGATCATCGGTACTTGCCCAGGTTGGCCGAATGCCCGGTGTGATCAATTTGAAATCAGGTCCACAAGCCGCACGTGCCGCTGTAATTTCCTGTGCGGAACAAACAACCCCGTCCAGACCGGCCTTCTGGGTCAATTCGGCAAGTTTGACAACACGATCACTGATCGGTCCCCTCAGACCAACATCATCGAGGTCAGCCTGATCCAGACTGGTCAGGATCGTTACCGCGATAACCCACGGCGCGTTTACACCGGCTTTGTCGGCGGCTTCACGTGCGGCTTCACCAGCACGTTTCATCATCTCAAGGCCGCCCGTGGCATGAACATTCACGATCCTGAGGCCAAGCGGCGTTACCGCACGCACGGCACCAGCAACAGTATTGGGAATGTCGTGATATTTGACATCCAGAAAAATCGGCAGCCCGGCTTTTGCGACTTCACGCACGCCCTGCGGGCCGTGGGCCGCAAAGAACTCCTTGCCAAGCTTCGCCCCACCAATCACCCCGCCCAAACGAGAAGCCAGATCAACTGCATGTGCAAGATCAGTGGTGTCGATGGCGCAAAAAATACGGTCTTGGGGGGCTATAACTTGGGTCATGGGTCCTCCGGCGGGCTGGAATTTCATGATTGGCCCACGAAGTTGCGGTGGACCGGGCATGACTTAGCCGATTTGAACCGAAATACCAACCCGAATTAGGCACAATATTGGTCCGCGCGTCGCAGTCTTTCCTGTCAGGACGCTTTCTGCTGGCTGATCGCCTTGTTGTCATTTGGCGTGTCGTTGCCGGTTTCTTCCGGGCGCAATCGACGCAATTCTGTATCCATGCGCTTGACCGCACGACGATGCTTGCCATGCACCAGCCATTCATATGTCAACCCGATACCAAGCCCGATCAACAGTGCGACCATGATCGGCAGGAAAAGCGGCATATCGACTTCATAGGGCAACGGCCACAACGACAATGTCACCAACGCCCGGTTCGACACGGCAAAAATCGCAATCAGGATCGCAAGCGGAATGGAAATGATCCAATAGAGAATGCGCATTTTAACTCCTGGTGCCGACGGGCAAAAAGGCATGGTGTCATAGCCCACACATCAGACAAGCCAAAGCATGGACCCGATATGGTCAAACGGAAATATTTTCAAATGACTTTACAGCCACCGTGAAAACCCGGCAGGCTTGGTTTAACGCAGTTCGCATACGAACAGCAAGCCGCTCAAAACGGTAAACTGTCAGTTAAGACGCTCGCGCAGCTGCTTACCGGTTTTGAAATAAGGAACCTTTTTCTCGCCCACAGGCACAGCCTCACCGGTACGCGGATTGCGTCCGACCCGGGAATCACGCTGTTTCACGGAAAATGCGCCGAAGCCGCGCAGCTCAACCCGATCCCCGCGTGCCAGCGCCTCGGTAATTTCGTCAAAGATCGTCGCCACGATCCGTTCCACATCGCGCTGATACAGATGCGGGTTCATCTCGGCCAGCCGGGCGATCAGTTCTGATTTTGTCATATTCAGGCCCCATCCTGTTCGTTCTGACAGATATCCAATCAACCAAAGGTTAGATTACGTCACGTCGGCGCTTTCACTCAGGTTGCCAGACAGTCAGCAACCCGTCAAGTTTAAGCCCCTCAGATGACAGCATTTTTCCGATATTTCCCTCGAATAACACCGTCATGAGGGAGTCATCCGGATAATCGATTTCAAGCGGCACAACTGCCACATCGGGTGCAACACCCTTTTCATCCTGCAGCCAACGCAAAGCTTCGCGTCGACCACCAATTTCGTCGATCAGACCGTTCGCAACGGCCTGCTGACCGGTATAAACCCGGCCATCGGCCAATTTCCGTACGGTATCGGTATCCATGCCGCGTCGTTCAGCGACCATGTCGACAAACACGCCAAACATGTCTGAAATCAGGCTTTCCATAGCCGTTCGCGCGCCATCGTCCACCGGCTCGAACGGATTTGGCACGGCTTTCAGGGGGCCGCTTTTAACCGTTAGCGGCTCGACACCAAGCTTTTCCAGCGTGCCGTTGAAATTCATCGACTGGAAAATCACACCAATCGATCCCGTCACCGTCCCGCGATGGGCGACAATATGATCGGCGGCAATGGCGGCCATATAACCACCCGATGCGGCCACGGTTCCCATTTCAGCAACGATCGGTCGGGTTTCACCAATCCGGCGCAGGCTTTCAAACAGCGCCTCGCCACCGACCATAGTGCCACCGGGGCTGTTGATATGCACAATTACACCTGCGACATCGCTGTCTTCTTCAATCTCCTCCAGCGCATCCAGAAGATAGGGATCTTCTGTAATCACCCCTTCGATGTTCACCTCGACAATGCGCGGACCAATATTGCCCCATACGGCGTCACTTGCGCCGCTGCGTGCAAAGGCGATCACAATGGCAATGATGACGGCAACGACCGCCAGGACCCGCCAGCGGAAAATCGATTTTTTCAAACGTCGACGATCAAGAAGGATATCGGCATCAAGTGCCATTTAATGTGCCCCGGTATTCAGTATGAACTAACAGCTTCAAAAACCTGCCTTTTCAAATGGTTTTTCTTCATTCGCTTGGCAAGGACAAAAACTGTTTGAAACCAAAATTCTCGCTAAAAAATGACACGGCGACGGCAAAGTCGCGTCCAAACGGGGAATTTTGAACAAAAGCGATAAAAAAAAGGGCCGTGCAATGCACGACCCGTCTTCATGATCTGCCGTGGCAGACCCTGTTCGATCAGGAACAGATGCCTTATTCGGCACCTTCCTGTTTCTTGCGAAGTGCTTCGCCAAGGATATCACCAAGCGATGCACCGCTGTCAGCCGAACCATAATCCGCCATGGCTTTCTTCTCGTCAGCAACTTCAAGAGCTTTGACCGAGAGGGTAACCTTGCGGGTTTTGGCGTCGATCGTGGTCACACGCGCATCGACTTTCTCGCCAACTGCGAAACGTTCCGGACGCTGGTCCGAACGGTCACGTGCGAGTTCAGCCTTGCGGATGAAGCCTTTAAGATCGGTGCCACCAACAGCAACCTCGATACCACCATCGTTAACTTCGGTGATTTCACAGGTTACGGTTTCGCCGCGTTTGATGCCGGTAACGGCTTCTTTGAACGGGTCACCCGAAAGCTGTTTGATACCAAGCGAGATGCGTTCTTTCTCGACGTCAACGTCAAGAACCTTGGCTTTGACGATGTCACCTTTTTTGTATTCTTTGATGACTTCTTCACCAGCGCGGTCCCATGACAGGTCCGAGAGGTGCGCCATACCGTCGATACCGCCCAGAAGGCCAATGAACAGACCGAATTCGGTGATGTTCTTGACTTCGCCTTCGATCTCGGACTCGACCGGATGAGCGGCCAGGAAGGCATCCCACGGGTTCGAGGTGCACTGCTTGAGACCAAGCGAGATACGGCGTTTCTGTGCATCGACGTCGAGCACCATGACTTCGACTTCCTGCGAGGTCGAAACGATTTTGCCCGGGTGGATGTTTTTCTTGGTCCAGGACATTTCGGAAACGTGGACCAGACCTTCGACACCAGCTTCGAGTTCGACGAATGCGCCGTAATCGGTGATGTTGGTGACACGACCTTCGAATTTCGAACCGACCGGGTATTTGGCTTCGACACCTTCCCACGGATCAGCTTCAAGCTGTTTCATGCCAAGCGAGATACGCTGGGTTTCGCTGTTGAAGCGGATAACCTGGACCTTGACGGTCTGGCCGATCTGAAGGGCTTCAGACGGATGGTTGATACGCTTCCATGCGATGTCGGTGACGTGCAGCAGGCCGTCAACACCGCCGAGATCGACGAATGCGCCGTAATCGGTGATGTTTTTGACAACGCCGTCAAGAACCTGACCTTCCTGGAGGTTCTGGATCAGTTCAGCACGCTGTTCAGCACGGGTTTCTTCGAGAACGGCACGACGCGAAACCACGATGTTACCACGCGAACGATCCATTTTCAGGATCTGGAACGGCTGCGGGTTGTTCATCAGCGGGGTAACGTCGCGAACCGGACGGATGTCAACCTGGCTGCCCGGCAGGAATGCCACGGCGCCCGACAGGTCGACAGTGAAGCCGCCTTTAACACGACCAAAGATGGTACCGTCGACGCGTTTGCCTTCGTTGAACTGTTTTTCCAGCTCGACCCAGGCTTCTTCGCGACGCGCTTTTTCGCGCGACAGAACGATCAGGCCATCTTTGTTTTCATAGCGATCGACATAAACATCAACGGTATCGCCGATATTAACGTCGCCTGCGCCAAATTCTTTAAGCGGCACGCGGCCTTCGGACTTCAGACCCACGTCGACGATTGCATCGTCGTCGGTGGTTTTGACGACCGTACCGGTCATCACGCGGCCAATAAAGCCCTCGTCTTCAGAACCGAGGCTTTCGGCCAGCAGGGCGGCGAAATCTTCGCCGGTGGAGAATTGTGCTTGTTCAGCGGTTGTCATTAAAGAGACTTCCTTTCGAGTGTATCGTCACTATTCCGGCCAATCGGTTGTATCCGATGGTCTTGCCACAAAATCGTGGCGGGTTTTTGCCAATCGATGTCCCGATCCCGTTCGCGAAAAACCAAACGGTTTTCCATAGACGAAAAGGTGAACGCACATGTCGTTCACCTTAGGGTAACAACCCCTGAGATCGTTCTGTCGCTTGACGGTTAAAACGCCCGTGTGTCAGTCATTCTCGCCCATATGGGTCCGAATATGCGCCATGACTGCATTAAACACCGCATCAGCATTCAGACGATCCGTATCGATGTGGATTGCGTCCGATGCCATCTTGAGCGGCGCAACGTCCCGCGCACTGTCTCGAGCATCCCGTTCTTCAAGCTCCTTGAGAACGCGCTCGTATATAGCAGCGGGATTTTTTTCCTGCAACTGTTTGAACCGACGGTTTGCACGTTCTTCGACACTGGCCGTCAAATAGAACTTGATCAGGGCATCCGGACAGACAACCGTGCCAATGTCACGACCATCCAGAACAGCACCACGTTTGCCATCAGGCGGGCTGCTGGCAAGGTTGCGCTGAAAAGCTAGCAACACCGCGCGAACCTTTGGAATCGCTGCAACTTTTGATGCGGCACTTCCAACTTCTTCGCTACGAAGCTCTTCACTCTCAAGATCGTCGGCACCAAGTTTTTCTGCCACCCCGACCGCTGCATCCTCGTTCGAAGGATCAAGCCCAAGCGCCAAAACCTTTGCGCCCGTTGCCCGGTATAAAAGTCCGGTATCAAGGTAGGCATAGTCCATTGCTGCAGCGACTCGACGCGCCAAAGTACCTTTTCCCGATGCTGCCGGTCCGTCAATTGCGATGATCATGCGCGGGTGCCCCTGTTTGTTTTGATGTCTCACTTAATACTTGTGTGCCAAGAACGGCATTACGAGCCCCGGTATGTGAATAGAGAAGCCCGCCCGCGAAACAGATTACGAACCAGCCGGGGCAAGGTTGGCCCCAAGCTCGCGCATCAGCGCTTCGAAACTCGGAAAACTGGTCGCAATCGGGTTGGCATCATCAACCGCAACCGGATCATTCGCGCCCAGTCCAAGAACAAGGAACGACATGGCAATGCGATGATCAAGGTGGGTCTCAACCATGCCGCCACCCGGCACATCGCCACCCGTAACAATAAGGTCGTCACCTTCGATACGATGAATGATCCCGTTTGCTGCCAGACCCGCGGCCACAGCGGCAAGACGATCCGATTCTTTAACCCGCAATTCTTCAAGTCCGCACATCCGGGTTTCACCCTGCGCATAAGCAGCAGCAACAGCCAGCACCGGATATTCGTCAATCATTGATGGCGCACGTTCTGCTGGCACAACAATGCCGGTCAGGCGATTTTTACCACTAACAACAAGATCACCGATGGTTTCACCGGCTTCTTCACGTTCGTTAACAATCGTAATGTCACCGCCCATTTCAATAAGCGTCGTGATCAGGCCGGTCCGCAACGGGTTTAAACAGACATCACGGATGGTAACCTGTGATTCCGGATTGATCAAAGCCGCCACCAGTGGAAATGCCGCCGAGCTCGGATCTGTGGGAACCACAATATCAGCCGCCTTCATTTCAACCGGGCCGGTCAGGCTGACCGTGCGGCCGCCATCGTCATTGATGCTAACATCAACATCGACACCGAAATGACGCAACATGCGTTCGGTATGATCACGCGATGGTTTCGGTTCGATCACTGTGGTCGTTCCGGCGGTATTCAAACCGGCAAGCAACACGGCCGATTTTACCTGCGCGGATGCCATCGGCAGCGTATATGTCACCGGTTTTGCTTCATCGGTTCCAATGACGGCCATCGGCGGGCGACCACGTTCACGCGTGATGAATTGCGCACCGAATTCAGCAAGCGGGTCGGCAACACGCCCCATCGGACGTTTGCAAAGCGACGCATCACCGGTAAAGAAAGTGGTGATCGGATGGGTCGCAACAATCCCGGCCATCAGGCGAATACCGGTTCCCGCATTGCCCATGTCAATGACGCTATCAGGTTCCCGCAAGGCGCCAACCCCGACACCAGTCACATGCCAGGTCCCGTCATTATCGCGATTAACGGTCGCGCCAAGCTTGCGCATGGCTTCTGCGGTTGCCAGTACATCTTCACCTTCGAGCAGGCCGGTAATTTTCGTTTCACCAATGGCAAGGCCGCCAAACATCAGGGAACGATGGGAAATTGATTTGTCGCCGGGAACCCGGATATCGCCTTTAAGCGCACGGGACTTCAGCGATTGAAGCGGACGTTTGGTCTGCGAAGAGCTCATCGGGCCTGCCTGTCTATGTCTTGTTGTGACCATCAAATAATCGTTTTCCGGCCATTGAACCGTACCTTGATGCCGCCGCAAGTCCAGGCGCAAATGGTACGTTCGATTGCCGGGGGCAAACTCGTATCATATGCGCTTTTGACGCACCAGTATCGAAGCCAAATTTTGCTTGAAGCTTATGACGGCGCGTAGCGCAGAATCCCGCCTTTTTGAGGCTTGGAATAAAATCGGACAATTTCCTTTTGACAAGCCCGCCCCAAGATGGCAATTGGGCCAACTAGAAGAAGGTGAATTCGGCCTTCAACCCATTCTTTGATGAAACGGTATTTAAGAGGGTTTGCCGTAATGTCAGCACGCGGTAAGAAACGTCACTGCCAAGCCTGCGGTACCAAATACTATGATTTGAATCGTACGCCGGTCGTGTGCCCCAAATGCGCAACCCCGGACGGGGTGACCAAAATCAAGAAAGCCGCGGTTGCAAAGCCGAAGCCGGAAGAAGACGAAGATCTTGATGATGACGTCGATCTCGATGACGACGTCGACACCGATATTGATGACGATATCCTTGAGGATGCGTCTGATCTTGGTGAAGATGACGATGATCTTGGCGAAGTTCTCGAACATGTCGAAAGCGACGAAGACGACCGCTAGGATTTTTTGAAAATAGGTCTTGCCAAGATTTGGTGAACCTTCTAAATATCGCCCGCGCCGCAACGGAAACACCCAAAATCGTTGCGACGCGGACTAAAATGGGGCCGTAGCTCAGTTGGGAGAGCGCTACAATGGCATTGTAGAGGTCGTCAGTTCGATCCTGATCGGCTCCACCATCAAAACCCGTCGCCTAAAGCGACGGGTTTTGTCGTTTCAGTATTCTTTGCCCATATGAAAAGGCCGTCCAAAGGACGACCTTCAAAAGCGTCTGGATGTAAAATACTGCTTAGTGGACGGTGTGATCGATTGAACGCTCCGGGTCGGGAAGATGTCCAAAGCCATCAAGCAATTCGGCGATACCATCTCCTGCACGAACCACCATAATACGGCCTGAAACAGGATTCCCCTTTTCCTGTCGCAAAATTCCAATCACATCGGCAATGACTTTGAACTGGCAATCTTTCAACCAGTCATGAATTGCCTGTTCATGATGGCGGAACCTTTGCCCCGGCCCAAGATCGAACGGGAATGTGTCGCCATGTTCAAGTGAGAAAACCATCAATCCACCTGGTACAAGCCGCTCGTGGGCAGCCCGCAACGCCGGGACAAGATCGCCCAGATAATTCAGAACATCAGCAGCAACCACCAGGCCATAGTCGCGATCAAGCGCATCAGGCAAATCCGTGATGTCCGCGGCAATCAGATTTCGATAAAGACCCTTTGCCTTTGCCCGGTTAATCATGCGCGGCGATAGATCGACACCGTCAATCACGTCAACATGGCCCGCAAAAACATCCGCGACCAATCCTGTACCGCAACCAAGATCAAGAACCCGCAACGGGCGCAACAATTCCGGCAAGTATGGCCGGATGGCTTCAAAAAGAAGCTCCGGCCCACGATAGGCCAAGCGATCCCGCAACGAGATTTCAAAACGTGGTGCATAGTCGTCAAACAGGGCCCGAACATAATCAGGCGGCAAGCGATCGCGCATGGCAACCGCACCCAGCAAAGTCAGTCGAACTTCGGCTCCCATACGGTCAACCGGATCAAGAGCAAGGCACTGACGAAAAGCTTCGATCGCATTTTCGTGCTGTCCCATGCGTTCGAAAATATCGCCCAGCACAAAATGTGCTTCTTCCCAATCGGGATCAGCCGAAATTGCCGCCCGGGTCACATCGATTGCGGCCTCGGTATCATTCTGCCCGACAAGCGCCAGCGCGACATCAAGCCGCCGACTGGCCAACAAACGATCTTTGCTCATGTATATGAAGAAATCCGAAAAGGCTCCGGCCAAATGACCGGCAGCATCAAAACTCGATCATCGCTATATCAGCTGAATCCGCGCTTTTGGCAATATGGATAATATCATTTAAAATCAGATGTTTATCTAATTTTATCACTTTTGTACGCTGCAAAATCATTTTATCTGGTCCCTCTGCATCAGAATTCACAACAAACTTCGCAGTTGATGAATAGTCTTGGGTGATCCGGGCGATCACCAGAATAACTTGATTAAAACATAATGTATTAATATAAATATTTACCTCAACCTCTTGCTGCCGGGAAACAAGATGGAAAACTTTACGCCTTATTCCGCACTTCTGGGTGGTTCGCTGATCGGACTGGCTTCAGGCCTTTACCTTTTACTCAATGGCCGCATTGCGGGCATCAGCGGCATCCTGGGAAGCCTACTTACCAGCAAAGGCCCGACATCGGGTCGCGTTGAAAAACTTGCCTTTATCTCTGGCATGATCATTGCGCCAATGATCCTGTTGGCCCTCACCCCGATCAATGCCCAAAGCATTGTAAGCGCTTCCTGGCCGGTCATTATTGCAGCCGGCTTGATCGTCGGGTTTGGCACGAGACTTGGCAGTGGCTGCACCAGCGGACACGGAATTTGCGGCCTGTCGCGTCTGTCAGCACGATCAATGGTCGCCACCCTGTGTTTCATGGGCGCGGGCATGGCCAGTACCTTTGTCATTCGTCATGTTATCGGGGGCTAAATCAATGCGTATTCTTGCTTCTGCTTTCTGTGGCGCCCTGTTCGGCTTGGGCCTAATCATTTCGGGGATGACAGACCCCCAAAAGGTTCTTGGTTTCCTTGATATCGCAGCGATCCAGACCGGAAACTGGGACCCCAGCCTTGCGTTCGTCATGGCGGGTGCCCTTGTTATCGCATTCCCGATATTTCGCTTTGCCCAATCCCGCAGAACTGCCATTTGCGGCGGGACAATAGAACTGCCGAAACGACGCGACATTGACCGCAATCTGGTTATTGGCGGGCTTTTGTTCGGCATTGGGTGGGGCATGGTTGGCTATTGCCCGGGTCCCGCGATTAGTGCGCTTGCCTTTGGGCATATCGAAACAATCATTTTTGTGATCGCGATGATCGCCGGAATGATCGTGCATAAACTGATGATGAACACATTGGATCAGGCCGCAATCGCGCAAAAATAGCGAAACCCTTAACCTTTATGGCAAGTGCGCCACGCAAACCAGCCATACGCCACAAATTGCCATTCACAGGGAAATCAATCTGTTAGCATTCAAAATTTGTGGCGACTAGTCTGGAAAGCCTGAAATCTTGCTGCAACATGCTTGTCTTTGCAGCGACACTGGCATATGTGCAAAACAACATCACAGTATGATTTCAAAGGCCTCGCATGAAAATCGGCATTCTTGAAACCGGTCTTGTTCCGGAAGAACTTCGCGATGAATTCAAAAGCTATCCATCCATGTTCGAAACCATGCTTGGCGCATTGGATCCCGAGCTTGCCTTCCAGACCTGGACTGTACTTTTGGATCAATTCCCCGAAGACCTGAATGCCGTCGATGCCTGGATTGTGACCGGATCAAAGCATGGTGTTTATGAAAACGAACCCTGGATGATCCGTTTGCAGGAATTCCTTCGCGATATCGTCGCCGCCCAAATTCCTGTTTTCGGGGTCTGCTTTGGTCACCAGATTCTGGCAGCCTCCCTTGGTGGCAAGGTCGTCAAATCTGACAAAGGCTGGGGTATTGGTGTTCATGAATACACCACCAGCAAAACGGCCCCGATCTGGCTTGGAAATGCGCCGGCCAAGTTCAAGCTGAACGCATTCCATCAGGATCAGGTTATAGAATTGCCCGAAGGCGCAAATGTTTGGGCAAGCTCTGAATTCTGCCCCTATGCCGCTATTCAATACGGCGAAACCGCTGCTTCGATCCAGCCGCATCCGGAATTCCAGCGCCCCTATGAAGAAGCATTGCTGAAGGCACGATACACATTGTTGCCCGAAGACGTACATTCAAAGGCAACCAAGTCACTTGACGAAAAGCTTGATAGCCAACTGTTTGCCAAATGGATGCTCAATTTCCTGCGGGGTAATCGGGCGGTTAAAGCCGCCTGACCCAGGATCGGGAAGGCATTATCCCCTTATAACGGACCGCGGCATTTCGATGGCGGTCCGTTTTGCGTTTTAAGATATAGTGATGCATGCGCAACCGGCTGGAAGTTTTCAGAACATTCCGCAATACGATTTGTTTATGATTGCGTCTGATACTGGACTTTAGCAAAATTTCTGCCAGTAAAATGGAATGCCATGATCCAGAATTTACGGCTTTATTCCGGTCTGACGCTGTTTGCATATGTCTTCATGCATCTGATCAATCAGGCCGCTGGCATCATTTCGCCCGAAGCAATGGAAGCCATCGTCCCGGTTACAACCGGTATCTGGCAATTCCCACCGCTGGAAATTCTTCTTTTATGCGCTGCGATCACGCATTTCCTTCTTGCGACAGCGCGACTGACCAGCAGGCGCTCCCTGCGCCTGCGCAAATCCGAATGGACACAGATGGTCCTTGGTCTGTGCATTCCATTTCTATTGTTCCGCCATATCATCGCAACACGGATCATCGACCTCGGATTTGGTGTCGATTCCGCGTTTGAACGTGTTTTGCTTGATCTTGCCGTGTTTATTCCGAGCCAGGGCGTATTGCATGCAATCGCTGTGATTGTCGTCTGGACCCATGGTTGTATCGGTATTCATTTCTGGCTGCGATTAAAGCCATTTTACCCGCGTTGGCGCGGTGTGCTTGGCGCATCAGCAGTACTTGTCCCGACACTGGCACTGGCCGGATTTGGCGCGGCGTCCGCTGAAATCATTCGCCGGACCGAAGAAGGCGGACGCAAATATGTTTTTGGTGTTCTGGATGCCGCAAACGTCAATGACGCGGCAGTAAAATTTTATGAAAATGCGCTTCTCCCAGGCACGATAATTGCCATTTCTCTGGCTTTGGCACCCTTTGTCGTGCGGCAAATTCGCCAGACCGTTGATCGCATCAAACGCGGACCGATGCTATCGATGCCCAACGGCAAGCTGATCCGCGTCGCCCCCGGGGCAACGGCACTTGAAGCCCTTCGCGATGCCGGTGTGCAGATGGCATCGGTTTGTGGCGGACATGGTCGTTGCACGACATGCCGCATCCATTGCGGATCGGGCATTGATCAGCTTGCAGCCCCCGGCAAGATCGAAGCAGCCGCGCTTGAGAGCATCCACGCGCCGCGTGGTATGCGATTGGCCTGCCAGATCAAACCGGTAAACGATCTTGCGGTTGCGCCGTTATTGCCGCCGAACGCCACCGCACAGGATGGACGCCGCCCCGGCGGTCTGTCCGGTAGCGAACGTCAGGTTGTTTCCATATTCACCGACCTTCGGGATTCGACACGTTTGGGCGAAAAGAAAATGCCCTACGATGTGCTGTTCATCCTGAACCAGTTTTTTGCCGAAATGACAGAAGCCTTACGCGAAAGTGGCGGGCTCTATGCCCAGTTCACCGGTGATGGCCTGATGGCGCTTTATGGTCTTGATACGGACGATACGGAAACCATGATCCGTGATGCCCTTCACGGGGCGGCGGGGATGTTGCGCCGAATCGAAAATCTGAATGAACATTTGAAATCAGAGCTTCCGCATACATTGCGCATCGGTATTGGCATTCACATGGGCGAAGCGATTGTTGGCGAAATGGGGCCACCCGGCCGCGAAAACATCAGCGCCATCGGCGACACGATCAATACGGCTGCAAGACTGGAAAGCCAGACCAAAAAGCATGGTGTGCCGCTGGTGATATCAAAGGCAATTTTCGACCATGGGCCGATTCCATTACCTGAAAATGCGGTGATGCATGAAGTGGCCTTGCGCGGAAAGGATCAGACTGTTGCCTACTATGCACTGGAAAATATGCCCGAACTGCCGGAACGCGTTGTATGATCATCTCTGATCGGTCATGATCTGCGTATTACACAGGTCTGATATCGCATATTCCCAAGGTTTCCGCGGTTACAGTATCAATCCGGGTCTTGACTATGCGATAGAAAACCACATTTATTCGATTAGATAGATATGTCTGATGCCGAACGGGTCGGGTCAGATGTTCAGACGCCCGAAACGCCAAAAGCGTGGGGTCTGGTCGATATCACACTCGCTCTACTGAGGAGGTGCTGCCTATGTCACGAATTTCAATGTTTAACAGTCCGCTGCTGTTGGGGTTTGACCAGATCGAACGTGTTCTTGATCAGGTTTCCAAAACCAAGGCAGAAGGCTATCCGCCTTATAATATCGAGCAAATCGGCGAAAACCATCTGCGTATCACGGTCGCGGTCGCAGGATTTGCCGAAGACGATCTGTCGGTAACGACCGAAGACAACCAGTTGATTATTCGTGGCAAGCATCAGGAAGACGACAGCAACCGCATCTATATCCATCGCGGTATAGCATCCCGCCAGTTCCAGCGTTCCTTTGTACTGGCCGAGGGTATTGAAGTTGTTGGCGCCCATCTTGATAACGGACTTTTGCATGTGGATTTGAACCGTCCGGTTCCTGAACCGGTTGTACGTGAAATTGCGATCAACTCTGCCAAGAAGAAAGCCGTCTCGTCACGCACCATAGATATGACCGTCGATGCTGAAAATGGCGCAGACGCGGTCGAAGATAAAAGCCGCAAGGCGTAACAAGGAGAGTGGTTTTATGAGCAATCGCATCTCAGACCATGAGACCAAAGAAACCCGCGGCGCGGAACAGGATTTGAACCTGCTTTCGTCTGGTGATTTTGCCATGCTTGGCATTCACGATTTTGCTTATGTGCGCGCGATGGCCAATCCTGAAGACGAAAGCAACGAAACGGTCTTTGGGGTATTTACCGCCGATGGTACCCATATCGCATCGTTCGAAAGTCAGGCCGTAGCCCATGCGGCAATCCGCCAGCACGACATGGACCCGCGTTCGGTTCACTAAGACGACCCGATCAGGATATCTCGGAAATCAGAAGGCAGCCAATGGGCTGCCTTTTTGCTGGGTTTGATCAGGCGTCACCCTAACGAATTTCGATCACTTCGCCAGGTACGGCAACCCGTACCTGCGGATTTTCGCGCAGAAGTTCGGCGATCTCACGTCTTACATCACGTTTGATGTGATAGAGCCAGAAACGTGATCCGGGCATATCAGATGCCAATTGCAGAACAGTTTCCAAATCGCAGTGCGCGGCATGTTTTGGATCATGCTTGGGCAAATATGTTTCCTGAAACACCAGATCAGCAGCGGTAAAAAGCGCTGTAGTATCGGCTGTCACGTTACCGTCACCGGAATAGGCAAAACCCTTATTTTCGAAACGCAGCAAAATTGCATGGTTCTGAACGCTGTGATCGGAACGGGCAAATTTGGTTTCGAACGGACCTATCTGCGTGGTTTCCGGCACCGCATGCCAGATAATTTCAAACGGCCACGCACTTCCAAGCCCGGCAAAGCCAAGCTCCATGATCTTTTCCAGATGATTGCGTACCGCAGGTGTCGCGATGATATGGATCGGCTTTGATCGACCGTCATCGCGCCAGTTCAGCATAACCGGCACCAGTCCGAAAACGTGATCGGGATGCATGTGGGTGAAATAAATCGCATCAATGGCATCCGGATCGGGAAACTTGCGCATCAGCAATCCGGGCACCGTTGCCCCACAGTCAATCATCAACCGATAGCCATTTGCACTCACCACGACGGATGAGTTTTCAAAGGCGGGATCGAATGCCTCGCCAACACCCAGAACATCTATGCGCATATATTCACTCGACATTCCCTGTCACCGCGCTGTTTGCGGATCATTTGCAATGAGTGTCTATTTTTGCTGAGACAGTGAACATTAGGCAAGCTGTTCAGATTTGTTTTCGCGATAAAGTCTCAAAACCGTCACCGCACAAACAAAACTGGACGGCCGAATGCATCGGCCATCCTGCAGTTCGATACATCTGTATAGGAAATCAGACGGTTAACGCGCCAGGACTTCCGCAGCCTTACGGGTTCGACTGACCGAGTCGGCGACCATACCCGTGGTGGACTTGATGTTATCAAGGTTCCGGGCAAGACCATCAACCGCACCTGCCATCATGCGCATGTTTTCCGAAACGCCTTCAGTCACCGCACTTTGTTCCTCAACCGCCGAGGATATGTTGGTGACACTGTCCCTGACCGTTTCCACCGAACGACGAATGGTTTCAAGGGCACCGACAACCTCCGACGAGATCGACTGAATGCCTGAAATTTCATCGGAAATCTGCTCGGTCGCACGAGCGGCCTGATTGGCCAGGTTCTTAACCTCGTTGGCAACAACGGCAAACCCCTTGCCAGCATCGCCCGCACGCGCGCTCTCTATCGTCGCATTCAATGCCAGAAGGTTGATCTGCCCGGCAATATTCTGAATGACTTCAACGATGCTCCCCATTGACTCGACAACCTCCGCCATACGCTGGGTCGAGCTGTTGGCGCTGATCGTCTGATCAAATGCGCGCTCTGTTTCGTCACGAGACTGCGCCATACTACGCGAAATTTCTGCAATTGATGCCGCCATCTGCTCGGCACTGGCCGCAACGGTCTGCACCGTATGCGAGGTTTCCTCGGATGTGCTGACACTTTGATTGGCCGAATTGCCCAAAGCGGCGATGTTACTATCGATCTCGGTAAAGTTCTGATCGATCATGGTCTTGAGCTCAAGCAACAGAAGGGTTTGCTCGGTAATATCTGTCGCGAACTTGATCACCTTGAAAGGCTTTCCAACCGGATCAAGCACCGGGTTATAGGACGCCTCAATCCAGATTTCCTTGCCGCCCTTGCCGACGCGTTTGAATTGGCCCGTATGGAAATTCCCGGTTTTCAGGGTTTCCCAGAACGAGCGATATTCGGCAGAGTCACGATATTCTGGCTCAACAAACATGCTGTGATGCTTGCCGATAATTTCATCGAGTCTGTATCCCATGGCATCGAGAAAATTCTTGTTTGCCTTAAGGATAATGCCCTTCAGGTCAAACTCGATCACGGCCTGCGATTTTTCCATCGCGTCAAAGACACTTTGCAAAACCGCACGCTCAACGCGACGCGCTGTAATGTCGGATGCAAATTTGACGACCTTCGTCGGCTTTCCGTCTTTGCCAAGAATCGGGTTGTAAGTTGCTTCAAGCCATATCATCTCGCCATTTTTGCGCACATGCGGCACAGCACCCGACGAGAATTTACCGCTGCGAAGCTGTTCCCAGAATTTCCGGTATTCTTCGCCATTACTGATTTCACGCGGGACAAACATCGAATGATGCCGACCAACAATTTCCTCCAGCGAGAAACCCATTGTTTTCAGGAAATTATCATTGGCGGTCAGAATCTTACCATTAATCGAAAACTCGATAACAGCCATCGACAGGCTAAGCGCATTTACAATCTGCTGACCTTCCTGCGACTTGTCATTACTGAAAAGTGACGCAAAACCCATCCGAATGTCTTCCTTGTGTTGCCCGGGTTTCTAACTGAAGACCCGGTCATTTAGAGGCATGTATAAAAACAAAACGAACAATTCCGCATATACTGCGCAATTGTTCGGATCACAGGGTATCTATACCGATGAAGTAATCAACCACCTATTTTAGCATAGGTGAACATACTTTGGATTATACGTTCAAGCTGGCCATTTTACAATATATCGGGTCAAATCAGGGTGGGCGTCATCCTCTGAGATCACCATTCCCTTGATCGACATTCCCGCCGCGATCGTTGAGTCTGCGCGTCCTGAAATTAGTGGGTGCCAGTCAGGTAATCCTTTTCCTTCGGCCATCAAACGATAGGCACATGTCGATGGCATCCAGGACAATGTCGTGACGTTTTCCTGCGAAAGTTGCACACAGTCAGGCACATGCTGGGTTCGATTTGGATAATCCTTGCAGCTGCAGGTTTCGCAATCGAGTAATCGACAGGCTACCGAGGTATAATAAACAAAGTCGGTGTCCTCATCCTGCAGCTTATGCAGACAGCATTTGCCGCATCCGTCGCAAATGGACTCCCATTCCTCGGTAGTCATTTCATCAAGCGTCTTGGTTTCCCAAAACGGTTCATTCCCTGTCTCAACCGTCGGCTCTGTCATCGTCTCTCTCGTCCGGCATCATTTTATTATTTTTGGATTGTAGCATATGGCGGACTTCCAAACCGCAAAGATCACCAATCGAAGCTACTGGCAGATCAGATGAAAGAACGAGCCGAAAACACTGCCCTTCATCAAACCGGCACTGCCAAGGTCATCACCAGTTGCCGTGGCCATGTTTCCAAGGGGCGTACCATCGGCTTTGATGGTCGAGGCATAGTGAAACTCGTGCCCGCGAAGAACGGTCCCAACCGGCCCCAAAGCTGTTGCCCCGGACAAAACCAGTGTTCGATATCCCAAATGCAGCTTGCGATCAGCAAAGCTCGTCACAAGGGGCAAAAGCCCAAGCATCTGGTGATGTTGGCCAGTTGCATCAATCAATGCCTCGCCCAGCATCATATAGCCACCGCATTCGCCATAGATCGGGATATTTCTGGCTGCCAGCGCCGCGAGTGCCGCTTTGAAATTTCCGGCATTCGCCAGTTGTTCCCCATGCAGTTCCGGATAACCGCCCGGCAGATAGACCGCGTTCGCCCCCTTGCTGGGAGGTTCATCGGCAAGCGGGGAAAAGAACGATAATTCCGCCCCCTGACGGCGCCAGTCTTCAAGAAGATGGGGATAGGCAAAGGCAAAAGCCGTATCCCGTGCGATGGCGATATGCTGCCCCAATGGCGGGATACCGATGCCAACCGCATCCGAACCATCACCAGCCCCCACCGCAAGTTTCCGCCCGCGTACCAGACCGATCAACTGATCAAGATTGACATCCTCGGCAATAATCCCGGCCGCCTGATCAAGAAACACATCAAGCGCGTCATGTTCGCCTGCCTGCACAAGGCCAAGATGCCGTTCGGGCAGCGATAATGTATCACTGCGCCGGACCGCCCCGATCACAGGAATTTCCGGAAGATGTTCGCGG
The DNA here is from genome assembly GCF_000300235.2 of Thalassospira xiamenensis M-5 = DSM 17429. Lineage (NCBI taxonomy): Bacteria > Pseudomonadati > Pseudomonadota > Alphaproteobacteria > Rhodospirillales > Thalassospiraceae > Thalassospira > Thalassospira xiamenensis. The sequence goes on along the minus strand of NZ_CP004388.1, from coordinate 4,553,581 downwards.
CATGCCGTTTCAATCATCATACGATGCCGATAACTGCCAACCCGGTTCAGGATCACAGCCGCAATTTTCACATCTTTGCGAAAGCCGGCGAACCCGGCGATCACCGCGGCAGCCGATGCCGACTGCCCCTTGACGTCAATAACCAGCACCACCGGCCAATTCATCATCGCCGCAAGATCGGCCGTCGACCCACTGCCGTCCGCCGCCCCGTCAAACAACCCCATCACGCCTTCGCACAGAAGAAGTGACTTCTCCCCGGCCTGCCGCTGGGCAAGCGTAACGATCTGATTACCGGACATCGCCCAGGGATCAAGATTGATACATTTTTCTCGGCATGCAGCGGCCTGAAATGCCGGGTCTATATAGTCCGGTCCGGTTTTCGCCGCCGCTACACGAACACCCCGATTGGCAAGTGCACGCAAAAGGCCAAGCGTCAGAACCGTCTTGCCGCTATTTGACGAAGGTGCGGCAATAATCAGGCCCGGAAGCTGCATTGCAGATAATTCCATATTCTTCCGGTTTCCCTGAATGCCGCACAAACTGATCCCTACAGAAACGCGGTAATCATCCGTTCTTCTTAACGACTTCGGCAATGCCCTTTGCCATATCTTCCGGGGCTGTTCCGTAATTAAAGTGACGGATAAATGACCCATCACGTCCCATCAGATACACAAAGGACGAATGGTCCATCAGATAGGCATCCGAATCCTTTGCTTCCCCGTCGGCATATGCCTTGGCGTAATACACACGGAAAGTCTTTGCCGCGGCTGTAGTCTGTTCAAGCGTTCCGGTCAGGCCGACCATACGTTCATGAAAATGGGGAACATAAGCCGCAATCGCGTCAACTGTATCGCGTTCCGGATCAACCGAAATAAAGACCGGTGTTACTTCATTGGCAATTTCGGGATCAAGGGCATCAAGCGCATTGCCCATCACCTGCAATTCGGTCGGGCAAACGTCCGGACAATAGGTATAACCGAAATAAATCAGCATGTATTTTCCGCGGAAATCCTGTTCGGTGCGGGTCTGACCATTTTGATCAACCAGTTCAAACGGGCCGCCAATTGCCGCAGCACCCGAACTTGAAGATACGGTTTCCGATCCCATCATCATCAGTCGATAGGTCAATCCGATTCCGAGAACCAGCGCAATCGCCAGAATGATTACGAGTGTTTTCCTGCTCACGCCGCTACCTGTTCCTTTTGTCCCGGGATTACCTTTGCCGCAATCAACCGGATGAATAACCCACTGTCTTGCGGGCACTATAAATCCGCAAAACGATCATGCAAGACCCGTGACTGTGCCATGGCTCACAATAGCGTCATTGCGAATTCGCAAAATTATCCGATCTGATGAAATGCCAGCATGGCAAGGATGATGGCGTTAACGACCATAAGCCCCCGCCCAACCGGTGCCATAAAAGCACGAAAACGTCGGGTGGCATACTGGCCGATCACACCCGTTGCAAACAGCATCGGCACGGTGCCAAGACCAAATACCGCCATGACGAACCCGCCGGTCAATGCATTGCCACCTGCGGCCGCCAGAACCAGCGCACCATAAATCAGACCGCAGGGAATAAATCCAAGCATGATCCCCAGCAGATAACCCCGCCAGCCAAATGGCGCACCAAATAGCGGTTTGGTTCGGTCACCAACCACACGGTTCCACCATGCCCCCGCAGCATTTCCTCCAGCCACGTTTGGAAACAGCCCGGCAAGATGTGGCACCAGACCGATTACCCCAAAGACCAGAAAGAAAAGTGCCGCACACAAAAGCAACATAGGCCCCAACCACCAGATTTTGGTCAGCACCGTGATGCTATCGGCGAAAAAGCCCGCCATCACACCAAGCAGGGTATAGGTCGTCAATCGGCCAAACTGATAAGGCAATAAGGCGGCCCCGGTAAGTCGGCGAAGCTCGCTCATCTTTTCAAGCGGCAGCTTTTCCATGCGCGACGTGACCTGACTGATCACAAATGGCCCACACATCCCGACACAGTGCGTGGCACTGCCGACAAGTCCGGCAATCAATGCTGTCGCCAAAACGCCGCTGTCCTCTTGAAGGACAGTGGCGCATTGTGCCCAGCCGCTTTCGATGATGCGGATCAGTATCTGTTGTTCGTCCATGATCCACCCGGAATGATCAGTTGCGTCGATTGTGACGCGCCGATCCATTGAGAACAACGATATAGATCAATCCGGAACTCAGGATTTGGAAACGTTCGTATCCACCGGCATGGTAATAAGGTCAAGAACCTGTTCGAACGGAACATGGCGCACGGCTTTGACGTCATCCTGCGGCGAAAGCCAGTTCAACCGGTCGCGCAAGTCGACCACCTTGCCCAGAATACAAACTGCCGGCGGTTCCACACCGGCTTTTTCGACATCATCGGCCGCATTGGCAAGCGTTGAAATCAGAATGCCCTGATTGGGGGTTGTTGCCTGATTGATAACCGCAAGTGGTTCGTCACCGGATCGTCCATTGGCCATCAGTTCCGATGAAATACGGCGCAAATGCTTCATCGCCATATACAGCACCAATACCGGCGCCCCTTTGGCAAGAGCCGCCCAATTAATGTTATCGGGCATTTCGCCACTTGAACCGTGGCCTGTGACAAAGGTTACCGATGAATTGCAATCACGATGCGTTGTTGGAATCCCGGCATAGGCCGCACCGGCAATCCCCGCCGTAATACCCGGCACGACCCGGAACGGCACATTATGTTCAACCAGCGTCAGACCTTCTTCACCACCGCGACCAAAAACAAACGGATCACCACCCTTAAGCCGCAGAACCCTTAAGCCCTGCTTGGCGTAATCAACAAGCTGCAGGGATATATCCGTTTGCTTTGAAGACGGCCGACCACCGCGCTTCCCGGCATAAACACGCTTGGCATCCGAACGCAAAAGATTGAGAATCCGGTCATCAACCAACGCATCATAGACAACAATATCGGCCTGCTGCATCGCATTGACAGCATGAAGCGTCAGCAAACCGGGATCACCCGGACCTGCGCCGACCAGCCAAACCCAACCCGGCTCAAATACCGGAAAATCAAGACCAAGTGTCGTCATTGCGGAATTCTTTATCTCTCAGCCAACTGGTCCATCTGTGCAGGACCGGATCGTATGGATATGTTAAACAGCATCTTGGTGCTACGTCCAACATATTAATCCGTATTTTTTTCGTTATTTACCTAATACCACATCATTTATAATGTTTAATATATGAGCTTTGTCAAAAAATGCGTGGTGCCATAATAATGGTTAACCCAAATCTTCAAAGCCATAAACCGGGATCGCCCGCCCCATGACCCGAAAACCGGACGGACCACTACGCAAGGGATGGACAACGGGGGCCTGTGCCACCGCGGCAACCCGCGCGGCGTGGCAAGCGCTTTTGTCTGGCGAATTTCCTGATCCGGTCACCATCATCCTTCCCCGGGGTGAAACACCATCCTTTAACCTGATCAAGGCTGAAACCGGCGATGGCTGGGCACGGGCAAGCGTGATCAAGGATGCAGGCGATGATCCCGATGTCACCCATGGCGCGGAAATCATTGCAACAATCCGCCATGGACAACAGGGGTCCGGCATCACCTTCCATGCCGGCGACGGTGTCGGGATGATTACGAAACCTGGCCTGCCCATCCCGGTGGGCGAAGCCGCGATCAACCCCAAACCGCGCGAAATGATGACACAGCAGATCGTCGAACTGGCAAACAGGTTTAACGCGACTACCGATGTCGAAATTGAAATTTCCATTCCCGGCGGGCGGGAAATCGCTCTGAAAACCTGGAACCCGCGACTGGGAATTGTTGGCGGTCTTTCCGTACTGGGAACCACCGGCGTGGTGATTCCGTTCAGCTGTTCGGCGTGGGTTCATTCCATCCATCGTGGCATTGATGTCGCGCGCGCCACCGGCCGCAAACATGTTGCCGGGGCCACCGGCAAAACGTCCGAAGCTGCCATTCGGCAATTTTATAATCTGCCGGACGAGGCTATCCTGGATATGGGCGACTTTGTTGGCGGCATGCTAAAATATCTGCGTCGCCATCCAGTCGATTATATCACAATTTCAGGCGGATTTGCCAAACTGGTCAAACTGGCGCAGGGCCATATGGATCTGCATAGCAGCCGGTCCGAAGTCGATTTCAACAAGCTCTCTGATACAGTTGCCGCACTTGGCGGTGATGCCGAACTGGTATCTGAAATTGCCAATGCCAATACGGCCAAACAGGTTCTGGAACTTTGCTCATCCAGAAACGTTGATATAGCACGCACCATTGCCCTTCAGGCTGGTGAAACCGCCCGCGCAACCATCGACGGTGCTTCCGCCATCGAAATTGTCGTTGTTGATCGTGTTGGCAGGATCATCGCCCGTGCCGGACATGGTGATTTTGACGCCTTTCTTCCCGCCGAAGGCACAAAGCCGAACCTTTAAAATGAACAAGAACAGGCCCGCAACATATGACTCCCCCTCGAAACACAGAAACCCCGCTGAACATTCTTATTTTTGGCGGCACGGGGGATGCCAACCGTATCGCTGCTGACCTGTTACAGGAATTCGGATCAGATGTGCGTCTGCAGCTCTCTCTTGCCGGTCGTACCAGTGCCCCAAGATTACCGGATGGCATCCCCGTCCGCATTGGTGGTTTTGGCGGAGCCGAAGGCATCATATCCTGTCTGGGTTCGGAAAAAATCGATCTCGTGATCGATGCAACTCACCCCTATGCCACACAGATATCCAGCCACATTGCCCAAGCCTGTCACGCGGTGGCGACACCCTGCATTCAGTTTCAGCGGTCAGCATGGCAAAAAACGGATAAAGACCGCTGGATCATCGTCAGAAGCCTCGCAGAGGCAGCTCAAATCCTGCCCGAACACGGAAAACGCGCCTTGATCGCCAGCGGACGCAAGGATCTTGCCCATTTCGAAGGCTTGGAAAAAACATGGCTGCTTGTGCGGACTGTCGAGTCTCCCAAAGATCCATTCAATCTGACTCTGGGTGAATGGCTGATTGCCCGTGGTCCCTTCACGGCCGAAGGGGAAATCGAACTTCTGCAACGCCACAAAATCGATGTCATCGTCAGCAAAAATAGCGGCGGTGATGCTACCGAAGCCAAGATTCTGGCTGCCCGCGAACTGAACATACCGATCATCATGGTTGAACGGCCCGGTGCAGCTCCGGTTGAACAAGCAGAGAAAATACAAGAAATAATAGAAAAAATCAGAAATACGCTTGCAAAACACTGACTCAAAAAGATATTTCTTCTCGTGATTTGGACCTTTCAGGGCGGTCCAAGTAACAACAGTCGAGAAGGGCAAAATAAGCCGCCGACACCCTGAAATCCTTAATGGGAATTGTCATGACCGGCAAAATTGGTTTGCGCGGAAGGCTGATGCTGGCAATTGTGCCAATCGCCTTGCTCGCTGTATGTGCCGCCGCCCTAGCGGTTTTTTCTTTCCAAATCACAGAACAACAGCAAAAAGTCGTAGCAGAAGAAGCTATCCCGGCCCTGATTTCCGGCCAGGAACTAAGCGCGTTTAGCGATGCCGTCACCGGCATGGCGCGTCGTGTCACAACTGCGCAATCAGAAGCACAGTTGGAAAACACGACCAAAGCACTCGGCATGATCGAAAATCGCATGAACGATCAAATCGCCGAGTTGGCCAGATACGATATTGATGGCGAAATACTAAGCTCATTCTCCCAACAAACAGGGAAGATGATCAATAATATTAATAGCTTGTCCGATATCATGAAGTCACGATTTGACACGCAGAAAACGCGTCAACTTATCATGAGTGACATCATTCGCGCCGTGAATGAAATTGAATCGATCACAATCAGCGCCAGTGACATGGCGAACAGCAATCTGGAAAACAACTTAAGCCAGCTATATGGCCTGGTCCGCAATCCGGAGAAAACCAAAGAAGTCTTTCAAACGCTGAATACGCTTCGCGGAGAGGACGCGCCAACAACAAAGAACATGCTGGAACTGCGCGCGGTGGCACTTAAGATTCCCGCACTGGCCCGCATGACTTTCACGGCAAGCAGCCCCGAAGAACTCGACAAGATCAAGAATTTATCAACGCCGCTTATCCCCCAAATGCAAAGTGGCTCAGATGAAATTCCGTCGGATGAAGATCGCGAAACGGCAAGATCGTCGGTTGAAACAATTGCAAATGGTCTGACATCGAACGGCAGTAACAATCTGTTCAATTTGCGTCAGAACGAATTCGTTAGCGAAGCTTTGCTGACCGATCTGTTGACACAAACAACAGAGACATCCCAACAAATGGCCCAAACCGCGCAACGACTTCTGGAAGATATGCGCGCGAAAATCAACGATGCCAATCAGGGGGTTACAACCACCATCGGCATTGCGAAAAACATCATGATCGGGGTTGCGACCGCAGCACTGATTATTTCTGCACTGATCATATGGCTTTATGTCCAACGCAATCTTTTGGCCCGTCTGATCGGATTGAACGTTGCCATGGATCGCTTGACCAAAGGCGACCTTGAAACACCGGTAACCGATCATGGCAGCGACGAAATTGCAGATATGGCATCGGCAGTCGAATTGTTCCGGGAAAACGCGAAGGAAGCAGAACGTCTTCGGGAAGAAAACAAAGCCGCAGAAATTCGTGCGGAACAACAACGTCGCGAAGCATTGCTGGAAATGGCGAACGGCTTTGAAAGTTCCGTCAATGGGCTGGTCACGGAACTGCTGTCCCAGGTTGGTGACATGCGCGATGCCGCCGACAACATGGCACATAACGCCGGTGACAACGTTCACCGCGCAATCGAAGTCAGCGAAGCATCCCAGAATGCATCCCAGAATGTCAGCTCGGTCTCGTCCGCAACCGAGGAACTGTCTGCATCGATTGCCGAAATCGAACGACAGGTTTCCAAGGCAGAGGAAGTTTCCCGCGCTGCCGTTTCCGAAGCCCGCAAATCTGATGAAACCGTTCGCCAGATGTCTGACACGGCAAATCGCATTGGCGAAGTCATTGAACTGATCACGACCATTGCTGACCAAACCAACCTGCTGGCCCTTAACGCTACCATCGAAGCCGCACGAGCCGGTGACGCCGGCAAGGGCTTTGCCGTGGTCGCAAACGAGGTCAAAAATCTGGCATCCCAAACCCAGCGCGCGACCGAGGATATCGGCAAGCAAATCGAAGAAATGCGTTCGGTCAGCAGCGAAGCCGTCGAGATGATTTCGACCATCGCCCGGACTATCGGCGAAATCGATACGATCTCAAGCTCGATCGCAGCCGCCATGCGTCAACAGGGTTCTGCCACGGCCGAGATTGCCAGCGGATCGGAAGAAGCCGCCAACGGTGTGCGTCACGTGTCTGAAAACATGCTCAATGTATCGCGTGCCGCCGAGGCAGTTCAGGACCTGTCAGGTTCAACCCGCAACACTGCCGAAGAGCTTCTGCAAAAGGCCCATCGTCTGCAGGACGAAGCCAACAGCTTTGTAGCCCGTGTTCGCGCCGGTTAGGCTGCTTGAGAATGCCTGAAATCAACAAAAATCCCCGCCGAAATAATCGGCGGGGATTTTAATATCAGTTCTGAAAGATTTAGTGCTTAGACGAAACGCCGGAACTCACCGCTTTTGCGCGGCGGGCAGAAACGCTTCAGATAGGTCGGCGCAATTGCTTCAACGCTGTTGGGCGTAATGCCAAGCTCGGCAAAACCTTCGGCACCGTCAGACACGACATTATCGGTTTTAAGCAGACGAACCTGATCCGGGGTCAAAAGCGGTTTTGGCAGGAATTGCAGGAAAAACGCCTTGATCGACGCCAGCCAGAACGGCACTGGCATCAGAATGGCGCGCTGGCGGGTGATCTGTAGCATATCGCGCAGGAGTCCCATGAAGCTATAGACTTCCGGCCCCCCCAGTTCATAGGTTTTACCCGCAGATTTACCCTCGACCAGTGCCGTCACGAATGCCTCCGCAACGTCGGCAACATAGACCGGCTGGAATTTCGGTCCGCCATCGCCAAGCATGTCGACCTTGCCTTTGTCGAGTTCAACCTTCGGCAGGCCCGGCGCACCAATGACCGGCAGAACCGAGGAATAGCGCGCCATGGTGGCAAACTGGTTCAGGAACTTGTCTTCCGGGCCGAAGATAACCGACGGACGGAAAATCACCGCATCCGGGAAGGCTGCGCGAACAGCTTTTTCACCAGCCAGTTTCGAAGTCGCATAAAGCGCATGCGGGTTCTTATCCACACCAAGCGCCGACATATGCAGGAAGGTTTTCACACCGCATGCCTTGGCTTCCTCGGCAATACGCTTGGCCGCTTTGACATGGATATTCATGAAACTGCTGCTGCCGCGCTGATACAGAATGCCCAGCAGGTTGATCACCGCTTCCGAACCTTCGATCGCGCTTTTGAGCGTCTCTTCATTGCGGACATCGCAATGCACCGGAACCACCTGCCCAAGATAGCCCATCGGCTTCAGTTTCTTGACGCGCTCAAAGCTGCGGGTCGGAACGCGGACGATAAAGTCGCGCTCAAGCAGGCGCTTGACGATATGACGCCCGACAAATCCGGTGCCGCCAAAAACGGTTACGATACGACGATCCATGCTTGCTCTCTCCTTGCCGGTCGGTAATGTCGCGATGATCCCGCCATCACGATCCGGCGCTGGGTACCATCAGGGCCAAATGCGGATATCGGCCCGATCAAAATTCCTAAGCGGTTATATACGACCCATAGGGTGCGTCAACAATGCGCTTTTAAAGCGCATGTGTCCCGCCCCCGTTGATTTTGGCCAATATTTCATCATGGAGCGCCAGCAAACCCGCCTTGTAGTCGGGAAAACGCAGCTTCACACCAAGTTCGGCCTTGATACGGTCATTGGCAACCCGCTTGTTATCTTCATAAAAGCTTGCAGCCATCGGGCTCAGATATGCCGTCTTGAAATCTTCCTCCGGCGGAGGGTCCATACCCAGCAAACCACAGGCATACGCAATCACATCCTGCGGAGGAGCGGCATCATCGTCACACACATTATAAGCCGCACCGGCATTCGGACGTTTGATGGATGCCAGAACCGTCTGTGCAATATCTTCGACATGGATACGTGAAAAAACCTGTCCGGGCTTTACAACCCGCCGCGCCCGTCCGGATCGAACCGTTTCCAGGGCATTACGTCCCGGTCCGTAAATCCCGGCCAATCGGAAACTTTGCACACAAAGATCATGACGCTGCCCCAGATCGAACCATGCCTTTTCTGCGGCCACCCTTCTGCGACCACGTTTGCCGCTTGGCATCAGGTCGTCATCTTCGGTGACGGTCGCACCGTCGTAATCGCCATAAACACCTGTTGTCGACAGATATCCGATCCATGTACCACCCGGCAACGCAGCAAGATCACTGGCATGATGGGCCAGAACAGGATCACCATTTCCACCCGGCGGCGCAGAAATCAGGACATGTGTCACATCTTTAAGGGCATCGCGAATATCGGCAACCGGCTTGTCATCGGAAAAAATGTGCGGCTCAATCCCCTCTGCGCGCAGTTTATCGGCCTTTTCTGCGCTACGCGTGGTACCGGCAATTTCCCAGCCTTCTTCGCGTAACTGATTTGCGACAAGGCGCGCTGAAAATCCCAATCCGAAGCAAAACAGCTTTTCGGTCATTATCAAATCCATATGCCGGGGCGACTATCTTTGTGTGTGGAACACTATCGGCCCTGAACGCGCATGACAAAAGCTTTCCGGTCGGTTTTCGGAAACTTTGAAATCACAATCATTTTCTTGCCGCTTTCATGATTTGCAATGCGGCCCTTATAAACGGCTTCTGGTCAGATCAGAATCGACAACAGCCGCCTATGCTGATCATTATCGATCCGCCTTGCAACCAACGCCAAACTGAAAGGCCCATCATGTCTGAACTGCTTGCACGCAAAACCCTGCGCGCATCATCCCTTATTACGATGACTTTGTTTGGCATGGTTCTGGTTTCGCTCGGCCTGCAAAGGCAAGCCTTGGCGCAAGGCACGGATATGAGCGCGGAGGACGCCAAACAATATCAGGACTGCCTGAAACTCGCCCGCCTGAAACCCGAAGACGGTTTTGAAAGCGCCATCGCATGGCGCGATATGGGCGGCGGTGAACCGGCGAAACATTGCGTTGCGGTCGCCCTGATTGCACTTGAAAAATACGAAGAAGCCGCAACCCGCCTTGATGCACTTGCCGATGAAAGCACATCCCCGCAACAGGTTGTCGCCGGGCTTTTGGCCCAGGCCGGACAAAGCTGGATGATGGCGGGAAATCTGGAATTTGCCTGGCGCGACCAGTCCCGCGCACTTGGCATTGTTAAAAACGATCCGACCCTTTGGGTTGATCGGGCAATGGTACTTGGCATGGCCGGTCAGTATTGGGATTCAATCGATGACCTTAACAATGCGCTTGATCTTGATCCAAACAATGTCGAAGCACTGATTTATCGCGGCACGGCGTGGCGCATGCTTGAAACATACGACCTTGCCATGACCGATATTCAACGCGCGCTGGAACTCTCGCCCCAAAATATTCAGGCGCTTTTTGAACGTGCGAACCTGCACCGGATCAACAAAGACAATGACCTTGCGCGTCAGGATTATCTAACTGTCATAGAAAATTCAAACGGAACCCCTGTCGCTGATGCAGCAAGAGCGAATATAGAAAAGATGGATGTTCAAACCGGATCGGAATAGGTTCTGATCCGTACTTGATATGTGCCCGTCGGTTTCGGGACCATATCGCCAGATTTTCAGCCGGGGGACCCCATGCGTCGTTTGATTGCCACGACCGCCATCGCCGCGTCCATATCCATGATGCTTGCCGCAAACACTGCGCAGGCGCGTGACCAGATAAGAATTGTCGGTTCTTCGACCATCTTTCCGCTGACCACCAAGGTCGCCGAATATTTTGGCAAGACCACCGGTGAACCCGCCCCGGTGGTTGAAAGCACCGGTTCTGGTGGCGGTTTTAAACTGTTCTGCGGCGGGATCGGTGCGGAATATCCCGATATTGTCGATGCATCACGCCAGATCACCGGGTCGGAAACCGCCATCTGTGCTGCCAATTCGGTACGCAATATCAGCGAAATAAAAATCGGTTACGACGGCATCGTGCTTATGGGAGGACGTAATGCACCGACCATGTCATTGACTGCACGGCAGCTTTATCTGGCACTGGCCCGTACTGTCCCGGTTCAGGGCGCAAGCGTTCCCAATCCGAATGTCAAATGGTCCGATATCGATGCCGACCTGCCCGATATTCCGATACGCGTCTATGGTCCGCCGCCGACATCGGGTACACGCGACCTGATGGGACAGCTTCTCATGGACAAGGGATGCGCAACTTTCAGTGACATCGCCAGCCTCGAAGCCAGCGACCCCGAAAGCTTCCGCCTTCTGTGCCGCACCATCCGCGAAGACGGTGCCTATATCGCTGCCGGTGAAAATGATCGTCTGGTCATCAGCAAACTTGAGAAAGACCCGAAGTCCTACGGCATTATGGGTTTCAACAACCTGGACCGCAATCGCGACACCATGCAGGGTGTATCGATCAATGGCGTTGCCCCCGATTACGATACGATCCTTGACGGCAGCTATCCCGGATCGCGCGCCCTTTACCTGTATGTTAAAGATGATCACCAGCAACTGGTCAGAACGCTTGGCTCGTTCATTTCGACCTATACCTCGGACACGGTGATTGGCGAGGAGGGCCTGCTTGCCGAAAATGGCTTGGTCCCGCTGCCCGATGATGAACGTGCCGACGCCCTTGCCGGGGCAAAGAAATTCGTCGGGAACTAAGCCCGCGCAAAATGGATGAACAAACGGCCGGACATCAGTCCGGTCGTTTTGCCATCCAGACCTGATTGGCTGCATATCGCGGCGGGCTGCCTTTGAAATCCGAAAATTCCGACACCGAAATGAAACCTGAAATCTCTAACATCAGGCGCATTTCACTACGATGAACCCATCGCATGTGATGCCAGCAATCCTCGCATCGCAGAACATTTCCTGAGGGATCAATTTCCTCGAACCGCCAATGTTCTTCAAACCGCTGGGTCAGGGGGTCGCTTGTGCGCTCCATTGCGGTGATCCGCAACCTGCTATCTTGTGCTCCAACACCTTCTGGCATCGGAAACAGCGGCAGTTCAACACTTTCCGGATCACCTTCCGGAAGGCAATACCGAAGGTCGGGATCAATCAGATCAAGAACCAGCATCCCGCCAGGCAGCAAATGATCAGAGGCCGTCATCAGGCAGCGTTTCTGATCCTCGCCATCGGTGATTTCCTGAAAACCACGAAACGGGATGATGATCAGGGCAAATCTCCGTCCCAGATCAAAGTCGCACATATTGCCCTTGTGCCAGACCATATCGGGATATTTCGTCCGTGCCTGGGTCAGCATCGCATCGGAAAGATCAAGTCCTTCAATCGCGATACCGGCCTCGTGAATGGCAGCCGCAATGCGCCCGGTGCCACACCCCAGTTCGAGAACAGGGCCACCGGTTTTAACGGCAATATCGCGATAAAACGGAATCGGGTCTTCGAATAATTTGCGATCAAGATCGGCACGAAGATCGTAGCTGGCGGCGTTAAGGCCACCTTGCGGGTAAAAGCTGTCGACCTTCGACGAACCCGTCATTCAAAATCCAGATCTGCATAATGCGGGGACGGTGGGAAGCTTGCCTGCCGGTCCGCCAGAATATCGCGCATCGCGGGGCGGCTTTTGATCCGCATATACCAATCCTTGGCACGCGGATGTTTCGACCAGTTGATGTCACCCATATAATCAATGACAGAAATCTGTGCCGCGGCAGCAATATCAGCCATGGTCAGATGTTCGCCAGCCAGCCAGTTCCGGCGTTCAAACAGCCAGCCGATATAATCCAGATGATAGGCCGCATTGGTCCGCCCGGCGCGCAGGATTTTGGTATCCGGCGTCCCGGTCGAAAAGAATCGTTTCAACAACTTCTCGCCGAGCAGATGATCGGTGACCTCGCGGTTGAACTTACCATCAAACCACGCAACAAGGCGGCGGATTTCCGCACGTTCCTTGGCATCCGAACCCAAAAGCGGCGTGTCGGTATAAACTTCATCCAGATATTCGCAGATGACGGTTGAATCGCACAACACCGTGCCATCTTCTTCTTCCAGAACCGGCACTTCGCCCGCCGGATTCAGCGACAGAAACGCATCGCGTCGCTCCCAGACAGGTTCTGCCTTAAGCTCGAATTCAAGCTTCTTCTCGGCCAGAACCAGACGCACTTTGCGCGAAAACGGTGATAGCCAGAAATGATGTAATTGACGCATGGAATTGAAGATACCCAACCAAGGATGAACGTTTTGCAAACCGGGCCGCATATGGCAGTTTGATACCATATGGCGTCTGTGCGCCATTCATTACAGGACCGGAATTTCAAATTCTCTCAAACCACGCAAATGCGCAGATGTAAAGGCTTTGTCGCGCCAAACAGCACCAATCTTGCGCTTTTTGTCATCCTGTCATCCTGACCGGCTTTGTGCCAATGCCAAAAGCCCGTCAAGATCAAGGCACGCCCCAACATGATCGGCCAGTTCATCAAGGGCGGCATCAATGCCAGCTTCAAAATCGATGGTACTGTTCCTTTCCCGGTTGACGATCGCGCTCAGATAAGCCGACCGGAACGGATCACTGCCAAACAGGCCATGTAAATAGCATCCCGTAACTCGTCCATCGGCACTTTGCGCACCGTCAACAATCCCGCCATCAAGACAAAGCCAGCTTCGGTCACGATCCGGCCCGGTTGTCTCGCCCATATGGATTTCATAACCACTGACCGGGATATCGGCCATAACCCCACCAAGTCCCGCCAGCCCGGTGGTTTGACGCAGCGTCTTGTCACCGCCCATCACGGTTTCAACGTCAAGCAATCCAAGCCCGGCTTCTGATCCCGCCGCACCTTCTATACCATCGGGATCATGGACCATGCGCCCAAGCATCTGATATCCGCCGCAAATGCCAATCACATGACCGCCCCGGCGGTAATGCGCCAGAATGTCAATATCCCAGCTCTGCTGTTTCAGGAAACGAAGGTCGGATGTGGTCGATTTGCTGCCAGGCAAAAGTACCAGATCAATATCGGCAGGAATAACTTCGCCCGGTTTAATGATCAGAAGATCAATATCTCGTTCGGCGGCAAGTGGATCAAGATCATCAAAATTCGCAATCCGCGGCAGGTGCGGCACTGCAATCCTGATCCGGTTCTCATCCACGCCCGACCGCACATAACGCCCGGCTTTTTCAAGCGCCACGCCATCCTCGGCCGGCAGGCGATTGGCGCCCTGCCAATACGTTGCGATACCGTAACTTTCAAGCCCCGTATGATCGTGGATGATCTGCAAGGCAGGCTCGAACAGCGATACGTCGCCCCGAAACTTGTTGATGATATAACCGCGCAGCCAGTGACGGTCCCCCTCGGACAGCAGAGCATGCGTACCGACGATTGATGCGATCACCCCGCCCCGATCAATGTCCCCCACCAGAACGACCGGAACTTTGACCGCCTCGGCAAAGCCCATATTAGCAATATCGGCGGCACGCAAATTAACCTCGGCCGGTGATCCGGCACCTTCGACCAGCACGAGATCGGCATCAGCAGAAACCAGATCAAAGCTTTCCACCACACGCGGCAGCAAATCGCGTTTCAGCCGATAATAATCCCGTGCCTTGGCACTGGTCAGGACCTTGCCCTGTACCACGACCTGAGCACCAATTTCACTTTGGGGTTTTAACAGAACCGGGTTCATGTGAACCGACGCAGGCACACCGCACGCCCGCGCCTGCAACGCCTGTGCCCGGCCAATTTCGCCGCCATCTTCGGTTACGGCCGCATTATTGGACATGTTTTGCGGTTTGAATGGTCGCACCCGAAGCCCCCGCTGCGCAAAGGCACGGCACAGGCCCGCCACCAGCAAGGATTTTCCAACATCCGAACCGGTACCTTGCAACATCAAAGCAGGAACAGGGCGCGCGCTCATTCCGGTTTCAAAACTTTCTTTTATCTGGCTGTATGCCAAGATCGCAAATCAGAACTCGACACCGATCTGTGCCTTGATGCCCTGTTCGCGGAACGGATGTTTGATCATTGTCATCTCGGTCACAAGGTCTGCCGCCTCGATCAGGGTATCAGGCGCATTACGCCCGGTCAGGACTACATGCTGGTCGGGCAGTTTGTCGGCCAAGGCTGCCAGAACATCATCAAGCGGCAGGAAATCATAGCGCAGAACGATGTTGATCTCGTCGAGGATCACCATGGCAAAGCTTGGATCACGCATCATCTCAAGCGCCTTGTTAAAGGCCTCACGCGCCAAAGCCACATCCTGCGCCCTGTTCTGGGTTTCCCAGGTAAAGCCCGCTCCCATGGCGTGAAATTCGCAAAGATCGGGGAATTTCTTCAAAAGCTTTGCCTCGCCGGTTTCCCAGCCGCCTTTGATGAACTGAACAACGCCAACTTTCATGTCGTGCCCGACACAGCGCATCGCCATGCCAAATGCCGACGATGATTTGCCTTTCCCCTTACCCGTATGAACGATGATCAGGCCCTTTTTGTCGATCTTCTGCGCCATCATCTTGTCGCGCGCGGCCTTGATCTTCTTCATTTTTTCGTCGTGGCGGGTATTGAGATCGGTATCGGGCGTGTTGGTGTCGGTCATTGCTTCATCCCTTTGCATTTCTGCCCGAACAATGCGGCGAAGCGTACGCCGGATCAAGGACAGTTTTCGGGTTTTCGATCCAGTTCGACATGCGCGATGACACCCTGAAAACCGTATTTGCGGGCTTCGGGGCAAAACCGGTCCGGATTGACCCCTTCTTCGATATATTCAATGGCAAAGACCGGCTTGTTCATCTGCACATAGGACAAAAACGCATCCATGAAGCCAAACCGATAGGATGATTCAAGCAGGGCGAAATCAATTCTGTCGATCAGATCAGGCACCAGTTCGGCAGCATTTTTCTGCCCGATGGCAAGCCCGCGCGCATGCGCCTGCTCAATCAGCCATCCGATATATCGAACCTGATCGGAACGTGTCAGATCAAACCCGGTTTTCTTGTTGGTTGTATCCGCTTCATAGGCATCAATGTTGTCCGGCTCAATAGCCAGAAAACCCTTTTCCCGACACAGGTCAAGCCGGGCCTCCATAATATGGGCGAATTGGTCAAACCGGCTGATATCAAGCCAGTTTTCACCTTCCCACCCCCAATAGGGATTCCCTATGACACCCTTTGGGAATTGTCCGTAATCGTCGTTCCATTCCTCGACCGCACCAACATTGATATAGCAAATCGGGAAAATACCGGCCGCACGCCATTCCCGAACCTGATCGGCCGTCGTTTCAAACAGATCGCTATCGATTACGCGGATATTGCCGCTAACATCAATGTCACCCTGCAACTGCCAATGCAGCGGCCCGTCCGGCACCGTTGGCCTGTCATCCGCCGCCGCGATACCGATCCCTGCAGAAAATTGCAAAACAAAACCAGCAACGGCAACAAACGCGCGCATCCATACCCCCGGAAAATCAATTTTGCGAGTTTGCCCGTCTGGCGGGCAATAGACAACCACCCAAAAAGAAAGCGCGGCCGTTTCCAGCCGCACTCTTGCACCCGTAACGGGTGCGATCCCCCGAAACCCGCCGGGCTCGGTCGTCAATCGATATATCTTTTAGCCCTTCAGCCTGACGATAAACCAAGGTCGCCGGTTACCAAATCGGCCCATTTATCAGGCTCACGCATGTCGGTATTACGCAATTCGGGGCGACGCATCCGCGCCTTGTTAAATAACTGCAACCGGTCGCCCGGCGACATCTGACGTAGGCGAAGCAATGCCTTGCGCACCGCATCATTCGGGGCATGAACCGGTTTCTGGAAGCTTTTTTCGATCACTTCGAGCCGACGCTCAAGCCAGTTGCGCGTCGAAACCACATCCGCAATCAGTGACTTCAATTCGCGAACCACCGGGAAATGATTTAACGCCACATGGGCCCTTGAAATGGTTGCACGCCATATCTGGCGTTCAACACCTTGCAGGTAACGCCAGTAAATCCGGACCTTGGCATCAATTTTAATGGTTGTTTGATCCGGCCCCGGCAGATGGCGAGCAAGTTCGTCCAGGTCATCACGGAATTCTTCAATACTGACCGGTGCATGAACGCCGTGAAACCGTTCACGCAGGTCAAGAACCGAACGGATCGCACCGCGGGCCGGGCGATAACGGCCCTGGCCGTGCAAATCGGCACGTAACCAGTCAGGAAGGTCGGCATCAGCAAGCAGGAAATCGACAATTTCTGCATGTCCGGCATGAACCGGCAGAGGGGTCCGCAGATAGTCAGGCAAACGAACGTGTTTCGTTCTTTCCATAGTGGCCTCCTAACTCTGTTGCCGATCCGTCTTGTGCGGTTATCGGCTCGATAGGTGTGCCCCGTCCCTCAACCAATAGATTAACACTTGGTTAAAAGAGATATGGTGCGAAAACGAAACGTTTCAACTGCCCGGTTTGTTCCAGCGGTAAAATTCTCGTGATTCGCAATATTGGATAATGCGCTGTTATGGGGCGCTATTCCCCATCAGATCGGCCGAGACGGAATTTCGGCGCGGCTGCCAAAGGCCACGATCAATCGCCTCGCGCAGGCGGTTGCGAATATCGCGAAGCGCATCGGGATTATGATCCCTGAGGAATTCACGCACATCGCGATCGCCAAGATACGCATCATAAACCAGATCAAAATGATGATCCGCAACACAGCGCGCCGTTGCGGCAAAGGCAAACAGATAATCCACCGTTGCAGCCATTTCAAATGCGCCCTTGTAACCATGGCGCATTACGCCTTTGATCCATTTCGGATTGACCACGCGTGCCCGGACAACACGGGCAATTTCTTCTTCCAATGTACGGATTTTCGGGCTTTCCGGACGGGAATGGTCACTGTGATAAACCGTCGGCTGCTTGCCGGACAGATGCCGAACTGCCGATGTCATTCCGCCTTCGAACTGATAATAATCATCGGAATCGAGCAAATCATGTTCGCGGTTATCCTGATTATGAACAATCGCGTCTACTCGCGACAGCCGCGTTTCAAACAGATCACGCGCGGCTTCACCTTCCGCCCCGTTGCCATAGGCATAACTACCCCACGCCAGATAGGCATCCGCCAGATCGGCGTCATCTTCCCAAAGCTCTTCATCAATCATTGCCTGTAATCCCGCGCCATAGGCACCGGGCTTGGCACCAAACACGCGAAATGCCGCCTGTTTTCTGGCCTGATCAGGACTTGCCCCGGCGGCACACAGCTTTACCGTTTCTGCCGCCACCCGAACCGCAATCGGGTTCATATCAGGCGCTTCGTCGGTTTGCGCGGCGACCGCACGTACCGCGCTGTCAAACAGGTCAATCAGGCCGGGAAATGCATCGCGGAAAAAGCCCGATATGCGCAACGTCACATCAACGCGCGGTCGCCCCAGCAGAGATGCGGGCATAATCTCGAACCCGGTCACACGGCGCGATGCGCTGTCCCATGTTGGCCGAACCCCCATCAGGGCAAGCGCCTGGGCAATATCATCGCCCCCGGTGCGCATATTGCTGGTGCCCCAAACCGAAAGACCAAGGGCCGCGGGCCATTCACCGTGATCCTGAACATGCCGCTCCAACAACAGTTCGGCTGATTTCCAGCCCAATTGCCATGCCGCCGGGGTCGGAACCGTCCGCGTATCGACCGAATAGAAATTCCGCCCGGTCGGCAAAACATCTGGCCGCCCGCGCGTTGGCGCACCCGATGGTCCCGGTTCGACAAACTTGCCCGCAAGACCGTCTAAAAGCCCGGCAATCTCAGCCTCTCCACAGGCTGTCACCGCCGGGCGAATAGATATTTCGATATCGGAAAGAACTTCAATTGTCCGCAGCAATGCCTGATCCGCGACCACCTCCCCACGCACCAGATCACGCGCCAGAAGCTCAATCCGCTCCACCGTATCGCCCGTAGTACGCCACGCCCCAACGTCATATTGCGCAAGGATTTCTGGTTTTATCCCCGGCCAAAATTCCGCAAAGGCACAATCAAGCGGATCAAAACCGGGATCGCCAAGGATATCGGCGGCCAAGGCCCGATGAAGCGACGCCTTTGGCCCCTCGCTAGCCCCTCGCGGCAATCTTGCCAGTGCGACCAGAAGATCGGTCAAAAGATCCCCTTCCGGTGCCTTACCAAAGATATGCAAACCATCGCGGATCTGAAGTTCCTTCAATTCGCACAGATAATTATCAAGCTTGGCAAGCGCACTTTCCTCGTCCTCGCCCGGCTCAATCCCGCAATCACGATCAAGGCCGATACGAATAGCAAGTTCAAGGATGTCACGCTTCAGGATGATCAATCTGCGTGGATCAACTGCTGCTGCGTCGTAATATTCATCAACCAGCGCCTCAAGATCCTTAAGCGGTCCGTAACTTTCCGCCCGCGTCAAAGGCGGGGTCAGATGATCAAGGATCACCGCCTGCGCACGGCGCTTGGCCTGTGTGCCTTCCCCCGGATCATTGACAATAAAGGGATAGAAATGCGGTGTCGGGCCAAACACGGCTTCGGGGAAGCATTCTTCCGACAGCGCTAATGACTTGCCCGGCAGCCATTCCATATTGCCGTGTTTGCCGAAATGAATGACTGCCTGCGCCCCGAAATGATGGCGCAGCCAGATATAAAACGCGAAATAGTTATGCGGCGGCACCAGATCGGGCGAATGATAGCTTTCAAGCGGATCGATATTGTATCCGCGTGCCGGTTGCAGCCCAACCACAACATTGCCCATCGGCAGGATCGAAAGGGCAATCGCCGACCGATCCGGCAGATAAAACGGATCACTTTCCGGCTCTCCCCAGGCATCCGTTACCTGCTGACGGATGCGTGCGGGCAGGACGGCAAATGCCGCGCGATAATCGGCAACCGGGATCGTCACACGAACGGTGCGATCCGCCAGCGACTTGAAATCATTCGTCGGTCCGGCCTTGACCGCCGCGATCAGGGCATCGCCATTTTCCGGCAGCTCATTAATCCTGTACCCGGCATCCTTCATCGCCCGAAGGGTTTCAATCATCCCGGCCGGTGTATCAAGCCCCACACCATTGCCAAGGCGCGCATCCTTGTTGGGATAATTGGCCATGATCATCGCAACTTTGCGCACCGGGGCATCCGTCTTGCGCAATTTGACCCAATTGGCCGCCAGTTCGGCAACAAACGCCACCCGATCGCGCACCGGGATATATTTGACCAGATCAATCTGGGTCAGGGCATCCTTGCCCGCCGATCCCTTGAACGACACGGCGCGCGATAAAATACGGCCATCCACTTCGGGAAGTGCGACATTCATCGCAATATCCCGCGCGGCAAGGCCGTTCACCCCATCCCGCCACGATGCTTCACCACCGCCAGATAGCACCACCTGGAAAACCGGTGCATCGACAACATCAAACGGCCCGTCTTTTCGTTCCACACCCGGAACGGAAAGAGAGAAGCCGGTGGTGTTCAGGATCAAATCCGCACGTGTTGACCCCAGCCATTCTTCAACCAAGGCCGCCGCAACCGGGTCTTTGAGGCTGGCAACAAAAACAGGCAATGGATTGAGGCTATTACCCAACAACTCCTCAACCAGCGCATCAATTACATCCAGATTACCAGCCTGAATTAATGCACGGTAGAAGATGATTGGGACAACAGGATGATTTTGTTTCCAATTCTGTTCAATTTCTTCGAGATTTGCGGTGATTTTCCCCGGCCAATAAAGGCCTGCCTTGACCAAGGGTGCCGCCGGCTTCCAGTCCCAACTGACAGACGGGTTCAACTTTTCATATATAAGACGCAATAAATGTTCAGCATTTCCCGGACCACCTTCGATCAGGTATCGCCAGATTTGCTGATACGTTGCACCCTTTACCGTCGATAACGACAACAGTTCCGCATCGGGTTGATCGTCACCTGGCAACAGTACCAACGGCACGTCGTTGCGACGGGCCAGTTCGACCAGCTGTTCGATCCCGTATTCCCAATATCCCCGACCGCCCAGAATGCGCACGATGATGAATTTGGCATCGGCCAGAACATCGTCGACATAAAGATCGACCGACATGTTGTGGCCCAACTGCAAAAGGCTTGCCAATCGCAGCGATGGTGTCACATCACCAAATGCCGAAGTCAATCGCGCCTGCGCCCCCGCCAGACAGGCAAGCTCGGACTCTGCCGCCGACAGGATAACGACATCGCCCGGGCTTTGCCCCAAATCGACGGCTTCGCTTCCATCGGTAACAAGCCCAGGCTGGGCGGCAAGCAGATGCATCGGAAATGTCCGTTTCTTTTATCGTGTGCTGGTTCAAGATCATCCGCCCGCACAACGTTGTCGACCGGATGATCTTACAATTTCAAAACGTCACGATGCCTTGATTGCCGCTTCGATGGCACCGCGATCCAAGCCATGCAGGCCGATAACCACCAGTTCCGACCGGCGCGTTTCGGTTTCGGCCCACGGCCGGTCGAAATAACGCTGGAACCTCTCACCAACGCCCTGAACAACCTGGCGCATCGGCTTGCCGGGAATATCGAGAAACCCCTTGATCCGCAGGACATCGAACTGACGCACGACATCAATCAGGCGTTTTTCAAGTAAGGCCGCATCGTCAACCGCGTCAAGTGACACGACAAAGCTTTCAAAATCGTCGTGGTCATGTTCGTGACCATCGTCATGATGTGAGGGGCGGCTATCAAGATCGTCTTCGGCCGCCGCTCCAAGTCCCAGCAAAACAGCATTTTCGACCTTCGAATGCGCGGTCGCGATGATCTTGACCGATGGGCGTTTCAGCTCGGCCCGGATATCTGCCTCGACCTTGGCAACTTCGGCAGCGCTCAGCAAATCGGTTTTGTTCAGAACCACCATATCGGCGCAATGAAGCTGCTCTTCAAACAGTTCCTCAAGCGGGCTTTCATGATCAAGATTATCATCCGCCTCGCGTTGGGCCTGAACCGCATGATGATCATGGGCAAACAGCCCGTCGCGCAATGCCGCCCCGTCCAGAACAGCCACCACACCATCTACCGTGACCCGTGAACGGATTTCCGGCCAGTTGAACGCCTTGACCAACGGTTTTGGCAGTGCCAACCCTGATGTTTCGATAACGATATGATCAGGCGGCGTGTCGCGATCAATCAGGCCCTTGATGGTCGGCAGGAAATCATCGGCCACCGTGCAACAGATGCAACCGTTTGCAAGTTCGACAACGTCGTCCTCGGCACATCCCGAAATGCCACAACCATTTATCACTTCGCGGTCCACGCCCAGATCACCAAATTCGTTGATGATCAGCGCAATCCGCTTACCCCCGGCATTTTCCAGCATATTGCGGATCATCGTGGTTTTGCCTGCACCAAGAAAACCGGTGATCACTGTTGCCGGAATTTTTCCAAGCTGTGCCATATTCAATTACCCTTAAATCTATGAATTCTGATCTATTTAACCGACATCGGAATGCCCGCAACCACAAGCGTCACCTGATTGGCAAGCTCGGCAATCCGTTGATGCAATCGTCCGGCATGATCACGAAAGCTGCGCGCCATGGCATTTTCCGGCACAATCCCGAAACCAACCTCGTTCGAAACCAGAAGAACTGGGATATCCAGCCCCGGCAAAAGGTCGCAAAGCCGGTCAAACTCGGCCCCGATATCACGATCTTCCAGCATCAGATTGGTCAGCCAAAGCGTCAGGCAATCGACCAGCACCGGTTTGCTGCCGTCATGATTGCAGGCAGACAGGACAGCGCAAAGATCAAGCGGTTCCTCAATCGTTTGCCATATCTCGCCGCGCGATGATTTGTGAAGTTCGATGCGATTTGCCATTTCCTCGTCCCATGCCCGGCCGGTCGCGATATAAATACCGCCGCCTGCATGGTTGATCCGGTTTTCGGCAAACCGGCTTTTGCCCGATCTGGCACCGCCAAGGATCAGATGGATCCCGGCAAGCTGGCTGTTATCAGCCATATTCTGGGTCATGCCCGTTTTCCTTCGCTTTGACCTCCCACCGAGGCCGGATTGCGTTACCCCATATCCTTACGAACAGGGATACCGATGGCTGGTTTTCTGGCTGCGGGCATGAAAGCAATCCGCCTTCCCGGCATGTTGTCTGCAAATCAACATTACCGGTGGCTTGTGACATCACATCACCCGGATCACCCAACCCGTTACAGTTGCGGGGGCAGCACCGGCATCACACCGGTTTCCCATCACCAAACGGCAGCGCCGAACCTAGCAGCTTTACCCCCACGACCAAAGCCCAAACTCCGACCTAGCCATAAGGTCAGTATTTGTAAGAATTGACTGCTTGTCGGCGGTTATTCTTTAGGAGAACATAATTTTGTCACGTTGGATCAGAGCCGACAAAAGCCGCCCGCGTGACCGCCGGACATTACAAAACAAACAAAGTCCGGATGCCGAAACCGCAAAGGGTTTCGGAAAAACTTCTTGGGGTTAATTGGAAATTTGCTGATCAAATGGCAATTCATGAACAAATTCAACGAATTCGGAATCTGAAATCAACAACCTGGCAAACCGTATCACGCGAAGACATGTGGCGCGGGCTGCTGGATAGATTGAACTATAATGATCAATCCTTTCCCGAATTCCTGCAACATCATGCTGTAAATGGTGAAATATCATTGGCGCGTCGTGATGTTCGAAACATTTATGCCAACCGTCCGACCTGTGGTGTTGTCGCGACCATCATCTGGTCGCATGCGCGTGGCATCCGCGTAAATGCGCTTTCGCTTCTGGTTCGTGACCTGACGAAACTCGTGGAATTGTTCGAAAATGACGATTTCGACGAAGATCAAATGTCACTGCTTCTGGGCCAGCCTGGGATATCCATCCCGACCGCCAGCAAAATGCTTTCAGCCTGTGGCAAGAAATACAAAGGCAAACCCGCCGCCATCATCGACGACACGATCATTCAGGTTATCGAAGCACCGGAATTTGCATCCGATTTTAAGGAAATCAACGAGCTTCGCGGCAAATCGCGCAGCCGACCTATTCCCTACTACGAAGCCTATCTCGACGATGTCGCGTCAATCTGTGGCAGATACGATGTCTCTGCCGATATGGTAGATCGCTTTTTGTCGGAGTATGCGCTTGTCGATGCGCAGGAAACCGATCAACGGAAATCCGCCTGAAAACTGATACCCTGTGTGGCATGTCATTCAAGCCCCACAGGGTATCGGCAGATGGGTACTGCCCAGCCCCCTTTAATCAGTAACGCAGATTAACACCGGTCACCCGCCAGCCCGGCTGATCGACGCCGGTTATATGTTCGATCCGTGTCACGCCAAGCGTATCGATATGAAATGATAAAGCTGCCTCAAGCGACAGACCAAGCGCATTGGCAAGGGCCGCCCGCACCGTCCCGCCGTGAATAACGGCCACAATATCGCGCCCGGCCCAATATCTTGTCAGCCGGTCAAATATTGGCCCAACCCGTTCGACAACGTCGCTGAAACTTTCACCATTCGGAGGATGCTGGCGCGCGAAATCGGCCCAGAAACGGGTGGTTTCCCCTTTGGGCAGATCATTCCAGTGTTTCTTTTCCCATGCGCCAAAATGCTGTTCCGCAAAGCCGGTTTCACGCGTAGGCAGGATGTTTTCATCCATCAGCTCAAGAAGTTTAAGCGCGGTATCAAGCGTGCGCGAAAGGTGGCTCGTAATCCAGACCGCGTCGTTTGGCAAATGGCGCGACAGGGCACGCAATGCCTTTTCATCGGTAAGATCAACCGGCATGTCGCTTCGGCCATAGACAAGCCGTTCCGGGTTGAGAACCGGCGCATGGCGAACAAGCCACCAACGGGTTGTCACTGCTTTGTTCATTCTTCCCCCAAGGAAAAATGCGGTCGAAAAATACGATCCGGGTTTGGGCGCCGTTTTAAACGGTTCTTTTCATGATCTTATCATCAGGCAATCTGAAGTATCGCGATAAATGCAATACCGACAAGCAGCTCGGAGATGATTTGAGTCATGCCCAGCACATCGCCAGTATGGCCACCAATCTGATGCCGGGCGATCCATCCGACAACCGATGCCCCGACCATCATGGCAATCAGACACATGAACGCGGTCACCGCACCCGCAACAATCACCACCAGAACCAAGGCGATGGCAATACCCGCGCTCACCACTTTGATGTCGGGTCGCCCGGCACTTTTGCCAAGACCATCTTCACGCGCCGGATCAAACACATAGGTCACGATCGGCATCGCCGCGCGCGATAGTGTCGCCATCACAATCAGGATGGCGGCCATGCTGCCACTTTCACCCGCAGCATCCAGAAGGGCGATGCGCATCGCAAGGCATAAAACAAGCGCAACAACCCCATAAGTCCCGATCCGGCTATCGCGCATGATGTCAAGCTTGCGTTGACGGTCCAATCCACCGCCAAACCCGTCGGCACAATCGGCAATGCCATCCTCATGCATCGCCCCAGTCAACGCGATCAGGGTAAAAGTCGCGACAATGGCCGTAATCACGACATTGCCGGTCAGAATCTCGATGACGTAGGCCGGAATGATCGCAATCCCGGCCATGAACAACCCAACCAGCGGCCAGCACCAAACTGATCGTGCCATCGCATGCGCGCTGAAGTCACATGGAATGAAAACCGGTATCCGGCTTAGCAGGGCAAGAGCACGCCAAAAATCAGCAAGCATCCCCTTGGGGGGGGCGTCAGGCTCAGGCTCTGATTCAGATCCGGTTTCTGGCTGTTTGGCATCAACTTGATCATCATCAAGGTTTTTCAAATTCATTCCGGTTTGATTATGATCATTGTTCACGGGTGTGTTCCGATATTCGAACTGGCATTTTGCACGCAATCAGACTAATCATGGGCGCGACAGAAGCCAAGCAGAAGACGCTTTGCATCCTTGTCCGCCAGCCGGAGATTTTCCATGTTCGATCCCAAGCATCCCCCCCAAAGTCTTGATGAAATCCGCACCCTGATGGCCCAATTGCCCGGTGTCGATGCAGAGGCACAGGCAGCCGTAAGTACGCGCGAGCCACAATTGACCAAGCCCGCAGGCGCGCTCGGCAGGATGGAAGATATCAGCCTTTGGCTGGCCGGGTGGCAAGGAAATTCACGACCGAACATGACACGCCCGCGTGTCACGGTCTTTGCCGGAAGCCACGGCGTCTGTGCACAGGGCGTGTCGGCATTCCCGGCCGAGGTCAACCAGCAGATGGTTGAAAACTTCATCAATGGCGGTGCGGCAATCAACCAGATCTGCAAAACGGTTGACGCGGAACTGCGCGTGATGGAAGTCGCCCTTGAAATCCCGACCAACGATTTCTCGCAAGAACCCGCCATGGATGACGAAGGCTGCGCCGAAGCAATGGCCTTTGGCATGAGCGCCATCGAAAAGGGGATTGACCTTTTTGTGCCCGGTGAAATGGGGATCGGCAATACCACCTCGGCCGCCGCCATTGCCTATGCCCTGTTTGGCGGTGAAGCCGCCGACTGGACCGGACGCGGCACCGGCATCGACGATGAAACGCTTAAACGCAAAACACGCGTGGTCGGGGATGCCATCATCCTGCACAAAAATCAGTTCCATGATGCATTCGACGTTCTGCGCTGTGTCGGCGGACGCGAAATTGCCGCGATGGCCGGTGCCATTCTGGCCGCGCGTTACCAACGGGTACCGGTTCTTCTTGATGGATATGTTTCCTGTGCAGCTGCGGCAATCCTTGGCACTATTCGCAGCGATGCCCTTGACCATTGTCTGATCGGGCATGTTTCGGCCGAACCGGGCCATAAACGACTGATCGAAAAGCTTGGAAAACAGGCGCTTCTCGATTTTGGCATGCGCCTTGGCGAAGGATCGGGTGCAGCCCTTGCCATTCCGCTATTGCGGGCATCGGCGGAATGCCACAACGGCATGGCAACCTTTGCCAAGGCAGGTGTCACAAGCCGCGACGCGTAATCGTTTTGATTTCGGAATTAAAAAGGTACCGGCCGTTTGCTGGCGTTATTTTTTGGTGCGCTCGCTCAGCAGATGCTCGACATGGCGACCCTGGAACATGGTGATATTGATCGAATGACCAAATTTGATCGCCCGCTCATCATCGCAGCGGCACATGATCACGCGCGTATCGCCTGATTGCGCCACAGCTTCGCGCATGGCGTTGCCGTGCTCTTCGTCCAGATTTTCCATTTCCGGATCCCAGATCATCTTGATCATATCAACGCCAAGCTTGTTGCGGTTGATATAGGGCAGCGAAAGATGGCTGATCCCGTCAATACAAATCCGGTAGCCACGATCGCGGCAGAAATCACGCGCAAAGAAGAATGCGCCAAGATCGGCAAAGATATCGATCTTTTGCAGTTCAAGCACGATGGTTCCGCGCTGACCTGCCTTGACGTTGCTGTCAAATGTCAGGAAATCCGGCGATAGCAGGGTCGAAACATTCAGATTGATACTGACCGAACCGGTCACCGATGCGTCATTGCTGCGTGTCAGCAACGACAACATGCGACGATCAAGAATTTCCGTCAGATGCTGAAACAGCCAGCGATTGGACAAAACATTGACATCGGGCAGCAGTGTTTGCTGTAAATCCTTGATCGAAATGAACAATTCGTGAAAAACCGGCGTCGGGTTCGCATCACCGACAACCGCACAAATCGCCTGCCTGCGCATCAGGTTCGAAAGATCAGCCCTGCGCAATGCCTCGTCAATACGCCCCAGTATTTTGGGTGTCAGCGGTGCACGATCATCTTCAAGCATCGGGCTGTCGTTGTGACGCTCGGCCGCCTTGCTGACCTGACGCGGACGGTTGGCGTTTGAGCGCACAAGCGTTTGTGCCAGATGCAGGAAATCCTTGTATTGCTGTGCGACATCGAAATAGTCGGTAAAGGTCGCAGGCGCGCCGCTTTCATCCTTGCCGTCACTGATCAGCGGATCATCATTGAAAAGGAATTTGAGCCGGAATATGACTGCATTGACCTCGTCAATCTCGGCCGCATCAAAGATGAAAATCAGATCCTGATTGGACAGCGTGAAAATACGCCCGGTCACATCAGGAACGATTTCTTCGAATGATGCAATTGCCGTGCGGATATGGTGATCGCGCCGGTTGAACGGCAGCAGCTTTGAAAAATGCACATGAACCGCCCCCACACCATCCTTGCGACGCTCAAGACGGCGCACATAATCGACCAAAAAGGCTTCGGGTGAGGGTAACGTGCTTTCAGACATACAGGATGAC
Organism: Thalassospira xiamenensis M-5 = DSM 17429; assembly: GCF_000300235.2. NCBI lineage: Bacteria > Pseudomonadati > Pseudomonadota > Alphaproteobacteria > Rhodospirillales > Thalassospiraceae > Thalassospira > Thalassospira xiamenensis. The sequence goes on along the minus strand of NZ_CP004388.1, from coordinate 4,525,246 downwards.
CAGATTTTCCAATGTGCAACGCGCGGCGAAAGTCCCGATTGAAATACAATAGTTCGCGGGCCGTTAACAGCTTATGTATTTATCATTGTGACAAATTGAAACCAAACCCGAAAATCAGTCATTTCCTGATGTTCCGATATTTGCCGAAAACACCACTTTTAAAAACGATAAGTCATGGCAATGGATCATCCAAGCTGCTAGTTTCAGGCCGATTTCATCAGCCTCGAACATTCCAGAGATCAAAACATGGATATCAATGCCTTCTTCGATGCCGAATTTGACGAGCATCTTGATCTGGTCGACAAAACCCGCGAAGCAACGCGTGCGCCCTTTGCAAAACTGGTATCGATCTGCACCAATGCGCTGAACGAAGGCAACAAACTCCTGTTCTTTGGCAATGGTGGATCAGCAGCCGACGCGCAGCATATCGCAACCGAATTCACGGTTCGTTACATCAATGACCGGCGTGCATTGCCGGCCATTGCCCTGACAACCGATAGCTCGGCACTGACCGCAATCGGCAATGATTTCGGATTTGATTATCTGTTTTCCCGCCAGATCGAGGCACTGGGTCGGCCAGGAGATGTCGCAATTGGTATTTCGACATCGGGCAACAGCAAAAACGTCAATCTCGGCCTTGAAAAGGCGCGCAAGATGGGGCTGATTTCCACTGGCTGGACCGGTAAAACCGGTGGCGCCATGGTTGATCTGTGTGATCCGTTGATGATCGTGCCAAGCAACACCACCGCCCGTATTCAGGAAATGCATATACAGCTCGGGCAAATGCTTGTTGGCGCACTCGAACATACCCTTGGCCTGACCAAGGCCTGATCCGAGCCACTTTCGATTTAACGAACAGAAGACGATACGCACATGACCGATCTCAGCCATCTGGCCCAACTGGTTGAACAACTGCCCAATGCCAAGGTACTTTGCATCGGCGATGTGATGCTTGACCGGTTTGTCTATGGCTCGGTCACCCGTATTTCGCCCGAGGCACCGATCCCGATCATCCGGGTCGAACGCGAAAGTGCAATGCTGGGTGGTGCGGGCAACGTTGCCCGCAATGCGACGGCCCTTGGCGCATCGGTTCGTTTTCTTTCCCTTGTCGGTGATGATCTTCCAGGCCGGGAGGTGATGGAATATGTCGCCAATGACAAGGGTGTCGAGCCCTATATCCAGATTGAACGCAACCGCCCGACAACGATCAAAACCCGCTATATCGCGGGCGGACAACAATTGTTACGATCTGATAACGAAACCACCGCAACGCTTGCCGCCCCAACCATCAGCAACCTGTCTGCCTTGGCTGCACAACTAGCGCCCGATGTCAGTGCCATTATCCTTTCCGATTATGGTAAGGGCGTTTTGCATGGTGACGTTGTCGCCGCAACCATTGCTGCCGCGCGCAAGGCCGGAAAACCGGTTATTGTCGATCCCAAGGGTACAGATTACAGCATCTATCGCGGTGCGACGGTCGTCACCCCGAACCGAGCCGAAGCCCAGGCCGCAACCGGCATCGACATTCAAAGTGACGAGGATGCAATTGCCGCAGCCACCAAAATCATCACCGAATGCGGTATTGAAAACGTCCTTCTGACCCGAAGCCAGGATGGCATGACGCTTGTCACCAGCAAAGGTGAGGCAACCCACCTTCCGACCGAAGCACGCGAAGTATTTGATGTATCGGGGGCCGGTGACACGGTCGTTGCCTGCCTTGCATCGGCGATTGCCGGGGGCGCATCACTTTCAGACGCTGCGCGTATTGCCAATGTTGCCGCGGGCATCGTGGTTGGCAAGATCGGCACCGCTGTTGTTTATCCGGACGAACTGATTTCTGTTCTGCATCATCACGACCTGATGATCGGCGAAGCCAAACTGATGCCGCTTGACCGCATGGTGGACCGTGTCGAACGCTGGCGCCGCAAGGGTTATAAGGTCGGCTTCACCAATGGCTGTTTCGATCTGCTGCATCCGGGCCATCTCAGCCTGCTGCAACAGGCGCGATCCAACTGTGACCGGCTGATTGTCGGGCTTAATTCCGATGCATCGGTCAAACGCCTTAAGGGCGAAGCACGCCCCGTGCAATCCGAGGCTGCCCGTGCGGCTGTCCTGGGGTCTCTTGAAACCGTCAGCGGTGTGGTGATTTTCGGCGAAGACACCCCGATCACGGTGATCGAGGCCCTCAAACCCGATATTCTGGTCAAGGGTGCCGATTACACCATCGACAAGGTTGTCGGCGCAAATATCGTTCAGGGCTATGGCGGCAAGGTCGTTCTGGCCAATCTCGCCGACGGTTTTTCGACGACCTCCACCATTGCGCGGATCAATCAGGGCAAGAAATAATCCAGATTATTCCGGGTTATCGGGCCATGGCATCACTTTAAGGCAGGGCCACTTTTTCCGCCATCGCATGACTTTGGCCGCATACACATCCCGGATCGGCAGGACGGGGTTCGGAATGATTGTGCCTTCCAAAACCGCTTCAAGCCCAAATGGCGCGTATATACGATACTCGTCATGCAGTTTGCGCAGCCCGATTGCAGTTGTTCGATAAGCAAATCGATCAATCCCGTCGCACGCAGCTGATACATCACCATATTCAATGTCGAATTTCTTCCGGTACCAAATCGGCACCCTTGCTTGATTGCGAATTTCGATCCGAATGGGCAGATCTGAGAACAAATCAGCAACTCGTGCAATCACCTTATCTTCAGCATTCCAACGGATGTCAGGGTCAAAATAGAATAGATCATAGTCATCAATCCGGTCTTCAGCAGGACGGTTTGCTGAAATATTCCATATTGATTGCGCCAGACACCCAGCCGTTAACCACCAGTCATCAATTCCCAAATCACCAAACCGATCAAGGATTGTCCGATTGAAACGGTTACGTAACACCAGATCAAGAAACAGCTGCCCCTGCTCAACCTGATCAACGGCATTCCCTGAGCTCATAGCGAAACCCACATCATCTTCAACACCACCGGCCACGCGGCATTAAGAATGCATGCTGTCGTGTAAAGTTTAAGCGCACGGTCAATATCGCTGGCATCGGCATCCCGCCTGCCATCCCCGATATAGGGGTCTTCAACCAGCTCCGCCCCGTATTGACGCGGTCCGGCAAGCGACAGGTCAAGTGCCCCGGCAAAGGCAGCTTCCTGCCACCCGGCATTGGGCGATTTGTGTTTTGACGCATCGCGCAGCATGATTTTCCAGGCATGCGCGCCGGAAGTTTTGCGGCCCATCACAGCGGCAAGGCAGATCACCCCACCGGCAATCCGTGCAGGGACAAAGTTCGCAACATCATCAAGACGTGCCGCGAACTTGCCGAAATAAAGATAACGGTCACTGCGATGACCGATCATCGAATCAAGCGTATTGATCGCCTTATAGGCACAAAGCCCAATCGGCCCGACCAGCACGTACCAGAACAGCGGCGCGACCACGCCGTCCGAAAAGTTTTCCGCACAGCTTTCAATCGCCGCCCGGCTGACCCCGGCATCATCAAGTGATTGCGGATCGCGTCCGACAATCATCGAAACCGCTGCCCTTCCGCCTGCAAGGCCATCGCGCTTTAACGCGACCGAGACGTCTTTGACATGCTGATAAAGCCCCTTTTGCGCAATCAGGATGGCAAGCAGCAGAATATCGGCAAACCGGAAAACATCGCCAAATGACGATATCAGCTGGATCATGCCGCCAAACGACGCCGCACAGGCAATCACCGCCAGACTGGTGAGGCTTCCGCGTAAAAAGCGATTACTGTTACCATATCGCGGTTTGTTCAGGCGCTTTTCAAACCAGTCAATCAGATTGCCGATCCAGACCACCGGATGCGGCACCCGCCCGAACAGCCACGGGAAATCCCCACAAACCGCATCAAGCACCAGTGCCAGAACCAGCACGGTGAAAAGCGGGCCCATGAAACCGGGCTGCGGAATCAGAAATTCAAGAATCATGGTTTCCATTGCGGCAATGTGCGTCGCAGGCACATGCCCGTCAATCATCATCCGGGATTACATGGGAAAATTACCGAACAAACAGCACGATTTGCCAATCGGTACGGGCTTTGATAAAAGAAATTCATACTTTTATTTTTTTCCTCATACAACACTTCAGCATCCAGATCAGGAGGCCTCAAACCTGTTACTTACCCATTCCATCATTTCGGGTAGCAAGATTTGTGACCACAACATCTGCAATCGCCCGTAAAACAAACCACAACAGTTTGTATTTTCTATCCGACCCGCCCTTACGACGATTATCCAATCAGCTGTGGCTTGCATTCCGCAGGCCAATCGGTGAAAACGGGGGTGGCATCGGGTACCGTGGCGGTTTGTGACCGTCGCGCACCAAAACACGAGAGAGACAAAGGAGCAGCCTTTTATGTCCCCCAAAGGCGCCGTAATGATATGCGGACACGGTTCGCGTGATGAGCGCGCTGTTTCACAGTTCAACGCCATGGTTGAAACAATGAAGCAGACCCATCTGGCCGATTATGATGTCGAAAGCGGCTTTCTCGAATTTGCGCACCCGATCCTGCGCGATGGCTTTGAAAAACTCAAAGCCATGGGCCACAAAAAGATTTACGCCCTGCCGGGCATGCTGTTTGCCGCCGGTCACGTCAAAAATGACCTGCCAAGCGAAGTGAACAATTTCGCCCATGAAAACCCGGATATCGACGTTAAATTCGGACGTGATCTGGCGATTGACCCGAAACTTCTGCGTGCCAGTGCTGATCGCATCGAAGAAGCCCTTGCAACCGCTGATGACAGCATCTCGCGCAAGGATACGCTTTTGATGGTCGTCGGGCGTGGCACCAATGACCCGGATGCCAATTCAAACGTCTATAAGGTCGCACGCATGTTACAGGAAGGGCTTGGTTTCGGGCGTACCGAAATCAGCTATTCCGGGGTTGCGCATCCGCGCGTCAATGCCGGTCTGCGCGAAGCCATGAAGCTTGGCTACAAGCGTGTGGTGGTATTCCCGTATTTCCTGTTTGCAGGCATTTTGATCGACCGGATTTACGCCCATACCGACGAAATCGCGGCCGAATTCCAAGATGTTGAATTCATTAAGGCGGAATATCTGCGCGATCATCCGCTGGTGCTGGAAAGCTTTGCCGAACGCCTGGCCGAAATTGACACCGGCGACAACAATATGAACTGCCAGCTGTGCAAATATCGCGAACAGATCATTGGATATGAAGGCGACGTTGCAACCCCGCAGGTCGGCCATCATCATCATGTGATGGGGATTGGCACCGACGGGCATAGTCACGGCCACAGTCATGGCCATGATCACGGGCACCATCATCATGGGCATTCTCATGATCATTCTCATGACCACAGCCATGATCACGGGCACAGCCACGATCACAGCCACGAAACCAATAAAGCGACCGGTTCCTGACCGGTCGCCCTTTGTTCCCTGCGAAAGGTGTGGCGATGTTCGACTATCTGCGGGACCCGCAGGAAATCTATCGGCAAAGCTTTACAACCATCGAAGCCGAAGCCGATCTCGCCCGCTTTCCCGAAGAATTGCGGTCGGTTGCCGTACGGATCATTCATGCCTGTGGCATGGTTGAAAAGGGAGATCTGATTGCTTTTGGCGGCGACGTGGTGACCGCAGCAATCAGGTCCCTGCAAAATGGCAAACCGATCCTGTGTGATGCGGAAATGGTCCGTCACGGGATCATTTACCGCCTTCTGCCCCAACAGAACCCGGTCATTTGCACCCTGAATACAGATGGCAACGCCGAACGCGCAGCCAAGCTTGCTACCACACGGTCGGCTGCCGCCATCGAAGATTGGGCAGATCATATCGATGGTGCAATAATTGCCATCGGCAACGCGCCAACGGCGCTTTTTCATCTGCTTGAGGCCCTGATTTCGAACCGTCTGGCGAAACCGGCATTGATCATCGGCATGCCGGTGGGCTTTGTCGGTGCGGAGGAAAGCAAAGAAGCCCTGATTGCCCATGCCGGTGACATCCCGTTCGTCACATTGCGCGGCCGGTTTGGCGGCAGTGCGGTCACCGCGGCAACGCTTAACGCATTGGCGCGCCTCGCATCGCCGGGGCAGACACCGGATGGCACGGCCACAAAACCCACCGACCCTGACAAGGGGAATGGCAAATGAACGAACAATCGCCCTTGAACGGCAAAATCACCGTGATCGGCATTGGCGAAGACGGTTATGACGGACTAAGCACGATTGCCCGTCAGATTCTGGAAACCGCCAGCGTGATTTTTGGCGGCAAACGCCACATCGCCATGCTGCCCGGATCAAATATTGCCACCCAGAACAGCTGGATCACCCCGTTCGAGGCCAATATGCCCCTGATCGAGGATTGCCTTGATCAGAACCCGGTTATTCTCGCCAGTGGCGACCCAATGTTCTTTGGTGTCGGCAATACACTGGTCAATTATTTCGGATCCAGATCAATTACCGTGATCCCACACCCGTCCAGCATCAGTCTGGCAGCCGCCCGCATGGGTTGGGCGCTTGCCGAATGCGATGTGATCACGCTGCATGGGCGCGAACCGGAAATCCTGCGATCGCACCTGCGATCGCGCGGTAGACTGATCGCGCTTAGTGCCGATGGCAGTACCCCGGCACTGGTTGCCGTCATGCTGTGCGAAGCCGGCTACGATCAAAGCCATATGACGATTTGCGAACGGCTGGGCGGTACAGAAGAACGCATTACCACCCAGACCGCCCAAACATGGCAGTCCACGGCAACCTCAATGCCCGATGTCAAACCGGTTGATCCACTGAACCTGATCATGATTGATCTGGTGGCCGGTCCCAAAAGCCGCGTTCTGGGCAATGGGGCCGGTCTTCCCGATGATGCCTTCATCCATGACGGGATGATCACCAAATCCGAAATCCGTGCCCAAACCTTGTCATCCCTTGCCCCATGGCGCGATGCCATGCTTTGGGATCTGGGGGCGGGATGCGGTTCGGTTTCAATCGAATGGATGCGCGCCGGGGGGCAGGCCATCGCCATAGAGCGCGATGCAAAACGCTGCGACCTGATCGCAAAAAATGCCATCCGCCTTGGTACACCCGATCTGATGATCCGCCAAAAGGGGATCGAGGATGTGATTGCCTTCGCCGATCAACTTCCGACACCCGATGCGATTTTCGTCGGCGGCGGCATCACGACATCCGGTCTGATGGATCGGTGCTGGGATATCCTGCCGATGCATGGGCGGCTGGTGGCCAATACGGTCACGCTGGAAGGCGAAGAACAATTATTACGATTTTACAATAAAAACGGTGGCACCCTGTCGCGCCTGTCGGTTTCCCGGCTGGTTCCACGCGGCAGCTTCAGGGGCTGGAGCAACCTTGCCCCCGTCACCCACTATGTCGGAGTAAAAGCATGAGCGACGCGGCCACAACACCCGCCAGCGCATTACCCGTGGCGGGTACGGCCTATGGCCTTGGCATCGGTCCGGGCGAACCCGACCTGATCACGCTCAAAGCCTATAACATCCTGCAAAAGGCGGATGTGATTGCCTATCCGGCCCTCGAAGACGGTGCCAGTCTGGCCCGCCAGATCGTGGCCCAGCATGTCCCTGATGGCCGGATCGAAATTGCCATTCGCATCACCATGGGCCAACCCGCCGACCCGATCTATGATGCCGCCGCCCTTGAAATCGGCGAATATCTGAAAGCCGGAAAAAACGTTGCCGTCCTGTGCGAAGGCGATCCGTTCTTTTACGGCAGCTTCATGTATCTGTTTGGTCGCCTGGCCGAGGCCGGCCACCCGGTTCAAACCGTGCCGGGTGTCAGTTCGATGATGGCCTGCGCCGCCCAGCTTGGCGCACCGCTTGCCGCCAGAAACGATGTGTTGCAGGTCATTCCGGGACCCTTGTCCGAAGAACGCCTGCGCGCGCAACTTGGCGACACCGATGCGGCCGCCATCATCAAACTTGGCCGTCACTTCGCCAAAGTCCGCAAGGTGATCGAAGAACTTGGCCTGACCGACCGGGCGCGCTATATCGAACGCGCAACACTTGAAACCCAGAAAATGATCCCGCTGGGTGATCTTCCGGCGGATGCAACCGCCCCCTATTTCTCGATGATCCTGATCCACCGTCGCGGAGACGCATGGCGATGACGCCCCCGAATATCCCCACCGCCAGCAACACCAACCCGATCCTGCCGACGGACCCGATTGCGCCAATTGCGGTTGTCTGCCTGACGCAACGCGCCCTTGCCACCGCCAAACGCATCGCTGCCAACCTGCAGGGGGCATCGGTGCATGGGCTGCGCACACGCGTTTCAACAAGTGACGTTGATGTGGCGTTTGACGATACCATTGCACATCTGCAACGAACTTTTTCGGCCGACCATGTGATCATCGGTGTTTGCGCATCGGGCATCCTGATCCGTGCTCTGGCACCGCTTCTGGCCGATAAATGGCAGGACGCCGCCGTCATCGCTGTCGATGAAGCCGGTAGCACCTTCATCCCGCTTCTGGGCGGGCATCACGGTGGCAACCGGCTGGCGCGCGATCTGGCCGAACGACTGGGCGGGCAGGCGGCGATCACCACGCCCGGCGATGCGATGCTGGGACTGGCCCTTGATGAGCCCCCCGTCGGCTGGCATCTTGCCAATCCGCAAGCCGTCAAACCGGCCACCGCCGCCCTTCTGGCCGGTGAAACCGCCCGGTTCGAGATCGAGGCAGGATCGGCCGCCTGGCTGACCAACAGCAATATCGAACGCAGCGACACCGGCACGGTGGTTATTCGCGCTACCGCAAAAGCCACAAATACGATTGGCGACGACAAGAACAATCACGAAATCGTCTATCGCCCGCCGGTCCTGGCGCTTGGCGTCGGTTGCGAACGTCACTGCGCTCCCGACGAGCTGATCAAACTCGCCACCGAAACCCTTGTCGCAAATGGCCTGAGTGCGCAAAACGTTGCGTGCGTTGTGTCCATCGACCTCAAGGCAGACGAAGCCGCCGTTCACGCACTGGCCGACCATCTCGGCGTCCCGGCACGTTTCTATGACGCCGCCACACTGGAAGCCGAAGCCCCCCGCCTTGCCAATCCCTCCGACATCGTCTTTGCCGAAACCGGCTGTCACGGCGTTGCCGAGGGTGCAGCCCTTGCCACCATCGGCAGCAATGGCACCCTGATCGTTTCGAAACAGAAATCAAAACGGGCCACCTGTGCCATCGGGCTTTCAATCGATGATATTGTCCCGCTGCAATCGGGTCGTCCGCAGGGACGTTTGTCGATTGTCGGCATCGGCCCTGGACAGCCCGGCTGGCGCAGTCCCGAAGCCAGCAGCCTGATTTCGCGTGCGACCGATATTGTCGGTTATCAGATGTATCTTGATCTTCTGGGGCCACTGATTGACGGCAAATCCTGCCATCATTCCGACCTTGGCGCTGAAGAAGCCCGTGCCAGACACGCACTTGAACTGGCCGCCACTGGCAGGGACGTCGCCCTGATCGGGTCTGGCGATGCCGGGATTTATGCGCTGGCAACGCTTGTGTTTGAACTGCTGGATCGCGAAGATCGTTCTGACTGGAACCGGGTTGCGGTTCAGGTATCACCAGGCATTTCCGCCCTGCAAGCCGCCGCATCACGGATCGGTGCGCCTCTGGGCCACGATTTCTGCGCGATATCGCTTTCTGACCTTCTGACCCCGCGCGAGGATATCCTGCTTCGGCTCAAGGCCGCGGGCGAGGGCGACTTTGTCATCGCCTTCTATAACCCGGTATCGAAACGCCGCCGTGATCTTCTGGCACAAGCCCGCGATATCCTGCTTGAACATCGCGGGCCGGAAACGCCGGTCGTGCTGGGTCGGCAGCTTGGCCGCCCGGACGAACAGATAACAGTCGTTCCGCTTGCGAAACTTGAAGTCGATATGGTCGACATGCTGACCACCGTTCTGGTCGGCTCCAGCAACAGCCGCCATATCACACGCGGTGAAAACAGCTGGGTCTATACCCCACGCGGCTATGCCAAAAAGGGCCCGGACGCTGCAAACGCCCCGGTCCACAGCCTCGATAATCCCAAAAACGACCCCAAAAACGATAAGGCAAACTGATGACCGTTCATTTTATCGGTGCCGGTCCCGGCGCCCCCGATCTGATCACCGTTCGCGGGCTTAAACTGATCGAAAAATGCCAGGTCTGCCTCTATGCCGGATCACTCGTGCCCGAGGAAATCGTCAAATCCGCCCCCGATGGCGCGCGCGTGATTGATACCGCGCCGATGAACCTTGATGAAATTCTGGCCGAGATTGAAATGGCACATGCCGCGGGGCAGGATGTCGCGCGCGTGCATTCCGGCGATCCGTCGATCTATGGCGCAATTGCCGAACAGATCCGCAGGCTTGATGACCTTGGCATCCCCTATGACATCACGCCGGGCGTTTCGGCCTATGCCGCCACTGCCGCCGAACTGGGGGCGGAGCTGACCCTGCCTGATATTTCGCAAACCGTCATCCTGACGCGCACAGCCATGCGATCATCCTGCATGCCCGAAGGTGAAAGTCTGGCCGAATTGGGTCGTTCGCGCGCCACCCTTGCGGTGCATCTGTCGATCAATAATCTGGTCAATGTCGTTCGCGATCTGATCCCGCATTACGGGGAAGATTGCCCGGTTGTTGTCGCCTATCGCGTCACCTGGCCCGATCAGCAATTCATCCACGGGACGCTTGGCGATATCCGCGCCAAGGTCAAAGGTAGTGGTATCACCCGGACGGCTCTCATCATGGTGGGCGGGGTCTTTGGGCGGAAGGATTTCACCGATTCCCGCCTGTATGCTGCCGATCACACCCATGTTTTGCGGCCAGCAAAACCGTAACCGAACTGTAAAACGCCCGTTTTTTGCACAATCAGTTAGACGACCCGGCCCATATTTTCAGCAAATCCTGTTTTTGCTGAAAAAAGAAACATTTCAACCGTGAACATGCTTGACCGCCCCTTGCAGCACCGCCTTTAATCAAAGGATAAGCAAGGGGAGTGTGCATGTTCAACGAAATGATGATGAACGATGAAGTACGCGAACCTTATCGCGCACTGGTTGACTGGATGGAGGCCAGCGGGCCCGAAACCCTCCAGCAGAAGCGACTAGAGGCAGAAACTCTTTTTCGCAAAATCGGCATCACCTTCGCGGTCTATGGCGAAGGTGGCGATCCGGAACGGCTGATTCCGTTCGATCTTATTCCACGTATTTTCACCGCCACGGAATGGCGCAAGCTCGAACGCGGCGTCAAGCAGCGCGCACGCGCGCTCAACACCTTCCTGTATGACGTCTATCACAACGCCGAAATCATCAAGGCCGGGATCATCCCCGCCGATCTGGTGTTCAGGAACGCCGCGTTTGAGCCGGCCGTGATCGGCATCGATCCCCCGCGCAAGGTCTATAGCCACATTGTCGGCGTTGATGTCGTGCGCGTCGGCCCGGATGATTTCTATGTGCTGGAAGATAACTGCCGCACCCCGTCTGGCGTTTCCTATATGTTGGAAAACCGCGAAATCATGATGCGGATGTTCCCGGAACTGTTTTCGAAATTACGGATCGAACCGGTCGAAAGCTATCCGGACATGCTCCATAAGACGCTCAAAAGCATCGCGCCCAAACGGTGCGATCGCGAGCCAAATATCGTGGTCCTTACACCGGGTGCAATGAACAGCGCCTATTACGAACATTCCTTCCTTGCCGACCAGATGGGTGTTGAACTTGTCGAGGGGCAGGATCTGTTCGTGTCCGAAGGCCGCGTCTATATGCGCACAACGCGCGGGCCCGCCCGGGTTGATGTGATTTATCGCCGGATCGACGATGCCTTTATCGATCCGCTCTGTTTCCGGCCCGATTCCGTGCTGGGCGTTCCCGGCCTGATGAATGTCTATCGATCAGGCGGGGTTGCGATCTGTTCGGCACCGGGCGCCGGTGTTGCCGACGATAAGGCAATCTATACCTATGTGCCCGACATGATCCGGTTTTACCTTGGGCAGGAACCGATCCTGAATAACGTACCGACATGGAAATGCGCCAACCCGGACGACCTGAAATATGTTCTGGAAAACCTTGGCGAACTGGTCGTCAAGGAAGTCCATGGTTCGGGCGGTTACGGCATGCTGGTCGGCCCGGCATCGACAAAGGAAGAACAGGCTACCTATGCCGAACGCATCAAGGCCGATCCGGGCGATTTCATCGCCCAGCCGACCCTTGCCCTTTCTGCCTGTCCAACCTTCGTTGAAAGCGGTATCGCCCCGCGCCATGTCGATTTCCGCCCCTTCTGCCTTGTCGGCGATGACATCCGGCTGACGCCGGGCGGCCTGACCCGCGTTGCCATGCGCGAAGGATCACTAGTCGTCAACTCGTCGCAGGGCGGCGGGGTAAAAGACACCTGGATCATGGCCGAGTAGAGAAGAAAGGGAAGTCACATGCTTAGTCGTACAGCAGACAACCTTTTCTGGTTGTCGCGTTATGTGGAACGGGCCGAAAACATGGCCCGACTGATGGAAATGGGCTATCGCATGGCCCTGATGCCGGCCGCCGGCGACGGCAACCGGTCAGAATGGGCGTCGGTTCTCTCGGCCTCGGGCTGCGCACAGGGCTATGATCCCGACATGCCACTCCGTCAGGCCGAAGTTGCCGATTACCTGATCTTCAATCGCGATAATTCGTCTTCGATCCTGAACTGTTTTGAAAATGCACGCGCCAACGCGCGCGCCATGCGTACCGCCATCACCGCCGAAATGTGGGAAGCATTGAACAATGCCCTGATGGAATTGCGCCGAACGGCAATGCATAACCTTGCAAAAACCGATCTGCCTGAATTCATCGACTGGGTCAAACGGCAGGGTGCCTTGTTTCGCGGCGCGACCGACTCAACAATCCTGCGCAACGACGGGTACGATTTCATCCGTCTTGGCATTTTTATCGAACGCGCCGATAACACCGCACGATTGCTTGACGTGAAATATTATGTCCTGCTACCCGAAACCAGTATGGTCGGCGACGGTGTCGATAATTACCAATGGACGACGGTTCTGCGGGCGGCATCATCCCTGCGTGCCTTCCACTGGGTTTATCGCGATGATTATTCACCCTATCACATCGCGCACTTCCTGATCCTCAATCCTTTCAGCCCCCGGTCGCTGGCCCATTGTTCGGAACAGATCACCAACCATCTGGAACATCTGGCCCGCCATTACGGCCAACGAAGCCCGGTGCACAGCCTGGCAGTAGAAACATATTCCCTGCTGACCCAAACCCGCATGGACGAAATTTTCAGCCAGGGCCTTCACGAATTCCTGTCTGATTTTCTCAAACGAAATCAGACCCTGTCATCGGCAATTGCCGAAACCTATTATTTCGGGGGCCAGTAAGATGCGCCTGACTGTTGAACACCGCACCCATTATCGGTTTTCCCCGTCGGCACGCTATGTCGTGCAAAGTCTAAAGCTTACGCCGTCCCTGTTTGACGGACAGAAAATCATCCGCTGGTCGATCAAGGCCGAGGGATGCGTCATCAATTCCGAATTTGTCGATGGCAATGGCGACACCATCAGCACGCTGACCGCAACCGGGCCAGTTGATTCTGTTGATGTCGTTGTGTCCGGCGAAGTCGAAACCACCGATACCACCGGCATGCTTCGCGGGCATAAGGAACGCGCCTTTCCTGCGGTGTTCCTACGCTCGACCCCGGTCACCAAATCCAGTGCCGCGATCCGCAAACTCGCCGCCAAAGTCGAAAAGAAAACCAGCCCGGATAACCTGCTTGAACGGGCCCACGCCCTTTCGGCAGCCGTGTCCGATGCCGTCGCCTATGTCCCGGGCAGCACCCATGTCCATACCACCGCGGCCGATGCCTTGGCCGATGGTCAGGGCGTCTGTCAGGATCACGCCCATGTCATGATTTCGGCCGCCCGCCATCTTGGCATTCCCGCACGCTATGTATCGGGTTATCTGTTTGCCGATCAGGATGGCAAATCACACGAAGCATCCCATGCGTGGGCGGAACTGCATTTGCCCGAACTGGGCTGGGTCGGGTTTGACCCGGCAAACCGCTGCTGCCCGACCGATTATTATATTCGTCTGGGGTCTGGACTTGATGCACAGGGTGCCACACCTATACGGGGTGTACATACTGGTGGTGCAAACGAGGATTTGGATGTAACAGTCATCGTTGCGCAATCACAGCAATAGCCGGACCCGAGAATAGAATATGACCTACTGCGTGGGCTTGATGCTTGATGAGGGGATGGTGTTCCTCTCCGACACCCGAACCAATGCCGGGCTTGATAACATTTCGCGTTATCGCAAGATGTTCACCTGGGAAGTCCCCGGCGAACGCGCCATCGTGGCTTTGACGGCGGGCAACCTCGCGATCACGCAGGCAGTCATGAGCACCCTGCAGGAAGCCATCGACAACCCGGAAACCGAACCGGGCGACTGTATCCTGAGCGCGCCCAGCATGTTTCGCGTCGCTGAACTGATGGGCGAGGCGATGCAGAAAGTTCAGCACAAATATCAGGACACCCTTGAACAGCGCAAGGAAAGCAGCTCCGCCTCGATCATGGTCGGCGGGCAGCGCAAGGGCGGAGCTCAGCGCCTGTTTCTGGTCTATGCGGCAGGCAACTTTATAGAGGCCACCGAAGACACCCCCTATCTTCAGATCGGCGAACATAAATACGGCAAACCGATCCTTGATCGCGTGATCACCCCGGAAACGCCAATTGCCGATGGCGTCAAAGCCGCATTGCTGTCGATGGATTCAACATTGCGTTCGAACCTTTCAGTCGGCATGCCGCTTGATCTTGCCGTCCTGCCCGATGGATCGTGCCAATTCTCCGAACATCGCCGGATTGATGCCGAAGATGCCGGGTTCAAGGCCCTTTCGGACGCCTGGTCGCAGGCATTGCGCGAAGCATTCGCCGATATGCCCGACGAACATTGTGCGCCGGACTGTTAAACCTGATATCGCACGATTAATTTACCGGTTACGGATATGCGTGCTCGACAAAATCGGGCGCGCAAATTATCTATAAAATCATGAAAAGTGGCATTGATAATACCGTTACCGGCAGGATCACCCGCGAACTGGCTGACCGCATCATCGCCGGGCATATCGCGCCGGGCACGAAATTGCGGCAGGACCATTTTGCCGAGGAATTCGGCGCAAGCCACGTGCCGGTTCGCGAGGCTTTTCGTCGCCTCGAAGCACAGGGGCTGGTCGTCAGCGAACCGCGCCGCGGTGTTCGGGTTGCCAGCTTTGATATCGCAGAAGTCCGCGAAGTCGCTGAAATGCGCGCATCCCTCGAAGTCCTCGCCCTTCGCCATGCCGCCCCGCACCTGACCAGCGCCATTCTCGACGAGGCAGAGGCGATCAACCGTGCGGGCGAAAATGCCCCCGATGTCCGGGCATGGGAAGAAGCCAATCGCGCCTTCCATCGCCTCATCCTGACCCCGTGCGGCATGCCCCGCCTGCTGGCAACCATTGACGATCTGCATGCCGCAAGTGCCCGCTTCCTGTTTTCCGGCTTCCGCATGGAATGGGAAGCCCCGACCGATCAGGATCACCGCGCCATCCTGAAAGCTCTGCGCGAAAGACAGTTCGACGTCGCCGCCGCCACCCTTGCACGCCACGTCAAATGGATTGGCACCAAGCCGGGCACCAAAACCCGCCCGCAAACCCTTTCCTGACCCCTTCCAGAACTGTCTCCCGAACCCGAAATCCACGGTCCGAACCTGATCCTGCCTGCGTTTTGGCAATGCAGGACATCTGCTTATGTGCAAATCTCCAATTTTATAGATAAAAATATAACATATAAATCAACATATTAACGATACATTTCCTCAAACATCGGCCAATTCCACCCGATTATCTATTTTGGGGATTGATTTCACCCTCCGATCACGGCGTAATTAATAGATGAGATTCGTTTTTTATCTATAATTTTGAATGCGATCCAGAGGAGGATGAAATCACCATGAGCAATGCAGTCTCCAAACCGGCCGAAACCCGCATCTCGACAGGAATGAAATATAGCCTGATGGTTCTGGCCGGTGTCGCCATCCTGACCGCCAGCGCCAAAATCACCGTTCCCTTCTGGCCGGTGCCAATGACCCTGCAAACCATGGCGATCATGGCTATTGCACTCGCCACCGGCCCACGCGTCGCCTGTGCCACCATGCTGAGTTATCTGGCGGCGGGTGCGGCTGGCTTGCCGGTCTTTGCCGGAACGCCGGAACGTGGCATCGGGCTTGCCTATATGGTCGGGCCGACCGGCGGCTATCTGCTGGGTTATCTGATTGCCTCATGGCTGGTCGGTGCGCTTGCTCAGGGGCGCGGTACGCTGGCGCGATTTGGCATCATGATGGCCGGTATGATCCCGGTTTATCTTCTGGGTCTGGCATGGCTTGCCGCCTTTGTGCCGCTTGAAAAGGTTGCTGAATATGGCTTCACCCCGTTCATTCTGGGCGACACCATCAAAATCGCCCTCGTTGCCCTTGGCAGTGCGGCCTGCACCCGCTTCATCAAACACAACAAAGGCGGCACCGCCTGATGAACAGCCTTCCCGCACAAAACCCGGCAATCGATCAAACCCTCCGTCACGACTGGACGGTGGACGAGATCGAGGCGATCTATCGCCTGCCCCTGCTTGAACTGATGGGCCGCGCCAGCGCGGTCCATCGCACCCATCACGATCCCAATGCAGTGCAAAAGGCCAGCCTGCTGTCGATCAAAACCGGCGGCTGCCCCGAAGATTGCGCCTATTGCCCGCAATCAGCCCACCACCGCGAGGTCAAGTTGGGCAGGGAACAGTTGATGGACCCCGGTATGGTTTTGAAAATGGCGGCGCGTGCCAAGGCTGCTGGGGCGGATCGTTTCTGCATGGGGGCCGCATGGCGTCGCGTGCGCGATGGTGCGGCCTTTGACGCGGTGATCGAAATGGTACGCGGTGTCCGCAACCTCGGCATGGAGGCCTGCGTGACCCTTGGCATGCTCGAAACCCGCCACGCCGAACGCCTCGCCGGGGCTGGCCTCACCGCCTATAACCACAATCTTGATACCAGCCCGGAATATTACAGCCAGATCATCTCCACCCGGACCTATCAGGACCGGCTCGATACGCTGGCTGCCGTGCGCGGTGCCGGGATTGACCTGTGTTGCGGCGGGATCATCGGCATGGGCGAAAGCATCCGGGACCGGGCATCGATGCTCCATGTTCTGGCCGGTTTCGCGCCACATCCCGAAAGTGTACCGATCAACGCACTGGTGCCAGTGGCCGGAACACCGCTTGCCGACCGCGAGCCCGTCGATGCCCTTGAACTGGTCCGCATGGTTGCAACCGCCCGCATCACCATGCCGAAATCCACCGTTCGCCTTTCGGCCGGGCGCGCCGACCTTACGCGCGAAGCCCAGATCATGTGCCTGATGGCCGGGGCCAATTCGGTGTTCTACGGCGAAAAACTTTTGACCACACCAAACCCGGAAGAAGATTGCGACACCGCCCTGTTTGCAGCGCTTGGTCCGGTTCCGGCATCGGCGGCCTGAAAATATCCACATCAACCCCCGACCTTGTGCGGCCCACCCGCACAAGGTTCCCCTTGGCGAAGCGCCCCTCAGTCGGGCCTTCGTCTTTTTTATAAACGGGCCAGGAAAGCGGGAAGAGGGAAGCAGGCAGGAAAAGGACGGAAAATCTAGTGGGCTTCGGCGGTTTCGTGTGGCTGATAGATAAAGCCATGCGCCGGATAAACCCGGCCGAACGTGCCGATCGTGTTCATCATCCGCACTTCAGACCAGTCATTATTGGGCGAAACATCGACAACCGGCTGGCGATAATGCACCTTGCCCCGCGTACGCGAATCGCTGCCCCAGTTGGCATGATTGACCATGATCTTGCGACTGTCGAGGATGGCGGCAACCACCGCCACATGCCCGTATCTCAACCGCGATGTCTTCTTCAGCGCCAGAACCGCACCGACTTCGGGTTTTTTGCCCCGGTTATAGGTATTTTTCGCCTGATCCCACCATGTCCAGGCATCGCCATAAATTTCAATGCCCGACACAGCACGCGCATAAGGCACGCATTGCAAAAATTCGTCGGTGGGGGCAAATGGCAACAGACGCGATGACGGCAAGCTGACATTGGTCACGGTCGAAACGCCGTCACTTTCAAGGCCGCTATTGGGTTTTGGTGTACTTGCAGATGCAAAGCATCCCGATACAAGCATACAAAATCCGATAACGACCGCCAGCCGCATGCGATATTCCCCCAAGAAATGCAAAATGATCCGTCACCCTAACCCGACGAGTTTTAAACAAGCGTTTACAAAGAGCCCCGAAAAACAAGATCATTTTGCCGTTTCTGTGGCAGGTTTCGAACTATTTGTCGCAATGCGATACAAGCGCCAAAACCCGAAAACCGCCGCGCACAAAATCAATATCCCTGATCCACGTGCGGTATATTGAATGTGTCCGGCCTCCGATATCGCACCCAGCATCGTGCCGCCCAAGGCAATCCCGCCAAAGCTTGTCGCACTCCAGAAGCTCATCACCCGACCGCGCAGCTTGTTATCCACCGTCAATTGCAATGCGGTTTGCGACCCAACCCCGACCGCCGTCAAACCAAAACCGGTAATCGCAACCAGAACCACGGCAAGCTCGTACCACGGTGCAAAACCAAGCCCCAGCATGCCGCATCCGGCGGCAAAGGCCCCGATAATCGTCACCCGCTGAAAGGCGGCCGGATCGGATCTGACCCGCGACAACATGAATGTCGATGCAACTGCGCCAACCCCGCTTGCCGATGCCAGCATGCCAAGCCCGGTGACGCCGCGGTCATAAACCGCCTCGGCGAAGACCGGCATCAGTTCAACCATCCCGGTTCCGACCAGTGCGACAAAACACGATAGCGCCAGAACAGACCGGATCATCGGATGATGAAGGGCGTAATGGGCCCCGTCGACAAGGGCCGCCAGAACCCTCTTGCTTTTGGCATCGGGTGCCCGTTCTACATGGATTTTGACAGTCGCCAGAACAAAGATCATCGGGATATAGGACGCCGCATTGATCATGAATGCCGCCCCGGTTCCCCATGTCGCGATCACGACACCGCCAATGGCGGGACCGACCAGACGTGAAATATTGAAATTCATCGCCGCATAGGCCACCGCCCGGCTCATGAATTCACGTTGAACAATCACCGGCACCAGTGAAAGCCGAATAGGCGTCATCGCACTGGCCAGAACCCCGTTCGCCCCTGCCAGAACCACCATCCAGAACAGGTTGATTTGCCCTGCCATCGACAGCATCATCAACAGAAATGCGGTTGCTGCCATCATCAGGTTCAGGGTAACCGCCGTTTTGCGCAGATTGACCCGATCCGCCATCACGCCGAAAACCGGCCCCAGAATAAAAGCCGGGGCGAAATTAAGTGCCGCAATCAACCCTGTCCAGAATGCCGACCCGGTCAATGACCATGCCAACCACGACATGGCGATTTTCTGCACCCAAAGTCCTTGTGTGGTGATGCATTGCCCGATCAGAAACAGGACAAAGTTGCGATCCTGAAAGATCGATTTCCGGGATGGCTCGGCGGTTGGTGGCAGCACGGATTTTCCAGTTTTCATGACGGGGCGGGATCATGGTGCACCGGACGGTTGCATTTGACGGCCATATTTGGGGCGAAATGGCCTGCTATCCGGACAGAACAGTAATTTAACGTATCGTAACGATTATAGGGATACGCAAAGATACGTGCCACAGATTGTTCGCCTGATGCGTGTATCTGGCCTTCTCAAACCCGTTGGGAAAACACATATCTGTTTCAGGCATCAGGACCTAAAGGAAACAACAGCAGTTAATTATAACGCCGATCAACACGGCATTCATGCCTTCGGGGCGGAAACAGCCATGCATCAGAACTTTCGGGAAATCGAGCGCGAAAAATTCGCGATCCGCAACCAGACTTGCGAATGGACCCTCAGGGCCATGACCGCACTGCGCGCCAAGGTCGACATCAACATCAAGATGCATGGCGACCGCGATCACCTGGCCCAGGGCGACATTTTCATGTTCAACCATTTCGCCCGGTTTGAAACCTTTATCCCGCAATATCTGATCGCGCTTGAAACCGGGGTGTTTTGCCGGTCCATCGCGTCGGGCGAGTTTTTCGTCGAAGACAACAAATTTTCTCGGTACTTGCGGGCTCTTGGCGGTGTGCCCAATGATTACGAACGTCTGCTGCCGTTCCTTGCCGAAGAAATCCTGCGCGGCGGTAAGGTGGTGATCTTTCCCGAAGGCGGCATGGTCAAGGACCGGCGCGTTCTGGCCGCCGAACGACCGCATCCCAAACGCCCGGATTACAGCATCTATTCCCGCTCCGCCGATCAACGGCGCGCCCATCATAGCGGCGCGGCCCTGCTCGCACTTTGCATCGATGGTTTTAAAACCGGTTTGTCGATGCTGCTGGACAAAGGCAAACACGATGAACTTGATCGCTGGGCGACTGCGATTGATACCACGCCCGAAATTCTCAAAGCCGCCCTTGCCAAGCCGACCCTGATGTTTCCCGCCAACATCACCTTCCATCCGCTCCGCGTTGATCAGAACCTGCTGGCGCGCGGTGCCGATCTTTTCGCCGGCGGGCTTAGCCCCAAGATGGCCGAAGAACTGATCATCGAAGGCAATCTTCTGTTCAAACGCACAGATATGGATATCCGGCTTGGCGATCCGGTTGATCCACGCCATCAATTCAACTGGATTGATCGGCGCATGCTGGCCCATCGGGTTGAAACCGCGACCTGCATCGATGATCTGTTCCGCCCGGCCAAGACGCTTGAAAAAATCCCGGATCGCATCACGCAATACGCCATTACCCGCCATATCAGCCCGCTTCGCGATCATTGCATGGCGGTGATGTATTCGAACCTCACGCTCAATGTCAGTCATCTGGCATCGCGCCTGATCATGATGTGGCTGGCCGATGGCGTGACCGAGGTCGATATCGCCCATTTCGACCGCACCCTTTATCTGGCGATCAAAAATGTCCAGCAGGCCGAAGGCGTTCATCTGCATCGCGGCATGCGCAACCCGGCAGATTATATTGGCATTTTTGATCTGAAATGCCCGCAGATCCGCGAATATATCGATGCCGCTGTACAACTTGGCCTGATCGAACGCGCTGATGGCAAATATTGCTTCCTGCCGAAATTGCAGGAAGAAGCCACTTTTGACCAGATCCGCATGGACAATCCGGTGATGGTCTATGCCAATGAAATGGCCCCGATCAACGCCGCCTGGACTGCACTTGAAAAGGCGCGGGACGAAGTCGATCATCTGACACCACGCGATTTTGCCAAACGCCGGTTCGATGATGAAATCCGTGCATGGCAATGGAACCGCGCGAAATATCAAAAACCGAAATACGCCGCGATCAATGATCAGGAAACCGCCACCGCCGATAGCCGCCCCTATCTATTGCTGCCCAATGGCAACGAACATTTTACCACCGGCGTTCTGGTCGTGCATGGCTTCCTTGCCTCTCCGGCCGAACTTCGCAATCTTGGGGATCGGCTGGCCGCGCGCGATTATGCCGTAATGGGGGTGCGCCTTGCCGGGCACGGCACATCACCGCATGAATTGCAAAAACGCACATGGGGTGACTGGCTGGCATCGGTTCGGCGCGGCTATGAAATCCTGTCGGCCTTTTGCGACAACATCATTATTGTCGGCTTTTCAACCGGCGGGGCGCTGTCGGCCATTCTGGCAGCCGACCGGCCCGAAAAACTGGCCGGGCTCGTCGTGGCATCAACACCGCTTAAATTCCGAAACCGCAACCTTATGTTTGTGCCGTTACTTTATGGGGCGAACAAACTGATGGGCTGGGTACCTTCGGCACAGGAAATGCTCAGTTTCCGGCTTAACGAATCCGAACATCCCGATATCAATTACCGCAACATCCCGATTGGCGGCCTGCACAATCTGCGCCAGGCGGTTGCCGAAATGCAAAACCGTCTGCCCGATATCGCCTGTCCGATCCTGATTTTGCAGGGCGACGGCGATCAGGTGGTTGACCCCGCCAGTGCCACCCTGATCAAACGCCACGCCACAGGATGCAGCAAACTGGATATCCAGATGCTCGCATCCGACCGGCACGGCATCCTGAACGAGGATATCGACAATGCGGTCAATCGCGTGATCGACTTCGTCTCCAAAACCGCCCCGGCCGACAGCACCTTGACCGCAGCCATCCCGGCCCAATAACTCGAGGGAATGCCCGCCGAAGCCGCCGCCCCTTAGCCCCCGGAGCCCTTGAGCATCCCTCGGGCAAACGCCCAACGTCCACACCACCTCGACAATGCCCCAGGTTAAATCCTCATACAAATAAAATGCGACCGGGATTTACGATGCTGTCGCATCAAATTTCGGGTGAATTCATCCCAACGAACCCACTTGACTCTTTGGCAAATCTGCTTGATTTTGGATCCATGGATCCAAATAAAATTACAGAAACGCTTCAAAGCGAAATCGAAAACGGCACCCTTTCGCCCGGCACAATCCTGAAACAGGAACGGCTGGCCGAACGATTTGGCGTCAGCCGCCAGCCGGTGCGTCAAGCGCTGGAACGCTTACTGGCAAACGGATTACTGACCAAACGTTCCGACCGCAGCCTCGCAGTAAACGGTTTAAGCGCCAACGAGGCCCACGAACTGTCGCAAATACGTATTTCACTTGAATCAACCGCTCTTATCCTCTCGATCCCGCATCTGACACAACGCGACCTGCGCAAGGGGATCCGCCTGAACGACGAACTTTTTGAAGAAGAAGACCCGAAGATCATTGAGGAACTCGATATCGCGTTTCACCGGACCCTGTATGCCCCGTGTGGTAATGGTCGCCTGATGCAGATGATTGACGAATTACGCGGCGAAGCGCGCCGTTCCTATCACCGGCAACCCGCAGGATCGCAGGCGCGCAAAGCGTTTTATGAAGAACATAATGACTTGCTAGCCGTATGCAGCCTTGGCGATGTCAACAAAGCCGTCGAAATCATTGAAAAACACATCGGCATCACATCACGACAACTTGTCGTCCACCCCGAAAGCGGAGCCCCTCAATGAGCAGTTTCGGTGCAGAAGTCACATGGCAACGCGACGGCGCAAACTTTGCCGACCGCCGCTATAGCCGTGGTCATCTCTGGCGATTTGACGGCGGGGTCGAAGTCCCCGCATCCTCATCCCCGCATGTCGTGCCACTGCCCTATTCCGTCGCCGAAAATGTCGACCCCGAAGAAGCCTATGTGGCGGCCCTTTCAAGCTGTCACATGCTGTTCTTCCTTGACTTCGCATCACGCCGGAAAATCGTCGTCGACAGTTATGTCGATGCTGCAACAGGTGTCATGGAAAAGCAGGACGGCAAAACAGTCATCACCAAAGTCGAACTTTACCCCAAGGTCACCTATGCCGCCGCAACGCCGACGGCCGAGGTCGAGGCCGAACTGCATCACGCGGCCCACGAGGCCTGCTTTCTTGCCAATTCGGTCAAAACCGAAATCAGCATCAAACTTGATTAGGGTAATTACCTGACGGTTAAGCTGGACACGGAAGATGCGCAACTTGCGCTGCTTCACCCGTTGCTGGATGCGATGTCGTGGCGCATCGCAATGTTTTCCGGTAGCCTGCAATCAGTCAATTCTGTGTGACCTTCTACGGCTTGGTCGCGCAGATGGCATAACGGTGCTGGGCTCCCCGTTCCAAGCCCTTGGCAAGCGTAAGGTGTTTTGACTGGGCGCGGTGAATCTGGCGCATGTTGAAATCGGCAACAACCGGATCAAATCCGGCGGTTTTCAACATCGATGTCACTTCATCGGCCCGCGCACCTTGCGAAAAATGAACGCGCGACAGAATATCTTGATGGGTTTTGAGTTGCGGGATTTCGGCAACATCGCGCTTCAATCCGATGGATTGCAGGAACCCCGTCATCGCCTTGCTTAGCGTACTGATCCAAGTGGGCGAGACGAAATCACCATCCACCACCAGCAGCTTGCCCCCCGGTTTCAGAACCCGGAACCATTCGGCAAAGGCTGCAGCCGGATCAACCAGCGTCCAGACCAGATGCCGGGTGACGATGGCGTCATAGCTGTTATCGTCTTCAAGGGTGTTTTCCGCATCGCCCAGAAGGAAACGGATATTGGACTGACGCTGTTTCGATTTGGCGCGCGCCTTTTCCAGCATCGCTTCGGACCAATCAAGCCCGGTAACCTCAAAACCGATGTCATGCATCAAATGGCTGATAACGCCGGTGCCACTGGCAAGGTCAAGCGCACGTTTGCCGGTCCCGTCGCCCAGATGACGGCGAAACAGGTCGTGCCACGCCAGACGTTCCTGATCTGAAAAAATCTCGTGCCCAGGCTGTTGATCGAACGTGTCGGCGCGCATTGACCAGTATTCCTTGATCTCGTCACGCAGATTGAAATTGCTTGAATGCGTCGTCATCGTTCGAAGAATCCCCAATAGCCTGTCTCTGCAAAAGGCCGCGCGATCTTGCGGGGATCACACGGCGGCAGATACCGCGCCAAATATCACCAAATCCATAAAAAAATCAATTATTGCGAAAAGTATTGATTTGCATTCTCAATAAATGATAATGCCGCGGTCAGGCAATCCTAAATAAGGGTACGGGGATGAAAATTTTTGGCGCTATTGCTGCCGTTGCGTTAATGGTCGCGGGGACCGTTCACGCAGCAGAAACCGTCACGATCACCGATGTGGCAGGCCGCGAAGTTTCGGTCAAAGTTCCGGCAGAAAAGCTTATTCTTGGCGAAGGTCGTCTGATTTATGGCCTCGCGACGCTTGATACCGACGCGCCGTTCAAGCGAGTCGTTGGCTGGCGCGATGATCTTAAAAAAGCCGATCCGCAAGGTTACGGCATATATGCAGCAAAGTATCCGGAAATTGATAGCTTGCCGACGTTTGGCGGTATCAAGGATGGGACATTCGATGTCGAACAGGCCATATCGCTTAAACCTGATGTCATTGTGATGAACCTTGAAGCAAAGGGTGCGACCGATGATGCCAGCCTTGACAAAAAACTCGCTGCTGTAGGTATTCCGCTGGTCTATATCGACTTCCGTGAATCACCGATGAAGAACACGGAAACCAGTATGCGCATTCTTGGTCAGTTAACCGGTCTGGAAACGCGCGCCGAGGAATTCATCAAATTCCGCGCCGATCATATCAAACTGGTCACTGATCGCCTTGCCAAGGCCAACCCCAAAATACCCGACGTCTTCATCGAACGTGCCGCCGGCTATTCCGACGAATGCTGCATGTCGTTTGGTAATGAGAATTTCGGTAAAATGGTTGAACTTGCCGGTGGCAAAAACATTGCAGCCGATATCATTCCGGGCACTTTCGGTACAATTAACCCGGAACAGGTTGTTGCCAGCAACCCCGACCAATTTGTCGGTACTGGCGGTGACTGGGAAGCATATGCACCCGGCATGGGCTGGGTTCCTGTTGGTCCCGGAGCTGACATGAAAGAAGCCAAACGCAAATTGATTGGCCTGACAGAACGCCCGGCATTCCGGGATATCAAGGCGACCAAAAACAACAATATCCACATCGTTTGGCATCAATTCTATAACAGCCCCTATCAGTTCGTGGTGATCGAACAAATGGCAAAATGGTTCCACCCGGATTTGTTTGCCGATATCGAACCGGAGGCATCATTCCGCGAACTGCATGAAAGATTTCTACCGATCGATTATCAGCCGGGTTACTTCATTTCCATCAGCGATCAGAACTGATTTCCATGATCTCCGATCAAACCACCGTTATGGCAGGGAGCGCGCATTACAAGGCGCGTTCCCTGCGTCGTATCCTGATCCTGAGCGGCATGACAATTGCGCTGTTCCTGTCATTTGCTGTTGATCTGGCAACCGGCCCGGCCAATTATCCGCTGGCTGATGTGATTTTCGCACTGCTGAACCCGTCGGATGCCAGCGATCAGTTGCGCGTCGTGATCTGGGAAATTCGCATGCCGGTCGCCCTGATGGCGCTGACCGTGGGTGCGGCCCTTTCGACCGCAGGCGCGCAAATGCAAACCATCCTGGCCAACCCGCTCGCCAGCCCGTTTACGCTGGGTATCTCGGCTGCGGCCGGTTTCGGTGCAGCCTTGGCACTGGTTCTCGGGGTCGCGATCCTGCCGGCTTTTGTCGAATTCATTATTCCGATCAATGCCTTTCTGATGGCTATGGCGACCGCGTTGATCATTCATTTCTTCAGCCGTATGCGCGGTGTCACGGTTGAAACCATCGTCCTTCTGGGGATCGCGCTGGTCTTTACCTTCAACGCGCTTCTGGCGTTGCTGCAATATCTCGCCAGCGAACAGGCATTGGCCGCGGTCGTATTCTGGACCATGGGCAGTCTGGTCAAGGCGACCTGGTCCAAGGTTGCCATCACGGCCATAGCGGTTGCCATCGCCCTTCCGCTGTTTACCCGCCAGGCGTGGGCACTGACCGCTCTTCGGTTAGGAGATGCAAAGGCGGAAAGTTTTGGGGTAAATGTCCAGTCGTTGCGCCTGAAGACGATGTTGCTGGTCAGTATGCTGGCGGCAATCCCGGTTTCCTTTGTCGGGACCATCGGGTTCATCGGTCTGGTCGGGCCGCATATCGCCCGCATGCTGGTGGGCGAGGATCAGCGTTTCTTCCTGCCGGCATCCGTCCTGTGCGGGGCGTTGATCCTGTCGGCGACGTCGGTTCTGTCAAAACTTCTGGTCCCCGGCGCGATCCTGCCCATTGGGGTAATTACCGCGCTTGTCGGCGTGCCGTTCTTCTTCTCGCTGATTTTCGCAAGCCGGAGAAAATCATGGTAACAACACTTCGTCTTGAAGACCTTGGCACCCGTTATGGCCGCGCCGAGGTGGTTTCCGGTGTTAGTACACCGGTTCTGACGGGGGGCGACGTAATTGCCGTCATCGGCCCGAATGCAGCGGGCAAATCAAGCCTGTTCAAACGGGTCGCCGGTCTTGCCAAAGGTGGCGGAAAAGTGCATGTCGAAACGGCGAATTATAGCCGCAACACGATTTGCTACATGCCGCAGGACACCGGATCAAACGCGGTTCTTTCTGTTTACGAGTCGGTTATCCTTGCCGCCAAACAGGGATCGTCATTGCGCGTTCAGACCGATGAACTGGCCCGGATTGACGATATTCTGGCCGCCCTTCGGATTTCTGATCTGGCCGCCCGCAATCTGGGCGAACTTAGTGGTGGTCAACGCCAACTAGTTGCCATTGCCCAGACGCTGGTGCGTGAACCCGAAATCCTGCTGATGGACGAGCCGACCTCAGCCCTTGATCTGCATCGTCAGATGGAGGTCCTGTCTTTCATGCGCGATATCGCCAAGCGCCAGAAAATAATCGTCCTGATCGCGATCCACGATCTGAACCATGCGCTGCAATATTGTGATCACGCCATGGCGATTCGCGATGGCCGCATGGTGGCATTTGGCGAATGCGCCAATGTGATTGATCGTGATCTTTTGCGTGATGTGTATCAGGTTGATGGGCATGTTGAACGCAATTCGCTTGGTCATCCGCATGTTGTTTTGCGCGGACCGATCACCGGCAATAGACACACCGCCGAATACCTTTCAGAACGGATTGCGGCTCAGTAAAAAGTCCGCTCACCGCGATCAGCCTGTATCTGCTTCTATCCTGTCGATGATATCGGCCATTAAGCCATGCAGCTGATCGCGGTATCCGGTTCGGGCCGAGGGTTTTGTTTCGTCCGATGTCATCGCCACGGTCAATTCAAGGCTAGGAACGATGTAAAGCATCTGCCCACCATATCCCCACGCATAGACCACATCCTGCCCGGCAAGATCGCGCATAAACCAACCATAACCGTATTCATCGCCAGTAAAGCGTGAATTTGTCCGATGCTGCCAGCTTTGATCGATCCAGCTTTGCGTGATGATCTGTCTGCCATCCGCGGTGCGCCCGCCATTCCGGTAAAGTTCGCCAAAAGCCAGAAGCGATCTGGTGCTCATCGCCATCTGATTCCCACCAAAGTAAATACCCTGAGGGTCGCGATCCCAAGCGGTAATAGCAAAACCGTCCAATGGCCCCAGCCATTCACGCGCCAGTTCCAGCGTCGTTTTTCCGGTTTGGCGTGTCAGGATGGCCGACAGCAGGTGGCTTGAGCCGGTAGAATACAGCATGTCACCACCCGGATCGTCGGCAAACGGGCGGGCAAGAGCAGCACGCACCCAGTTCGATTGCGCGACCCACTGACCGTAATATTGCCCCGATGTCCGCCCCAGGCCGGCCTGCATCGACAAAAGATGCCCGATGGTAATATCAAACAGTCGGGGGTCGGGATCGGCAGGTAACTGATCCCGCAGCAAGAGGGCGATTTTCTGATCCGTACCGGTCAAAACATCACGTTCTATGGCAATGCCAACCAATGCCGAAATAATCGATTTCGATGCGGATTTGATATTGGCCGCCTGATCGGGGGAACTACCATGGTAGCCCTGCGTCGCGATCACGTCACCACGGTGGGCGATAATCACGGCCTGCAAGGGCTCCAAACGCCCCGCATGGGTCAGGATATCGTCAAGGTCCACCGACGATTGTGCCTTGGCCGCAAGCGGTGCCATTAACATCACCAGAAGCAGAAAGGCGCTATTTCTGTAAAGGCATCGTCGGATTGTCTTCAACCTTATTCCACCGGTTCGGAAACAGTCCCAAAAGATGCCAGGGCGCGTTCCATTCGGGCGGCATGGGCATCTTCGACACGCGCAAGGCTTTCAAACCAGTCGGCAATATCGTTAAAACCTTCTTCGCGCGCAATACGGGCCATTTCGGGATATCGGGATCTGGCATCGTTCTGTTCATCGGCAAATGCGGCTTCAAGATTAAGCCTGGTGGTACCAATCGGCTGCCCGGTTGCAGGGTCCCCGACCTGTTCAAGAAATTCGAGATGGCCAAAGGCATGGCCAGTTTCGGCTTCGGCGGTGGCGCGGAACATTTCGGCAATTTCCGGATGGCCTTCGATATCAGCCTGCTGCGCGAAATAAAGATAACGACGATTGACCTGTGCTTCAGATGCGAATGCCGCACGCAGAAGTTCCTCGGTCCGTGTTCCCTTGAGCACCATTACGGGCTTCCTTTTTTGTCGTTGAAGTCTGAAATATGCGGTGTTGCTGTCACACACATAGGTAAAAAAAGGGCGACCGTTCCATGTGGAACCGTCGCCTCTGTATTTGTCTTGAAAACCCTGCCCGTCAAGCACTGAAGGGACGTTTCGCGCCATTTCAGGCGGTTTTCATCGACGCGTCATTTCGCTGTCACCGCACCGCTATATTTGCGACACAGCCCTGCCGAATAAACCGACCCAATAGCAATCAGGCAGCATTGCGGGCCGACTGGCGCCGCAAACGAAACACCAGATCAACCGATGCCAATTCCGTACCACGGGGCATATTGGGGACGCGTGCAAGCTGCACCGCATCAGCGGGTATGTCGCTGAGCATGCCGTCTTCTTCGCAATAGAAGTGGTAATGCGGGGCGGTATTGGTATCGAAATAGGATCGACCGGAATCAATCACGATTTCATTCAGAAGCGCTGCCTCGGTGAACTGGTGCAACGTATTGTATACGGTCGCCAGTGATACCTTGATATTCTGGCTCATGGCCTCGGAATGAAGCTGTTCGGCGGTGATGTGCCGATGACCATTATCAAACAGCAGGCGGGCCAATGCCAAGCGCTGACGGGTCGGGCGCAACCCGGCCTCTTTCAGGCGGTTCAGGGCATGGGTGTAAGGACGCGGGTTCGTCGTCATGAAATTGTCCCTTCATACGCTTTTCAGGACCGGCCAATGCCCGGTTCCCGATCAAATCCAAGCGTATATTAAGGAACCAAGACGCACCTTTCTTTGATTTTGATCAACTCCAATCATACCGATTTTCAATGGCCCATAGGGGATCAAACAACAAAAAGGGGTCGGAAACCCGACCCCTTTTTGATCCGTAAAAGACCAGTGTCTGATTTGTTGTCTAACCTAATCGCCCGTGGCGATCCGGTCGACCAACTGTTTGACCGTCGGGACAAAGCCGTTGGCGTAGAACGGATCTTCACCAAATTTATAGGCATTATGACCGGCAAACATCAGCTCGTTTTCAACCATCGCACCATGTGCAATGTTCTGGAGCGTTTTCTGGATGCAGAATGAACGCGGATCGGCACGCTTGCCGGTGGTGCCGCTATGCTGTTCCCAGTTCGAGAACTGGCACTGTGACAGGCACCCCATGCAATCGATCTGGTCTTTCTTGATCGTCAGCGCACTGTCAGGCGTGACAAACACCATGGTTTCATCGGGTGTCGGCATGCCTTCAGTATAACCAGCATCAAGCCATGCCCGAACCTTGTCGGCATCATCTTCGCGGACATAGATTGGACGACCGCGACGGCCCAGCGGAATACCGACATGCAGATCGGCCTCTGCGGTGCGCGAATAACGGACCTGACGATCGGAACGCTGATGCAGGTCTTCAAGAAAGTCGTTCCGAACAGCCGAGCTGTAAAAACCGGTCGGGCTGAATTTATGCAACGACACGTCGCCGTTCTGCAGCGTCAGAAGACGGTTTTTCCATTCTTCGGAAATTTCGCTTTCCTTGGTCAGCAGCGGACGGGTTCCAAACTGGAACGCCACCGGGGCAACCTCCGGATTATCAAGCCAGTCTTCGTAGTCACGCAGGAACCAGACGCCACCCGCCATAATGATCGGAACTTCATTCAGGCCGACCGAATTCATGTATTCGCGAAGGGCTGCAACCCGCGGGTACGGGTCTTCGGGCACAAGCGGGTCTTCGGAATTTGACAGGCCATTGTGGCCACCGGCACGCCATGGATCTTCGTAGACCACGCCGCCAAGCCATTCCGGGGTGTTTTTATACGACCGCAGCCACAAGGCACGGAATGCGCGCGCCGACGAGACGATCGGGTAATAATGCACGCCATACTGGGCTGCGATCTGCGATACCTTGTAAGGCATACCCGCACCACAGGTCACACCATGGACAAGCCCCTTGGTGCCCTCAAGCACACCACGCAGAATTTCTTCCGCACCGCCCATTTCCCACAGAACGTTCATGTGCAGGCGGCCTTCGCCGCCGCGCATTTCGTGTGCGATCTGTGCCTGGGCGATACCGCCGCGGATGCCATAGGCGATCAGTTCCTGATGGCGCTCACCGCGGGTTTTTCCGGCATATTCGACCGGAACCAGATTGCCATTTTCGTCATAAGAATCGGCATTGACGGCGGAAAACGTCCCGATGCCACCAGCAGCTGCCCATGCGCCGGAACTTTTACCCGTCGAAACAGCGATACCTTTGCCACCTTCAATCAGTGGCAAGACCTCTTTTCCCGACATGACGAGCGGTTTAAGGGCTTTCAAATTCGTCTCTCCCATTCGGCTTTTCATCGCCAGCGATGCCCCGGCATCGCATTTGGAAAACCGGACGGCGTGTTGTTGTTATCGCCGTCCGGTCTATCAGATCGGATTATTCAGCGTCGCCGGCGTCGAGATCGGCACCGGTTTCCTGGTCAACGCGTTTCATCGACAATTTGATCTTGCCGCGATCATCAAAGCCAATGACCTTGACCTTGACCGCGTCGCCTTCCTTGACGATATCCGAAACCTGTTTGACGCGTTCCTGCGCCAGTTCGGAGATATGGACCAGACCGTCGCGCGCGCCAAAGAAATTGACGAATGCGCCAAAGTCGACAGCCTTAACAACCTTACCATCATAGATATGGTTCAATTCAGGTTCCGCAACGATCGATTTGATCCAATCGACTGCCTGTTTGCCTTTTGCACCGTCGGTATGTGCAACAGTGATCGAGCCATCGTCTTCGATATCGACCTTCGCACCGGTTTCTTCGCAGATTTCGCGAATGACCTTGCCGCCCGACCCGATAACGTCACGGATTTTGTCACGCGGGATCGAGAACTGGGTGATGGTCGGTGCATTGCCCGAAACTTCACCACGTGCTTCCGGAAGTGCTTTGGACATTTCGCCAAGGATGTGCAGACGGCCGTCACGGGCCTGGCCCAGTGCGATCTGCATGATATCCGGAGTCACCGAGGTGATCTTGATATCCATCTGCAGCGAGGTGATACCTTTTTCGGTACCGGCAACCTTGAAGTCCATATCGCCAAGGTGATCTTCATCACCCATAATGTCGGACAGAACGGCAAAATCATCGCCTTCCTTGATCAGACCCATGGCAATACCGGCAACCGGACGTGCCAGCGGAACACCGGCATCCATCATCGCAAGCGAGGTTGCGCATACGGTCGCCATCGAGGACGAACCATTCGATTCGGTTACTTCAGAAACGATACGAATGGTGTAAGGGAACGCGTCCTTGCCCGGCATCAGCGGGTGCAGGGCACGCCATGCCAGTTTACCATGACCGATTTCACGACGGCCCGGCGAACCCATACGACCAGCTTCACCAACCGAGTAGGGCGGGAAGTTATAGTGCAGCATGAAGTTTTCGCGATATTCGCCGTCAAGCGCGTCAACGATCTGTTCATCCTGACCGGTGCCAAGGGTGGCAACGGCAAGTGCCTGGGTTTCACCACGGGTGAAAATCGCGGAACCGTGTGCACGCGGCAGAACCGAAACTTCGCCAAGGATCGGGCGAACGTCAGCACCTGTACGGCCATCAATACGTTTGCCGGTTTTCAGGATCGCACCGCGAACGATGTCTTTTTCCAGATCCTTGATGATCGACGAAACCTTGCCTTTCAGGGCATCGGCAATTTCTTCTTCGGCCAGTTTTTCCGCAATCGCGGCTTTGGCGTCAGAAACAGCAGCTGAACGCTCCTGCTTGACGACATGGCTGTATGCTTTGGTCAGTCCGTCGGTGCCAAGGGCAGCGACTTTTTCGACCAGCGCATCATAGCCTTCCGGCAGTTCTGCAATGTCGCGCGGCTCTTTCGCGGCGTCTTCGGCCAGCGAAATGATCAGATCAAGAACCGACTGGAACTGCTCGTGACCGAATTTAACGGCGCCAAGCATGATTTCTTCCGAAAGCTCGCTGGCTTCGGATTCAACCATCATCACACCGTCACGGGTACCGGCAACAACCAGATCAAGGTCGCTTTCCTTAACCGACTCGGTTGCCGGGTTCAGGATATATTCGCCGTCTTTGTAACCAACGCGCGCAGCACCGATCGGGCCGAGGAACGGCAGACCGGAAATGGTCAGCGCCGCAGACGCACCGATCATCGCAACCACGTCCGGATCATTTTCCATGTCATGGGACAGAACGGTACAAACGATCTGGGTTTCGTTACGATAAAGCGGGTGGAACAGCGGACGGATCGGACGGTCGATCAGACGCGAAACCAGGGTTTCCTTTTCCGAAGGACGGCCTTCACGCTTGAAGAAACCACCCGGGATTTTACCGGCAGCAAATGCTTTTTCCTGATAGTTCACGGTCAGCGGGAAAAAGTCGATATCCGGGCGCGGTGATTTCGCGCCAACAGCGGTACAAAGCACAACGGTCTCGCCGTAGGTGACCATGACGGCACCATCGGCCTGGCGCGCGACCTTACCGGTTTCGAGAACCAGCTTGGCATTGCCCCACTGCATTTCCTTGCGGACGACATTAAACATTATTTTCTCTTCCTCTTACAAACCTTCAGCGGACCCGGATAGTCATACACGAGTTCCGAACACATTAATTATGAGGCTTTCATAAAAGCTGCATAATTAATGGGTCCGGACCAAGCAAAGAGGTCGGCCCATCCGACCCTGCTTCCCCGTGTTTCCCGATCCGCTCGGGACATTAAAAAAAACGACGGCGGAGGGGATCAACCACCTCCGCCGCAGTTCGATATCAGCGGCGAATACCGAGGCGTTCGATAACGGTCTCGTAACGCGACTGGTCTTTGCGCTGCAGGTACTTCAGCAGACGACGGCGCTGGCCAACCATCATAAGAAGACCACGACGGCTATGGAAGTCGTGGTTATGTTCTTTCATGTGTTCGGTCAGGTTCTTGATCCGCTCGGTCAGGATTGCAACCTGGACTTCGGGGGAACCGGTGTCACCGTCTTTCTGAGCGTATTCTTTGATCAGCTCAGCTTTGCGTTCAGCAGTAATCGACATCAGGCATCCTTTCGCCTTTAGAGATTAAAAACACGTACAGGCCGGATTTCGCCGCCACTTATCTCCGCCAACGCAACCGCGCGGTCATGGAGCATGGCGCAGACGATATCGTCCTGCACGACGGGGGTTTCGAGGGCACTGCGTTTTGCCACCGGCAACAACCCGACAGGTTGCCCACTCGATAGCCGCTGCGCCTCGACTTCGGTCAGGGCCAGCGCCGGGATGTCGTCCAGCGCGGTCTCGACCGGAAGCAATTTCTCCAACACCGCATCCGGATCCATTTCAAGCAACTCCGCAAGCGGAATGGAACTCGTTTCAGGAAACGGCCCCGCCGACGTGCGGCGAAGGGCGGATATATGGCCGACAGAACCCAGGCGCAGCGCAATATCGCGCGCCAAAGACCGCATATATGCCCCTTTGCCCGAAACAACTTCGAGAACGGCATGATCGCGATCCGGCATATCGACCAGTCGAAGATCCTTGATCAGAATCGGACGCGGTTTAAGCACCACGTCTTCATCGCGACGGGCAAGATCATAGGCACGCTTGCCATTAACCTTGATCGCCGAAAACTTTGGCGGCACCTGCTGGATTTCGCCAATAAACTCACCCAGCACGGCCTTTATTTCGTCTGCATCCGGACGATGATCCGAGGTGGCCGTAACCTCGCCCTCGGCATCGTCGGTGCTGCGTGCTTCGCCGAATTTAAGCGTCACACGATAACTTTTGCTGCCATCCATGACATAGGCAACCGTTTTTGTCGCCTCGCCAAATGCAATAGGCAGGACACCACTCGCCAATGGGTCAAGTGTCCCGCCGTGACCGGCCTTTGCCGCATCAAGCAGACGACGCACCTGATTGACCACCGTCGAAGAGGTGATTTCCAAGGGCTTGTCGACTGCCAGCCAGCCATTGATGCTTCTACCGCGACGCCGACGCGCCATCAGTCGTCCTCATTCTCATGGTCGTCCGACCGGTCCGCCGCAAGATCCTGTGCGACATGAGGGTCACGCAGGAGGGCACCGATATGGTCGGCGACATCGAAACTTTTGTCTTCCACAAAACGCAACGCCGGTACGTATTTCATATGAACCGTACGCGCCACATGGGTACGCAAATGGCCCTTCTGCCGCGTTAGCGCCTTAAGCGAGGTTTCCGCCTCGCCCCCGCCAAGCGGCGTAAAGGATACCATGGCATTGCGCATATCCGGGCTCAAACTGACGCCGGTAATGGTTACCGGGCGCCGGGTCAGGTCCGGGTCATAAATATCTCCGCGCTCAAGTGCCTGCGACAGGGCTTGGCGGATTTCCTCCGCCACGCGCAACTGTCGCTGACTTGGTGCTTTGGCCGGTTGCTTCGCCATATCGTCAATCCACCGCCTTAAAGTTCGACGGCGATTTCCTCCTGCTCGAAGCACTCGATCATATCGCCGACCTGCAGGTCATTATACTTGGCGAATGACATGCCACATTCATAGCCCTCGCGGACTTCTTTTACTTCATCCTTGAAGCGACGCAGTGTCGACAGCTCGCCCGAATGGATCACGACGTTGTCGCGAAGCAGGCGAACGCCCGCACCACGCTTGACGGTACCCTCGGTAACCATACAACCGGCAATCTTGTTGCCCGAGATGGTAAAGATGTCGCGGATTTCTGCGTACCCCAGGAACTTCTCGCGAACTTCCGGCGACAGCATGCCCGACAGCATCTTTTTGATGTCGTCTGCAACATCATAGATGATCGAATAATAACGAATGTCGACATTGTCGCGACGGGACTGTTCACGGGCCTGCTGATTGGCACGCACGTTAAAGCCGATGATCAGCGCATTCGACGCGCGCGCCAGCGTGACATCGGACTCGTTGATCCCGCCAACGCCGCTATGCAGGACGCGTACACTGACTTCCTCGTTACCCAGCTTCTGCAGGGTACCGATAAGCGCTTCGACAGAACCCTGCACGTCACCTTTGATAAGGATCGGCAGTTCCTTGACGTCGCCCGAGCTCGAGAACATGTTCTCAAGTGCCGATTTCTTCATCGCAGCAGCCTGCGTTTCGCGGATGCGACGCTGACGATAGTCGGAAATCTCACGCGCTTTGGCTTCGTTTTCGACAACAACGAAGTCATCACCGGCAGACGGCACGCCGTTCAGACCGGTTACTTCGACCGGCATGCCCGGAATGGCTTCTTCGATGCGAATACCATGATCGTTGACCAACGCACGAACGCGGCCCCACTCGGCACCCGTAACAAAGATATCACCGTTTTTAAGCGTACCGCGCTGAACCAGAACCGTGGCAACCGGGCCGCGACCTTTTTCCATGCGGGCTTCAACGACAACACCGTCAGCAACACGTGCTGGGTTGGCTTTAAGGTCAAGAACCTCGGCCTGAAGCAGAATGGCTTCTTCCAGCTCGGTCAGGCCGAGGCCCTGTTTGGCGGAAACTTCAAGACACTGAACTTCACCGCCCATTTCCTCGACGACGACTTCGTGCTGAAGCAGTTCGGCTTTAACCTTCGACGGGTTTGCACCCGGTTTGTCGATCTTGTTGATCGCAATGATCATCGGCACACCGGCTGCTTTCGCATGGCTGATGGCTTCGATCGTCTGCGGCATGACCGAGTCGTCAGCAGCAACAACCAGAACGACGATGTCGGTAACCTTGGCACCGCGCGAACGCATTTCCGTGAAGGCAGCGTGGCCCGGGGTATCGATGAAGGTA
Organism: Thalassospira xiamenensis M-5 = DSM 17429; assembly: GCF_000300235.2. NCBI lineage: Bacteria > Pseudomonadati > Pseudomonadota > Alphaproteobacteria > Rhodospirillales > Thalassospiraceae > Thalassospira > Thalassospira xiamenensis. Next base: position 4,488,345 of record NZ_CP004388.1, on the reverse strand, counting down.
ATCTTCGATCCTGTTTCCATCGTCACCTGATAGGCACCGATATGCTGGGTGATGCCGCCGGCTTCGCCACTGACAACGTCCGTTTTGCGCAGGGCATCGAGCAACGAGGTTTTACCATGGTCAACGTGACCCATGACGGTCACAACCGGCGGACGACCGATCAGCTGATCTTCGTTGTCAACGGCACTGACCAGCGCTTCTTCAACATCGGCATCCGAAACGCGTTTCATCTTGTGGCCGAATTCCTCGACAACCAGCTGTGCGGTATCGGGATCAAGGCTTTGGTTGATGGTTGCCATAACGCCAAGGCCCATCAGGCACTTGATGACGTCGGCAGCACGTTCAGCCATACGGTTGGCAAGTTCCTGAACGGTAATAACGTCCGGAACGATAACATCACGCACGATTTTCTCTTTCGGCTTCTGCTGGCCCTGCATACGGGCCTTTGCTTTTGCCTGCTGACGCTTGATCGAGGCCATCGAACGACGACGGCCACCTTCGTCACCGGTCATCGCATTATTGATCGAAAGCTTGCCACGACGGCGACCTTCGTCACCCTTCGTGCGCGCGGCACGGCCAAGAGCTTCCTCTTCGGCGCGTTTGCGTGCGGCTGCGGTACGGGCTTCTTCCTCGTCCAGTTCCTTGCGGCTTTTCGGCTTGACGGTGGACGGATCGGCACGACGGCGTTCTTCCGGAACCAGCGGTTCTGCCGGTTCGCCAGGAATGATTTCTTCCTGTTTCTTGGCAACAGCAGCAGGCTTCGGTTTGGATTTGCCTTTGGTCGTCGATGCTTCAAGGGCTTTCTCGACTTCTTCTACAGAAACCGGGGCATCCTTTTCTAGCACAGGGGTTTCTGCCGCAGCAGCTTTTGCTGCTTCGGCCTCTTCCTGTTTACGACGTTCGGCTTCTTCTGCCTTGCGCTTGCTTTCCTCAGCGGCACGTAGGGCTGCTTCGGCTTCTTCCTGCTTGCGGCGCTCTTCGGCTGCTTTCAGGGCAGCCATGCGTGCTGCACGCTCGCTATCGGTAAGATTGCCGTGGTCTTCAACCGGTTCCGGTTTGGCAACCGGTTCGGGTTTTGCTGCCGGCGCCGGTGCGGCAGGTTGCTGTTCAGCAACCGCATCCTTCTTCACTTCACGGAAGCGGCCGGATTCGTTCTTTTCGAAAGTCCGCTTCTTGCGCACTTCGACAGTCACAGATTTGGACCGTCCATGCGAGAAGCTTTGCCGTACCTGCCCAGCCTCGACCGTCTTGCTCAGTTCAAGTTTCGATCTGTTGAGGCTCAGCGGTTTCTTCTCCTGATCGCGATCACTCATAATCCGTCCAACTTCCTCATTTCCTGCGGGACCGGCATCCTTTGCCTGTCCTGTCCTGTCCGTTCTGCGCAAGCCTGCCTTCAGACCGCGCGAAATCCTTCTAGCCGCCTAAGCGAGCGACTTAACTGTTTTGCCAGTCCACCTGGCGCAACAGCCACATGTACTGCTTTTTCGCGGCCAAAGGCCGCGCCAATCTCGGCAGCATCCAGAACGGTATAAATCGGCAGATCCCGGGCTTTCGCCTCGATCTTGGATTTTCCGTCCGCAGCACCATCTCGGGCTGCCAATATCATTGCCGCGCCCTCGTCAATCTGGGCCCTGACTTTTTCGTAACCGGCAACCGCCTGACCGGCTCTGCGCGCAAGCGACAGCAGATCGAGACTTTTCTGAAGCAAAAGCTTCTCGATCCGGTCTGCCAGCGCAGGATCAATCACGACTTTTTGCCGCGCCGCCTTGGCAAAGGCATTTTTTGCACAGGCGGTATTTATCACATCCCGCGACGGGCACAACCATAATCCCCGTCCAGGCAACCGTTCCTCAAGGTCGGGAACAACCGAATCATCCGGTCCGATCACAACCCTAAGAAGGTCTTCCTTGGGCCGGACTTCGCCGGTGACGATACACCGGCGTTCCGGAACCTCGGCTACCTTGCCGCCTTTACGGTGCGACATGGCGTCCTCCGATCAGCCCTCAGGCGTCTTCGCCTTCTTCGGCATCTTCGGAAACTTCTTCTTCAAGTCCTTCGAACCAGCCAAGCTGACGACGCGCGTCCATGATCAGGTCATTGGCCTGATCCATGGTCATGTTGTCCGCATCACCGACATATTCGATCAGCTCGTCGCTTGCGAGATCCGCAAAGTCCTCAAGGGTTTTGACATCGTTCTCGCCTAGGCGAACAACAACGGCCAGCGACAGTCCGCCAAATTCGACGAGGTCATCGGCAACCTTAAGCTCTTCACGACGCTTCTGAAGACGTTCGGCTTCTTCGGCAAGGAAGTTACGAGCGCGCGTGCGCAGCTCTTCGGCGATTTCTTCTTCGAAACCTTCGATCTCTGCCAGTTCGGCCAACGGCACGTAACCGACTTCCTCGATCGAGGTAAAGCCTTCGGCGACCAGAAGATGGGCAATGACTTCATCAACATCAAGTGCCTTGATGAACATCTCCGCCCGTTTACGGGCTTCTTCCTGGCGACGTTCGCTTTCGTCTTCCTCGGTCAGGATATCGATATCCCATCCGGTCAGCTGGGACGCCAGACGCACATTCTGACCGCGACGGCCAATGGCCAGGCTCAGCTGATCGTCGGGGACGACAACCTCAATACGATTGGTTTCTTCATCAAGAACAACCTTGGTGACCTCGGCCGGAGCCAATGCGTTCACAACGAAGGTTGCCGGGTCTTCCGACCACTGGATGATGTCGATTTTTTCGCCCTGAAGTTCGCCAACAACAGCCTGCACGCGCGAACCACGCATACCGACACATGCCCCGACCGGGTCGATCGAGTTATCCGACGACTGAACGGAAATCTTGGCGCGCGAACCCGGATCACGGGCAACCGATTTGATTTCGATAATACCGTCGTAGATTTCCGGAACTTCCTGGGCAAACAGTTTTGCCATGAAAGTCGGATGGGTACGCGACAGGAAGATCTGCGGCCCACGCTGTTCGCGACGCACATCAAGGATCAGCGCACGAACGCGATCACCCTGACGGACAGTTTCACGCGGGATCAGTTCTTCGCGGCGCAGAATGGCTTCTGCACGGCCCATATCGACCAGAACATTACCAAACTCGACTCGTTTGACGACGCCGTTGATCACTTCACCGGCACGGTCTTTATATTCTTCGAACTGACGCTCACGTTCCGCATCACGGACCTTCTGCACGATAACCTGTTTTGCGGTCTGCGCAGCAATACGTCCGAAATCGATCGGCGGCAGCGGATCAATCAGGAATTCACCAAGCTGGATATTTTCGTTGCGAATACGCGCCTGTTCCAGCGACATCTGGGTGAAGTCGTTTTCGATATCATCCGTGACCTCGATGAAACGGGCCAGCTTGATTTCACCGGTTTTACGGTCGATATGGGCACGGATGTCATGCTCGTGGCCATATCTGGAACGGCCGGCCTTTTGGATGGCCTGTTCCATTGCGCCAAGAACTTCATCACGATCAATGCCCTTTTCACGGGCAACGGCATCTGCAACCTGCAAAAGTTCCGGCCGCGGCATTCCCGAAGTTGCTTCCATATCCAACCTCTATTCTGCGTTTTCGTCAGACCGGCCCTTGCCGGTGACATGCGCGATCAATTCATCCGTCAGCACCAATTTCGACTTTGCGATATCGGCCAACGGCAACAATTCACGTTCGCCATCGACAATCAGGGCGACCGCATCATCCTCAACTCCATCCAGCTTTCCGCTGAAACGGCGACGGCCATTCTGGGCCACCACCAGCTCGACCTTTGCCTCGAACCCGCGCCAGACATCAAAGTCCTTGGCACGGGTCAGCGGGCGGTCAATACCCGGTGAACTGACTTCAAGGTGATAAGCCCCGGAAATCGGGTCCTCGACATCCATCAGGGCAGAGACGGTACGGCTGATTTCGGCGCAATCTTCAACATTGATGCTGCCGTTGCCATCCGCACGATCTGCCATGATCTGCAAGACATTGCTGTCCTTGCCCATCATGGACACACGTACCAGTTCGAAACCCAGCGCATTGATCGACGGCTCGATAATCTCCGTGATCCGCATCATCAGCGGGTCTTTCAACTGTTGTCCGATCAGCTCAGCCATATAGCGATGCCATACCCCAAAAAGCACAAAAGAGCGGGCGAAGGGCCCACTCTTTGTCAGAATTTACAAAAAGCTTGGCGGCTTTATACAGCCGACTTTGCCAGAAATCAAGTCACGATCCTGTCTCTGCAAGCCTTTCAACCAAGGGATTTGCGCCTATGCGGCAAGCTTGCGATCTTCGATCAAAAGGGTTCGGAAAAAGTCAAAGGCAGCAATAGCACCATCAATCACTTCCTGTTCTTGTTTAGCGCTTAAAGCCAAGCCATTGACCTGATCAACAAATTCGCGCCAATGCTTGCCGCGACCGTCTTCGTGCCCAGCCAGGTGACGGGCACCAAACTCGGCATTCAGCCCGATATTTCCGGCTGCTTTCAGCAAAAATGCCGCCCCAAGCGACGAACCTTCACAAACATATAACCATCCCAGACGACCCATTCCGGTTTGGGGAACAGGAAATGGTTTGGTATTTTCAGGTAGGCTGCATTGCAGGTCTGCAAGATCTGCACAGACATGATTGAACCGACTGCGCATCGAAAGCCCGGGTATCAGGTCGTTCAGGTCACTGGCGTCATAAAGCGGTTTTACAGCGCGGTGAAACACATACTGCATCCCGACAAACCGGGCGTAGTTATCGCGGCTTTCAAACGGTGCCATTTCCATCACCATGTCATCGATGTGCTGATGGTCGCCGGTTGTTGCCTGTTTGAGGTTCTGAAGGCGGGTTTTTATCACACCGTCTGCTGTTATATCCAAAGTCATCCCGATTACCTTTCGTCCCTGTCCGCAAATGCCGCATGAATTCGCAGCCCTTCAAAGCAGAAACGATTCGGGGCGTTCGATATCCGAAACCGGTGAAAAATTATTCTTCGCGGAACGCGCGGGCAAACTGATCGGTAAGCGGTTTGGCAAGATAGCTAAGTGCGGTGCGATCCCCCGTTGCGATAAAGGTTTCAACCGGCATGCCGGGCATCAGACCTTGCCCATCAAGTTTTTCCATCTCGCCACCGGCAATTTTCACCCGGACATTATAGTAGGTTTCGCCTGTCAGTTCATCGCGTGACAGGTCCGCTGCCACAAAGGACACCGTCCCGGAAAGTTCCGGCGTTGTGCGCTGATTAAAGGCAGTAAAACGCAGCATCGCCTTTTGCCCTGGATGGACCTGGTCAATATCGCGCGGGTTGGTTCGGGCTTCGATCACCAGCTCATCCTGATCAGGCACAATCCCCATGATCCGGTCCCCGCCCGCAACCACGCCGCCAATCGTATGTACCGTCATCTGATAGACCGTCCCGTCATAGGGGGCACGGATGTCGACACGACGCAGTTGATCGCGCAACGCAACCTGCTTTTGCATCAATTCAGCCAATTGTTGATCAATGTCACCCAGTTCCGTCAGGACTTCGGTTTGGCGGTTCCGGTCAAGCTGCAGGATCGACATTTCTGTTTCCGAGATTTGCATGCCGGTCGCGGCAATCTGTGCCGTCAACTCCCCGTGTTTGCCCCTCAGACTGGCGCGTTCACGACGCAATGCCGCAACACGGGTAATCGGTACAAGCTGCTTTTTGTAAAGCATTTCAAGCCCGTCAAGTTCATCGCGAATATGGCGGCTTTCTTCTTCATTGGCAGCTTTCTGGGCCTCAAGCCCGATGATCGTCTCCGAAAGCTGCAACAGTTTTTGCTCAAGCTGGGCCTTTTCACCCTCCAGACTTTTACGCCTTGCTTCGAATAGTTTTGTCTCGGCCGCAACCAGCTCAACGATTGCCAGGTCCTGCATACGGGCCGCGAACAAATCGGGCACGGCAACGATTTTCGCTTCGTTCCGTTCAGCAACCAGACGCATTTTGCGCGCCCGCAAGGCATCGATCTGGCTATCGACAATGCCAAGGCTTGCGCGTGCCATCGTATCGTCCAGCCGGATCAGAAGATCACCGGCCTGCACCCGATCCCCGTCACGCACGTGGATTTCACCAATAATGCCTCCGTCAGGGTGCTGCACATCCTTGACATTGCTTTCGACCACCAGTTTGCCGGTGGCAACCACCGCCCCGGAAAGATTGGCCAACGCCATCCAGCTTCCCAGACCAGCAAACAATGCCAGCATCACGGATACGCCAAACAGGGTATGTCGACGCAAACTATGCATTGCGGGGCTGACGAATGGAGTTTTTGACGACGTGTGCGACTTTTTTCGGCTCATGCGCTTTCTCCGACCTGGCGCATGGTTTTGCGCAGAATGTCGTCACGCGCACCAAAGGCAATCTGGCGTCCATCCTGAATAACCATCGCCAGATTGACCGTTGCCAATGCGCCGGGGCGATGGGCAATCATGACAACAATCGCCCCGCGTTGCCGGGCCAGACGGACCGCTTCGATCAGGGCCTGTTCCCCGGCACTGTCCAGACTGGAATTGGGTTCATCAAGGACAATCAGGAACGGATCACCAAACAGGGCACGCGCCAGCCCGATCCGTTGGCGTTGCCCACCTGACAAAATAAGCCCGCCACTTCCGATCGGCGTGTCATACCCCTTGGGCAGAGACAGGACCATGTTATGCACCCCGGCCAATTGCGCGGCCTTAACGATTGCCGCAGAGTCCACATCGCTACGTAGCCTCGCAATATTGCGGGCAACAGTATCGTCAAACAGATCGACGTCCTGCGGCAAATAACCGACATGCGCCCCCAGCCGATCCGGCTCCCAGTGATCAAGCTCCGCCCCATCCAGGCGGATGGTGCCATTCTGGATCGCACCAATCCCGACCAGTGCGCGACCGAATGTAGATTTCCCCGATCCGCTTGGCCCAATAATGCCAAGCCCGTCGCCTGCTTTCAGGGACACGTCGTTGATGCGCAGCAATACGCGCCCTGGTGCGGCCAGCTTTCCTTCCACCCGCTTTGCAGGGGCCCGAACGATCAGATTGGAAACATGCAGGCTTTGTTGCGGGGCAGGCAGCTCGAGGCGTTCAGACGTTTTTTGTGTGTCGGCAAAGCAGCGTTCAAGACGTTGTCGCGATTGACGGGCACCAACAAATCCGCGCCAGTTGCCAATCGCCTGTTCGACCGGGGACAATGCCCGCGCTGTCAGGATTGAGGCGGCAACCATCACACCCGGTGTGACTTCCTGCAGGATCGCCAGATAGGCACCAAGTGCCAGAACGCCTGACTGCATCGCAAGGCGAATGACCTTGATATAGGCCGAGAAGGTCGAATTGACGTCACCGACACCGGTATTGTCGCGTAAATACCTGTCATTCAGACGTGCCCAATAGTCCGTGAAACTCGCCAGCATGCCCATCGCGCGAATGGCTTCGGCATTTCGACGCCCAGCTTCGACAAGATTTGCACGTGAAACGGCTTGGCGGTTCATCCGTTCAACCTGGCGACGGGTGGCAAGCTCGCTGATCAGCGTCAGAATCACAAGGAGGATACCACCAACAAAGGCCAAAAAACCAAGCCAGGGATGAAAAGCAAAAACAATCCCCAGAAACAGCGGCATCCAAGGCATATCACAAATCGCGATGGGCCCGGCTCCGCCCAGAAACTGGCGAATCTGATCAAGATCGTTGAGCGGTCTTACGGCTGCGTTATCATTTCGCAGCACCTGATCAAGAGTGGTTGCCAGCGCCAACGGACCAACTTGCTCATCCACCCGCCAGCCAATCCGCACCAGCATCCGCGCCCGAAGCGCATCGACAGTTCCCAGAAACATGTATAGCGCCAGCATCAGAACAACGAGCGCGACCAGCGTCGGCACACTGCGGCTCGCCAGAACCCGATCATAAACCTGCAGCATGAAAAGCGGCCCGGTCAGCATCAGGATATTTGACACGCCGCTTAACGCCGCGACCGACAGGAACGCTCCGTGCACGGATCGAATGGCGGCCGCCAACGGGGAGAATACGGACGATTTGGACAAATGTTGCGAATGGACCTGTTCGAACACGCTGTTTCCATTCCGGAAAAGAAAAAGATAGGATGGGGTGGGGTGGGCACCGCTGTTCCGCGGTGCCCTGCAATCAAAGACCTTGTGCCCGTTCCGCCGCCTGCGGAGCGGGCCGTCTTCGTTAAACGAAGTCGCTTGCGTCAAGGTCGTTGAAGTCAACACCAGTCAGGGTGATGGTGCCGGTGGCATGGGTAATGAGCGCATTGCCAGCACCATCATCTCCAATCGTGACCGAGTTGTAATCGATATCGAGAAGATCGGTGCCATCGGTGAAGTCGGTAACGGTGTCATCACCGAACGATGCCGAAGTATCGAACTCGAAAGTGTCTGCCCCGCCATTGCCAGTCAGGACGTCGTCACCTGCAAAACCGCCGATCACATCCGCGCCGGAACTGCCGTTGATTTCGACACCTTCGGAGGCAAAAACAGACTGCAATTCTGAACTGTCACCACCAAAAAGCGCGGTCAGGACCATACCAGTCTTGCTGCTGCTGAGGTCAAGGCCAGAAATATCGACCGACGAGTCGCTAAGATTGTAATCGCCGCTAGAATCCTGAACCAACGTTTCCCCGAATGAAAGCTGATCAAGATTTCCGACAATCTGATGGGTGCTGATGTCATAGGTGAAGTCATCTCCGCCACCGGTCGTTGCAAGGAAGCCATCGGTGTAGCTTGATGAACTGTCTTCATCGCTGAGATAGTATTGCGGACCGTCAAAGAGCCCACCATTCAGAAACTCGCCGTAGTTGAACAATCCCTTGGAAAAGTTGGCGTCGAAATCTTCCAACAGACCATGCAGATCAACACCATTTCCGGAACCATCTGCGTTCAGATCAATTGTAATAGTCATTTAGACATCTCCTGGTTTGTTTCCGCCCCAACCATTGGAGCAACATGATGAGGATGACTATTATTATCATCATGAGTCAACAAAATAATGTTTAAAATCAAATACTTAATTGAAAGAAAGACAAACCTATCCGGTCAGGTCGATGACCTGACCGGTGATTGGCATTTTTCCTTTTAAGCGGCCTAGAAGTTGCCGCTGAGACTGATGATCGCGGTACGTCCCGGTGCCGGGGCATACGTTCCCCCGCTTCCTTGAACATATCCCTCATCGAACAGGTTATTGACGGCGAACCGCAGTTTCACGGCATCGTTGATGTCATAGGAACTGTAAAAGTCGAATACGCGGTACTTGTAATATTCGCCACCAACGGTCGAGAGACTTACCGACCCGACCTGGGAACCATAGTTTTCTTCCGGATAAACGAATGTCGCCCGCATTCCCAAGACAAGATCCTGATCGAAAAGACGGAACCCGCCGTCAAGCGTGTATTTGCGTTTGGGCGGCGCATAAATGCCAAACAATCCGCCAACTGTACCGTAAGTAGCTGCGTTCTGCGCTGCAGTAGAATAGGTGGTATCAAGAATGAACTGGTTATAATTCCCGATCAGATCAATGTCCGATGTCGTCAATGTACCGCCAAAATAGTACTCACCAGCATCATAGAAGGCCTCGAGCTCCGTACCGGTCATATAGACAGGGTCACTAAGGTTGACCATGCCCGCCCCAACCGATGGCCAGTTCACTGACGGCAGTGACGGCAAAGGCACAAAACCAACAGTCGTATAATTGTCGATTGTTGAACGGTAGTAGGACAGTTTGGCTCTGAATCCGTCGCCCTGCTTTATGACGTTGTCGAACATGAAGTTGACACCAACTTCTTTGGTTTCAACTTCCTCAGCCTTGAGATTGGCGTTCGAAAAATAGGTAACCGGCTGATCACCGATATGCATCCCCTTGAACATGGCTTCCATAACTGTCGGCGCCCGCAGGTTTTCGCGGTAATTGGCAAAGAGTTGCAGACCGGGGAATGGCGTCACGCTTGCACCAAAAGATGGCGAAACCCGGTCCTCCGACAAATCAACGTCCAAAGGTACGTCATTGCCGCTCCCGCACTGCTGTGATGTAAAACCGCCGGGTAACGCTTCACACCAATACGAGTCACCTGTCAATTCGTAACGGTCGTAGCGAAAACCACCATTGATTTGAAACACGTCGTTCCAGCCATATGTCGCCGTTACATGCCCACCATAGACATCACGCTCCCCGGATGGGGTTGTTCCTTCTGCCTGATAGGCAGAACCTGATCCTCCAAGGTCCTCGACCTCCGAGGTTGTCTTTGCCCGGTCGTGAAAGAACTCGGTACCATAGTCAAAGCTAACCTTGCTCAGGCCATCACCCACTGAATATAGCTCGAACTTGCTACTGTTGGCCAAATCAATCCCTGTCGTATCAAGCGTATAGTCCGTGTCGTAGGGGTTCTGGCTAACTGATCCACTGGTGTTAAATCTGGTTGGCCTGTATTGGTGACTTTCTGTTCGGGTCCAATAAACGTGCGTATCCAGATCGACCAAATCAGTCGACGGATTCCAGTTGTGCTTGGCGGTCAGGGTATGGGTTTTGGTTTCGTTCAGATCCGGTCTTGTATTCGTGACGTCGTTGGTTTTGGTGTAATTGCTTTTTGAGCCAACATACCCAAGATTCAGTTCCTGATCATCTGTAAGATGGACATTCGCTTTCACCAAACCGGATGTCTGGCGAAGGAAAGTGTATTCAGGTCTGGAACTGTGTACATCGTGATAATTGCCGTTTCCGTCAGTAAACAGGGCTGGATTGCGTTTCCCCGGACTATAGTCACCAATGACCTTCCGGCTTACCGCGGCTGAGATGTCAAACCTTGGCGCAAGCCTAACACCTCCAGCAGCATCGCCCGCAAATTCGTAATCATTCGTGCCGTGGCTGACATTTACCTTGCCGCCCCATTTTTCGCCATCATCAAGAATGTCTTGTGTATTGAGGGTACGCATTGTGACGATACCTGCAGAAGATCCGGCACCACCATTCTGGTTGAGATTGGATTTCTCGATCTCCACTTCTGCCAACAAAGCAGGGTCCAGATACACACGAGAAGATGTGCCATGTGTCATCTGATTATAGTTCTGACGCGCGCCGTCGATATTGACGTTCACGCGCCCCATTTCCTGCTGACCGCGAACGTTGACTGTCAAACCGGGGTCACGCGCGTCATTGGAAATATCCACACCGGCAACATTGTTGAAAATCTCGCGCGCTTCGCGTACGGGCGACTTTCGCATACTTTCCTGGGTAATTACCGCTACCGAGCCCGGCGTTTCATACACTTTGTCCGGTACCCCATTAGGACCAAGCGCCCGTTCAGTCGCCGTTACGGTGACCGGAACAGTTATGATTGAGGCGTTACCGGCATCTTCCCGTACAGGATCAATGATGGAAATGGTTGTCGGATGGACGGCGTTCCAGATCAAACCGCTTTGCGACAACATGCGATCAAGGGCTGCGCCAGCCGTCATATTCCCCTGTACGGCAACGCTTTGTGTACCGTCGGGCAATGTCCCGTCCACGGCAACATCAATCCCCGATACACGCGAAAAATCGACCAATGCCATGGCAAGCGGTTGTGCGGATATGTCAAATGAGAGCATATCATTTGACAAGGTCACGCCCTCTTCAGCGACCTGCGCAATTTCAGCCTTGTTAGCCTGTTGCAATATTTCTGCGCCCCGGGTTTGAGCCTCCACGGCAAGCGGCATCAAAGCAATCATGCCACTGCCAACGGCTGTCAGGGCAATTGTGCGAACACCCCCAATAGGTGTACTGGATTTACGAATTATTTTGTTGGTGTCGACAATGCGACCCACCCCGTTCGAGAGCATTCTTTTTGTCTCCTGAGTCACGAATGCATACATATGAGATTGCGTCTCATTCTTTATTTCGTTACTCAGTTAGACGAGGCTGAAATTCAGATATCTGATATTCATTGCATTTTTTTGATAATAATTTTTATTATCAAAATATTCTGACCGAACCGAAGGATCATATCGATTGGTGATTTTGGAATTTGAGAGGGTCAGGCGGCGCGAATGACCGTCAGGTAATCTGTAAACCGATGCACATTGATCGACAGAACACGAGCCAGAACCGGCAGAACATCCTTTGACCGTTCAAGGTCGACCACAAGGGTTACCGGGCGGGATTTGAGTTCTTCGCCGATGATCATGATCTTGCCGTTCTGCCAGCGCTGCAAAACGCGGACGACTTCGCCGAGCGGCCTCCCCATAAAGACGAGCTGACCGTTCCGCCAGGCCAGCTCTGCCGAAAGATCAACCTCGTAAGGCCGCCCGATTTGCACATCTCGATAGCGCACGGCATTTCCCGCAGCCACTTGGGTTTGCGCGCCGCCAACACGAACAATCAACGGATTTTGTTCGGCGATTACCGTGACACCCCCATCATAAGCAGCCACGTCGAGCCTTCCGCCCCACGACCAGCTTGCGCCATGGGCAGCAGCAACAAAAAAGGCGTTGCCTGTTGCCGAATGATTGAACCATGCTTCGCCGCTATGGAGTTCGACACCGTTTATCCCGTCACGCGAGACGTAGGACATAACGGTATCGCTCGCCAGTTCGGCCTCGACACCGCCGGGAAGGGAAAAACTATGCCGTTCGCCGGTTACAGTCCGGATATCGGCAAAAGGGTGACGCGGGGAGAATGCCCAACCCGCACTGATGACAAGCGCTGCCGCCGTTCCCGTCATAAAGGCACGTCGACCGACCTTATTGCCTGTTGAAAGATTAAGGCTAGTACTGCCACTCCAAAGCCTTTCTATCTCGCCAAAGGCCTCAAGATGCGCCGCATCAGCCTCGACCCAGCGGGCGAATGCCCGACGGTCTTCTTCGGTTTCACTGCCATCAAGCAATAGTGCAAACCAATAGATCGCCTGCTCCGACACCGTATCGGGCAGATTTGCGAGGTGATTTTCACCTGTCATAGCCATGAATGCCGGGTTCCGTGCGTCATTGATCAGATGGTCTTTGGGCGTATCACACAAACACCCCAACTATTGGGACGAACCTGAAGCGCATATTTCTGATCCAACATTCAATTTTTTTCCGATTTATCCATTGCCTCTTTGACAAGTTTCAGGGCACGGACCATGCGGCTAAACGCGGTTTGTGTTGGAATGCCAAGTTGTTCGCCGATTTCGACGTATGTTTTGCCTTCAAGCCGGGCAAGAATGAAAACAGTCCGAAGGTTTTTTGGCAAAGCATTCAGTGAAGCCTGTAGATGGCGCAGTTCCTGACGAGACCATGCGATCTGTTCGGGGGACGGAGCGTCATCGGCAACGAATTCAAATGCTTTATCGGGTTCCTGAACGAAGGTCAGTATTCGTTCCCGCCGGAAATGATCGATCACCAGATTTTGGGCCGTCCTAAAAAGATAGGACTGGGCAAATTGCGGATCGGGTAGCGATGGTGTGGCCACAACCCGAAGGAAGGTGTCCTGCACGATGTCGTCGGCCATGTGCCACGACAACTTCCGCCGCTGCACAAAATGCAGCAACCGGGAGCGATAGGTTCGGAACAGTATGTTGACATCCCAGTGTGTCACGGTTCGGACCTTTGGAATTATGTGCAAAAATTGTTGTTACCGGCATTTGGCACAAGCGATTTTGCGACAATGTCATATCAGTGGAACAACATGAATATCGCACATGACAATCATTCTCAATTAAAATTTCAACTTATTGAAATTGTGCCGTTATGTCATTCACGCAAAAGAAAACCCGCACACAGCGAAAAGCCTTTGGTGCGGGTCAGATAACAATACAAAACCGTGCAGATCAGGAACGCTTTTTACGACGGAACCGCAAATAGTTGCACTTTTTGCCCTGACGGAGTGCTTTTTGTTCATAACGGGTTTTGACCCAATCAACGGGCGGATTGCGCCAGTCTTCGGGGCTTTCAGCGAGCCATTCGAAATCCGGATGATTGTGCATATGTTGCAGTGTCCAGGAAATATACTGCATATCGTCGCTGGCCACCCGGAACTCGGCCCCATCTTTGAGAAGTCGCGCCAGCAATGCAAGGTTTTTGGGGCCAATGAATCGACGTTCGGCATGACGCTTTTTCGGCCACGGATCCGGGAACAGCAGGAATGCGCGATCAAAGCAGGCATCAACCAGCTTATAAAGCAGTGGTCGGGAATCGTCCGCAATGACCCGAACATTGGTCAGTCCGCGCTCATCGATATGGCGTAACAGGCTGCCAACCCCGTCCATAAACGGTTCAGCCCCGATAATCCCCGTCTGCGGGTTGGCCTGAGCCTGGCCCGCCAGATGTTCCCCCCCGCCAAAGCCGATCTCGAGCCAAAGCTGTTCCGGTTTCTCCGCGAAATAGCTATTCGGATCGACATCAGCCTGATCGGGATAGGTAATCCCGATTTTCGGCAACAGTTCGTCGACCAGCGCCCGGCGCGAATCCTTAAGAGGACGGCTGCCACGACGGCCATAAAAATTTGGACGATCCGGAGTTGGTAGCGGGCGGTTGCTGTTGCGCATTGTCTTATCTGTCAGGACGGGTTCGAAAAGGGGTTCAAAATCAAACGGGCGGCCCCGGAACTGTATCGGGGCCGCCCGCCTCATATCATGCCACACGATTTTGGCAAATCGCGCGTTGGCTTTTCAGCCAATCAGGCACCGAATGCCGACTTAAGATCACCCACCAGATCGGTACGTTCCCAAGAGAAGTGACCATCTTCCTGCGGCTGACGACCAAAATGACCGTACGCAGAAGTCGGGGTGTAAATCGGACGACACAGCGAAAGATGTTCGCGAATGCCACGTGGGCTGAGATCCATCAACTGACGCAGCACACTGCCCAGCTTGATTTCATCCACATTACCGGTGCCATGGTTATTCACATAAAGAGCCAGCGGCTTGGAAATACCGATCGCATAAGCAACCTGAATGGTGCAACGTTCAGCAAGACCAGCGGCAACAACGTTTTTCGCAAGATAACGCGCAGCATAAGCAGCCGAGCGGTCAACCTTGGTCGGATCTTTGCCCGAGAACGCACCACCGCCATGCGGTGCAGCGCCACCATAGGTATCAACGATGATTTTACGACCGGTCAGACCGGCGTCGCCATCAGGGCCACCAATAACAAAACGACCCGTCGGGTTGATGTAAATCTCGTCTTCGGCTGGCATCCAGCCTTCCGGCAGAATGTTCTGGATATAGGGCATGACAAGCGAGCGCACATCGGCCTGATTAAGGTCATCTGCGTGCTGGGTCGAAACAACAACCGACGTCGCCCCAACTGGCTTGCCATCTACATAGCGCAAGGTAACCTGGCTTTTTGCATCTGGACCGAACTCGGCTGATTTTCCAGAATGGCGGTCTTCGGCCATTTTGCGCAGGATACGATGCGAGAACTGGATCGGAGCTGGCATCAGCTCGTCCGTCTCGTTGCAGGCATAACCGAACATAATGCCCTGATCACCCGCACCGAGGTCTTTTTCACCAGCGGAGTCGACACCTTGGGCAATATCAGCAGACTGCTCGTGGACGTGGCACTCGATTTCGGCCGTTTTCCAGTGGAAGCCTTCCTGCTCATAACCGATGGCACGGATAGCTTCACGTGCCTTTTCGATCATGACTTCCTTGGAAACGCTCTCAGGACCGCGAACTTCGCCAGCCAGAACCACACGATTGGTGGTTGCCAGAGTCTCAACGGCAACGCGAGAATCTTCATCGGCGGCCAGAAACGCATCAACGATGGAATCGGAAATGCGGTCACAGACCTTGTCCGGGTGACCCTCGGAAACCGACTCACTGGTAAAAAGATATTCGGAAAGAGACATTCAAACCTTCTCCGGTAAAAAAGGAGTTCCACAACTGGACCGGAGGGCATCGGTACAAGTTTGCACCAATTGCGCCCACTTAGCCTTTTTTAACGTGGTGGCAAGCGGTCCAAATCCGTCCACGTATTCAATTGGGCTTATCACCCAAGCTGCGGTTTTGCCTCAATGACATTTTCGGGTCAAGAAAGATCGACGCATAAGCGTAACGCGCCTGACGCATTTCGGCCAGAAACTCGAAGGAAACAAAGAAAAAACGCATCTGCAACTTTCTGGCAAATGCGCTTTTTGAAATCATAATTTCGGGTGTCTTCTATTTCGCATTTTCGTTATCGGCAACAAGAATGCCCATCGATTTAACCAACTCGAAAACACGCTTGCGCTGGGTCGGATCGGTGATCCGATAATATGCACGTACCAGTTCAAGGGTTTCACGGCGGTTCATCGGATCATTATCGAACGGATCCGGGCTTTCCGACATTTCGCGACGCTCATGCACGGATTTCGTCGAAATCTCGTCAGGCATATCATCAAAGAAGAATGAAACCGGTACTTCCAGAACGCGCGACAAATCATAAAGGCGCGAAGCCCCGACACGGTTTGCACCGCGTTCGTATTTCTGGACCTGCTGGAATGTCAGCCCAATGGCCTCACCCAGTTTTTCCTGGCTCATACCAAGAAGGGTTCTGCGCAACCGAACACGTGCACCGACATGAATGTCGACGGGATTCGGCTTGCCATTTGCGGTCCGGCCCCGACCTCTACCACGGGTATTCTTGACCATCGTGTTTTCATCCTTAGGCGACATTTTGTGTTGTCCTTCTCTCACTCCGACCTACCCGCTCTTATTTTTTGGTGGGACAATCAGGGAGCGGTTCGGTGCTTCACACAGCCGCTTTAAGGGATTTGAATAACCTACTATATCCCAAAACGAGAACGGCTAGAAAGGTTACAATACCGTAAAATAGAATATCGCGCCACAAATAATATACTGTGGTATGGTTATACACCCCCGAAAGGGGGTGAACCATGATCTCCTCTGTTCTTAAGGGGAGTTTTGCCAGTTCCCGACCATAGGCGTCATACATTCCCGATACGCCGGTATAGGCCGCGCGCACCAGCGGTCGGCCTTCTTCGATGCTGCGGAACCGTGCGGCTGCCAGATGCTGATACGGACCAGCACTTTTGCCAAACCACCCGTCATTGGTAACATTGAGCAGCCAGTCAGGCTGATTTGCATCGTCAATAACAGCGCCCGGGAAAATGACCTCGTAGCATATCAACGGCGAGAAGCTTGGCATCCCGGCCACTTCAAGGGTCTGTGGCCCTTCACCAAATGAAAAATCTGTGCGGCCAGCAGTCAGCTTAGGGATCGGAATCCATTCTCTGAGAGGTACATATTCGCCAAATGGCACAAGATGAAACTTGTCAAAACTCGCAACAATTTCCCCGTTGCTGTCAAGAACCTGAACGGCGTTCCAAACCTTGAATTCATTCGTATCCCGCGGATAGGTCCTAGGTGCCCCGGTAATCAGGATATCATCAGGTCCAAGAACCGATGCCATTTGCAACCTACGAACAGGTTGGGCTTCCACAAAGAATGTTGCAGCCGTTTCTGGCCAAATCACGATACGTTTTCGATCTGGTGCCATATCAACCGGGCGACGCGACAATCGCAGCAATTTTGCGAAATGCTGATCCTGAAGTTCGGGAATCCACTTTTCACGTTGGGGAATATTGGGTTGAACAACCTGAATGACGGGCAGATAGTCAGAAACCGTTGCGTCGGCTGTCGCGGGACCAACCAGCGACAAACGAATGGCACCACCGCCCCACAGCAGAACCGCAATCATAATGCCGGCAATGGCACTTATTCTGCCCACGCGCCCGGCAATAAACGTTGCCGGCAGGGTCGCAAACAAAGCCGTGAATACGGATAGACCGTAAACACCGACAATCGAGGCAAACTGCATTGGTGCTGGATCAAAAGCCCAGACATGCGCCAGCAAATTCCACGGAAATCCGGTCAATACATGGCCCCGCAGGAATTCCGCCACAGCCCAAAGAGTTGCCAGCATTATGGCACGACCAATGATTTGCCGCGTCAACCGCCAGCTTGCCCAAACGGCGACCATCGGGAAAATTGCCAGCCCGCCGCCTAGCCCCAAAAGAGCAAATGGAATCATCCATCCATAGATTTCCGGCTGAACCAGAAACGCATGACTGATCCAATAGAACCCAGCGGCAAAATGCCCGGCACCAAACCACCAACCGGCGGACAGCGCCCCCTTGTTGCACTTAACCCCCTCAAGCGACCAGAGCAGTATGGCAAAAGCCACTGGCAAGGCCGGCAAAAAGAAGAAAGGCGGTAACGCCAAAACCGCAACCGCCCCAGACACCAACCACAGGAAGCGCCTGCGCCAACCCGAAAGGTTGGCGAGGCGCGCCGCTAGTCTGTCAATCATTCGATGATCCCTGTTTGGAACTTTCGTCACTAATCTCGGCCGGTTCGGTCCGGACCAGATGAATACGCAAACGCCGAATTCGGCGCGGGTCGGCATCAAGGACTTCGAACTGGATACCGGACGGATGTTCGATCAGTTCCCCACGCGCAGGCACACGCCCCGCAAGCGAGAAGACCAGCCCGCCCAATGTATCGATATCTTCGTCCTCGTCTTCATCCAACAGGCCGAAGCCCAGCTTTTCCTCAAGGTCTTCGACCTCGTAGCGGGCATCGGCGATATAACAGCCATCGGAAAGCCGGATCAGTTTCGGTGTCTGATCAATGTCATGTTCGTCATCAATCTCGCCGACGATTTCCTCGACCAGATCCTCGATCGTGATCAGCCCGTCAATGCCGCCAAACTCGTCGACGACCAATGCCATATGCGTTCGCGACAAACGCATTTCGGACAGAAGATCAAGCACCCGAATGGCGGGCGATACGAACAACACCCGACGCAAAAGGGATTGCAGCTTGAATTCCTTGCCGGCAGCAACACAGCCCAGCACATCCTTGATATGAACCATACCGGCAATTTCATCGAGGGACTCGCCATAAACCGGTAGGCGTGAATGAGCTTTTTTCACCATCACGTCAACAAGCTCGTCAAGCGTGATGCTTTTTTCGACCGCAACGATATCGGCCCGCGGGATCATGACATCCTCAGCCGTCATATCGCGGAGTGCGATGATATTTTCAAAAAGTGACCGTTCGTGAAGCGAGACGGGCTCGTCATCTTCTTCACTACGCTCGGCAAGTTCTTCAAGTGTGTCTGAAAGCGATGCCTCGCCATTCCTTGGCTTGCCGCGCTTAAGGCCTAATGCCGATGCGACATTTCCCCACAAGGATCCGTTATCGGAATCCTGACCATTCTCCCCGCCCTGGCGAGGGCTCGTACTCTCGTGGTCGTCGTCGCGCTGACTATTCTCGTTCATTGTCCTGTTTCGATATCTTGATCTTCAATCGGTTCATAGGGATCATCGATCCCCAGTGCGGCAAGAATTTGCCGTTCAAGTTCTTCCATCTCTTCGGCTTCATCATCAACCATATGATCATAGCCGACAAGATGCAGCGTGCCATGTACAGTCAGATGAACAAGATGATTTATCAGCGTCTTGTTCTGTTCAACGGCTTCACGTTCGCATGTTTCACGTGCAATGACGATATCACCCAGCATCAGGGGCATATCGGATGACATCATGAAAGCTGCTGTATCATCCGCACTTTCGAGGGCTGCGAACGATAAAACGTTGGTCGGACTATCCTTGCCGCGATAATCACGGTTCAATATCCGGACAGACGCATCATCGGATAACCGAACACCGACCTCAACCACCGGCGCAATACTTAAAAGCGATGCACCATCTCCTTGGTCGGGTGTGCCATCGGCTGGAGCCGCATCTTCTTCCCAAAGCGCACCGTCACGCACAGCGCCATCAAGGGCGGCACGCACAGCATTTTCAATCGCATCAATGTCGGCCTTGGTCCAATTACCCGCTTCAACATCAAGGTCCAGATCAAGCGGTGCTGTCATCGCCCTGACCCTCGTCCTTGATTCCGCGATAGCCTTTTTTCAGTCTGTCCCGCAATGCATCTGCCGCGTCATAAGCCTGAACAATCTTGGTGACAAGCGCATGGCGAACAACGTCGCGCTGATCAAACTTGATCGTCGCGACACCTTTGACATCCGCGATGGTTTCAAGCGCATCCCGCAGACCCGATTTGGTGCCATCGGGCAAATCGACCTGAGTCAGGTCACCCGTCACCACCATCCGCGATCCTTCGCCGAGACGGGTCAGGAACATTTTCATCTGCATGGCTGTCGTATTCTGTGCTTCGTCCAGAATGACAAAGGCATGGGCCAAAGTACGGCCACGCATAAAAGCAAGCGGGGCAACTTCGATCTCGCCACTTTCCATTCGCTTGATCACGACGTCGCCAGGCAAGGTGTCATGCAGCGCATCATAAAGCGGACGCAGATACGGATCGACCTTGTCCTTCAGATCACCCGGCAGGAAACCAAGCCGTTCGCCGGCCTCGACCGCAGGACGTGACAAGACTATACGATCAACCTGACCCTGAATAAGCGATTGGACCGCCATGGCGACCGCCAGATAGGTCTTGCCGGTTCCGGCCGGACCAATGCCAAAGACCAGCTCGTGATCAAGCATGGCCTCGACATAATCCTTCTGGCGTTTGGATCTCGGCGAAATCCGGCGTTTTTTGGTCTGGATGGTCAGACGCGACCCGCCAAACATATCTTTGGTCTGCCCGGTCCAGGGGTCAGCTTCGTCGGGTTCGGACAAACGGATGGCACCATCAACCGTTTCGACATCGACATGATCTATTTCCTTGTCGCGCAAGCGCGCATAAAGCTGACCAAGAACCTTTTTGGCCTGGGCTACTTTGGGACCTTGCCCGGCAAGGGTCACAACCGATCCACGACTGGAAACCTGAACCCCGGTACCTTCGGAAAGGCGGGTCAGGTTTTCGGCCTGCGGCCCATATAAAAGCTGGGCAAGTGCATTATCTGCAAATTCGATCTGGTCGGTGTCTTTGGTCGAAGACTTGGCTTTTGCCGTGTTTTTTGCCTTGGCTGAAGTGGCAGTCACGCAATTTTCCTTTCAGAATCCCGGTTTTGAACCGGGGCATCGACCAGTTCACCGCCAAGGGAATTAGGCAGTGCTTCGGTGATTTTCAACCTTACGATCTGTCCCAATGCGGATTCTGGCAAACCGCTGACATGAACCGGCTGCATATAAGGGCTTTTTCCGACAAGTTGTCCTTCAAGTTTGCCGTGGCGTTCCAGCAGGACATCCATTTCCCGACCAAGACAGTTTCGGTTGAATTCAAGCTGCTGCTCGGCGAGAAGCGCCTGAATACGCATGATCCGTTCGGTCTTTACCGGCTCGGGAACCTGCAGTTCCATGGCCGATGCCGGAGTGCCGGGGCGCGGGCTGTATTTAAAGCTGAAAGCCTGAATGAAGGTGATATCGCGCACCATTTGCATCGTGTCTTCGAAATCCTTGTCGGATTCGCCGGGAAAACCCACGATAAAATCAGACGACAGCGCAAGATCAGGGCAGGCATCTTTGAGTTTTGTAACGATTTCGCGATAAGATGCGCCATCATGCTTGCGGTTCATCGCCTGCAACACACGATCCGATCCTGCCTGAATGGGAAGATGCAAAAACGGCATCAGTTTGGGAAGGTCACGATGGGCTGCAATCAGGTCATCATCAACATCGCGCGGGTGCGAGGTTGTGTAACGAATGCGATCAAGTCCATCAATCTCGGACAATTCGCGTAACAGACGACCAAGCGTCCATTCGCCGCCATTTGGGCCGTCGCCGTGATACGCATTGACGTTCTGACCCAACAAAGTGATTTCACGGGTGCCCTTTTCAACGAGCTGGCGGGCTTCATTGATGATATCCATGCCCGGTCGGGAATATTCGGCACCACGGGTATAAGGCACAACACAGAAGGTACAGAATTTATCGCAACCTTCCTGAATCGCCAGAAAGGCCGAATAACCCTGTCTTGAAACCTGTTGTGGCAGGTGGTCAAACTTTTCCTCGGCCGGGAAATCGGTATCAATGATGCGATCACGCCCGACTGCGCGATTGGCGCGCGCTACCATTTCCGGCAAACGATGATAGGTCTGCGGCCCGAACACCATATCGACCATCGGTTCGCGACGCATCAATTCCGCACCTTCGGCCTGCGCAACACAACCGGCAACAGCGACAATCATCTTGTCCGTGCCATTGGCTTCCTTGGCTTTTTTGTGTTTACGAATACGGCCAAGATCGGAAAAGACCTTCTCAGCAGCTTTTTCGCGGATGTGGCAAGTATTGAGGATAACCATATCGGCACCTGCGGCATCGTCGACCGGCTGGTAACCCAGCGGCGCCAATACGTCCTGCATGCGCTGGCTGTCATAAACATTCATCTGACAGCCATAGGTTTTTACAAAAAGCTTTTTCGTCACACTCACTTCTGGATCCGTTTTTTGCTTTCTCGAATACGCCGAAAAGCGGTGTGAAAGCTCACACCGCAGACCGGACATCTTCGATATCTGAAATTCCGGTTACATGAAACCCAATTCACGCAATCGGATCATACGGCAAAACGGTCAGGAGCCGAACTGACGATCCGGTCCGAACAGACGAAAATCTTCGGAAACAATGGCCAGCGGCGAAAAGCCAATCAGGTCACCGGTACGTCCATTATCAATCAGCGGAACCGGAACCCCCTGATGCATGCCGGTCAGTGCTGCATGATGTCCACGCGCAACAGCTGTTTCACACATCCGGGAAAGTTCCTTGCGCGACCCGGCATCGGCCAAGGTCACAGGCGGGTGAACAACCAGCTCAACCGTTACTTTGCCAAGAGCCAGAAACTGCCACAAATGCGGCGCCAAGTCCATATCGCCATACCAGGAATAGAAAGCTCTCAGATCGCGTCCGATCGGTGCTCCATCAAGACGGGTAGCCGCAATCGAAACCGGCTGGACTTTTACCTGCGATCCATCGGGCAGGGTGCGTTCGGCAACACCGAACAAAGTCGACTTGAACGGCAGCACACGGTTGCCGTCGTTGCTGGTGCCTTCCGGGAACAGGATCAGTTTGTGCCCATCAGCAAGACGCCGGGAAATCTGATCATTCTGCTCGCGAGCGCGGACTGGGCGACGTTCGACAAAGGTGGATCGCTGCAACTTGGCAAGCGTTCCGAAGATCGGCCAGCTGGCGACCTCGGTCTTGGCAATGAAACTGCCGCGAACCAAGGCCCCCAGCACCGGAATATCGAGATAGGATGCGTGGTTGGCCACAATAATACCCGGCCCATCCATCAACTCTACCCCGGAAACGCGAAGCTCGATATGAAGGATTTTCAGGCAAAGCGCATGATAAAACCGCGGCAGATCATCGGCCAATCGCAGTCGAAATGCAATTGCCATCACCTGAACCGGGATCAGGATCAAAGTCAGCAGGGCATAGGCCAACAGCCGGATGGCTGCACACGCATAACAGTTCACGATACCCTCGCGGTCCGCTCATAATGCTTGTAGTAACGATCCGTTACCTTTTCCGTCGGTAACACGATGCAAATGTCGGTGGTATTAAACTGATGATCAACCACCGCACCATCACCGACGAAACCACCCAATCGCAGATAGCCCTTGATCAATGGCGGCAGATCGCGAAGCGCCTGTCGTGCATCAATTGCATCAATCGTCGTGCGCGCCATCGGCTCGTACCGGCCTTCGACTGCGCGAGGTCGCATTTCTTCGGGTGCCAGATGATTGTGATGCAGATAGGTCAAAACATCACCAAAGGCATCCGGATCGGTGCCATGGAAAGATGCGCAGCCAAACATCAGCTTGATATCGTATTTGAAAACATAGGCAGCAATTCCCTGCCAGAGAAGTTGCAGGGTCGGCATCGTGCGATAGGCTTCTTCAACGCAGGAACGACCAAGTTCCATGATCTCGCCGCTGCCTTGTGCCGCATCAAGCATTGACTGGATGTGGTATTCATCAGCGCTGTAAAAGCCGCCATGCTGATTTGCAACCGACTGACGCAGCAGGCGATAGGTTCCGACAACACCGTCTGGTCCCTGACCGCGATTGTGATCGATTACCAGCAGGTGGTCACATAAAGGATCATAATTGTCAAAGTCGCGCTCGGCCGCAGCCATTTCCGCGCTGGGCTTTGCCCCGCGTTCCTCATAGAACACCTTGTAGCGAAGTTTCTGACTGGCGAGGATTTCATCCTCGGTTTCGGCGAGGCGCACCTCTAACCGCTGCTGTCGATCGTCGCTCATCGCAACTCCCTTTCGTTCATCTGCGCAGATTTTGCGCAAGTTTCGCGTCAGGGGCGAGTGAAGGCTTTGTTAAGAACGCGTAACAGGAATATGAAAAACCACCCGCTCGGCATGAACGGGTGGCTTGAAATCTGCGATTTTCGCAACCGTATTGTCAGAAATCGGTTACTTTTCGTCCTTCATCGGAACGCCGTAAAGCTCCAGTCGATGACCGACAAGCTTGTAACCAAGCTCTCTGGCGATCTCTTCCTGCAACTTTTCGATTTTTTCGTTCGAAAACTCGATCACGTTACCTGATCGCATATCAATCAGGTGGTCGTGGTGTTCCTCGGTCAATTCCTCGTAACGTGCACGGCCATCACCGAAATCGTGTTTTTCAAGAATATCCGCCTCTTCAAACAGGCGAACGGTCCGATAAACGGTTGCAATCGAAATCTTCGGGTCAATTTCGGTCGCCCGGCGATAAACGAGCTCCACATCGGGATGATCTTCTGATTCCGACAGGACCCGGGCAATCACCCGGCGTTGGCCGGTCATTTTCAAACCCGCGTCGATGCACTTCTGCTCGATGGTTGATTCTGTAAGCATAGTCTTGTTTCTCGTTTCCGGTTCCGCCTGTCCCCAGCCAGGATGCTCCCAGGCTTTTGCTCTCATGTGGGCTAAATATCGAGAAAACTGTCACATATCGCAAGGTACAAATAGCGATAATTTGTTCTCTCCAGCTTGCCTCCAGCCCGATGAAACGCTACTTCACGTTTCCGGTGCCCAATCAGGAGACAGCATATGGACGACATCACGCCCGATCATAAGATCGACATCACAAAGGATGTCTGCCCGATGACATTTGTTCGCACCCGACTGAAACTTGAAACCATGACACAGGGTCAGGTTCTCGAAGTAACACTAGGCGCTGGCGAACCGTTAAAAAACGTTCCGCGTTCTGTCACCGAAATGGGCGACACCGTCATTGACCTTGTCGAACTTGCCGACGCACCGAACACATACCGTTTAACGATACGAAAAGGTTGAACAAATCCCGCGCGTCGTCATCAAGGCCTAGACTATAACAGCTTGACGGTCAAAACCACACATTTGATGTGGATATAGCGAAATAGAATACATCCAGCTTGCATTAATCGCCCCAGCCCAAAACACAAGCACCAAGATCACGCTCCATAACCAGTGCATCGACCTCACGCCCGGACTTCCGGCGATAGTATCTCTTGCGCCGCCCGATCTCGGCAAAGCCGCAATCACGATAAAGCGCAATCGCCGGTGCGTTATCATCGGCCACTTCCAGTAAAACCCGCCCGACACCGGTTTCGCGCAAGCGATCAAAGGTCGCAGACAACAGTTTTCTGGCAACGCCGCGTTTACGCGCTTCCTTTGCGACAACGATGGTATTGATTTCCGCCTCGTCCAGCACTGCCTGCATCTGGATAAAACCAAGTGGGATATCAAGGCGGTTTTCCGCCTCATTCCCCGGTGCAAAGGCCAGAAACCCGAAGGCCCCAGGCACATCAAGCAGTGCGATCATTTCATCCGCCGACCAGCAATCCTGATCTTCGAACCCTTCAGCATGAAGCGCACTTGCAACATTGCAAAACGCCGCAGTCAGGGGAACGACTTCAATCCCGTCTTCAACTTCCGGCTGGTGGGATGAAGCACTCATTCCTCATGTACCGGCTTGTTTTTTGCCGGTCCCTGATCTTCGATCCGGCGCGCATCGGGTGCACGCAGATACATTGGCACAGGCGGCAGGTTTTCATCCGTTCCCCAGCGCGCCGCTGCAATACGCGCCACATTTCCGGCTCGCGGTAGCCCCGGCGCCGTGCAATCATAAAATGCATCCGGCGCGTGGGCAGCCGCAGTCAAAAGGCGTGGGGTAGCATCGCCGGCCAGAAGCGTATCGCCCGGTGGGGCCATCATCAGAGCCTGTCGGGGTGCGACACATTCCGGCGCACTGAGCGGGCGCTTCTTGCCATCAAAGGCCTGGGCAAAAATTTCGTTCCGCTTGCTGTCGAGTGCCACCAGAATATTTCGTCCCTGCTGATCACGTTCGGAAACGCCATAGGCCACCGCCTCAAGCGAACTGACACCAACCACCGGAATTTTACGTGCTAGCCCAAGCGCACGCGCGGTCGCAAGGCCGATCCGCATACCGGTAAAAGCGCCCGGTCCGACGGTGACGGCGACACCATCAACCTCGTCAAAGGTGATTCCCGCCTGATCCAGACTTTTGGCAATAAACCTCATCAGGTTTTCTGCCTGCCCGCGTTCCATATCCTCATAAAGCTCGCTCTTGACCTCGCCATTGACCAGTACAGCTGTTGAAAGTGACGTTGACGCGGTGTCGATAGCCAAAAGCGTTGGGCCCGTTTTTTCAATGGCCCCGGATGACGTTTGCGGTGCGGTCCGATCTGCGCTATGGGGATTGTGACGCAACTGACCAGTCAGCATTTTTTTGATGTAATCGGTAAACGACAAGAACAGGGGGCCTCCGGCAATGGCGCTGGTCGAAATTACGCCACAAGAATATGATGTCGAAATTGATATTGTTTATGCCACGGATCGCAATTTCACCGGGGCACCGATCTATTCACGGCCTGCCTGCTATCTTCATCGTGATGCGGCGGACTGCCTGAAAAAGGCTGTCGCCATGGCACGACGTCACGGTAAACGCATTCGCATTCTGGATGCCTTCCGCCCACAAGAAGCCCAGCGGGCTCTTTGGAACCATACACCCAATCCCGATTTCATCGCCAATCCCGATCTTGGATCGCCACATGGCCGTGGTGTTGCCATTGATCTAACGCTGTTGGACGCAAACGGCAAGGAACTGGATATGGGGGCAGGGTTTGATGAAATGCATATCCGGTCCTATCATGGAGCGGACGGGCTTTCAAAAGACGCCGAGGCCAACCGTTTGCTGCTTCTGGGCATCATGGTTAGTGCGGGTTTCGAATATTACAGCCACGAATGGTGGCATTATCAACTGCCTAACGCACGCAGCAATTATCCCCTGTTTTCCGACAGTTCCCTGCCGCAAAGCATGATGAAATAATTGATTGGGCAACAAAGTTGCCGGGCCAACCGCAATAAGCACGCGGTTGGCCCGGTTTCTATAGAACGGCCTGACCACTTTCCGGATCAAACAGCGATACACGCGCACCATCAATCATGATCCGGGCATCACTGCCGGAACTGAAATGCTGTTCGGGGCCTGTACGGGCCGTAACCTCCGCCCCGGCGACGGCAAGACGGACATATTGATCAGGCCCGGTCGGCTCTGCCAGAAGCACCCGGGCATTTGCACCAAAGTCATCAAATACAAGATGTTCCGGCCGCGCGCCCAATGTCATGGGGCAGCCGATAAATTCACGGGCGCGGCCGGGCAAATCTACCAATGGCAATTGGCCCGATCCCCCGTCAAACGCAATTCCGTCACCCACCTGAACCAGTTTGCCATCAATGAAATTCATGGTCGGGGCACCGACGAAGCTGGCGACAAACCTGTTGGCCGGTCGGCGATAAACATTTTCCGGTGTGTCGGCCTGCTGGATAGACCCTTTGTCCAGCACCAAAACCTTGGTTGCCAGCGTCATGGCTTCGATCTGATCGTGGGTGACATAGACAATGGTCCGGCCAAGCCGTTCATGAAGGCGTTTCAATTCGACACGCATATCGGCACGCAATTTGGCATCAAGGTTCGATAGAGGCTCGTCAAACAGGAAAACCGATGGTTCGCGCACCAGCGCACGGCCGATCGCCACGCGTTGCTGCTGCCCACCGGACAATTGCGACGGTTTACGATCCAGAAGCGGGGTAATTTGCAGAAGTTCACCAATGTCATCGACACGCTTTTCGATATCGGCCTTGGGCATGCCACGCATTTTAAGGCCAAAACCGATATTCCTGCGCACCGACATGGTCGGATAGAGCGCATAGGACTGAAACACCATCGCGATATCGCGTTCATCAGGCTCCAGTTCCGAGACATCTCGCCCGGCGATGTGGATTGATCCGCCGGTGACGGGTTCCAGACCGGCAATCATGTTCAAGATCGTCGATTTGCCGCACCCCGACGGCCCTAACAGGACCAGAAACGCACCATCCTCGATTTCGAGATTGATATCCTTCATCACGGTCAGACCGGCATAGGCCTTGGTCACACCACGTAATTCAACGCCGTTCATGTCCGTTATCCTTTCACTGCACCAGCCGCAATTCCGCGAACAAACAACCGCCCCGACAGCAGATAAACAGCCAATGTCGGAAGCGCCGTCAGCATGGTGGCAGCCATATCCACGTTATATTCCTTCTCGCCGAACTGCGATCCGACAAGGTTATTGAGCGCAACCGTCATCGGTTGTCCGGATCGCCCACCAAAGGTCAGGCCCAACAGAAAATCGTTCCAGATATATGTGAACTGCAAAATCATCGCGACACCGAGGATCGGCAACGAAAGGGGCAACATGACATGCCAGAACAAGGGCCAGAAACCGGCTCCGTCAATGCGAGCGGCTTTCAGCAGATCCTGTGGAACGGTTTTGAAAAAGTTACGAAACATCATGGTGGTAAAGGCAACGCCCCATATGACATGCACCAGAACCAATCCCGGAATGGATCCAAATATTCCCAGTTCGCGCACCATGATGATCAGGGGATAAAGTGTTACCTGTGGCGGGATGAACATGCCAACCAGAAGGGCGGCAAACATCAGATTGGCCCCGCGCATTTTCCACGCTGCCAAGGCATAACCGGTAACCGCACCAAGTCCGACCGAAAGGAAAAGCGCCGGAATGACGATTTTGACTGATGTCAGGAAGGAGGATGACAGACCACCGCAATTTCCGCCTGCGGTTTGGCTACAATCGCCAGACCATGCTTCGCGCCACGCGTCAAAACTTGGTTCCACCGGCAGGGCAAAGATGCTGCCATCACGAATTTCATCCATCGGTTTAAGCGATGTCGACACCATAATAAAAACCGGCGCCAAAATCATCAGGGCAGCAATGCCCAGCAGTCCATAAAGCGCAAGACGGTTAAATCGCATGGTCAATGCCCCCCACCGTCGCGTGCTTTGCGCAGTTCAAAATGGATATAGGGCGAAATGACTGCAATCACGGTACACAGCAATACAAATGCACCGGCCGCACCAAGGCCAAGTTCCTGCCGGTTCAGGATATGATCGACAACAAATTTCGCCGGCAAATCCGATGAAAAGCCGGGCCCACCGCCGGTCAGGGCAACGACAAGGTCATAGGCCTTCATGACAATCGCGCTCATCAGGATGAATACGGTAAAGAATACGGTGCGCATCATCGGCGTAATCACATGCAGATAGACCCGCCAGATCGGAATGCCATCCACCCGTGATGCCTTCCAGATATTGGGGTCGACATTACGTAGCCCTGCGAGAAACAGTGCCATGCACAGCCCGACCTGCTGCCAGATTCCGGCAATGGCAAGGGTATAGATCGCCCGATCCTGACGTACGATCCAGTTGAACTCAAATGTAGTCCAGCCCAGTTCGCGCACAGCATCCTGAAGCCCCAAACCCGGATTCATCACCCATTGCCAGATGACACCTGTCACGATGAAAGACATCGAAAGCGGCAGCATGAAAACCGTGCGAAACATGCCCTCGGCCTTGATCCCGCGATCAATCAGAATCGCCAGCAAATAACCGAAAACGATACATCCACCGATAAACAGGAAGCCATGAATGGCAATATTCTGCATTGCCGTCCACCAACGTTCATTGGCGAACAGGCGCACATATTGGTCAAAGCCGGTAAATTTATAGACCGGCAACAGACGCGACCGCGTCAGCGAAATCACAAAGGTCCAGATAATAAAGCCATAAAAGCAGACGATGGTAATCGTCATGGCAGGGATCAGCGCCATTCTTGCCGTCCATTGCGGACGCCAGCGCCGTCTGCCGTTGTGCGAAGTTTTCAACGCACCCTGTGCCGGTTCGGCCATAAGTAATCTCGCTTCTTTGTAAAGGTGCCGCTGCATCAAGCAGCGGCACACCTGCAAAGCCGTGTCATTCCATCTGCCTTACTTGGCATAGGAAATCGCCTGACGGAATTCTTCCTGCCCCTGTTCCGGACTCATGTCAGCACTGTTCCAGAAATTGGAGATACTGTCATCAATTGCCCCGGAAACGGCACTTGGAACACCAAACAGACCGGTACTGACCAGATGGGTTTTCTTGTCCTGCAATGTCGCCATGGCCTTTTGTGCACAGACATCAAAACTATCACCCGGCACATCAAGAAGGGCAGGGATCGAACCCTTTTTCTTATTGAACGCAATCTGGACATCAGGCTCCAGCATCACATGCGCCATTTTTTCCTGGGCCGCCTGTGCTTCTTCGCTGTCCATCGCGGAAAAAGCAAAGGCATCAACCGTCATGATATAGGCGGTATCGATGGCCGGGGCGAAGGCACAGCCGACCGTTGTGCCCGGTTCGACACCGGCCGCAATAATTTCACCCTTGGCCCAGTCACCCATAAACTGAAACGCGGCGTCGCCGCGGATGACCATATTGGTCGCTTCGTTCCAGTTACGACCCGGGCTCGCTTCATCGACAAAGGGTTTGAGCGCTGCAAAGGTTTCAAACACCTTGCGCATGGTGTCGGATGCCAGAAGTTCATCATCCAGCGTGCTGTATAGCTTGGCGTAGAATTCACGCCCGCCAACGCCGAGAAGGACACTGTTAAACAGGATGCGTTCCTGCCACGGCTGCCCGCCAAGGCCGATCGGAATCACACCGGCATCTTCAAGCTTTTTCGCCGCATCAACGAATTCCGGCCAGCTTTTCGGCACCTCGATCCCGGCTTTTTCAAGCGCGTCCTTGTTGTAGAACATCCAGTTTTCACCATGGATGTTGATCGGGGCGGCGATATAATCACCATCATATTTTGCAGCCTGAACGATAAGTGGCGGCAGCTTTTCATCCCAGTTTTCTTCCTCGGCCACCGCATTCACATCGGCCAGAAGCCCCTGATCGGCCAATTCACGCAATTGCTGCCCGATGGAAAACTGGAAAACAGTCGCCGGGTCGCCGCCCAGCATGCGGTTGACCGCAGCCGCGCGGGCATTGCCGCCACCCGCAATCGGTGTATCGACCCATTTACCGCCCTGTGCTTCGAAAGCGGTACGGATTTCGCCCAAAGCAGCCTGCTCGCTGCCCGATGTCCACCAATGCAGAACTTCGGCAGTCTGGGCGTGAAGCGCACCCGCAGAAACACCGGCGCTCAGAAATGTCGCAAGTGCTGCGACCCTTGAAAATTTCTTCATAACGGATGTCCTCCCTAATGGATACGTTCGCGCCCGACTTCTTAAATGGTCGAAAATTCGTAACGTTTCGATTTTTTTGATAAGCGGTTTATTCACTCTTGTCAATCAAGAAAACCCGGCCATAATAAGGCGAAATCGATCCGGCATTATTTTTTTGCCGAAATTTCCGAAACGTTACGATTTTGGATCTGCCAACGAATGCGATCCGCGACAGGGCAAGGAAACAATCATGATCAAACCTTTTCCCAACGGTTTCCGCTGGGGTGTCTCGACCTCAAGCTACCAGATTGAAGGCGGCGCGAGCGACGACGGGCGCGGCGCCAGCATCTGGGACACCTACTGTGCAACACCCGGCCGGGTTGCCAATGGCGACAACGGCAGCGTCGCCTGCGATCATTACCATCGCTGGGCCGAGGATCTTGACCTGATCCGTCGGCTTGGCGCGAAACATTATCGATTTTCGGTAATGTGGCCGCGTGTCATACCGAATGGCACCGGCGAAGTTAATGAAACCGGCATGGCGTTTTACGACCGGCTGATTGACGGAATGTGCGAACGCGATCTTGATCCTTGGCTTTGTCTTTATCACTGGGATTTGCCACAGGCGTTGCAGGATCGCGGGGGCTGGGCGAATCGCGATATCGTTGACTGGTTTGGCGATTACACCGAATTGCTTGTGAAACGGTTTGGCGACCGGGTCAAATCATGGGTTACATTTAACGAACCCAACGTGGTTGCATGGGTCGGTCACGAAGAAGGCCGCCACGCACCGGGTATTACCGATCCACGCGCAGCGATGCGCGTCGCCCATCATCTGAATATGTGCCATGCGCGGGCGACCCGCGTGATCAAGCATCATTATCCGGATGCACCGGTCGGATTCGTTTTGCCGATGCACAAGGCCTATACACTGCCGCATCGGCGCGAACAGGACGCCCATCTGGTCGATCTGTTCGAAGCCAAATGGAATGGCACCTTCCTTGATCCGGTCTATTTCGGCCGCTATCCCGAGCTGATTATTGATCGCATGGAACCCCATATTCAGGATGGCGACCTTGAAGCGATCAAAACCAAAGTCGATTTTCAGGGCCTGAACCAGTATTTTCCAAGCTATATCGAAGCCACTGAAGGACGCGCATGGCCGTTCAAACACGCCGAACCGCCAAAATATTTCCGTCGCACAGAAATGGGGTGGGCGATTGATGGTGACTGCTTCTATCGCACCATGAAAATCCTGCAGGAGAACTACGGCAATCCGCCGGTTTTCGTGACCGAGAATGGCGGTGCCTTCATCGATCTTCCCGGTCATGACGGCTATATCGAAGATCAGGATCGCATTGCCTACTACAGTGAATATCTCTCGGCTCTTTTGCGCGCCGTTGACGAAGGCGCAAATGTGCAAGGATATATGCCCTGGTCCCTGCTTGATAATTTCGAATGGGCATATGGCTATGAAAAGCGGTTCGGGTTGGTGCATGTCGATTACAACACGCAGAAACGGACGCCAAAGGCGTCTTATGACTTCATGCGGCGCGTGATCGAAAGCAACGCATTGCCTTAACCACAGACGGGCGATTAGATTGTCCGCCAAAGAATAGATGAACGGACCTGTATATGTCAGCCTCCCGCCCGAACCTTCGCACTATTGCTGACCGTCTTGGCCTGTCGGTCACAACGGTTTCTCGTGCATTGAAAGACGGGCCGGAGGTCAAACCTGATACGGTCGCACGCGTCAAGGCCGCGGCGGCCGAAATCGGTTATCACCCCGATGCCCGTGGCGTCATGCTGCGCACCGGCAAAACCATGCAGGTCTGTTCGATCCTGTATTCCCCCGAAGTTGGTGATTATGGCGACCCGGGCTTTCTGGCCCAGGTTGAAAGCCTGGCAAAAGGTTTGGAGGCCGATCACTATTCACTGGTTGTCCTGGCCCAGACCAGCAGCGAAGATCCACTTGAACCCGTTCGCCGCGTACATACGCAACACATGGCCGATGCGGTTGTCTTTTCGCGCACCACATTGCAGGACAGCCGCGCCAAATACTGCCTGCAACATGACTTTCCCTTTGTCAGCTTTGGTCGGACCGAACTTTTAACTCCGCATGCCTTTGTCGATCACGATGATGAACAGGCGGCATATGATGCGGTCAAACGCCTGATTGATGACGGCCACCGCAAAATCGGCATGATTGATCCGCCTGAAGACCTGACCTTTTTCGGATATCGCAAACGCGGTGCGCGCCGCGCCATGATCGAGGCAGGGCTTGATCCAGAAAGCCTGATCTGGATGACTTCGGATGTTTCCGTCCGCGCGGCCCGCGAAGCCACCATCCGCCTGCTGACCGATCAGCGCGATGCTACTGCCGTGGTCTGCGCAAGTCAGATGACAATGATTGGCGCACTCGAAGCATTACTGGAACTGGGCATGGATACGATCCGTGACGGAATCGGTGTTGTCGGCTTTGGCGGCATGCCGTTCCGTATGCTCTCAAAACAGAAACTTGCCTATTACTACCAGCCGCAACGCAAGGTTGGAAAAGTCCTGTCGGAACATTTGCACAGCCTGATGACCGGCACACCCGCCGAAAAACTGCAAACGCTGCTGCCTTATCGGCGGATTGATGACCTCGCCGCCTTCCGGGAAGGGGAGGATTTCTGATCCATGGCAATCAGCCTTCGTTGTCTTTCCTGATATCTTCCACCGTTTCGTCGCTACCCAGAAGCCGAACCAGCATTAGTTCGACCGGTTTTAAAACAATCAGGACAATCAACGTCAACACCGTCGCGATCACCACGATATGCCAGGCCGCAAGGGCGCATGCGATGCCAAGTGCCGCCGTGATCCAGACGGTTGCCGCCGTCGTCAGGCCGCTGACTGACATATCCTTTGGATGGCGCAGAATAACACCCGCCCCGATAAAGCCGATGCCGGTCAAAACGCCCTGCAAAATCCCCTGCACGACGCGCGATAGTGCATCAGGGTGATCGATCAAATCCTCGAAATGTACTGCAACCACCGACACAACCGCGGCACCAAGTGCTACCAATGCCAATGTCCGCATGCCGGTCGGCTTGCCATTCACATCCCGGTTTAACCCGATCAGCATGCCAATGACCGTTGCCGCGCAGAGCCGCAGGATCATGTCGACCACCGCAATATCGAAATAGCCTTCGACGGTTGCAAGATAGGAAAGGTTTGTCATGCCGCATCCAGTTCGCGCTTAATCTGTTTGATATACAGACCGAAACGCGCCCTGTTCGTGCATTGTTCCGCCAACGGTCAATCGGGCAACCCGATATCAATCAGTCTTGCGGCACGACTCCGCTTTCAATTCCCTTGGCTTCGGCCATCAGCCAGTCAAAGAATCGCAAAATCCGCGGGTCGCGCCCCGGTCTATCCAATGTAATCAGGACATAGTCATAGCCGGTAGGCGCCATACCGTACGGCGCAACCAATCGGCCAGCCAACAGATCATCATAAACCAGCGGCAAAGGCCCGATTGCAGTCCCCAAACGATTGACGGCGGCTTGAAGTGTAAAAAAGAAATGGTCGAAATATTGCTCGCTTGCCGGGCTGCTATTACTCCCACTCGCCCGCCTCCAGATATCCCAGGCATCCGGCCGCGTACGACTATGCAACCATCGCGCATTGGACAAATCGCGAACCAGAATATCTTCCCAGCAATTCGGGTCACAAACCGGCCCGGCAAATTCCGGCCAAAGGCGGGTTACCTCGTAATCCTCGGCAATGCCGAAATCAGCCCGCCGGATCGCCAGATCGCATCCCTCAACCAGCAGATCAACCGGCCCACCAGCCAGCCTTAGATCGATATTCAAGTCAGGATTGGCTTCGCGAAAAGCACCCAGCCTTGGCATCAACCAGCGCATGGCGAGGCTTGGTTCGCACGATACTGACAGGATCGGCGATGCACTGTCATGGCGGTGAATTTCCTCGACCGTGCCATCAAGCCCGTCCAGCGCTGTTACGACCGACTTGAAAAGCCTTTCGCCTGCCGGGGTCAACCAGACACGCCGGTTGCGACGAACAAACAGATCAATACCCAGCCGTTCCTCGATCTGCGCGACTGCACGGCTAATCGCACCATGCGTCAGGTGCAATTCTTCGGCGGCGCGCGAAAAGCTTTGATGCCGTGCGGCCGCCTCAAAGGCAGGTAACGCAGCAAGTGGCGGCAGATTGCGCTTTCTGTGAAAATTACTCACGAAATTTCCCACGAATTTTCGATTTTCTGGTGATCTTTTCAATTTGATACTGAATAAGCTCACAGATCAAGGACCACGAACATGCCAGCCATTGCCCAGATCGAAGTCATTGCCGTCGCCATCATCACCATTCTTGCCGTTATCAGCCCCGGACCGGATTTCGCCATGGTGACGCGTATTGCACTTACACGGGGTCGTCGCGCTGGTGTTCTGTGCGCTATCGGGATCGGCAGCGGTGTTTCAGTACATCTGGCCTATACGCTGATCGGGCTTGGCGTTGTATTTGCCAGTAATGTCTGGGTTCTGACCAGCTTGCGCTATCTGGGTGCTGCCTATCTGATATGGCTGGGGATATCCGCACTTTGGCCAGATATTCGGGCTTTATTTTCGCCAAGACCCGCGGCACTTCAGACCCGAATGACAAACAAAAGCACCAACAGGCCGGAAGAAAATCAAAAACGGAACGGATCCGCTTTCTGGATCGGTTTTGCCTGCAATGCCCTTAACCCCAAGACGATGCTGTTCATAGTTTCATTGTTCAGTCAGATGATTTCACCCGATACACCGGTTTTGATGGAAATCGGTTACGGTTTGTATATCGCGGCATGCCACATGATCTGGTTTGCACTGGTCGCGGTCGCGTTGACACTGCCTTCGGTGCAAGCGCGCATCGCAGCTATTAAAATCTGGATTGAACGTGGTGTGGGCCTGTGTCTTGCCGGACTTGGCATCAAACTACTGACAAGCACCAACTGAATTCTTCAACGTCTTAGATAAACAGCATTTCGCCCTGTTGATGGGCATCATTCAGAAACGTTACCACGCCGCCCGTTTCGATTTTAAGCTCTTCGCGCTTTGCTTCGTTTTCAAGGCCAAGCGCACGAAGACCCATATCGCAAACCATGAACTTGCCATCCAGTGCCACACAGGCCGACAGCAATTCCTCGAAAGTGCCAATTCCGCGCATCGAATAACTAAGGTCAATCGAGGTAGCCGTTGCCCCCTCGGCCTCGGTCCGAAGATGACGCCAGCCCGACGGCGCAAGGACCGCACGACTGGCTTCCATAGTGAAAAACAGGGTGGCCTCACGCCCGGATGCAAGGGCAGCTGACGCCATTACGAGTGCGTAATGAACCTTTTCAAAGCTTCCTGAAAACACCACCAGTGACAATTTCCGTGGGCTTTCCGACTGTTTCGCGTTTTCAGTGCTCATGAATGGACAGGTCCTTGATACTGGCATTTTCGGAACAAAGCGGGCAGCCCGGATCACGCGGGACTTTAATCTTTCGGAAGGATGCACCAAGTGCATCGACAATCACAAGCCTGCCGGACAGACCATCGCCAATCCCCATCAGTTCCTTGAGAATTTCGGTTGCCTGAATCCCGCCGATCATGCCCACGACCGAGCCCAGAACACCGCCCTGCGCACAGGACGGAATGGCGTCTTCGGGCGGTGGACTGTGATAGATGCAGCGATAACAGGGATGCGGATCGCCCAGATGCGCCTTGAATGTCGCAACCTGACCGTCAAACCGGAGGGCCGCACCCGACACTAGTGTTTTGCCCGCAAAATAGCATGCATCGTTTAGCAGGAATCGTGTTTCGAAATTGTCCGACCCGTCGGCAATCACATCATAATCCGCAATCAGGCCCATAACATTGGACGCATCAAGCCGCACATTATGCGTCTGCACGGTGATTTCCGGGTTCATATCAAGCATGGTTGATTTGGCGCTTTCGACCTTAGGGCTGCCAAGGTCTTTCATGCCATGCGCGATCTGGCGCTGCAGATTGGAAAGTTCGACCGTATCCGCATCGACGATCCCGATGCTGCCAACCCCGGCCGCGGCCAGATACATCGCCAATGGCGATCCAAGTCCACCCGCGCCGACAATCAGCACCCGCCCGCGCTTCAGCTTCATTTGCCCTGTGCCGCCAACATCCTTCAGAACGATATGCCGGGCATAGCGCTGCACTTCATTTTCGCTGAAATCAAAATCACTCACAGGCGGTTTCTTTCATTCATGCCAAACGGGTCTGCCATTGCATATAGCGCGCATGGCACAGACAAGAAAGGCCCGGGAAAATCCGGGCCTTCTTAAGATGCGTCGGTCAGCAAAACCGGATTACTGCAGACCTTCGAACAGCGGGGTCGAAAGATAACGTTCGGCAAAGCTCGGAATGATGATCACGATACGTTTGCCTTCGTTTTCCGGCAACTGGCCAAGCTCGATACCGGCAGCAACGGCCGCACCGGACGAAATCCCGGTCGGCAGTCCTTCGATGCTGGCAAGTTTGCGTGCGGTGGCAAAGGCGGTTTCATTGCCAATCGTCATGACCTTGTCAATCACATCGGTATGAAGGTTACCTGGAATGAAACCAGCACCAATGCCCTGGATTTTATGCGGTCCAGGTGCGCCACCGGAAATAACCGGGCTGTCTTCGGGCTCGACCGCGACGATCTGGATATTCGGATTATGTTTTTTCAGGACTTCACCAACACCGGTCAATGTTCCGCCAGTACCGACACCGGCAACAAAGATATCGATCTTGCCTGCGGTATCCTTGATGATTTCCTCGGCCGTCGTATTGCGATGAATTTCCGGGTTTGCCGGGTTTTCAAACTGCTGAAGCATGATCGCGCCATCAATCTCGGCGACCAGTTCCTCGGCGCGGGCAACAGCACCCTTCATGCCTTTGGCTGCCGGGGTCAGGTCAATCTGCGCGCCCAAAAGCATCAGCATCTTGCGGCGTTCCAGCGACATACTTTCGGGCATGGTCAGGATCAGCTTATAACCCTTGGCCGCCGCAACAAAAGCAAGCGCGATACCGGTATTGCCAGATGTCGGTTCGACCAGTGTTGCACCCGGCTTGATCCGACCGGACTTTTCGGCATCCTCGATCATTGCGAGACCGATACGGTCTTTAACCGAGGCCAGCGGGTTGAAGAATTCAAGCTTGCCAATCAGGTCGGCCTTCACACCCTCGGCCGCTGCCAGACGTGAAAGACGAACCAGCGGCGTCGCACCAATGGTGTCGATGATGCTGTCGTAAATCTTGCCGCGAAACTCAGTCATGTTTTCCTCGCAATTTCTTGTAATTTAAAACCAACCACATTCTTGATTTGTATTTATCCCGTTTAACACCCAAGTCAATTGGGTTTAAACAGTTTTTACGCAAAACCTGGTTTGGCCGGTTTCCGATGCCTGTGTATTGGATATGAACCGCAGCGGATTCTTGTGGTTTAACGATACAACAATCCGCAGCCCGTTCCGACGACTAAATAATGAAATCCGGTGATTCCTCAATCCCGCTGCGCAGGCCTGCGTCACGCGCGCGGTTGCATAGATCCTCGACCGTGATCCGGGTCAGCGCCACCATCATTTCGTCCTGCAATTCCCGCCAAAGCGGACGGACAACTTCCTTACCCAGCGGCGATCCTGCCGGATCCTCGATCGGGTCGTCGGATGTTTCCATTGACCGGATGACGGATACAATATCGGCAAGGGTAATGCGCCGACGTTCACGTGCCAGACGATACCCGCCGCGCGGACCGCGCACACCGACCAGAATGTCGGCACGCACTAACTGTTGCAGGGTCTGTTCAAGATAACGTTTCGGAATGCCCTGACGTGCGGTGATATCGCGACTTTGCACCGGTTCACCCGCAGCGTTATAGGCGATGTCCACCACCGCCTCTATGGCGAACAGCATCTTCTTTGACAGTTTTAACATCGTCTCTTTCATGCTCCCCTTGCAGTCCCGCTGATCCCCCCGGAAATATCGGGACTGGCGATTATCAGAGTTCACAACGCAGCAACATCATCAGATAACCCAAATGCTTTCGATGATATTGCTGCTGTATTTACGGCAATCAGACCGTTTTTACCGCCGGTGCAGCAACACCGGTCGATCCAAAGCCACCGGCACCACGCGCCGTTTCATCCAGATCGGCAACCGCATTCCACGCCACCTGGGTTACCGGTGCGACCACAAGCTGGGCGATGCGCATACCCCGCTCGATGGTGAATGCCGCGTCACCGTGATTGATCAGGATTACTTTGATTTCACCGCGATAATCCGCGTCGATCGTCCCCGGGCTGTTCAGAACCGTGACGCCATTTTTCGCAGCCAGCCCCGAACGCGGGCGAACCTGTGCTTCGAACCCGGCGGGCAGGGCAATCGCAATACCAGTTGCAACCATGGCCCGTTTGCCCGGTGCAATCACAAGCGTATCGTCAATCGCTGCCTGCAAATCGACGGCCGCCGACTGTGCGGTGGCATAATCGGGCAGCGGAAAATCCGCACCATGGGGCAGCTGTTTCAGATCGACAGTCAAACGCGTCATAAACAATCCTTGTCTTCACTTTTCTGGTCAGATGCGTTGCAATGCCACACAAACACTGACCGGGTTAAATCCATAATATCATGCAAAATGCTGGATAATTCGTTCTGCCAGCGCCCGCGCCACACCGTTCTTACCCTGACGAGGCCAGGTTTCGTCACTGGTGGCATCCACCCCGGAAATCAGGAAAATTTCATTATGATCACCGCCAAAGGTCCCGGTTCCAGGGGCGACATCATTTGCAAGAATCCAGTCACACCCCTTGCGCGCGCGCTTGGCGCGGGCATGTTCGATGACATTTTCCGTTTCGGCAGCGAAACCAATAACCAATTGCGGGCGTTTAGGACCTTTCTGGCTGAGTGTCGCCAAAATATCCGGATTTTCCGAAAGCTTCAGGTCTGCAATCACACCAGAGCCATCTTTTTTAAGCTTCTGACCTGCTTCTTCGGCAACGCGCCAATCTGCAACTGCGGCAGCACAAACCGCGATATCGGCGGGCAGGGCGGCCAGCACCGCATCAAGCATCTGGCGGGCTGTTTCAATACGCACAACTTTGACACCCATCGGATCAGGCAGGCTTACCGGGCCGCTAACCAGCGTCACATCTGCACCCGCCGCAGCAAGAGCCGCGGCAATCGCATGCCCTTGCTTGCCCGAAGACCGGTTGGCGATGTAGCGCACCGGATCAATCGGCTCGTATGTCGGGCCACTGGTTACAACAGCCTTTTTCCCTGAAAGCGGTTTTGAAACCGGCTGTCCTTCAAGAAAATCAACAACCGCTGCGATGATTTCAGCAGGTTCTGCCAAACGACCCGATCCGGTTTCACCACAAGCCAGATCACCCGCCGCCGGCCCGACACGCATCACGCCACGCCCTTCAAGGGTCGCGATATTTGCCTGTGTCGCGGCATGGTTCCACATTTCGACATTCATCGCCGGAACGACCATCACCGGCTTGT
This sequence comes from Thalassospira xiamenensis M-5 = DSM 17429, assembly GCF_000300235.2. Classification (NCBI taxonomy): domain Bacteria; kingdom Pseudomonadati; phylum Pseudomonadota; class Alphaproteobacteria; order Rhodospirillales; family Thalassospiraceae; genus Thalassospira; species Thalassospira xiamenensis. Next base: position 4,447,383 of record NZ_CP004388.1, on the reverse strand, counting down.
TGGTAGCCAACAGGGCCGTCGTTGCAAGATCACCCGCCTGTCCGGTGGCCATTTTCGCAAGGATATCGGCACTTGCCGGAGCGACCAGAACAAGGTCGGCCTCACGCGACAGGCGGATATGGCCCATTTCGGCCTCATCGGTCAGAGAAAAAAGATCCTGATAAACCTTGTTCTCGGTCAGGGCGGCCACCGACAGCGGTGTAACGAACTCTGCACCGCCTTTGGTCAGGATCGCGCGGATATTAATATCTCGGTCGCGCAACCGCCGGATCACCTCAAGAACCTTATAGGCGGCAATGCCGCCCGAGATGATCAGAAGGATATTTTTTCCTGCCTGCACTGTGGTTACCAGCTATTTACGTTGAATAAGTGTGATTAACCTACCTTCTCCGTTGATTACGCGCAAGCGTCCAAAGTGATCAGAAAAAACGCCACAGGTTCGTAAAACCCATGGCGCCATTTCATTGTTGATTTTCAATTACTTATCAGGGAACAGTATAAAGCATTCCAAACCAGCGCCACCGTCCATTCGGCCCCATCGAAGTACAGTTGATCCGCCACCGCCCCGATGAAACCGGGGCATCCAGACGGATTTCAACCCGCTCATCGCCCAGCCGATTCATGGTCGGTTCGCCCTCGGAAGGGTAACATGCTATGTAGGCTGCCTTCTGCTTGAGGGTGAAGCCGAATGCTGGCGGATTACGTTCAAGCGTGTAATTTGGCGGTGTCACATCGCTGACCGATAACGGGAGGGAATTTGCCGCCAGAATAAAGCGGTCCATTTCGCCGTAATTCTCGTTCATGGCAAAGCGCGGCAAATACATCATATCCGATTCCGTACTCATCGCGCCGCTTTGCTGGCCAAATGCCGCCTTATAACCGGCTTCCTTGACCGCTGCGACAACTTCGTCGCTGGCCTCGCCATACGGATATGCAAAGATGTCCGGGACAAAGCCCAGTTCTTCCTTGAAACGCTGCGCCGAATGCGCAAGTTCGGCCTTCACTTCCTCGATTGGCAAGCTTGGCAAGTGCGAATGATGCTGGCTGTGGCCGCCAATGGTTACCCCGTCTTTGACCAGTACGCGCAACATATCCCAGGTCATGTAGTTCTCGTACCCGGCATCAACCTGCTCGGTCGCGACGAATACCGTCATCGGGATATTGTGCTTTTTAAAGGCTGGCCACGCAACGTCATAAACCGAACGGTAGGCGTCATCTACCGTAATACCGACGGCATAATCTGGAAGTCCTTTGCCATTTTGCATGGCATCAATGATTTCCGGGATGCCCATGACCGTATATTTGCCACTTGTCAGTTCGCGGATATGGGCTTCGAACTGCGGACCACGAATATTGGTCGACGGGAAATCGGTTTCCGCGAACCGATGATACATAAACACAACGGCCGACGTCGCATCACCCGATGGTGCCTGTACGTCACCGGAGGCATCATTGTTGCTTTGGCGATTATCAGACTGCAACACATCAGCAGCAGGAGGTTGGATTTCCGTTGCAGTACCGCTTGTATCGGCATTCTGAGCCATGCCCGGCGAGACACCAAATGTCAGACCGACCGCAAAGGCCGTGCCGAATACCATACAACGAAACATATTTGCGCGTTTGGCTCGCGCAACAGCATCAGAAGTTTGCTGCCCATTGGTCTGTGCTTGCATTGCCACATCCATCTTTTTGCGACCCCACTCATTGGTCACTGCAGCCCCCAAAACCACAGTCTTCATTTTATGGTTTCCGGTAATTATGTTTTTTGTGAACCTACCAGCGAACCAATTGTTTTTCCACAATTTCGTCACTCGGCTTGTGTATAGTTCACTGCAACCTACCTGAAAGGCACTCAATTCAACCGCAGTATTAACGGAGATTCGCATGCTGGATTCAGACGCACTGGACATTCTTTTCAATGAAGCTCGAACCCACAATGGCTGGCAGGATCGCGATGTCGATACAGCGCTTCTGAAAAAGGCGTGGGACCTCACGGTTATGGGCCCGACCAGCGCCAACTGCGAGCCGATGCGCATCAAGTTTGTTAAATCACAGGACGCCAAACAACGTCTCGAACCGGCACTTTCCGAAGGAAATCGGGAAAAAACCCTGGCAGCTCCGGTCACAGCCATCATTGCCTATGACATCGAATTCCATGAAAAATTACCGAAACTGTTCCCGCACACAGATGCAAAATCGTGGTTTTCAGGAAATGATGACCTGATTGCCACCACTGCGTTTCGTAACGGAACATTACAGGCAGCCTACTTCATTCTGGCGTTACGTGCCCTTGGACTTGATTGCGGCCCGATGTCAGGCTTTGACAATGCCAAGGTTGATGGAGAATTCTTCGCGGGCACGTCGGTCAAAAGCAATTTCCTGATCAATATCGGCTATGGCGACCCCTCAAAACTGTTTGATCGCAGCCCTCGCCTAGCGTTTGACGAAGGTGCCGAAATTATCTGATTTCTATCTGAAGTCGAAACCGACGCGGGATGGCCGTGCTGGCGCATTCGCAGATTTTTTGGCAAAATCGGATTATACACCTGTATGATCAGGGTTCAGACGACGTATTTTTTCAAGCTTTTCCAATACTTGAAAACTGTCATCTAACTTTTATTTGATCTTTACCGGCGCATAATCATTTTAGTCGAAATTTTTTGCATGCGTTAATGCGTACCCTCTGGGGTACCCGACATCAGGAGCATCCGTTGGGCTTTCGCCAGTTGTTAATGACCGCATTTGCGGTTGCATTCCCGAATGCTGCGATCTTTATCGTACTGGCATCGATGGAATTGCTTGGCTGGGGCACAGCGATTCTGTGTGCGGTCTTGGCGTGGGTCGGTGTCGCCGGGGTTTTACGTATCTATTTCGATGATCTGCGCCGTGTTGCGCGTTACGCCACCGCATTGCGTGACAAGTTCCGCGGCACCCCGCCACAGCATCTTTTTTTCGGTGCGGCGTCCGAGCTGTCGTCCCTTTATACCCAGATCACCAACGCATTTCGCGAACGCATCGCCCATCTTGAAGCCCAGACCAGCACCGATGCCGAAATCCTTGATCACCTGCCGAACCCGGTTGTGATGGTCAACCGGCAACGCGTTGTGACCGGTTTTAACCAGGCCGCACGCGGCCTGTTCCACAATCTGGAAACCGGTCGCGATCTGACACGATATATCCGCGATCCGATCCTGCTTGATGCCTTTGATGATGTCGCGGGCGAACGCGAACAGATGAAACATGCCGAATTCGTTCTGGCAAGCGACGCCCATCGTCATTTCGATGTTCTGACCGCGCGCCTGCCAGCCGCAACCGGGGACCGGAACTTTGTTCTGTCCTTCTCGGACCTGACAGAGCTTCGCAAACTTGAACAGATGCGCGCCGATTTCGCGACCGATGCCGGGCATGAACTACGCACCCCGCTTTCGGTGTTGCTGGGCTTTATCGAAACGCTTGAAGGCCCGGCAAAGGACGATCCCGATGCGTTGCACCAGTTCCTGCCGGTCATGCGTGATCAGGGCCAGCGTATGCAGCACCTGATCGAAGATTTGCTGTCACTTGCACGGATCGAGCTGAACGAACATACACCGCCATCTGATGATTGCGATATCGGCAAGATCATCGACAAAGTCGCCCAGACATTGGCGATGAAGGCCGAAGCCAAAGGCATGGAAATCAAGATTTCCTGCGACCTCGACAACACCGAAATTGTTGGCGAGGAAAAGGAAATGACCCAGGTTTTTGTCAATCTGGTCGAAAACGCCATCAAATACGGACATCCCAAAACCAGTATTGATGTATCGATCACACTGGCCAAAAACACCCCGGGTGCATTGGCCCGTTACCGGCATGACCGTGTTCTGGCCGTCGCCGTCCGGGATCATTCCGACGGAATCGCACGCGAACATCTGCCACGCCTGACTGAACGGTTTTACAGGGTCGATACGGCACGGTCGCGTGCCGTTGGTGGCACCGGTCTTGGTCTTGCCATCGTCAAACATCTGGTGCAACGCCACCGCGGCACCATGATCATCGACAGCGAACAGGGGGTTGGTTCGGTATTCACCGTCTATCTGCCCGCCAAGGCCAGCGATAATATCCGAACCTTGCATCGGGCCTGATTTTAGCCCCAAAGGCATCGGAAAATTCAGAATATTTCATATGAAACAAAAAAGACCGGCAACGATATGCCGGTCTTTGCATTCCATGATTGTCGCGGATCAGAGAATGAATTTCGAAAGATCCGCATCCTTGGCAAGGCCATCGACCTGCTCGCGGACGTAATTCGCATCAATCTTGATCGTTTCACCGCCGCGGTCAGTTGCGGTAAAGCTGATGTCATCCAAAAGCTTTTCCAACACCGTATGCAGTCGACGTGCGCCGATATTTTCCACCGTTTCATTGACGCTGGCCGAAATACGGGCAAGTTCATCAACCGCATCGTCGGCGAATTCCAGCGTAACATCCTCGGTTTTCAGCAGTGCGACATACTGCTTGATCAGCGATGCTTCCGGTTCCAGCAGAATACGGCGGAAATCTTCCTCGGTCAGGGCTTTCAACTCGACCCGGATTGGCAAACGGCCCTGCAATTCCGGCAGCAGGTCCGATGGCTTTGAAAGATGGAATGCCCCCGAACAGATAAACAGGATATGGTCGGTTTTGACCGTACCATGTTTGGTCGAGACACTTGTCCCTTCGATCAACGGCAGTAAATCGCGCTGCACACCTTCGCGCGATACATCACCGCCACGCTCGGAACGCGCGGTAATCTTATCGATCTCGTCAAGGAACACGATACCATTCTGTTCAACGTTTTCGATGGCCTCTGCGGTGACCTTGTCCATATCCAGAAGCTTGTCGCCTTCCTCGTCTATCAGGCGTTCGAACGCTTCCTCGACGGTCATGCGTTTTGGTTTGGTCTGGCCGCCGAAGGCCTTGCCGAACACATCCGACAGGTTCAGCATCCCCATCTGTGCGCCTGGCATGCCGGGAATATCGATGGTCGGCATCGAAGACGAACTGTTTTCCTGAACAGGGATTTCAATTTCCTTGTCCTGCAATTCGCCTTCACGCAGCATCTTGCGGAATTTCTGACGGGTATCAGCCGAGGCATTTTCACCAACCAGACCATCAAGAATGCGTTCCTCGGCCTGCATTTCGGCCTTGGCACGAACTTTCTTGCGCATGCTTTCACGCGTCAAGTCCAGCGACACTTCCAGAAGGTCACGAACGATCTGTTCAACATCACGACCGACATAACCAACTTCGGTAAATTTGGTGGCTTCGATCTTGATGAACGGGGCCTCTGCCAGTTTGGCAAGACGCCGGGCGATTTCGGTTTTGCCAACACCGGTCGGGCCTATCATCAGAATGTTTTTGGGTAGCACTTCATTACGCATCGTGTCGTCAAGCTGCTGGCGGCGCCAGCGGTTGCGCAAGGCAATGGCGACCGCCCGCTTGGCATCTTTCTGACCGATGATATGGCGATCGAGCTCGGATACGATCTCGCGCGGGCTGAAATGTTGGGTCATTAAATTTATCCGTTAGTTCTTGCGACGGAAATGCGATGTCAGGCCCGAAACGGCACCCTTATTTCGCATCCTCGATCTTTTCCAGCGTAACGCTGTCATTGGTATAAACACAGATATCACCGGCAATCGCCATGGCTTTGCGGGCAATTTCCTCGGCACTCAGGTCCAGATCAATCAGGGCCCGCGCCGCGGCAAGAGCATAATTACCGCCAGATCCGATGGCGATAATGCCGTCTTCCGGTTCAAGAACATCGCCCATCCCGGTCAGGACCAGCGAAACATCCTTGTCGGCCACGGCCATCATTGCTTCAAGCTTGCGCAGATAGCGATCCGTGCGCCAGTCCTTGGCCAGCTCGACACAGGCGCGCATGGTCTGGCCCGGATGACGATCCAGCTTGGCTTCAAGACGTTCCAAAAGGGTAAAGGCATCCGCCGTCGCCCCGGCAAATCCGACGATGATCTCGCCTTTCTGGCCGATACGGCGCACCTTGCGGGCGTTGCCCTTGATCACGGTCTGGCCCAAAGAAACCTGACCGTCACCGGCAACCACCACTTCATTGCCCTTGCGCACCGACAGGATCGTCGTGCCATGCCAGCTCGGCTGCGATTTTTCGCTCATAAATAATCCCTAGATTTTCATCCAATGCGTTCGATCAAGAGTTAGCACGCACAACCGCCCGGTCAAGGGCCAAGCCCCGCGAACCACCATGCCCGGATCACAAACACTGTTTCAATGCGACGGAACAGAAAAAATTCAGGACGTATCACCACCACATGCTTTACCCTTAGACCACAAAAGAATTTCAAAGAACGAAGGAAAATAATCATGGGCAATCCTGACCTTGCGCAAACCCATCTTGGCAAATGCATTCTGGCCGGTCAGGGCAGGATCAAGGCTGATCTGGTCCTGCGCAATATCGGATTGCTTGATGTCATTACCGGCACGGTAACTGAAACCGATATTGCCATTGTGGGTGACCGGATTGTTGGTACGCATGCCAAATACGAGGGCGACCGCGAAATTGACTGTGCCGGTAAATTCGCCGTCCCGGGCTTTATCGATACGCATCTGCATATTGAAAGCTCGCTTGTCACGCCGCTTGAATTTGATCGCTGTGTTTTGCCGCATGGTGTGACGACGGTCCTGTGTGATCCGCATGAAATCGCCAATGTGCTGGGATCTGACGGGATCAAATACTTTCTGGATTGTGCCGAACGGTCGGTGATGGATATCCGCGTTAATCTGTCATCCTGCGTTCCTGCCACCAGTTTTGAAACATCAGGTGCGCAGCTTGAAATCGATGATCTTCTGCAATTCCGAAGCCATCCCAAGGTCGTCGGACTGGCCGAAATGATGAATTATCCGGGTGTGCTGAACCTTAATACCGGCATCATGGCCAAGCTTGAAGCCTTTCAGGATGGTCACATTGACGGTCACGCACCACTGGTTCTGGGCACAGCACTGAACGGCTATATGGCCGCAGGCATCCGCACCGACCACGAAGCAACATCAGCCGCCGAAGCGCGCGAAAAGCTTGCCAAGGGCATGGCAATCCTGATCCGCGAAGGGTCTGTTTCAAAGGATCTTGAGGCACTTGCCGAAATTCTGGATGAAAATACGTCAAGCTTCGTTGCGCTATGCACAGATGACCGCAATCCGCTTGATATTGGTGAAGAGGGTCACCTTGATAGTCTTATTGACCGATTAATCGGTCATTTAAAAGCACGTAATTGCCCGATCCATCATGTCTATCGCGCAGCATCGTATTCAGCGGCCCGCATTTTCGGCTTGCGTGACCGCGGACTGATCGGGCCAGGCTGGCGGGCCGATATCGCCATACTTGATGATTTGGAAACCTGTGCGGTCAGCGATGTGATTGCCGGTGGCCGTCTGGTCACCAACGGTCTGTTTGATGCCCGCGAAACCGTTGCGCCAATTGGCTTGACCTCGATGAAGGCCAAACCGGTCACCGCCGAAGCATTCATGGCCGAACCCAAACCGGGTCAGAACCAAACGCCTGTGATACGCGTCAAATCGGGCCTGATCCTGACCTTCCGGGATGAAGCCACCCTTGAAATTGGCGATAACGGCCTTAAACCCGATCTTGAAAAGGATGTGATCAAGGTGGCCGTTGTCGAACGCCACGGCAAGAACGGCAATATTGGGCGCAGTTTCGTCCGTGGTTTTGGTTTGAAACGCGGGGCAATTGCATCTTCGGTCGGGCATGACAGCCACAATATCACTGTGGTTGGTGCCAATGACGCCGACATGGCCGCCGCGGTCAATCGCCTGATTGAACTGGGTGGCGGCTTTGCCGTTGCAGATGGAGGCAGGATCACGGCCGAACTGGCGTTGCCCGTTGCCGGACTGATGAGTACGGAACCGTTTGAGGTGGTCGAGAATGACTTGATCACGCTGCGCGCTGCCGCCAAGGATCTTGGTTGCATCCTGCCAGAACCGTTCCTGCAGGTCGCTTTCCTGGCCTTGCCGGTAATCCCGCACCTGAAAATGACGGACAAGGGCCTGTTTGACGTCGACAAGTTCGACTTTGTCTAAGCCATCAAACCGGACAGTTTAACAATGACAAATACCGGTTACGTTTTGTGGCCAATACTTAGCCGGTTAAACTGGCTTTTCGCTGCTGTTATTGCTAAATACAACCCAACAGATGCATTGATACCTGCAGGAAAGGAGCTTTGCATGCGCAAGGCCCGCGTAGAGCGCAATACCAACGAAACACAGATCACGGTCGAGCTTAATCTTGACGGGACCGGCATATACGATGTCGAGACTGGGATTGGCTTCCTTGATCACATGCTCGAACAGCTTTCACGCCACAGCCTGATGGACCTTAAAGTCCGGGCCAAGGGCGACCTGCATATCGATTTCCATCACACCACCGAAGATACAGGCATCGCAATCGGTCAGGCGTTTTCGCAAGCACTGGGCGATAAAAAGGGCATCAATCGTTACGGCAGTTGCTTGCTTCCGATGGACGAGGCACTGACACGTGTGGCGCTGGATTGCTCAAACCGTCCTTATCTGATCTGGAATGTCGAGTTTACTCGCGACAAGGTCGGGGATATGGACACCGAACTGTTCCGCGAATGGTTCCAGGGCTTTGCACAGGCTGCTGGCCTGACGCTGCATGTTGAAAATCTGTATGGCGATAACAACCATCATATCGTCGAAAGTGCCTTTAAGGCGCTGGCACGATCCCTGCGCGCCGCGATCGAAATCGATCCGCGCAAATCCGATGCCATTCCCTCGACCAAGGGTGTTCTCGGCGGGTCGCTTTAACCCGCCAGATGCCCCTGATCTGATCCGATTGACCGGGTGATCCATTACCCGGAACAGGAAGCCGGTTTTCGATGAAGGTTTACACAGTCCATACCCATCCCGGCGATGCCGATCCGATGGAAAATGCGATCCTGATCCGCGAAGGCTTTAATTTCTGGGCCTTTATTTTTAGCGGCATCTGGGCGCTTTATCATCGTTTGTGGGCCGCTTTTTTTGGTCTGATCGGCGTATCGCTGATTTGCAATCTTGTGATCTATCTATTCGATGGCGGTCCGGAAATGGATTTTGCCCTCGCCCTTGCGACCGGCATCGGTTTTGGCCTGATTGCCAATGACTTGCGGCGCAAAAAGCTCGCGGCCGGTGGCTGGAAGCTTGTCGAAATTGTCGCAGGCCCCAACGAAAATGCAGCCGAACATCGTTTCTTTGATCGCCTGCGTGGCGGACGCGCTGTTCACGATACCCTGCAAAATGCTGCGCCCACCCCCTTATCCGGGAGCACCCCCTACCCATGAGTGTTGCGATTATCGATTACGGTTCAGGCAACCTGCGTTCTGCTGCCAAGGCGTTTGAACGCGCGGCCCGCGAAACCGGCATTTCCGCCGATATCATTGTCACCGATGATCCGGAAAAGGTCCGCAATGCCAGCCATATCGTCCTGCCCGGTGTTGGTGCCTATGCCGATTGCCGTGCCGGCCTTGATGCCGTTACCGGCATGGTCGAAGTTCTGAACGAGCAGGTCATCAAAGGTGGTAAGCCATTCTTTGGCATTTGTGTCGGCATGCAGTTGATGTCGACGGTTGGTCGCGAATTTGCCGACACCCCGGGTCTTGACTGGATCATGGGCGAAGTGGTTGCAATTGAACCCGCAGACCCGTCGCTTAAAATCCCGCATATGGGCTGGAACGAGCTGGTCCTTGATCTGTCTGGCAAATCGCATTCCGTGTTGTCGGGTGTATCGGATGGCGATCATGCCTATTTCGTGCACAGTTATCACATGCATGTTCAAAATCCGGATGAACGGCTGGTATCGGTCGATTATGGTGGCGCGCTTACGGCGATGATCGGGCGCGACAACATGATCGGTACCCAGTTCCATCCGGAAAAAAGCCAGAAAACGGGACTTACCATCATTGGTAACTTCCTGGGATGGAAACCATGACCGCACCCAGCAATACGATCGAACCCGGTGTTACCGCCGAACGCGTTACGGAACTGAGCGCGGGCGACCTTTCCGACATCGTTGATGCCTGTACCCAGGCAATCGTCGAAGGCGGAGGTTTTGGCTGGCTGACCCCGCCGGATCGTCCGGATATGGAAAAATACTGGCGCGGCGTTTTGCTGATGCCGGGGCGTCATCTGTTTGTATCGCGCGTTGACGGCGTGATTTCCGGGGCCGCCCAGTTGCTTGAAACGCCGTCCAACCTTGAAGCACAGCGCCATTCAGCCCAGATCACCGGCCATTTCGTGGCACCGTGGGCGCGCGGGCGCGGGAATGGCAAGGCCATCGTGCGCAGCATCGAATTTTATGCGCGCGAACGCGGTTATTCGGTTTTGAAACTTGATCTTCGTGAAACCCAGACTGCTGCCATCGCACTTTATAACGGGCTGGGTTATGTCCGTTGGGGCATCAATCCCTATTACGCGATGATCAACGGTAAAATGGTCGAAGGTTACTACTACACCAAGAAAATACAGGACACTGACCAGTGAATCTCTATCCGGCAATCGACCTTAAAGATGGTGCATGCGTTCGCCTGCTGCGCGGTGATATGGACAAGGCCACCGTATTTAACAACGATCCGGGTGCACAGGCTGGTGAATTTGTCGCTGCCGGCTGTCATTGGGTCCATATCGTCGATCTGAACGGTGCTTTTGCCGGTGAACCGGTCAATGGAGCCGCGGTTGACAGCATCATTGCCGCAGTCGCAGGCAAGGCCAAAACCCAGCTTGGCGGCGGTATCCGCACAATGGAAACGGTTGATTACTGGCTTAACAAGGGCATCACCCGTGTGATCCTTGGCACTGTCGCCCTGCGTAATCCGGATTTTGTCAAAGAAGCCTGTGCAAAATGGCCGGGTCGTATTGCGGTTGGCATTGACGCCCGCGATGGCTATGTCGCGGTTGAAGGTTGGGCCGAAACATCCGAAGTCACCGCACTTGAACTGGCGCAGAAATTCGAGGATTGCGGGGTTACCGCGATCATCTTTACCGATATTGACCGCGATGGTGCAATGAGCGGCCCGAATATCGAAAGCACAGTAGCCCTTGCCAGCGCGATTTCGACCCCGGTAATCGTATCGGGCGGTGTTTCATCGCTGGATGATCTGATTGCAGTTGCCAAACATACCGATGCCGGGATTGACGGCGCGATTTCCGGACGCGCACTTTATGACGGCCGTATCGATCTAGCCGACGCCATCAAGGCATTGTCCTGAACGGACCCAAACAGGATAACCGACCATGTTGAAAACCCGTGTCATACCCTGTCTCGACGTCAAGGACGGACGCGTCGTCAAAGGGGTCAATTTCGTCGACCTGATCGATGCCGGCGATCCGGTGGAACAGGCACGCATCTATGACGCCGAAGGCGCAGACGAACTTTGTTTCCTTGATATCACAGCATCAAGCGACAATCGCGATACTATTTTCGACGTTGTTGCCCGCACCGCCGAGGCATGCTTTATGCCCGTCACAGTCGGTGGCGGCGTGCGTTCGCTTGAAGATATTCGCAAACTGCTTTTGGCAGGTGCCGACAAGGTTTCGATCAATACGGCCGCGGTCAATAACCCCGATTTCGTGCGCGAAGCAGCACGCAAGTTCGGATCACAATGCATTGTGGTCTCGATTGATGCCAAATCAACCGGCCCGGAAAAGTTTGAAATCTTCACCCATGGCGGTCGTAAGCCAACCGGGATTGACGCTGTTTCGTTTGCAAAACAAATGACCGAATATGGTGCAGGCGAACTCCTGGTCACCTCGATGGATCGCGACGGCACCAAGTCGGGCTTTAACCTGCCACTGACCCGATCCATCGCCGATGCGGTCCATGTGCCGGTGATTGCATCGGGCGGGGTCGGAACGCTGGACCACATGGTCGAAGGTGTGACCGAAGGTCATGCCTCGGCGGTTCTGGCTGCATCAATCTTCCATTTCGGGACCTATCGTATCCGCGAGGTCAAGGACCACATGAAAGCCGCCGGCATCCCGGTCCGCGAGGGGTGATTATGACTGATAAACATATCCTTGATCAGCTTTACACTGTGATTGCCGCCCGCAAGGGTGCCGATCCAGAAACAAGCTACACCGCCAGACTTTTTGCCAAGGGCACGGCCAAAATCGCCCAGAAAGTCGGCGAAGAAGGCGTTGAAACCGTGATCGCGGCCCTTGCCGAAACCCCGGAAAAAGTGGCATCCGAAAGTGCCGATCTGCTCTATCACCTGACCGTGCTTTGGGCCGATCAAGGGGTAAAGCCGGAAGACGTATGGAACATACTGGCCGAACGCCAGGGTATTTCCGGTATTGCCGAAAAGGCATCCCGCACCGATAAATAGGGTCATATCTCGTCAAGATCAGGAGCATCCCCATGGCCGTCTCTGCCTATGATCCGCAAAACATCTTTGCCAAAATTCTTCGTGGCGAAATCCCGTGCAACAAGGTTTTTGAGGACGATCATGTCCTTGCCTTTCACGACATCGCCCCGCAGGCCCCAACCCATATCCTTGTGATCCCGAAGGGTGCCTATACCAGCTATGACGACTTTGCTGCCAATGCATCGGACGCAGAAGTCATCGCCTATACCCGTGCAATCGGCAAAATCGCTGCCGCAGCAGGCGTTGTCGAGGACGGTTATCGCCTGATCGCCAATACCCGCGACCATGGCCGCCAGGACGTCCCGCATCTTCATGTCCATATCATCGGCGGCAAAAAGCTGGGTCTGATGTTGCCAAAAGACTAAGGTTGACGCCTGCAAGACTAGAATTCGGGGCAGGGCGGCTATGGCGTCCCTGCCTTTTTGATTTACCGGAATGTCATGATCCGAGATATCTCGTCCGCCGCTAAGATTTTCCAAAGCCTTCCGGGTGACTGGACGCTTGTGCGAGATATTGGTCCCACAGGAAAGTTCAAAGGCGATGTGACTTTTCGTCTGATAGAGCCTGAAAAGACCGGAATTATACGCTATCGGGAGGAAGGAGTTCTTGAGCGCAGGGATGGCAAACGCTTTGACGGTTACCGCGAATACGACTTCGTTCTGCATGAAGACCCGCCCGGGATTGAGCTTCTGTTTCGCGATCCTTTAAGCTTTGGCAATCGCTATGTCCTGCTGCAATTTGGAGAGGATGCAGCCGATGTGCTTTGTGCACGCGACATTCATCCCTGTGGTGATGATTTTTATCATCATTGCATGATCTGGCATGATGAAAATCATTTCGAAACTAAAATAAAAATAACTGGCCCGAAGAAAGACCATTTGTTGCACAGCATTTATCTTCGAAAACCAAAGGCCTAGGCCGCAGCAATTTCCTTAACGTTACGAGGTTCACATGTCACTGCCCCCGTTCCATCTGGCATTTCCGATTAAATCGATTGCCGATACACGCGCGTTTTATATCGATATCCTTGGTTGTAACGAAGGTCGTTCGACCGAGGCATGGATTGATTTTGATTTCTTTGGTCATCAGCTTTCTGCCCATGTTCGCCCCGAAGCAGGACAAAATGCCGGCGCGGGGAATGTGGATGGTGATGCGGTGCCAATCCCGCATTTTGGCGCGGTTCTGGAATGGGATAAATGGCATGATCTGGCAGATCGCCTGAAAGAAGTGAGGGTTAAATTCCTGCTGGAGCCGAAAATCCGCTTTAAAGATGAACCGGGCGAACAGGGAACTTTCTTTGTGGAAGACCCGGCCGGCAATGGTCTGGAATTCAAGACATTCCGCGATCCGGCGATGATTTTTGCGCATTAATTGGCATTTCAGGCAGAGATGATCCGACTTTGGCTTTGATGTCGCGGAACGCTTTGCCCTGCAATGCGTTATATGATCAAGTAATATGAGCGATGCCGGTTCTGATCGGTATCCGCGACATCCCTAAATCGTCGATCCACATCATCCGTCCGTCAGGAGAATTGCCCATGTCCGCCGCCAGTTCCGCCAATGCTACCCGCAAAACCCCCAGCATCCTGATTGCGGCGGCGGGCGAGGATGATCTTTGGAAAGAGGCCATGGTCGCCCGCCTGCAGGATGCAAATATCGTCACACAATATGAAAATTACGATCCCAAAACGATTGATTTTGCCTTGTTGTGGAAACAGCCGCAGGGATTGCTTAAAAGCCTGACGGGACTTCAGGCGATCTTCTCACTTGGCGCGGGTGTTGATCATGTACTTTCAGCGCCCAGCCTTCCGACAGAAGTGCCAGTCATTCGCCTTGAAGATGCCGGTATGGCCGATCAGATGGTGCAATATCATCTGTATGCCGCGCTGCATTTCATGCGCGATTTCGATATTTATGCCCGTCAGCAGGCCAAGGCCGATTGGACCCAGCACGATGTCGCACGTATTTCGAAATGCCGGGTCGGGGTGATGGGGCTGGGTGCACTTGGTGCGGCGGTCGCCACCGCCCTGACCCAGCTTGGCTTTGCCGTATCCGGCTGGAGCCGCACGATGAAGGCGATTGATGGCATCACCACCTATGCCGGGGCAGAAACCCTCAACGAGTTCCTTGGACAATCCGACATCCTGGTTTGCATGTTGCCGCGTACCGCCGAAACCGAGGGCGTTTTGAACGGAAACACTCTGTCCCAACTGCCAAAAAATGCCGCAGTGATCAATGCCGCGCGCGGTGCAATGATTGTGGAGGCGGATCTTCTGCGCCTGATCGATACCGGGCATCTGCGCGGGGCGTTCCTTGATGTGGCGGTAACCGAACCGCTACCCGAAAGCCATCCGTTCTGGGATCATTTGAAAATCCGCATCACGCCGCATATCGCGGCCGCGACCCGGATTGAGGAATCGGTCGATCAGATCGCCGAAAATATTGATCGCATCTCACGCGGCGAAACCCCGCGCGGCCTTGTTGATCGTAAAACAGGATATTAAGCCGCATCGTTGGTAAATGAGCAGAATGGACTGGCATAGCCAACCATTCTGCCTGCCAACGTTAGTCACCTCGAACCGCAATCAGCTTGCCATCAGTCCTTCGACCCTATTGGCAAAAAGCTGCCCCAGCCAGTCGGTAAATACGCGAACGCGCGGTGAAAGTTGCCTGTTATGCGGATAAAGCACCGATACAGGCATCGATTCCGGTGGATATTGCGGCAGGATTTCGACCAGCCGACCAGCCTTCAGATCGGCCACCGCGCGGTAATACGGGACCTGAATGATCCCAAGCCCGGCAATAGCCGCCGCGATATATAAATCCGCCCCGGTCACGGAAATATTGGCAGGAATCTCCACCTGCCGCACAAGACCGTCAATCGTGAAATCAAGCGGCATCGGCTTGGCATCCGCACCGGAAAGGAAGGAAACAACCCGGTGTCCCTCGCGTTCAAAATCCTCGATCCGTTCGGGCATGCCATATTTTTCAAGATAGCCAGGACTTGCAACCGTCACCTCGGGCATTGTTACCAAACGACTGCTGATCATAGATGAATCGACCAGTTCCCCACTGCGCAACACGCAATCATATCCTTCTTGAACCAGATCGACATACCGATCACCATCCGCCACCACAAGCGTGATATCAGGATATTCATCCATAAAGCCCGGCAGGGCCGGAATGACAAACATCCGGGCCAGTGTCCCCTGAAGATTGACGCGCAAAAGCCCTTTGGGCGCACAAGGCCGAAAAAGGCCGTCGGCTTCCTCCAGCTCGCCCAGTATCCGGATACAGCGCTTGTAATAAGCTTCGCCGTCCAGAGTTGGTCGAACCTGTCGGGTGGTGCGGTTCAGAAGCCGAGTACCCAACCGTTCTTCAAGGCGCTGAATGGCGTTGGTCATCGTTGCGCGTGGTATCTGAAGATCCGTCGCTGCTTTGGTAAAGCTTCTGCGCTCGACAATTCGAACGAAGTTGCGCATTTCCTCAAACCGGTCCATCGCATTTCCAATTGTTATGATTTATCGAACAGTATTGTCGATTATGGGGTAATTATCCCAAATGTCATCCGGTTCATACTCCGCCCATCGAAATTGGTTCATCACCAGGCAGGAAAAACCGACATGACAAACGCAAATGAAACCAGAACCGCCATTATCACCGGTGCCGCACGTGGCATTGGTGTGGCCCTTGCCAAACGCTTGGCGCAGGATGGCTTTGCCGTTGTTATCAACTATGCCAACAGTGCCAACAGCGCAGACGCCCTTGTCAACGAACTGACAACAAGCGGCCATCAGGCGATGGCAATCAAGGCCGATATCACCGATGCTGATGCCGTCAAACAGATGTTCGATCACGCCGAAACCCGTTTTGGCGGGGTTGATGTCATCGTCAATAATGCTGGCGTCATGACAACACAGCCGATCTCGGAAATGAGTGACGCGGTCTATGACTCGATGATGGATACCAATGTACGCGGTACCTTCAACATGCTGCGCGAGGGGGCCAAACGCCTGCGCAATAATGGTCGGGTAATCAACTTTTCAACCACGGCCCTTCATCTGAAATTGCCGGGTTATGCGGTCTACAATGCAACCAAGGCGGCGGTTGAAGCCATGACAGGTGTTTATGCCAAGGAACTGCGCGGCCGCAATATCACGGTCAATGCCGTTGCCCCCGGTCCGGTCACTACCGAGCTGTTCCTGAACGGCAAGACCGACGAACAGATTACGCAGTTTTCCAAAATGCCGCCACTTGAACGCCTCGGACAGCCAGAAGACATCGCCGGTGTTGTCTCCTTCCTGGCTGGGCCGGATTCCGGTTGGGTCAATGGACAGACGCTGCGCGCCAATGGTGGCCTGGCCT
Organism: Thalassospira xiamenensis M-5 = DSM 17429; assembly: GCF_000300235.2. Taxonomy (NCBI): domain Bacteria; kingdom Pseudomonadati; phylum Pseudomonadota; class Alphaproteobacteria; order Rhodospirillales; family Thalassospiraceae; genus Thalassospira; species Thalassospira xiamenensis. Next base: position 4,430,596 of record NZ_CP004388.1, on the reverse strand, counting down.
GATCCGGATCATTAAATTGATTGCCCTGCCGCTTTTCCTCCGATCCCGCGCGACAGGGTGATTACGCAAGGGTGCCGTCCTGAAAACATGAGGACGGCACCTTTGCCATTCCACGAATGGCCTTATTGCCAAAACAGCGACAAGAAACTCGCAAAAACTCCACCGGGCAAATTGGCAAGCTCCTGATTTTAACCCATGATGGCACCACGCCCCGAACAAGGATGCCTTTATGACCGATATTACCTTCCGCTATGCCACACATGAAGATTTGCCTGCCATCGTTGCGCTTCTGGCCGATGACGAAAAGGGCAAAACCCGCGAAGAACTGCGCGATCCACTGCCTGATGTCTATTATGCCGCGTTCGATGCCATGGAAAGCCAAAGCACCGAAGCTCTTCCCAACAAATACCTGCTGGCGTGTCGCGGGGATGAGATCGTCGGTTGTCTGCAACTGACCCTGATTGCCGGGCTTTCGCGCAAAGGCCGTCTGCGTGCGCAGATCGAAGGGGTGCGGGTGTCGTCAAAATGTCGCGGTCAGAAGGTCGGGGAAAAGCTGATTACCGAATCCATTTCGATTTCGAAATTACTTGGTGCATCGCTTGTGCAATTCACAACCGATAAAAGCCGAAAGGATGCGCACCGCTTTTACGAACGGCTTGGTTTTGTTGCCAGCCACGAAGGTATGAAAAAGGAAATCTGAGGTTTTCTGCCATAGTAATGGCAATATTTCTCAGCCTTTTCGTGCTATGATTGAAAACCCACGAAACACCGGCAAACGGAGCTTACACCATGAATCTCTCCGAACTGCAGGAAGTTGCCACACTAAAGGGCTTCACCCATCATTTCAGTGCGGCTGGAAACCATGTTACCTGCGATGGCAATGAAGTAAGCTATTCCGCCAATGATCTGACTATTATCGACAGTCGATCCGTCGATAGCGGCACCGATCCGGGTGATGATGCGACGCTTTATATGATCGAGGCCCGCGACGGTACGCGTGGCACCCTGATCGTACCGAGCAGCTTTTACACAGAACATGAAAAGGCCGAACTGATTGACCATTTGCGAAGTCAGCAACGCGAAAGCAAATCGGGCAATCCTTAATCCTGACGGAACAGTCATTCTCTTTGCGCGTTTATGAAACACGGATATCAAAACGAGCAAGGAGCCAAGTCATGAATCTCGCAGAACTGCAGGAAAATGCCATCCGCCACGGCTTTTCGCATCAATTCGTTTATGAAGATGGCGTATTGCGTTGTGATGGGGGCGGCCCGGTCTATGATCCGGCAGAACTTAAAATCGTGCACAGCAACAGTGTCGATGCAGGTACCGATCCAGGGGATGATGCCACCCTTTATATGATCGAAGCCCGCGATGGCACCAAGGGAATGATGATCATCCCTTCAAGTTTCCATACTGATCCGGCCAAGGCACAGTTGATTGATGATCTGCGTCGGAACACACATTAATCGCGATATCCCGGTTTTTCGCGTGTTCTCACAAAATGAACACAAACCTGCACTTTTGGCGACATGAAGGATGATGAGATTGACGTCATTATCGAAATTCGATCAAAAGGCAGTAAATGCGATGTCGGACCTGTTGCCGTTTTTTCGGGCCTGGGTGGCCAATCCCAAACGGGTTTCGGCCATTTCCCCCTCCAGTTCGGCATTGGCAGAACTGATTACATCCGAAATTTCCCCCGCAACCGGCTCCGTGCTTGAGCTTGGTCCGGGTACCGGTGTTTTTACACGGGCCCTGATCACGCGCGGTCTTGATGAGGGCGATCTGACCCTGGTCGAAGCCGGGGCCGAATTTGCCCGATTACTCTCAGATCGTTATCCACGTGCCAGGGTGTTGCATATGGATGCCAGCCGGATCACCTTAAACCCGCTTTATCCATCCAATGATCTGGGTGCTGCCATCAGCGGCCTGCCATTGCTTTCCATGCGACCCCGCCAAGTGATGGGTGCTTTGAATGGTGCATTCCGTTATCTTGGACCTACCGGTGCCTTCTATCAGTTCACCTATGGCCCGCGCTGCCCGATTCCAAGCACCATTCTTGATCGGATGGGCCTTCGCGCCAGCCGGATCGGAACGATCATGCGCAATGTGCCACCATCGTCCGTTTACCGGATTTCCCGCGTTGCCTGATCATCTCCGATAGGCCATATGCCGGTAACCGAGGGCTTCGGCGATATGCCCACGCTTGACGTTATCCATCCCCGCCAAATCGGCAATCGTGCGGGCAACGCGCAAAACACGATGATACCCGCGAGCTGAAAGCTTCATCTGACGCGTGGCATCCTGCAACAAAGCACGCCCATCCTCATCCAGAACCGCTGCTTTTTGCAAGACCTCGCCATCTGCTTCAGCATTGGTCAAAATATTATCATTTTTATATCGTAATGACTGGGTTTCGCGCGCCACCAAAATCCGTTTGCGCACCACCTGCGTCGTCTCGCCCGACGCCGGAAGGTCAAGTTCTTCGGGTGTGACTGCGGGAACATCAATCTGGATATCAAAACGATCCAGAAGGGGACCGGAAAGCCGCGCCTGATAATCTTCGCCACATCGCGGTGCCCGCGTGCACGCCAGATCATTATCACCCAAATAGCCGCACCTGCAGGGATTCATTGCCGCCACCAGTTGCACACGCGCCGGATAGGTTACATGCGCATTGGCACGCGCAACCGATACCTGCCCGGTTTCAAGTGGCTGACGCAACGCATCAAGGACATTGCGCTGAAATTCCGGTAATTCATCCAAAAACAGAACGCCATGATGGGCTAAGGAAATCTCGCCAGGGCGAACACGATGGCCACCGCCAACAAGTGCGGGCATGGATGCCGAATGGTGGGGCTGTCGGAAGGGTCGTGTGCGGATAAGACCGCCTTCGGGCAGCATCCCGGAAACCGAATGGATCACGGTAGTTTCAAGGGCCTGTCTGGCATTCAATTCTGGCAAAAGCCCCGGCAGACGAGCGGCAAGCATCGATTTTCCCGAACCGGGCGGGCCGCTCATCAATAAATTATGACCGCCAGCCGCAGCAATTTCGAGCGCGCGTTTGGCACTTTCCTGCCCCTTGATATCGCGCAGATCTGGCAATGATAAGGGAGATGAACTAACCTTCGGAGCACATGGCCGCGACAGGATCTGAGTTCCTTTGAAATGGTTGATCAATCCGGTCAAACGCGATGGTGCCAGAATTTCAAGTTCCCCTGCCCAAAGCGCTTCCGCACCGTTATCTGCCGGGCAGATAATCCCCCGATCCAAGCCACTTGCCTGCATGGCCGCCGGTAAAATCCCGCCGACGCCGGTGATACTGCCATCAAGCCCCAATTCACCCAGCACGACAAAATTCGCAATGTCTTCGTGCCCGATCACATCCATCTCGGCCAGAAGACCCAACGCAATCGGCAGATCAAAATGCGATCCTTCCTTTAGTAAATCGGCGGGGGCCAGATTGATTGTGATGCGCTTGGGTGGCAATGCCAACCCCATCGCTGAAAGCGCGGATCGCACACGTTCGCGCGCCTCGGAAACCGCCTTGTCGGGCAAGCCAACCACGCTAAAAGCGGGCAATCCGCTTGCCATCTGAACCTGCACATCGACCGGAATTGTATCAATCCCGGCAAAGGCGACGGTCATAACCCGTGCTGTCATGTGGTACTGATCCCCGTAACCCCAAGTTATATATACCACTTTGGCGGGAAACGGGGATCAAGGCAACAAGTCGTTTATCCCCGGTGATCAGGCACAACCTGCTCCGTCTTCTGGCGACATCTCGGTATTGATCATCCAGGGCGTGCCGAACTTGTCGGTAAACATGCCATAACCCGGCGACCAGAAGGTTTCCTCTAACGGCATGGTCACCTCACCGCCTTTGGAAAGAGCATCGAACATTTTTTTGGCATCAGTCGCTTTTTCAAAATGGAGAGATGCTGTGATGCCCTGCATTTTGGTGAAATATTCCGGCGGGCAGTCGGATGCCATCAGATGCCAGCCATCGCCCATCAGGCAGGCATGAGCAATTTTGTCATTATGCTCAGGCTCGTCACCGGCCATCGGCGTATCGCTGAACGGCATCATGATCAGCTCGCCGCCCAGGATGGACTGATAGAATTCAAATGCCTGTCGGCAATTGCCGTCGAAATTCAGATAGGTGATCAGTTTCATCGGGGCGTTCCTTTATGTGTAAAATCTGGTGGGTTTGGGGATTTACGGCTGCAACCCGAACTGGGCGGCACTGTTTTCGAAGTCAAAAGGCACGGAAAAATGTTCATGCGCGATGCGCCATTCACCACCCTGCTTTTCAAGGTGATAGCTTGACCGCATCCAGCTTGCCTGTTCGGTCCCGTCTTCCTTGCGCATGCCGCACCGGATCAGGAACCGTGCCACAGCCAGATGACCTGACACCCGGATAAAGGGTTCCTGCGGCTCCATGATGAATTCATCATCAAACGCCATACAGCGTTCCCAATGGGCACGATAATCATCCCGGCCATTGAATTGCAGCGGACCGACCGCATCGTAGGAACAGATATCATCGCTATATAACGCCATGATTCCGTCGAGATCCTTGTTACGTGCGGCCGTTGACCAGCGGGTAAAAATCTCGCGGATGGCAGCTTTGTCTTCACTTTGTTTATCAGTCATGGGGCATTTCCTTGCGTTGGTGGTGCGAGGGGTGGGCGAAAATTTTGCGTGGAGTTTTCAGGTGCCTTTGGCCGCACGTTCAATCCTAGCGATGTCGAATTTTTCCATAGACATCATGGTTGTTGCCACTCTGGCTGCGACATCCGGATCCGGATCGTTCATCAGTTCGATAAGGCGAACCGGAGTGATCTGCCAGAAAAGACCGAACCTGTCCTTTACCCAGCCGCACTGCCTAGGTTCCCCGCCTTCAGAAAGGCAGTCCCAGTAATAATCAACTTCTGCCTGATCATTGCAGGACACGGTGAAGGAAACAGCCTCGGTAAACTTGAACTGCGGTCCGCCGTTAAGGGCTGTGAATTGTTGACCTTCAAGCTCAAAACTTACGGTCAAAACATGGCCTTCCGGTCCAGGTCCGGCCTTGCTGCTGCGGAGAATTTTGCTGATCGTGGCATATGGAAAAACGGACGCATAAAAATTGACGGCTTCTTCGGCGTTGCCGTCAAACCATAGAAAGGGGCTGATCTTCTGCATCGGGCTTCCTCCTTGCCGTTCAGAAGTGAATTCGAAATCAGGTGAAGCGTGGTGGCGCTTTATGAACCAAACGATTGATCAGTTTTTTCTTATTTTCCCGTTTGACAAATACGTTGATATCAACATAATTAATTCATGTCAAAAAAAGATTTCAACCAGAACGATAAAGTTCCGTTTTCATCGACGCTGATGGTGCGTGACAGTTGTCTTTGTCTGCATGTGCGGCGGGCCGCACGCACGATTGCGCGCCGGTTCGACGATGCTTTTCGCCCGCTTGACCTGACCAGCGGGCAATATTCCTTGCTTATGTCGCTTAACCGGCCACACCCGCCGCACATGCAAGATGTTGCTGATTTGCTGGCGATGGATCGCACAACACTGACCGCCAATCTTAAACCGCTGGAACGACGGGGGCTGGTTGCAATCGATATCGACCCCAAGGATAAACGCAGTCGTTTGCTGACTCTAACCGATCAGGGAATGGCGTTGCTTGTTAAAGCCTTTCCGATCTGGCAAAAAACCCAGAAAGACCTCAACGCACTGGTCGCGAATTCCGATTCGCGCCACCTTTTGACAGATTTGATCAACCTGACGAATGGCTAGGACAGAATCAGATGATCAGTCTTCGGAAGGTTCGGATTTGGCCAGATCTTCAGATGCATCGCCATCAGTCGCATCGCCGTCACGCGGCGGCAGGAATTCCTTGCGGCATGGAACAGCAACGCCATCTACAACGGTCCAGCCAAAATTGCGGAACTTGCCAAAACTTTCTTTTTTCATCGTGATGCCGCTGGAACGGTGCTTGCGCACTTCGGCGGAATCTTCACCCTGAATTTTTCCGGCCCGGGCCCAGGCCCGTTCACGCATGGATTTGGTAATGTCGGTCATGAAACCCGTTTCATCTGAAAAGTTGCTGCCCGACATCATAACACATCTGGCTGCCCCGCCACGCTATAGCTTGTTTAACCGGCCCGGACAATATTGCATCCATGCAGATCAGATCTGTCAAACCGGAAGCAAATGATACCGCGTGGCAAGCATGGCTGGGCGATTGGCCATGCCCGCCATCCAATGGCGCAGATCGTCTGAAACAGCAAAACACCCATCGGGCCAGCGGAAATCAACATATTCAAGGGCCGCGGCCACCGAAAGAGTGCCGATATCTGGCCTATCTGTTGCGAGGCTGCTGATCCCGGCTTCTAAGGCGTCAATGCTTGCATGAACCGCGGCACGCTGACGATCCATTACGAAATCGGAACGTTCAGTTTCCGGGCGTTTGCTATCGGCGTATAACCGCCCGGTCGAGGACATCATACCGTCACGCAAAGCCGCATCCGTCCAAGGATTGATCATAATTTCAGAAATATCGCCTTCCAATCCCAATTCGCGGACATTGATCCGCACCTTCAGGGCGATGTCGGCGAATAGTAAAGCTGCATGGTAGGAACTATGGGATCCTCCCTAGATTGTTAAATCCGGTGTCCAACCAATGTTTTCCAGATGCCAGTTGGCACGCCAGTTTTCGCCCTTTCGGTCCAGTGTTAGGTAATTGCGTGCAGCGCAATAGGTGCCAATCCGCCCAGGAAGCGGCTTAAGCTTGGTCGGGCGACCGGGCAGGGGATTATCGCCAATCCATGCCAAAAGACCAAGCGCACGCGCAAACGCCACCGGCGGGGCAGTGTGCGAAATGCCCGATGCCACCAGTTGGTGAATGGACTTGCCATGGGTTTCAAACGTGCCCCGGGTCGCCACATGAATTTCCCCCGAAAGCAGGGTCATGTCATAACCGCGCTTGACGACGACATCTTCAATGGTTTCCAGAAAACGGCACCATTCCTTACGATGCCAACGGCTTTGCCACTGATCGCGCAGGTCATCTTCGTATTTCTGCGCACTGGGCATCAGATGCAGGATCGCCTCAACCAGTGATAGGCGCGGGCCAATCACCGGCACACTCGACATCAACAAAATACGATGATGTTCCGGAATCGTATCGAGTGCCGCAATCATGTCCCGCCAACCATGTTCGCCCATGATCGCATGCGGGGTCCGTTCCGACCGCAAGTCGGGCGCAATCACCGAAAATCCGGGGAAATCCGTACGCCAGCCAAGGCTTTGCCCCGAACGGTCCAGTATTTTCTGCGGCAATTCGTCGGGCGCGGTGCAAAGCTGCATCAGGCAAAATGCTTCACGCGCACAGGCAAACATGCCCTTTGCGACCATGCTGTCATGAAACCATTTCTTGTGACTGCCCCAACCGTCAAAAATGTCGTGGTCATCCCACATCATCAAAGAGGGCACCCGCGCCAGTATATGGCTGATCTGCGGCTGTCCATAAATTTCAAGATAATGTTCCAGATAGAATTTCAGAACACTATTGCGCATCTCGGGGGTGAAATCCGCTGCCAGCTTCTGCTGACGTCTCGTCTTTTTCCAGGTGACAATATCAGGATGGCATTCCCAGACCCCGTCGGCATAAATCTGGTCCCCGCCATGCAAAAGCAGGGAAAAAGGCCGTTTTTGATGTTCGCGGGCCAAATCAATCCACAGCGCATTACGATCCGCCAAAGGTCGGTCCAAATCGCCGTCTTCTTGTCCGTTACACGAGACAAACCCGATCCGAAGGTCATGAGTCAAATCGGTATTCACATAATATGTTTCGATATCGAAACTATAACGCGCATCCGACGCAACCGGCAGCTCGAAATCATAACGCCAGTAATGACACCCGAACCGGTTCGCAAGCTTTGTCGGGGTTACAATATCCTGACCCATGATTCGAAACTCAGCCGGATCGGCTCCTTCCGGCGTCACAACAAGCGCGGCCAGAAGGGCCGTTTTATCGTCGCTGCCACGCGCGAACAGGAACGGGCCAAAGGTACCGTTTGTTGAAATTGCGCTGTTTTGCTTATCCGCCATGCAATCGGATTCCGCCTTGTTGATGATTGATCCCAAAATCATACGCAGAAACAGGCGTTTGGTTCCAGCCTGCGGGCATGAATTCAGTCACATCAACGGATATGGGCAGCAAATTGGTGCAGAATTGCCGATGAAATCCGGCCATTTCGCGGCCATCCATTCCGACCAGACAGGGGGCCAGAAAAAGGGGCAAGCGGTTAAACCACTTGCCCCGAAAATCGTCCCGTCGTCAAATTCGATCAGGACAAGCGGGTTTCAATCGCATCCCAGATCAGGGATTCCAGTTTCGATCCGTCAAAACGGTTCACTTCCTGAAGCCCGGTCGGCGAGGTGACGTTGATTTCCGTCATATAATCGCCAATCACGTCAATCCCGACAAAGATCAGATCGCGCTTTTTCAGTTCCGGCCCAATGCGTTCGCAAATCTCAAGTTCACGCGGGGTGAGCATGGATTTTTCCGCTACGCCGCCAACATGCATGTTCGACCGTGCCTCGCCCTCGGCCGGGACACGGTTGATCGCACCGACAGGTTTGCCATCGACCAAAATGATGCGTTTGTCGCCTTTGCGCACATCGGGCAAGTAAGCCTGCACCATCAAAGGCTCGCGCGACTGCGCGGCGAATAGTTCCAACAACGAATTCAGGTTTTCGTCACCCGGTTTCAGATGGAAAACACCAGCCCCGCCATTGCCAAACAGCGGCTTGACAATGATGTCCTTGAATTCCTCGCGGAAATCGCGAATACGCGCGGCCGACCGGGTAATCAGGGTCGGCGGCATCAGATTGGGAAACTCTGTAACGAAAATCTTTTCCGGCGCATTGCGGACATGGCCGGGGTGGTTGACCACGAAGCTTTCCGGATGAACGGCTTCAAGCAGATGGGTCGCCGTGATGTAATTCATATCAAACGGCGGGTCCTGACGCATCAGGATCACATCGGTTTCTTTGGCGAGATCTATGATCTTTGCCTCACCCAGATCATAGTGATTGCCCTTCTCGTAACGAAGCGTCATCGGGCGGACTTCGGCCTTGATCCGACCTCGGTCATAAAACATGTCATCGGGATGATAATGCAAAAGATCATAACCGCGTGACTGGGCTTCGAGCCCCATCACAAAGGTTGAATCCCCCTTGATATCGATCGATGCGATTGGATCCATCTGAATGGCGACGATACGACTCATAAAACGCTTTCTCCTGTTGCCGGAAAGCCGATCACTGCTGCAAATGCGGCCAAACCCGGCCAATTGTGATCATTTGCGGGCGTGACTTGACCCGGCTGGCCTTCCCGGCCAAATGATGCGATATGTTGTACATATTGTGGTTGGTTACAATTTGGCTGAATTTTTATCATTCGCCATTCCAGTTTCGCAATCGCGATCACAGAATTTCTTAAAACGGGTAGACAGGCTGTCACATGGCATTCTTCAGCAAATTCGGCAAATTCCGCATCAAACAGGTGGGCGCGCGCTTCCGCTCCATGACGGCGGCATCCGTCTTTGCCACGGCCTTTGCGATTGCCGCACCGGTTTCAATCAGCCTGATGCCAGCAAACGCATTGGCGCAGTCAGGCGTGATGGATCAAGCAACCATCGAGAAAATCGAAAACTATCTTGAGGACATCACCACACTGAAAGGTGATTTTGTCCAGATTTCCTCGGATGGCGGTGCCGCAGAGGGCAAGCTTTATATGGAACGCCCAGGCAAGATGCGGTTTGAATATAACCCGCCCGCACAAATCCTGCTGGTCTCCACCGGGTCTGATTTCATTTATTATGACAAGGAAATCAACGCGCCCACCTATTTCAATATCGACGAAACCCCGGCCGGTATCATTCTGGCAAAAGATGTTTCGCTAACGCGAGAGGTCAAGGTTGTTGATTTCAAACGTACCGCCGAAACCATGCGGGTTGAAATGGTGCGCAAATCCGATCCGGGTGCTGGCAGTGTCACACTGGTATTTCAGGAAAACCCGATGCAGTTGCGTCAATGGATTGTCACCGACCCCGCCGGGGTAGAGACGACCGTGACCCTGTTCAATACCGAAGAAGGCATGAAGCTGGATCCGGCATTATTCAAATTTGACCGCATCTGGCCCAATCAGCGCGGCTGATTTCAAAATTCCCGGTCAACTTCACGAAAATGTCAAATCTGCCTGACAAAGCGGTTTAGCATTCCGATTCAAAATCTTGCAAACATTGTTGTTTCGCAACGATCAATCGGTATGACATTTTTCACCTGCATCCACGAAATTTATCGCCGATAAGCGGCCCTGATCTATGGCAGACGGGGGTTATAGTCCCTATATGAAAACCTGTCACAAGGTTCCCGAATTTTGATGTGGGAGCCAAGTGTGAGGAACAGGTCTCCCCTACCTTTCCTCACGCTCCAGATCATCGGAGCGCTGGCGTCCGGTTCTCCCCCCTGACCGGACGCCTTTTTTCTGCCCAACACATACGATATCCGACGCTTTGGGCAAAAAATCTGTCAAATCCGCTACCGATTTCACGGCCTGTTAATTTTGATTGCCTAGTAATGTTTGGCATGATTCCCTTGGAACGTATTTACGACAGTGCCAGCAGGATAAAATTCCGCCAATGATCAATGACTTTCTGAAATCCGTTTCCCAGTTCTCCGACCCGCGTTTTCGCAAAGTTGTGTGGATCGGCGTTGCCGGCGCGTTGGCAACAATTGTCGGGCTTTGGATGCTGATTGGCTTTGGCCTGAATTCGGTAACCTTTTTTGCCGATGGCGGCTGGATGGAAACCGCGGCAGACTGGCTGCTTGGCGTTGGTCTGGCATTTTTGGTGCTGTTGATGTTCCCGGCAGCGACCGTGCTGATTTCAAGCCTGCTGCTTGATCAAATCGCCGATGCGGTTGAAGATAAATATTATCCAACCCTGCCCGACACCCGCCCGCAACCGATCACCGAAGCCCTGATCAGCGGCCTTAAATTCGCATTGACCGCTTTGGCGCTTAACATCCTGATACTGCCGCTTCTTTTGGCCGGACCGGTCTACATCATCGCGTTCTATGCGATGAATGGGTATCTGCTTTCGCGCGAATATTTTGAACTGGTCGCCGCACGTCGTTATGATGTGCACACGGTGAATGCCATTCGCAAGAGCCGCCAGATGAAACTGTGGTTTGCCGGGATCGGCCTGACATTCCTGATGACCGTGCCGCTGGTCAACCTTGTGGCTCCGATCATTGCGACTGCCTTTATGGTACATTACTCCGTCCGTCTGGGCGCGTTCGAAAACCGGACCACAGCCTGACGCCATTCCGGTGGGCATCGGATAAAACGGCGGAAACCTGAAACAAAACTGCAAGACAAGGATTTGGTCATCCCCATGTTCGGAAAGAAAAAAGCCAACAAAACAGTCGACAGCAGCCCGGCTTCGTCAGATACATCTTCTTCCAGATTGAATTCAGGCGGTCTTTCCGACAGCACAGCTTCCTCGCCGAACACGTCGACTTCGGACGAAAGTGCGAGTGCCAGCAACGATACCGCCACAAAAACAGAAAAACGTAGTGAGCCGCAGCTATTTACCCAGCCGCGCACAAAGGAAGAACCGCAAATGTCCAGCAAACCGCATTCCACCAGCTTCCGCCCGGAAATCCCGAAGCGCCCGCTTGAAATTCCGACCCGCGGCAGTGCTGGCCGTCCGAGCGCAACACCAAACAACACCGAAGGCAAGAAGCTGACGGTTGGCCGCGATATCCGTCTGGCTGGCGAAATCGGTTCCTGCGACATACTTGTCGTCGAGGGCCATGTTGAAGCCCAGATCAAGGAATGCACCCGTCTTGAAGTTTCCCAGGGTGGAACCTTTGTCGGTACCGCACAGGTCGACGAAGCCGAAATCAGCGGCACCTTCGAAGGCGATCTGACAGCACGCCGCGTCATCGTGATCGGCACAGCCGACATCAACGGCAAGATCACCTATGGTGCACTTCAGATCGAAAACGGTGCCCGTATCAAGGGCTCGCTGGAATATGTTGAAGGCAGCGACGACGGCACCAGCCGTACAGGTCATTCGGCTGCGATCACCATTCCGCGCAAAAGCGACGATATTTGATCCGTGACCGGCATAAACCGCTCACCAGTCCATACGACCCCGATACAGCTCCGGCGTGGTGAAGCACACCCCGCCGGGCTTCTTTGCGCGATGATCCTGATCGCGACATCGCTTGTGGCATGTGGCGGCAATGCCCTCCCGCCGGGCAGCACCAATCAGAACTATGGCAAGGCTACATCGGCCAGTTCACCGCGCGTGACCCAGGACATCCCGAAAAAACCCGAAATATCTGCCACTGGTAGCGCGACGTCAATGGCAACAGAACCCGCGGCAAGCTCGGCTGGCACGGCCAAATCGAAGTCGCCGCGTATCACGGTTGCCATTCCGCCTGTTCCCTTTAAATCAATCAAGGCTGAAACCCTGATGGGTCTTTCGGAGGACGCAGTGGAACAAAAAATCGGCGAACCAGAAATGACCCGCGGCGAAGGCCCCGCACGGGTTTGGCAATACCGGTCCGATGACTGCTCCTTTGACGCGTTCTTTTTCCCGGCTGTCGAAGGACAAAAACGCAAAATGACCCATATGCTCGCCCGTAAACGCAAAAGTGCCGATAAAATCTCGGTCCAAGATTGCCTCGATCAGGTCGTAAAAGCCCGGGCTACCCTAAAAAACAAGGGTTAAAAGCCCAAAAGGAACAGGTATTTGCACCATTTTGCCATATCGCAGTCGATTTTTTCAAATTTCGCGATATGCCGTTATTTCCTTGGTCGAATATTTACCTTTTCCCGTCACCCTTGGGAAAATTTCTCATAAATCCGCCACATCGGGTGGATTTAAGGTCTTCGTCCCGAAACTTCAGACACGATACGCGAGCCCATGAAAAAACACGCCCATCGTCTTGTCAGAAATTCGCTGTCAGGTGCAGCTGCCGCCCTTATCGCTTTGATCTCTCAGGCTGCGATTGCGCAAAATGCGCCGCAACTAATTGATGTATATGGAAAATGGGAGGCCTATAGCTATTCCGAGAAAGGCAAGAAAGTTTGCTATATCGGAAGTCAGCCGACCTCGGCCAAAGGTGACTACACCCAGCGCGGCAAGATCTATGTCATGGTCACGCACCGCCCGGCGCTCAAACTGTTCAACGAAGTCAGTTTCATCACCGGCTATACCTATGAAAAGGATAGCGATGTTGACCTTCGAATCGATTCCAAAAGCTTCAAGCTGTTCACCTACGAAGATTCAGCTTGGGCCGTGAACGGTGAAGAAGACCGAAAACTGGTCAGTGCCATGAAGTCCGGCAGCACGATGGTTGTTGTCGGGAACTCATCACGCGGCACGAAAACTACCGATACTTATTCTCTTTCCGGTTTCACCGCTGCCTATAATGCAATTTCAAAGGCTTGCGACGCCAAACCGGTTAACTAACCGAACAGAGAACCGATAAATCCCAGTGGTTTTAGGCGCTTGTAAAGCTGCATCGCGTTCGGCAAATAGCTGCAATGTGAATTTTATCGTTTGTAAATTGCCCCGGCCCCGCTATATGCGGGGCCATGGTTTATGCGCCAAAAGCATTTCGCGGAAAAATCTGTTATAGTTCCGCCCCGTTGCAAATCGGCGCGCATCGGATGCACAAACCCGGAAACAACCGGAAACAGTAAGATGCTGCCAGTAACGAAGAACAAACGCCGATAAACGCCAAACACCAAAGAGAGTGCCCGGGATGACCGACGTCCTGTCCGAAAACGTGACCCAGAACGCCGAAAACGGTGCCACACCGTCCGGCCCGACGTTGACCGATTTCGTAACGCGAGCCGCCAACGGGCAGGCTGCTGACGGACGTCGTGATCTTGTGGGTCTTTCGCGCGATCAGTTGGCCGAACTGCTTGGCGAAATGGGTGAGAGCAAGTTTCGCGTCAAGCAAATGTGGAACTGGATTTATAACCGCGGTGTCAAAGACATCGAGGATATGACCAACATTTCCAAAAAGCTTCGCGATCGACTGTCGCAGGACTTCTATATTGGCCGCCCGATTCTAACAGCCGATCAGAAAAGCTCGGACGATACCCATAAATGGCTGATGAAGTTCCATGACGGTAACGAAGCCGAAACCGTCTATATCCCTGATCGCAACGAAGATCGTGGTGCTGTCTGCATTTCATCGCAGGTCGGCTGCACACTGACCTGCAAATTCTGCCATACCGGTACCCAGCTTCTGGTGCGCAACCTTACCCCTGGCGAAATCATCAGCCAGTTTATGGTTGCCCGTGACAGTTATGGTGAATGGCCAACCCCTGCGAACGGTATCCGTCGCCTGTCGAACATCGTTATGATGGGCATGGGAGAGCCGCTGTTTAACTATGAAAATGTCCGCGAAGCGCTGAAAATCGCCATGGATGGTGAAGGAATTTCAATTTCGCGCCGTCGCGTTACCCTCTCGACTTCTGGCGTTGTGCCGGAAATCGTGCGTTGTGGCGAGGAACTCGGTGTTGGTCTGGCGATTTCACTGCATGCGCCTGATGATGATCTGCGTAATGAGATCATGCCGATCAACAAGAAATACCCGCTCAAGGAACTGATGGATGCCTGCCGCCATTATCCCGGCATGTCCAATTCGCGCCCGATCACCATGGAATATGTGATGCTTAAAGGCGTGAATGACAAACCTGAACATGCACGCGCACTGGCAAAACTGGTCAAGGGCGTTCATTGCAAATTCAACCTGATCCCGTTCAATAAATGGCCGGGTTCGGACTATGAATGCACGCCGACCAACGACATCAAGAAATTCGCACATACGCTGCTTGAACTCGGCTACGAAGCCCCGATCCGCTGGCCGCGCGGCCGCGATATCCTAGCAGCTTGCGGCCAGTTGAAATCCGAAAGCCAGCGCCAACGCAAATCACGCGTCGGTGGTTGTGGCAACGCATCCGATGGTGAAAATGCCAATGTCGTTGCCGCGCAATAATTAACCCGTACAACCTAGCGAACATCTGGAATTATAAACGGGCAGGTTATCCTGCCCGTTTTATTTTGATTTTCTGATTAACGTTTTCAGTAGAAAACTATCAGCACTTCTTAGCTGTTTTAATCGCATCAGGATCATTCCATTGATTCTGATTTATCATCAGGTCCATTTCGCCTGAAGCTTTTTAGGTGCCATGTCGTCAGGTGCTTTCATATCTGAAATATCGATATTTATTGCCAACACTCCGCCAAGCCCCCCAACTGTCATTTCCGAAATACGCCGACCCACCCCGTCTTTATCCAGACCTGATAAATAGGAATCGCGCGCCAGCGCATCGGTGAAATCAATGGTCAAGGCATGGGTAAAACCCTGGCTCATGCCGCTTCCCGGTGTTTTGGGACCACCAACAAAGGCACGTATTCCCGGCGTTTCAAGCGCCACTTCGGATAATTCGCGGAGTAATCCGTCAATTTCCGATGCCGGAACTGCATCACTGATCTGAAGCAGGACTATATGACGCAGCATCAGGGTTTAACCTCTGTCAGTTTGACCGGATCAATTGATGCCGGCAGCAGAACAAACTTGCGTCCCTTGCGGTTCATATGACCGGCATACAGGGCGGCATCCTCGCCAGGGCCAAAGAAAATATCCCCACGTACCGGGCCACGAATGGCGCCGCCCGTATCTTGCGCAACCATCAGACGATGAAATCTGGCATCGGCATTCATCGCATCATCGGTTTCAAGCCAGATCGGAACCCCCATGGCATGGAAACGCCGATCAACAGCCAATGACCGCCCTGATTCCAGCGGTACGCCCTGCGATCCAAGCGGCCCGGCATCAGGGTCATCAGGGTCGGTTTTCAGCGGATTGAAAAACACAAAGGATGCGTTGGTATTCATAACATCAGCTGCCTGATCGGGATGATCGGATAACCATTGCCGGATGGTTTGCAAAGATACGGTTTCACGCGTCAACTCGCCCCGTTCGATCAGTTCCCGACCAATTGCGAAATAGGGATGGCCGTTGGTCGCAGCATATCCGATGCGCAAAACACTGCCATCTGGCAAAACAACTCGGCCCGACCCCTGAATTTGCAGGAAAAATGCATCAATCGCGTCATCAACCCAGACAAGTTCAAGATCCCGCCCGGCAAGTGCACCATTTTCAATCGCCGCACGGTCGTAATAGGGCTTTACATTTTTACCCTCAATCCGACCGACCAGTGTTGTGCCATTAAGATCGTCGCGAAACTCGCCAAGATCAATTGACACCATGTCGTCAGGTTTCAGGTAAATCGCCGTCTGGAAAGGTCCTTCTCGGGTCAGATTACCACGCAGTTCCGGTTCGAAATAACCGGTAAACAATCCTTCGGGATCATCGTTATTGCCCACCAGCCACGGTTTGAATCTGCTTTGGAAAAAGGTGCGTGCGTCTTCCTTGCGTATCGTATCGGGCTCAAGTGCCAGCGCGGTTTCGCACAATCCGCGCCAGTCACCAACAGTTCCCATCCGCGGGTCCGGGCCGATATCGCGGTCATCAGAACGTTTGATCATTGCTGCACAGGACCGCTGAAACGCTTTCAGGCTGCCGCGCATGTCGTCAGACTGCCAACCATCAAGATGATTAAAGTCCGTGGCACTCAGTGTCAGTGCATCTGCCGGTTTTTCCGATACCTCTCCCCATCCGACAAAACCGGCAATATCGGTCCAAAACAGCCAGACAAGAGCACCTGTCGCCCCGATAAAAACCGCAATGAATGAAAGAAGTCGCGACAAAACCAGACGTCTTTTCAAGGCAAAACCCGCTATCTGCAAAATCCGATCAGAACCGGCAAGATGATTTGACCCATGCTTGCCCATTTCAACTATCTGCCGCGATTGTCCAAAAACATGCTTAACAAGCCGATAATCGAAACCCACAACGGCCATCAAATCCATAAAATCAGGCAATAAAAAAGGCGACCCGTCTGGATCGCCTTTATCAATTCAGTGCCAGTGGAGACCGCCAAATTACTGCGCGGTCTCTTCTTCCGGCGTTTCGGTCGCAACCAGCTGCCAGTTTGGATCGCGGCTTTCAATATTGCGTGCGAACGTCCAGAGGTCTTCGGCCTCGACCACTTGATTCGGATCGCCGGAAATCACATCACCTTCATTATTGAGAATGACTGATACTTCCTCGGACACGAATTTGATCGTGATATAGGCGGTGCGGCCCTCAAGGCTGGCATCGTGAATGGTGGCACTTTTGATTCCGACCAGCGTGGTTTCCTCGCGCTCTCCCTTTTCGGCACGAGCATCAATGGCGGCGGCAAAGTTTTTATAGACTTCGACCGAAAGAAGCGGGTTCAGTCCGTCTTTGTCGCCCTTGGCAAAATATTCGACGATCATTTCGAATGCCATCCGCGCCCCATTCAGGAAATCCTGCTGGGTAAAGTCGGGATCAGCTTTCTGGATTTGCTGCAACACGCTAAAGGCACCGCTGTCAACCGCAACAGTTGCATCATCCTTTCCGACTACCTTGTCGGCATCAGGCAGGCGATAGACATTGTCCGTCGGCTGTGGCGCGCCATTGGTGGCACCTTTGCTGTCATCCTCGTGCGAACGACGGCCAAAAACATCCGTTGGACCCTGTTTTTCCTCGCCATTGCGGCGCCCAAGGGTACTGCGCAGACGCAAAACCAGAAAAACAGCGATCAATGCGAAAAGAATGATGTCGAAATACTGCAAGCCCGGACTCTTGATCTGTAAGGTTTCGAAAAACGCCAAAAACAGCAAAACTGCTGTGGTCGAGAAATGGTATGAACCGAAGCGAATGCAAGGGCAACTCCCTATCGCATTTAAAATGTGATCGGTTTCACCATGTTCATTCGCACAATCATCATATCGTCGCGAACACGTTGGTAAACTGCCGCATTTTCGTCCAGTTATACCGTTAATTTGCCGACAAATTCAGAAAGTCTTTCAGGTCAGATTAAAGCGAAATACCTGAAAACCAACATGTTTATGTAATACTGCGCTTTGCGGACAGGTCCTGTCAAAGTATGTTTACCTGACAGACTGGGATCAAACCTGATCACATCGACCAAATGCAAAGCCGAGCGGAGCAAAAATGGGCTTTTATTTTCTGGCCATCTTCGTGGCCATGCCGATCATCGAAATTGCCGTCTTCATTCAGGCAGGCGAACTGATTGGCCTTTGGCCAACGATTGGCATCGTCATCCTGACCGCCGTGGTCGGAACCTCACTGATGCGTGCTCAGGGTTTGCAAACCTTAGCCCGTGCGCAGGCCCAGATAGATCAAGGCGAAATGCCGATTGGCGAGCTGTTTGACGGCATCTGCATTCTGGTTGCTGGTGTGCTGCTGCTGACCCCCGGTTTTGTCACCGATACCATGGGCTTTCTGTTGCTGGTCCCGCCGCTGCGAAAGGCGGTTGGTGCCGGCGTCATCATGAAACTGGTTCAGTCGGGCAATATCCGGACCAATTTCTCGCGCCGGACCTATGGCAATGAGAGCTCGTCGTCGGACGGTACTTCTGCTGGCTGCGGACGGCGTCCGGGTACTGGACCGATCATTGATGGTGATTTCGAAAATGTCAGTCCCACCAATGGTAATGGCGAAAGCAGGGATACAACCGATCACAGCAGAAATGACGATGATCCCCGCAATCTGCCGCCCAAGAATTCATAACGACAATTCTTCGCCACGTTTGGCATAACCGATCACATCGATCGTTCCCGACAGGACTTTGACCACGCGCTGGGACCTGTTGTCGTTTTGGCGGCTATTCGACGTCTTGCGCGACATTCTGCAAGGCTTGGCTACCTACTGCCGATCACACCGAAAGTGGCCTTCTTGCGCCATTTGTGACCTAGGCCGGATGTTACGGCGATTTTCTTGCCCGTATCCAGAAGACATGCTAGGCCATGAAAGGACATGCCGCAAGGTTGCGGCGTCAGAAACAAGCATATCAGCCAGTTTCAGAACATCTGACCATGCTGCCAATGCCCTGGCAGATACGTTCTGAACGGCTTGTTTCTGATCAAGACCGAGATTTAAGGGAGTTATACTTTAATGGCCGAGAACACCACCGGTGCAGCGCAGGGCGGCGAAGAACAGAAGCCGACTGGCAACCCGATCACGATCCATACCCAGTACATCAAGGATCTTTCCTTCGAAAATCCGAATGCACCGGAAAGCGTAGCCCTGCAACAGCAGCCGAAAATCAACATCGATGTCGATGTCGAGGCGCGCACGACCCAAGACCAGAAACTTCACGAAGTCACCGTAAAGATCAACGTCAAAGCCGACGTTGCCGACAAAGTCGCCTTCATCGCCGAACTTCACTATGGTGCCGTCGTGACGCTTAATGTGGCTGACGAACATCGTTTGCCGGTTCTTCTGATTGAAGTTCCACGTATGCTGTTCCCGTATGTCCGCAAAATCATCTCTGACCTGACAGCCGATGGTGGCTTCCCGCCGTTGATGATGCAGCAGATTGATTTTGCTGATCTTTTCCGCAAGAAATTCGCCAAACAGATGGAAGGTCAGCCTGCGGGCAACGCCTGATTTCCTGCTTTGAGTCAATTTGATACGATACCAAAACAAAGGCCGCCAAACGGGCGGCCTTTTTATTTTAATATCGAAATGATTTTCAAATGATCGATAAATCACCCTGAAATCATCCGGATCAGAACGGGCGGGCAATGACCATAAAGACGATAATCACCATCAGGATGGTTGGTCCCTCGTTCAAAATTCTGAAGAACTTCTGGGACTTGGTGTTTGCATCGGCGTCAAACATACGGCGATAGCGCGCCATCATCATATGCATCCCGGTCATCAGCACTACGCACAGCAATTTGACGTGGAACCATCCCTCGGTCATCACACCGGCTGCATGGATCAGATAACCGCCGAAAATCCACGATGCAATCATCGCCGGATTCATGATCGCGCGCAGCAACCGGCGTTCCATGATCTTGAACTTCTCGCTGGCTTCCGAACCCGGTGTCACTTCGCAGTGATAGACAAAAAGCCGCGGCAGATACAAAAGCCCTGCCATCCAGGCAATAATGCTGATGACATGCAGGGATTTGATAACGCTGTAGGTATCCATGTCTCTCTCTTCTGGTCGATTCGGGGCACTGGCAATCGATATTGTTTGTTTCAAACAGGATAAACGTCAAATTCCCCGATCAGCAATATAATCAGGCAGGGCCCGCACCCATCGGCTGTTTGGCCACCGCACAGCTATGTTCATCCGGGCACCACCAGCCACGCGTTTCCACCGCGTAATCATCGGGTCCGTTCTGATCAAGTTCCTGCTGGGTTTCGTTGACCACATCAACCAAGCCACTGATAAACAGCGGATGCGAACAAACCGTCCGAACACGTTCGTAAACCGGGATTTTCAGCTCATCGGCAATTTCGCGATATTCAATGTCCAGCTCGACCAGCGTTTCGGAATGCTCGGTAACAAAGGCAATCGGAACAATCACCAATGGTACGCCATCCTTGCCGGCACGTTCAATTTCATGCTCGGTCGACGGGCCAATCCATTCCATCGGCCCTACACGGCTTTGATAGCACACAAGCCAATCCAGATCGGCAATTGCCATCTTGTCGACCACGGCTTGTGCTGATTTTTCAATCTGCGACTGATATGGATCAGCACGTTTGGTAATCACTGCCTTAGGCACACCATGGGCAGAAAACAGCAGGCGTGGCTTGCCAACACCAAGATCGGCAGCCTTTTTCAGGGCATTTTCATACCCGGCCTTAACCATTTCAGCCGATGCATCAATAAAGCCAGGATTGGTTGGATAACAACACGCGGTTTTGATCGGCGCCGCAAGGCCAACCTTGTGACAGGCCCGTTTCCAGTCCTTGACCGAGGATCCGCTGGTGGTTGTTGAAAATTGCGGATAAAGCGGCAACAAAATCTGTTCATCCGCACCCCATGCCTTAACCGCGGCCGCACTTTCATCGGCAAACGGTTTCCAGTAACGCATGGCAATGAAACAGCGATTTTCATAGCCGTCATCAAGCCCGTTAAGCGCTGTTTCAAGCGCATCCGCCTGATCCTTAGTCAATTCCAGCAGCGGCGATTTTCCGCCGATATGGTTATAGATCTCGCGCGCAATCGGTGCGCGGCGCGATGAAATAAGCTTTGCCAGAAAATACCGGAACGGATTGGGCAGGCTAATAATCGCCGGATCATTAAAGAGATTGAAAAGAAACGGCTTAACCGCATCCGGGCCATCCGGGCCGCCCAGATTGAAAAGAATGATCGCGCGTTTTTTACGCTTTAGTTCGGACATCGGCATATCCTTCATGGCGTTTTGAAACTGTCCGGTTCATCCCGGAAGTTTTGTCTGGATAAACCCGTCCCACTTCTTTTGATCCTGCCGATTATAATGGCCAATCAGTATCGAAGTGCAACGGGTTTAAACCATTTTACGCATTGAATTTTTTAATCGATTTGATCGATTTCAATTATCAGCGATAATTTCGAATAAAATCGACCAGCTTGCCGACATTTTCCGGCGATGTTTCCGGGGTAATCCCGTGTCCAAGATTGAAAATGAACGGACCATCACGCAGCACATCTAGGATACGGCGGGTTTCATCAATCATTTCGTCCCCACCGGTAATCAGATACATCGGATCAAGATTACCCTGCACCGGGCCCAATGGCTGAAGTTTTTTCGCAACCCATTTCAAAGGAACACCACTATCAAGACCAACGGCATCGACACCAGTCTGCTGTTTGAAGTCGATCAGATGCAAGCCAGCACCCCTTGGGAAGCCAATCACAGGCAAATCCGGATGTACCGCCTTAAGATTTGCGACAATCTTTTTGGTCGGTTCGATCACCCAGCGTTCAAACCCGTTTTCCGACAGTACTCCGCCCCAGGTTTCAAAAAGCTGAATGCATTCCGCACCTGCTTCAACCTGTTTTAGCAGATATTGCGTGGTGGCTTCGACCAGGATTTCTATCAGACGTGAAAACCCGTCTGGATCGCCATAAGCAAAGCGGCGAATATTGGCAAAATCCTTGCTGCCCTTTCCTTCAACCATATAGGTCGCAACCGTCCAAGGTGCCCCTGCAAAACCAATGAGAGAGGTATGAGACGGAATGGATGCAGAGAGCTTTGCAACCGTCTCGTAAACCGGCCCCAGTGTGTCATGGATATGATCAACATTTAGGATGCCAAGTCCCGAAGCATCTCTAATGGCTTCAAGCTGCGGGCCTTCACCTTGCTTGAAAGCCAAATGCTGTCCAAGTGCCTGTGGTATGACGAGGATATCGGAGAACAGAATAGCCGCATCGAAGTCATAGCGCCGCAACGGCTGCAAGGTAACTTCACACGCAAGATCAGGATTATAGCAAAGATCGAGGAACGAACCTGCTTCGGACCGTGTTGCGCGATATTCCGGAAGATAGCGACCCGCCTGGCGCATGAGCCAGATGGGAGGTACCGGCAATGTTTCACCGGCAAGGGCGCGCAAAAAGGTCTTGTTTGGTTTTGGCATGACGTTTCCTGTTTGACTGCCGGTAACTGCCTTTCAACGGGCTGTTTCCGGGTATGATAGTCCCGATCCTTTTGTCAGACACGATGATCTGGCGCTTATGTCTGGTTCCCGGTTCCTGACCCGTTAATTGTGTCCTGAAGCCTTTCCAAGCCGTTTTTCCACCGTGTCTCTAACAAAACCTTCTTTAATAAAAAAGGATGTTGTTTGTTAGTGGTTACCTGTGGATAACGGGGATCAAATTTGGTGCACAGTTTATCCACATTGCGACTCGGGAAAAATGATTCATCTCAAACGGTCTTGGGGAAAACTGGGGACGAATCCGAACGACTCCCAAGGATGAGCTTGGGAAAAGCCGTTTTTGAATAATGGGGATAGCGGGGATTAATCTGGTTTTCGCCCTGTTATCCCTGCTATTAGGGAAAAAATTTTCCGCTTATCCCCCGTGGGACGAATGCATTGAGAAATTTTGTATGACGTGCAGGATAAAATCTGTGGAAAAAATTTGGCCGGAGTCGCCCCCGTTATCCACAATTATCCACAGGCCCGACTCCGTCAGTTTAATTTATGGTTGGGATTGCAGTGCCCTGACATATGGCAGATGATCGAAATATCGAACACCGGGTTTCGGTTAAGTAATATGAAATGCTGGAAAATTGCGGGTCTGCAATGATTGATGACGACAATATCTTTCACCTCCATCTGGTATCGGACTCGACCGGTGAAACCGTTGACGGGGTGGCACGTGCCTGCATTGCACAATTTCCCGATGTTCGGGCCCATGAACATGTCTGGTCGCTGATCCGAACCGATGCGCAGCTTGCCCGTGTGCTTGCCGATATCGAACGCAATCCCGGGATCGTGCTTTATACGGTTTTCGATATGGATATTCGCCGCAAGCTCGAAGAAGGCTGTCGCCGTTTGCAGGTACCGCACAGCCATGTGCTTGATAATACCATTACCATGATGGCCGGTTATCTGGGACAGCAATCACGCGGCCGCACCGGCGCCCTTCATAAAATGGACGAAGATTATTTCAACCGGATCGAAGCCATTGATTACACGCTGTCTCATGATGATGGGCAATCGACATGGGATCTTGAAGAAGCCGATGTCGTTATTGTCGGAGTTTCGCGTACGTCAAAGACACCGACCTCCGTCTATCTGGCAAATCGTGGCATCAAAACCGCCAATGTGCCGTTTGTGCCGGGGTGCCCGTTGCCCCCGGAACTCGACAAGCTGAAAAATCCGCTGGTTGTTGGCCTGATCAAGGATGTTGATCAACTGGTATCGATCCGCAAAAATCGACTGCGCCAGATCGAGCGCGGCGAGGGTGGAGATTACGTTGACCCGGTTGCGGTGCGAAACGAAGTCCATCAGGCACGCCGTTATTTTACTGATCGCAGCTGGAAGATTATCAACGTCACCAGACGATCCATCGAAGAAACTGCGGCGATCATTCTATCGACCATGTATGACCGGCGCGGTCATTAATTCGATTAATTCAAAGACATGAGCAAATCACAGGATACCGATACATGACCAGACTGATTCTGGCGTCCAGCAGCAAAGCTCGCCACTCCATGCTGACAAATTCAGGTGTGGATTGCGAGGCAATTGCCTCCATGATCGACGAAGACGGTTACAAGCAATCAATGAAGGCCGAAGGTGCCAGTGCTGCCGAAGCCGCCGAAACGCTCGCCGAAATGAAGGCATTGCGCATGTATCGACAGCAACCCGATGGTATCGTTATAGCGGCCGATCAGATGCTGGAATGCAACGGGATCTGGTTTGACAAGCCGCGTGACCGCGACAATACCCGTGCCCAGCTTCTGGCGCTTCGCGGTAAAACCCATCAACTGGTTTCGGCGGCTGTGATCTATAAGGAAGGATCACGTATCTGGGGCACCATCGATACCGCCCATCTGACCATGCGCAACTTTACGGATGAATGGCTCGAAGACTATCTTGATATCGCCGGCGACGACATTTACGACTGTGTTGGAGGTTATCAGCTTGAAGGTATTGGCGCGCAGCTTTTCACCGAAGTGCGCGGTGACTATTTTACCGTTCTGGGCCTGCCTCTTTTGCCGCTGATTGGCTTCTTGCGTGATCACGGAATTCTCAAGGCATAATAAAAGACATTCAGGCAGGAAATTCTTCATTATGACTTTGCGAACCCCTTATCGAACCCTGTCGGGTACCTCGCGCCTTGCCGGTGTGATGGGCTGGCCGGTATCGCACTCGAAATCGCCGCGTCTGCACGGTTACTGGCTGGCAAAATACGGGATCGACGGTTGCTATATGCCGCTCCCGGTAGAGCCGGATAATTTTCAGGATGCTCTGAAATCCTTGCGAAATCTGGGTTTTTCTGGGGTCAATGTCACCATTCCGCAAAAGGAAATGGCGATGCCCGAATGTGACGAACTCTCTGATCGTGCGCGTCGCATCGGAGCGGTCAATACTGTGACCTTTGCCAAGGATGGCCGCATGCTGGGCGATAATACCGATGGGTTCGGTTTTATCGAAAACCTGCGCCAAGAAGCCCCGAATATCGATTTTGCGTCTGGTCCGGCGGTGGTGTTGGGTGCGGGTGGGGCATCGCGCGCGGTTTTGATTGCCATGCTTGACGAAGGCAGTCCCGAAATCCGTATTGCCAATCGTACACGCAAACGTGCTGAAGATCTGGTGACCGAGATTAATGATCCCCGGATAAATGTTGTGAACTGGCCGCTTGATCCCACAAGCCTTGCCGATGCGGCACTTGTGGTCAATACCACAAGCCTTGGCATGGTTGGACAGCCGAAACTTGAAATCGATCTTGAAGGTTTGCCGCAAACAGCCCTTGTTACCGATATCGTTTATGCACCGCTGATAACCGATCTGCTGGCACAAGCCAAAAAACGCGGCAATCAAGTGGTTGACGGGTTAGGCATGTTGCTGCATCAGGCACGACCGGGTTTCCATCGCTGGTTCGGGATTGATCCAGAGGTTACGCCAGAGCTTCGCGAATTCGTGCTTTCGCCAGATTAATCCGAATTAAGATCACAGGACACTATTTATTATGGTGATTTTGGGACTGACCGGGTCCATCGGCATGGGTAAATCGACAGCGGCGGGGATGTTCCGCTATCTCGGTGTGCCGGTTCACGATGCTGATGCCAGCGTCCATCATTTAATGGCACCGGATGGGGCGGCATTTGAACCGATCATTTCGGCATTCCCTGATGTCCTGCAAGACGGCCGTATTGATCGCCAGATACTCGGACCAATCGTTTTTGCCGATTCCGATGCGCTGAAATGTCTTGAAGCCATTCTGCACCCGCTGGTTCGCGATGACGAAAACCGATTTCTAAGGCAGAACCGTTTGGCGCAAAGATCATTGGTTGTGCTTGATATCCCGCTTCTGTTTGAAACGGCGGGCGAAAAACGCTGCGATCAAGTTGCGGTAGTATCAGCTCCGGAGTTCATTCAACGCCAACGTGTTATGGCGCGATTAGGGATGACGGAGGCCAAATTTTCCGCCATTCTTGCCAAACAGATGCCGGATCGTGAAAAACGTCGCAAAGCCGATTTTATCATCCCGACAGGCTTGGGGCGGGCGGTAACTTTCGCTACGATACGGAGCATCGTTGACCAACTGGAAAATCGGACCCGACATGCGTGAAATTGTCCTTGATACGGAAACCACCGGCCTTGATCCATATGCAGACCATCGTCTGGTGGAAATCGGTTGCATCGAGTTGATCAATCACATGCCGACGGGACAGCAATATCACCAATATATCAATCCGCAGCGTCCGATGCCAAAAGAGGCATTTGACGTTCACGGTCTCGGTGACGATTTCCTTAAAGACCAGCCTGTTTTTGCCGAAATTGTCGATGATTTTCTCAAATTTATCGGCGATGATTCGCTTCTTGTGATCCATAACGCTGCGTTCGATATGAAATTCCTGAACGCAGAACTTGAATGGCTGAGCAAGCCGAAAATTGACATGAATCGCGCGATTGACACCGTGCAGATGGCGCGCAAAAAATTCCCTGGTTCTCCGGTCAGCCTCGATGCGCTGTGTCGTCGTTTCAAGATCGATAACTCGAACCGTACCCTGCACGGCGCACTGCTCGATTCCGATCTGTTGGCGCTGGTTTATCTTGAACTGCTGGGGGGGCGGCAACATGGGCTTTTGCTTGATTCCAATGCCAAGGACAAAGCAAAGGAGACCGCGAATACCCCGCGCATGGTGGTGGGGCCAAAGGAAAATCGTCTTGAACCACGGCTCCATATCGTCAGCGACGAAGAACTGGCTGCACATCGCGCCTATATTGAAACAAAGGTTTCCGGTGCCTTTTGGCTAAAGCACGAAGAGGTATGATGTGACCGGCATGTTTTCCCGATATGCCGTTTTTTTTCGAACTTCTTTTTTTTGTCAGATCGTCTTTTTGCTTTTTGAACTCCCGTTCTTGAACCGGCGGCTTTTCAACAAGTCGGGTCTAATCGGATGTTTGATCACTGCAATGCTTCTGTCGGGGATCCCAACCCGCGATGCGAGCGCCCAATATCAATTGGGTGACCAATCCCCGATCCAGTTGCAGCAAACAGACACCCTCATCGATGGCGAACTTGCCTATACCATTCATGCGTCTGAGGGCGGTCGTGATAAAGTCCGTCCCGAACCGGGCTATTTTGATGATCTTGTCACGACTCTGTTTAACGATGCTGGTCTGCCCTATGTTATTGCGGCCCAAGCACCCTGGAAGCGGGTTATGGAACAGGCGGTGCAGGGCACCCGGCATGTAATCTATCCGACAACTCGAACCGCGGATCGCGAAGACAGCTTCAAATGGGCTGGGCCGATCAGTCGCACGATCTGGAACCTTTATGGTTACGCCGATGCCAAATGGCAGGATATGAGCTTTGATAACATCCTGTCCTCGGCACGGATCGGCGTTTTGTTGGGATCGGCGCGTGAACCCTATTTACGTAAACGCGGCGCACAACAGCTTGTTCTGGTTCCACGCGAAGAGCTTTTACTGCCTATGTTACATGCTGATCGTGTGGATCTGATTGCAATTGGTGGTTCGGTTCTGCGCCAATATCGCGACATTGTCGATCCCAGTGCTCAGCAACGCGATATTGACGGGATTTTACCCTATCGCAGTTGTTTTCTTTATATTGCCATCAGCAATGCGGCCCCGATTGACGAGATCAAAAAACTTCAGAACTCTCTCAATAAGATCAAGCAAAGCGGCCAATTCATTAATTTACGTGAGAGACATGGCTTGTCTTCGAATACCGACAGTGCGTTTCTGCGAGCAATGTTGAACCTCGACAATAACGGTGTTGCCTGTCTTGATCTTTTCGGGCGGGATGATTGATACGGTTTATGAACATTCGCACATGTAGTGATCATCAGGCTTTGGACCCACCATTGTTCGGTTTGTGGCGCGGTTGGCGGTCATGCCTATGGCTTGGTTTACTCTGGGCCGATATGCCTTTACGCTCAATATGCTTCCCGACACCCATGTTGTCGTTTTAAAAGTCAGCGACATCGTCGGAACTTACGAAGAAGTATGGGCACGGTTGCGCGAATGGGAAGGAAACGGCAATATGCGGCGAACATTCCTTTGGGTGACAGGCCCGTCGCGAACAGGCGATATCGAACAGACGATACAGCTAGGCGCGCACGGACCGCGCCGTTTGCATATCGTTCTGGTGGATGACACAAAAGAAAACCCATAAAAGACGGCGCTCCGTCAGCGACGAAGAAAAGGCCCTTTGGGAAATTTTCACGCGTGATGTCAAACCCCTGCGTTCCAAACAGCGCAAGGGCAGCGACGCCGTGTTCGAACTGGACGACGATCATCCCAAAAGCGATACGGCGATGCCGCTTCCTGATGACCTGCAAGGCGAAATCAACAAGGCCGAAGAAGTCCGGGCTGCGCGCAATCTGCCATCTGCACGCAATGCTGATCGAGGCCCGCAGATAAAGAATCGCGCCTTGGCCGAACTTGAACCCGGTGTCACCGATAACATTGATAAGTCGACGGCCAAAAAATTCCAGAAAGGCCAGATGTCAATCGATGGACGTATCGATCTGCACGGCATGACCCAGGATGTCGCCCACCACGCACTGAATGCTTTTATCGAAGACAGCTGGCGGGCCGGAAAACGTTGTGTTCTGGTGATTACGGGCAAAGGATCGCGTGCTGATGAATATGGCCGCACCGGTCTTTTGCGCCAACGCACCCCGCAATGGCTAAGCGCGCCAAGGCTTCGCACCCGTATTCTTGCCATCAGCGAAGCCCGTATCCAGCACGGCGGATCGGGCGCTTTTTATGTTCTGCTGAAACGGAGACGACCGTGACACCCTTTGGCAATCGTATTCGCGAATTACGGGCGCGCCATAATGTCACCCTGACCGATATGGCAAACGCCTTGCAGCTCTCGCCAGCATACCTTTCCGCGCTTGAACATGGCCATCGTGGCCGGCCAAGCCCGGGTCTGGTGCAGCAAATCTGCGGCTATTTCAATCTGGTCTGGGATGAAGTTGACGAAATCAAACGCCTGGCACAGCTTTCTCATCCCAAGGTAACGGTAGATACCGCCGGGCTTGAGCCAGAGGCAACCGAACTTGCCAATCTTCTGTCGGAACGGATTGCCGGTTTAAGCGATGATCAGCTTGCCCGTATGCTTGGAATTATTGGTGAACAGAATCCCCTGAAATGACAAGGATCAAATATTAGATCTGTTTTAAATGGTATCTGCCCTTGAATCGTTTCAATCATCCTTCCACATCCGAAGTCGTAGAGAATTTTAGGTGCGCTACATAATCATGGCAAGGAAGGGTGCCGGTAACGTCGTTTTTTTGAACTGACATTTATGGGGGTCACTGTCCTCGGCAGTCAGCTCAGAAATAGCCGCGGCGATATCGAATATCGTGGGGATATACATGTTCGGCTTTCTGAAAAATGTAAAAATCAGGACGAAAATGGCCTGGTCCATCGTACCTGTTCTTATTGGTATGATTTTGTTGGCTTTCGTATTTCTTGTTCAGAATTACAATCAGATGTCATCTTTGGGCAAAATAAGTGACCTTACAGAACTTGCCCACGACATTGGCAACACTGTGCACGAATTGCAAAAAGAACGCGGAATGTCTGCCGGGTTTATTGCCTCTGAAGGCGCATCCTTTGTCCGGGAGCTCCCGGAACAACGGAAACTTGTCGATGCCAGTATCGGAAATTTGGCAATAGCAATCGACCGATTTGACCAACAAGCTTTTGGTAGTAAAACCATCGCTGACATCCGAGCTTTTGAAAAAATGCTCGACGGTATTTCCGCAATGCGTGGGCGCGTTGACAAAGGTGATGTGGCACTTGGAGATGCTGTTGGTTATTACACCAAAACCATCAAAGGAATGCTTTTGGTTGTCGGCAACATGGCGGCGATTTCTGATGATGTCGAACTTGTTCGTATGATTGCTTCCTATGAAAACTTCCTTCAAGCAAAAGAGCGTGCAGGACTTGAACGGGCAACCGGGGCTACCGGGTTTGGTATCGGCAAATTTGAAGGCGCACTTTATCGCCGCCTAGTCGAACTGATTACCATTCAGGATACCTACATTGCGGTTTTCGATGGTTTTGCAACCGATGAACTAAAGAACTTCTATACTAGGGCAATGAGTGATCCGGCGGTGGCGGAAGTCTCGCGTATGCGCAATGTCGCACTGTCTTTTCCGGAAACAGGCAGCATTGAAAACATCAAGTCCGACGCTTGGTTCAAGACAATATCGATTAAAATCAATCAACTGAAATCTGTCGAGGATCACATTGCGGCGGTTTTAATCAACTCTGCGCAAAACCGTTATTATGATGCTCAGTTACTGTTTTTCGGTCTTTTGATTGGGCTGATAGTAGCGCTTGGGCTCACTGTCGGTTTTATCATGATTGTTACCGGTAGCATCACCAAGCCGATCAATATGATGATCAACGGAATGAAAAACCTTGCTGAGGGCAGAATCGACCAAAAGATAGAAGGTGCACACCGGGGCGACGAGATTGGTGACATGGCGAGTGCCATGGAAGTTTTCCGCGAAAAACTGCATGAAAATCGTGAGATGGCAGCTGCACGGGAGCAGGATCAACTAAAACGCGAAGCAAGAGCCCGCGAGATCGAATCCATGACCCGTGATTTCAGCGAAAATGTTGAACGGTTACTTTCCTCGGTCAGTGCCGCAACCGGAGAACTTCAGAAGACTTCTGCTGACATGGAAGATGTTGCATCGAGTACGCGCGAACAAGCAACCAGTGTTGCGGCAAGTGCCGAAGAAGCATCCAGTAATGTAGAAGCTGTTTCTGCTGCAACAGAAGAACTGGCCAACTCGATTGTTGAAATTACTCGCCAAATCGAAAGCGCATCCAATCAGGCTTCAGAAGCGGCAGAGGATGCCCGCAATACTGATACAATAGCTGCTGAACTTAATGAAGGTGCGGCCCGAATTGGTGAGGTGATCAGCCTGATTCGCGATATTGCCGAACAAACAAATCTTCTTGCACTTAACGCAACGATAGAGGCCGCACGCGCAGGTGATGCCGGTAAAGGGTTTGCTGTTGTTGCAAACGAGGTCAAAAATCTTGCAACCCAGACCTCGCGCGCAACAGAAGACATTTCCGAACATGTCACTGTCCTGCAGACGGCAACCGGACAGGCGATAAATGCACTCAGTCGGATTTCAGAAAGGATCGCAAATATCGATCACACTTCGTCAACGTTGCTGGTATCGGTTGGCGAGCAGCAAAGTGCAACAGCTGAAATTGCGCGAAATGTTGAACAGGCTTCGACCGGGACGCGTGATGTTTCGGAAAATATTGCAGGTGTAAGCCATGCAACCGAACAGACCGGAGAGGCCGCGGGCGAGGTATTCCGAGCCTGCCAGAGTGTTAATCAGGTTGCCACAGATTTGCGCAACGAAGTGGAACAATTCATCGCCAATGTTAAAAAAGGCTGACATTAAACGTTGATAAGACAGCAACCTGTGCAGATTTATCTCAGTGGAATTGCGAAATTCTGCGCAGGTTGTAAACACGGTTTGACTATTGGTTCAATCGGCGTTATCAATCTGTGGTGTTTTACACCCGAAACATGAAACAGTCCTGTCTGCTTCACAACTACAAGGTTCTGACCGGTCCGCAGAAACTATGATCTGCCTGACCGTCAACCGCATTCCTCTCTATATCTCCTCTCCTTTCAATCATCGCCTTTCCCGGCAATCACAAGATCATTAAACGCACATATGCATCTTCAGGAACTCAAAAAGAAATCCCCGACGGAGCTTCTTGCCCTGTCCGAGGAACTCGAAATCGAAAACGCCAGCACGCTCCGTAAACAGGAGCTGATGTTTGCCATTCTCAAACAGCTGGCCGAAAACGATCATGCCATTTTCGGCGAAGGCGTGTTGGAGGTTCTGCCAGACGGCTTTGGCTTCCTGCGCAGTCCCGAGGCAAACTATCTTGCCGGTCCGGACGATATCTATGTCTCGCCGAGCCAGGTTAGGCGCTTTGGTCTGCGCACGGGCGATACGGTTGAAGGCCAGATTCGTTCGCCCAAGGAAGGCGAGCGTTATTTCGCGCTGCTCAAGGTCGACAAGGTCAACTTTGATGCGCCCGAAAAAGTCCGCCATCGCATCAATTTCGATAACCTGACCCCGCTTTACCCGGACGAGCCGCTCAAGATGGAGCGCCACCTTGATCAGGAAGGCAACAAGGACATCACCAACCGTGTGATTGAACTTGTTTCCCCGCTTGGCAAAGGTCAGCGTGCCCTGATCGTCGCACCGCCGCGCACCGGTAAAACCGTGATGCTGCAAAACATTGCGCACGCGATTGAGGAAAACCACCCGGAAGCCTATCTGATCGTTCTTCTGATTGATGAACGCCCGGAAGAAGTGACCGACATGGACCGTTCCGTGAAGGGCGAGGTCATCAGTTCGACCTTCGACGAACCCGCACAGCGTCACGTCCAGGTCACTGAAATGGTTCTGGAAAAGGCAAAACGCCTGGTTGAGCACAAGCACGATGTCGTCATCCTGCTGGACTCCATCACTCGTCTTGCACGTGCTTACAACACCGTCGTTCCAAGCTCCGGCAAGGTTCTGACCGGTGGTGTCGATGCCAACGCCCTGCAGCGCCCGAAACGCTTTTTCGGTGCGGCACGTAACATCGAAGAAGGCGGCTCGTTGACCATCATCGCAACTGCCCTGATTGATACCGGTTCGCGCATGGACGAGGTCATCTTTGAAGAATTCAAAGGTACTGGTAACTCCGAGCTTATTCTGGATCGCAAACTGTCCGACAAACGTATCTTCCCGGCGATCGATATTCTTAAATCGGGTACCCGTAAG
This sequence comes from Thalassospira xiamenensis M-5 = DSM 17429, assembly GCF_000300235.2. Lineage (NCBI taxonomy): Bacteria > Pseudomonadati > Pseudomonadota > Alphaproteobacteria > Rhodospirillales > Thalassospiraceae > Thalassospira > Thalassospira xiamenensis. The sequence goes on along the minus strand of NZ_CP004388.1, from coordinate 4,397,567 downwards.
GAAGAACTGCTCGTCGAAAAAAGCGCGCTCTCCAAAATGTGGGTTCTGCGCCGTATCCTCAACCCGATGGGGCCGCAGGATGCGATGGAATTCCTGCTCGGTAAGCTCAAATCGACAAAAAACAACGACGATTTCTTCGATTCAATGAATGGCTGATCGCCGTTCGATCCTGTAATCGACCCGTCATGGAAAACCCCCGGCAATCTGTCGGGGGTTTTTGTTTGCCGGCAGGAGGTATCCGACAGGTTTATGAGTGCGGTAGATCACTGTGATCTACTTCGCTTGAACAGTGACAGGTTGCCTTTGCGCGATGAATATATCTGTGCTGTGCGGGCCGCCGAATGGCAGGCACTCGCCGGAACCGGGCCTGATCTGCAACCTTGCGGGATGTTTCATGTGAAACACTTCGCTATTCAGGTCATTGCCAATGTTAGTTCGGCATTGTGACCGTCAAGTTTCTGCCGGATCAGTTTGCTATCACCCGGTTCGACATGCAGCTTTCCATTACCAAAATGAAGCCCGATATGATGTACCCCGTATCGAAGGGTGATTGTCAGCTCATCAGCAGCGACGATTTCGCAATCCATTTGGTTATTGGCGGCCAGATGATGGGGCGGGGCCGATTTCCAGCCGGTTTGCGGTGCCAGACTGGTTAAATGCAGAGGTTCGGTAGCCGGTATTTTGCAAGGTTAGTTTAAGATTCATTTCCTCGGGCATGTCTCGCTTATCTCCTTGATTTTGGCTCTTTCCTGTATGTGGGGCATAGATTTTTGATGTCGATAGCCATCAATGCTTGCAGTAGCCGCAATCAAATGTGACTCTGGTCTCGTTCTTCCACTACTTTTTTCAAGGCTGATGCAGCTTTTACTGAAATCCGTCGATTTTGCCGCCCGCGCGCATCGTGACCAGCGCCGCAAAGGCCCGGCCCATGAACCCTACATCAATCACCCGATCGAGGTATCGCGCCTGATCATCGAGTGCGAACCGCATACGGATGAATACGTGCTCTGTGCTGCGGTCCTGCATGATGTGATCGAGGATTGCGGGGCGACTCGCGATGAAATTGCCGCCTGTTTCAATGAAATGATCGCCGATATCGTCCTTGAAGTCAGCGATGACAAGGCGCTGCCGCGCGATGAGCGCAAAGCCCGCCAGATCGAAACCGCCCCGCATCTTAGTAACGGGGCTAAACTGGTCCGTCTGGCCGATAAGGTCGCCAATGTTGGCGCGATGTTGACCGATACCCCGGTTGGCTGGGACCGAGAACAGATTCTGCGCTATGTCGATTGGGCCGAAGCTGTCATTGCTCCGTGCCGTGCGGTTAGCTCCGGCCTGTCGGATCGTTTCGATGCTATCGCGCGCGATGTTCGTGCCTGGCACACGGAAAAGGAAGAGGCGGGGGTTTAACCCTGCCTCTTCCCATTCCTTTCATTTCCGCAAAGGCGTGAATCGATGTTTTTCAATGCGATAAAGTCTTAGGGTTTCAGTATGACCGAGCCCGTTGTTTTGCGGCCTTCAAGGTCGTCATGTGCGTGTTTGGCATCCGCAAGGTCATATGTCGCGCCGATATCAATCTTCACCACACCAGATTTCAGGACGTCAAACAGCTCGTTTGCAGTCGCCAGAAGCTCTTCGCGGGTGTCGGTATACTGGAAGACGCTTGGCCGGGTCAGGAAATAGGCCCCAGGTGCGAGTGCCTTAAGCGGGATGGGCGGAACGGCGCCTGATGACTGGCCGAAACTGACCATCATGCCAAGCCGTTTCAGACAATCGAGCGAGTCGTCAAAGGTATCCTTACCGACGGAATCATAAACTACTTCAACGCCTTGGCCGTTGGTGATCTCTTTTACACGCTCGGATACCTTTTCCTCGCGATAAAGGATCGGATAATCGCAGCCCTTGGATTTGGCGATCTCGGCTTTTTCCTTCGATCCGACGGTGCCGATTACGGTGGCACCCAGATGTTTGGCCCACTGGCAAACAATCTGGCCAACCCCGCCTGCAGCCGCATGGATAAGGATCGTATCGCCTTTTTTGACGTGATAGGTTCGGCGCAAAAGATACTGAGCGGTCATGCCCTGCAACATTGCGGCTGCTGCAAGATCAAAGCTGATTCCGTCCGGGATTTTAACCAAACCCTTGGCCGGCATTACACGTGCCTCGGCATAGGCACCCAGCGGTTGTGCGGCATAGGCAACCCGATCACCAACTGCAAGGTCGGTTACGCCGTCACCAACCGCCTCGATCACGCCCGAACCTTCAAGCCCAAGGCCCGATGGCAGGGACGGGGCCGGATAAACCCCGGAACGGAAATAGATATCGATATAGTTCAGCCCGACGGCTTCCTGTCGCAGGCGAACTTCACCCGCACCCGGTGCGCCGATCTCGACATCTTCAAAACGCAGCACATCGCTGCTACCGGTTTCATAAAATCGGAAAGCTTTGGTCATGGAGACCTCCCGTTAAGGCGCCGTTTGGCGCTTGTCTGATCAATGGTCCAAGTCTATGTCAGAAAACGCCATTTTACTATTCAGCAGGTTTGGTTTTGTCCGTTCGGACGGAGGTTAAAAGACGATATTTCACCTGATGGAATGCCAGACAAAATTGGCTGATAGCTGCTTTTTTCAGAACAGGTTACCCTGATCGATTGGGATGATCAGATCTACGCCTTCGATCTTCAAAAGCGCGCGTTTGGTTTCAAGTCCACCGTCGCCGGAATAGCCACCCGGTTTGCCGCCGCTTGCCAGAACCCTGTGACACGGAATGATGATCGGGATCGGATTAAGCCCGCAGGCTGTGCCGACCGCTTGATAGGCTGTTGGTGCCCCGGCGGCAATTGCCAAATCTTTATAAGTCGCTGTTTTGCCGCGCGGGATTTTGCACATCGCATCCCATACCGCCTTATGGAAATCGGTGCCATCGGGCGCCAGCGGCAGGTTGAAAGCATCAAGCTTGCCATCGAAATAGGCATTGAGCTGCGCTTTGGCATCGCTCAGGACCGGACTCGGTTCCATATCCTCGACAAAGCCCCAATCGACGGCGACGATCTGATCGTCGAATTCGAAAATTGTAATCGCCCCGACCGGGCTGTTCATCGAAATCTGCGGCATGGTCGAAATCCTGCGGCTTGTGGGAAGGGGTAAAAGGCATAATTAATTTTTGGACGCCGGAGGAGGAGGCCAACCATCGGATGTTTCACGTGAAACATCCGAGTTGAGCAGGCATCGTATCAGCGGCTCTTCTTATGTCGACTTATTTGGTAAATTGGCAAGCAGCTTGGCAAGGTCGGCGACATTAGTAACCGGGGCGGAACAGACCGACCCCTGACAGACATAGGCTGTCTCATGTCCGTCAATCGCGGTTTTTCCCTTGGCTGGGTGCAGGTCGGGCAGGGCATCGGTGTCGGCCAGAATGGTGATCGCACGGTTTGGCAGATAGGCGGCAAAGATGGCACGCCGCATTTCCATGTACATCTGGCTGCGTTCCTTGGCGATCAGCACGATTTGAAGCGGATTTTGCAGCATTTCGGCTGCCAGAAGAAGGCCAGGCATGTTGGGAAATTGTTCGTTTAATCGCCCGGCAAAGGCGGCAATGGTGATTTCCGCCCGGTCGCGATATTTGGTATCGCCGGTCAGGGCATAAAGCCGTGCCAGATTTTGTGCCATGACCGAATTCCCAGCCGGAACCGCATTATCCATATGCGGTTTCTGGCGCACAACCAGATCATCGGCATCAGATGCCGATTGGAAATAACCACCTTTGGTGTCGGCAAACAGGTTTTCGACTGCTTCGCACCATTCGGTGGCTTCGCGAAGGTATGCATCCTCGCCAAAGCATTCATAAAGCCGCAAAGCCGCGCGGATCATGTGCGCGTAATCTTCGAGCATCCCGGCATGCTGTGCCTTTCCATTGCGATAACTATGCAGGAAGCGCCGGTCATTGCTTTCGCCAGTCATCAGGCTGTTGATCACAAAATTATAGGCAAGCTTTGCATAATCAAGCCAGTCTGCGCGCTTGAACACCATTGCGGCTTCAGCCAAAGCTGCGATGGTCATAGCGTTCCAGTCGGTCAGAGCCTTGTCATCCCATCCCGGCCAGATGCGCTTGTTGCGCACTGCCAAAAGCTTTGTCCGTGTTTCCGAAAGTTTCTTTTCCGTCGTTCGGTCCGCAAGGCCAAGGCCCGATTGCGTGCGGTTCAGGATATTTTTATGTTCCCAGTTGCCCGAGGGACTGACGTCATAGATATCCTTGAACAGGGCGGCATCATTGCCAAGAATGGCGTTAATTTCGGCTTCGTCCCAGACATAGAACTTGCCTTCTACACCCTCGCTGTCGGCATCAAGGCTGGCGGCAAAGGCTCCGCCGGGGACTCGCATATCGCGCAGTATCCAGTCGATGGTTTCGGAAATGCGGGCTTCATAAAGCGGGTTGCCGGTTTCACGCCAGACATCACACAGAAGATCAATCAGCTGCGCATTATCATACAGCATCTTTTCAAAATGCGGCACCAGCCATTGGTCATCGACGGCATAACGGGCAAAACCGCCACCGACATGGTCATAAATCCCGCCCTGGCACATGCGATCAAGGCTGTGGCGGACGATGCGTTTAAGATCGGTATCGTTGGTGCGAACTCCGACACGCCATATAAGGGCCAGAATGCTTGGTTGCGGGAATTTTGGCGCACCATTGGTGCCGCCATTTTCGCCGTCCATGATCTGTAAGCAGCCATGACCGCACTGATCAATCATCGCGAGCGACGGCATCGACCCGGTTGCACCGCTATTCATTTTAATCAGCGCCTGACCGATCTGTGCAACGTTATGGCGGATGTTATCGGGCTGTTGGGTATAGATTTCTGAAACCGACTTCAAAACATCGCCAAATCCCGGGCGGCCATACCGGGCCTCCTTGGGGAAATAGGTCCCACCCCAGAACGGTTCGCCATCCGGCGTCAGGAACATGGTCAACGGCCATCCGCCCTGCTGACCCAGCAATGCCAGCGCATTCTGATAGACACTATCAAGATCGGGGCGTTCCTCGCGGTCGAGCTTAATATTCACAAACAGCTCGTTCATCAGTGCCGCGATACCATCGTCCTCGAAACTTTCATGTGCCATAACATGGCACCAGTGACACGCCGCATAGCCAACCGACAGCAGAACAGGCTTGTTTGCCGCCTTGGCCGCGGCAAGAACCTCGGTACTCCAGGGTTGCCAATGCACCGGATTGTCACGGTGCTGCAAAAGATAGGGGCTGGTTTCCGAACCAAGATTGTTCTGCGCAAGTTTCATGGCGTCGTATCCTGTGCCCGTCCGGATTTCCTGTGAAGGTGGCGGGCTTTTTATGGTTTGCGGGAAGGGAAGTGTTCCATCCCATTACTGACATTCATTCTATGGATGTAAGGGTAAAGCCCCTGAAGCGAAAGACAAGGGGGGTAAAGGGATTGGATTAGCAATATATTGCGATTTTATCGGCTTTTAACTGATTGGAAGTGCTCTGAGGTCGATAGTGATTGAGAACTTCGCACGGGCGTCCATAATGGACCCAATAAAAAGCAGAAGATCAAACAGAGGAGATCAGGGCGATGAAAGTTTCCGTGGATATTGATTGCACGCCGGAAGAACTGCGCACCTTTTTTGGTCTGCCCGATGTGCAGCCTATGCAGCAGGCCTTGATGAAAGATATCGAGGACCGGATGAAAGCTAATCTTGCGGCGATGGATCCCGAAACCATGCTCAATACCTGGCTGCCGCAGGGCATGCAGAACTGGGAACAGCTTCAGAAAGCCTTCTGGAGCCAGTTTAACGCTGCCGGAAACACCACTGGCAAGAACACCAAGGACTGACTAGCTTGACGACCGAGGCACATTTTTATCAGGCGCATGTTTTCGTGTGCCAGAACGAGCGCCCCGCGACGCACGAACGCGGATGCTGCAATTCCAAGGGTGCTATGAAGCTTCGAAATTACATGAAGGTTCGCGCCAAGGAACTAGGTCTGCCGATGACTCGTATCAATACCGCTGGATGTCTTGATCGCTGCGAACTGGGGCCGGTGATGGTTATCTATCCCGAAGGCACTTGGTATCGTTACGAGACGATCGAAGATATTGATACCATCCTTAATGACCATCTGGTCGGGGGAAAGGTGGTTGAACGGCTGCGCCTAAGCCCGGATCAATAAACCGGTAAGGCGCGATGCGCGGCATCATCATTAGGACAATCACTTCAAACGGCTCCGACAGGGGTCGTTTTGTGTTTTCCGGCAACGAGAACGGTGACAGGTTGGTGCCGTTTCCAAAGATCTGTCAATCAAACTGGAAACCGGTTTCCGCGAGGATTGTTTGGTGGTCAGAAAGCTGATGATATGCCGCTTTCAGCTATCTTGTGCAGCCTTAAAGCCCCGTTTGTGATTGCAGCTATATGTTGACCTTCGCGGAATGCTGACCGATATGGACAGCCAGCAACATTTTTCTTCAGATGGCGTGACGGATAGCAGAACGGATGACGATTAACGTAACCGACAGTGGAACCCCGATCCGAGTGGGCCAGACAGACACCATATTTGCCCTTTCCAGCGGCGCTGGGCGGGCCGGGGTGGCGGTTATCCGGCTATCCGGGCCAATGGCTGGGGCGACATTGTGCGCGCTTCTGGGCCGCGACAGCCTGCCAAAACCACGTCATGCGATCTATGCGCCGATCCATGATCCGAAAACGAACGAGCGACTTGATGATGCGGTAGCGATCTATTTTGCAGGTCCGGCCAGCTTTACAGGCGAGGATGTCGTCGAGCTTCATACTCATGGCGGGCGTGCGGTAATCGACGGTGTTCTTGATTGCTTGGCCGCTCGACCGGGCCTGCGTATCGCCGAACCGGGGGAATATACCAGACGTGCCTTCGAAAATGGCAAAATGGACCTGACCGCGGCCGAGGGCATTGCCGATCTGATTGATGCCGAAACTGCGGCCCAACGCAGGCAGGCCGTGCGCCAGATGGCAGGCGAATTGGGCGCCCTTTACGAAAACTGGCGCGCGCGTTTAATGAAGGCATTGGCCTACATCGAGGCGGATATCGATTTTCCGGACGAAGATTTGCCTGGTGGTATTGTGCCGGTGGTGCGTGGTGATTTGTCATCCGTTCACGGCGAGATGGATAAACATCTCGCCGACAACCGGCGCGGCGAACGGTTGCGCGAAGGTTTCCAGATCGTGATTCTCGGTGCGCCTAATGCCGGTAAATCAAGCCTTCTGAACCGGCTGGCAAGGCGTGAGGCGGCGATTGTGTCCGAGATCGCTGGAACCACGCGCGATATGATCGAAGTCCATCTTGATCTTGGTGGTTTTCCCGTCACCATGGTGGATACTGCGGGCCTTCGCGAAAGTGGCGATGTGATCGAAACCGAGGGTGTTCGCCGTGCAACCGCCCGCGCGGAGGATGCGGATTTGCGGCTTGTTGTGGTGGATCGTTCCGACTGGCCCCACATCGACGCAGAGGCTGCGCGCCTGATTGATGCCAATACGATCCTTCTGGTCAATAAGGTGGATGGTGTGGATGTTGGCGATATCCCGACAGTCTGGTCTGGAAAATCGGCAATAGGGGATCGGCTTGAGCTGCCCGTTTTGCCCATATCGGCCATGACCGGGCAGGGGATGGAAAGCCTCTTGCAACTGCTGGAGACTCGCGTAAAAGAAGGGCTCGATTTTGCGGGACCAGTTCCCCTGACACGGCTGCGGCACCGCCAGGCACTTGAGCGTGCCAGTGATCATCTGGATCGCGGATTGCAGACCGATATTGCCGAATTGGCGGCCGAGGATGTTCGCCTTGCCGTGCGTGAAATCGGTAAAATCACCGGACGCGTCGATGTGGAAGACCTGCTTGATATTATCTTCGGCGACTTCTGTATCGGCAAATAAGATTATCAGAAATTGTTTCACGTGAAACATCGGCCATTTCGATGACACGTGGTTTTGAATTAAGACCTGAATAAGACTCGCAAGCTGTGTTGCATTGAGCAGATGTCATGGCTTGGCGTAGTCAAGGAATTCAACGAGGAATTCGATGTCGGATAACCGATTTGATGTGATTGTTGTTGGCGGGGGCCATGCCGGGTGCGAGGCTGCGGCTGCGGCTGCGCGCATGGGAGCGAAAACCGCACTGGTCACACACCGTGCTGATCGTATCGGAGAAATGTCTTGCAACCCGGCTATTGGCGGGCTTGGCAAGGGGCATATGGTTCGCGAGGTCGACGCGCTTGACGGTGTGATGGGTCGTGCGATTGACCGCGCCGGGATCCAATTCCGAATGCTGAACCGTTCCAAGGGACCGGCTGTGCGCGGCCCACGCGCGCAGGCTGATCGGAAGCTGTATCGCGAAGCGGTGCAGGATATTCTGGCCAATCAGGAAAACCTGACGATCATCGAAGGCGCGGTTCACGACCTTAAAATTGCCGAGGGCGATGACAGCCGCGTGACCGGTGTGATCACCGAAGACGGGCGCGAATATGATGCCGGTGCGGTGGTTCTGACAACGGGAACATTCCTGCGTGGTCTTATTCACATTGGCGAAAAAACCACTCCGGCCGGGCGTATCGGTGATGCGCCAGCACTTGGTCTTTCGGAAACTTTGGAAAAATTCGAATTCCGTTTGGGGCGTTTGAAAACCGGCACCCCGGCACGGCTTGATGGCCGAACGATCGATTGGGCCAGTCTTCAAGAACAGCCGGGTGACAATCCGCCCGATCCGTTTTCCTTCCTGACCCAAGAAATCACCGTACCGCAAATCCCGTGTCACATGACTTGGACAACTGAGGCGACGCACGAAATCATCCGTGCAAACCTGCATCGGGCTCCGATGTATAGTGGCCAGATCAAAAGCAGTGGCCCGCGTTATTGTCCGTCCATCGAAGACAAAGTTGTGCGTTTCGCCGAAAAGAACCAGCACCAGATTTTTCTGGAGCCAGAAGGGCTCGACGATCCGACGGTTTATCCGAACGGCATTTCAACCTCACTTCCCGAAGAAGTTCAGCTTGCGATGCTGGCCACCATTCCGGGTCTCGAGAAGGTCGCGATTTTCCGTCCTGGCTACGCAGTGGAATATGATTTTGTTGATCCGCGCGAGCTGCGCCATACGCTGGAAACCAAGAAAGTCAGTGCACTGTTCTTTGCCGGGCAGATCAATGGCACGACCGGTTACGAAGAGGCTGCCGGGCAGGGACTTGTCGCGGGTGTTAATGCTGCCCTTGTCGCCGGAAGCACAGCAGGGGCGGTTGAGCGCGAATTTGTTCTTGATCGTGCTGACGCCTATATCGGTGTGATGATTGATGATCTGGTGACGCTGGGCACGCGCGAACCTTATCGCATGTTTACCTCACGCGCTGAGTATCGTTTGATGCTTCGTGCGGACAATGCTGACCAGCGTCTGACGGATCGTGGTCTTGACATCGGCTGCGTGGCATCGCATCGCCAGCAGGTTTGGGGTGATAAAAAACTTTCGCTTGAAACAGCCAAACGCACCGTTTCCGATTTGACCGAAACCCCGAATGGTCTGGCGAAGCATGACATCAAAATCAATCAGGATGGTGTGCGGCGCTCGGCGTATGACTTGCTGGCATATCCGGATATTGATTTCGATACCTTGACCCGCGTCTGGCCGCAGCTTTCTGAAATTACCCCGGCGATCCGAGAACAGGTTTCAATCGATGCGCAATATAAAGGCTATCTGGATCGCCAGTCCGCCGATGTTGCGGCCTTCCGTCGGGATGAAGAGTTGCGTCTGCCGCGCGATCTTGACTTCGATAGCGTCGGCAGCCTTTCGGCGGAAATACGTTTGAAACTGAAAGAAATCCAGCCCGAAACTATTGGTGCTGCATCACGCATTCCGGGTGTCACCCCCGCGGCAGTGACCGCCTTGCTTGGGCATATCAAAAGCCACAAGCATAAGGCGATACGCAGTGCCTGATTGGAACTTACGTTGAGTTGTCCATAATTTCGGAAAGGCAGCACATTTTGTATAAGTGTGCTGCCCTTTTTTGATGTGCCGCTGTTTATCATTGACGATGGGGTTTCATTCACCGCGGGCTTTAAATACAATATCTGAATATCTGCTTGGTCTTATTCTGGCCCACCGGCTTTGCACGCGTGATGCTTTTACTTGTCTGTAAAATGTTTCACGTGAAACATTTTCGTGTTTTTCCCAAAAATTATTGATTTCGACGCGATAAAACGTGTTTGCTTAAAAAATCAAGTCTGGTGCGAATCATTAACGCGGATTATAACTCGAACATGCAATCCATTTCAGAACCCGTAAAAACATGGTTTGAGACCGATTTGAATGTTTCACGTGAAACATTGGACCGTCTTGGCCTTTATGCTGACCTTGTTGTCAAATGGCAGCCAAGGATCAATATCGTTGGTGCCAGCACGGCTGATGACGTCTGGACACGTCATTTACAGGATTCTGCGCAGCTTTGGCCGTATGTGGAAGACGTTGTCCGTGGCGGCAAAATTGTCGATTTCGGTTCCGGGGCAGGGTTCCCAGGGATCGTTTTGGCGATTTTGGGTGCGAATAACGTGATTTTAATGGAATCAAACACCAAGAAAACCGTGTTTCTGCTGGAAGCAGCGCGGGTTTGTGGGGTGTTGGGCCAGATCGAAATTGCCCGCGAGCGTATTGAAGCCGCCAACGCGCGTGAAGCCGACGTGATTACAGCCCGCGCATTTGCGCCATTGCCAAAGCTTCTGGAGCTTGGGCAGCGGCATCTTAAACCGGGCGGGCATTATGTGTTGCTAAAAGGACGTGCCTTTGAGGAAGAGCTGGCCGATGCACGTGCAGTCGGTTGGGTATTCACTGTAACCACCCATGCCAGCCTGGTTGATCCGGAAGGCGTGGTGATGATTTTGCAAGGAGTTGACCGGTGACCGACGTTATTGATTTGCCGCTTTCAATCTCTTCCGAGGCCGGTCACCGGCCGCGGATCATTGCCGTGGCCAACCAGAAGGGCGGGGTTGGTAAAACTACGACTACGATAAACCTGGCAACTGCGTTGGCGGCTGTAAACCAGCGGGTTTTGATCGTTGATCTTGATCCGCAGGGTAACGCAAGCACCGGTTTGGGCCTGCGTCCGTCTGAGCGCCAGATAAGTTCTTATGACGTACTGATCAACGGCAATACGCTGGAAGAAGCACGCAAGGCAACTGCTATTCCACGCCTGACGATTGTGCCATCAGGTATGGATCTTTCTGGGGCGGAGATAGAGCTTGTCGATTTTGAACGCCGCGAGATGCAGCTTAAAGAATCGCTCGGTCGGTTGCCGCATGATGTCGATTATGTGCTGATCGATTGCCCGCCGTCACTTGGCTTGCTGACGCTTAATGCGTTGGTTGCCAGTGATGCGGTTCTGGTGCCGCTCCAGTGCGAGTTTTTCGCGCTGGAGGGGATCAGCCATCTGGTACGCACCATTAAGCGGGTGAAAAAGGCTTTTAACCCTGCTCTTGAAATTCAGGGCATTGTTTTGACGATGTATGACAAGCGTAACAACCTGTCAGCACAGGTAGCCAATGACGTACGCGACTATTTTGGTGATGTCGTTTATCGCACGGTGATCCCGCGCAATGTCCGTGTATCAGAGGCGCCAAGCCACGGTACGCCGGTGCTTGTCTATGATATGAAATGTCCGGGGTCGCGGGCATATCTTAATCTTGCAAGCGAAGTTCTGAAACGCGAAGGGGTGAAGGCATGAGTGAGGCAAAAAAACGCGGTTTGGGACGGGGGCTATCGGCCCTGCTGGGCGAGGAAGACGATGATGTCGGTGCAGCGGTTGCTGGTAGCAATGAGGCTGTTGCTCATCCAGGCCCTGGCGGGACCACACAGCTGATTGCCATCACCGATCTGAAGCCATCACCATTCCAGCCGCGCAGCAATTTTGATGACGAGGCGATTGACGATCTGGCGGCATCGATTCGTCAGAAGGGTATTATTCAGCCGATTCTTGTGCGGGCGTCCTCTACAGGTGAAACCACCTATGAAATCATTGCCGGTGAACGTCGCTGGCGAGCTGCACAGCGGGCGCAATTGCACGAAGTGCCGGTTCTGGTACGTGATTTTGACGACAGGGAAACCGCCGAGATTGCCCTGATCGAAAACCTGCAAAGGCAGGATTTGTCGCCACTCGAGGAATCCGAAGGTTATAGCCGCCTGATGAGCGATTTTTCGCATACCCAGGAGGCATTGGCTCAGGCGCTTGGCAAAAGCCGCAGTCATATTGCGAACAGCCTGCGTTTATTGACGCTTCCTGCACCGATCAAGCAGATGTTGTCGGATCGTGTGCTGAGCCCCGGTCATGCGCGGGCCCTGTTGGGGGCGAATAACGCGGTCGAGCTGGCAAACCAGATCGTCAAGAAGGGGCTAAACGTTCGCCAGACCGAGAAACTGGTGAAAAGTGACGGCGGTAAAACCGCGCGCCAGAAGAAGCCTTCGTCGGGACGCACAAGCGATAAAGATCCAGATACAGTGGCGCTGGAGCATGATCTTAGCAATATGTTGGGGTTGGCAGTAAATATCGATTTTGACGGGGCGGGTGGTAAAATCTCTGTTAGGTATGAAACCCTTGAGCAACTTGACGATATTCTCAAACGTTTGAGTCAGGGACGGTTGGGCGAGTCGGCACCGGTTAATGACGAGGATGATCCGCTTGCTCCCGAAGGTGAGGGGGACAACGAATTCGATTCGATGTTTATAGATGAGGATCTTCTGACTGACGAGCTCGAATCGATTGCCGACGCGACCGAGGTCGCGCTGGATGCCGATGACTCGTTTCTAGACGAGCCAGAAGGCGATATGCCGATTGAGCAGGATGAAGTCGGTGAAGAGGCGCTTGAGACATTGTCGGACACGAAAGTCCTGAAGAGTAAAGCTCATGGAGCCCTAAGTAATAGCGACAAATAGATTTTTATAGCCAATCCGCAAACGATAAGCAGCCCCGTACGACTCGATCAGCGGGGCTGTTTTCTTTTTGCGAAATATGTACGGTCGTTAGCGTCTGCCCTGCTTCTGGCGGGCAACGGCGACCTTGATCATCGCGCGGTGTGCGATGGTTTCGGGGATGGCAAGCCCACTTTTACAATCCTTTTCGGCTTCTAGCAGGATTTGCAGGGCGCGTTGCAGATTTCCCAATGCCCAATTCTGCAGATTGGCGCGAAACTGATCTGCGGCCTTGAAAAACAGGGGGGGACGCAACGATTTCATCGCCTGTTCGGCATTCGTGCCTTGTGCCATCTGGCCTTTGACCAGATGCAGTTTTTGAAAATAGCCGATCATCATGCGAAGTGCGCCAACCGGATTGAGGCCTTCTTCGACCAGGCGGGTCAGGGCGCTATCGAGGCTTGCGACATTGCCCTGGGATACGGCTTGCACGACATCGTCATAATGGCGGGCGGAACTATCCCCGACACAGGCCATCGCGTCGGCCAATGTGACCTGACCTTCTTTCAGAGCGTAAAGAGCCAGTTTTTCAAGTTCGCTTCGTGAAATCATCCTGTCAGAGCCGAGATTACCGACCAGATAGCGTATGGCATCGCGATCAATGCGCAGTTTGTGATCTTCCATGACGGAATTGATCAGGGCTTCGATATCCCGTCCGCTATCGGCATAGCAGGGCAGCGCCATGCCATTACCGGCTTTCTCGACCGTCTGACGCAGTTTCGATTTGGACGCAAGGCTGCCGGCTTCGATGATGATCAGGGCATCACCGGCGGGATCGGCAAGGAAATCGGTAATGATGGGGGCCTGTGCCTCGCCAATGTCGCGGATTCGGATCACACGGCGCCCGCCACCAAAACTGATGGCGGCGGCTTCATCGCGCAGACGGCTGGCGTCTTCCTTAAGCTGGGCAGTGCCAAGTTCGATTACGCGGAATGGGTCCTTGAGATCCTCGACCACGGTCTTGGCAAGTCTGACCGCACGTTCTCGTACAAGCCCCTCATCCTCGCCATAGATCAGGACGAGTTGCGCCTTGGCATCGGGAGCGCGAAGGAAATTTTCGACCTGTGCCGCCTTGAGCTTCATGGCGTGATATTACCTAACGTCCGCTGCGCAGGCCAACGGCGACCTGATTGGCAAGCTGTCGGGCAAGATTCCGGGCAGCATCTGAGCGGGCGGCGGACTCTGCTTCTAGTGAGGCAAAGTCGGAGTCGACAAGGTTGTAAGTTGTTCGGGCGCGAAGAGAACCTGAACGGAGTATTCTTGAGTCGGAAATTCGAGAAAGTTGGTACTGGGCGCTCAAAATATAGTCGGCAATGGTTGCTTCATTGTCCTTGGTATAACCGAGTTCGGAAGTTGATTCATCAAGAGTAATATCGAGGGTATATTCCGGCCGAACAGTTTGGCCGCGCGGGGTCAGCGTTTCGACCAGAACGTTACGTGTTATTTGTCCGATTCGGTCTTCCATCATCGATATTTTGACCCTCGCCATATCGGCCGCGGTACTGTCACCGCCTTTATCCTCGGCATAAAGAGGGCGGAAGCCGCAAGCGGTGAGGCCGGTCAGGGCAAGCACGGCGATAATCGATAACAGGGCGCGCAACGTCATTCCTCGCTATTTTTTGCGTGATGGTTTTTGCCGAAAGGCGCATGACCATGACGATACAATAGTTCCGATCCGATCAAAGGGCAAAACAGAGTTAGGTTCGTGATGAAAGAAAGTCTGAGTTCAAGATCTTTAGCTGAGTCGCTGTTATTTGAAAGAGACTTGAAGTCGCTGCGCAGGTGCGCAATGGCCGTATTGAAACGACCCTTTGCAAGCTGGTCTACAATTTTGCTTTTCGGTGTATCTTGTAAACTCTGAGTCTGGGCTTCAGGCATAAAGGTAAAGGCCTGCTCGCCTATCGCCAGTTTGGTCCAAACCTGACGCAGCCAGCGCCAATGGCCAATCAGGCTGCTTTGGGTAATATGCAAAGGACGATCAAGTGGCACATCTGCCAGAAGCGTGAGGCACAAGATATCACTCCCTATCTGGGAATGAAGCTTTGCCAGATTGTTTTCGATGATGTCTGTTGAAACCGGTCCTGCATTTTTTGGCTGGCGGGAAAATTCATATTGTTTTTCCCGAGTGGGAAGCAGGTCAAGAATCTCGTACGCGATTGCAAGTCGCCCAGCGCGCAGATCATCCCCGTATTGTGATAATGTAGGTCGATGAACGGCCAAGACAAACCCCCATTCACGTATCAGCGAATGGGGGTTGTATTGATCTGACACATATATAGGTGTGTCTGGCATATCCAAACAGAATGCTTATTGTGCGGTTGCGCTGTCAATGCGCAGTTGACGCGCACGGGTCAGAATCGAGTCTTCCATTGCGGTTACCGTACTTGGTTCAACCACAGCATCCGCCCATTGGTCCGTTCCAACGCGGACCTGCCGGAAGACTGCAACCTTGATCGCGTCGGAGCGAAGGGCGGTACCGAGTATATAGCCGGTAATTTTGAAACGCTCGTTTGGTGTTTCCGGCGGGCTGTACCAGTCGGTAATGATCACACCACCAAACGGATCGGCCGAGTTGAGCGGCATGAAGGAGAGCGTATCAAGCGATGCCCGCCACAGGAAGCTGTTTACGCCGATGCCTGTGCCGCCGCCCTGATTTTTGCTTTCATCACCACCCAGAAAGTTAAAACCGTCGGGACCAAACAGGGTCCCTTCTTTTTTCTGGTCTGCGATTGTTTGCGATCGACCGGTTGTTCCAACACGTTTGTCACCCGGCGCGGAGCCCGGATAACTATCATACTCAGATTGGGTGCCCGCACCACATGCTGCAAGCAGCACACATATTGCAGTCGGGGCAAAAACTTTAACAAGAGACAATCGCACAGTTCATTCCTTGTCTAAGGCATCAGAATTTCTGTCCGCACTATAGGACCGACAAGGCTTTGAGCAAACAAAAACATGTGTGTCAAATATGCAACTAAGATGCGGAAATGTATCTTTTCGATCACAGTGTTGTTGACGCGCCATAGTTTTGCTGGCTCCATTACCCCGAACCGAACGGCGAAAAGTCGTTCATCTAATTTTTGTAGGCGGTTTTCCGCACTTGCAAAGACGTTGAGGGAAAAGATGAAAAAGATTCTGTTTGCTTCCAGCGCAATCGTCGCTGTTGCTTTCGCAGGCCAGGCTTCGGCATCCGAGCCGATTAAGCTTTCGGTTGGCGGTTACATGGAACAGTGGGTTGGCTTCACTGATGAAGACAACACTGCTGCTAGCGGTCGTGTGAACGCATTCCAGTCTGACACCGAAGTCTATTTCCAAGGTTCAACGACCCTTGATAACGGCATCGAAATCGGTGCTCGCATCGAGCTTGAAGGTGAAACCTCTGGTGATCAGATCGACGAACAGTTCCTGTATGTGAATGGTGGCTTCGGTCGCATCGAAATGGGTAAAAACGACAGCGTTGCTGACTCGATGAGCGTTCTTGCCCCGACTGTCGGTCCGGTGAATCCGAACGATGGTGGTACCGAGGATTGGGTTAACCTTGAGAACGTTATCGATACCGTTCCGGCATTTGGTGGTGACCAGAACCGTGTTAGCTACATGACTCCGTCGTTTGGTGGCTTCCAGGCTGGTATTTCGTTTGCTGATGACAGCAACCGTAATGGTGCGAATGAAGTTGGTACTACCACTGCTTATAACAGCATAAACGGTTCTGGCGACAACATCGTATCCGGTGCTCTTGCTTACAGTGCTGACTTCGATGGTTTCTCGCTCGGCCTGTCGGTCGAAGGTGAGAACCAAGACGAAGACAACTGGTACGGCGCGGGCGTTAACGTTGGCTTCGGTAATTTCACTGTTGGTGGTTCCTACGGTAAAGTTGATCCGGATGCAGGTGAGGATACCGATGCGTTTGACCTCGGTGTAACCTATGCTATGGACGCGGCTTCCGTTGGCCTGAGCTATGCTTATCAGGATGATGAAGAAGACAACATCGAAAACCAGGGCGTTTCTTTGGGCTTGGCTTACACCCTTGGTGCAGGCGTTTCGTGGCAGTCATCGGTCTTCTGGTTTGAAGAAGATGCATCTGGCACCGCCGACGACAACGATGGTTACGGTGTTGTAACCGGTCTGGCACTTTCCTTCTAATCCATCTGGATTTTAAGAATGCCGAGAAGGGAGCGATTTTATCGCTCCCTTTTTTGTTAATCGCTTAGACTTGTTCCTTGATAATTTATGGTTCACTGACGGTACGATACAAACTTCTGATTTAATATTTATTGGTCATTTATTTTATTTGAAGTCTGATTCATGGAATGGATTGCGTGCCAAAGATATATTAGAAATACACTTGGTCAGAAAATATGACAAATTTACGGCATTGTTCGTGACTTTAATGTCACATATGATGCATTAACTGGTCTTTGGTCATTTAAAACAATTGACCATAAGTCATTATATCCGTTTTACTCTTGCGCAGTGATCAGTTGCCATGCTGTGTGGAATGTGGCGTTGCTGATCGGCTACAGATTATAAAGAGGGTAAGATGAAAAAGATTCTTGTTGCTTCCAGCGCGCTTGTCGCTGTTGCTTTCGCAGGCCAGGCTTCGGCTTCCGAACCGATTAAACTGTCGGTTGGCGGTTATATGGAACAGTGGGCTGGCTTCTCTGACGAAGACACCACTGCTGCTGGTGGTCGTCGGAATGCTTTCCAGTCTGACACCGAAGTTCACTTCAAAGGTTCGACCACTCTTGATAACGGCATCGAAGTTGGTGCGGTTATCGAGCTTGAAGGTGAGACCTCGGGTGACCAGGTTGACGAACAGTACCTCTATATCAATGGTGGTTTTGGTCAGTTCAAGCTTGGTAAAGACGACAGTGCAGCCGATGATATGGGCATCACTGCACCGGCAGTCGGCCCGGTTGGTGTTAACGACGGCGACATGGACCAGTGGACCAACGCATATCTGATCGATACCGTTCGTTCGAGCGGTGATCAGAACCGTGCGACCTACTACACCCCGGTCTTTGGTGGCTTTCGTGCCGGCGTGTCGTTTGCAGATGACAGCAACCGTAATGGTGCGAATGAAGTTGGCACTACCACTGCTTATAACAACATAAACGGTTCTGGTGACAACATTATTTCTGCCGGTCTTGAATTCAATCATGACTTCGGTGGCGTGTCGCTCGGTCTGTCAGCTGTTGGTGAAAACCAGGGCGAAGGCAGCTGGTATGGCTTCGGTACCAATGTTGGCTTTGGCAACTTCACCGTTGGTGGTTCTTATGGCCACACCGAGGACGACTATGGTCTGAGCTCGCGCGATCCGGATGGCGAAGATCTGGACGCATTTGATGTTGGTGTCTCTTACGCTATGGATGCTGCCGCCGTTTCCCTGACCTATGGTTATGAAGATTTCGGTACCGGTGACATCAGCGCGGTTGACCTTGGTCTGCGTTATGCTCTTGGTGCAGGCGTTTCGTGGCGTTCGTCGGTCTTCTGGTTCGATCAGGAGAACGATACCATCGCTGATAACGATGGCTACGGTGTTGTAACCGGTCTGCGTCTCGATTTCTAATTCATATCCGAATTAGTACGATTTGAAGGGGGCGGTTTTTCGCCCCCTTCTTTTATGCCGATCCCGCTGCGTTGCAAAAATGTTGAGCGGGATTTTTTATTTGGAAATGACTGGTGTTTTGGCGGTTACGGTGCGTTATCTGCCAAAGATATTTTGGTCGATATTAATTGACCCCAACTTGTTGTTCTATGCTGTGACGATAAAAAAATTCGCGCAGGCAGAGTGTTGCCTGCGCGATGATGTCATCTTTGGCTATGAGCATGGATAGCCATGTTTCTAATGCTTTTTGCTTCGAGTAAGGAAGTTAAATGACCAATAGTCACATATATAAAGGCGATTGAAATTACAAGCATTCCGAAAAGCATGTCCTTCTTTTCGGGAATGGATACGTTTTGCGTATATGTGTGTGTATTTTGCCACATATATACGACTAAAATAAATTTTGCTTCCTATAATAATTGACCGATGGTCATTTTGAGCGTTTTATCAGCCCGGAGAGTTCGGGCATATATTTCAAGACAAATGCCCGGTTCACACGCAAAACCAAGAGGGTAAGATGAAAAAGATATTGATCGCTTCCAGTGCACTTGTCGCTGTTGCGTTTGCCGGTCAGGCTCAGGCGTCCGAGCCGATCAAATTGTCGGTTGGTGGTTACATGAACCAGTGGGCCGGTTTTGCCGATCAGGAAGTCGGTGATCGCAACAACGCCTTCCAGTCTGATACCGAAATTCATTTCAAGGGTTCGACCACCCTTGATAATGGTATTGAAGTTGGTGCGGTGGTCGAACTGGAAGGTGAAACTTCCAGCGACCAGATTGACGAACAGTACCTGTATGTCAGCGGCAATTTCGGTCGTATCGAAATGGGCAAAAACGATAGTGCAGCCGACTCGATGCAGATTGTTGCACCGGCAGTCGGTCCGGTCGGTGTTAACGATGGTGACCTCGACATCTGGGTTAACTCCTATCTGATCGATACCACCATTCCTACTGGTGACCAAAACCGAGTGACCTACTTTACGCCGAGCCTTGGTGGCTTCCGTGCGGGTGTATCATTTGCTGATGACAGCAATCGCAATGGTGCCACCGAAATTGGCGGGACTTCTTCCTACAACAACTTTAACGGATCTGGCGACAACATCGTTTCCGGTGCGCTTGAATACATGGGTGACTTTAACGGTATATCACTCGGCGTTTCCGCGATTGGCGAAAACTGGGGTGAAGGTAACCTTGTTGGTGGCGGTCTGAATGTTGGTTTCGGCAACTTTACCGTTGGCGGTTCCTATTCACATACAGATGATGACTATGGCTTCAGCGAAGGTAGCCGCAATCCGGACGATACCGATCAGTTCGACGTTGGTGTTTCCTATGAAATGGATGCCGCAGCTGTATCTCTGACCTATGGTTATGCCGAATATGGCAATGGCAGCCGTGGTAACGGTACCGGTGAAATCAGCACCGCGGATCTTGGCCTTGCTTACACCCTTGGTGCCGGCGTTGCATGGAAATCCTCGATCTTCTGGTTCGATGACGAAGTCGATGGCGCAGAGGACAATGACGGTTACGGCGTTGTCACCGGTCTGGCACTGACCTTCTAATTCCTGGGAATTAGCGTGATTTGAAAAGGGCGGTTTTCCGCCCTTTTCTTTTTTGTCCAACATCCGTTGTTCCGGCTCAGATCCCGATATCCTGACGCAGAAAAGCTAAAAAGCGGTCTTTCTGTGCGACAAGGTCGGCAACACAGGGAACCGGATTTTCGGTCACAAGCCGTTCGGCCAGTGCTTTGTCAGAATTGACCGGCAGGTTTCCGAGTTCCCACATCGGAAGGCTGAGGCTACCCATGCAGCCGATTTCACCCGATGTGGTTGCGCGCAATTTTGCAAGCCCGCAGGGCGCTTCGCAGAACTCGCCTTTATAACTGCTTTGCCAAGGGTAAAGGTTGTGGTGGCGGCCCTGTAAAACGGTGGCAGAGGCCGAGCTATAGATGCCAATGCCGGGCGTTTGAAACAGCTTGGTGATATGGGCAGGTCCGCTATCGGCCAGCACGACATAATCCTGTTCCCGGATGAAGGACACGAGATTTCCGATGGTTTTGAAACCGTCAACGACGCGGATATTCGGCGTGTCGAACGACCCGATCGTGTCCTTGTATTTCTTCATTACCCCCTGATAGGCGTTGAGGATCAGAGTGGTTTCAAATCCGGCTTGTGCAAGGAGTTCCGTGGTTTCGTGCACTAGTTCCGGGGGAAGGGTGCGAAGGGGGGATGAGGCCATTGGCAGGATGCCAATTTTCATACCCGATGCCAGTTTCGGTGCGCGTTCGGATGCAAGCGGGATCGGCGGAATTCTGAATGCCTCGCAAAGTGCCTCTTCCGGGTTAACCGGCATGGTCGCGATATCTTTCCAGCCTTCCATCTCGCTGAAATCGATCAGATAGTCGAATGTTTTGAGGCGTTTGGCGGAGATGAAAAGCTGAAAGATCGTGATATCGGGGATGGTGGCGAATATGTCAGACGCCGTACCGCTATTGAGCACAGCGATTTTCGCGCCGGGATATTTTGTTGCAAAGGCACGTAGAAACAGAACCATGCCGACACAATCGCCAATCGCATCGTCCGGGATCAAAAACAGGACCCGTTTCCGGTCAAAATCGGTATCGGCCCATGCATCGCGGGCAAGCACATCAGGTTGAACGCTATCTGATATGATTTTTACTGATGGCGCATTGGCAAGAATTTGCTGGCGCAAAAGCGATGAGGTGCGTGTCAGATAGGCCGGGCTATTATCCGATGCCTGCACGAGGTCCGGGCTGACATTGGGCAGGCCGAACTGAAACGGCTGTTTTGATGCAAACCGGGTAAATTTCTTACGGGCGGGATGGTGATGTGCAGGCATTTTCGGGCGATCTCCGGTCACCTTTTGCTCGGTGTTATGTGGCAGAGAACCCGATCCCGGCCAAAGATGCAACGCCCGATCCCCTTAACAGGGCGACATTGTCGGGTTTTATGCCGCCAAGGGCAACGGGGATAAGGCCAAGACTGAGGCAAAAAGCAGTTCTTTGAAGGAATATCGAAAACGTCATGCCCGGTTGACCGGGATGGCTTTGGGTGGCAAAAACCGGCGAGATCAGAACACCATCGGGACGTTGATCGGGTGCGAGAAGTGCCAGCTTGCGCAGCGTTTGCAAGCTGTGGCAGGCGGATGTCACAAACATGTCGTGTGGTATTTGCCGATAGATATGCGGTCTTTTCTCGATGTGGTATTCCGGCAAATGAATACCATCGGCATCTAGGCGCAAGGCCAGTGCAAGATCATCGGCAATCAGGCAAAGGTGACCATATTTGCGACAGGTTCGCCGAACGATGTAGGCAAGGTGTGCACGGTCCTTAGGGTTGAGTCCGTAGTGTCGGAAAATTACCATGCTTCTGCGCGGCAGACCGATGATTGCCGGGATCGGATCGGGCATGCGTTTGTCGTCGGTCATCAATATGATCGGCGGGATTGGGCAATCAGGACCGCCATTGCGCAAATTGAGTTGGCGTGCCTGCTTTGCCAGTGTGGCATCCATTGATAGTATCCCGATTCTGTTTCACCGATTCCTGTACCGATTTGGGCCATCATCCATGAGCGATCAGCATCTGTCATCCGGCAATCCCGACATCGCGGCCAATCTTGCCGAGATCCAGCAAAATATCGATAAAGCCTGTACAGCGGTTGGTCGCGCACCCAGCGATGTCACCCTGATCTGCGTCAGCAAGAACCACGATGCCGATCATGTGCGCCCCGCTCTTGTCGACGGGCGGCGGGTGTTTGGTGAAAACCGGGTACAGGAAGCAGCAGGGAAATGGCCGGGCCTCAGGGATGAATTCCCTGATATCGAACTGCATCTGATCGGGCCGCTTCAGACCAACAAGCTAAAAGATGCGGTTGCGTTGTTTGATGTGATCGAAACCGTTGATCGTCCAAAACTTGCCAATGCGCTGGCAAAGCATCGCGATACGACCGGCGAATGCCCTGATCTTTATATCCAGATCAATATCGGAGAAGAACCGCAGAAAGCCGGAATAGCCCCGGCCGATGCCGATGATTTTATTATCGATTGCATCGAACGTCTGAAATTGCCGATCAAGGGATTGATGTGCATCCCGCCGGTGGATGAGGAACCGGCACCGCATTTTGCCCTGTTAGGCAAAATTGCCGACCGTCATGGTTTGGCCATTCGCAGCATGGGCATGAGTGGCGATTACGAAGCAGCAATCCGGCTTGGCGCGACCCATATCCGTGTCGGGACAGCAATTTTCGGCTCACGGGGCTATTAAATCGCCAGATGAAGCCTTTTAAAGATGGCTGCAACTCTATTTTTATTGTTTTCGACGCAAATCTGATGCTGTAAACGCCGATTTTTCTATCTTTAAGGTGTGATTTCGGTCAACTACCCGAATTTGGCAGAAAATGTGGATAACTGGCCCAGACGTATAAGACGCGTTCAAAGCCGTTTTGTGACGAAAAAATCAAAAATCCCGCCAAGTGAATTTAGCCCGGCGGGATTTTTGCAAATTATTTGTATTTCTGCGGTTTGTCTGGGGCTGGTTATGGAACGAGCTTGTAGCCGCCAGGCTCGGTGACCAGGATCGTCGCGTTTGACGGGTCCTTTTCGATTTTCTGGCGCAGGCGATAAACGTGGGTTTCCAGCGTGTGGGTGGTGACCCCGGCGTTATAGCCCCAGACCTCGTCAAGCAGGGTTTCGCGTGTGACCGGTTTGTCGCCCGCCCGGAACAGGAATTTAAGGATCGAGGTTTCCTTTTCCGTCAGACGGACTTTTTTCTCGGTCGTGGTTTCGATCAGAAGCTTGGCACTGGGTTGGAAGCTGTAGGGTCCGATGACGAAAACCGCATCCTCGCTTTGTTCATGCTGGCGAATATGGGCACGAATACGCGCCAGCAGCACGTTCAGGCGGAACGGCTTGGTGACATAGTCGTTGGCACCCGATTCCAAGCCAAGAATCGTATCAGAATCGCTGTCGGCACCGGTCAGCATGATGATCGGGGATTTGACCCCGGCGCGCCGCATCAGTTTGCAGACATCACGACCATCCATATCGGGCAGGCCGACATCAAGAAGGATAATGTCGTAGTAATTTTCTTTGGCGACTTCGAGGGCGTTTTGGCCACTATTGGCGACGACACATTCGAATTCCTCATGAAGCCGGAGCTGCTCGGTGAGAGACTGGCTAAGTGCCGCGTCATCTTCGACCACCAGAACCTGTTTACCTGTCGACATTCGCCATCCCTTGCTGCTTGTTAAATCCCGCCTATATTCTGGGCCTGCCGACGGTTCTTTTTGTGGCATTGTTCTCGTAGGCCCGCCATATACTTAGGATTAGAGTCTCATACTGCGTTTTGAAGAACAAACTGTTTTCGCTTTAGCCCATTGACGTGCACCTTATCCAGCCCCATACCGACCGGATCGCGATGTTGTGATCATCCGTGTATGACCCAGAAGAAACAAAGACTGCAATGACCCAATCTGCTGCCGTGCCATCAAAAGCCAATGTTTCCGCGACCGATCTGGTGACCGTATCGCGTGCTGTTGCCGATTTGCGGCGCGGTGAAATCGTTCTGGTCCAGGGACAGGCAAACGGCATTGCCCATTGTGTGGCGGTGATTGCTGCCGAACCGCTTTCTGACCACGGATTGACGCGCCTTCATGACATTGCTGGCAAAAGCGGAAATACCGCGATTGTTTTGCCGCGCGTGCGGGCGAGATCGCTCGGAAAGACCTGTAAAAACGATCATTTCATTGCTTTTGTCAGCGCCAAAAAATCAGCTGTTGATGCGAAAGCGTTGGCCGAGATAGCCAACCCGTTGCTGGATCTTGAAAGCATGCCAGCTGGCGCGTGGCGTCCGGTCAATATGGCCGAAAGTGCGGCCATTCGCCTTGCGAAGCTGGCTCGGTTGCTACCGGCGGTGGTGACGGCACCGGTTGACCCCGAACAGCTTGAAATGCTGTCAAAGGCGCAGAACCTTCTGGTGCTTCAGTCCGAGAGCATCAATGGATACGAAGACGCATCGGCCGCAACCCTGCGCCAAGTCAGCGAAGCGCGCGTTCCGTTGGAAAATGCCGAGAACGCAACGGTTATCGCGTTTCGTCCGGAAGATGGTGGTCAGGAACATCTGGCGATTGTGATTGATGAGCCGGCAAAAGATCAGCCGGTTTTGATCCGGCTGCATTCAGAATGCTTTACCGGCGATTTGATCGGGTCGCTGAGATGTGATTGCGGACCGCAATTGCGCGGAGCGATTGCCGAAATTGCGAAAAGCGGGCAGGGCGGAATTATTCTTTACCTGCGACAGGAAGGGCGCGGTATCGGGCTTGTGAACAAATTGCGCGCCTATGCATTGCAGGACCGCGGTTTTGATACGCTGGATGCCAACGAGGAACTTGGTTTTGATGCTGATGAACGGGTTTATCGGCCAGCTGCCGAAATGCTGCGTCAGATGGGGTTTGAAACCGTCCGGCTCCTGACCAATAATCCCGAAAAGCTTACTGGGCTTGAAAGCTGGGGCGTGACGGTTGCCGAACGTGTGCCGCACAAGTTTCCGTCCAATGGTCATAACGAATTTTATCTTCAGACCAAAAAGGACCGCGCCGGCCACCTGTTTTGAGTCGCGCATAACGGAATCCACCTGATTATGACTGCCTGATGCTACCCGGCAGAAGATTCCGACAGGCAGTTCTGCGTCAAATTCTCTTTCAATAAATTCCCTTAAAATCAATACCTTAACCAGAAAAAAACTGGCACTCCTTTTGCAAAATAGTTGGCAAGAGGAGGACTGATATGTCGATTGGTGCAGATTGGCGGCAAATATCGCCCGGTAACGGGGCAAGCATCGCAAACGGAGCGGCAGGCGGCGGGTCTGCTGGATCGGGTGCGGCCGAGCAGCTTGTTGATGGTGCCGAAGAAGGCCGCAGCTTTTCCGAATATATGTTCGGAAAGGACGGCTTTGAATTCACCGATTTCCTCGATGTGATCAATCCTTTGCAGCATATCCCCGGCGTGGGCATGGTTTACCGCAGCATCACAGGCGACGAGCTTGGCAATGGTGCGCGCGTTGTTGGTGGCGGTCTGTTTGGCGGTATCTTTGGTCTGGCCGGTGCGGCGGTTGATGCGGTTGTCGATCTGGCGACCGGTGAAGACACCGGTGCGCATATCATGGCGATGTTTGAAGGTGACGAGGCCCCGGCAGATCAGCCGTTGATGGCCGATGCATCGCTCGAAGGTGGCCCAACTGTAGGGGCAAGCGATCTTGTCCTGCCGTGGATGGTTGGTGACAGGTCAATGGCCGGCGAGGATGGTTTACCGGTCGATCCCGCCGAACAAGCAACGATTACCGATGCTGCCCCGGTGGCCGGTGTTGAGACACTGGCGATGAACGAACAGCAGGGTACTGAGACCCAAACAGATACCACGGCCTACAATGCGGCTGATCTGGTGACGCCTTGGGGCGGGGCGGTTAGCAATGCCAATGCCGCAGCTGCCTATGGAGCTGTTAAACCAGTCGCAAGTCCGGCTGTCTCTAATGCTCAAACCTTGACGCAATCAGTTGCCCGACAGCAGGTCGCACCGTCGGCAGCTTCAATGTCAGCAGGCGATGATCCCGCAATACAGACCGCCCAGCGTCTTTTGGCCAAGGCAGGGGATGATGTGGCCGGAACCAATATCGACGCGCAGGATGCCGATCCGGCCGAACTGGCCGTAGCAATTGCACGTGCCGGGCAGAGTGATATTGCATCAAACATGACCATGCGCACCGCAGAGGACAGCCGCAATGGGCATCAGGGCATGATACAGCGCGCATCCTTTAGTAGCGAAAATGGTGATACGGTCTGGGCACGCGCGCAAAGTTCCGGGCGGTTAAGCCGTGGAACATCGCAATTTGGCGTTGCGCCCGAAATTGCTGCCCGGGAGGCAAAATATGCCAAGATCAAGCAGGGTGACGTAACCAAACCGGCAAATTCAGAAGAAGCAGGTTCGGGGCAGCAGAGCCCCTTGAGTGCCGCGGAAATGGCCGCACGGTTTAACGCAGCCCTTGGCCGTGATCGGGCGCAAACCATGGCAAATAATGCCGTTGCATCGACCAATGCAGTGGCACAGGACAAGCCGGCATCAGGTCAGCAGATTCAGCGCGAGGATAGGGCAAATTCAGAGCGCGACATAGCGCGCAATGATAGCGCAGACAGTGCCGAAATGGTCCATCCATTGATGGAAAAAGCACAAAGCCACAGCAATAGTGACGCCCCGGTCGGAGTCTGGTTCAGTCAGACCATGATGGACGGGCTTAAGAAATACCAGGCAATGCAGGAAAGTCGTCAGCAGCCCTCAGGCAATTCAATCTGATTACCTGATCATAAAGTATCAAAAAACCCGACAATCGTTTGATGTCGGGTTTTGTTTTGATTTAGTAACGAATCCTTGGCGGTTTTAGCGATTAAGGAAACCGACGATTTCCTTGACCTCTTTGAGGATCGGCTGGGCAATGGCATCCGCACGTTCTGCACCCTTTGCCAGAACTGCGTCGATATAGGTATTGTCGGCTTTAAGACGTGCCATTTCTTCGGTGATTGGTGCCAGTTTTTCGACAACAACATCGGTCAGCGCCTGTTTGAAGCCCGAGAACTGGGTTCCACCATGTTCTGCCAGAACGTCAGCAACATTTGCATCGGTCAGTGCGGCATAGATGGTGATCAGGTTTTTGGCCTCGGGGCGGCCTTCAAGACCCGCAGCCTCGCTTGGCAGCGGTTCCGGATCGGTTTTGGCCTTGCGGATTTTCTTTGCCAGCGTGTCGGCATCGTCGGTCATGTTGATGCGCGACATATCCGATGCATCGGATTTCGACATCTTTTTCGAACCGTCACGTAGTGACATCACGCGCGTTGCCGGACCAAGAATCAGCGGATCTGGCTGTGGGAAAAACTCGACGCCAAAATCGTTGTTGAATTTGATCGCAATGTCGCGGGTCAGTTCAAGATGCTGCTTCTGGTCTTCGCCGACCGGCACATGGGTCGCCTTGTAGGCCAGAATGTCGGCCGCCATCAGGCTGGGATAGGCATAAAGACCAAGTGATGCGTTTTCACGATTCTTGCCGGCCTTTTCCTTGAACTGGGTCATCCGGTTCAGCCAGCCGATGCGCGCGACACAGTTGAAAATCCAAGCCAGTTCGGCATGTGCCGAAACCTGACTTTGGTTGAACAGGACATGTTTTTCCGGATCGATGCCAGATGCAATCATGCTGGCAGCAAGTTCGCGGATGTTGGAACGCAGTTCATTGGGCTCTTGCCAGACGGTTATGGCATGCAGATCAACGACGCAGAAGATGCATTCGAAGTCTTTCTGCAGCGCGACCCAGTTGCGGATCGCACCAAGATAGTTGCCAAGATGAAGGTTGCCGGTGGGCTGAGCACCCGAAAAAACACGTTCCATAACGGTGTCGTCCATTTCCAAAAAATGTGTTGATTGATCTGCATGCTCCGCCAGGTTTTGGACACCCGCCGGCGGACGAGCCTGCAAATCTTCGGGCGGGAGTTAAGCCGCCGGACCGGATTTGGTCAAGCGGCTTGTCCCGAAATGACGGAAATAAGCCGCAATAGTCGTCTTCAGGCAGTGTTGCCGCGTTTAAGAGTTGCTTTCAGTTCCGAGAAACTGGTCGCGCCCGAAAGCTGTGCGGTGACGGCGTAAATCAGCAACCCGCCACTGACCAGCCCGGCCATGGTGATGACGCGCGTGATTGAAAGGGCGTCATTTTGCCACAGCCAGTCGATGGCAAACCACAGGGCAAGCCCCATCAGAACCGATGACAGCAAGATGCGTGGTACCCGGCGTTTAAGCCGGTCGTCAAAGGCCAGATCACCGCGTTTGTGCAGAATCCAGCCAAGCGCGCCTGCATTGATCCAGACCGAGGTCGAGGTTGCTGCCGCAATGCCAAGATGGCCGAAGGTCGGCATCAGGGCGATGATCAGAACGATATTGATCACCATGGCGGAAATGCCGATGCGGATGGGCGTTTTGGTATCTTCGCGCGCAAAGAATCCCGGCGCGAGAACCTTGACCAGAACCGACGCGGGCAAGCCAAAGGCAAAAATGGTCAGTGCCATGCCAGTCATCAGTGTTTCGCTGGCACCAAAGGCACCGCGTTCAAACAGGACATTGATGATCGGAATACCCATTACGCCAAGCGCAACCGCGGAAGGCAGGGTCAGCAGCAATGCGATTTCGATGCCGCGATTCTGGCTATACATCGCGGTTTTGGCATCCGCGCCCTGAAGCTGGCGTGACAGGGTCGGCAGCAGGGCGGTGCCAATCGCGATACCGATGACGCCCAGCGGTAATTGATGGACGCGGTCGGCATAGTAAAGCCAGGATACGGCACCATCCGAAACAAGGGATGCCAGCATGGTATCGATCAGCAGGTTCAACTGATAGACGCCCGCACCGATCATGCCCGGGATCATGCGTTTGCCCAGCAACTTTATCCGGTCATCAATTTTGGGCAATTGCCATTTTATGACAAAACCGGCGCGTTTGCAGGCAATCACCAGACAAACGAACTGCGCGATACCGGCAATCGCAACCCCCCATGCCAGGGCATGGGCCGGGGTTTCGGTCATCGGTGTCAGTCCCAGAAGGGCAGCGATCAGACAGATATTGAGGATGATGGGCGCACCCGCTGCCGCGGCATAGCGGTGCAGGGTGTTAAGCACACCCGACATCAGGGCAACAGCCGAAATGAAGGCGAGATAGGGGAAGGTAATACGCGACAGTTCGACGGCAAGGGCGAATTTTTCCGGGTCTTCGGCAAACCCCGGTGCAAAGACATGCATTGCCCAAGGCATGGTGATTTCGATGATCGCGACCAGAAAACCGGTAATCAGGATCAGCATCGACATGGCGCGTGCGGCAAATTCACGCGCGACATCAAGGCCGCGTTTTTCGATATCACCGGCTAGCAAAGGTACAAAGGCGGCGTTAAACGCGCCTTCGCCAAACAGGCGGCGGAACAGGTTGGGAAATTTGAAGGCGACGAAAAAGGCATCGGCCATGCCACCGGCACCTAGCATCCCGGCAATCATGATGTCGCGGGCAAAACCCAGAAGACGCGAGATCAGGGTAAAACCACTGACCGTGGCAATGGAACGTACGAGCGACATTCGCGATCAAATCCGAAAAAGTTATGAACCAGAATATATTTTTAACCGTGGCAAAGAGCCCCACCGGGTTCGATAGTTATGAAATCTGCCAGTCGAAGGTGAATAACTCGTAATGACGGCGGATTAGCGGTGAGAGAGCCGCGATAATTTTTGCCTAAATGGGCACACAAACATTGAACTTTTGTGAAATAGGCTGTGGTTTTGTTAAAAATGCACTGGGTTGTGACAACCGTCACAGAAAATATGCTGCAATACTCATACATTGCATCTCGCTGAGGATTCGTTGGGACGCGAGCCTCGCTATTCTGACCGGACGAGGGATAAAGGCGCTCCACCTCAACCTGCTGCACTCCGAGGAATATGATGTTACGGGACAACAGGCCATAACATCAGGTTTCAGGACCGACCAGCCCTCGTCCGTTCAAACTTCCGATACAAATCAAAATTCGATCATGGTGCTTGCACCATTGAACACGGATCCCTGCCGGGGCGATTTGGCGTTTGGCCAATCGCAGGGGCGGGGATTTTGTGTTTTCGGGTCGGTGTTCAGCCGTTTTCCAAGGTTTGGGTCAGGGTTTCCTTGACCTGCAGGAATTTGGTGCGGCTATCAATTTTCAGACCAAACACGTCCTTGACGTAGAAAACGTCGACTGCGCGTTCGCCAAAGGTCGAAATACGCGCCGATGCGATTTGCAGCGAAAGATCACGTAACGTGCGTGTGACGTCGTAAAGCAGACCCTGCCGGTCGCGCGCGGTAATTTCAATGACCGTGTGGGTGCGGCTGGCCTTGTTGTCGATGATGACGTTTGGTTCAACCTTGAACACGGCGGTACGGTGTTTGTTATCCTTGATCTGGCGACGTTCGATTTCCTGACTCGGTCGCAGACGGCCTGAAATCACCTGTTCAAGCGTTTTGCGTAATTTATCAAGCTTGGATTTGTCGTTGAAGGCCTCGCCATTGGTATCCTGGATAAAGAAGGTATCAAGTGCCATGCCGTCGGCAAGGGTCAGGATTTTGGCATCGACGACATTGGCGCCACACAGCGCCATCGATCCGGCAATCTGGGAAAACAGCCCGGGATGATCGGTGGTGTGGACAATGATTTCGGTGGCATCGATATCGGTTTCGATTCGCATATCGATCGTGATGTCCGCACCGCTTGCCTTGGCATCACGGGTCAAATGGGCATGACGGACATGGGTTTCGGTGTCAAAACTGAGCCAATAGGACGGATAACCGCGATCAATGAAGTCCTCGACATCCTGTTCTGGCCAGTTGGAACCGGATGCGGCAAGGGCGTCGCGCAATTTCTGCTGGGCACGGGCGACACGCGAATCGCGACTGTCGGCATTCAGGCCGCCCGAAAGCAAGTCATCGGTGGCATAGAACAGTTCGCGCAGAAGGGTCGCTTTCCAGCCGTTCCAGACATTCGGGCCAACAGCGCGAATATCGGCGACCGTCAGACACAGCAGCAAACGCAGTCTTTCCTGTGACTGGACCAGATCGGCAAAGGCGCGAATCGTCGTCGGGTCATTCAGGTCACGTTTGAATGCCGTCAGGCTCATCCACAGATGGGCTTTGACCAGCCAGGCGACGGTTTCGGTATCGGCAGGCGACAGGCCCAGACGCGGACAAAGCTTTTCGGCGACTTCGGCGCCGAGTTCCGAATGATCACCGCCTCGGCCCTTGGCGATATCATGAAGCAATACCGCGACATAAAGCACGCGACGCGAAATCACCTTTTCCATGATACGGGTGGCGACCGGGGCTTCTTCTGCCAGTTCGCCGCGTTCGATCTGGTTCAATATGCCGATCGCGCGGATGGTGTGCTCGTCCACGGTATAGGTGTGGTACATGTCATATTGCATCTGGGCAACGACACGACCGAAATCCGGTATGAAACGGCCAAGCAGCCCGGCTTCGTTCATTTTGCGAAGCGGGATATCGGGGGTATCGCGGTGTGTCAGGATCTCAAGAAAGACCTCGTTCGCGGCCGGATCCTTTTGCAACTTGTGATCGACCAGTTTCAGACTTTGTGTTACCCAGCGCAGCGTTTCGGGATGAATGCCGACCCCGTTCTGATGGGCGACAAGGAATAGGCGTAATATCTGTATCGGGTCACTTTGAAGGGTTTCGAGGCTGTCGACGGTCAGGCGATCATTGCGCAACTGGAAACCGTCGATTTCCTTGCTACCGAAAAAACGTGCCGGGAAGCGGATTAGCGGTTTGCGTTGATGGCGTTCTTCAAGGGCGGCACAGAAGATGCGGGTCAGGTTGCCGACATGTTTCACCATCAGATAATAGTGTTTCATGAAGCGTTCGACACCTGATGCGCCTGCATGGTCGGTATAGCCAAGCTTATCGGCAATATCGCGCTGCATATCAAATGTCAGGCGGTCTTCTTCGCGTCCGGTCAGGTAATGCAGCCAGCAGCGCACCGACCACAGGAAGTTTTGTGCTTTCAGAAAGCCTTGTGCTTCCTTGCGGGTCAGGACTTTGAGGTCGACCAGTTCAAGCGGGTTGCTGACACGGTAAAGATATTTGCCGATCCAGAACAGGGTATGAAGATCGCGAAGGCCGCCTTTGCCGTCCTTGACGTTGGGTTCAACCACATAGCGGGAATCACCCATGCGAATGTGGCGTTCATCGCGTTCGTTCAGCTTGCCTTCGATGAATTCAAGCCCCGTGCCCTTGACCAGTTCTTCCATGAAACGGGCGCGAAAGGCTTTATAGACTTCTTCATCCGCCCATACGAACCGGCTTTCAAGCAGGTTGGTGCGAATTGTGATGTCCTGTTTGCCCATGCGCAGGCAGTCATCAATCGAACGGGTGGCATGCCCGACCTTCAGCCCTAGATCCCAGAGCATATAAAGAATGTATTCGACAACCTGTTCACCATGCGCGGTCTGTTTGTAGGGAAACAGGAACAGGATATCGACGTCCGATTGCGGGGCCATATCCCCACGACCATAACCACCAACCGCGACAACCGCCATGCGTTGCTCATTGGTTGGATTATGCAGCGGATAGACGAATTTCAGGGCGAAATCATGGATCAGACGAACAATCTGATCGATCAGGAAACTATTGGAAAAGACCGCGTCCTGCCCCGAATTAGTTTCTTCGAAACGGGCGCGGATGACCTTGCGGCCATCTTCCAGAACGGCTTTGAGGTGTTTAAGGATTTCCGCACGCTGTTTGAAGGATGTCAGATCCGCATTGGCAGCGATGGTTTCAAGCTCGGCAAAGATTTTGCGGCGGTCGATGATTTCGCGCTGTTTCTTGATTCTATACGTCACTTGAAGTGGTTTCCTCGGTCGGGTCTGGCATGAACGGGTTGGTTGCCCTTTTGGGTCCACACCAATGCATATGGCATGCCGTGTTTCCGATGCCAGTGTTCGGCTGATCGCCGGAGTTTAACATCAAAAAGCAAACAGGCACCTGCCTGATATAAGGGCAAAGTGCCTGTTTTTAATGCGTTGGCCGATATTTTTCGCGACAGATGCGAAATCAACCGCGTATGGCGCGCAAGCGATACAGCGCATCAAGTGCCTCGCGCGGGGTCATGTTATCGGGATCGATTTCAGCCACAGCATCCAGAAGGGCCTTTTGTTCTGGCGACAATGCAGGGGTTTTGGCTTTTTCTTCCTGTTTGACCTGCTCGATTGCGGCAGCAAAAAGCGGCAGGTCATCGGCCAGTTTGGAAACCGCACCGCTCTGTTCGCCCTTCTCCAGGGTTTTCAGTACCTGTTCGGCGCGTTTGATCACTGGTTTGGGCAGGCCTGCGAGCTGGGCAACATGAATGCCATAAGACCGATCCGCACTTCCTGCACCGACTTCGTGCAGGAAGACGACTTCGCCCTGCCATTCCTTGATCAGCATGGTGTGGCAGGACAGATGGGCAAGCTTGGCGGCAAGGGCGGTGAGTTCATGATAGTGGGTTGCGAAGAGGCCACGGCATTTATTGACTTCGTGCAGGTTTTCAACAACCGCCCAAGCAATTGAAAGACCATCAAATGTTGCCGTGCCGCGCCCGATTTCATCAAGGATAACCAGCGAACGATCGGATGCCTGATTAAGGATGGCGGCGGTTTCGACCATTTCGACCATGAATGTCGACCGGCCACGCGCCAGATCATCCGCTGCCCCGACACGCGAAAACAGCCGGTCAATCACACCGATATGCGCCGTTTCCGCCGGGACAAAGGCACCGATCTGGGCCAGAACCGCAATCAGGGCATTCTGGCGCAGGAAGGTCGATTTACCGGCCATGTTCGGACCAGTAATCAGCCAAAGGCTTTGTTCGCCTTCAAGGCGGCAGTCATTGGCGACAAAGGGGCTGTCGCCATTTTCGCGCAGGGCGGCTTCCACCACTGGATGGCGACCGCCACGGATATCAAAGGCAAGGCTGTCATCAATGGTCGGGCGGATACATACCTGATCACGCGCCAGTTCGGCCAACGCGGCCGACACATCAAGCCCGGCAAGCGCCTGTGCACAGCGCGCGATGGCGTCGGCATGTTCAAGGACGCCCGTGACCAGTGAGTCAAACAGTTCGAGTTCAAGTGCAAGCGCCTGATCCCCGGCCTTGGAAACCTTGCTTTCGAGCTCGGACAGCTCGACCGTGGTGAAACGAACCGCATTGGCCATGGTCTGGCGATGAATAAATTCATCGATTTCCATCATCCGGTCAGCCTGTTTGGCCGGTACTTCGATGAAGTAGCCAAGGACGTTGTTGTGTTTGACCTTAAGGCTGGTGATGGCCGTTTGTTCGGTATATCGGGCCTGCAGATTGGCGATCAGCTTTTTGCTTTCGCTTGAAAGCATGCGCAATTCATCAAGCGGCGGGTGATAACCACCCGCGATAAAGCCGCCATCACGTGCCAGCAACGGCAGATTTTCGCTGAGCGACCGGCGCAGAAGATCAACCAGATCGCCGTGATGGCCCATATCGGTCAAATGATCGATAAGGGCGGCGGGTTGCGCGGTCAGGCCGTCATTGCCGCCATCGGGTTTGTGCAAAAGGTTGCCAATCGCAAAGGCACAGGCCAGACCATCGCGCATGGCAGCCAGATCGCGTGGGCCGCCACGACCGACGGACAGACGTGACAATGCACGTTCGATATCCGGACATTCGCCAAGGGCAGCGCGCAGATCGGACCGTAGGGCATCGCGATCATGGAAATAGTAGACCAGATCAAGGCGTTTATTGATCGTGCCCGCATCGGTCAGCGGTGCGGACAGACGGGCGGCTAGCAAGCGTGCACCTGCGCCAGTGCGGGTACGGTCGATGACCGATAAAAGTGATCCCTTGCGCTCACCTGATTGGGTCTGGGTCAATTCCAGTGACCGGCGGGTGGCGGCATCGATTTCCATTGCAGCACCCGCAGCCATGCGTTGCGGTGGGGCAAGGCGCGGCATCTGACCCTTCTGGGTCAGATCGACATAATCGATTAGCGCCCCGGCCGCCGAAAGTTCGGCAATTTCGAATCCGCCAAAAGCGTCCAGGGCCGCAACTTCATATAGTTTTTTAAGGCGCAGCTGGGCATTTTCGGCATCAAAGCGTGATGCGGGTTGCGGTGTGATGACGTTTTTGTATTCGGCGTAGATATCGAACATTTCCGAACGATTCAGAAGTTTGTCCGATATCAGAAGCTCACCAGCGTCAAGACGGGCAAGGGCGGCAGGAAGCCCGCCCATATCACAGGGCTGAACATAAAAATCGCCGGTCGACATATCAAGCCAGGCTAGACCGACCTTGCCGCGAACTTCGGACACCGCAGCCAGATAGTTATGGCGCCGGGCATCCAGAAGGCTGTCTTCGGTCAGGGTGCCGGGCGTGATCAGTCGGACAACGCCGCGTTTGACGACGGATTTGGCGCCGCGTTTCTTGGCCTCGGCCGGGTCTTCCATCTGTTCGCAGACAGCGACACGGAAACCCTTGCGGATCAGACGCTGAAGATATGTTTCGTGGCTATGGACGGGAACACCGGCCATGGGAATTTCGTTACCCTGATGTTTGCCACGTTTTGTCAGCGCGATATCGAGTGCCTCGGCCGCCTTGACGGCATCGTCGAAGAACAGCTCGTAAAAGTCGCCCATGCGGTAAAACAGCAGGCAGTCCTGATACTGTTCCTTGATTTCAAGGAACTGCATCATCATCGGGGTCGCACCTTCGGTATCGAACGAAAGGGGGACGGTCTGAGTATCGGAAGGATCGGCAATATTGTTCATGGCGAGTGTGATAGCAAACCCTGAAGGCATTGACGAGGGGATGAAACGGCCCGGGAGCAGTTTTTGACCTATGCCATTGCAATGCCTGATTTTCTGTAAAATATGTTAAGATACGCAGGCAGCAAAGTAGCGCGATCATCGCCGATTTGCCGCCCTTTGACCAGTGACCAAGGAGATAAGAAGATGGCAGCAGACCAAGCGACCCGTCAGGCACCGGAACTGGTTGGATTATTCGATACAAAAGACGGCTTTGATGCCGCGGTTCGGGAATTGCGCGATAGCGGATTTTCGCGCACGGACCTGTCGGTTTTAAGTTCCCATGAATCAATTGATGTTGCCGGGTCGGATGGCCGGTCCTGGTCCGATGTGCTGACCGCGCTGGTCGGTGAAGCAAAATACGAGGTGCCCTTGGTGGCATCGGGGGCGATTGCACTGTTTGGCGGGGCGGCAACCGCGCCGGTGGCGCTTGCGGTTGGTGCGGGCGTTGGCGCCGTGGCGCTTCGCGAATTTATCGAGGAAGTTACATCAACCCCGCATACCGAAGATTTCGCCCGCGCGATCAATGCCGGGTCGGTGATCCTGTGGGTGCGGATTGATCCCGACAAGGACGATGCAGAAGCCAAGGCGACCGCGATTCTGAAAAAGCACGGCGCGGAAAACATTCATCTGCATCAGGGATAATCCCTTGATTTTGAGTGCGTATTTGCATTTTTCGGCATGACGGACATGGTTTGCTAAAACGTAAAAGGCGATCAGAAATGATCGCCTTTCTTATTTCCGGTTGGCATATGATGCGCTGCAACATACGGAAAACGCTACGTAATTTTGCGGTTGCCGTTAACGTCGCCTTTGACCCGGGGCCAGAAGCCTGATTTATTGAGCGGTCCGGCATGACGGCTCCACACCTGATTGTCGGGTTAAAGTTTACAGGTTCTCGCCGCTTTCCAATCCACCACGCAAGCGTCAGTGAAAATATATGTCAGATTCAGAAATCAAGGTTCGTGACCGTGAAGCGCTGCTGTTTCATTCAAGTGGCCGCCCCGGAAAAATCGAAATCACTCCGTCGAAGCCGCTGACCACACAGCGCGATCTTTCACTTGCATATTCACCAGGTGTGGCGGTGCCATGCCTCGAAATCGCCAAGAATCCGGCAACGGCCTATGACTATACGTCCAAGGGCAATATCGTCGCCGTGATCTCGAATGGTACGGCCGTTCTGGGGCTTGGCAATCTGGGTGCGCTGGCATCCAAGCCGGTAATGGAAGGCAAAGCGGTCCTGTTCAAGCGTTTTGCCGATGTTGACGGGCTGGACCTTGAAGTGTCGACCGAGGATGTTGACGAGTTCGTCAATTGCGTGCGCTTCCTTGGCGCGTCGTTCGGCGGGATCAACCTTGAAGACATCAAGGCCCCGGAATGCTTCATCATCGAGCAACGCTTGCGCGAACTGATGGATATTCCGGTATTCCATGACGACCAGCACGGTACGGCGATTATTGCCGCATCCGGCCTGATCAATGCCTGCGACCTGACGGGGCGCGAGCTTAAAGACATCAAGCTTGTGATCAACGGTGCGGGTGCGGCGGCGATTGCATGTTGCGAACTGGTCAAAAGCATGGGAGTCACACCCGATAATGTCATCATGTGCGATTCGCGCGGGGTGATTTACAAGGGCCGTGAAGACGGCATGAACCAGTGGAAATCGGCGCACGCGGCCGAAACAGATGCCCGCACGCTGGAAGAAGCGATGGACGGGGCGGATGCGTTCTTTGGCCTGTCGGTCAAGGGTGCGGTGACGGCGGCCATGGTCAAAAGCATGGCCAAACAGCCGATCATCTTTGCCATGGCAAACCCGGATCCGGAAATCAGCCCGGAAGACGTCGCCGCGATCCGAAATGACGCGATCTGTGCCACCGGGCGTTCGGACTATGCCAACCAGATCAATAACGTGCTTGGTTTCCCTTATATCTTCCGCGGGGCGCTTGACGTTCAGGCATCCACGATCAACGAGGAAATGAAGATTGCCGCGGCCCATGCGGTGGCGTCACTGGCGCGAGAAGATGTGCCTGACGAGGTTGCTGCGGCTTATTCCGGCCGTCGCCTGCAATATGGTCCGGAATATATCATTCCGGCACCATTTGACCCGCGCCTGATCATTGCTGTGCCCAAGGCCGTGGCACAGGCCGCGATGGACAGTGGTGTTGCACGCCGACCGATCATTGACATGGCGGAATATGAAAATCAGCTGCGCGGTCGTCTTGATCCGACGGCGGCCCATCTACAACTGATTTCCGATTATGTGCGGGCGCATCCGAAACGGATTGCCTTTGCCGAGGGCGAAGAGGAAACCGTTATTCGTGCGGCTGTGGCCTATCGCAATTCCGGTTATGGTACTCCGATCCTGATTGGTCGCGAGGACCGGATCGCGGAATCGGCCAAATCGCTCGGTATCGAAAGCCTTGAAGGTGTTGAAATCAGCAACGCGGCCCTTTCTCACAAGAACAAGGAATATGCCGAGTTCCTGTATGGTCGCCTGCAGCGTAAAGGCTTCCTGTGGCGCGATTGCCAGCGCATGGTCAACCAGAAGCGTAACGTCTTTGCCGCCGTCATGGTGGCCAAGGGTGACGCCGATGGCCTGATTACCGGCCTGACGCGAAACTTCCATCGCAGCTTTACCGATATCAGTTCAGTGATCGATGCCAAGCCGGGCGAAATCCCTATGGGTCTTTCGATTGCAATTGCCAAAGGCCGGACGGTGTTTATTGCCGATACGCGCGTGCATAACATGCCCGATGCCGAGCAGCTTGCCGAGATTGCGATCCAGGCGGCCGAGAAAGCCCGTCAGCTTGGTCACGAGCCGCGTGTGGCAATGGTATCGCATTCGACGTTTGGCAACCCGTGGAGTGCAGATACCGACCGTATCCGCGAGGCGGTCGGCATCCTTGAGCGCAGTAATGTCGATTTTGAATTCGATGGTGATATTGCGGTTGATGTGGCGCTTGATACTGAACTGTTGAAGCTTTATCCGTTCTGCCGTCTTTCTGGCCCGGCCAATGTGCTTGTAATGCCGGCCCTTCATGCGGCGACAACGGCGTCAAAGCTTCTCGACAAGCTGGGCGGTGGTACGGTTGTTGGTCCGGTGATGATCGGGCTCGAAAAGCCGGCACAGATAACCCAGATGGGCAGTACGGTTAACGACCTTGTCAACCTGGCAGCACTGGCCGCACACGAGGCAGAACACGGCTAAGTTGCGCTAAACAATATTGTTAAAATGGCGGAATTGCTGATGCAATTTCCGCCATTTTACTTTAAGAGGCCGGAATATAACAAAAAACAACCGGTAATCGTGGGAACGTGACGTTGAATTTTTCATGCAAATGGCGTTTTGGGCTATGCACAGTTTTTTTGATTCTGTTCGGGTGCAATGCTTCCGGGCCTTCGTCAGAACTGATTACGTCTAGCTTGAAAGAACTGCACGATGAAGCCCTGATAGGCATGCTATCGCATCTGGAAAATATCGAGATATCCGATACGGAGCGAACAGGCGACAATCGCAGTCGTGTGTCTGTGCGATACGAACTGGTGTTTGACATTGATTTTGCCAATGCCATTCGCATTGTTGCCGATCCGGGGTCAGCTTCGGAAGCCGAACGTATGCGATTTCGTGATTATCTTGGTATTCTTGGAACTGTTGAATTGACGGGCCTGACCAGCCTTTATGGTGAATTTGAAAAAGATCAGCGCTTTGACGTCGCCCGGGTCGTCGATTTCGTTAAGATTAAAGGCAAATGGATCGCGCAGCCCTGATGGCGTTTATCGTTTGGGCAATAGCGTGGATCGACCTGATTTCTGCCACATCGGACTGTAACAGGTTAGCGCCATAAACGTATTTCAGGCATAAGGAACTTGTCGATGCATCGCATCAGTCATTTTTTTGCATTTATTCTGTTTGTTCCGGCGCTTGTGGCCTTGGCTGCGTGCGACGATACAAAGACCGCAGGCCCAACAGCTAATGAGATCACCACGGCCGTGATCGAACGTTTCCGTGATGATCCTTATGCCAAAGTTGGTCATGTCGAAAATGTTACAAAGACCAACAGCATCAAAGAAGCCGACGATGAAACGACAGTTATGGTGCGTTACGAATTGGTGTTTGATCGCTCGGTCGCGGATTTTGCCGATGACGTCACGGAAAAGGGCAAGGCCGCCGGGGACCTTGATACGGTTGGTGACACTGTCAGTGAAGCAATTGATCTGGTGAAGACCAAGATGCTGGCCTTGAAGGAAGGCGAGTTCAAGGCGGGTGACAGGCGCATTGTCGAAAGCGAGATCCGGCTGGTCAAATCCGAGAAAGGCTGGATTTACCGGCCATAGAATCTGGCGATATCCATTTACGGAAATAAGAAAAGGAACCGCCTGAAAACGGTCCCTTTTTTATGCACGATTGGTGCGATCAATCTTCAAGAAGTGCCAGAACACTTGGCGGTGGCGGTATATCGCCAGACGCGAAACCGATCCCGTCGAATGTTTCAAGACCGTTCACGCGCATGATGGCGTGAAGCGAGTCGACATATTCTTCACCACGTTCGGAATATTTGGTTAGTGTATCGGCCAGATCCCAACCAAGCACGACTTCGCCGCCTTCACGCAATTTGGCACGTTCAGCACGCAGTTCGGCATATGCCGGGTGCGAGTTGATGTTGCGTGCATAGGCACGAACACTGTCGATCAGGCTGTTAAACGATTTGATGACGTGGGTTTTGCCTTCGGCACGGTCTTCTGGGACGATGCCGTCTTCATCCCAGGCCCACTGGCCAAACAGGGCATTACCCTTGCGCACGAAGCGCGACGTGCCCCAGCCGCTTTCCTCAGCGGACTGAGCAAGCATCAGAGATGGCGGAATGATATCGATGCGTTCAAGCAGTGCGGTGACACCACCATCCGTCACGCGATAGCGTTTCATCATCTGGTCGACCCATTCCTTTTCAGCCGTACTGATTGGGTCGCCGGAATATTTCTTGCTCTGTATGGCCATCAGGCGATCACGTCGCGCCGTGATTTCCTCGTTCACACGCAATGCCAGCGGCAGCATGATTCGAATGAAAATCTGTTTGCGCTCGTCTGCGGATGCCAGATCGCGCATGCCTTTGGGAACGCGTTTGATATAGACGCGTGGAACTTCCTGCACACCCGACAGGCTATAGCCGATGCTTTGATAATACTGGTTAAGCGCGATCA
The DNA here is from genome assembly GCF_000300235.2 of Thalassospira xiamenensis M-5 = DSM 17429. Taxonomy (NCBI): domain Bacteria; kingdom Pseudomonadati; phylum Pseudomonadota; class Alphaproteobacteria; order Rhodospirillales; family Thalassospiraceae; genus Thalassospira; species Thalassospira xiamenensis. The sequence continues at coordinate 4,356,346 of NZ_CP004388.1, read as the reverse complement.
CTTCTGGATCGCGACGGTAGAGCGGTTTGACGTTCTTTTTTTCCGGCGCAACGGTAACTGCTGCGACTTCGTCAAAGCTCATACCTTTAGGGGTGGGGGTAACATCCCATCCACCGAAAATGCCAAAATACAGTAAACCTACCGCTCCAAACACTGAAGCAAGCGCAATTTTACGGTAACTGCCTTCTTTTGCGCTATTCATGTTGTTTCTCCAGGATCAGTAAAACTGCCGGTTCATGCGAGCCGTTATCTATGCCTGCCTGTTGTGCGGATCGCAACCTGCAATATCGAAAAGGTTAATTTTTCCTTTGCGACGTTTGCGTTCCGCGCGTAATGACAACGCCCGGCACAGAAATTTGTGCGTGCCGGGCGGAAAAAATTTCGCGAATCGGGAAATCAGTCAGCCATGACCGGTTCTACGGCCTGAACTTCCGGCACGTAATAACGCAGCATGTTTTCGATGCCCATTTTAAGGGTCGCCGTGCTGCTCGGGCAGCCGGAGCATGCGCCGTGCATTTCAAGGAAGACAACGCCGTCTTCGAATTTGTGGAAGACGATATCGCCGCCATCCTGCGCGACGGCCGGCCGGACACGGGTATCAAGCAGTTCCTTGATCTGGCTGACCAGTTCATCATCTCCATCTGATGCGGTGCTGGCACCGGTGGCGGCACCGGAATTCTGATCAAGAACCGGCTGTCCGGAGGTGTAATGCTCCATGATACCGCCAAGGATTTGCGGTTTCAGTGTCTGCCAGTCTTTGGCATCATCCTTGGTGATGGTGATGAAGTCACCGCCCAGAAACACCCCTGTGATGCCTTCAACTTCAAACAGCTTGCGGGCAAGCGGTGATTTTACATCTGTATCGGTTGCCGTGAAGTTGGCGGTGCCTTGACGGCCCATAACATCTTCGCCGGGCAGGAATTTCAGTGTTGCCGGGTTCGGAGTCGGCTCGGTTTGAATGAACATGTCGGCTTGTCCTCTCACTCTGGGGGCCGGGGCAAATCTTGCCCGCGCGGCGTTCCCGATTTCATCTGGTTAGGCCCTAAATGGGGCAAAAACAGGAAAAGATCAAGTCTGAGCGCGCAACTCAGGTATTCGTGATCTGACACCCGGTACCGGGAACCTGTCTTATCGCTGCAGAATAGAGCTGATTTCGCGCATCTGGGTACGGGCGCGCAGCAGATAAAAACCAAGCCCGGCCAAGTGGTTTGGGAAAATAATGCCATCGGCCGAACCGTTGACCACAACCAGAGGATCAAGAGCCGCTGCTGCCTGCAACGAGCCGATCATTTCCGCCCAGGCTGGTGCTACCTGACGTTCATTGATGACCTGTTCGAAATCGGTGCCGAGGTCACGCAGGATCAGGCTATAGGCATAAAGACGGCCCTTGGTGGCATAAAAGACATCATCAGCAGTGCGATCAAACAAGGATGGGTCTTCGACCTTGTCATCAATCAGTGCGGATGCTGATCCAAGATCATTGGCGAAACGGTTCAGCGTTTCCTGCAGATTGTCAGCACGGCGTTCAAAAACGGCCTGACCGTCTGCCAGGCGCTGATTGTAACGGTTAAGCGCTGCAATAGCCTGCCGGTATTGCTGTTCGGAGGTTACACCGGGCAAAAGCGACACGCTGGGATCAAAGACCCATTTGTCACCCCTGAATTTCAGAAGGCCTGCTGCATCATCCAGATCCGGGTCAACCTGGCTTGAGCCACGCGTACGACCAATCTGATCGGACAACTCGATTGCAAAGCGTGACAGGGCATAGACAATACCCGTCTGGAAGTTCGGCATATTGTCCAGTGCGGCACTCGGCAGGAAGAAGGGATCGTTCGCCGTCCAGCGGTTCTGATTGATTTCGCGATCTATCAGTGCGGATGCGGTGCTTACCGAATGGCTGCCGCCCTGATAATTACCAGTGAAATCGGGATTGTCGTCGATCTTGTGCACCAGTGCCATGCCGACCGGATAATAGATGACAGCGGCTAACACAATAACGGTAAGGCTGCCCACCCAAAACTTGCGAGAGCTGAAAACACGCCTGATGCGTGCTCCGAAACCGGAAATACCGCTCTTTTTGTATAGATAATCGTCTTCAATCATGATCCGTCCCGGTCAATGGCGTGCAGCATGAAACTAGGGTGTCATTGCCACAACGGCAAGTCCATGATTTTACATATCGATCCGAATATAGCTTTCAGTCGTGCACATGGACAAAACGGTTTCGAGATCTTTTTCGCCAAGCGCAACGCAGCCTTCGGTACCGGTATAATCCGGGCGGGCAATATGCATGAAAATCGCCGACCCTTTTCCCGGGACGGTAGGATCATCGTTGTGACCAAGTACGACGATGAGGTTGTAAAGCCCGTCGTTGCGAAACAGTTTCTCATGGCTGGCATCAAACGGAAGCCGCACGGGGCGATTATAGTCCGGATGGGTAGGATCGTCGCACCAGCCATCAGAAAAGGAAATAGTGGTGACTGGAAGGTCTGTATGGGGGCTTGCGCGGCGATCAGACCGATACATAACATAACGCAGTCGCCAGGTTCCAGCCGGCGTTTTACCGTCACCTTCGGTCTTTGCATCGGCAGAGACCACGCCGTTTTTGCCAATTGCACAGCGAAATTCCCGGTCCTCAAAGCGCAGCAATCCATCTGTCGAGACAATCATTTCGACCGGATCGGACGGCGTACTGGTTTGCAGGTTGCTATGCATTGGTCTGAAACTCTGAATTCCGGTTGTCTAAAGTGCTGTCGCCAAAGCGTTTTGCAGAAAATTTCTTGAAGATGTTGAGAAACAACAAAGGTGAATTTGTGGCAATGCCGTATCAGCTACAATGATTGCACGCAAAGTTGGTACGGGAATGCAGATTTTCAGGTTTCGCAGGTAACCAAAAATATCTTTGGAAAGGTGCGGAAGGCTTAATGCCTGCGTCAGGCGTGCTTCGCCTGCACGGAACAAATCCTTTGTCCAATAGTCCCGAGCGAATTGAGATTATGTATGTTTTTTGGCGTCATGTTAAAATGACAACGCCCCGCGCCGGAATCCGGGCGGGGCGTTAGAAAGCCATCGCACATAAATCGGCTTATTTGCCGAGACGGGCTACACCTTCTTCGATCAGTTTAGCGGCTTTCTCAGCGCCTTCCCAACCGGTGACTTTTACCCATTTGCCTTTTTCGAGGTCTTTGTAACGCTCGAAGAAATGCTGGATCTGATCGCGCAGAATCTGCGGAAGATCTTCGTGGGATTTGATATCGGTATAGTACGGATCGATCTTGTCGTGCGGCACGCAGATCAGTTTCTCATCCTGCCCGGCCTCGTCTTCCATCATCAGAACACCGACCGGACGGGCGCGAATGACCGAGCCAGCAACAACCGGTTCACGGAACATGACCATGGCATCGACCGGATCACCATCCAGACCAAGGGTGTTGGGGATGAAACCGTAATTTACCGGATAATACATCGAGGTATGGAGGAAGCGGTCAACGAAGACAGCACCGGAGTCTTTGTCGACTTCGTACTTGATCGGTCCGCCTTGCGGGATTTCGATGACGACGTTAACGTCCCAGGGAACATCTTTGCCAACGGCAATCTTGCTGAGATCCATGTGGGGAAAATCCCTTTCGCTTTTTGATAAGGCTGTGCCCCGTTGCCGAGGCTATCACAACGCACAAACACTCGAAATCTATCGAGGATGCAAAAATCAGGTGGTCCTTTTATCTTGAAATTGGCGTTGTTCCAAGCCCCGCAGATAACTGGACTATTTTATGCTGAAGCGGCGATTGGAATAAGTTCACTCTGTCTCGGTTGGAAGCGGCTCGGGTCTGCTTCTAGCTCTTTAAAATACATACCGTTGTTTGATTTGTTGGCGTGACGTTGCCCTATGGAGCGTCCGTGATACAGATGCAGAACGGGTGAGCAGTATTCGACGCTTTTGCGTTTCACGCCGGATCGGATCATGCGCAGCACGAAATCGGAATCTTCGAGACCATGTCCCTCATAGGCTTCGTCAAAACCGCCGATTGCCAGAATGTCATTTCGAAAGGCGGCAATATTGCACCCTTGTGCCTTTTTCCAGCATTTCTGATGCGCCCAAAGGCTTTTCTTGTTTTGCGGGAGAGGGGCAAACTGGAAGGGGCGATTGCATTGTCCCATCAGACCCAGCATGAACAAAAGGATGCGAGGCCATTTGTGAAATGAAAAGCGCTTTTTCATAACGAATTCAGTGAAGCGACGTTTAAGAAAAACGCGCTTGCCGGTCACGAAGCAGCCTGGTTCGGCCACTTTTCGGTGGTTTGAGACAAAATCAGGAAGAAGACAACAGTCACCATCGGTGAAAACAACAATATCGCCCTCTGCGAGTTTGATTGCACCATTGCGGACACGTGACAGGCGATAGCCCATATCTTCTTGCCAGAAATGTTTGATCGGCACGGGTGATTTTTTCTGCATGCGGATAATGGTATTTGCCGTCTCCGGGCCGGACCCGTCATCTGCGACGATCACCTCGAAGTTCCTGTCTTTCTGGTCGATTAACGACTGCAAGACCATCTCAAGCGCTTCGGGCCAATTATAGGTCGAAACGATCACAGAAACCTTATGCACGTAATTTCCCCCCAATTACAGAACGCATTCAACCAGTATCCCCTCTGGTCCATAATGCATGGAGCCGACTTCCGCTCCGTCTCGTCAATTACAAAAAAGTTCTAGATATTAAAATCGTATATCACATGAACAGGTTACCAATTTGTGTTCATTCAGACTTTCGAGCGTTAGAACAATAATAGGCCCAAGCATGAGCAATCGTTTCACGTGGGTCTGTATATTTCGGTTTCCAGCTTAATAGTGAATTCGCTTTCGCCGGATTGGCAATCAGTTTTACGGGGTCGCCCGGGCGGCGTGCCGCGTCAGATATCGGGAACTCGATACCCGTAACTTCTCTGCAAAGCATCAATATTTCACGTACAGAACAGCCTTTGCCCGTCCCAATATTGACGCAATCAAAAAATGGTTTTGTTTCGCCTGTTATATGCTCAAGTGCCTTGACGTGGGCCGCTGCCAGGTCATCAACGTGAACGTAGTCACGAATGCAGGTTCCATCCGGCGTGTCATAGTCATTGCCGAATATTTTTAAACCGTCTCTTCGCCCGACCGCCGCCAATAGAGCAAGCGGAATGAGGTGAGTTTCCGGATCATGTCTTTCACCGCTTCGCCTTGAAGGGTCCGCACCCGCGGCATTAAAATAACGCAGAGCAATGGAACGAAAACCATATAACGCGCAATAGTCCGCGATCATTGTTTCAACCATCGCCTTTGAGCGGCCGTAGGGATTTTCAGGCTGAGCCGGTAAAGTCTCGTCAAGCATGTCGAGATTGGTGTTACCGTATATGGCGGCAGTTGATGAGAAAACGATCTGCCGACACTCATGATGACGCATCGCTTCAAGCAGATTAAATGAGCCGGTCGTATTCACCTCGTAAAAGCTGGCTGGTTCCTGCATCGAAAGACCTGCCTCAATCAGGGCAGCCATATGAATGACGGCAGCTGGTTGGAATTTTTTAAAGGTATCGTCAAGAGCGGTGCGATTACGAATATCTGCATGAACAAATGGGATATCACCAGAAATCGCGTCACGGTGACCGTTCGACAAATTGTCAAGAACCACCGGCAGATAGCCACTTTCTCGCAATTTCAGGCATATATGAGATCCGATATATCCGGCGCCGCCTGTTACCAGTATTTTTTCCATAGCTTCCGTTCTGTTCAATATCCAGCCAATGATTTGGTTGTATTAGAAATACAGATTAGGTGAATTCTGTCTGGCAGATCATTTTTTAAGCATTTTGCCTTTCAGCGACGCCGTATGTGGATTGATCAGTTCGCGGATCCAGTTGGCGGTGGCGATGACGGCCGGGTCTTTTTCACGGGCCGGGCGGATCAGCAGGCGATACCACCAGTGCGATACGAAATCGGGGAAATTAAGCAAGACCAGTTCCCCGCGTTCCACAAAGTTGCGGGCGATCACATCGGTGCTGGCAACAATGCCTTGTCCAGCACGGGCTGCTTCGAGTGCCCAGATATGATGGCTGAAGGTCCAGCAATCATCGAGTGAAAAGGTGGCGCGATCAAACCAGTTGGCAATCTGCGAAAATTGTTCGCTGTCGCTGTCGATCAGCAGGATATCGCGCGATCCAAGTGAACCGACATCGATATTGCAGGGATCAAGTCCGCGTTTTTTCAGCCATTCAGGCGCAGCAAAGGCATTGTAAATTTCGGGAGTCAGAAGTTCGGTGATCCAGCCATCAAGCCCCGGCAAATCTTTTGGTGCGATCTGAAGGGCGATGTCGATTTCAAGTGGATCAAGATCATCATCAAATTCGATCTTGCGAAACTGAACGGGAATATCGGCAGGCATACGGGCCTGCAGGTCACCAAGCTCGTTTAACAGAACGGTCAAGGCAGGGGTTGCCAATGCGCCTATACGGATCGCCTTGCCCTTGTCGGGCCCGACTTCGCCGGTGATATCGGCAATGCCATCAAGGGCTTCTGTCAGGCGCGGGAGCAGACGGGTTGCCGATTTGGTCAGACTGAGCCCGCGTCCCTTGCGAACAAACAGGACAACGCCAAGACATTCTTCAAGCTGACGCAATTGATGGCTGATCGCACTTTGGGTGACATGCAATTCTTCCGCCGCTGCCTTCACACTTTGATGGCGGGCGGTGGCTTCAAAAGCGACAAGCGCGCGTAAGGGGGGCAGTTTGCGGCGCATCGAACATTTCCGTGGGACAGGGTTTTTAGAGTTTATTCCTGTGTAACAGGCCTGAATGTGGTTTGGGGCAAAAAATTCTCATCAATGGCTGAAAACTCCTCATTCGCATTTTTCAATTTTTGCGGGCACACTGCCGAATGAAAAGGGTTTCCGGCTGATCGATAGATAGTCTCCTTGCGCCACCCCGCAGCAGTCTCCCCGCTGTCGGAAACCCACTTTAATTCCAGAGATCAGGATCAGGTGATGACCGGGACGCTTTTGCGCCTCAGCGGCAATTTTCGCGGCGTTTTGTGGATGACGGCGGCGATGGCATCGGGCGTTTTTGTCGATGTCTGTGCCAAGCTGGTATCCCATGATGTGCCGACTGCACAAATTCTCGCGATGCGTGCAGTGACGACGGTGGCTGTGTTCGTGATCATCCTGATGTTTATTGGCACCAGGTCGATCCGGACCAAGCGACCTTATGCGCATCTGGCGCGCGGCGTTCTTTGGTACGGATCGTTGTTTTTTGTGTTCTTTGCCCTTCGCCAGATGAGTATTGCCGAGGTAAATGCCTATCTGTTCATTGAGGCCTTGCTGACCGTGATGCTTGCCGTTGTGATTCTTGGCGAGCAGTTGACGGCACGTAAAGTAATCGCAACCCTTCTTGGACTTGTTGGCGTTTGGGTAATGTGCGTTCCCAAAATGGACGGATTTGGCGTTCCATTGGGGGTTGCCGCAGCCCTGATCGGGGCGTTCTGTTTTTCCGCGCAAACGCTTTATGCCAAGGTTCTGACCCGGACCGAGACGAATTTCTCCATGCTGTTCTGGCCCCAGATTGTCGCCATCGTGATCTGGGTGCCGGTTGCCGTCATCATGTGGCAACCGGCGGCCTTGTCTGACTGGCTTTATTCTGCGGGTGCAGGTTTCTTTGCCATGCTGACCAACTACATGGTTCTGCGGGCTGTTCGGGTTGCGGATGCCAGTGTCATTTCGCCCGCAGCCTATACGGCCTTGCCGTTTTCTGTAGCAATGGATCTGATCTTCTTTGACATGCTTCCGGTGCCGGTGATTTTTGTCGGGGCGGCGATTGTCGTGCTGGCGGTTGCCTTGCTGGATTACAGAGGCGGGGCAAAACCGGTTTCGGTTGTGCCCGCCGAAGATGATGAAAGTGATGGAAATCGCAAGGCCGCAACGGCGAAAGTTTAGCCTTTCTTCGGAAAACCTGTTTATCCATTATGAACTGTCGTCGTGTTGCTTGCGGGAATCATCGGGTGTTTCGGCCCGTTCATGCATTCCATAATCACGCATGACATGGGCGACCCGCAGACGATAATTGTCGAAAATCCGGTTACGGCCTTTGTGCTGTGCAATGCGGTGTTCACTGACATTGCGCCATGCCATGACGGCTTCTTCATCGCGCCAGAACGAAAGAGACAGAACCTTGCCCGGCTCGTTAAGGCTTTCGAACCGTTCGATGGAAATGAAACCGTCGATTGTTTCAAGTACCGGCCGGAGGTCTTTTGCGATCGAGAAATATTCGTTACGATGTTGCGGGTTAGGCAGGACTTCGAAAATGACGGCAATCATGGCTTGACCAGCTCCGCATGCGGGGTAGAGGCGATTTTGAAAAACTGGCGTTCTTCGCGCAGGATGAATTTTTCACGTTGGGCGAACTGATAGTTTTCACGCCCCAGTGGGTCTTGTGACAGGCGGGCGCGATAGGCTTCATATGCTGCCAGATCCGGCAAATGATAAACTGCGTAAGCAGTCGATATTGTTCCTTCATGAGGCGCGAAATAGCCGACCAGATCAGCACCGCATCGTGGAATTGCTTCGCCCCAGTTACGCGCATATTCCACAAAAGCATTCTTCTTATAAGGGTCGATTTCATAGCGGATGAAACACGTGATCATTGGCTTTATATCCTTATTGGGAGACGATTTTACGATTTAGGAAAGGGTGACTGTCGCCAGAATGTGCGCGGCAGATTGATGATTGCGACGCCGACAAGCGTGCAGAGGATTCCAGCAAGAACCGGGGAACTTATGGTTTCGCCAAGCAACAGGCTGCCAAGCACGACGCCGATCCCGGCACGCAGGTAGCTTTGACTGGCAACACCCATTGAGCCAAGCGTGCGTAACAGCCTGAAATAGATCAGCAAAGCGATTGCTGTGCAAAAAACCGACAGGGCAAGCGTTGCAAGAATGGCGGACGTTGACGGTGTCAAGTTCCAGGGTCGATCCAGCACCAGACTGGCCGGGATCAGAAAGGTGCTGGCCCAGATCATGGTTGCGGCGGCGGTAACGGTTGCGGGCAGGGTGCTGAAGCGCTTGCCATAGATTGCTGCTCCGGCATAGAGGATCGCTCCGGCCAGAACGGCAAGCTGCCCTCCCACATGCTGCCCTAGTCCGATAATCACACCGGGGCCGACAATCAGAACCACACCAGCAACGCCAAGGCACGCTCCGGCAAGACGAAACCGGTCAACCCGTTCATGCCGTGTCAGAAGGGTCGTGATCAGGAAAACAAAAACCGGTGATGTTGAATTAAGCACACTGGCAAGGCCGCTTTCGACATGTTGCTGTCCCCAAGCAAGAATTGTCCATGCGCCGAGACTGTTGAAAACCGACTGGATCAGCAATGTGCCGATAACCTTGCCATCGCGCGGAAAACGTTCGCTACGGCAGAACATGACGACGAGAAGAAACAGCGATGCGATGCCAACCCTGATCGCAATCAGCGTAATCGGTGGGATGTCGGTTAGGGCGATTCTGATAAACAGATACGACGATCCCCAAAGCAGGGCGAGCAAAGTCAGTAAACCAATTTCAAGGGGCAGCAATATTTTGGACGATGTCATTCGGATCTCCGGGGCAGGGGCAATTCTGAACAAATAACCGATTGCTGGCGACCAATGCTTCGATTAATATCGAACTATGAAAGAAGGACCCGATATTGCCCGCGTGGCTGCATTGCTTGGCGATCCGGCACGCGCGAACATGTTGACCGCCCTGATGAGTGGCCGCGCGCTGACCGCGGCCGAACTTGCACAGGAGGCCGGTGTGACGCCGCAAACGGCGAGTTCACATCTTGCAAAGCTTGAGGCTGGTCAGATCGTTATCCCGCGAAAGCAGGGGCGGCATCGTTATTTTACGCTTTCGGGCCCCGATATTGTCGAGGCATTGGAAGTCCTGATGGGGATTGCCAGCCGGGTCGGACATAATCGGGTCCGAACCGGGCCGAAGGACCCGGCATTGCGCAAGGCACGTGTTTGCTATGATCATTTGGCCGGAGAAATGGGGGTTGCCCTGTTTTCGGGGCTTGAGACCCGCAAACTGATTTCGACAGATCATAATGGCGTGGCTTTGACAGATGCCGGTGCAGATTTCGCCGAGGCGTTCGGGATTAATCTGAATGAACTGCGCACCAGCCGCAGGCCGCTTTGCCGGGAATGCCTGGATTGGAGCGCCCGACAATCTCATTTGGCAGGTTCGTTTGGTGCAGCGTTACTGGACCGGTTTTATGATCTGGGCTGGGCACAGCGAAGTAAGGAGTCGCGTGTGGTGATTTTCAGCCCCAAAGGCGAACGCAACTTCAAGGCGCTGTGCGATAGTTAATAGTTGTCAGACTTGATCCATCAATAGGCTGTCGACCAGTGCCGGAACCAATTCAGTCGCCAGGCCATATGAACTGTGATCAAACAAGGACGCCCCGGAACCAGGTTCCAGGTTGATCTCGACCGTTTCTGCACCAGCTTCTTCACTGGCGATTTGGACGAACCCGGCAGCCGGATAAACGTTCCCTGATGTGCCGATGGAAATGAATAGGCCACATTTGTAAAGAGCAGCATAAATGCGTTCCATTTCAAGCGGCATTTCCCCGAACCAGACAACGTGTGGGCGTAGGCCCCCGATTTTGGTGCAGGAGGTACAGGGAGTGTCTCGTCCCAGTGGGGCAGACCAGACCGTCAGAAGCCCGCAATGATTGCAGCGGATTTTCAGCAATTCGCCATGCATATGGATAAGGTTTTTTGATCCGGCGCGGTAATGGAGATCGTCGATATTTTGGGTTACCAGCAGAACGTCGCTTGGCCATCTGGTTTCGAGCCGGGCAAGGGCAAGATGCGCCTTGTTTGGCTGTATCGCAGGGTCAGGCAGCCCTGCGCGTCTGTCATTGTAAAAGTGATGTACGAGATCGGGATTGTTGATGAATGCCTCAGGCGTTGCGACTTCGGAAATGTCATATTTTGCCCAGATACCATCTGGGTCGCGGAAGGTATGCAGGCCGCTTTCCTTCGAAATACCGGCCCCGGTCAAGATAACAATCGTTGCGGCTTCATCGCGCAGAATATTGATAATGTCAGGACGAAACGGCATGGCGTGTTCCGATGTCATTGTTGCAACCAAGCCAGATTAGACCCGAAATGGACAAAATAAAACGGCCCGCCGTGAAAATGGCAGGGCCGTTTAAATATTTGATCTTTCAAAACCGGTTTGCGGATTCCCGACCAGAAATCAGCCAGCGCTATCAGGCAGAGGTGTCAACATTGCTGCCAGGTTCGTCGTTTTTTGCGGCTTCCTGACCGGCGGGGTTTTTGGTGACCCCGACCATTGCCGGGCGCAAAAGGCGACCTTTGAGCACGTAACCGGCCTGCATTACCTGGGCGACATGGCCGTCTGGATAAGCAGGATTTGGCATTTCAAACACGGCTTGATGATGATTGGGATCAAGTTTTTCCCCAAGCGGTTCAAGCTTTTCAACGCCGTTCTTTTCCAGTGCCTTAAGAAGCGTCTGTTCGGTCATTTCAACGCCTTCAACCAGCTTTTTCATCGTCGGGTCGGCATTGGACGTGTCGCCAGCAGCCTCAAGGGCGCGGCGGAGGTTGTCACCTACATCAAGCAGTTCGCGGGCAAATTTGGTAATCGCATAGTTCCCGGCGTCCTCGACGTCTTTCTTCGCGCGACGGCGCGTGTTTTCCACCTCGGCGGCGGCGCGCAATAGGCGGTCTTTCAACTCAGCAACTTCTGCTTCAAGTGCTGCAACCGGATCTGTGGTGGCTTCGCCACCTTCGGCTTCGGTTGCTTCTGAGACGACATCCTCTGCGGCAGTTTCTTCTGCCGACGCGGCATCATGCAGATCGTCCTGGTTGTTCTTTGCGGTTTCCGACATGGCTAACCTGTACCTTCAATTTGTGTGGCCTGACACGCAGCGCCAACGTTTATCCAATCAGTCGCCCGACCAGCTTGGCGGTGTAATCGACCAGCGGAATGATCCGGGCATAATTGATCCGGGTCGGCCCGACAACCCCGATTGCGCCCACAATGCTGCCTTCGGCATTCTGATAGGGCGAAATCACCATCGAAAGCCCCGATCCGCCGAACAATTTGTTCTCGGACCCGATGAAAATCTGCACACCTTGGGCAATCGTGGTGACATCAAGCAATTCAATCATCTGATCGCGTGCTTCGAGCACGTTGAACAGCCTTCTTACGGTTTCGAGCTGTTCGATCGTGTCGATATTTTCAAGCAATTGCGACTGGCCCTTTACGATCAGGGACGAACCCTTGACCCCGCCGGCCCATGTCGCAAGTCCGGCATCAATCAGTCCAGCCGACAATTCGTCGAGTTCCTGTTTGATGCGGTCGCGTTCCAAACTCATCAATTGCCGGGCGTCATCAAGTGTCTTTCCGGCCAACCGGGTATTTAGATAGTTCGATGCTTCTGTCAATGCCGAGGTCGGCAAATCGGGCGGAACATCAAGGATACGGTTTTCAACATTACCGGTCTGCGAAACCAGAACCGCAAGGACCTTGCCCGGCGAAAGCGCAACAAATTCAATCTGTTTTAAACGGATTCCATCGGTTTTCGGTGCAACCACAAGCCCTGCACAGCGTGACAGCCCCGAAAGCATACTTGTGGCCTCGCCCAGCATCTGATCAAGGGAATATCCGGCCTGCTCGCAATTTTTGGTCAATTGATCGCGCTCGGCATTTGGCAGATCACCGACTTCCATCAGGGCATTGACGAAAAGACGCAGGCCTTTCTCGCTTGGCAATCGACCGGCCGAAACATGGGGAGCAACCAGAAGCCCCATTTCCTCAAGATCGGACATGACATTGCGGATGGTCGCCGCCGAGAGGTTTTCTGACATGCGGCGTGCGATGGATCGAGATCCGATCGGTTCGCCGGTTTCGACATAAGCATCTACGATCTGGCGAAAGACTTCGCGGGATCGTGCGTTCATGTCGCCCAGCAATGTGTCGTCAAACAGCGCCATGTCAAACCTGTCAAAACCAAATGTGTAGCGTGGAATTTAGTAAGGTGTCGGGCAGGCGTCAATGAAGCTGGCAGATTGGTGATAGCTGGTGGACGGGAAAACGATGGTATCAATCAGGAAGTTAGTCTTGCCAAATCTTTGAATTCGTCGCGAATCGAGTGCCATTTATGGTTTTTGCGCGTGGATCTGAGGCATGGTGTTGCTGGGATTTTGCCGTTATTTTCGGGGAAACTGCTGGACCTTTGATACGATGCTCAGTAGCTTTGGCCGCAATTTCAGCCATCGTTGATCAGCCATGCAGGTTGATCCGACCCAGAACAAAGAGGTTCAGACCCCATGCGTCCATCCGGCCGTAATTTCGATCAGCTTCGCGACGTTTCCATTGAGACAGGTGTTTCCAAATATGCAGAGGGCTCCTGCCTGATTAAATTTGGCGATACCCATGTGATTTGTACCGCGACGGTCGAGGACAAGGTGCCAGGCTGGATGCGTAATTCCGGCAAGGGTTGGATCACTGCAGAATATGGCATGCTGCCGCGTGCAACCGACAGCCGCATGCAGCGCGAAGCCGCACGCGGTGGCCAGTCGGGTCGGACCCAGGAAATTCAGCGCCTGATAGGGCGTTCGATCCGTGCGGTCGCTGACCTTAAGGGCATGGGTGAAATGCAGATGCGCCTTGATTGCGATGTTATCCAGGCTGATGGCGGAACACGCACCGCATCAATCACGGGTGCCTATGTTGCGGCCCATTTGGCGTTTCAGGGCGTACGCCGTCTTGGCCTGATCAAGGAAATCCCGTTGAATCAGCCGGTTGCCGCAATTTCGTGCGGTATTTATCAGGGTGAAGCGGTTCTTGATCTTGATTATGCCGAAGACAGCAATGCGGGTGCGGATGCGAACTTTGTTCTGGCGGGCAGTGGCGGCATTGTTGAGGTTCAGGCGACTGCGGAAGATGTGCCGTTTGATCGTTCTGCTTATGACAAGATGTTTGAACTGGCGGAAAAAGGCTGCAAGGAACTGTTTGCCAAACAGCGAGCAGCGATTGGCATCTAAGAATTTATTCGGGCGAGCCTGGATATGGTTCGCCCGATATTGTTTTTGCGGTTTTCAGCCGTCTTCGTCTTAACGACCCGAATATCTCTAGGCAGCATCATGGCCCGTCGCTTTACGGAAAAAAAACTCGTTATCGCCAGCCACAACAAAGGCAAGATCAAGGAGATTGCCGAACTGCTTGATCCGTTCGGGATCGAAGTGGTTTCAGCAGGCGATTTGAATCTTCCCGAACCCGAAGAAACCGAAAACAGTTTTATTGGCAATGCTCAACTGAAGTCGTTGGCGGCAGCAAAGGCCGCCAATCTGCCAGCCCTGTCTGATGATAGCGGCATGGCGGTTTCCGCCCTTGATGGGGCGCCGGGTATTTATTCAGCGCGTTGGGCCGGGCCGGACAAGGATTTTGATATGGCGATGGAAAAGGTCCAGAACGGGATCGGGAGCCATCCTGACCGTCGGGCGGCCTTTATCTGCGCCTTGTCTCTGGCTTGGCCAGACGGTCATGTGGAGAATTTTGAAGGTCGTGTTGAAGGTGAAATCGTTTGGCCCAAACGTGGCCGTCACGGTTTCGGCTATGATCCGATTTTCCAGCCAAAAGGTTATGAGCAGACCTTTGGGGAAATGGACCCGGCACAGAAACATGCAATGAGCCATCGCGCGGATGCGTTTCGCCAGCTGGTCAAGGCTTGCTTCGTGTAAGGATTTTAGGCGGCTAACTGCCTGCATCGAACCTATGCACGCATCGCTGATGTAACTATCGGTGGTGCGTGTTACTTTATCCGTCTTTCCCGCAGTCGAAGATCGAGAACCGCGTGTCCCTAGCAACCGCAGAAGCTGTCCCGTTTGGCATCTATATCCATTGGCCGTTTTGCCTGTCGAAATGTCCCTATTGCGACTTCAATAGTCATGTTGCTGACAAGGTTGATCATGCGCGCTGGAGGTCGGCATTGCGTGCGGAACTTGCCGCAGGTGCTGCGCGTCATCCCGGCCGCACGGTCGGATCGGTATTCTTTGGTGGTGGGACACCGTCGCTAATGGATCCGGAAACCGCAGGGGCCCTGATCGCCGATATCAAAACCTTCTGGCCGGTAACCGATGACATCGAAATCACGCTTGAAGCCAATCCGGGTACGGTTGAAATCAACCGGTTTTCGGCCTTTGCTACCAATGGCATCAACCGGGTCTCAATTGGTATTCAGGCGCTCAATGACCGCGATCTTAAATTTCTGGGGCGGGTGCACAATGCGGCTGAAGCCATGCGTGCTCTTGATGTTGCGGCGAATGTGTTTGACCGGTTTTCGTTCGATCTGATTTATGCCCGGCCCGAACATGATCCGAAAGCCTGGCGTCAGGAGCTGCGCGAAGCACTTGAGATCGCGCGCGGTCATATTTCGCTTTATCAGTTGACGATCGAACCGGGAACGCAGTTCCATACCTTGCATCAGCGCGGTGATCTCGTTGTACCCGATGAAGATCTTGCGACCGATCTTTATGAAATCACCCAGGAAGAAACCAAAGCCGCCGGTTATAGTTGCTACGAGGTTTCGAACCATGCCCGACCCGGGCAGGAAAGCCGCCATAACCTCGTATACTGGCGCTATGGCGATTATCTTGGCATTGGTCCGGGTGCACATGGCCGCGAAGCCGTGATTCAGCCAGATGGCAGCACGAAACCAATGGCGGTGCGCCGTCATCGTGCGCCGGAAATCTGGCTTGACCGTGTGGAAAAGCAGGGACATGGCACGCAGGAAGAAACCGCTTTGGTTGCGGATGAACGCCTTATTGAAATGGTGATGATGGGGCTGCGCCTGAATGAACCGATTCCGGTGGGACGCTTCGAGCGGATTATTGGCAAAGCCCCGCGCGAGGCATTGGATTCAGAACGGCTTGAAACCCTGATTGCGTCGGGCGATCTGATTTGCGATCAGGCAGGATTGAGCACGACCGATCAGGGGCGGAACCGTTTGAACGGGGTTCTCAGATACTTGTTCGACCATTCGGCGTGATCGCGGATGAGTGGGAAAATCAAGATTTTCCTTATGTCTTGCGACGGTGGGCGATTTTCAAAGACGCGTTTTGCAAAACCCTCAAAAAGGTTGTTGACACTGAAGTTTGGCAGCGTATATTGCGCCCCGTTCCGGCGGGTTCCGCCGGGTAAATACCACAAGCCCCTATGCCCAGGTGGCGGAATTGGTAGACGCGCTGGCTTCAGGTGCCAGTGGCCGCAAGGTCGTGGAAGTTCGAGTCTTCTCCTGGGCACCATACCCCAGCACATCGTCAATGTGCTGGGGTATTGTCGTTTTAGGACCTTTAAAGCCCTAGATACACATGACTTTTGCGTCGCGGCGCATCAAGCACTGTGTTAAGACGACGAAGTATCTGCATAGTTGAGAGTTGTGATGATTTCCTCTCCTTGTGATGGCATGATGCCTGATGTCAGTTTTGTACTGCCGGTGTTCAACAAGGAAAATGCTTTGCCGCATTTTTTTGAGACATTGCTTGCGCAACAGGGTGGATTTTCGTGCGAGGTGATATTTGTCGATGATGCGTCAACCGATGGCTCGCGTGCTGTTTTGGAGGGTTTTGCAAAGCAGTACGATTTTGTTTGCGTCATTGCCAATGATGACAATGCCGGTCCCGCGATCCGGCTAAATCAGGGCGCGGAACGCGCGCGTGGCAAATATCTTGCGTTATTTGATTGTGACGAGCTTCTGGCGCCCGATGCGGTTTCCTGCATGCTCCGGCTTGCCGAAGAATACGATGCTGACATGGTGCATGGCCGCGGACGAAAGACTGACGCAATAATTGCCCGGGCAAACATCGACATGATTGGCAACAATATTGATGCCAAGATATTTGATGATGCCTTGGAGCGGATTTTAGGCCGTGGCATGGTTAGAATGACTTGGCTGGTTGAGAGGAAGTTGTTTGAAAAATCAGGGGGATGCGACCCTGACATCTTCATTCAGGACGAGTCTTTGCCTTTGAGATTGTCATACCATGGTCGTCGGGTCGTTGATGCCGACATGGTTGTGACACTTGTTCCGGACGCAGGTAGTCACCTCTCGGCAAATAAAATGCAGCAACATCATGATCGTTTTTTTGCCTATGCAAACTTTTTACGCGCCCATCCCGAGCTGGGCTTGGCGAAGCGTCGCAAAGTGTTTGGCAAATGTATTTCTGCTGCACGTAAAGCCAAGCGTGATGGTGCGCCGTTCAATTGGCTTGATCTTCAGCTTCAATATCTGGCAAACAAACTTTCTATTGGCCCTGCTGATTCAACGAGTTTGAACCGCTTCGTGCCTGTTTTTGAACAAATTTCCGGCATCAGGAGGCCGATCAAACCGTGATTTCCGCCCAGTCTTCCAGTGTGTTTGATCGCCGTATGCATATTGCTGCGACATTCCTCCTTTGCACGATCCCAGCCTTCCTGTTGTTTGCGCGTGGCGTTTCTGATGGTGCTTTGGTTTTAATCGGACTGTTGTTTCTCGTGCGTAGTGCCGTGTACCGGGATTGGTATTGGGTGCGAGAAGTAGATATCGCGATCCTTTTGATGATCTGGCTGATCCTGAATTTACTGGTTTCACCCTTTGCCGAATTTACTGGCAAAAGTTTCGGGCGATCAGCGAGCTGGATACGGTTTGTGATTTTCTATGCGGCAGTAACGCGTTGGATTCTCGCTGATGAGAAAGCTGTTCGATGGGTTTGCAAGGCTTTTATGATAACGGCTGCTGTAGCGGTTGCTGACGCGTTTTATCAGTTCTTTGTCGGTTATTCCCTGTTGGGGGGGCAGCTGATGACCGGTCGGCTTACGGGTCCGCTAGATCGACCGAATATCGGAATATACCTTGCTAAGACTGGCTTTGCGACGATCACATTGGCTTGCGCCTTATGCATTTCGACTTCAAAACAAAATATCTTTCGTATCAGCTTGGCGACTTTCCCCTTTTTGCTTGCAATTATTTTTCTGAGCGGTGAACGCACTGCAAGTGTGCTGACCCTTTTGGCGGTTGGTTCCGGTTTGATTGGCTTGTTTTTTGTTGGTGGAAAAAGCCGCCATGCTGCAGCGGCAATCGCTGCTCTTGTTGTGGGTGGAATCGGCGCACTTCTTATATTGAGTGATCGCATTCTTGCACGGGTTATGGCGCTCGGGAATGTTGTCAGTGACTATAGCAATTCGATCTATGGTGAGCTGACATCACTTGGTTGGCGCTTGTTTGCGGAACATCCTATTACCGGGACCGGTATGGGAAACTTTGGTCTCGTTTGTCCGAGTTACGAAGCACAAGGCTTGATTAGCGAATGTCATCCCCATCCGCATAACTTCTATGTAGAATGGTTGTCGGATACTGGATTACTGGGCACTTTGCCTTGGTTGGCTTTTGTTGGAATACTTGTTTGGGCTGGGCTGCGCCATTTCCGGAACGGGGATCGCCAAAGTCTGGTCGCTGGTTTGTATTTCGGTACGCTGGTTCTGTCCTTATTTCCGTTGGCGGCAACACAAAGTGCATTTTCAAATTGGCCTGCGATTGTTGCGTGGAATTCGATTGCTGTTGCCGTTGCTGCGTTGCGCTTGTCTGAAAAACATCAGGTTAAATCTGTGTGATTGATTGGGCTTTTTGCGAAATTTCATTGACGCAAAAAGCTGATCTTGGTGAGTCTTTTGCATCGCGACGTTGGTAATGCTGTGTTAATACAGCGTCAAACCAGCATTCTGGAGAATTGCGATGACCAATTTCCTTCATCATGGAGACTTGCCCGACGGGCTTGATCTTGGCAAAACCGTTGCCATTGACAGTGAAACCATGGGCCTTAATCCGCATCGTGATCGTCTTTGTGTGGTCCAGCTTTCGGCGGGGGATGGCGATGCTCATCTGGTGAAGTTTGACGTGGAAAGCTACGAAGCGCCCAACCTTAAAAAGCTTTTGTCCGATCCGTCGGTTTTGAAGCTGTTTCACTTTGGGCGGTTCGATATTGCTGTGATGGACAAGTATCTTGGTGTGCGGTGTGCACCAGTCTATTGCACCAAGATTGCATCCAAACTCGTGCGCACCTACACCGACCGCCATGGTTTAAAAGACCTTGTAAGGGAGCTGGTTGGAATCAACCTCGACAAGCAACAGCAAAGCTCTGACTGGGGTTCTTCTGATCTGTCAGATGAACAGATCGCATATGCCGCGTCCGATGTGCTGTATCTGCACAAGGCCAAGGAAGAGCTTGATCGTCGTTTGGCGCGCGAAGGAAGAACGGAACTGGCCCAGGCCTGTTTTGAGTTCCTGCCGACACGGGCGACACTTGATCTTGCTGGCTGGGAAGAGACAGACATTTTTGCCCACTGATTTGCCTTTTTGGTGTGTTGAAATTTTTCCTGGTGAGCCTGCATTGTTAATTCTGCGTCAACGGCATTTGGCGTAAGGGAATGATCCCTTCCGACATCATTAACCTGATCGTTGCTTTTGTCGCTTGCCAGTGCAGATGATCCCGCCCATCTTTCCCCGTAGTTAGTTCCGCCGGGAAACGCATAAAGAAACTGATGACAGTGACCCCGAAACCGCAAAACACGCCTGAACCGGCATCGGAGAAAGACCTTGAAGTCGCCCGCCGGGTTCTGGCAATTGAAGCCGATGCACTCAGTGATCTTGCAAAATCCTTAAACGGCGATTTTTGCAAGGCAATCGATCTGATCGAGAGCCTTGCGGGCCGCCTTGTCGTAACCGGCATGGGTAAAAGTGGTCATATTGCCAAAAAGATCGCAGCAACTTTTGCCTCGACAGGAACGCCATCCTTCTTTGTGCATCCGGCTGAAGCCAGCCATGGCGATTTGGGGATGATCGGCAAGAATGATGCCGTCTTGGCCCTGTCGAATTCAGGCGAAACACCAGAACTGTCAGATATCATCGCGTATACGCGCCGCTTTAACGTGCCGTTGATCGGTATGACCCGGCGTCCGGAAAGTTCGCTGGCAGCTCAATGTGATTATCCGCTGATTCTGCCCAATAGCCCGGAAGCCTGCCCGAACAGGCAGGCACCGACGACGTCGACGACAGCGATGCTGGCTTTTGCCGATGCGCTTGCTGTGACTTTGATGGAGCGTCGTGGTTTCAGCGCCGATGATTTCCGCACATTCCACCCTGGTGGCAAACTGGGGCAGCGATTGCTGCGTGTTAGTGACGTTATGCATGACGTTGCGGATATTCCACTTATTGGGGAAAATGCGCTGATGTCCGAGGCATTGGTCATCATGACTGGCAAGTCATTTGGCTGTGTCGGTGTGCTCGACGATACAGGCGTGATGAGCGGTATCGTAACGGATGGTGATCTACGCAGGCATATGGCAGACAATCTGGTGGCAATGCGGGTCGGTGATGTGATGACACCCAATCCCAAGGCGACCAAATCCGATGTTCTGGCTGTCGAGGCACTTGCGATTATGAATGATCGCAGCATCACGGCCTTGTTTGTCGTTGATGATGCAGGCAAGCCGGTTGGCCTTGTGCATATTCATGACCTTCTGCGTTTGGGGGTTGCGTAATCCATGAGCGAAGAACGGAAGGCCGAGATCGAGAGGGCCGCGCGTAATGCGCGCATGAACGATCGTCTTCCGTCCGGGCGGCGGGACGTGCGAATCAATCCGTTTCGCCGTTCGATCGTTAACATGCTGAAACTTGTGCTGCCGTTGATTGCGGCATCGCTTGTTGCTCTTGTTGTGCTGTGGCCACAAATCGAGAAGGTTCAGGAAAGCGGTTTTCGTCTTGGCTTTTCGACCACACCCGATGATTTGATGGAAAATGTTACCATGAGCAATCCGCGCTTTTTTGGCGTGGATGGGAATAAGCAACCCTTCACCGTCACAGCCAACGACGCGGTTGAGCAACCGGAAAGCGGCGAGCGGCTGGCACATGTGCATCTTGATGCACCGCAGGCTGATATAACGCTTGAAGATGGTTCGTGGATTGCACTTACGGCGGATGAAGGTTTTTATACCCAGTCCGATGAATTGCTTGATCTGGTCGGGACCGTGAATATGTATCACGATCAGGGGTTTGAAATTCATACCGAGCAGGCCGAGATCGCATTGAATAGCGGCAGTGCCAAAGGCAATGAACCTGTCGATGGACAGGGACCGTTCGGGACGATCAAATCTGACACCGGGTTTGAGCTTGAGGACAAGGGTGCCGTGATCCGCTTTTTGGGGAATGCTCGTCTGGTGATTTTCGATAGTGCTTTGAAAGGTAAATCATGATCGCAGTTGCGCGTTTTGCGGTGCGCCGTTTTTTGATGGCGACAGTTTTTGGGGGCGCGCTGCTGGTTCCCTCAGTGGCGGCATATGCCGATCCACTTGGTCTTGCCCAAAGTGGAAGCGGGGGGCTTGAGGTCGAATCCGATAACGGCATTGAATGGCGTCGTAACGAGCAGGTCCTGATTGCGCGAGGTAATGCGGTGGCTAAACGCGGCAATTCCCGTGTGGACGCAGATGAACTGCGTGCCCTTTATCGGGATCGTGACGGTCAAAGCGAGATTTACCGTATCATTGCCACGGGCAACGTAAAACTGTCTTCAGAAACCGATGTCGCAACCGGTGATCAGGCGATTTATGACATTGACGATGCCGTTGTCGTTTTGACGGGTAAAGATCTGCGATACAAAACACCCAATGAAACCCTGACCGCTGAAGAAAGCCTTGAATACTGGGAAACCGAACGTATGGCGGTTGCACGTGGTAATGCGGTTGCCGTTGCCGATGATCGTACCCTTCGCGGTGATGTTCTGACGGCACGGTTCGAAGCAGGCAAGAATGGCGAAAACGAACTGAGCCGCATTGACGGTGATGGAAATGTTACCATCCGAACGTCAACCGATTTTGTGGTTGGCAATCAAGGCGTTTATGATGCGAAAACGGGTATCGCAACCCTTGTCGGATCGGTTAAGATCACGCGCGGCGAGAACCAGCTGAATGGGGATCGCGCTGTTGTCGACCTGAATACAGGTGTCAGCCGATTGACCGCCAGCGGAAATGGCGATGGCAAAAGCCGCGTTCGCGGTTTGCTTGTGCCGGAAAAAGACGACGAAAACAGCCCGGGCCAATCCGGGAATGGCAACTGACGAAGGGTCGGGAATTTGTTCTGGTCGCGCAAAAGCGGAAAATCCGACAACACACATGCACCAAAGACCGGTAGTGGCAGCAATGCATCCTCCGGTACGGGCCCGCGGCTGGTGACAGCCAACAAGGGGCTGGTGGCGCACAATCTTGGCAAGAGCTTCAAGAAGCGACCGGTGCTTAAAGACGTGTCGATGTCGGTACAACGCGGCGAAGCCGTCGGCCTTCTCGGACCAAATGGCGCCGGAAAGACAACCAGTTTTTATATCATCACGGGTCTGATTTCTCCGGATCGGGGGAATATTTCGCTTGATGGGCGCGATATCACCATGATGCCGATGTATCAGCGTGCACGCATGGGAATCGGTTATTTGCCGCAGGAAGCATCGATTTTCCGCGGGATGACGGTCGAACAGAACATCATGGCGGTTCTGGAGGTCGTGGAAGATGACCGGATCAAGCGTGAACAGAACCTGGAAGATCTTTTGGCGGAATTTGCCATCGAGCATTTGCGCCGCACTCCTGCCCTTGCCCTGTCGGGTGGGGAACGCCGCCGTTGCGAGATTGCACGTGCCCTTGCGGCCCATCCGAACTTCGTTCTGCTGGACGAGCCGCTGGCTGGGATTGACCCGATTGCGGTCGGTGATATTCGCGATCTTGTACGTCATCTGAAAGATCGTGGCATTGGGGTCTTGATTACCGACCACAATGTGCGCGAGACTCTGGACATCATTGACCGGGCATATATCTTGCATGACGGTCGGGTTTTGATGGAAGGTGGTCCTGACGAAATCGTCAGAAATGACGATGTCAGAAGGGTTTATCTGGGTGATCGTTTCAGCCTTTGATCACACACCTTGTTTCTAGGGGGTTCGGATTGACGAGGGGTAGTTCATAATGGCCCTGAAGGCGCGGCTTGATCTTCGTCAGTCTCAGTCTCTCGTCATGACGCCTCAGTTGCAGCAGGCGATCAAACTGCTGCAATTTAACAACATCGAACTTTCCAATTTCATCGATAGTGAATTGCTGGAAAATCCGCTGCTG
The DNA here is from genome assembly GCF_000300235.2 of Thalassospira xiamenensis M-5 = DSM 17429. Lineage (NCBI taxonomy): Bacteria > Pseudomonadati > Pseudomonadota > Alphaproteobacteria > Rhodospirillales > Thalassospiraceae > Thalassospira > Thalassospira xiamenensis. The sequence goes on along the minus strand of NZ_CP004388.1, from coordinate 4,333,123 downwards.
GAACGCGCAGATCCGGGGCAAACCTTTGCCGAAACAGGTGACGGGGCAGTCGGGAATGGCGATCAGGGTATCGATTCCCGTACCAGCGATGATTTTTCTGATCGAGAAGATCGTTTTGGCACCGACCGCCTGACGTCAAGTGAAACCATGAGCACCGGCGATTCCGGTCCGCTCGATTGTGCGCCAGATGCCCTTTACAACGGCGAAGGTGAAATCACTCCCGATGGTGCCCCGGTTGCCGGAAACCATGATTATTCGTCGCCCTATAGCGGTGGAACGGGTGGTGGAGGCAGCGGCGAAGATCTGCCTGGCCTGGAACAGACGCTTGCCGACAAGGCGACACTTCGTCAGTCACTTGATGATCAGCTTAACATCGCGTTTGCGGATGCCATTTCACGCATGATTGGCAGCTACCTGATCGATATGCTTGATGAAAATGGCTATGTCGCCGGGCCGCTTGAAGAGGTTGCCGAGGCACTTGAATGCGAAATGAGCGATGTATTGCGCGTTCTTGCCGTTATGCAGGGATTTGAGCCAGTGGGCATCTTCGCCCGCGACCTTGCCCAATGCCTCGAACTGCAATTGCGTGAGCTTAATCGGTTTGATCCAGCGATGGCAGCGTTGCTGGCTAATCTGGATTTGCTTGCGCGTCGTGAATTTGATCGCTTGCGCCGGATATGCGGCGTGGATACCGATGATCTTTCGGACATGATTTCCGAAATTCGCACCCTTGATCCGCGTCCGGGGCGAACCGCCGATGGGGAACCGGCAACGCCGGTCATTCCCGATGTTCTGATGCGCGCAGCCGGAAGCGGCAACTGGCATCTTGAACTGAACAGCGATGCATTGCCGCGCGTATTGGTGAACGAGGATTACGCCGTAAAGATAGGACAGGGGCTGCGTAATCGCGAGGAACGAAGTTTTCTTAGCGAGAAGCTTCAGAACGCCAATTGGCTGGTAAAGGCACTGCATCAACGTGCTACCACGATCATGAAAGTCGCAAGCGAGATCGTGCGTCAGCAGGATGGATTCTTCAATTACGGCGTGTCGCACTTGCGCCCGTTGATCCTGCGCGATATCGCCGAAGCAATCGGCATGCATGAAAGCACGGTTTCACGGGTGACCAATGGCAAGTTTATGGCGACCCCGCGTGGCGTTTACGAGTTGAAGTACTTTTTCACCACGGCAATTTCATCTGCGGATGGCGGAGATGCGCATTCTTCTGAATCTGTTCGTCATCGCATCAAGTCATTGATAGACGGGGAAGATCCGAAAAAGATTTTGTCTGATGACAAACTTGTCGAGCTGCTTCAAAAGGAAGGGATCGACATCGCCCGCCGAACAGTGGCAAAATACCGCGAAGCGATGAGAATTCCCTCGTCGGTCCAGCGACGGCGCGAAAAAAAGTCGCGGGTTTCCTAGCCAGTCAAACACTGCAAAATATACCTTAAGGTATTGTATATTCAGCAATAATACCCAAATGTTGACTTGGCATTAACGAGGGAATATGGTGCGGCCTCCTGATTGAGGGGCACTGAATGTCCATATGTACTGGGAAGTCACTCAACTGGGGATAGGCGATCCATGCAAATTACGGTTATTGGTAAACAACTCGACGTTGGTAACGCACTCCGTCAACACGTCGTCGAGACGTTGGACCCTGCGGTAGAGAAATATTTCGATCACGCGATCGAAGCAACGGTGACCATCACCAAAGAGGCGCATCTCTACATCACGCAGATATCGGTCCATGTCGGCAAGGGCATGTTGGTTCAGGCGAAGGCATCAGCGAATGAAGTGTATCCTGCCTTCGATTCCGCCTGTGATCGTGTCGCTAAACAGTTGCGACGCTACAAGCGGCGTCTGCGTGACCATCATACCAACCGTGATCAGTATGAGCAGGCAAGAATTGATGCGACACATTATGTGATCGCACAGGAAGACGACGATCATTCTGATGACGAACATGTCAACGGCTTCGAGCCTGTGATCGTCGCTGAAACATCGGATCGCATTGATACGCTCTCTGTTGGAGAAGCTGTTATGCGGCTCGACTTGGGGGACATTCCGGCACTTATGTTCCGGAATGGCAAACATGGCGGATTGAATGTTGTATATCGTCGTGCTGACGGCAATATCGGGTGGCTTGACCCATCCGATAAGGAGGCTGGTGCAGCGTGACGGACACAGATTCTTCCGAGCCAAACAACGCAACGCGAAAAATGGACATATCATCGATTCTTTCCCCTTCGGGGGTAATACCGGCCCTGCGGTCCGGTGCGAAAAAGGCTGTCCTTGAGGAACTTGCCGAAAAGGCAGCTGACGTCACCGGGCGTGAAGCGGGCGAGATTTTTTCCGTTTTGCTTGACCGTGAAAAACTTGGCAGCACCGGCGTAGGTGGTGGTGTCGCGATTCCGCACGGCAAGCTGGCGGATCTTGACCGGTTGCACATGATCTTTGCGCGTGCTCAGAACCCGATTGAGTTCGATGCCGTTGACGAACATCCTGTCGATTTGTTTTGCATGCTGATTGCCCCGGAAGAAGCTGGTGCAGATCACCTGAAAGCACTGGCGCGTATTTCCCGCCTTCTGCGTAATCAGGGCATGTGCGACAAGTTGCGCGGTGCGGGTTCTGCGGATGCAATCTATGCACTGCTGACACAGGATGAGGCTGAACAGGCCGCCTGAGCGTCGTGACATCAGAAGATCTGAAACCGGGTGCCATTATGTGGTGCCCGGTTTTATTTTGCCTTGATGAATAACTGTTGGTTAGCCGTCTTCGGTTATCGCTGCTGCGTGCGCGGCTTTTTCTGCGGTATTCTGTGTCATCAGCCTACCGGCCAGGACAACGAGATACAGCACGGGTATGCCAATCAGGGCTGTGCCGATAAAGAACCAGCTGTAACCGAGCGCATCGACGACACTGCCCGAAAATCCGGCAAGGATTTTGGGGAACAGGGTCATGATTGAGCTAAAGATCGCATATTGCATGGCAGTAAAGGAAATATTGGTCAGGCCCGACAGGTAGGCGATGAAGGCGGCTGTTGCAAGACCACCTGACAGGTTGTCGGCCATAATCACACCGGCAAACATGATCGTGTTCGGGCCCAGATGAGCCATAATTGCAAACAGGATGTTGGTAATTGCCGAGAGAAGTGCGCCAAGAAACAGGATACGCACGACCCCGTAGCGAACCGAAAGAAGACCGCCAAGGAAGCTGCCTGCGATGGTCATGAACAGGCCAAATGTTTTGGAAACAGCTGCTATTTCTTCCTTGGAAAAGCCCAGATCGGTATAGAAAACATTGGCCATGACCCCCATGACGATATCGGCAATCCGATAGACGCCAATGAGTGCCAGCACAACTATCGCAGCCTTGCCATAGCGGTCGATGAAATCCTTAACCGGTGCGACATAGGTTTCCTGAACCATGCCGGTTGGGGTTACGCCGATACGTGTGGTCAGCCATGCGAAAAGGATTGCGGCTGCGACAGAGATGGCTAGTTTGAGAAACCCGGCGATGAAACCAGCCAGTCCGTCGATCATTCCGTTTTCGACTAAAGCCGTTTTTAATGGCTCGGTCAGGTCGCTGGCATAGATGTTGGCAATGATGAAGGCGATCACAGTCAGCGCAAACATCAGAAGGAAACGACCGTAATCGGATGTTTTATGAAAATACTTGCTGTCAGTCCGATTTACGGTGGGTTCGCGAATGATCAGCGTGGTGATAACGCCGATCCCCATGGCCAGAGCCATGCAGCCATAGGCAATTGTCCAAGCAATCGGCTCATAACTGCCTTCGGCCTCAAATAGTCCGGCAATGGTCAATGCTCCGGCACCGGCGACAATCATTCCGATACGATACCCACCGATATAGGCCGAGCTCATCATGGCTTGCAGGTCGGTATCTGCTGCCTCGATGCGATAGGCGTCAATCACGATGTCCTGTGTTGCCGATGCAAAGCCAAGCGCAACAGCAGCAAAGGCCATAGTAGTCAGGTTTTCGGCCGGATCGGTAAAGCCCATCCAAAGGATGGCGCCGATAATGGCACATTGGGCAATAATCAGCCAGCTTCGCCGACGTCCAAGAGCACCATGCAAAATCGGGAACGGCAGCCGGTCAATAAGGGGGGCCCAGACAAATTTGAAAGAATAACCAAGGGCGGCCCAGCTGAAATAGGTGACGGTAGAACGTTCCACGCCGGCTTCGCGTAGCCAGATCGACAGGGTTGAGAAAATCAGCAGGATGGGAATCCCGGCCGACAGTCCCATGAACAGCATGGTAATCACGCGTGGATGAATGAACGCCCGAAATGAATCACCCCAACTGCGCAAGGCTGTGTCGTGCATGGATATTCCCCGTCTGAATGCGGCCTTGTGCGAAATTAGGGGAAACACGTTAAGGAATGCCGAAACGGTGTAGGCGATTGTATGTCTCGTCCCGAAGTCGACATTGTCAGCTATAGGCGCAGACAATGTCGACTTCGGGACGAGACCCCTGATGAAAAAGGCACGAACATCATAGCAAATGTTCGTGCCTCTCAATGTATAAGGGCCGCCCAAGCAGGCGACCCTTCTAAATCACGATCCAAACCGGTTTAAACGGTTTCGGATTCCGATTTGCGGCTTTCGCGTTTGCGCACGTTCGGGTCGAGGTGCAGCTTGCGAATACGGATGCTTTGCGGGGTAACTTCGACCAGTTCGTCGTTCTGGATATAAGCCAGCGCTTCTTCAAGCGACATACGACGCGGCGGGGTCAGGGTAATGGCATCATCCTTGCCCGATGCGCGGACGTTGGTCAGTTTTTTACCCTTGAGAATGTTAACTTCAAGGTCGTTGTTGCGGTTGTGTTCGCCGATGATCATGCCTTCATAGACACGTTCGCCCGGATTGATGAACATCGAACCGCGATCTTCCAGCCCCCAAAGGGCATAGGCAACCGCATCGCCCTGATCGTTCGAAATCAGAACACCATTACGACGACCTGCAATCGAACCTTTGACCGGACCATAGGAATGGAACACACGGTTCATCACGCCGGTACCGCGGGTATCGGTCAGGAATTCGCCATGATAACCGATCAGGCCACGCGACGGTGCCAGGAACATGATACGGGTCTTGCCGCCACCGCTTGAGCGCATGTCGGTCATTTCGGCCTTGCGCAGGCTCATCTTTTCAACGACGGCACCGGCAAATTCTTCGTCCACGTCGACCTGGACTTCTTCAAACGGCTCGGACAGGACGCCGTCGATTTCCTTGATCAGAACGCGCGGACGCGAGATCGACAGTTCGTAACCTTCGCGACGCATGGTTTCGATCAGAACGCCAAGCTGAAGTTCACCACGACCTGCGACTTCAAAGGCGTCCTTATCCGCGGTTTCCGACAGCTGAATGGCAATGTTGCCTTCGACTTCGCGTTCCAGACGGGCACGGATCATGCGCGATGTAACCTTGTCGCCTTCCTGCCCAGCAAGCGGAGAGTTGTTGACCGAGAAAGTCATGGCAAGGGTCGGCGGATCAATCGGCTGGCTTGAAATTGCACTGGTGACTTCCGGTGCGCAGATGGTGTCGGCAACGGTTGCGTCGGTCAGACCGGCAATCGCGATGATGTCGCCAGCAACAGCTTCTTCCTGCGGGACACGATCAAGACCACGGAAACCCATCAATTTTGAAAGACGACCGGTTTCGACAGTGCCATCACCACGCAGAACCTTGACCGGCATGTTAAGTTTTGCGCGGCCCTGTGCGACACGGCCAGTCAGGATACGGCCAAGGAAGTTGTCAGCATGCAGCATGGTCGCAATCATTGCGAACGGCGCGTCAACTTCTGCCTTCGGTGCCGGAACATAGTTCAGAACCAGGTTCATCAGCGGTGTCAGGTTTTCTTTCGGGCCTTCCGGTGCCTCGGCAGCCCAGCCATCACGACCGGAGGCATACAGAACCGGGAAATCAAGCTGTTCGTCATTGGCTTCGAGCGACACGAACAGATCAAATATCTCGTCGAGAACTTCTTCTGCGCGTTGGTCCGGGCGGTCGATCTTGTTGATGATCACGATCGGCTTCAGGCCGAGTTTCAGGGCTTTACCCAGAACGAATTTGGTCTGTGGCATCGGGCCTTCGGCCGAGTCAACCAGCAGAACAACACCGTCAACCATCGACAGGATACGTTCGACTTCACCACCGAAATCGGCGTGGCCCGGGGTATCGACGATATTGATACGCGTATCGCCCCACTGAATTGCGGTCGGCTTTGCCATGATGGTGATGCCGCGTTCGCGTTCCAGATCGTTACTGTCCATGGCGCGTTCATCAACACGCTGGTTGTCACGATAAACACCGGATTGACGGAACATCGCGTCGACGAGAGTGGTTTTGCCATGGTCGACGTGTGCGATAATGGCGATATTGCGCAAGTTCATTGGCGCGGACTCCAGAATAAAAATGCCGCGCGCCGGGATACATCCCTTGCGCATCGGTCAGTAAAAGTTTCAAGGCCAGTAGATATTCAGCTGCCGCAGGACCGGTGTTGCCCGGTCGGCAAGTTCAAACCCGCGCATTAGCGCAGCACTGCACATGCTGAATGTTTACTGGCCCAAAAGACAAATTGCAGTTTGGCTCGGAAGCCGCCCTGTCATAGCCAATGTCGAGGCGAATGACCAGCCTTGTGCATGCCATGCGGGGTTGATTTTTATGCAATGCCGGGTTCTTGCGCTATTAACTGGAGAAAGTCAATCTTTGTGTGCATTGCAAAACGGCAGAATACCGGCAATTGCTACAAAAGAAACGGGACGGCAACCAAATGTTGCCGTCCCGTGAATTTTATCGTGAAACCATGGCGAAGGGTCAAAGAGTCTTCGCAACCAGTTCCTTAAGGTCTGCATCGGGGCGTGCGCCCATATGCGAAATCACTTCGGCAGCACAAATCGAGCCAAGGCGACCACATGTCGCAAGACTATCGCCACGTGTGTAGCCATAAAGGAAGCCCGATGCGAAAAGATCACCTGCGCCGGTGGTGTCAATCACGCGGGCAACCGGTTCGGCATCAACCTGTATGACTTCGTCATCCGATACAATGACCGAACCTTTTTCACTGCGGGTCAGGGCTGCGACTTTGCAGTGTTTACGGACTTCCGCCAGGGCTTCTTCGAAGGTGTCGACCTCGTAAAGCGATTTGATCTCGTCTTCGTTGGCAAACAGTACGTCGATATGATTATGGACCAGATCGCGGAACGATTCACGATGACGGTCGACACAGAAGGAATCAGACAGGCTGATCGAAACCTGTCGTCCGGCATCGTGCGCGACCTGTGCGGCCTTGATGAAAGCTTCCTTCGCTTCGGGCCGATCCCAAAGATATCCTTCCATGTAGGTGACCTTGGCCGATGCGATCAGTTCGGCATCGATATCATCCGGGCCAAGCTCCGTGCAGGCACCAAGGAAGGTATTCATGGTACGATGACCATCCGGTGTCACGAAAATCAGGCAGCGCGCCGTTGGGGAGCCGCTTGTTGCCGGGGTCGAATTAAAGGAAACGCCGATGGCACGGATATCGTGGCGGAAAACCTCACCCAGTTGATCGTTACGCACCTTGCCAATATAAGCACCTTTGGCACCAAGGGCCGCAATCCCCGCCATGGTATTGCCAGCGGATCCACCGGACATTTCAAGGCCAGGGCCCATTTGGGCGTAAAGACTGTCGGCGGTTTCGGCGTCGATCAGAGTCATGGCGTTCTTTACAAGGTTCAAACGGCCAAGGTCTTCTTCCTTGCAGTGAGAAAGAACGTCGACAATGGCATTGCCGATTCCGACGACGTCGAATTTGGTGTCACTCATTGACTTGAATTTCCTAAGCTTTTTTCGGTATTTCCCGACAGTCAAGGTTCGGCAAGTCATAGTGCTTGGCTGCCATCGCCTTTATGGGTCGGATGATCTGGAGCGGGAGTATAGAGAATGAAAATCGCGGTGCAAGCATCGCGACCGTTTCGCGTCCGGTCTTTTAACCCTGCGTTAAGGACGTGAAAAACTGCATCCGTAGTTTTTCACGCGGCTTTCCGAAATCAATTCAATCTTTGTTGACCGAAATTTTTTGCCATTGTCGGAAATTGATTCGTCACACCCTGGTCGCCGATTCCACGATGCGCAGAAAACCGCGCTTTTTGACTCCTCCAAGGCATGATGAGGGCTCTTTACCTATTGTTTGCCGATGTGATGTCTTTAGCGCTCTGTTGCTACTCATAAATCTCACTATAAGATCGTTTTATTTATCTTAATTATGAAATTAGCGAAGATAAGAGGCGTGTTAAAATTCAAACAGACTGGTATGTCTTCATCTAGATATACATAAAATTCCTAAAAAATATAATATAGGAATATACAATCAATCTTGTACTGGGAAAATAGCGGTTAAGTCTGAAGTGGCTTCCCCGTGCCTTGACACTACTGAGGAGTTCAGGGTTGACCGGAATCAGGATTGTCCGAGGGATTTTTGTGATCCGTGTTTTGCGACCGGATCGGATATAGCTGCACTGGCGTATCTGAATTTGGCACGTCGCGCGTGTCATTCTTGCGGTCAGAAGATTGATGACCGAGGCGATCACGCAGTTCTTCGACAACAGCACTTATGCGGGCCCGATGCATCGGGTTCTTACACAGTTCAACGAACCGGGTGAAGGCATGGAGTGCTTTTGCATCTTCGTGCAGGCGGGCGTAAAGCGCGCCGAGCTGATGCCAAAGCCCGTCATGGTCAGGTGCAATCAGCAAACTGTTGTCAATCACACGCGCGGCGAGGGCCAGCTCGCCCCGCCGAAGGGCCCTAACCTTTATATTGTTTTGAAGTCGTAACAATATCGCAATATCAGATGCTTCACGATAGTGAGCGGGTTGCAGTTCTGCATCTAGCCCCTGAAACGCCTTCAACAACTCGCGTAACTCGGCAGAACCCAATGTGATGCCGCCATGGAAGGGATCGATCATTCTTCGCGCCCCCCCGGATTGCAGACGCAGCAGAAAGTGACCAGGAAAATCGATGCCCGTGATCTCTATCTGGCAACGTTTTGCGACATGTACGTAAAGCAATGCGAGCGCCACAGGAAGACCGCGCTTTCGATCAATGACCGACATCAAATCTGCATTGGCGATATCGTCATAATTTTCCGCATCGCCCTGAAACTGATAGTGACCGGGGATAACATCCTGCATGGCCTGCACGATTAGGTCGACGACGGCACGGCCATCTTCATCTCTTGATTGCGCAGATAGGGAGCCAATCCGGTTGCGGACATCACCAGAAATGGCTTCAAGCAAATCGATATAAGGTGCAATATCCCGGCTGGGGTCGTTTAACCGTGCAAAATGCAAAGCGGCCTCGGCCGCAGTTGCATCGGGATATTGGCCGTTACCGTAATCGGTAAGCCATTGGCGATCTTTTGCTGTGATGTCCTTTTCCCGATCAATAATAATGCTCAGGTCCTCTGGCGTTGTGGGTCGTCCTTAAGTCTTACATGACTGACGACGCGTCTGACATAACTGGTAGCGCGTGCATGAGAGATGACAAGGTTGCGCTCATGTTCGCTTTGCGCGATGCCCATGATATGGACGGTACCATTGATGGTTTCGACACTGTAGTTAATCGCATAGACGTCTGTGTCAAACATCAGTGCGGTTTTGATGCGGGTCGTGATCAAAAGATCACTGGCGCTGTCCATTAAACTGCTGCCTTGACCGACATTGATTTCGTTGATGACACGGTTTACGCCATTGACCTGCCAGGCCAGTTCGACCGCTTTAAGTTCGCTGTCGGTATTTTCAACCGTTCCGGCAAGCAGAACTTCCCCCTCAACTACTTCGATTTCGATCCGGCGAAACAGGTTTTCGTCTTCGGTCAGGAACTTCTGCCAGATCTCGGCCGTGATTGCGGTATCGCTGACCGCGCCGCCAAATCCGCGTTCCTGTAGGGCGGCCACACCGGCAGTTGCACCTGCACCCACTGCAAGAGACGTGCACCCCGCAAGTGGCATAAAAGCAAGGATCACCAGAACGGGTCCTGCCTGCGCAATATAATTCCTGACTTTAACAATACGGCCCTTTGACCGTCGCAATGTGCGTGACAGCAATGTCATCTATCGGTTTCTCGCCCCGCGTTCCCCCGTCGTCTCAACTGCCAATATGAGCGCAGCCGGTTAAGGAGTTTTAAACTCGAAGCGCGGTTTGACCGATTAATGACTTTTTTCGCATGTGAGTTCGGCCCAACGGCCGGGTGTGATACCAAATGCACGTTTGAAATGCCGATTAAGATGGCTTTGATCAGCAAATCCGGTATCACCCGCAATATCGACCAGCGGCTGGCGAAGGCTGATAAGGATGCGGGCTTTTTGCAGGCGACGCATCATCAGATAACGATATGGTGTTGTCCCAAAACAGGCACGGAATTGACGGATAAGACGATATCTATCAAGCCCCGTGACCTCTTCAAGCTCGGCGGACTGTACCGGGCGATCAAAGTTGTCTTCAAGATATTGTTTGGCCCGTTCCATGTGTTCCAACGCCAGAAAGCCAATCGGTTTCATTGAGTTTTTGGCGTGCTGCGCAAGGCCGGTGGCGATGTCAGAGATAAATTGATCTATCAGAAGGGGATCAACATCTTCATCAAGATGGGCGAGCATTGAGGCAAGGGTTGCTGCCAGCTGCGAGTCGGCAATGACGGGATCAGAAACAAAGGGCAGGGAAGCCGTATCCGTGCCAAGGCCCTGCCGTAGCAGTGATGGTTCGAGATAAAGCATGCGATAGCGCAAACCGTCCTCGGTTCCTGCACCTCCGTCATGGACCTCGTCGGGGTGAAGGATGATCACATTACCGGGCTGACTGGCACAGGAAGAGCCGCGATAGTTGAAGGTCTGAACGCCCTGCATGGTGATGCCCAGCGCATAGGTATCGTGGCGATGGGGGGCAAACATATTACCAAAGAAAAGGGCTTCCATTCGCTCGATCCCCGGCAGCGGGGCCGCAGAAATGAAGTGCTCGCGCGGTTTGCACAAACGTTCAAGACCGTCTGATGGGGTTTGGTTTACAGAATCCAGCATTACGGTTTTTCCGACAACCTCCCGAACCTGAAAATCAACGGATGTGCAAATGTTTGATACCAAAGTCGCCATTGTTCTTCGCAATGATCTCGAAAATTGGCAATCGCTGAATGTGACGGCATTTTTAATGAGCGGTATTGTCGCCCAGTTTCCCGAAATCATCGGGGAACCCTATAAAGACCGTGACAATAATATCTATAACCCCTTGTCCCGCCAACCGGTGATCGTTCTGTCGGCTGATGCCGCGACAATGGCAAAGATTCACCGCCGTGCCCTTGAGCGTGGGGTAACCACATCGCTTTATGTCGAGGAAATGTTTTCAACCGGTCATGACGAAGCCAATCGCGATGCTTTCGGGCAGTTCTCGCCAGAGGATGCCAAAGCGGTCGGAATTGCTTTGCGCGCGGAAAAACGGGTGACTGACAAAATCATCAAGGGCGCAAAGATGCATCCGTGATTAATCTGATCACAGCATCCAGGCGTTTTTCAAATGCCTGATACGCCAGCCGTTCCGTACGGCTATGATGTCAAACCGCAAATCGCCATGATGCCCTATGTTTGAGGCGAAGTTTGAAAGAGCGCGGGCAATGCGTTGTTGCTGTTTGGGGCGCAAAGCATGCAGTGCATCGTCGAGGTTAGCGCGATTTTTGACTTCGATTGCGGCGATCAGATTGCCTTTTTTGACGATGATATCGATTTCGCCGACCGGGCAGCGATACCGGGTTTGGAGAATACGATAACCGCATAGCCGAAGCCACATTGCGCATAACCATTCAGCACGTCTACCGGCCTGCTCGGCCTTGCGACGATCAGATCGGCCTGTGTCGCGTGTTGTCCGGGCGGATTTCATGGCTATCCCCTGGATGGTTTGGAAAGTTCAAGCGCCCGATTATAAAGATCACGCTTTTTAAGGCCGGTTTCCTTGGCCAACTGATCGGCGGCTTCTTTGGTACGCAGGGTTTTCAGAAGTCCGATCAGGCGCGCATCAATGTCATCGGCGTCGGGTTCGGCGTCCTGTTCATTCTGCGGCCCGACAACAACAATGATTTCGCCCTTGGGCGCGCCTTCGGTGGCGTAATGAGCCGCCAGATTGCCAAGTGTTCCGGTTCGAACTTCCTCAAACATTTTTGTGAGTTCGCGGGTGACGGCTGCTTCGCGCGCTTCGCCCAGCATTTCAGCCATATCGGCAAGACTGCTTGCCAGTCGTTTGGGACTCTCAAGAAAGATCAGGCTTCCGGGAATGCTTGAAAATCGTGCCAGTTCCTTTTTGCGTGCCGATGTCTTGGGGGGTAGGAAGCCAGCATAAAAGAAGTGGTCACTGGGAAGTCCCGATAAAATAAGAGCCACAATCGGTGACGAGGCGCCGGGGGCAGCAGTGACATTGAAGCCTTCTGCCTTGCAATCACGGACCAGTTTGTAGCCGGGATCGTTGATCAGGGGCGTTCCGGCATCCGAAATCAGCGCAAGCCCCTGTCCCTTGCCAAGGCGTTCCATGATTTCGGGGCGCATTTTGGCGGCGTTATGTTCGTGATAGGCGATCCGTTTGGTTTTTACGCCATATCGCGACAACAACTTGCCCGATGTTCTGGTGTCTTCACACAGGATAATATCGGCACGTTTGAGGATATCGAGCGCACGAAACGTAATATCGCCCAAATTACCGATTGGAGTAGCGACAAGATAAAGACCTGATGAAAGTGGCAAGTGTCGTTCATCTGGTTTACTTGATCCGTCGCGCGCATTACCCTGCGTGCGAAACGAGCTATCGGGAGGTGAGAGTGGGTTTTCCGAAACGTCATCCGTTGCAGAATCAGGACGGGAATTCGGCATGGTGCCGGGTCGCGCGCCGGACGGCATCTGTGGTGGTCCTTTCGCTGGGGCTTGCGGCATGTAACGCGACCACGAGTATCACGGACCTGTTGGGCATGCAACGGGATGGGGCGCCTGTGGAAACGGCAAATAACCCTGCAAACGATCCGACCAGAGCCCCCGATCAGGGGCTTATTACGGATGCCAACCCTTGGCCGGGCGATGCCGCCCTGCCGGAGGGAGAGGGTCAGGAGATTCTGACGCTTTATAACGATGAAGCGGCATTAAATGAAAAGCGCGTTGCACTTCTGCTGCCGCTTTCCGGGCCAAACGAGGAGCTTGGCCGGGCGATGCGCCATGCGGCCGAACTTGCAATGTTTGATGTTGCCGGTGACGATTTCGTCCTGATGCCGATTGACACGGCAGGAACTTATCAGGGTGGGCAGGCCGCAGCCCATCAGGCGATCAATGCCGGGGCAAAGATGATTCTTGGCCCGCTTTTTGCCGAATCGGTTAGCGGTGCCAGTGAAATCGCCAAGGCCGCCGGTGTTCCGGTAATCGCATTTTCGAACAATCAGCGGGTTGCCGAAAGCGGTGTCTGGGTTAACGGCTTTGTCCCCGAAGACCAGATTGCGCGTGCTGCTGGCTATGCAACAACACAGGGTAAATACCGATTTGCAGCCCTGCTGCCGCAAAACGACTATGGGCGCCAGATCGCAGGCGCATTGCAGGGTGTTGTTTCACGTGTCGGTGGCAGCCTTGGCCGGGTCGCGTTCTATGCACCGGGGTCGGAAAATCTGGAACAGACAATTCGTGATTTTGCCAATTATGATGCCAGACGGGCAAACTTGCGGGCACGTAAACGCGAGTTGCAGGCCGATGGTTCGGCAGCATCCCAACGTGCTTTGAAGCGTTTGGAAGGTGTCGATACACTTGGTGAACTTGATTTTGACGCGTTGATCCTGCCGGCAACCGGTGGCGAGCTCCGTCAGGTTTCTGCACTGTTGGCCTATTTTGATGTCGATGGTGCGCAGGTTCAGTTTATCGGGACATTCGGCTGGAATGATCCGGGCCTGTTTTCCGAGCCGGCACTTAAGGGCGGCATTTTTGCTGCACCGGATCCCGAAAACTGGAAACTGTTCTCGGATCGCTTCCAGCGGACCTTTGGTGAACAACCCCCGCGTATTTCGAGCCTTGCCTATGACAGTGCGGCCCTTGCCGCTGTGCTGTCGCGCGATTCCGGTCAGATGACCAACGAAGCTGTTACGAACCCGAACGGGTTTGTCGGGGTGGACGGTATTTTCCGTCTGACGGCTCAGGGACGTTCGGAACGTGGCTATGCAGTTATGCAAATCCAGCCTGATGGCGCAAAGGTTGTCGCACCGGCACCTGCTGCATTCGATCAGGTTTTCTGATCTGTTCGGATTTGGAGACTGCTGTTACGCTCTCAAACACCCGCCGATTATGCTTCGGCGGGTGTTTTGTCTTTGTAATTGCACAGGTCATTGACGATGCAGTCACCACAGCGTGGTTTGCGTGCCTTGCAAATATAACGACCATGCAGGATCAGCCAGTGATGGGCATGGTTCATGAAGCGTGACGGGACCTTTTTCAAAAGACCCTTTTCAACAGCGAGCACGTTTTTGCCGTTTGCCATCCCCGTCCGGTTACCGAGCCGGAAAATATGGGTATCAACAGCCATCGTGTGTTCGCCCCAAGCAATGTTGCGGACAACGTTGGCTGTTTTGCGACCAACGCCGGGCAATTCTTCAAGCGCATCCTGATCGTTGGGGACGATCCCGCCATGTTTTTCAACAAGAATGCGTGCAGCAGCCATGACATTCTTGGCCTTGCCGCGATAGAGCCCAATGGTTTTGATGTGTTCGATCAGGGCTTCTTCGCCAAGGTCAAGCATGTCCTGCGGGGTTTCGACGATCTGGAACAGCTTTTTGGTGGCCTTGTTGACACCAACATCTGTTGCCTGCGCTGATAGTGCAACAGCGACCAGAAGCGTATAGGGATTGGTGTAATCCAGCTCCCCCTTAGGTTCCGGGTCGGCATCCGAAAGACGCTGAAAAAATTCTTCTATGGCGGTTTTGCTCATCGGGCGGGACATGGATTTTCGTCTCTGTGTTGATGCCGCATTTTTGCGGTCATTTCCGGGATAAGGGACGGTTGACTTTCCGCATTCCTGATCTGATCTCCTGCTATCAGCATATATAAACGGCTGCTTTGCAAAGGTCGAATTTTGATTGCGACAGATCTGGAAGCGTTCCAGAATTGAAACATTGGAAATGCCGCAAACCGGTTGATAGCCATGCCAGCCGTACCAAGAACAGAAAAGCCGATATTTCGGGTTAATCTGCATCCGCCGCGTTCGCTTGGCAGGCGGGCGGCACGCAATATCGTTATTGCGATGGCGTGTGTCACATCGACTATCGGTCTTATTTTCTGGTTGGTCGGGGCGTGGCCGGTGATCGGTTTTCTTGGTGTTGACGTGATACTATTGTCGCTTGCCTTTTATTTCAGTTTCCGTGCAGCACGGGCGGAGGAGCGGATTGAATTGCGTCACGGCAATTTGCGGGTCACCAGAATTTCGGCGCGCGGGACGCGACAGGAATTTGATTTTCAACCCTATTGGCTTCAGGTGGTGCTTGAACGGGGTGATGATGACCAATGCGAACTTTATTTGCGATCGCATGGAAAGCGTTTCGAGATTGCGGGATTTCTGGGTGCGGAAGAAAAGACTGATCTTGCCGGCAAGCTTGATCGCCTGCTGCGTCAGGCTCGATGCAGTCCCGATCCTCGGGCCGTGTGATTAGTGAAAGTCGAGGTTTGAAGCGGGTTCTCGAGATTCTTTGAGTGGTTTTGCTGTGTCGGCAACCCCGATATGCTTCCAGCGAATTTCATTAACCTTGTCCGCGCAAACAGCTGGAAAAGATGTAATTTCGTTCGGGAAAACGGTGTTGGAACCGGTTCAGGACACCGAAATACACGTTTCAGAGTAAAATTCACCCGAGATTCCCCGTTTTCACCGCTTGCGAGTTTTTGATGACTTTCATATATAGGTGCGCGGGGTAATTACCCCACGAATTTTGAGACTATTAAAACCATTGGTCCCAGGAGGTCCTGCGCAGCGCTTAAGATCGTGAAGGCTGCGGGACGGACCGGCCGCTAAAAGAGGAACTTACTATGGGCAAGATTATCGGTATCGACCTTGGCACCACCAACTCCTGCGTCGCAGTCATGGACGGCAAAGAAGGCCGCGTGATCGAGAACAGCGAAGGTGCCCGTACCACTCCGTCGATGGTTGCATTCACCAATGACGGTGAGCGCCTTGTCGGTCAGCCTGCGAAACGCCAGGCAGTGACCAACCCGGAAAACACCCTGTTTGCGATTAAACGTCTGATCGGTCGTCGTTATGGTGACCCGGAAGTCGAAAAAGACAAAGACCTTGTCCCGTACAAAATTGTCGCGGGTGACAATGGTGATGCATGGGTTGAAGTCAATGGCGAGAAAATGGCACCGAGCCAGATCGCAGCCATGGTGCTTCAGAAAATGAAGGAAACCGCAGAAGCCCATCTGGGTGAACCGGTAACCGAAGCCGTTATTACCGTTCCGGCATATTTCAACGACAGCCAGCGTCAGGCAACCAAGGACGCCGGTAAAATTGCCGGTCTCGAAGTAAAGCGTATCATCAACGAGCCGACTGCAGCAGCACTGGCATATGGTCTGGACAAGAAAGATGGTGGCACCGTGGTCGTTTATGACCTTGGTGGCGGTACCTTTGACGTCTCGGTTCTGGAAATCGGCGACGGTGTCTTTGAAGTTAAGTCAACCAACGGCGATACTTTCCTTGGTGGTGAAGACTTCGACAAACAGATCATTGACTATCTTGCTGACGAGTTCAAAAAAGAACAGCAGATCGACCTGCGCAAAGATCGTCTGGCCCTGCAGCGTCTGAAAGAAGCCGCAGAGAAAGCCAAGATCGAGCTTTCCTCGTCGATGCAGACCGACGTCAACCTGCCGTTCATCACGGCTGATGCATCTGGTCCGAAACACCTCAACATCAAGCTGTCGCGTGCGAAGCTTGAAGGTCTGGTGGGTGATCTGATCGAACGCACGATGACCCCGTGTAAGGCCGCGCTTAAAGATGCTGGCATTACTGCAGGCGAAATCGACGATGTTATCCTGGTTGGCGGCATGACCCGTATGCCGAAGGTTCAGGAACGCGTTAAAGAGTTCTTCGGTCGTGAGCCGCACAAAGGTGTAAACCCGGACGAAGTTGTTGCCCTTGGTGCAGCAATTCAGGGTGGCGTTTTGCAGGGCGACGTCAAAGACGTTCTTCTGCTTGACGTGACCCCGCTGTCGCTGGGTATTGAAACCCTTGGCGGCGTGTTCACCCGTCTGATCGACCGTAACACCACGATCCCGACCCGTAAGTCGCAGACCTTCTCGACCGCTGAAGACAACCAGACGGCCGTGACCATCCGCGTCTTCCAGGGCGAACGTGAAATGGCTGCCGACAACAAGATGCTTGGCCAGTTTGATCTGGTCGGTATCCCGCCGGCACCGCGTGGGGTTCCGCAGATCGAAGTGACCTTTGACATTGATGCCAACGGTATCGTCAACGTGTCTGCCAAAGACAAGGCGACCAACAAGGAACAGCAGATCCGTATTCAGGCATCTGGTGGTCTTGGCGATGACGAGATCGAAAAAATGGTCAAGGATGCCGAAGCCAATGCGGAATCCGACAAAAAGCGCAAAGCGCTTGTCGAAGCCCGTAACCAGGCGGAAGCCGTCATTCATTCGACTGAGAAAAACCTTGCCGAACACGGTGACAAGGTTGATGCCGGGGCGAAATCAATGATCGAAGACGCTCTTTCTGCGCTTAAAGAAGCCAAGGACGGTGAAGATCCGGAAGCAATCACCACGAAGGTCAACGAACTTCAGCAGGCTGCAATGAAACTTGGCGAAGCCATGTATCAGGCACAGCAGGCCGAAGAAGGTGGTGAAGGTGAATCTGCTGACGCATCCGCACAGGCCGATGACGGTGTTGTTGATGCCGACTTCGAAGAAGTCGATGACAGCAAAAAAGACAAGTAAGGCGACCGCAGAGGTCGTCTTGAACGACGCCCTGTAAATAAAAATCGGGCCGTTCCGGACGCAGAGAATTGCGGGAACGGCCCGACCGTGTTTCGGAGTTACAGATGGCGAAAGAAGATTATTACGAGCTGTTGGGTGTTGGCAAAGACGCCGATGCTGCCGCGCTCAAAAGCGCCTATCGTAAACAGGCGATGAAGTATCATCCGGATAAAAATCCGGGCGATACCGAAGCCGAAGTAAAATTCAAGCAAGTTAACGAAGCCTATGAAGTCCTGAAAGATCAGGAAAAGCGTGCTGCCTATGACCGTTTTGGTCACGCTGCGTTTGAGCAAGGTGGGCCGGGCGGTGCCGGTGGTTTCGGGGGCGGCTTTGGCGGTGGTTTCGGCGGCGGCGGGTTTGCCGACGTTTTCGACGAGATTTTCGGTGCCATGGGCGGTGGCCGCCGTGGTGGTGGATCGTCGCGCGGGGCCGACCTTCGCTACAATATGGCGATTTCGCTTGAAGAAGCGTTTGAAGGCAAAAAGGCCGAGATCACCATTCCGGGGTCGGTTGCCTGTGAAGAATGCCATGGCAGCGGTGCGGAGGCCGGTTCGCAGCCGGTAACCTGTCCGACCTGTAATGGTCACGGCAAGGTCCGCGCGCAGCAGGGCTTCTTTACGATCGAGCGCACCTGCCCGAGCTGTCATGGCAAAGGCAAAATTATCAAGAATCCTTGCAAATCCTGTCATGGTGTTGGCCGCGTTGAGCAGGAAAAGACCCTGTCGGTGACGATTCCGGCCGGTGTTGAGGATGGTACTCGTATTCGTCTGGCGGGCGAAGGTGAAGCCGGTGCCAATGGTGCACCGGCAGGTGATCTGTATATCTTCCTAGATATCCAGAACCATCGCTTCTTCCAGCGCGACGGGGCGAACCTGTACTGCCGGATTCCGATCCCAATGAGCAAGGCAGCCCTTGGCGGCACCATTGAGGTGCCAACAATCGAGGGGACGCGCACCCGGATCAATATCCCGGAAGGTACGCAATCGGGACAGCAACTGCGTCTGCGCGGTAAGGGCATGACCATCCTGCGGTCGCAGGCGCGTGGTGACATGTTCGTTGAAATCAGTGTCGAAACCCCTGTCAGACTGACCGAGCGGCAGAAAGAACTTTTGAAAGAGTTTGACGAGATTTCGCGCGAAGAGGGCAGTAACCCGGAAAGCGAAGGTTTCTTTTCCAAGATGAAGGAAATCTGGAAAGACCTGACCGACTAGGTTCAAACACAGCATTTCAGTCTGAAATTCAAACCCCCGGCGGACGTGTCGGGGGTTTTGTTTTGCGCGGTTAGAGGCCTGTGCTAAAGCAAAGGCATGATTTGCACGCTTTGTTGCTAGGAGACGCGGAAATGAAGATCGGAATTGTCGGATGTGCCGGCCGTATGGGGCGGATGCTGGTCAATGAAGCATCTAAAACCAAAGGCTGCGAGGTTGGCGGTGGTACCGATCTGCCAGACAGCCCTTTTGTTGGCAAGGACGTCACCCTGATTGCCGGTCTGGAAGAAAGCGGTGTTCTGGTAGGTGACGATCCCAAGGCATTGTTTGAAGCTGTTGATGCGGTGATTGACTTCACCGCACCGGCGGCAACCATGAACCATGCCAAGCTGGCAGCCGAAACCGGTAAAATCCTTGTGATTGGCACGACCGGGCTTTCGAATGATCAGAAAGCAGAGCTTAAGGTCGCAGCCAAAACAGCAACCATCATTTTCGCACCGAATATGAGTGTCGGTGTGAACCTTGCCTTTGCGCTGGTCGAGAAGGTTGCGGCGATCCTTGATAAGGATACGGCTGATATTGAAATCGTTGAAATGCACCACAAGCATAAGGTTGATGCACCTTCCGGCACGGCACTTGGCCTTGGCGAAGCGGCGGCAAAGGGCCGTGGGGTCGATCTGGATGCGGTTTCGGTGCGCTCACGCGACGGGCATACCGGCGCACGCGAAAACGGCACCATTGGCTTTGCAACGCTGCGTGGTGGCGACGTTGTGGGCGACCATACGGTTGTTTTTGCCTGCGAGGGTGAGCGGATCGAAATTACTCATAAGGCATCATCACGCGAAGTTTTCGCCAAGGGGGCGGTACATGCCGCGAAATGGGCCGAGGGCAAGAAGCCCGGTCTTTATTCAATGCGTGACGTTCTGGGTCTATAAACCATCGCCAATCGATGCATTTTACGCAAAAGCCCCGGCAGTACTGCCGGGGCTTTTGTCATGATTAAGGATCTGGATATTGAACTGATCAGTGTGCATCCGCCCAGCTATCCCCGATACCGGCATCTGCGATAAGCGGTACGGACAGGTGTGCGGCATTTTCCATAACCTCGCGGATCACCTTAACGGCCTTTTCGGTTTCATCTTCGGGGGCCTCGAAAATCAATTCATCATGAACCTGAAGCAGCATGCGGGTTTTAAGCCCCGCATCAAGAAGGGCACCGGGAACGGCAATCATGGCGCGTTTGATGATGTCAGCGGCACCGCCCTGAATAGGGGCGTTGATGGCCGCACGTTCGCCGAAGCTTCGCCGCATCCCGTTTTTATCATTAATGCCGTTGATATGAATATGACGGCCAAACAGAGTTCTGACAAAGCCATGCTTTTTGGCGAAGTCTTTTGCCTGTTCCATATAATCGCGAATGCCGGGATAAATTTCGAAATAGGCTTCGATAAAGGCTTTGGCTTCTTTTTGCGGGATACCAAGCTGGTTGGCGAGGCCAAAGGCCGAAATCCCGTAAATGATGCCGAAATTGATGGCCTTGGCTTTGCGGCGGACCATCGGATCCATGCCTTCAATCGGAACACCAAACACCTTGGATGCCGTGGCGGCATGGATATCCTCGCCGTTTTTAAAGGCATCACGAAGGGCATCGATTTCGGCCACATGCGCCAGAAGGCGCAACTCGATCTGCGAATAGTCGGCAGAAATCAGTTTACAGCCGGGCTCCGAGATAAAGGCGGTACGGATTTTACGGCCTTCCTCGCTTCTGATCGGGATGTTTTGCAGGTTGGGATCGTTTGACGAAAGGCGACCGGTATTCACATTGGTCTGGCCGTAGCTTGTGTGGACGCGGCCGGTTTCAGGATTAATGTGATTGGCAAGAGCATCGGTATAGGTGCTTTTGAGCTTTGAAAGCTGCCGCCATTCAAGGATTTTGGTCGGCAGGTCATGTCCCTGAGCCGCCAATGCTTCAAGAACGTCCGCGCCGGTCTGCCATGCACCGGTTTTGGTTTTTTTCCCGCCCGGCAGGCTCATCTTTTCAAACAGGATTTCGCCAAGCTGTTTTGGGCTGCCCAGATTGAACGGTTCACCGGCCATTTCATGGATGGTTTCTTCAAGGGCAGCCATCCGCTTGGCAAAGTCATTCGACAGGGTTTTGAGCTTGTCGGCATCAATACGGATGCCAAGGCTCTCCATTTTGGCCAGTACAGGGACGAGTGGCCGATCCAGCGTTTCATAAACGCTGGCCATGTGTTCCTGTGCAATCCGCGGCTTTAGAAGTCGATGCAGGCGCAGCGTGATATCGGCGTCTTCGGCGGCGTAATCAAGCGCCTTGTCGAGCGGGACCTGATCAAAGGTGATCTGTGTTTTGCCTGATCCGCAAACATCGGAAAACTTGATCGGTTTGTAATCCAGATGCAGTTCGGCCAATTCATCCATGCCATGGCCGTGGCTTGTGCCGTCCAGAACATAGGACAGCACCATGGTGTCGTCTATCGGGGCGACATTAATGCCGTGACGGGACAATACGATCATATCGTATTTCAGGTTCTGGCCGACCTTGAGAACACCCGGGTCTTCCAGAAGGGGTTTGAGCAAGGCAATCGCGCGATCCAGCGGGATTTGCTTTGGCACTTCGATTTCTGTCGGTGCCTCGGCGGGGGCATCAAAATCAAATCCACCCTGTGCTTCGCCACTTTCACCATGACCCTGTCCGTGCCCAACAGGGATATAGCAGCCATTGCCCGGTTCGGTCGAAAGCGAAATGCCAACCAGTTTGGCCTGATGGGCATTCAGTGATGTGGTTTCGGTATCGACAGCAACCGTACCGGCATATTCGGCCATTGAAATCCAGTGCTTTAGGCGATCTTCATCCTGCATCAATTCATATTCTGCCTTTTCAACGCTGATATCATTGACACCGGTTCCCGGCTCCACAACGCCGTCTGCATCAACAGAGCCACCGAACTTTGCCTTTATTTTAGAAATCAGTGATTTAAAGCCATGTGTTGAAACAAAGCTTAAAAGAACATCAGGATCAGGTTCGCGCAGCTCAAAACCATCAAGTTTCTCGACAACCGGAACGTCGGTTTTGAGGGTCACCAGATCGCGCGAAATGCGAGCCAGTTCGGCATTCTCGATCAATTTTTCACGGCGTTTGGGTTGCTTGATTTCTCCTGCACGTTCCAGCAAGCCATCCAGATCGCCATATTCATCAATCAGTTGGGCTGCGGTTTTGATACCGATGCCGGGCACACCGGGTACGTTATCAACGGAATCGCCAGCCAATGCCTGGATATCAATGACCTTATCCGGTGTGACGCCGAATTTTTCCAGAACTTCCGGCGCGCCAATGGTGCGATTCTTCATCGCATCAAACATTTGCACCCGGTCCGTGACAAGTTGCATCAGGTCCTTGTCCGAAGACACGATAATCACATCGGAACCTTCGGCTTCAGCCTGTCGGGCATAGGTCGCGATCAGGTCATCGGCCTCGTACCCTTCAAGTTCGATCGAAGGCAGGTTGAAGGCACGCGTTGCATCACGGATAAGCCCGAACTGGGGGACTAATTCTTCCGGGGGCGGCGGACGGTGCGCCTTGTATTCGGGATAGAAATCGTTTCTGAACGATTTTCCCTTGGTATCGAAGATAACCGCCATGTGATCAGGCTTGGTGTCTTCGCGCAATTTCATCAGCATGGTGCAGAAGCCATACACTGCATTCACCGGCGTACCGTCGGGGCTTGTCATTGGTGGCAAGGCGTGAAAGGCCCGGAAGATAAAGCCGGACCCGTCAACCAGAACGACGCGGCGGGGGGATTTGCTGGTGGATGGCGCAGAATCTGTCATGCGTCTAATGCTCATTCATTCATTTGATTTGATGGTCCGCAGAATGCCCGATCCGGTCGGCTAAGTCGAGTGGGGCATCGTCGAAAGCGGGAATATACCGCCTGTTTCTGGCTTTACTCCTGACAGGAGCCTGTCAGTTGGTTGCAGGCGTCTCCAATATCATATCGAAATCAAAACGAAATTTTGATCAGGATATGATTCCTGCCATTTACGGCAGCATGTCGCTTTGGGCTTATCAGGATGCAAAGGGATTGATATGGTTGATGGTGGTGCAACTTCGCTCTGGGAAACGGGAGAACCGGTCATTGCCGGCGATGGAAGATAAACCGGTTTTCAAGCCGCAAGGCATCGGCATTGAAACCGCAGAACCGACGCGCCAGCTTCATGACGACATGAAGCTGGCAAATCGGCACAAAAAAATCAGGAAAGCTGAACGGGTTGCGCGATCCAACGGATCGGGATGGCGCAGATTTTTTAGCGTGTCCTCGTGGCTGCGCTTTCTGATTACTTTTGGGATTTTCGGGTTTTTCCTGCACGGTCTGTTCGTGGTTTTTGGCGTTTATGATCGCAATCAGCGCCTTCCTGCGGCCGACCATTTTGTGCTGCTGATCAAGCTCGTCGTGTTCATCGCGCTGATGTATCTGTTTTATGCGATGTTGATGCATTACGGGCCGATCCGTCACAAGGTGCGCGGGATATTCTTTCTTGCGTTGGCACCCGTAGCGGCGGTTTGCATTTTCATGATTTACGGCGGCGGACAGCTATTCGGAAGCTTCCTGCCAGTTTTGCAGTTCCTGACCCTGACCATCGGGGTTGGTGGATTTCTGCTTTATGTGCTGGGTTATACATGGGTTGCTGGTCGTAATGTTCGGCGTGAAGCCGAACGTTATGATCGGATCGGACAAGTCAGAAATCAGGTTTCGCAAGAGACTGCTTTGGGTGGGTTGCCGCCCGGTGTAACCGGCGACCGGCGCAAGGTGCACAAAGCTGGCAGTCTTCGCCTGCGTAAAGATGATGACGGGTCATCAAGTGGTAGTGGTATGGGCGGCGGCAATTCATCCGCGGTACACAGCAAAGTGCGTTTGCCGGAAATCTGATTGCCGGATGTGTCAGTTCAGGTGTGATTTTCCAGAACAACACCCGCCAGATAGAGCGAACCCAAAATCAAAACCCTTTTGGGTTGATTGATGCTGTTTTTCAGAACTGCCAGCGCATCATTCAACGTGTTACAGGCATAAGCATTGGCAATTCCGGCCTTAACGGCAGCATCACGCAATGTTTCTGCACTGTGGACTTCATGATCACCCGGGATCGGAATCCCGGCAAATGATGCGATATGCGGGGCCAGCGGCCGCAGAAATGCGATGGGATCCCTGTTGTCGAGCATTCCCATAATCACAACCGTTTCACTCGTGGATTGTCGGGAAAGCCAGTCTGCGATGACTTCTGCGGCGGCGATGTTGTGGCCACCATCCAGAACCAGGTCGCATTTGTCAGGCATGGCATCGCACAGCGGGCCTTTGGTCAGCTTCTGAAGGCGGGCGGGCCAACTGGCTTGGGTAATGCCGCGGGAAATCGTTGCCAAATCCGGGCCTGCGATATTCGGAATACCGGCCTTGCGGGCGGCAATAATGGCGGTTGCGGCATTGATGAATTGATGGCGACCGGGCAAGGCGGGCAAGGGCAGATCAAATTCTTCTTCGGTGATACGAAGTGTGAAGCCATCCTCGCGCTCGGCGGTAACGGCGAAATTCGTGATCAGGGGGCTGCCTATATCGCCAGCGTGGCGGGCAAGCGTATCAAATGCCTCAAGGCTTTGAGGCGCAAGTACACACGGCACACCCGGCTTCATGATTCCGGCCTTTTCAAAGGCGATTTTGGCAATCGTATCGCCAAGGAACCCCTGATGATCAAGCGAGATCGGTGTAATGACGGTCAAAGCCGGTTTATCAATCACGTTGGATGCATCAACCCGCCCGCCAAGACCGGTTTCAAGCAGAACAACGTCTGCCGGAACCCGTGAATAGGCCAGAAAAGCTGCTGCCTGGGTGATTTCAAAGAAGGTTATCTGTTCGCCATCATTGATTGCTTCGACTTCTTCAAGAAGGTCGCACAGTATGTCTTCGCTGATCAGTTCACCGGCCAGACGTATGCGTTCGTGAAAGCGAACAAGGTGCGGGGAGGTCGAAGTGTGAACACGAAGGCCTGCGGCCTCATAGATGGCACGCAGGTAAGCCAGCGTTGATCCCTTGCCATTGGTTCCGGCCAGATGAATGACTGGCGGCAGATTGAGGTGCGGATTACCCAGCTTGTCGAGCAAGCGGGTAATCCGACCCAATGAAAGGTCGATCACTTTTGGATGAAGCTGGCCCAGACGCGCAAGAATGGCGTCACTTCTTGGCGTTGTCACCTTCGGTCTCGGCCTTTTTCGCGGGTTTCTTTTTTGCATCCTTGATCGGAACGATCGCGGCACCCGGCTTGGTGCGGCGGATCATATCGATCAGGCGACCGATGGTTTCATTCAACTCACCGCGCGGCACGACCATATCGACCATCCCGTGATCCAGAAGATATTCTGCTGTCTGGAAATCATCGGGAAGCTTTTCACGAATGGTGTTTTCGATCACGCGACGACCGGCAAAACCGATCTGTGCGCCTGGCTCGGCAATCTGGATGTCACCCAGCATGGCGAAGGATGCAGAAACACCACCGGTGGTCGGATCGGTCAGAAGGACGAAATAGGGCAGGCCCTTTTCCTTGACCTTCTCGATCGCGGCCGTGGTGCGCGCCATCTGCATCAGGCTAAGGATGCCTTCCTGCATGCGTGCACCGCCCGATGCCGGAACGATGATGAGGGCCGCATCCTGAACGGTTGCCAGTTCGGCAGCCGCAACAATGCCTTCGCCAACGGCAGTACCCATCGATCCGCCCATGAAGGAAAAATCGAATACCGCAATGACGGTTGCATGGCCACCGACTTCCCCGTGGGCAACAGCCAGTGCATCCTTATAGGTTGCTTTGGCCTGTGCTGCTTTCAGGCGGTCGGTGTACTTTTTCTGATCGCGGAATTTCAGCGGATCGACCGGAACGTTCGGCAGTTCGATGGTCTGGTATTTACCATCATCGAACAGGAGTTCCAGACGTTCCTTGGCGGAAATGCGCATGTGATGGCCGCAATGCTGGCAAACATGTTTGTTCTTTGCCAGGTCACGGTGGAAGATCATCTGTTCGCAAGACGGGCACTTATGCCAGAGATTTTCGGGCACTTCGGTGCGGCGAACAAGTTTCTGAATCTTGGGACGGACGAATTCTGTCAGCCACGACATATCGGATACTGATCCTTGGTTTTGCCTATATCGGTCATTTCACGGCAGCGCGCAGCGTTATTTACGCGCGTTGCGTACCCCGTCTGCAAGTTCGCGAACAAGGCCTGTGACCATAGAGGCGGTCTTATCGGTGGCCTTGCCGTTTTCGTCAAGACTTTCGGCAATTTTTGATACGATTGCTGAGCCGACCACAGCAGCATCGGCCTGCCGGGCAACCTCTGCGGCCTGGGTCGCGTTCTTGATGCCAAAGCCAACTGCAATCGGAAGATCCGTGTGGCGACGCAGACGCGCCATCGCTTCAACAATCTGGTCATTGGTTGCTGAACCGGCACCGGTAACACCGGCAACTGAAACATAATAAACAAAGCCCGACGTATTCTGAACGAGTTTCGACAGGCGCTTGTCATCAGAGGTCGGTGTCGTCAGACGAATGAACGACAACCCTTTTTCCACGGTCGGGACGCAAAGCTCGGCGTCTTCTTCGGGCGGCAGATCAACAACGATCAGGCCATCAACACCGGCATTGCGGGCATCTTCAAGAAACTCTGCCACGCCATAAATATAAATCGGGTTGTAATACCCCATCAGAATAATTGGCGTTTCATGATCCTGATCACGGAAACCGCGGACCAGCGACAGGGTCTTGCGCATATGCATCCCCGCTGCCAGGGCGCGTATCGAGGCTTCCTGAATGGCGGGACCATCCGCCATCGGATCGGTAAATGGCATACCGAGTTCGATGACGTCCGCACCTGCCGCAGGCAGGGCTTTAAGGATTTCAAACGATGCTTCCGGGTCGGGATCACCTGCGGTGATGAACGTGACCAGACCGGCACGACCTTCTTCTTTGAGCTTCGCGAAACGTTTGGCGATGCGGTCCTGGCCGCCGATGATTGCGTCGCTCACAGTTCTACTCCCAGTGCTTCGGCCACGGTAAAGATATCCTTGTCGCCCCTGCCGCTCAGACACA
Organism: Thalassospira xiamenensis M-5 = DSM 17429; assembly: GCF_000300235.2. Taxonomy (NCBI): domain Bacteria; kingdom Pseudomonadati; phylum Pseudomonadota; class Alphaproteobacteria; order Rhodospirillales; family Thalassospiraceae; genus Thalassospira; species Thalassospira xiamenensis. Next base: position 4,305,739 of record NZ_CP004388.1, on the reverse strand, counting down.
TGAGAATGATCTTGTCTTTACCCATTTTGGGGGCTTCTTTCATGATCTGCGCGATGGCGTGACTGCATTCCAGCGCGGGAATAATGCCTTCGAGTTCCGAACAAAGTTTAAAAGCTTCCAGCGCTTCTTTGTCGGTGATCGGCTCGTAACGCGCACGACCAATATCTTTAAGCCAGCTATGTTCCGGCCCAATACCGGGATAATCAAGACCGGCCGAAATCGAGTCGGCCTCTTTGATCTGTCCGTCGTCATCCATCAGCAGATAGGTGCGATTCCCGTGCAAAACGCCCGGTTTTCCAGCGCTCAGGCTGGCGGCATGTTTACCGGTGTGCACGCCATGACCGGCAGCTTCGACACCAACCACCTCGATATCCTTGTCATCAAGGAACGGGTGGAACAAACCGATTGCGTTTGATCCACCACCAACGGCCGCGATTACCTGATCGGGCAGGCGACCTTCCTGCTCAAGAATCTGTTCTTTGGCTTCGTTGCCGATCACGCATTGGAAATCGCGAACCAGTTCCGGATAGGGGTGCGGACCCGCCGCCGTCCCGATGATGTAGAAGGTATCTTCGACATTGGTGACCCAGTCACGAAGGGCCTCGTTCATCGCATCCTTGAGCGAGCAGGAACCGGATTTGACTGGTTTGACTTCGGCACCCAGCAGGCGCATGCGGAAAACGTTCGGCGACTGACGTTCGATATCCTTCGAGCCCATATAAACCGTGCAGGGCAGACCAAAGCGCGCGCAAACCGTCGCTGTTGCAACGCCGTGCTGGCCTGCGCCGGTTTCGGCGATGATGCGGGTTTTGCCCATGCGTTTGGCCAGAAGGATCTGACCGATGCAGTTATTGATCTTGTGCGCGCCGGTATGGTTCAGGTCCTCGCGCTTGAAATAGATCTTGGCACCGCCAAGATGTTCGGTCAGGCGTTCGGCGAAATAAAGCGGATTTGCGCGACCGACATAGTGCTTCAGGTAATAGTCGAGTTCTTTCTGAAACGCCGGATCTTTCCTGGCATCCTTGTAGGCCTGCTCAAGCTCGAGAATCAGCGGCATCAGGGTCTCGGCGACAAAGCGGCCCCCGAAATTGCCGAAATGTCCGTCCGGATCCGGAAGGGCACGATAGCTGTTAAGAGCGGTTGGTGCAGACGTCATAGGATTTCCCCGTGGATGTGCCGCGAACAATGCCGCGACGGCAAAGACATGCGACAGTCATTAAGTCAGCGAAAAGCTGCCGGGATCAACGATATTGGCAGCTTGGGCGCTGGTTCCTTTTACCTGTGGTCAGGCAAAATAGATTAATGGGCTGCGTGCTCGGCCTGGGATTTGTCGAAAATATATTTCTTTGAGCAGTAAGGGCAGACCACCTCGCCCTTTTCCTCAAGATTGAGGTAAACGGTGGGATGGCCAAGGTGACCTTTGCCGCCGTCACAGGCAACATTGAGGCTGCCGACTTTGATTTCTTCGGTGATCTTCATATATCCAGCTTCCCAGTTAGCACAGGCATCGGTGTTGCCATCGGTTGATCATCGGCCTGAAACAGGTCCAAGAGCCATTGACCCCGCTTTCATGGGGATGATACCGATTGCGCATATTCAATCAACACTTCCGCATGGTCTTAGCGCAAACAAGCCACGCGGAAAAGAGCGGAGATCACGCATTCATGACTGCAATGCCCGACTACGCCATCGAAGTCGAAGGGCTGACCAAGCTCTATAAGGGTGCGAACGGCGAAAAACTGGCACTGGACAATGTGTCGTTGAAAATTCCACGCGGTTCTTTCTTTGCCCTTCTTGGTCCGAATGGTGCCGGAAAGTCCACTTTTATCAATATACTGGCTGGTCTTGTCACCAAGACAAGCGGTACGGCAAAAATCTGGGGCTACGATATCGAAACCGAAATGCGTGCTGCGCGTTGTTCAATCGGGATCGTGCCGCAGGAACTTAATCTGGATGCATTTTTCACGCCGCGTCAGGCGATGGAATTGCAGGCAGGCCTGTATGGTGTCCCCAAAGCGGAACGTCGTACGGACGAGATTCTTGCCGCCCTTGGACTGTCTGACAAGGCCGATTCCTATTCCCGCTCACTTTCGGGCGGGATGCGTCGACGTCTTCTTGTCGGCAAGGCGATGGTTCATATGCCGCCGGTTCTGGTGTTGGATGAACCTACGGCCGGGGTTGATATCGAACTGCGTCAGCAGCTTTGGGCCTATGTGAAGGAACTGAACAAGGCGGGCGTTACGATTGTTCTGACCACGCATTACCTTGAAGAAGCCGAAGAGCTTTGTGACGAGATTGCGATCATCAACAAGGGCAATGTGATTGCCCATGAAGACAAGCGCAGTCTTCTGCGTCGTATCGATCATAAAACCCTGATTCTGACAGTTAAAAATGCACTCAATGCCGTACCCGAGGAACTGACCCCGTGGGGTGCTGAGCTTAAGGCCGCAAACCAGATCGCGCTGAATTACCGGCCCAGCAACACCCAGATGGCTGAAATTCTCAACGCCATTCAGGGCTGCGGTCTTGCGATTACCGACCTGTCGATCGAGGAGGGCGATCTTGAAGATATCTTCCTGATGCTGACTCGTGATAACGACAAGGCCCGTGCGGGCAAGGCGGCCTGATTTTCGGGGCGTCTTACCATCCTTCAAAACCCTGCAAGTTGCTTGCAGGGTTTTGTTTTTTGGCCTTAATTTGATCTGTAAATGCAAAGCAACATGATTTGGGGACGGCAATTCATCACATTCAGAAGGCATTGTCGTGGTTTGTCGGGCTTGGGTTCGCATTTTGGCTGGCGGGCTGCGCGCCGACGGTAATTCCCGCTGGCGATCCGATCGCCAGCGTTAGAATGACCGAAAATGCGTTTATGGCGTCTGATGGGGCATCTTTGCCGTTGCAGTATTGGGGGCCGGTTGATGATCCGGATGCGGTAATCCTTGGTCTGCATGGGTTTGGCGATTATGCGAACGCGTTTGACGAAGCCGGAACGGCGTTAGCTTCTGAAAATATTGCGCTTTTTGCCTATGATCAGCGCGGATTTGGCCGCACGGCGACACGGCCATTCTGGCCGGGAACGCAAAGCCTGATCAATGATGCATCTGATATGCTCGTCATTCTTCGCATGCGATATCCGGGGCGACCGATCTATTTGATGGGGGACTCGATGGGGGGTGCAGTTGCAATTGTGACAGCTGCGTCGCGCCCCCAATGGATGGACGGGGTTATTCTGGTCGCACCGGCAGTCTGGAACCGCGACATGATGCCATGGTATCAGACAGCGCCATTATCGATGATTTCCAATAGTTTGCCGTGGTTGCCCCTGTCGGGGCAGGGGCTTGATATATGGCCGTCTGACAATATAGAAATGCTTCGTCGTCTATCTCGTGATCCGTACATGATGAAATCGGTGCGGGTCGACATGGTTGCAGGACTGGCAGATTTGATGGATTTGGCGCATCAGCGCGGTGGAGATATCGATATTCCGACACTTTTGATGTCAGGTCAGCAGGATCAGGTTATTCCACCGGGGGCGGTTGCCGCGATTGCAGATAACATGCGGGCGTCAAATAGCGATCAAAGCACGATTTGTCTTTATCGCGACGGCTATCACATGCTGTTGCGGGACCTGAATGGGCCAACGGTGATCGGCGATATCGGACGTTGGATAAAGGGTGGCGGTACCGCGCGGGATTTTTCGTGTCGGGTCAACTGATTGCATTTTGACCGTGGATCACCGATCAGGTAGCATTTTTAATCAGTTGCATATGGTTGCGATGCTTGTTACGCGGTGCGACCATCACGATATGGCACCTATCGCCTTTGCGTATTTGGTGGTGCTTTCAGCCATGTTTTTCGGAGGATCAGGACCGGCATGCTAAGGACCGTTCGGGCGAAGTTCCTGGGTGTCGCGGCCTTTTTTGTCGTTTGGCTTGTGGTGGCTACCGGGTTCTCCGTCATTCAGTCGTTGGGGATCAATGGCGATCTTGAAGCGGTGTCGCGCTATGTCACGCCGGTGAAGGATGCGCTTTCCGATGTGCGTTCCCGTCAGCTTGAGCAGATTTCGCTGATCGACCGTTATATGCGTGTGGTCGAGAATGAAGGACCGGATGCATCGCTTTTGAGTGGCATCGAAATCGAAATTGATGCCAAGCAGACCCAGATCGAACAGGCTTTTCGCAAGGCGTTCACATCGGCAGCCCTTGGCCGGGCACAGGCATCAGGTCATTTTGATCAGGGCGTCTTGCTTGATCTTGATGTGCGGATGCGTGAATTTGCCGATATTGCCGCCCAGTTCAATCTGGGGGTTGAACGGCTGCTTGGCAGGGTACGCGATGGCGATCTTGACGATGCGCAACGTCAGGAAAATCTGGTGCGTGGCATTCATCGCAATATCGTGCTTGATCTGCGCAGCGAGATTTTGCTGCTGGAAAAATATTCCAGCGAAACAGTCGAAAATGTCTCAGCCCGCGAAGATTTCCTGATCCAGGCCGAATTCATCATGATGCTGGCCGCGGTGGTGATTGGCATTTCCTTGGCCTACTATCTGGCGCAGGCAGTGGTCAAAGCGGTTCGTGATACGACCAATGCGTTAAACAGCGTGCAGTCGGGAAAGCTCGATACCAGCCTTGATTTCAAGGGCAAGGGCGATTTTGCCCGTTTGGCGGATGCCTTTAACCGAATGACGCGTGAATTACGTGTCCGGTTCCGGATGCGCGAACGGTTTGGCAAATATATTGATCCAAAGATTATCAATAACCTGCTGTCGCAGGAAACCGCGCTTGAGACCTCGCAGAAGCGTGTAATGACGGTTAGCGTCGTCAACCTGACCAATTTTGACTGGATGGCGGAGCATATCCCGCCCGAGAAACTCGTCGATTTTCTGAATGATTATCTGACCGCCATGACCGAACCGATTGCCAACCACAGCGGCATTATTGATAACTTTGTCGGGGACCGGGTGATCGGTTTCTGGGGCCCGCCCTTCTGTGGGGAAAAAAGCCATGCCGGGCATGCCTGTCTGGCAGCGTTGGAGCAGGTGGCACGCTTTAATGCGCTAAAGACCAAATATGCCGACCTGATTGGCGATCACGGACTTGATATTCGCGTTGGTATTGCAACCGGCGAGGTCGTTGTCGGCTCCATCGGGACGGATAAATCACGGTCTTATACGGTGGTCGGCGACTGTGTGAACTATGCCAACCGTCTTGAAAAGGCCAACCGGATTTATGGTACGCAAATTCTGGCGTCGCATGAAACCACCAGCATGGCAGCCGGCGAAATCGAGATGCGTGATCTTGACCATGTCGTGCTGCTGGGGACCGAGCATGTGGTCTATCTCTATGAAGTGCTGGCGCAGTCCGGACAGCTGAGCGATGAACGTCGCGAGTGGCGCAAAACCTATGAGATGGCGATTGCGCTTTATCGCGAGGGCCAGTTTGATAAGGCGCAACCGCTGTTTGAGGAAGTTCAGGAGGGTATCGGCAGCGATTTTGCCGCCCAGCTCATGCTTAACCGAATGGAACGTCTGCAGCGCCGTGAACAGGACCGGGAATGGAACGGGACCTGGATCGTACGGGATCCCTATGAGCGACGTGATGTCGAAAGCTGATCGCTGTGATATGCAGCAACCAGAATTTAACCAAACGGTCGACAGGATGCTGATTGGCAGGGGCCGTCAAAAATCCTTGCCCGCGACGGACAAAACCTGTATCACCCAACCGCTCGGGTCGTGCTGCCCGATGCCTATTGCGCACCCGTAGCTCAGCTGGATAGAGCGTTGCCCTCCGAAGGCAAAGGCCACAGGTTCGAATCCTGTCGGGTGCGCCAATTTCCCAAGAATATTTTCAAATCCGCCCAATTAAGGGCTGGCAAAGCGTTTTCTGACCACTAATCTGCATCTTGATCAATCGCAGATGAGATGGATGAGACATGCACGGATATCTTCATGATTTTGCCGGAACCAATGTGCTGTTTGCCATGGCGGCAAATCAGGAATATGGCCCTCATCTTGAAAAACTGTTCAAACCACTGATGATCGGCATCGGTCCGGTTGAGGCGGCACTTAATCTGAGCGCAGCCTTGACGGAGCTGAAATTGGTGAGCGATTTGCCCGATCTGGTGGTAACCCTTGGATCGGCAGGTTCGCGCACGCTTAAGCAGGCGGCGGTTTATCAGGCGTCATCTGTGTCTTACCGCGATATGGATTGCTCAGCACTTGGTTTTGAGAAGGGGATTACGCCCTATCTGAATCTTCCGGCAGTTATGGAATTGCCTTATCGCATTCCAGGTATCGCGGAAGCACGTTTGTCTACGGGCGCAAACGTTGTATCGGGTGTCGCTTATGACGCGATTGATGCCGATATGGTGGATATGGAAACCTATGCCATCTTGCGGGTCTGTCAGAAGTTTGACGTACCTTTGATCGGCCTGCGCGGAATTTCTGATGGCAAGGAAGAGCTTAAAAAGCTTTCGGATTGGACAGCTTATTTGCATGTCATTGACGAGAAGCTTGCAGAAGCAGTTACCAAATTGCGCAAGGCTCTTGAAAAGGGCGAGATCACCCTGCCAACTGGTAAGTGACCTCGCCATATTTCATAGCTTCACAGATCAGCTGCCCGCGCGAATTTGATCCAGTGTCTTGATCGGGGTTAAGGCCTGCGGATCAACCTGTACCTCGATAATCGCCGGTTTTCCCGAATTCATGGCGCGTTCAAAAGCCGGTCCGAAATCTTCGGTCTTGGTAACGGTTTCGCCATGTCCGCCAAAAGCGACAGCGTAGGCTGCAAAATCCGGGTTGTGCAGCTGGGTGCCTGAAACGCGACCGGGATAATTGCGTTCCTGATGCATGCGGATGGTACCGAACATGCCGTTATTGACCACGATCACGATGATGTTGGCACCGTACTGAACCGCGGTTGCGAATTCCTGGCCGTGCATCAAAAAGCATCCGTCACCGGCAAGACAGATCGACGGGCGATCCGGGTGGGTCAGCTTGGCGGCTACAGATGCTGGAAGGCCATAGCCCATCGAACCCGAAGTCGGTGCGAGCTCGGTGCGATATTTGCCATACCGGAAGAATCGATGCAGGAAGGCGGCATAGTTGCCAGCCCCGTTGGACACAATTGCGTCTTCGGGCAGGATTTCGCGAAGCTGTGCGACGACATGGGCCATCTTTACATCGCCCGGCGTGTCAAGCGGGGTCGAGAATTTCAGATATGAAGTGTGGGCCGTTTCAATCTGTTCTTCGCGTTCGCTTCCATCCACCGGTTCCATCATGGCGATGGCGCGGATGAATGATCGTTGGGATGCATTGATTGCGATATCAGGGCGATAAACACGGCCCAATTCATCGGGGCCTGCGTAAACATGGATCAGTTTCTGTTTCGGGCAGGGAATTTCAAGCAGGCTGTAACCGCTACTGGTCATTTCCCCCATGCGCGACCCGACAAGGATCACAAGGTCGCTTTCGCGAATGAATTGCGCCAGTTCCGGATTGATCCCGATGCCGACATCGCCAATGAAATGGCTGTGTGTGTTCGGGACATAGTCCTGGCAGCGGAAACTGGTGGCGATCGCAACATTGTTTCGTTTTGCAAACGATTTAAGGTTTTCGGTGGTTTCTACGGTCCATCCACCACCGCCAACGATCATGATCGGCTGTTTCGCATCTGCTAGCGCACCGCGGAACCGGGCGACATCTTCGGGCGCAGTTTTGGCTTCGATCGGGACATAGGGTTTGGCATCGGCAACTGCGGCTGCAGATGACAGCATATCTTCCGGCAGAGCAAGGACGACTGGTCCGGGGCGACCGGATGTCGAGATATGATAGGCGTGGCTGATATATTCCGGGATGCGGTTGATGTCGTCGATCTGGGCAACCCACTTGCAAAGCGGTTCGAACATCTTGCGATAGTCGACTTCCTGAAAGGCTTCGCGATCAACCATTTCACGCCCGATCTGACCGACCAGAAGGATCATCGGGGTGCTGTCCTGATGGGCGACATGCACGCCCGCCGACGCATTGGTTGCACCTGGACCGCGCGTGACCATGCAGATGCCGGGTTTTCCGGTCAGTTTGCCGTGCGCCTCGGCCATAATGGCGGCACCGCCTTCCTGACGGCAGATGATTGGTTCTATATCGGGATGGTCGACCAGGCCATCGAGAACAGCCAGATAGCTCTCACCGGGAACAAGATAAACCCGTTCGCAGCCATGAAGGGCAAGTTGATCGACCAGTATGCGTCCGCCGTGACGCATTTCCGCAGTATTCGACATTCGGGGCTCCCTGAGATGCGCATTGTCTTGGTGGGGCGCTTTTGCGCGTGACCGGATTTCATCATGGTTAAACCGGCCCGTAAAGATGGGGTTCACCTTTAAACAGATTTTTTCGTCAATCTTTTGAAATCGTTCCAATTAGATTGATCGCTTATTCGCTTACAACGAATTTTAAAAATACCGTTCCGTGATGTGAATAATATCACCAGGCAATACAATGCTTTGCTCGTTGGCCTGAATCTCGACGCGATTATCGTCGCGGCCACGCATGATAATGATGTCATCCTGATCGGCGCGATAAGTGTAACCGCCACCAAGTGCGACGGCATTCAATACGTTCATTCCTGAAGCATACCCGTACTCACCGGGCTCATTGACTTCGCCAATAATATAGACGGGGCGGAAATGAAGAACATCAATGGATACAACGGGATGGCGTAGATAACCGTCTGCAAGGACGTTGGCGATGGTTTGCTGTGCAGCTTGTGGCGTGAGGTCGCGCAAGGTAACCGTTCCGATCAGGGGCAGAGTGACGGATCCGTCTGCACCGACCGAGAAATCACCTGAAAGAGATTCCTCGTCGAAAACCGTGATACGCAGTTCGTCTCCGCTATCAATCGTGTAGACGGTCTGGGCATGAACGCCACCTGAAACCGCGAACAAAAGGATTGCAGTCAGAATTATGTTTTTCATGACATCACATTTTCAACCGAAGCGTCAGCAAAGCGCGATTGCGGCGATAATCATGGCCGGTTTCGTTTGATTTACGCTGGTCATATCGCCAGGAACCATCCAGTTCCGTAAAACGGTTGAGTTCATAACGCACACCTCCGCCAAAGCGCGTTACTTTGTCAGTCCGTCCTGCCCCCTCAAACCGATCCTGCTGATAGCCAGCGTTAAGGCGGATGCTTAGCCAGCGCCGTAGTTCATGTTCAATACCGGCATCGAAGCTTTCACCGATAATTCCGCTGGCACCGGTAACGGTGGTTTCCCCGATTTCGCGTTTGGCGCGGAAATCCAACGCAGTCATGCGTGTAATATTCCATGTTGTTGCGGCACGAAGTGAAAACCCTTCGTTATTTTGCAAACGGAAATCCTCATAAATTTGCGACATCCATCCAGCCCCGAGATCGGCCTTAATCAAATCGGTAAGGTCAAATGTCATGCCGCCCAGCAATCGGTAACCGTTTGAATTGCGAAAAATTCTCTGATCGTCGGGGGTATTTTCATATTCTCGCTGGTTAAAGGTGGTCTCGCCATAAGCTTCGCGGCCTGGTCCCAGTTGATAAGAAGCCCGCATGATCAGCCGCAATTCAGTCCGATCCCGATCATCATTATTGGCAATACCCCCATTGGTGAGCGCGGTATCGTCAAAATCAAGCTGTCGAAAGGCCATGGCGGCTCGGTAGTGAACATCACCGGCAAAATAGCGAATGGCAATTTCAGTATTTTTCTCGTCATAGGTGACGGGTTCGCTGGCACCGGCCGGAATATCATCACCGCCGCGATCTTCGTGACCTTTGGCGATACGGAAATCGCCATCAACAGCAAATGCCGGGCCGATATCCGATCCGGCGGAAACACCAAGTTCGCCATCCAGATAATCATCTTCGCCTGATTTGGCGTAAAACCCAGCATCACCAAGAGCTTCAAGTCGTAAGCGGGCCCGTTGCCAATTTGATTGCAAGGTTAAAGCAGGTACTACCCGGCTAATGGTGTCGGACTTTTGGTAGCTATCGGACAGAAAAATATTGTCGTTGAATTCCTCTGTCACCGAAAGCGATGGCACCAAATCAAAAAGGCCAAGCTGAATTGTTGTATCTCGCCTGTTCTTTTGTGTCGCTTCAGACTTTGCAAAAGCCACAGGATTGAAACAGTTGGCCAGCAGAATGCTGCAACATAGTGAAGCAGTCTTAAAGCCAGCGTTTTTCATCCGGTACGACATGATGACAGTGTTTCAGGGGATGTGCGCTTTGGGCCATTCACCCAGTACCAAGGGCGCGTGACTGTGCAGATCAAAATAAGTATGTCAGATGTCAAAGATTGCTGGTTGATATAGAGAAGATCACAGTCAAGGCGGCTTTTCAGATCAAAACTGGACTGAATTGGGCCGCGCCAACCATTGATCTGGGCCAGACCTGTGATGCCAGGTGGCACCTGATGGCGTGCATTATAAAGCGCAAAGTGCCGGGCGAAATCGTGATTGTCCGCTGGTGTATGCGGGCGCGGCCCGACAAGTGACATATCACCACGAACGATATTGAAAAGCTGCGGCAGCTCGTCCAGACCCCAGCGCCGAATGAAATTACAGAATTTTGTCGGTGGCAGAGGTGTGCCGTCCGGGCGTATCGAACCCCAAAGAGTGCAGAACTTATAAATATTGAAAGGCCTGCCAAGATACCCGATGCGAACCTGTTTGAAAAATACGGGGCCACGATGATCGCATTTCAGGGCTATCGCTATCAAAAGTAGTAAAGGAAGGGCCGCGATAAGTAAGGTTGTGGCAACTGAAAGATCAAAGAGCCGTTTCGGCAAAGGACTTTGGCCGTGTAAGCCGAATGTTTGCGAGCTCCGCCCCGAAAGCCTCGTTTGCATTTTCTGTTCCCCGCCCGGAATGTGCAGGAAAAGATTAGCGAATTAATCGTAAGACGCCAACGCTTTATAACTAAAGGTTGTTTAAACGCTTTTGACGATATCGTTCGAACCACTTTGCCATGAGTGGTGCCAGCAATACGATCTCGAAAATGCGGACGATATGATGGAAAGCAACAAAGCTTGGTTCGACATTCAGCGCCAGCGCGATAAGGGACATTTCCGCAACGCCACCCGGTGCGAAGGCGAGCAGAACAGCAATATAATCAAGATCCAGCCAATCAGAAACAAACCAGGCCACTCCGCCGGTGAAGGCAAGGATCAGCAGAGTGGCAAAGATCGAATAACCTGCAAGACGGGCGAGGAAGGAAAGCTTTACCCCGGCAAAGCGACTGCCAATTGCCGAGCCGAGAATCAGAAGGCTTCCGGCCAATAACCATCCGGGCAGATTGCCCTCTACAAGGCCGGTTACATGCAAAACCATGCTGGCCATCATGGCGCCGGTCATTTCGGCGGCGGGAATGCCGATTTTTCGGAAAACCAGGACGGTTGCAATCGCACAGAATGCCGTGATCAGTCCCTCGGACAACGTCATCTGGATGGCTTCGCTATCGCCATGACCACTTGCGACGACACCGGTGATCATAAGGACGATCAATGGTGCTGACATGACCAGAAGCAGAACGCGTAAACCCTGTGTGAGGGCGATTTCCTGTTCGTTGCCGCCTGCGGCGGCACCCAGAACCACCATTGGCGTCAAACCGCCCGGTGTGGCTGAAAACAAAGCCGTTGCCGGATCAAGTTTTGCGACCTTGCTGTAAAACCAGGTAACAACAAGCGTGATGATCGGAACGTAAAGCAGAACCGCAATCATACTGATCGGCCATCGGGCCGCCTGATCAAGGGTATCTGGGGTAAAGGATGCCCCGAGAAATACGCCGATCACACCCAGAATAACGGAGCGAAATCGCATCGGGATACCCATGCGGACACGCAGCAGGCTGGCGACAAATGTCGCGAGCATTGGCCCCATCATCCAGGCAAGCGGCATATTGATGCCGTGTGCGATCAACCCGCCCACAAGCCCTATGCCAAGTGCCACAAACAGGTTTTTGAAAAATTTCGGGGTGAGGCTGCTGGAAAGGCGGTTGATCCAACTGTCGTCTGCGGGCCTTTCCGGCGGGACGCTCATTATTATGCCTCGGCCTTGTTCTTGTTGATCTGGTCAAGGAAGCCGTCGATCGCATCACGCAGGCGGGCAGCTTCGGCATTCAGGGTGTTTGTCGCACGCGAAACGTTTTCCGATCCGGTGTGAACGCGGGCGGTTTCCGTGTCCAATGCACCAACTGCATCGGCAACCGTTCGCATGCCACCATTGGCATCATGGATGCTGGTCGATATGCCATTGGTCGAGGCTTGTTGTTCTTCCACCGCCGCCGCAATGGCCGCGGCTGATTGATCAACTTCACCAATAACATTGGCAACGGATTCAAGAGCACTGACAACATTGTCTGTCAGACCGCGGATTTCTTCGACCTGTGCCGAAATATCCTCGGTCGCGCGGGCGGTTTGTGATGCAAGGTTTTTAACCTCGCCTGCGACAACGGCAAAGCCTTTGCCTGCGTCACCGGCACGTGCTGCCTCGATCGTTGCGTTCAATGCCAGAAGGTTTGTCTGGTTGGCGATGTCTTCGATCAGCGTAACAATATCACCAATTCGCTGGGTTGCTTCGGTCAGCTGTTCAAACAGGGCGCGGGAATGTTCACTCTCAGTGCGGGCGCGTCCGGCAACTTCGGCTGATTTCTGTGCCTGCTGGCCAATTTCTCCGATGGCCTCTGACAGGCTGGCGGTGGTTTGTGATACGGCCTCGATATGATGCAGGACAGCTTCGGAATGATGGTTGGCATCAGCAGCACGTGCGGTGGCCGATGTTGCAATCTGTTCCATGTCGTTTGCCGAGCCGTTCAGTGACCCGAATTCACGGTCAAATCCGCCGAGAGCTTCCTGGACGGCACGCTGGAAATTGTCGGTTGCCTTAACCAGTTCAAGCTGGCGTTCGCGTTCTATCTTTCGCACGCGTTCGCGTTCATGACGCAGTGTTTCGGCTTCTTTTGACTGATCGCGAAGAACGGTTACCGAGCGCGCAACCACGCCAATCTCGTCACGGCGCTGCACACCACGAATTTCCACATCAAGGTCACCCTTGGAAATCTGTTCGATCAGTTGCGCAAGATCGGTCATCGGGCGCGAAATACGGCGTGAAACAAAAACTGAAACGACTGCCGCGACAAAGATCACGACAATCGCGACAATGACGAAGACCTTCTGAAGTGTTTCGGCCTGCGCTTGGGCGTTGCCAAATGATGTGGTGGCAACTTCCTGAGACTGCACGAGAATTTTCTGCAACGGTACTTGCAGTGCGCGGAAGGACTCATCGGCACGCGCAATAACCTCAAGCGCGCCATAGATATTCATCTCGCTTTCGATCAGGAACTGATCGACTTCGTTCATATAGGTGTCGTAGGCGGTGGTAAATTCATCGCCGCCGACTTCTGCCAGACGTTCGGCAAGCGGGGCCAGTTCGGTAGACAGATTACCGGCCTTTTCGCGAAGTTCGGGAACCGCGGCGGCATTAACGCCGTTGGAATCCCACGTCAGAATCCGGAAAAGGCTTCCGTGCGCTTCGTTCAGTGCGTCACTGAGTGTCAGCGCATCGGAACGGCGTTCATAAGCTTCGACGCGAAGGTTGTTCAGCGTTTCCTTTTCGCTTTCCAATGTCAGAACCGTTGCGATACCCATCGCAATGATCACAACCATCAGAAAAACAGGAACCAAAAGGGTTTTCGGGCCGATTGAAAGATTATCGAGAAAACGCATCGCTTTTGTATCCTTCGCGTCGAAGATATTTGGTCTTACATTTCGCCGTCGTTCGGAACGGCCTTGCGGTTGCGCAACCACTGACGGGTGTTCCCGACAAGCGGTGCCAACAGGAAGGCAATGCTGATCAACAGGATTACAAGCGTAATCGGGCGTTCCCAAAGGAAGGAAATCGAACCATCACTGATCATCAATGCGCGACGCAGGTTTTCTTCCATCATTTCGCCCAGGATGAAGCCCAGCAGCATGGGTGCCATCGGATAATTCAACAGGCGCAGGCCAATGGCAATTGCCGCGGCCAAGACCATCATGTGAATATCCATGGTGTTAAACGTCACCAGATAAACACCGATCAGCGAGAAGAACAGGACGAACGGAACCAGCAACTGTTGCGGCAGTGCCAGCAAACGCGAGATGTACGGGATCAGCGGCAGGTTCAGAACCAGCAGAACGATATTGCCGATATACATCGAAATGATGACCGACCAGAACACGTCAGGCTGTTCGACGAACAGACGCGGACCTGGCTGAACACCATAAGAAATCAGCGCACCCATCATCACAGCAGTGGTTCCCGAACCCGGGATACCAAGCGTTAGAAGCGGGACGAACGAACCGGAACATGCCGCGTTGTTTGCCGTTTCCGGTGCTGTGAGACCCCGGATTGATCCCTTGCCAAACTTGAGCTTTTCCTTGGCACTAGCCAGGTTGCGTTCAAGGCCATAGGCAAGGAAGGACGCGATCGTTGCACCGGCACCCGGAAGAACGCCGGTGAAGAAACCAAGCACCGAGGAGCGGGCGATGACCGGGGTCATGATTTTGACCTCTTCCTTCGTCAGCTTCATGGAGCCGAGGTTTCTAAGTGCTTTTTGTTCGTCAGTACGGGTATCCTTGGTCGGACGCAGAATCTGCAGAAGGGCTTCGGACAGGGCAAATGTCGACATCGCCAGCAACAGGAAGCTGATGCCGTCGACAAGGTCCATGCTGCCAAAGGTGAAGCGCGCAACGCCAGCCGCCGGATCGGTGCCGATGGTTGATAGCATGATGCCAAACAGGGTCATCGTGATTGCCTTCAGAACCTGTCCCTTTCCGGCGAACGCGGAAACGGCAGTCAGGCCCAGAACCATCAATGCAAAATAATCAGCCGACTGGAAGGACAGCGAAACCGAAGCCAGTGCCGGTGCTGCAACCAGAAGGAAGATGGCAGCGATCGTGCCCCCAGAGAAGGAAGAATAGGCCGCAATGGCAAGTGCCTTGCCGGCATGGCCCTGCTGAGCCATCGGGTAACCGTCAAACGCCGTGGCAACGGTTCCGGCAACGCCGGGTGCATTGATCAGGATCGATGATGTCGACCCGCCAAAAATCGCGCCATAATACACACCAGCCATAAGGATCAGGCCGGTAGAGGGATCAAAGCCATAGGTGATCGGGATCATCAGCGCAATGGCCGTGATCGGACCAAGACCAGGCAACATGCCGATAAAGGTACCGGCAAAACAACCGACAACAACCATCAGAAGGTTGATCGGCATGACTGCGGTCGAAAGACCGGAGAAAATTCCTTCAAGCATTTCTTTCGCCTTAGCCCAGCATTTCGAAGATGTCGCCCGGTGCCAGATAAATCCCCATCAACTGGGACAGCAGGAACCAGAACACGAAAACGACAGGTACGGCTGCACCCAGCAGGACCTTGATGCGGCGTTCGCCAAGAACGGCAAAACCGCCCATCAGGAAGATGGTGGTCGAGATCAGGAAGCCGAGATAGCGAATGGTCAGGCCATAGAAGATCATCAATGCGGCAAGCATGATGACCGGTTTCCATTTCATGCCGCGGAATGCGGCAAGGAGGCTGCCGGCCTCTCGATTGGCCGGCAGTACCAGTTGGACGAAGGAAACCACACCCAGTACCCACGCCACGGCATTAGGGAGGGTCCGGGCATTGAACGGGGCATCTTCGTCACCGAACAGAAGCGGGATATCGCGAACATAATAGCCATAGATCAGCGCAAGGCACAAAAAGAGCAGTGCGCCGAACTTGTCACGATTGATGGACATGGCGTGGTTTCCTTCAGAGGTCTTTTTTATTGCAGGTCGAGATGGCTTATTTCAGGAAGCCAAGTTCACGCATCAGATCGCCAACCGTTTTTTCCTGATTTTCCATGAACGCGGAAAACTCGGCACGCGGCTTGTAGAACTTTTCCCAGCCGTTACGCTTGCGAACGACTTCCCATTCTTCGGTTGCCTGAACGTCTTTCAGAATCTTGGCGTATTCGTCCGCCTTTTCAGCCGAAAGAGCCGGGGAACCGAAATAACCACGCCAGTTGATGAATTCAGCATTAATGCCAAGCTCACCCAGCGAAGGAACGTCCGGAGCAACTTCGATCCGATCGGTCGAGGTCACAGCCAGAATACGAATCTGACCTGCTTTGTGCAGTTCAAGAAGTTCGCCAAGACCGGTCGAAATGACCTCGGTTTCACCCGACAGGAGACCGGCAATTGCTTTGCCACCGGCGTCGTAAGGAATGTATTTCACCTGTTTGGCATCACCGCCGCCCTGCTGAACAGCATAGGCCGCAACAATGTGATCCATACCGCCGCGGACCGAACCGCCACCAAACTTGACCGAGCTCGGATCAGCTTTGATCGCTTCGACAACATCAGTAAAGGATTTGTAAGGGCTGTCAGCCGGAACGCCAAACGCGGCATATTCAGCAACAACACCGGCAATCGGGGTCAGGTCACGGAACGACTGCGGGAATACGCCGGTCAAAGAACGGATGATGATCGGGGTGGAGTTGACCATCAGGGTGTTGTCGAGGCGATCTGCAGCTTCGATCATGTAGGCAATGGCTTTACCACCACCGCCGCCAGACATGTTTTCATATGACGCCGTACCGACCAGACCAGATTTGGTCAGGGCTTCACCGGTACCACGTGCAGTGCTGTCCCAGCCACCGCCGGCACCACCCGGAACGATGAAGTGGATATCATTAACTTCCTGCGCTTTGGCATCAAAGGCGCCAAATGCAGCAGTTGAAACGGCAACAGCAGTTGCTGCAGCCAAGAATCCGCGACGTGAGAACATCGTCAGCTTCGTCATGTTGTCGTCTCCTCCAGACACAAAAACCTTCCCTGGCCGCCGATTGGCGGCAGGCCGATCAGTTCAGGACAAGGCATCTGCAATGAAGGTCTGGCTGCGCTTGCATTCCGGCGACATGCCGGTACCCCATGACAACAAACAGCTGAAGGCCTCCCTTGCCGATGATCCTTTTTGATTGTCCTTATATCAGATCATTCGACCTGACGGATCGGCAGCGCGAAGACGGTAACAGGCAAACCTGTCACCAACCTGTCATCGCACCAAACAGAGTGAAAAAAGTTCACAGCATTTATGATCATGCGGCAAAAGCCGCTGCGGAAAACGGTTTATGCCGACAATGCTCGTCCACACTCAAGGGCATGTTTCTTCAGGAAAAGAAGTGCTTCCTTGCGTTTCGATTGATTGAACCGGCTGACCGGTCCCGAAAGAGTCAAAACACCAAGCAGCCTGTTCTGCCGGTCCAGAACGGGTACTGCGATTGCTGATATATCCGGATCACGTTCGCCTTCGCTTTGGGAAAAACCGGCTTCAAGAACGTCAATTGCATGATCATCGACGCCATTACCCCATGCGCGTATCACGTGCCCGGCCGCGCCACGATCACAGGGGAGTATCGCACCTTCTTCCAGATGGTGGCGCAGGCTGCTGGGGGAATTTTCGCGAAACAGGCACAGGCGGTTTTCTCCTTCGGGCACATAAAAAGAGGCTGTTTCGCCGCTGGCCAAAACAAGCGCCGACAGATGTGGTCGAACCACGTCATCCATACGAAATGAACGACGATATATTGACCCCAGACGCCACAATGCTGGTCCCAGCCGGTAACGTCCACGCCCCGATATTGCCAGAAACCCCCGCGACTCCAGCGTTCCAGCCAATCGGGTGATCGTGCTTTTATACATCCCTGTGCGTTCAGCAAGGTCCTTGAGCGAAAGATCGGCGTCGCGATCTGTAAAGGCATCAAGAATGACCAGGGCACGTTCAACCGCGCTAACATTCTGTTCTGACATGATTAATCCGATTTCCGCGTGACGGTTGGACCCGATGCAATGTTATTGGGCGTTTTGTGATTGGTCAAAATTCTATATAATAGAACAAAATTCTACCAGACAGAATTTAAGGAAATCTCATGGATACGACCAAACCACTTGCCGGTATTACCGTTCTGGACCTGACCAACGTTCTGGCGGGCCCGTTTTGCTGCCATCAGCTTGCCCATCTGGGGGCTGATGTCATCAAAGTCGAAGCACCCGGTCGGGGGGACCTTGCACGTCAATTGGGCGCGGATCAGGGATTGAATGAAAAGCTGATGGGGGTTTCGTTCATGGCGCAGAATGCCGGGAAACGATCCGTCACGCTGAACCTCAAGGATCCGCGCGGTAAGGAAATACTCAAAAAGCTGGTCGCGAAGGCGGATGTCGTTGTCGAAAATTTCCGACCCGGCGTGATGGATCGGCTTGACCTTGGCTATGATGTGCTGTCGAGGGTAAATCCGGCGCTGGTTTACTGTGCGATTTCGGGTTTCGGGCAAACCGGACCGATGAAAAAGCTGCCTGCCTATGACCAGATCGTGCAGGGGCTTTCGGGCATTATGACAATCACCGGCGAAGAAGATAAGGAAACCTATCGTGTCGGATATCCGATGGCTGACACGATAGGGGGCCTTACCGCCGCATACGCAATCACAGCGGCACTTGCCGGGCGTGCCATGGGAAGCAATGAAGGCAAGGGCAGTTTTATCGATATTTCGATGCTGGAATCCGTAATTGCCACCATGGGGTGGGTGGTGTCGAATTTCCTGATCGCCGGGAAACAGCCAACAGCCAACGGAAACGATAATTTCACATCCTCGCCGTCGGGTACTTTCCGCACACAGGATGGCAAGATCAACATTGCAGCAAACAAACAGGAACAGTTTGAAGCCGTTTGTGATGTTCTGGAATTGCCAGACCTGAAAATCGATCCGCGTTTCATTACCCGAACGGAACGCCTGTCGCATCGCAGGGAACTAAGCGATCTGCTTGAAGGAATACTCGTAACCCGTCCAACAGATCACTGGGTTTCAAAATTCAACGCCGCTGGCGTACCGGCAGGCGCGGTTTTGACCGTGCCGCATGCCCTTTCGCTGCCGCAAATTGCTGATCGCGGGATGCTTGCCGATTTTACCGATGTACCGGGTGCCGAACGTGACATCCGCATTCTGCGTACCGGTATCAAGATGAATGGCGACGCGCCTTCGGTTAATGCGCCGCCACCGGTTCTGGGACAGGACAACGAAACCATTCTGGCCACTCTTGGTCTTTCCGCCGAGGAGGTCGCCACCTTGAAAGCCGAGGGCGTGCTATGAGCGATAAAACTGCAGAAGACATTGAAAACGAAGTCAGCGACTGGTGGAAAACATCCATCATCGATATGGAACCGGGGAAAATCCATTTCAGCGGTTACCCCATTGAGGACCTGATCGGCAATATCAGTTTCCCCGGTATGATTTGGTTGATGACGCGCGGTGAGTTACCATCAAAGGGACAGGCAGCCTTGCTTGAGGCCGCGCTTGTCGCGGCAGTCGATCACGGCCCGCAGGCACCGAGTATCGCAATCGCGCGAATGGCTGCGACCTGCGGGGTCGGGTTGAATAACGCGATGGCCAGTGCTGTAAATGTTCTGGGTGATGTTCATGGTGGGGCGGGCGAACAGGCTGTCGGACTTTACCACGATATTGCCGCGCGCATGGATAGCGGCGCAAGCCTGGCCGATGCGACAGCTGCTGGTCTGGATCATCAGATTGCCGAACATGGCAAACATATTCCGGGATTTGGGCATCGTTTCCATCCGCTTGATCCGCGTGCCCCGCGTTTATTGTCGCTTGTTGAAAAGGCGGCTGCGGAGGGCATCGTTTCCGGGCGCTTTGGACAGATCGCCAGTCAGATCGAGGAAACCCTTCTGCAACGCAAAGGCAAACGCATCCCGATGAATATCGACGGTGCGACGGCGGTGATATATGCCGAGCTTGGATTTGCAGCACCTCTTGCACGGGGCTTGTTCTGTTTGTCCCGTTCGGTTGGGATACTGGCCCACGCGTGGGAGCAAACCAATCAGGGGGGGCGCAACAAGGGGCCAATTCCGCGTCGCCTGATCTGGAATTATGACGGTCCGGAACGCCGCCCGTTCCCGAAAGATGTCGGCGATCAGTAAGGTTTCAGGTCGGCAGCTGCGCGTAGATGCTGCGCGCAGCACTTTCCAGAAGATCCCGATCAAATTCGCCACTTAAGGCATAACCGATCCCCTGATCGACCCAGTAAAAGGTGCCGATAGACCCTTTCTGATCATAGCGAAATGCCGTTGATCCATTATCAGGATCACGTGCGATCATTACGGTCAGTCTTGCGCCACTGCCATCCTGATACATCAAAAGCGCACCGGGTTTGCCATCAAAGGGCACCAATCGCCCGCCAACGAGTTCGAAACCTTGTGTTTCCAGATCAGGCGCCGTCATCGACATGCCAAGACGTTTGCCTAGCCACGTGACCAGATGATCCTTTTCATTGGCGTAGACTTCTACCGGATGGCGAACTTCGCTGGCATAAATTCCATATCCGTCACGTGATGCCTTTTGAAGGATGTCGATATAGGAGGCTTCACGGCTGGTTGGGCCAATGATTTTTTGTCCCAAAAGCGCGCTGGCCCCTCCGGCGATAAACAGGATCAAAGCCGCAGCAAGGTTACGCCAGATTGTGCGATGATGTTCTGTTGTTGATGCGCGACGTCGTGATAGGGGAAGTCCCAGATCTGCATCAGGTTCGGGGAACAGATCCCTAAGAATTACATTTTGTCTGCGCCAGGTTTCAACCTTTTGCCGGTCTTCAGGGTGGGTTTCAAGCCAGTCGTCGACAGTCTGTCGACGTTCATCAGATAATTGGTTGTCGACCCACGCATGAAGATCATTTTCGGTTACGGATGTGTTGTTCCTATCGTTCATCTGGAACTCCGTAATTCAACAATATTGTTGCCGGAAAGCTGTTTGGCAAGGAAGTGACGGGCACGTGACAGGCGTGACATTACCGTGCCTACCGGTATGTCAAGAATCTCTGCGGTTTCGCCATAGCTGTATCCTTCAATCGCCACCAACATCAATACAGATCGCTGATCGACCGGCAATTTTTCCGCTGCCTCGCGAAAGGCATAATGTTCGACAGTCAGATTGGGACTTTGCAGACCCGGATCGCTGTCGGTGGTATTGATTGGGATATGTGGCGGGGTGCGGCGGTTTTTGCGCAGGTTATTGTAATTCAGATTGGTCATGATTCGTGTCATCCATGCGCGCAGATTGGTGCCGCGCCAGGATGCCTCGTTTTCCACAGCATTTGTCAGGCAGTCCTGCAACAGGTCTTCGGCATCGTGCGATGATCGGGTCAGGCTGCGCGCATAGCGGCGCAATTGCGGGATCAGATCAAGCATCGCCTGACTCTGTCGCGACATCACATTATCCTCCGGGCAGCACGAAACGAATTTCGTACTGCCCCGGAAGACTTGCAAAACAAATTGCAGTCAGACCTGTTACGGATTGGTCGCTTAAGGACGGGCAGCATCCCAGATATCCTTGAAGCCATGACCCGTTGTGTCGCCTTTTTTAGTGTCTTTGACCCAGAAATAGAGCGGTTTTCCGTCTTTGGCCCATTGCATTTCACCGGTTTTACGCTGGATCAGGCCGAAGTTGCCATCCGCAGTTGCACCGGCTTTGGCAATAAATGGCGGCCAAGCACTTGCGCAGGCATCATAGCAATTCGATTGTCCGTCCGTGTCCTTGCGAAAAGTGTAAAGGGTCATGCCATTTCCACCGGCAAGTACCGGGCCAATGCCGGTTTCAACGGTCATGGTATCGGGGGCAGCAAGGGCGGCGGTCGAAAGCGGTAGGGACATCACAGTGAACAGGCCGGCAGCGATCATAAGCTTCTTCATGAATTCCTCCTTGGAACAGGGACGGATCGAAAATCCGCCTTCATCAAGCAAGACACCGCCGCATGGTATTTTATTCCGGCCGATACAAAATTTTTACCGGCGATTAAGCAATGCATCCTGCCAGCGGCTTAAAAACCGCTGGCGTTTTGCCTGATCGAGATAAACCAGAAGCCCGGGCCCTACGGGGAATGATCGGACCCGTTCGCCGTAGCGGTCGAAAATCAGCGACGAAAACGGGCTGGGTGGGACATCGGGGCGGACCGGGTTAAAATTCCCTTCATCCTGCAGGATGCTC
Source organism: Thalassospira xiamenensis M-5 = DSM 17429 (assembly GCF_000300235.2). Lineage (NCBI taxonomy): Bacteria > Pseudomonadati > Pseudomonadota > Alphaproteobacteria > Rhodospirillales > Thalassospiraceae > Thalassospira > Thalassospira xiamenensis. The sequence continues at coordinate 4,283,645 of NZ_CP004388.1, read as the reverse complement.
TGGCCTTCGATAGAAAGGATATAGTCAAGGAATCTGCCGCCAGTTTCCGGGTTGCGCGCGCCGCGCGGAATGATGGCGATACGGGAATAAACAACGATGAAATCATCAGGCAGGATCACCCCAAGATTGGGGTTTCGGCGACTGAATGTTTCTGCATATGATCCCAGCAAATTGTATCCCAGGACCAACTGGCCGTCGGCGATTTTTTCAAGCATCGGGGATGTGTTGGAATACAGTTTTACCCTTGCCTGCCCCAGTGTGCGGACAAAATCCCATATCCCCGAAAAAAAGCGTTCATCGCGTGCCAGAAACAGGAAGCCAACCCCGCTGCGCTCGATATCATAGGTCGTGACTTTTTCGCTGAGCAGATCATCATGATCGTTCAGAAGCCGGATGAGGTCGTTACGTGTTCTTGGAGGTTCGAGATTGTTTTCGCGAAAGAACTGCCGATTATACGCCATTACGGCGGGTTCTTGCGTGACGGCAAATGCTTCGTTGCGCCAGCGCGCCCAGTTTGGCAAAGCGCGGGTCTGATCGCTTTGATGGGAAATGGCATAACCGTCATTCGCCAGTTTCATCTGCAAGTCCATCGAAGAACTGATCACCAGATCGGCGTTTGGTTCTCCGGCTTCATGCTCCGCCAGGGTCTGGTGATACATTTCCAGCGTTTGTAGCTGATGATATTCGACGCGAATTTCAGGGTTACTTTGCTGGAAGCCATCAATCACAGGGCGAAAGGCCTCAATGTCGGCCGATCCATAAATGACGACAGTTCGACTTTCCGATAACAGGTTCTGTTCCGGGTCGCCGGGACCTGTATTTTGCTGTGCAGGAAAAACAAACAACTCGGCAGACGCTGGAAAAACGCGGAAAATTGCTGCGCAGAAAACTGCAATAATGATAGTACTGCGCAGGTTCATTGCTTACAGGCCCTCATTAACCGTTTACGCGCAGGCGTGATGCCAGATGATTATATCAAGGCTTTCCCGATCCGGCAAAATCTGGAAAATTCATGTGGTTCGGGCAATATGTACCAGACCTTTCTGGTTTAACAGGGGACCGGACCCGATACAATGAGAGTCCTTGTCGTAGAAGATCACGCAGCACTTGCCGATGGCATCGCCCGCTCCTTGCAGTTGGCCGGCTATGCGGTTGATGTGATTTCCGATGGCGAGGAAGCGGATGAAATTCTGCGTACACAGGAATACGGTCTTGTGGTGCTTGATCTCAACCTTCCCAGGATGGACGGACTTGAAATACTACGCCGGTTGCGTCATCGCGGGTCAGAAAGTGCGGTGTTGATCCTTACGGCCCGCAATGATATCGATGATCGTGTGCGCGGCCTTGATCTTGGTGCGGATGATTATCTGGCAAAACCGTTTGAACTGATCGAGCTTGAAGCGCGTGTGCGCGCCCTTATGCGTCGCCATTCCGGTACGCATAATACCCGGATCACCTGTGGCCGCCTGACATATGATACCGTAGCCCGCCGTGCGATGATTGATGGCGAGGATATCGAAATTCCAAGGCGAGAACTGAATATCCTTGAGATTCTGTTGCTGCGGCTTGGGCATGTCTTATCCAAGGAACAGATTACAGACCAGCTTGCCGGATTTGAGGATGATATCAGTGCGAACGCGGTCGAACTTTATATTAGTCGATTACGCAAACGCGTCGAAACGGCTGATGTCAAAATCCAGACCATCCGCGGCCTTGGCTATCTGCTGAAAAAAACATGAAGTGGCGTAACGCATCCCTTCGCCGGCGATTGCTGATCTGGCTTCTGATCCCGTTGCTTCTGATCAGTTCGCTGATGCTGTTCGAGGTGCGCAGCAATGCCGTGCATTCCGCCAATCAGGCGTTTGATCGTGCGCTTCTGAGTTCTGCACTGGCAATTGCTGATCGTGTGGTTCTGATTGGCGGCCAGATTGAGGTTGACGTGCCTTATGTCGCGCTTGAGATGCTGACAAGCTCCGCACAGGATCGGGTTTTTTATCAGGTCAGTACTGCACAAGGTGAATTCATCACTGGTTATGAGGAATTACCGCCGGTTCCCGAAAAACTGATGCCACTACTTGAAGAGCCGGTATTTTATGATGCGGAATATAACGGTGAACGTGTGCGGATCGGGGCGTTATCGCGGTATGTTGCCAGTGCAAGGATGGCGACCCGTTTTCACGTACTGGTCGCGGAAACTACCGGAACACGCGAAAGCCTGAGCGAGGATATTCTGGCACGTGCCGCTGTCCGGCAATTCGGACTGATCCTGATTGCGGCTCTTATTGTCTGGTTTGGGATCGGGCAGGGGCTTAAACCGCTGGCGCGATTGGAAGAAGCACTTAACCGCAGATCGCCTTCGGACCTGAGGCCGATTTTGCATGATGTCCCAACCGAAGTGCGCCACCTTGTCGGGGCGATCAACCATTTGCTGAAACGTTTGGAAAATACGCTTTCGACCATGCAGCGCTTTACCGCAGATGCCGCGCATCAGTTGCGGACACCATTGGCGGCGTTACGTACCCAGGCCGAGCTGGGACTGCGTGAAAAGGACCCGGAAAAGCTGCATGATGTCATGGAAAAGCTGGCGGCATCAACGCGTCAGACATCCCATCTTGCCAATCAGTTGCTGGCATCTGCACGGTCCGCGCCCGAAGGTCTGGCCGGACGACCCTTTGTCCGTATTGATCTGGGCGAGATCACCCGTGCGGTCACGGGCAGCAAGGTGCCCGAGGCACTGGAACGCGGTATTGATCTCGGATACGAAGGGATTGACGGGGCGGCCCCGATCATGGGCGATGCGACGCTGATCGAGGAATTGCTGAAGAACCTGATCCACAATGCGTTGACCTATTGCCCAGAAGGCAGTTCGGTCACGGTTCGGTTAATACCCGAGGCAGGTAACAATGCATTCATCAAGCTGGTGGTTGAGGATGACGGGCCGGGCATTGCGCTTGAACATCGCAAGCATGTGTTCGAGCGGTTCTATCGCGTGTCGGATGGCGGGGAAGACGGATGTGGTCTTGGCCTGTCTATTGTGCGCGAAATCGCCTTGCGCCACGATACCCGTATCGGGCTGGATGAACCCGAAAATCACAGCGGCGCGATCTTCTCGGTGCGTTTCCGATTGGCATCAGGCCAATAAAATGCACTTTAACGGCGAAGGGCTGGGATGGTCGACAGCACGGTTTTCATTAATTGCGGCTGCCTGTTAACTCCGATTTTGGAAAACACCGTTTTAAGATAGGTGCGCGCCGAGCTTAGCGAAATACCGACCAGATCTGCGGCCTGATCAAGGGACATTCCTTCTGCCAGTTTTTGTGTCAGTTTGGCCTCGGACCGGGTCAGACCAAACACATCAATCAGATCATCAATTGTTGGCGGCCCCATTCGTTCCGGTTCAACCAGAATGAACACAAAACTGTCTTTCTTGTCAGCACCATTTCGCACACGGCGCAGGAAAACCGAAAGGGCACCTTGTTCATGATCAAGCGAAAAACCGCGTTGCATCGCTGGGACACGACCGGCGGGGGGGTGCAGAAACCGATCCAGATCATCCGGGGCATTGTCGATCAGAAGCCGGTTTTCAGGATTAACCTGCATGGCGGGTGATCGGCGTAGCATTTCCGCAGCCTGTGCATTCATATGTGAAATCGCAAGCCGGTCATCGGTTGCAATCAGCCCCAGATGAAAGAGATCCAGGAATGCCGCGGGGATGGTATCGCGGCTTTCTCCGCGTTTGCGGGCGATTTCGGTTTCGATGCCCTCAAGAACCGTCTTCAGGGCGGTAGGTTTGGGGTAGAACCGAAATACACCGAATTCATTGACCGCGGTTAATGCTGATTGCAGATCGGCATAGCCGGTCAACATGACGATGATCAGATCGCTTCGAAGATTTCGAAGCTTGGCCGCCAGCTCAAGCCCGGTCATGATCGGCATATGAATGTCAAGGATCGCCGCCGTAACATCGGGATCACCAGAAATTTCTGCCAGCGCGGTTTGCGGATTGTTGAAATACAATCCCTGCCAATGCGGGGCGAGACGCGCGAAATTCCGCCGGTGCGATGACAGAAGGTTTTCATCATCATCGACAAAAGCAATGCGGACAGGCTGATCCGACACCATTGTCATGCACACTCCACATATGGGGATATTGGTGCGTCCATCCTGACATTATTCTTCAGTATATCAAGACCTGTATGAACTGGTGAAGATCGTTTGTGCCCAGAATCTTTAAGGTTTCGTACTAACCGGAGTTGTTTCAGATGAGCGTTGCTGCAGCCGGTCTTCCGACGGTTCTGATAGTAGATGATGATGAGAATCTTCTGGCTTCGGTATCCCGTTCTTTGTCCGGAAGCTTTAATTTAGTCAAATATATCAATGGTGAAGCAGCTCTTGAATGGTTATCCAAAAATCGTTCGGGTGTGAATATCATTGTAGCTGATCTGGTGATGCCGACGATTGATGGAATCAGCTTTCTGAAACGTGCATTTCGGTGCGCCCCCGATATTCCGAGGATTCTGCTAACCGGAAATATTTCGGCAGTTCCCATGCGTGAAGCAAACGGTCTGGCAAAAGTCAGTAAAATTCTGACAAAGCCGATTTCGATTTCGACCTTCAAGGAAGTGCTTTTCAAGACGATTGAGGACAAACGCAAAGAAAATCATGCTGATCAACTCATTGCCGATACGTTGAATGAGCTTCTTGATCGATCCGCAGTCATAACCGCGTTCCAGCCCCGTGTCAGTGCCGAAGACTTTTCGCGAACGGGGGGCGAGGTTCTTTGCCGAATGTCCGATGTGCATAAAGGTTATGATATCGGGACAATCATCAGGCAGTGCCAAAATCAGCCTGTCATGGATCGTCTGACGATGTGTTTGATGGATATCACGATTAATTCAGCGCCTGTTTATCGCAAAATTCTGGGTTCAGGTGCCCTGTTGTCACTTAATCTTGATTACGTCTCGGTTTGCAACAGCCAGTTCGTTCAGGCTTTGTCTGGCTTTGTTGCTGAAATGCAGAAATGTGGTTTGGAAGTCGCGTTTGAAATTCATGAAATGCAGCTCGGCAAGATTGACGAAAATTTTATAAAAAACGCGAGGTTTCTCTCAGATCGCGGAATACGAATTTTTATCGATGGGTTTGGGGCTGATAAAGGGGCGTTGGAGTTGCTGCGCCACGAATTTTTTGTTGGCGTTAAACTTGATCGTCGATTGATCCGCCAGGTGATGGAAAATGACGATACGGGCAGGTTTATTTCTTGGATTGTCCAGATATGCCGACAGATTGATTATTCGGTCGTCGCCACCGGCGTTGAAAATGAGGCAACAGCCCTTCGTCTCAGAAGTTATGGCGTTGATGAATTGCAGGGATATCTGTTTGGTATGCCACAACCGATTGAAGAACATATTCCAAGTATCTTTACGCAATGAACCGGCCATACAGCCATTTTTTCCGGTCCAGCTATTGTTGTAACCCTTTGGCGTGACCAATGTGTAAATCAGTTTCGGAGTACAACTATGATGATGAAAACGATCATTAAATTTACGATGGCTTTGTGTGTCATCGGTTTTCTCTCAACGGAAAACGCCCGAGCAGCCGGAAAGCTCATGCTCTCAAACACGGGCGGTGAAACGGTGACTGTCTCGTTTGATGAATTGACCAAACTGCCAAGCACCGAGTTTTACACCTCGACCCCATGGACGGATGGTGTTCAGAAATTTCAGGGTGTCGATTTCGACGTTCTGTTCGATACCTATGGCATCACCGCCGATACAGTCCGCGTTTCTGCGCTAAATGATTATAGCGTGATGGTTCCGGCTGGTGTCCTGCGTCGTGACAATGCCATCCTGGTTTATCGACTTAATGATGCGGAAATGTCGGTACGAGACAAAGGGCCGTTTTGGGTTGTGTTCCCCTATGACAGCGATACCCGTTTCCAGACTGATACCTATTGGTCTTATTCCGTCTGGCAGGTGAAGTCGATTGATGGGCAAAACTAGAAATTTTCTGTCAAAAATATCGAACAGGGCCATTTTTTCAATTTTGGCTCTGTTCGTTGTTCTTTATGGGGTTTTCTCGATCGCAATCGTAAGAAAGCTCGAAGATGAGAAATTTGCCTATCGCGAAAATTTTGCATGGGCAGTTTTCCAGATTCAGCGGCAGTTCCTCGAAATCGAACGGTATATCGAGTATGCCCGTTCCGATGGCGTTGTTGAGAGGGAGGAGCTTGAAAAGGTTTTACTGGAATATGAAATCTTTGTTAGCAGAACCCTATTGGTCAAGCAGGGCGAAGGGTTTCAGGTTTTAGCCCAAATCCCGGAAGTTGGCGATTTGCTTGGGATGCTTGATAAAAAGATCGCACGGATTGATGAGCGGATCAAAAGCGTATCGAACGCGACTGCATTGGTGGAATTTATCCGCGAAGAACTTGTGTCGATCGATGATCCCTTGCAGCAAGCGGTGGTGCGGACAACAAATTTTGTGTCAGTCTACAATGCAAGTAACATCGCGAGCGTAAAGTCCGACATAGAGATTCTGTCATATCTATTCTTTTCCGGGATGATCGTGATGATTGGCCTGGCGATCTTTGTAATTCGTCACCGTCAACGTGCATTTGCCGCTGATATCGATGCAAGACGCGCACGTCAGGAACAGGAAGTGATTGAAGAAGCTGCAGATTACGCGAAAATGCATGCTTTGGGGACGCTGGCTGGTGGGGTTGCACATGAAATCAATACCCCAGCCCAATACATACAGAACAATCTTGAATTTCTCTCTGACAGCTTTGACGATTTCGTTCATGCACTCCGCAAAGACGAAGGTGACGGGTCTGTTCGTCTTGAACTGGCGCCGGAACGGATCGATTTTATGACCGAAGAAATACCGCTTGCGATCCGCGAGAGCATTCAGGGGCTTGATCGCATAGCGGAAATTGTTCGTGGTATCCGGAAATTTGCCCATCCTACAACGGACTCTGTGGAACGGATTTCCATCGCCGAGGAAATTGAAACGGCGATAACGTTGACGCGCAACCAGGTCAAACATGTCGCCGAACTCGAACAAAGCTATGATACGGACGTCACCGAAGTTGAAGGGCGGCGGAACCATTTGTCACAGGCCCTGATCAACCTGATCGTCAATGCTTCGCAGGCGATCCGCGAGTCGGGCCAACGTTCCGGCAAAATCAAACTGAATGTCACGTCGGACGCTGAGAATGTTTTTATCCGATTACGCGATAATGGCGGTGGTGTCCCCGAGGATTTACGAGATCGAATTTTCGATTATTTCTTCACGACGAAGGAACGGGGCGTTGGGACGGGGCAGGGTTTGCCGATATGTCGGAAATTGATTCAGGACGATTTTAACGGTGACTTGACCCTTTCCGCTCCGGACGGCGAAGGGGCGGAATTCGTTATTCGAATTCCGAAACCTGGTGTTCGATCAACTGATGATGATAGTGCATTGAATTACACCGCGACCGATGAATTCTACGACATCCGGTCGTGATGTTCATGGCCGTTGGCATCGTTTGACTGAGATGGAAGGTGATTGGTCAGGCTTGGTTATCGCCAAGTGGGGCACAATGACGTTCCCAATTCGCCCATTTTTGCTGGGCATCACAATGGGCGATGAAACCCGAAGCGCGATCATATTTTGCCGCCCGGGTATGACGGTCATTGCCAAACTTGCGGGCAAAATGCTGGGCTGCATAAACGATCAAAAGAGACAGCGAGTCACGGGTTGGCGCAGCTTCGGGGCGATGATGAAAAGCAATGTTTTCGACAATTTCGTGTTTAAAACCCCAGAGAGCGGCCAAGCATGCCGATACGGCAGGATGAGACACTCCAATCTCGCCGATCTCAGTGGAAATGATATCGCATTGATCGTCGTCGGCCTGCTTGCGGCTTAAAGCAACCTGATCAGGTATTACATGCTCCATCACATTCAGGCCGATATGACACAGCAATGCTGCTGCCCGAATCAGATCAATTGTTTCTGAGGGCATGCCTTCAAGTTTTGCGATCCCGGCCGCCATATTGCCCAGAATGAGGCAGCGATCTATTGGCTGGTCGATATTGTCAGGATCAAATCTGGTTTGCTGTCCATGCAAGGTCCAAATGACACATAGTGCCTTGATGGTTTCAAGACCGAACAGGTCAATCAGGGTAACGAGATCCGGACCCTCTGTTGGCAGGATCAGCTTTTCGCGCCGCGCCATTTCGCATACCAGCATAATAAAACCAGGATTTTCAAAGGAGAATTCCTGTAGTTCGTTCTGACTGTGTGGTCCCTTATATTGCAGAATTGCATGAAGCCGGTAAAACACCGGGGGCCAGACAAGTTCAGCAGGCATGCGGTACAGAATATTGATCAGCTGGGGGTCTCGCAGATAGTTGCGCAGTATCAGGCCACGTTCGATGGCATGAATAACTTCCTGATCGCTGCAGGGTTTCATCAGGAAATGATGGGTTGCCGCAAGACCGGTCTGGATAGCCTGTTCATCGGCGTAGCCGGAAAGAAGGATGCGTGCGGTATCCGGATATTTCCGGGCAACAGACCGAAGCAATTCTGCCCCGTCCATCTCGGGCATGCGCATGTCCGAAACAATGACATCTGCACTATGCTGATCCAGATTTACGAGTGCTTCTGCGCCGCTGGTGCAAAACCGCAGTTTCCAATTCGGGCGTTTGGATACAATACGGCGGCGTAATCCGCTGAGGACATGGGGATCATCATCGACGAAAATGATTGAAGCGCTTTCTGGCATCCCGGCTCCTTCGCGGAAGGGTTCAGGCAATTGCTGCCATCAGGCTGGCAGCATCGCAGGGTTTTGACAATACAAATGCGGCTCCTACCGATACGGCTTCTTTGCCCATATCCGGATCAAAAAAGCCGGTCAGCATGATCATGCGGGTGCCTTCTGCATGTTTGATTTGTCGGCGTTTGATTTCATAGAGCGTTTCGATCCCCGACATGCCGGGCATCATGTAATCAATCAGTATGACGTCATAGCTTTGCTGTTTTCGCGACAGTTGCGCCATCATCTGAAGTGCGGTTTCACCGTTTTCTGCAACATCGACGGATTGTGCTCCGCCGCTGCGCAAAATCCGACGTATAGAGAAGCGGACTTCGATACTGTCGTCCACGATCAGGAACTTTTTCTGCGCGTTCGGTTTGCCAAAAGCATTGTCACCCTTACAGCGACGCAAGCCATCGGCAATGGCAATATCATTATGGCTATTGGATTTTATCGCGTTCATTTCTCAAACTCTGACCGTAATGGTTTCCTGAAGACCGGTTGATCAAAATACTGGTTCAGTTGGCAGTCTTTTATGTGTGGATGTTACGTCGATTGAGAAGAGCCACATATCCCTATATAGGGAGGGAAACAAAAAAGGGCTGCCGGTAAAGGCAGCCCGAAGTCGTTGTTCAGGGAAGAGGGAAGGTCGTTGCGTTGGAGTGAGCAGGATCAGAATTCGATACCAATCTTGCGATCGATCGAATATTTTCCGCCGCCACGGATCAGAACCGAAAGTGCCATCAGGCCCCAGAAGACCGGCATTTCAAACCCGGCATTGTTCCATGCATACCCGTTGGGCAGATGAATGGTGACCGCAACAGCCATAAAGGCAATCACAGCGGCGGCAACCGGACGGGTCAGAAGGCCCACAGTCAGCATCAGGCCGCCCACGAATTCCAGAAGCCCGATCAGAAGGGCAAACAGGAAGCCCGGGGCAAAGCCGATGCTTTCAAGCCAGCCAGCCGTACCTTCAAGGCCATAGCCACCAAAGGCACCAAACAGTTTCTGGGCACCGTGCGGGACCAGAAGAAGACCCGTGGTGACGCGGACGATCACGGGTGAAAGAGGTTCAAGGGCAGCCCACAGATTGCCAAGGGCCGGGATAATTGGACGTGGTTTGGAGCATTCAAGGGACGACATATTCGTTTTCCTTTGAAGGGTCGGACCGGAAGACCGGCTCAGGCGACCATGTCAAAAACAAGAGCTTCGGCTTCGGTTGCGTCGGTGAAGACAAGTTCGTCTTCGTCCCGGATGGCGGCACCATCGCCGGCCTTCAGGGTTTCGCCATTAACGCTCAGCATGCCGCGTGCCACCTGAACCCAGGCAATCCGGCCCGTTTCGATTTTGTGGGATGCCGTTTCACCTTCACCCAGATGGGCAACGTAAAGGTCAACATCCTGATGAATGGTGATCGATCCATCCCGGCCGGTGCGGCTGCCGATCAGTGACAGGCCCGAACCCGTATCGGAACGTGCGATTTCCTTTTCCTCGTAACCCGGTTCGAGGTTCGCGGCTTCGGGTATGACCCAGATTTGCAGGAAATGAACCGGCTTCTCCTTGGAATGGTTGTATTCCGAATGACGGATGCCGGTACCGGCAGTCATGCGTTGCAGGCGGCCCGGACGGATAACGGAACCGGTGCCAAGGCTGTCTTTGTGTTCAAGCGCGCCATCAAGCACATAGGAAATGATTTCCATATCCTTGTGGCCGTGCGTGTCGAAACCGGCACCGGGGATAACCCGGTCTTCGTTAATCACGCGCAGCGGGCCCCAGCCCATCCGTTTCGGGTCGTAATAGTGACCGAAGGAAAAAGTGTGATGGGAGTCAAGCCAGCCAAACTGGGCGCGGCCACGGTCGGCAGATTCGATCTTGGTAATCATGTTGGTCTCCATCGCTGGGTTGTCGTTTGTTGGAGCCAGAATACGCTTTTCGGCGAAAGTGACAATTATCGTAAAAATGTGCATACTGTCGCAGATTATGCGACAATTGTTGTGACCTTCGCCAGATGGAGCGTTCGGATGGACAAGCTGGTAAGCTTGCAAACCTTTGTAAAAGTGGTTGATGAAGGAAGCTTTGCCGCCGCGGCACGTGCCATCGGGCAATCACGGTCCCAGGTTAACCGCGCTGTTATTGCACTTGAAGAAGACCTGGGCGTGCAGCTTTTGAACCGTACGACCCGTCAGGTTGCTGTCACGCCAAGCGGGCGCGCTTTTTATGACCGGGCCAAGGCTGTTTTGGCCGATTTGCACGAAGCAGAAGAAGCCATTCGTGAAAACCGCGCAACCCCGTCGGGGGATATTCGCATCAATGCGCCGATGTCCTTTGGCACCCTGCATCTGGGGCCTGCTTTGGTCGATTTTGCCCGTGAATACCCTGAAATACGGGTGGAGCTGGCACTTTCGGACCGGTTCATCGATCCGGTTGCTGATGGTTACGACATGACGGTGCGGATCAGTCAGCCAAGCGAGACATTGGCACTGATTGATCACGAAATCATTCCGATGAACCGGGTTCTGTGTGCATCGCCGGAATTCATCCGAAAGCATGGCGAACCTGTATCGCCCCGTGATCTGGCAACCTTGCCTTGTTTGCATTACGGTAGCTTGCCCGCCGGGTCGAGCTGGAAGATGACCGGACCGGACGGACCGGTTTCGGTGCAGGTGAATGGCGTGTTCTGCTGCAACAATGCCGAGGTTCTGCGTGATGCAGCCCTGGCTGATCTCGGATTGGCATTATTGCCGACCTTTATCGCCGGTCCGGATTTGCAAAGCGGCAATCTTGTCAGTGTTTTGTGTGATTATACCTCGCCAGAGCTTTTCCTGTATCTGTTGTATCCGCCCAGTCGGCAGTTATCGGCGCGTATCCGGCTTCTGGTTGATTTTCTTTATGACCGGTTTGGCGGGCAACCGCGTTGGGATCTGGTACAATAATCTGCCTGTGGTGAAATCCGATCTCTTGCGAGGTCCGTACAAAGCTTTAGATCTGAACCAGCTTTGGAACTGTTCAAGGACATGGCGGAATTCGATATGCCGACCCTGATGATTGTGTCGCACGGTAACAGTGGTAATGGCGGTGATCCTGCGGGAACACTGGCAGAAGCCGTGCGCGACCATTGGGCTGGTTTTGTGCATCATGGCTATATGCGCAGCCAGCCTTCGGTTGCGGATCAATTGGCAAAGCTGAAACGCAATCACGCCGCCAGCGAACTGATCGTCTTTCCGCTGTTTTTCAGTGAAGGTTATCTGGTGTTTCAGGAATTGCCGCGCAATTTGCGTGATGCCGGACTTGATCGTGCGGTAATTCTGCCGCCTGCAATCAATTTGCCCGGTTTTGCGGAGATGGTTTCACGTCATGTGAATTCCGCGATGGTGCGGCGTGGCTGGGATTGTTCGGAAACGTCGGTATTTCTTGTGCCGCATGGCCTGAAAACCCTGACCAAAGCATTGCCGGAAACCGTCAGGCTTGCCAATGAAGTGGGTCAGTTCTGCCCCGATGCAGAAATTTGCATTGGAAATATCGAAGGCAACCCGTCCCTTCGCGATTGGCGGAAAATTGGCTCGCGCAAACGGGCTGTGATTGTTCCGATGCTGGCTGGCGGCGGCACGCACGCCACCACCGATCTGCCGGAAATGATTGCCGGGCAACCCGATGAAGCCATTGAGATACTTGATCCGATTGGCGAGTGGGCCGAATTACCCGACTTGATCCTGAAGGAAGCCGCAAAATACGTCCGGACTGAAATGGGCAGGCCAAATCTGCGGTTAAGCGTGAATGCCAAAGACGGCCATGCCGCAAGCAGTGCAGCCATTGTATAAAATGGCGTGATCAGCCAAGACCCGGTTTGACTGTTGTTTCGGACGATTTCTTTAACAGATAGTCCCGGAATATTTTGGCCGAACTGGTCAGGGTATCCTCGCCGTCATGCACGATCAGCAACTGGCGTTTGGCCCAGCTATCGGCAATCGGCGCGCCGGAAATATTCATGTGGTCAATGTAACCGGCAACCGAGCTTTGCCGCAGGAAGCCGATGCCAAGTCCGGCGGCGATCATCTGGCGCAAGGAGCCAAAACGCATGACCTTGATATGCGGATGCATGTCGTGATGCAGTTTGCCCGCCGCCTCGCTGATCAGATCATCAATCACGCCGCCCTCGTGCAGGGAAATGATGTCGTATTTTGCGGCTTCGGCAAAGGTAACCGGGGCCGGATTGGATGGATCGGGGATCAACGGATGGCCCTTGGGCGTCACAACCCAGATCGGGTCGTCGCAAAAGACGTGGTTCGACAAACCCTGACACGGGCCGTTATCGGCCATGATCGCCAGATCGGCACGACCTTCGCGGACGGCATCGGATGACTCGCGAGATGTCAGTTCACGGACATCGACGGTCACATCGGGGAAATCACGTTGAAAATCGGCCAGAAAAGCAGGCAGTCCGGTGAGGATTGCCGAGGTTACGGCAGCAAGATAGATCTTGCCTTTTTCGCCGGTATTGAAATCGCGCAGCTCGTTTGACAGGTGATTAAGATCACCCAGAAGCTTTTCGCCGTAGCGCGCGAAAATCGCACCTTCTTCCGTCGGTTCGACACCGCGGGGCAGACGGCGCAGCAGCTTGACGCCAAGCATGGCTTCAAGTTCACCGATGCGGCGACTTACAGCCGATGTCGCGATATGTTCGCGCCGGGCGGCCTCATTGATGCTTCCGGCGCGCACAATGGCGACAAACAACCGGATCGTGACGATATCAAACTTTTGCATTCAACCGTTTTCGGTTGTTTGGTTGAAACCGTCAAGGGCGATGAATTGTCAGCATCTTTTGGATGCCAATCCTCAAACCCGCAGGGTCAGAGAGGGCGAATTAGCCCTCGACCTGACGCCATGCATTGTTCCATTCGGTCATCAGTTCATCATGGGTGCGTGCTTTCGACGATTTCATGATCACGGCGACCTGAAGCGCATGAACAAGGTTGGTGAACCAGTTGACGCGAACTTCGCGTTCGATGGTGGTGGTGTCTTTAAGTGCAAGCGTTGCCATGGTTAGGTTCCTTTGCGTCTGGGGTGATTTCAAATGTACCAGAAGCCGTTTGAACCCACTATTCTCGTTTCACCGCTATCCCCTTCTTGTTTGGAGAACGATAGATATAAGTAATTGATATTGATTGATTAACTTATATCGCAATGCACAATCTATTGCCAAACTCGCATGGTCCAAAATGTTGGATTTATCTGCTATAGATTGGCAAACAGGATTTACGCAAAGGTCGGCGACATGAGTGATGTGGATGACAATCTTGCCTGGGAACAGGCGCATGGTAGCGGGCTTCAGGCTTATCTGGGCTATCAGGTTGTTGAATGGGAAGAAGACCGTGCCGTGGTCGAGCTTGAAATCAGGGATCATCACCGCAATCGGGCGGGCATCCTGCATGGTGGCGTGATTGCGACCCTGATGGACACGGCGTCGGGCTGTGCCGTCTGTTACTGCGCTGTTCCGGGGAATGTCCGCAAATCGCTGACCCTGTCACTGACGACCAATTTCATCGGGATGGCAACCGGCGGCACGGTGCGGGTTGAGGGACGCAAACAGGGCGGCGGGCGCAAGATCGTCTTTACCGAAGCCACGGCCTATAACGCGGCGGGCGAGGTGATTGCAACCGCGACCGGCACCTTCAAATACCATCGCGGCAGCGAGGACCCGAACGGGGTGCCGCGCGACGCATAGGGTTTATGAAAATACAGGACGGCCCCGGATGGTTGCATGCTCCGCCTTTCTGACCGGGTATAAAGTTTTTTCAAAAAGTTCTTGATTTGTTCTTTTCATTGTGGCATAAGGACAAAGTCAACGGGAGAAATGCACCCGGACCGAAACTCGCGAAGCGCCTTGTGCGCCTCGCGGGTTTTTGCGTTTGGGGCGGAATCAAAGAGGTGATCGGGATGCAGGGACAAAGATTGAGGCAGGGTCGCGGGGCAATCCGCAGGATGCTCATCGGCGGATGGCGAAGCCATTACGGCGGCATTCCGCGTTGGTGCTAACAGGTTTCGAAAACGCTTATTTGTCATGACGGGAGAGGTGCGTCTTGTCGGGGAACGGACCCCGAATTTGCCGGAAGCGGCAGCAATGGCAGCAGTGGCGGCGGGGATTTGTGGCCCGTCAGCGGTGGGCAGGTTGGGGGCAGTACGCCCGAAGAGTGTCTACTGGTGAAAATGGCGAACGCCCGAGGTGTGTCTGGATGTCGGGGTGGCAGGTTGCCGCCTTGGCCGGACGGTGATCGAGGCGGCAAAGAGCCGGTGGGCGGTCCGTGGGACGCCAGTTGGCGTGGTTGCTGGAGGTCCGAGGTTTGTCCGGCGTCGGTGGTCATGGGATTGGCGAAAGGGGTCGGAGCGGGCAGCGAGGTTATGGGCGGTCCGTTGGTCGTCAGTTGGCGTGGTTGCTGGAGGCCCGAGGTTTGTCCGGGCTTGGTGGTCCTGGCATTGCCGAAAGGGGCCGGAGCGGGCAGTGAGGTCGTTGGCCGTCGGTGGGCCGTCAGTGGACCGTCTGGTGGTGGGGCCGATGGAGGCCCGAGATTTGTCGAGGGGTGCTGGAAGTTCCGCATCGCCAGTCGTCGTGGAGGATTTGCCGGAAGAGGCAGCAGGGCAGCATTGGGTCGTGATCCGCCAGCGGTTGACAGGTGGGGCATTCGTCAGAAGGCCGTCTGTCGGCGAGGGTGGCGAAAGTCCGGGATTTGTCCAGAGTTGCCGAAAGTCCTGCATCGCCGGAAGTGGTCGTGGAGCAGGCCTTGAGCCTGATGGTCGTCTGTTGCGACGTTGATGGAAGCCGAGGTTTTTCCGGGCTTCGTGGTCATGGATTTGCCGGAACGGGCCGTAGCGGGCAGCGAGGTTGTGGACCGTCTGCTGGCGAGGATGGTGGAGGCCCGAGGTTTGTCGGGGCTCGGTGGTCATGCAATTGGCGGATGGGACTGGAGCGGGCGGTAAGCCTGTGGCTGTCAGTGGATCGTTCGTTGGTGGGGCTGTTGGAGGCCCGTGTTTTGGCCGGGCGGGGCATTGAGCCTGCTTACGGGAAAACCGGCCTGTTGCCGTGCTTTCGGAGTCTGGCGTTCTATCCTGCCATTGCCGTCAGGATGATCCGGGTGTCCTTGACCGCCTCATAAGGCAGAAGGGCGCGCCTTTGTGACGCGCCCTTTGCAGATTGTTTGATGTGGCCGGGATTATTTCGGCATCTGCCATTTGCCGTTTACAAGGCGCGGGATGTTAAGCGGGTTCGCGTCCTTGAGGGCTTCGGGCAGCAATGCATCCGGGAAGGCCTGATAGGAGACCGGGCGGATGAAACGTTTGATCGCGAGCGACCCAACCGATGTTGCACGGGAATCCGTGCTTGCCGGATAGGGTCCACCGTGGACCATGGAGTGGCAGACCTCGACCCCGGTTGGCCAGCCATTGATCAGGATGCGGCCCGCACATTTTTCAAGGGCGGGGCGCAGTTTCCCGGCCAGTTCGGCATCGGCATCAACCATATGAACGGTCGCGGTCAACTGCCCGATCAGGGTGGCGGACAGGGCAACCATTTCTTCGGGCGTGTCGCATTCGACAATGATGCCAGCCGGGCCGAACATTTCTTCGGCCAGTTCCGGGTTGGCCTGCCAGTCGGCAGCGGTGGTGCGGAAGATCGCCGGGCTGCCTTCGAACGGGCCGTCGCTGTCGCGGCGTTTAAGCGCGCAGGTTACCTTGGCGTGACCGGCCATGGCATCGGTGACATGATGATAGGCGCTTGATACACGATCCGTCAGCATGGCGGCACCGCCAACCTGACCGAGTTCGGCGGCAGCAGTTTCGACAAAGGCATCAAGATCGGCACCCTTAAGCGCGATCAGAAGACCCGGATTGGTGCAGAACTGACCAACACCCATGGTCAGCGACCCGACCCAGCCCTTGGCGATTTCAACGGCCTTGGCACCCATCGCTTTTGGCATCAGGAAGACCGGGTTGTTGCTGCCGAGTTCGCCATAGAACGGGATCGGTTCCGGGCGGGAAACAGCAATATCAAACAGCGCACGACCGCCACCGGTCGAGCCGGTGAAGCCGACCGCCTTGATCAGCGGATGGGCGACCAGCGCCTGACCGACCTTGCGGGTGCCGCCATGGATCAGGCTGAACACGCCCTTTGGCATGCCGGTTTTTTTAATCGCGGCTTCGATGGCCTTGGCAACGACTTCGGACGTGCCGGGGTGGGCGGCGTGGCCCTTGAACACGACCGGGCAACCCGCAGCCAGTGCCGATGCGGTGTCACCGCCCGCGGTCGAAAATGCCAGCGGGAAGTTTGACGCACCGAAAACACCGACCGGGCCAAGTGCCTTGTGCATCACGCGGATGTCGGGCTTTGGCAGGGGTTGACGATCCGGCTGGGCGGTTTCGATACGGGCTTCGAACCATGATCCTTCTTCGATCCAGTCGGCAAAGAAGCGCAACTGGCCCACGGTGCGGCCGCGCTCGCCGGTCAGGCGTGCCGCGGGCAGGGCTGATTCAAGATTGCCGATTTCGGTGATTTCATCGCCGCGTGCATCAATTTCATCGGCAATCGCGCGCAGGAAGGCCGCGCGTTTGGCCGGCAGCATCGCCGCAAATTCTTCGGCACAGGCATTTGCCGCCTGAACCGCCTGATCCACCAGTTCCTCGGTGCCGTGCTGGAACTTTGTTGGCAGTTTTTCACCCGTCGAAGGATTGTCGGCCTGAAACACATCCGGACCGTTCAGCCATTCGCCTGCAATATAGTGCTGTCCATTCAGCATGGAGCCTCCTGTGGGGTTGGCGTGTTTGTATGATGATACCGTGCAAAGGGTTGGGCCGTGGATTGCGGTAATCTGCAAACGCCCGATTTGCGCGGTTTTCTTCGGCGCAGCTTAGGAAATCGGGGCGGCGATGTAAATATCATATTATATGACAAAATTGACATCGGCAGCCGCAAGTAGAGATTCAATCAGTTAAGTATCATTGGATAATTTATACAATTATATTTGGTCAGAGAAAGCGACGGGCGTGTGGGCCCGTCAGAATTCAGATTACTGACAAAGCCCGGAATGGATCAAAATCGCCATTTCGAGCAAAGCGGCGCGCAGACCCGGAATCCATATCCCATTGAAACAGAATGGATTCCCGCCGTCGTGGGAATGATGTTCTGGTTGGGCATACTGTGTCAGTAGTCTGCGGGCGTGTATGCCCGTGCCGTATAGTGCTGCGCTGTGTTGTGCCGCGCATTACGGCCAAGGATTACTGGCTAGGGATTTCTGGCCAAGGATTTCTGGCGTGTTCGGGCGGAAGCTGCGCGGTCCGCCCCATGACTTCACGGAAGCCGATAACGGGTGCTGATATTTGAAAATCCCGACCCATCACTGGCCGGATTAGCTGGCAACCGATTTGGGATTTCGGCCAAAGATGCTGGCGAAATCGGTTTTGGCCGGTTTGGGGCGTTGAAGCTGCAACCGGTCGCGAATGGCATCAAGGTGTTTGGCCATTTCAGCGGCCGCCACATCCGGGTCGCCGTCCAGAAGGGCGTTCAAAAGGCTTTCATGTTCCGAGTGAGAGCAATCAACCGGTTGCGGGCTTTCATACATCGCAATGATCAGCGAGCTTCGCAGGATCAGGCGTTCCAGAAATTCCTCGATCACCAGATTGCCAGCAAGGCGTGCCAGCAAAAGGTGGAATTCCCCCGACAGGATAATGGCGGCGCGGTGATCGCCGGCGTGATGGGCCTGATGTTCGCGTTCCAGATGTTCGCGGATCTGGCTTGCCCGGTCGGGCGTCATGTTGGCGGCGATTTTGCGGACCACCCCATCCTCGATCATGCGGCGCGCCGAAAAGACCTCTATCGCCTCGTCAATGGTCGGTTCGGCGATGAAGGCACCGCGATTTGGGACCAGATTGATCAGCTTGTCATGTGCGAGCTGCAAAAATGTGGCCCGGATGCGCGCCCGGCTGACCGAGAAGGTTTTGGCGAGATCTTCTTCGATCAGTTTCATGCCTGGTTCCAGCCGCCGGTCAAGAATGGCGTCGAGCATTTCCCGATAAATCAGTTCTTCCGGGCGAAGTTTACCGCTGCCTTTATAGGGGGTGGGCTGTGCAGGGTTGGCCATCGCGGCGCGTCTTTCCGGTTGTTCATTCGAGGGGTCAATTCTTTTCTACAAAATTGTTGACGATCTGCAAAACAAAAAAATGCGACTGTCCTTTTGGGTGAGTCGGAATGGCATTGCATCAGGTTTAATCAAAAGAATGCTGCTGCGCAAAAATTGCGCACAAGTTGCGTATGAATCGGGCATTGGCCGGTTTTGTCGCCTTGGGGTTTTGTGTGCGTTTCGCGGAAAACCGCCGATCCTGAAAATGGCATGCAATTTGCCTACAATCGAAAATATGGATTGTTAACAATTTTGCATGCAGTAACGGGTGGGCGCATGAAGGGTAACGGGGCCATTGAGTTGATCGCTGTCAGTAAGCATTACGGCAGTACCATCGCAGTCAAATCGATCGACCTCAAGATACCGGCAGGGGCCTATTGCTGCCTGATTGGTCCATCCGGCTGCGGCAAAACCACGACATTGCGCATGATCGCCGGGCATGAGGTGATCAGCGAAGGTGATCTTCTGATCGGGGATCGCAATGTGACCGAGCTTCCGCCTGTCAAGCGCGGCACGGCGATGATGTTCCAGAATTATGCGTTGTTTCCGCATATGACCTGCATGGAAAATGTCGCGTTTGGTCTGCGGATGCAGGGCGTTTCCCCGGCAGAGCGCAACGAGCGGGCCAAGGAAATGCTGGCGCGTGTCCATATGGAAAAGTTTGCGGATCGCAAGCCCGATCAGCTTTCGGGTGGGCAGCAGCAGCGCATTGCGCTTGCACGGGCCTTGATCACGCAGCCCTCCGTCCTGTTGCTTGACGAGCCGCTTTCAGCGCTTGATCCGTTCCTGCGGGCGCGGATGCGCGATGAATTGCGCCGCCTTCAGCAGGAGCTTGGCATCACGTTTGTCCATGTCACCCATGCCCAGGACGAGGCGCTGGCGCTTTCGGATATGGTTGTTGTCATGGAAGACGGTGTCATTCGCCAGAAAGGCACGCCTGAGGAAATATTCAACAAGCCGCGTTCGCGCTTCATCGCCAATTTCATGGGCGGTCAGAATATCTTCAAGGGAACGGTTTCGGAAAGCAGCCCGGCGGGAACCCTTCTGAGCCGTGGTCCCGATAGTTTCTTCCTGCCCGGTTATGGCGGTGGTGCCACGGGCGAGGATCTTGAATTCACAATTCGTACCGACCTGATCGGACTGGGTGAAACAGCGCCCGGTGATGCCGAAAACGGTCAGATTCCCGTCGAAATCACAACGGTCGAGTATCTTGGCCTTTGGGTGCGGATTGTGGCGACGACCAATGACGGCAAGGAAATCACCCTGATGAAGACCGAAAGTGAATTTCGGCAGGCGCCCGTGCGCCGGAAGGAAAAGTTCATCGCCTATTGGAAACCCGAACACGCGCATGTTCTGGCCTAAAAAAACATCATTTATCAGGAGCTTCACATGACGACCGACAATTCCAAACCGACGAAAAGCCTGCTTTCGACCAAGGAAGTCACCCGCCGCGGTTTTGTTAAAGGGGCGGCTGCGACTGCCGGTGTCGCGATTGGTTCAGGTGCGATCACCGGTTTCCCGACCATCTGGGCGCAGAACATCAAGGATGTGACATTGCGCCAGTTCGGTACGGGTGTTTCAAACATCAACGCGGTTGCCGACAAGGTTAAGGAAGACCTTGGTTTCACGCTTCAGATGACGGCCCTTGATTCCGATGCGGTTGCGCAGCGTGCGGTCACCCAGCCGAAATCGTTTGATATTGCCGATATCGAATACTGGATCTGTAAAAAGGTTTTCCCGGCGGGCACCATGCAGCCGATGGATACCACCAAGCTTAAAAACTATCAGTATATCTCCAAGCTGTTCATCGATGGCAAACTGACCCCGGATTCCGAGATTGCACAGGGCACGGCACCGCACACGGTTGGCTTTGTTGAAGGTGCCGACAGTGTCGAATTTGCATCTGCACCGACCCAGTGGATGACCCTTGTCCCGACGATTTACAATGCGGATACGCTGGGCATTCGCCCCGACCTGATCGAACGTCCGATCAATAGCTGGGCCGATCTGCTTGACCCGGCCTTCAAGGGCAAGGCATCGATCCTGAATATTCCGTCCATCGGGATCATGGATGCCGCCATGGTTTGCGAAGCCATGGGCGAAATCACCTATGGTGACAAGGGCAACATGACCCAGGAAGAAATCGACAAGACGATTGCGATCATGATCGATGCCAAGAAAGCCGGTCAGTTCCGCGCCTTCTGGAAGAGCTTTGATGAGTCGGTCAACCTGATGGCATCGGGTGAAGTCGTGATCCAGTCGATGTGGTCGCCTGCCGTTGCCGCCGTTCGGTCCAAGGGCATTGCGTGCAAATACCAGCCGCTTAAGGAAGGGTATCGTGCATGGGGTGGTGGCATTGGTCTTGCCAAGCACCTGACCGGCCTCGAACTTGAGGCGGCGTATGAATATATCGACTGGTACCTGTCGGGCTGGGTCGGGGCGTATCTTAACCGTCAGGGTTATTACAGCGCCGCCCCGGCAACGGCACAGAAATTCATGTCCGAAGACGAATGGGGCTTCTGGATGGAAGGCAAGGAAGCCCAGGGCGATATCCTTAGCCCGGATGGCAAGGTCATGGAAAAGGCCGGTGCGGTTCGCGATGGCGGTTCGTACGAGGAACGCATGGGATCGGTTGCGTGCTGGAACTCTGTCATGGACGAGAACAAGCACATGGTCCGCAAGTGGAACGAATTCATTGCTGCCTAAGGGCATCTGAATTTGATCGGGCGCAGCTTTGGTTGCGCCCGATATCCTGATTTCTTTGATGATTTTTCCGGTTCAAAGGGCAGACAATGGCGTTTGATATGTCCAAACGATCGTCGTATTTCCTGATCTCGCCGATGGCGCTGATCTTTGCGATCTTTCTGGTCGTGCCGTTGCTGACGATTATTGTCGTCAGTTTCTGGGATTATGACGAATACCGCATTCTGCCCGACTTCATTTTTGAAAATTACAAATATCTGCTGGGGTCATCGGTGACCTGGCAGATTTACCTTAATACCTTCAAATATGCTGCCCTGACCTGGGGCTTCACGCTTCTGATCGGGTTCACGGTTGCCTATTTCCTGGCGTTTCATGTGCGCAGCCTGACATGGCAGATTGTCCTGTTCATGTTGTGCACGATCCCGTTCTGGACATCGAACATCATTCGCATGATTTCGTGGATTCCGTTTCTGGGGCGCAACGGGCTTTTGAATTCGGCCCTGATGGGGCTGGGGATTGTGGATGAACCGCTTGAATTCCTGCTGTTTTCGGATTTTGCGGTCGTTCTGGCGGATGTGCATCTTTACACCCTGTTTATGGTGGTGCCGATTTTCAATTCGATGATGCGCATTGACCGTTCCCTGATCGAGGCGGCGCGTGATGCCGGGGCATCGGGGTTTGAAACCCTGCGCCACGTGATTGTGCCGCTATCAAAGCCCGGTATTGCAATCGGTTCGATCTTTGTCATCACGGTCGTGATGGGGGATTTCATCACGGTGCGTTTGATGAGTGGCGGGCAGAGTGCGTCGGTCGGGCTTCAGATTTCCAATGAAATCGGGTTGCTGCAATATCCGGCGGCGGCGGCCAGTGCGGTGGTGCTTCTGGTGACCGTGCTTTTGATCGTGACGGCGTTGCTGCGCATGGTCGATATCAGGAAGGAGCTTTGAGATGGCGAAGACCCGTGAAAAGCGTCCGACAAGTTTCTATTTTCTGGCGGCTTTCTTTGCGCTGTTTGTGCTGTTTCTGTATGGGCCGATGCTGACGATCTTTATCCTGTCATTTCAGGGTGAAAATGGTGGTCTGACCTTCCCGATGAATGGGTTTTCGGCCCATTGGTTCGGCAACCTGTTTGAACAGCAGGCGGTCGGGGATTTTGGCGGATCGTTCCTGCGATCTCTCAAGCTTGGCCTGATTGTCATGTTGGTGACGGTTCTGGTGTCCTTCATGGCGGGGTTGGCGTTTCGCAAGCGGTTCAAGGGGGACAGCGTGATTTTCTATCTGGCGATTGCCAGCCTGATCGTGCCCTCGATCCTGATTTCGCTTGGCATCGGATTGCTGTTCAATATCGTGAGCTGGCAACCGCAATGGTTTACATCGGCCCTTGGCGCGCATCTGACATGGACCTTCCCGTTCGGGCTTCTGATCATGTTTGCCGTGTTTAACCGGTTTGATCCGTCCTATGAGGAAGCGGCGCGCGATCTGGGGGCGAGCAGTTGGCAAACCATCTGGCATATCGTTTTGCCGATGGTGGCCCCCAGCCTGATCGGGGTCGCGATGTTTTCCTTTACCCTGTCCTATGACGAGTTTGCCCGGACCCTGATGACGGCGGGCGCGCTTAATACCCTGCCGCTTGAGATTTACGGGATGACGACAAATGTGACGACACCGGTGCTTTATGCGCTGGGCACGGTGACGACGGGCTTTTCGTTTGTGGTGATTGCCATTGCGCTCGGTTCGGTCCTGATCCTGCGTCATCGCAAGGGGCAAAAGGCATGACCCGGATCGCGGTTATCAATCCCAATATGTCGGTCGGGTTTACCGAAAAGGTTGGTGCCCAAGCACGCCGTATTGTTGCAGCGGGGACCGAGGTTATGGCGCTTAATCCGCAATTCGGCCCGGCCAGTATTGAGGGTTACTATGACGAGGCATTTGCAAGTGTCGGATTGCTTGCCGCGATGCGCGGGCTTGAGGCAGACGGGGCATCGGGCGGGAAGATCAGCGGATATGTCGTGGCGTGTTTTGACGATACCGGTGTTGATGCCGCGCGCTGTTTGACCAAGGCACCGGTGATGGGGCTATGTGAGGCGGCCCTTCGGTTTGCGGCGATTGTTGCATCGCGCTTTGCCATTGTCACCCCGATGGCGGTATCGGTGCGGCCGCTTGAACATCTGGTGTCGAAATACGGGGCATCATCGCAATGTGTGGTGCGGGCGGCGGGTGTTCGCACACTCGATTTCGATGGCGAAAATGCGGATATGGCGTATCTGGCACTGAAAATGTCGGCGGAAAACTGCCTTGCCGAAGATGGTGCCGAGGCGATTGTTCTGGGTTGTGCCGGGATGACGGATATTGCTGAGCGTCTGCAGGCCGAGCTTGGCGTGCCGGTGATTGACGGGGTCAGTGCGGCGGTCAAGCTGATCGAGGCGATGGGGATGCTTGGGCTTCAGACCAGCAAGGCGGGGGCGTATGCCAGCCCGCCGGTGAAAACCTACGACGGGATATTTGCCGCATTTGCGCCGGTGGAGTGATCGACGATCAAATTTCCGGTCAGATTTGCTTTAACGCCTGTTCGACCTGAACCAGATGACGGCGCATGGCGTCTTCTGCGCGTTTGGGGTCGCGCTGTTCGATGGCATCGACGATTTCGCGATGCTGGGTGCTTAGGTCATTGATCAGGCGATCCGAATGGCTGCTTTCGCGCATGCGGGCCCATGCGGCTTCGCGCCGGACGGCACTGACGGCTTCGAACACTGCCAGAAACAGCGTGTTGCGGACACTTTCGGCCAGTTTCTGATGGAATGCCGCGTCCCATTTTTCATATTCGCCCTGATTTTGGGCCTTGGCGGCGTTTTCGACCATGGTGCGCATGGTGTCGATATCGGCCTGAGAGGCGCGAAGGGCGGCAAACCGGGCCATGGATGGCTCGATCTCCTGCCTGACTTCCATGATTTCAAACGGGCTTGTTCGGGTGGCCAGTCCTTCAAGCTTGCGCAGGCGTGGTGTGGGTGGGGTGCCGACAAAGGTGCCCTGACCCTGACGACGCCAGATCAGGCCATCAGATTCAAGCTGATCGAGTGCCTTGCGCAGCGCCCGACGCCCGACATCAAGCTGTTCGGCCAGTTCGCGTTCGGCGATGACGCGCCCGTCCTTGACGAATTCTCCCGCGGCAAAGCTTGTTCTCAGCTTTTCTGCCAAGTCCTGGGTTGCTATGTCATTCATGGCTTTTTTTATCGTTATCTGGACGTTTAAATCTTATCTGTTCCAAACCGTCGCCCGCGTTTTGCACCCTTGCGGTTTCATCGGTTCGGAACAGCATCAATCCCAATCAGATATCAGGAAATCAGATCATAGAACATGCGCAATGATGTGATGGCCAGAAACAGGCCAAAACAGATGCGCAGCGCCCGTCTCGGGATGGAATGTGCGATGCGTGCGCCAACCGGTGCGAAAAGAACCGTCATCGGGATCAGCAGGGCCGCGGCCAGAACGTTCACATAGCCCAGCGAGAAGGGCGGACGTCCGTCAACGCCGATGCCGGACATCGCATAACCGATGGTGCCGGGCAGGGCGATGATCAGGCCGATTGCGGCCGATGTGCCCACCGCACGGCGGATGTCATATCCAAGGAAGCTGAGCACCGGCACGCAGATCGTGCCGCCGCCGATCCCCATCATGGCCGACAGGCTGCCTGCGATGACGCCAAGAACGGCCCAGACGGATTTGGGCGGATTTTTCTGGGTATCGGTTTCGCGATCGCGGACCAGCATCATGTTGGCCGCGACCAGCAGGGCCACGACGGCAAAGACAATGGTCAGAACCCGGCCATCGGCAAAACCGCCAATCGCGGTGCCAATCAGGACACCGACGACAATTGCCGGGCCCCAGTGTTTGAGCAGGGCGATATCGACCGATCCCTTTTTGTAATGGCTTCGGGTGGATGAAATCGCGGTGGCGATAATCGTCGTTAACGAGGTGGCAACCGCAACCTGCATGCGCAGGCTTTCATCCACACCCATGGTGGTCAGGAAATGATACAGCACCGGCACAATGACGATGCCGCCGCCGACGCCCAGAAGCCCGGCCATGATGCCGCCAACGATGCCGGCAAACAGCATTGCTGCACCCCACAGCAGATACAGGCTCATGGTGCCTTCGATTTCAATCATGATGAACCAATCCAAACCAATAATGACTATCTAGGTGTATTGGTACTAACTCTGATTGGTCGTAGTTGGCAAATGTTTTGCGCTGTTAATCAGCTTAATCTGGCAATTAATCAGCATTAACCAGATTTAATAGTTGCGAACCAAATGCAAGAATGCCAACAATATGGCGACAAAATGAACAAACCAAATATAAATTGGTTCAGACTCAGGTATCAAATCTCATCAGGAGGCAGAACATATGTTCCGCAAGATTGCCGTAGCCGCCGGTTTGATGGCCGCTGCCTTTGCCGCACCCGCGCAGGCGCAGAGCTATCCCGAAAAACCGATTGAATTTATCGTGCCGTGGGGCCCGGGTGGTGGCAGTGACACGCTGATGCGTATCGTTGCCCAGGGCCTTACCGAAGAAACCGGTCAGGCCGTACCGGTTATCAACATGCCCGGCGTGGGTGGCAATGTCGGCCTTGCCGAATTCGCCAAACGCCCGGCAGATGGTTATACCATTTCGCAGATTCACGAAGGTCTTCTGGTATCGAACCAGACCGGGATTACCGAGCTTAACTGGGACAGCTTCATTCCGGTCGCGCTGGTGGCGTCCTCGCCGCAATATCTGACGCTGTCGAAGAACGACAATTTCTCGAACTTTGAAGAACTGGTTGCCTATGCCAAGGCGCATCCGGGTGCCGTTCGCGCCGGTGTGACGCTGGGCGGGATTCCGCATGTTCATATCGCGATGATCGAAGAAGCCATGGGGCTTCAGTTTTCCTATGTCGGTTACACCGATACGGGTGAGCGTATCCGCGCGCTGATGGGTGGCAACATCGATATTGCGATTGGCGATATTTCGTCGGCCAAGCAGTTCGTCGACAATGGTGATCTGATTTATGCAGCCGTTGGTACCGAGGAACGTACCGATGATGCACCGGACGTTCCGACGCTTAAGGAACTTGGCATGGATGCCGAGCTGGTGATCACGCGTGGTGTGGTTCTGCCGAAAGGGACGCCGCAGGAAACCGTTGATGCGCTTGAAGCCCATATCGAAAAGGTCATGCAGCGCGAAGACGTGATCAAGCTGATGAAAAATGCTGGTGCCGATCCGGTGTTCTATGGTCAGGAAAAATACAGCGCCTATCTTGAAAAGCTTAACGCGACCATCGCGAAGCTTGTAGGCAAGCTCGAAGGATGACCGTCAAGGTGACGGAGGCAGCAGCAGCGGATACAGGTGTATCCGCTGCTTCGCGCGCCCGCACCGAATTGGCGCGGCTGATCTCCTATATCGTTTTTGGTGGCGTTTCTGTTGTTCTGTCCTCGATGGCGGCCGGTTTGCCGACGTCACGCTGGGAACCGCTGGGGGCGGGCACCTTCCCGAAACTTGTCTTTGCGCTGCTGGCGGTGCTTTGCCTGATTGCTGCTATTCGCTCGATCATTGAAATCGTGCGGGCTGGGGGCCTTGCGGGTGTGGGGGCTGCCTTTACCCAGTGGCTTTATGTGCGTCGGGTATCCATCGGCCTGTTTGCGCTGTTTGCGGTTTATCTTGGCGTTCTGCCGTGGACCGGGTTCTCGCTTGCGAGTTTTGTCTTTTTGCTGATTGCGCAGTTGATGATCGCGGGTGTTTCGCGACGAACCGTCATTCAGTCCATCATCGCCGCCCTGATTTTTTCGGTCGGGTTGAACCTGCTGTTTGCAGAAGTTTTCAATGTGTTCTTACCGCGCGGCGTTCTGTTCGCGGGTTAGGCGGGAAAGTTTAAATTATGCTGGATGCGTTTCTTGCCGGGGCCCATCAGGTATTTGCCTTTGATACCCTGACATACATGCTGATCGGGTCGGTTGCCGGGATTGTTGCCGCGGCCATCCCCGGTTTTACCGTGACAATGGCAATCATTCTGACCCTGCCGCTGACCTTTGCGATGGAACCATTGCAGGGTGTTTCGGTGATGCTGTCGGTTTATGTCGGTGGGTATACCGGTGGCCTGATCAGTGCCGCCCTTCTGGGCATTCCCGGAACACCAAGTTCGGTTGCCACGACCTTTGATGCCTTTCCGATGGCGCGCAAGGGGGAACCGGGCCGGGCCCTTTCACTGGGTGTATGGGCATCGTTCTTCGGGACGGTGATTTCGACCATCGTTCTGATCGTGGCCGCCCCGCCGCTGGCACTGATTGCGGTCAAGCTTGGCCCGTGGGAATATTTCGCGCTGATCGTCTTTGCACTGACGATTGTCGCAAGCCTTGTCGGAAACTCGTTAATCCGTGGTTTGATCGCGGGCGTCATTGGCCTTGGCATTGCGACCATCGGCCCGGACCCGATGATGGGCAAATCGCGCCTGACCTTTGACACCGATCTTCTGATGCCGGGCTTGCCGTTCCTTGTGGTGCTGATTGGTATTTTCGCGATCAGCCAGCTTCTGAGCGAAGTCGAAATTCATGGCAAGAAGGCCAATCAGGCACTGATCCCCGATGTCATCGACTTCAAGACATGGAAAGTCATGCGCGAAGTCCTGATGGCGCCGGTCAATCTGTTCCGGTCATCGATGATCGGGGTGCTGATTGGGGCCCTGCCCGGTGCGGGTGGATCCATCGCCAACCTGCTGGCCTATGATCAGGCCAAACGCAGTTCCAAAAATCCGGAAAAATTCGGTGAAGGCTGTGCCGATGGTGTGGTTGCGTCCGAGGCAGGGAATTCTGCCACGGCGGGTGGTGGTCTGATCCCGATGATTGCGCTTGGCATTCCGGGGTCTGCGGTTGATGCTATTCTGATGGCGTCGCTTATGGTGCACGGCATTTCAGTCGGCCCGCGCCTGATCATGGATCATGCCGATCTGGCCTATGGCATGTTCATTGCCATGATCGTTTCAAGCCTGATGATGCTGGTGGTGTGTGTTGCTTCCATGCGCCTGTTCCTGCGGGTGACCGACATTCCCAAACAGTTCATCGTGCCGACCGTCATCATTTGCTGCGTTATTGGGGCGTTTGCGCTTAATAACCGTGTGACGGACCTGTATCTTCTGGGGATTATCGGGTTGGTTGGCTATGGCCTTAAATGCCTTGATTATCCGCTGGCACCGCTGGTGCTGGGTGTGATCCTGGGGCCGATTGCCGAAACCAATTTACGCCGCGCATTGATGAGTGATCCCGACTGGATGACTTTCTTTACCCGACCGATTTCAGCCGTCCTTCTGGCGGCAGCGTTGCTGTCGGTTATCTTCAGTGTCCGTTCCATCCTTAAAATGCGCAAAAAGAACCGTCCCGCCACCGATGAACAGGACGGCGATTAAGCCGATCAGGAGACTCCAATGAAACTTCGTCATGACGCGCTTTATGCCTCACGCCGCTCGCCGGTGCTTGCGCGCAATGTTGTATCGACATCCCAGCCATTGGCCGCACAGGCCGGTTTGCGCATGTTGCTGGCGGGCGGAAATGCCGCCGATGCTGCATTGGCTTCTGCCATCGCATTGACGGTGCTTGAGCCGACCGGCAACGGGCTTGGTTCGGATGCCTATGCGATCATCTGGGATGGCAAGGAGCTGCATGGCCTTAATGCATCGGGTCGTGCGCCTGCGGCATGGTCGCCGGAACGCTTTGCCGGGGCGGATGCCATGCCGCAGCGCGGCTGGGAATCTGTGACCGTACCGGGGGCGGTTTCGGCCTGGCGCGAAATTTCCGACAAGTTCGGCAAATTGCCGTTTGAAAAACTGTTCGAGCCAGCCATCGAATATGCCAGCCGTGGTTTTGCCGTATCGCCGATCATTGCAACCCTTTGGGAAAAGGGCGGCAATCTTTTGGGCAAGCAACCGGGCTTTGCCGAGGCGTTTCTGCCCGGTGGCAAGGCACCGAAGGCGGGTGAATTGTTCATCAACCGTGCGATTGCGGAAAGCCTGACAGATATTGCCGAAACCGGTGGCGAGAGTTTCTATCGCGGGCGGCTGGCGGCCAAAATTGCGGCTTTTGCCAAGGAAAATGGTGCGGTGCTTACCGAGGATGATCTTGGCAATCATAAAACCGACTGGGTTGGAACGATTTCGCAAAGCTTTGGCAAGGTCAAGCTGCATGAAATCCCGCCAAACGGACAGGGCATTTCAGCCCTGATTGCGCTTGGTATTTTGCGTCATACCAACATTGCCGATCATGCACCGGACTCGGTCGAGGCCCTGCATCTTGAGATCGAGGCGATGAAGCTCGCCTTTGCGGATATGCATGAATATGTCGCCGATCTGGATCACATGCGTGACGTGACGGTCGAACATCTGCTGTCCGATGATTATCTGAAATCGCGTGCGGCATTGATTGATGCCAACAAGGCGCAGGATTTCAAGGCCGGTGCGCCCAAGCATGGTGGCACGGTCTATGTCACGGCGGCGGATGAAAGCGGCATGATGGTGTCGTTCATCCAGTCGAACTATATGGGTTTCGGGTCCGGTGTTGTCGTGCCGGGCACATCGATCAGCCTGCAAAACCGTGGTTTCGGTTTCACCCTGAAAGATGGTCATCCCAATCAGGTGGCAGGCGGAAAACGCCCGTTCCAGACGATTATTCCGGGTTTCCTGATGGGGGACGACGGCAACCCGGTCATGAGCTTTGGCGTGATGGGCGGCCCGATGCAGTCACAGGGCCATTTGCAGATGACGCTTCGCACCCAGCTTTGGGGGCAGGACCCGCAAACGGCGGCAGATGCGCCGCGCTGGCAGGCGCTTTCCGGGCTTGAGGTTGCCGTTGAGTCCTCGGTCGGGGCTGATGTGATTGATTCCCTGAAAGCCAAGGGGCATGCGATCAAGGTTGAGGCCCCCGACAGCACCAATTTCGGTTTTGGCGGAGCGCAGCTTATTGCGAAAACCGATGCCGGATATGTTGCCGGTTCTGATCCGCGAAAAGACGGTTGTGCCGTCGGTTACTAGTACGGGATTTGTTTTCAGGTCGGCATTCGCAGTCATCTGAAATTAAACGGGCCGGTTCATGACGTGAACCGGCCCGTTTCCGTTCATGGCCAAAAAAGATCAGGAACCGTATTTCGGTATTACTGGGCGCCAATCGTCAGGTTTTTGGGTGCCATTGCTTCGTCGGCAAGTTTTGCGTCTTCGATAGAACGGATGATATCCCAGTTGTGATCAGCACCCCGGACGAAGCCCGGAATATCTGCCAGCCAGCGTGCCTGAATTTCTTTGTTCAGGTTGAGATAAAGCTTGTTATCCACAATCCGCCATGCGGTCGGATCACCATCAAATTTGCGGCCCATCGCGGTACCGAATGCACAGAAACCGCCATATTGCGGTGCATATTTTTCCGGATCAGCATTAAATTGATCACGATTTTCCGCGCTGGCAAAACGATATTTCGCGCCGTCATGTTCAGCGACAAAATCAGAATTTCCCAAGGTTGGACTGCCAACCGTGAAATAAGCCACGGGGTCATAGCCATGCAAGGCATAGCCTTCGACAATATTGACTTCCTGTGCGGCGATGGCGGGGCTTGCGAATGAGGCGATGCCAGCGATTGCGGTGACGCCAATTGCAAGCGTAAGTGCGGCAGTCCGAAGATTGAATTTACGGTTCGTCATTGAGGTTCTCCTTCCCGGTCGATCACCGGCTTGTGACTGGCCGGTTATCGATAATGTGAGGCATCAAGAAATGGCCTTGAAATCCTGAGACAAGCTAGCAGCGGGGGAGTGACTTGTTGTCTGAACAAACGCGCAATTTGTCTGAACGAGATATTCTGTCCGACGTTTTTGGTGTGAACCATCCGCGTGGAAATGCGTTTTTCACCGGAACTTTGTGTGGTCGCAGCGATCATCAGGGGCGAGATGACAAGCCGCTTATTCAACAGGGCATATTGCATGTTTTGCGTAGCGGCTCGGTTCGTGTGTTCATAGATGGTCGTCAGACACATTTTCTGGATCGTCCGGGATTGATCCTTTTTGGAAAAGCTACCCGCCATGAGATTGAAACCCCGAAAACGGGATCGGGCATCGTATGCGCGAATTTGCTTTTTCATGATGCTGGACCCGGTCCGGCCCTGCTTGGGATTCCTGATTGCCTTGTCCTGACATTTGATGAGATGCCGGGGCTGGAAATGATCACCGGGCAGCTTTTTAACGAAGCTTTTGAGATTCAGCCGGGGACGCGAACAGCCGTCAATCTCCTGATTGATCTGTTATTCCTGATGGTGATGCGACATTGCCAAAAGCATGGATTGATGCGCGCGGGTATCCTATCTGCTTTGCGTGATCCAAGAATTTCGCGTGTCGTTGGGGCACTTTACAATCGTCCGGGGCACGGTTGGTCGGTTGAAAGTCAGGCGGAGCTGGCAGGCATGTCGCGTGCGGCTTTTGCGCAGTTATTCAGAGATTTGCTTGGAATATCTCCCGGGGAATTTTTGCAAACCATCCGCCTTGAGCGCGCCCATGCGCTTTTGCAGGCGGGGCAGCGTTTGCAATTCGTCGCGGGCGAGGTCGGGTATCGCAGTTCGACAGCACTTGCGCGGGCTATTTTGCAGAAATACGGCGTATCACCCAGAATGTTGCAGGGTGATTTAAAGACCGCGTCTGTGGCGATCCGTTAATCATTGCACCGCATAAAATTTTTTCTTTCTAGTCAAGCTGGAAATCACTGCTTTCCAGCATGATAGCCCATGCAAAAATGCCGCTTTGAGACTGGTCAGGACAGGCGTAAAGACGCGCGATACGGAATTTGAAATGCTGGCAGCACCGGATTCTTATCAATATGCTGTCACATTGCTGCCCCGTTCTTTAAGCAAAACATCTTTGGCGGGAAATTCGCCGATCAGTTGGAAAACTCAGACGGGAAATATGTACAGATTTCAAAAGCGTGTCACCAGTGTCTCGGTTCATGCTCTGCTTGCGGTTGCGCTGGCGGGGTTTTTAACGTTTGGGGCGAGTGGCCCGGTACACGCGCAGGATAGCAGCACCACGACCGAAACTTCGTCAGGCGAGCAGCCTGCTGTACCCGTACAGGCCGAGACGGCCAGCCCGGCAGCAGAAAGCACAGAGCCGGCGGCGGATAGTGCCCAAACCCCTGCTGATAATTCTGCTGAAAATCCTGTGCAACCTGCTGAGGGTGCGGCGGCGCCAGAGACGGTTGAAAAACCGGCGGTTTCCGTGCCAGTGGCCTTTGATCCCGCACAGGTGATCGAGCGGGCGCGCAATCTTGCAAAGCAACCGTTCGAGAATCCGCATCGTGAGCTGCCCGAAGCACTGGCAAATCTTAGCTCCGATAATTATGCGAAGATCCGATTTAAATCCGAGAAGGCATTTTTCAGTCAGGCGAATTCGGGTTTCGCACTGGACCTTTATCATCCGGGCAACATGTATGACGTGCCGGTTGCCATAAACCTTATTCGTGAAGGTCAGGTGCAGGCTGTTCCCTATTCTGCCGGATTGTTCGATTTTGGCGAGACCGGCCTTTCGGGTAATGATTTCTCCACACAGGGATATGCCGGTTTCCGTCTGCGGTATCCGTTGGGGAATGTTGCAGGCAGTGACGAACTGGCGACCTTCCTTGGCGCTTCCTATTTCCGCATTCTGGGGCGTGATCAGGTTGCCGGGCAGATGGCACGCGGCCTGACCATTGATCTTGCCGGTCCGTCCGGCGAAGAAATTCCGGTGTTTCGTGAATTCTGGATCGTGGCGCCCAAACAAGGCGAGCGCACGATCACGGTATTTGCGCTTCTTGATAGCGTGCGCGTAACCGGTGCCTATCGGTTTGATATTCGCCCGGGTAACAACAGCAAAGTCGATGTCAGCAGCACCCTGTTTTTCCGCGATCGTGTCGAAAAGATCGGCCTTGCGCCATTGAACAGCATGTTCCTTTATGGCGAACAGAAGCGCCGCCGCCTTGATGATTATCGTGGTGAAGTTCATTCAAGTGATGGTCTTTTGATCAATAACGGTAAAAATGAATGGCTTTGGCGGCCGCTTGATAATCCGGCAAATCTGCAAATCAGTTCGTTCCTGGATGAAAATCCGCGCGGCTTCGGGCTTTTGCAGCGTGACCGGAACTTTGACCATTATCAGGATCTCGATACCCGTTTCGATCAGCAGCCGGGATATTGGGTGACGCCAAAAGGCGATTGGGGCAAAGGGCATGTCGAACTGGTCGAGATACCAAGCCCGAGCGAAGGTAACGACAATATTGTCGCCTTCTGGGTCCCGCAGAACAAGCCCGAGGCGGGAACCGAGCTGACATTCGAATATAAGATTGCGGCAACACAGGATGGAAGCGACCTGCACAAGCTGTCACAGGCGACAGATACGCGCATCATGCGTATCCAGTCTGAGGGTGATGACGCGCAGGCGGCAACCCGTTTCATCCTGAATTTTGCCGGTGAAGAGCTTGAATATTATCTGGCTGACCTCGACAATCTTAAAGCCAATATCAGCGCGTCCAATGCCGAAATACGTAATGTCCGTATCATGAAGGATTCGGAAAACGGTGGGGTTCGCGTGATCTTTGATCTGATTGGGACAGGTGATGCCCAAAGTTCAAATTTACGGGCCTTCCTGCAATATGACGACAGGGTGCTGAGTGAAACCTGGACAATGCCGTGGGTGTTTTAACGCCTTTGGCCCCAATCCCGCGGGCACAATTGCCTGTGTGGTGCGTTTTGCCCGACAGTCGCAAGTTGAATTCAGGGAAAAGTAAAACCTTATGAGCCGGATTTCCGATCCTATGCCTGATAGCGCAGCCAATCATGGTGTCAACGAGGATGACCTTGACCCGACAGTCAAACTGCGTGGGCCGGGTGTTGGATCACGGCGCATTTTCCTGTTTGGCGCATCGATTTTTGCGACCGCCTATGCCGCGTGGTTGATGGCGGATGTATTGGGGGCCGACCAGCTGACCGTCATGGAAATGGTGGTTATTGCGTTCTTTACGATCAACTTTGCCTGGATTTCAGTGTCCTTCTTTACCGGGATTGTCGGGATATTCCTGCGTGGGTTCGGACTGGATGCGATTACGCTGAAACGGTTGAAGCCGATTGCGCGCAAAGGGTCGCTCAGATCCAGGAATGTGGTGGTGATCCCGGTTTATAACGAAGACCCGGACCGGGTTTTTGCCGGGCTTCGCGCAAGTTATGAAAGCCTTGTCGCGACGGGTGAAATCGATGCGTTTGATTTCTTTGTTCTGTCCGATACCCGTGATCCCGATATCTGGATCGCCGAGGAAGTCGCATGGGCCAAGGCCTGCGCGGATTTGAAAGCGCGCGGCAAGATCTTTTTCCGCCGTCGGGCGGAAAATACCGAACGCAAATCGGGGAACCTTAAGGAATTCTGCGAAACCTATGCGACGCATTACGATCACATGATCGTTTTTGATGCCGATAGTGTGATGTCGGGCGAGGCCATGGTGAATATGGCCTATCTGATGGAAAACAATCCCGATGCCGGGATCATCCAGAGTCCGCCGCAGCCGACCGGCCGCCAGACCCTGTTTGCCCGTATCCTGCAATTCATTTCGCGTGTGCATGGTCCGACCATGTCGGCCGGTCTTTCGTTCTGGTGCATGGGCAGTTCGAACTATTGGGGGCATAACGCGATCATTCGCGTGCAGGCGTTCATTGATTGCTGCGGGTTGCCTGTTCTGTCGGGCAAGCCGCCGATGGGCGGGCATATCCTGAGCCACGATTTTGTCGAGGCCGCCTTTATGCGCAAGGCGGGCTGGCGTTGCTGGCTGATCCCGCAGCTTGAAGGTAGCTGGGAAGAATTGCCGCCGAACCTGATTGATTATGCAATCCGTGATCGCCGCTGGTGCCAGGGCAATATGCAGCATTTGCGGCTTCTGTTTGCGCCGGGATTCAGGCCGCTTAGCCGTTTGCATTTCTTCATGGGGGTCATGAGCTTTGGCTCATCGCCGCTGTGGCTTCTGCTGTTGCTGTCTTCGACGATTGCGACGCTGCAAAACACCCAACTGACCTATAGCTTCTTCCCCAGCCAGTTCACGATGTTCCCGCAATGGCCGGTTGACCGGTCGTTCGAGATGCTGGTGTTGCTGGTCTTTACCATCGGTATGCTGGTGGTGCCCAAAATCATCTCGATCCTGATGGTTTGTTTCGGCCGTGATCGCAAGAAATACGGTGGGGTCATGGTGCTGGCGAGTGGTGTTCTTGAAACGCTGTATTCCGCCTTGCAGGCACCGATCATGATGATGTTGCATGCGCAGTTCGTGTTTTCGGTTCTGACCGGCAATCAGGTGGGTTGGGATGCACAGGAACGTGACGATACGGGGGTACCGTTTAAGGCGGCATTGAAAACCCATCGGACGATCATCGTGATCGGCCTTATCTGGGGGGCGGTGGCGCTGTTTGTGGATACGGCGTTCTTCTGGTGGCTGTCGCCGATTCTGGCGGGGCTTGTTCTGGCACCGTGGCTGACGCATTGGTCAAGCAGCCTTGCCATCGGGCGTGCGGCGCGCCGGATGAAGCTTTTTGTGACACCCGAAGAAACCGAATCCCCCGAAGAACTTGCGACATTGGCGCGCCTGACAGCGGAAGCGCCCGATGAAGATGTCAAAGACGGGTTGCTGCGCCTGATCGAGGACCCGTTTGCCAACGCGTTGCATTCGGCCCTTTTGCCCGCGCGTAAACCCGATCGTCGTACCCAGATCGAGATCGGGATCATCTATGAAAAGCTGTCCCGGTTGGGGGTCGAAAGCCTGACAAAAGACGAGAAACTCAAGATTCTATCGTGGCCGGTCAAACCGCTTGATCAGATTATGGCTGGCAAAAAGGACGAAAACGCAAAAATGCCCGCTAATTCGTCATAGTGCATTGATTTTCTTGCATAGGTCGCGCCACAAAAACGCCCTGATTTAATCAAAATATGCCGCGGTTTTTAGGTGATCATAATCCTTACCAAAGAGTTAATCACCGATTGTCGCCATTTAGCCCGAAGGGGCCGCAAACATGACTGATCTGACCATCGCATCAAAAGGCTTTTCCTACGCTGCTTTTGAATCTGCTGCCGTGACGCGTTTGATCGATGAAACCGCGCGTGCGTGGTTGCGTTCGTTCAGTGTTGATAATCCGCAGGCTCATCAGCGTCTGGTGAACGAGCTGCGTACTGCGTTGCAGCAGGACTCCGTTGCGACAACGGAAAAAGAAAGCATGCAGGACATTCTTGATCAGGCGGCCCATGATGCCATCGCAAGCTGGTTTGCTGATCTGAGCGGCCAGAACAACTGTTTTGGTTCTTCCGGTTTTGCCATGATGCGTTGTGCGTTTCTGTCGGCCAACTGCGACAACGCCTGGTCCGAGCGTTTTCTGGATCGTGAACACAGCAACAACGACCTTGCCCTTGCCCTGTCGGTACAGATGATGTGCCCGACCCCGGCGGTGAAAAGCTGTGTGATGCCGCGCCAGTCGCTGGATCGTCGCGCCGCATCCTGAATAATTTAAAGATTTGCGCTGACTTGTTTTACCCTCAACGTCATTTGCGCATTACCAACGAAGCACTGCCATAAAGGCGGTGCTTTGTTGTTTGTGCATATGGCCAAAAAAGAACCCGCCCAAAGGGCGGGTTGAGTTCAGCGGGCGAGTGGGACCTGATCCCGATTGAAATCAGATCCCGATGACGTCAGGGCACACACTCCCCAACGCCGACGAAAAAAGGTTCAGGCGGCTTTGCGCGCGGCGGACAGTTTTTCAAGAAGCCGGGCGACGGCCGGATCGTTTTTGCCGTTCCGGTCCAGTTCAAGGAAGAAGTCCGGATAGGGGGCCTTGCCCGGTGTCAGGTTGTAGGGTTCGAAATCCGTGATCCCGATGGCTTCCAGCACGCTTTCATCGGTGAAGAATCCCCCTGTAACGTCGCGTGCAGGCGATGTCAGGATGGCGTGTGCGGCATCGGCAAGGATTTCGGGGCTACGCGCACGACCCTGTTCAAGGCCGGGGATCATGTTAAGGGCGGCGGTTTCGATGACGGTAACGGGCCAAAGTGAGTTGACAGCAACACCTTCGTCTTCGAATTCCGCAGCAAGGCCCAGCGTCACGAGGCTCATACCGTATTTTGAAATCGTATAGGCGGTGTGATTGGCAAACCATTGTGCCGACAGGTTGGGCGGGGGTGACATGGTCAGGATATGCGGGTTGTCCGATTTCATCAGATGCGGCAGGCAGGCCTGCGCACAGGCGAAACTGGCCCGGGTGTTGACCTGATACATCAGGTCAAACCGTTTCATCGGTGTTTGCAGGGTCGGGGTCAGGTTGATCGCGCTGGCATTGTTGATCAGGATGTCGATCCCGCCAAAAGTTTCAACGGTTCGGGCAACAGCGTCCGCGATCTGGTCTTCTTCGCGAATGTCGGTTTTAAGGGCAAGTGCCCTGCCACCGGCTTCCTCGATCTCGGCGGCAGCACTGTGAATGGTGCCGGGCAGTTTGGGATGGGGTTCATCGGTTTTGGCGATAATCGCGACATTTGCTCCGTCGCGTGCCGCACGCAGCGCGATTGCCTTGCCGATCCCGCGCGATGCGCCGGTGATGAACAGTGTTTTGCCTGCTAAACTTGCCATGATTTTCTTCCCTGAATTTTCTTATGATTTGCCAAATTGCGGGCTGCGTTTTTCGACAAAGGCGCTGACACCTTCGCGGAAGTCGTGGCTTCCGGCGCAATCGGCGAAGGCGGTGGCTTCGAGGGCCAATTGTTTTGCCAGATCGTTTTCGGGCGCGGTGTTGAGCAACGCCTTGGTGCGGGCAAGGGCGTCGCGTGGACCGGCGGCAAGGCGGGCGGCATATTTTGCCGTGGCCGATGCCAGTTGATCGGCGGGGACGACCTTGTTGACCAGGCCGCATTCATGGGCGTCGGTCGCGGTGAACCGGTCACCCAGAAAGGCGATTTCCTTGGCTTTCTTCATGCCGACAAGGCGGGGCAGCGAATGGGTTGATCCGCCATCCGGCGACGTACCGATATGGATATAGGCCAGCGTGAAAACGGTTTCCTCGGCGGCAACCGCAAGATCGCAGGCATTCATCAGGCTGATGCCAAATCCGGCAACCGCCCCTTCAAGCTTTGCGATAACAGGACGGGGCAGAGCGGTGAGGCGGATGATGATGTCATGGACCCGGTTGATCATGGTTTCGATCTGGGGGCGGGATTCTTCGGCCGGGTTTTTTGATAGCTCATAAAAGAACTTCACATCGCCACCGGCCATGAAAGTGCCGCCTGATCCCTCGATAATGATTGCACCGATATGGGCAATGTCCGCCTCGATCCGGTCAAGCGCGGTACCAAGCCCTTCGATCATGGATTGATCAAGCGCATTCATCCGGTCGGGCCGGTTCAGGGTGATCGTTGCGATCTGATCGGTGATCGCCAGCAAGACGGCATCAGTTGAAGTCATTAAGAATTCC
The DNA here is from genome assembly GCF_000300235.2 of Thalassospira xiamenensis M-5 = DSM 17429. NCBI lineage: Bacteria > Pseudomonadati > Pseudomonadota > Alphaproteobacteria > Rhodospirillales > Thalassospiraceae > Thalassospira > Thalassospira xiamenensis. The sequence goes on along the minus strand of NZ_CP004388.1, from coordinate 4,244,472 downwards.
TCCCGCGGGTTTGCACCCGGTTCTTTTTGTCAGGCGGCAAGCCGTGCTTCGATGGCGGTTTCCATGTCCGGCCAGCCTGAAAGCCAGTCGGGCATGACTGGTGATGTTTCATCCGCACCCACCAGACGGCAAATCTGTTCGGGCGGGACGATGCCATCGGGACCGACAAACACGGCCTTTACGATGCCAAGTGCCAGTGTCTTGTTTTCCGCGATGAAACGCTGTTCCAGATAGAAACCCTTGTCGTCCCAATAAAGGGCCTGGGTTTCGAGTTTGAAGTGCTGAAACGGTTTGATTGCGCGCTTGAACCGCATGGTCGAGCCGGACACGACCGGCTGCCATTTGCGTTTGAACATCTGTCTGGCAATGCCGTTACGCAGGATCAGTTCCGTGCGTCCCAGATCCATCAGGGCGAAGTAGCGCGAATTGGTCATATGGACATTGATATCCAGATCCAGTGGCCATGCACGGAATGACAAGACAGACGGATCAAGCGGATGCAGACCGGGCCGCAACCAGGACAGAACCAGCACACGGATCAGTCGGAAAATCAGATTCACGACAGGCTCCTTGCACCAATGATTGCCGGTTGAGGGATGCGGCCCATTTGCATGATCAGAACAGATCCTCGTCCAGTTCCATCATGGTGCCGGACCCCGCCATCATCGCGCTGAACAGTGCGCCGGACTGCGGCAGGATGCGTTCCATATAGAATTTGGCGGTGATCAGTTTCGCCTTGTAGAAACCGTCCGGGTCGTCGTCCTGTTTCGTAAGGGCGACTTCGGCCATGCGGGCCCACATATAGCCAACCGCGACCAGCCCAAACAGGCGCAGGAATTCGGTGGCGGCGGCCCCGGCTTCGTTGGGGTTTTTCATGCCGCGTTGGGCCAGTTCACCGGTGGCCTGCTGCAAGCGCATGAAGGCCTTTGCCAGTGGCTGAACAAAATCGCCAAGCCCGTCCTTCGAGACATTGGCTTCGATATATTCCTGTACCGGGTGGAAGAAACGCCGAAGGTAACGTCCTGCCTTTGCCGGCATTTTACGCCCGACAAGATCAAGGGCCTGAATGCCGTTGGTGCCCTCGTAAATCTGGGCGATGCGGGCATCACGAACATATTGTTCCATCCCCCATTCACGGATGTAACCGTGGCCGCCAAAGACCTGCACGCCAAGATTGGCGTTATCAAAGCCCCAGTCGGTGAACAGGGCCTTGACGATTGGGGTCATCAGTTGCACGAATTCGTCGGCTTCTTCGCGTTTGACCGGATCGGCATGGTGTTTGGCGGTATCAAGCGCACGCGCCACCCAAATCCCCATCGCCCGGCAGCCTTCGTTGGTCGCGCGTGCGGTCAGAAGCATCCGGCGGACATCGGGATGCACCAGCAGGGAGTCGGCGGGCTTGTCCGGGCTTTTGGGGCCGGTCAATGCCCGGCCCTGCAGGCGGTCACGGGCATAGGCCGCCGCCCCCTGATAGGCGGCTTCGCCAAGGCCAAGACCCTGAATACCAACTGAAAGCCGTTCCTGGTTCATCATGGTGAACATGGCGGGCATGCCCTGATGGGGTTCACCGACCAGATAGCCGATTGCGCCATCAAAGTTCATGACACATGTGGCGGATGCCTTGATGCCCATCTTGTGTTCGATGGAACCGCATTTGACCGCATTGCGATCGCCAAGGGACCCGTCGTCGCCAACCATGAATTTCGGGACAAGGAACAGGGAAATACCCTTGGTCCCCTTGGGCGCATCGGGCAGTTTTGCCAGAACCAGATGGATGATGTTTTCCGTCAGGTCATGTTCCCCGGCGGAAATGAATATCTTGGTGCCGGAAATGGCATAAGACCCATCTTCAAGTGGTTCGGCCTTGGTCTTGATGATGCCAAGATCGGTACCGCAATGCGGTTCGGTCAGACACATGGTGCCAGCCCACGTGCCTTCGACCATTTTCGGCAGATATTTGTCCTTCAGTTCGTCCGAGGCGTGGCTGTGAAGGGCGGCGTAAGCACCAAAAGACAGACCCGGATACATCCCGAAGGACAGGTTGGTCGAACAGATCATTTCTTCGACCAGGGCATTGATCGTTTTCGGCGCACCCTGACCGCCATAGACGGGATCGCAGGCAATGCCCGTCCATCCGCCTTCGGCAAAGGTCTGATAGGCTTCCTTGAAGCCCTTGGGCGTGGTGACAACACCATCATCCCAATGACAGCCTTCCTCGTCACCTGTGCGGTTGATCGGGAACAGGATTTCCTCGCAGACTTTTGCGGCTTCTTCGAGAACGGCATCGACGACGTCCGGGGTGAAATCCTCGCATCCGGGCATCTGGTTGATGTCGTTATAGTCAAACAGTTCGGTCAGGACGAAGCGCATGTCGCGCAGCGGTGCTTTATATTGGGCCATTTTTCTGTCCTCCTCGTCCTAGTTTCGCAACGGCTTGCCGGTCAGAAGCATATGTTCGACCCGGGCCATGGTGCCTTCGTTGCGGACCAGACGCATGAAGCCTTCGCGCTCCAGTTCCAGAATGTCATCTTCGGAAAGTTCTTCGGTCACGTCGGTGTCACCACCGGCGAGAACTTTGGCAAGTTCACCTGCGACGACACGGTCGTAATCGGTGGCTTTGCCGAGGCGATAGAAACCATCAACCGCCATCTCGAAGGCAACCCGGGCACTTTCGCCCGGAAGGCGATAGGTGAATTCTTCGGGGGCTTCGTAACCATCGACCATGGAAAGCGCACGTGCCTTGGCATCGGCCAGTAGGCGATTGCGGTTCATGGTGATGCCGTCATCCGGACGGAAGAACAGGTTTTCCTTGGCTTCCATCGCCGATTTGGCAACGGTTGCCACCGAGATGATTTCAAACGCCTTGGCACTGGGGGCCATCGGTCCCTTGGGGAATTTCGGGTTTTCCGACCAGCGACGGATCATTTCCTTGCACCCGCCCCAGGCCGGGATCAGACCAACACCGGGTTCGACCAGACCGATATAGGTTTCCCCGTGGGCCTGCACGGCATCACAATGCAGCAGGACCTCGCAGCCCCCGCCCAGTGCCATGCCGCTGGGTGCGCCAACGACCGGGAAGGGCGAATATTTCAGGGCCTTGTAGGTTTCCTGACCGGTTTCAACGAGGTTTTCAATTTCCGGCCATGCGGCGATATTGGCGGCAAACAGCGCCAGACCAAGGTTGGCCCCGGCGGAGAAATTGCTGCCTTCGTTATAGATCACCATTGCCTTGAACTGCTTTTTGACAGTCCGGATGGATGTCTTGACCATGCCAAGAACGTCAGCATCAAGGGCATTCATTTTGGTATGGAATTCAAGGCAGGCGACGCCATCCCCGATATCCCAAAGCGATGCGGCGCGGTTGCCAGCAACCGGTTCAGCTTTGCGTTTGATGTCTTCGAGCAGAAGAACACCGTCCGGGCGAGTGACTTTGGCGTATTTGCCATCAAAACCAAGGAAGAACAGCGTGCCGTCTTCGACCTTGTAAAACGATTTCCCGGTGGCCTTTTTGAGTAATGCCGGGACCTCAATGCCATCCGCCTCAAGCATGGCAATCAGGGTATCGACCCCGATGGCATCCATCAGTTCGAACGGGCCGGTTTTCCACGCATAGCCAAGTTTCATCGCGTCATCGACATCGACAATCGAATTGGCGGCTTCTTCGGCGATGAAGGCGGCATAGGCAAGGGTTTTGGCCATCACGGCACGGCCATAAAGACCCCCCTTGTCCTTTGCTTCCATCATTTTGCGCGGGTCTTTGCCGGCAGAACGAACGCTTTCAAGGCGGGCTTTTTCCGACTTGGCGAATTTGCCGGTCTGAAGATTGACGGATTCCTTGACCTTTTCGCCACCTTCGCGGTTCAGACGGTAAAAACCGCCCTTGCCCTTGCGACCGGTATAGCCATCGGCGATCAGTTTTCCGACCAGATCGCTTTCGCGGTAAATGGCGTGGAACGGATCGGATTTATCAAGGGCACCTGCCATGCTTGATTGCACATGGGGCATCAGATCCAGACCCACCAGATCCATCAGACCAAAGACACCGGTTTTGGGAATGCCGAACGGGCGACCAATGACGCTGTCGGCTTCTTCGACAGTCAATCCCCGATCCATGGCTTCGACCATTGCGGCCTGAATCCAGTAGACACCAAGGCGGTTGGCGATAAAGCCCGGCTTGTCATGGCAGATGACACAGGTCTTGCCCAGTTTATGATCGGCAAATTGCTCGACCATATCGATGACGCCGTTTCGGGTGACGTCCGAGCCAACCAGTTCCAGCAGACGCATATAGCGCGGCGGGTTGAAGAAATGCGTGATGATGAAGTCCTGCGCAAACCCGTCGCCCATGCCATCGATCAGTGTGGCAAGCGGAATGGTCGAGGTGTTTGACGAGACAACCGATCCCTTGGCGCGAACGGCGTCAATTTTGCGATACAGATCCTGCTTGATATCAAGGCGTTCGATGACGGCCTCGACGATCCAGTCGCATTTTGCCAGCTTATCAAGGTCGTCCTCGATATTGCCGAACGTGATCAGCTTTGCCACGCGTTTGGACATGAACGGGGCCGGATCGGTTTTCAGCATCTTGGCAACCGCACCTTCGGCAACCGCGTTGCGGTTTTCTGATCCTTCGGGAACGATATCAAGCAACAGAACGGGCGTGCCCGAATTGGCGATATGGGCGGCAATCCCCGCGCCCATAACACCGGCGCCGATAACGGCGACCTGTTTGATGCTGGTCATTACATCGCCTCCAGAATGGTCGCGATCCCCTGACCCCCGCCAATACATTGCGAGGCAAGTGCGTATTTGCCGCCTTCACGTTTCAGAAGGGCGGCGGCCTTGCCAACGATACGCGCACCCGTTGCGCCCAGCGGATGCCCGATGGCCAGCGCACCACCGTCGATATTGACGGTTTTGATATCCAGACCAAGGTCGGAAATGCTGGCGATTGCCTGCGATGAAAAGGCCTCGTTCAGTTCAACGACATTAAGGTCGGAAGCCGTGATACCAGCACGTGCCAGCGCCTTTTTCGAGGCACCAACCGGGCCGATCCCCATGATTTCCGGCAGGCAGCCATCAACCGCGACGGATTTTATCCGTGCCAGCGGGGTCAGGCCGTGTTTCTTGGCATATTCTTCGGAGCAGACCAGAACGGCGGATGCGCCATCGGTCAGCGGCGAGGATGTTCCGGCGGTGACAACGCCATCCGCCTTGAAGGCCGGTTTCAGATCGGCCAGACCTTCGGCTGTGGTGTCGCCGCGAATGCAGCCATCTTCGGCGATTGTGCCGTCCGGGCCCTCAATCGGGATGATTTCATCGACAAATTTTCCTGCGGCCTGTGCGGCGGCGGCCTTTTTATGGCTTTCCACGGCAAAGGCTTCCTGTTCGGCACGCGACAGGTTGTATTTGGCTGCGACGTTTTCTGCGGTGTCGCCCATGCCCATATATGCCTCGGGCATTTCCTTATACAGGGCCGGGTTGGGCATCGGGTTGAAGCCCATCATCGGCACGCGCGACATGCTTTCGATACCGGCACAGATGAAGGCATCACCGGCACCAATCGCGATGGCGCCTGCTGCCTGATGGATCGATTGCATGGATGATCCGCAGAAACGGTTGACCGTAACACCGCCGACCGAACGCGGCAGACCGGCAAGGAAAGTAACCAGTCGGGCGACGTTAAGCCCCTGTTCGCCTTCGGGGAAGGCACAACCCAGAACCAGATCCTCTATCGTGTTGGGATCAATCCCGGTTTTATCCACCAGACCTTTGACAACCTGTGCAGCAAGATCGTCAGGACGGACCTTGGCAAGGGCACCTTTGCGTGCCGGGGTGAAAGGCGACCGGACGTATCCGGCAATAACGGCATTGGTCATGGTGAAGTATTCCTTCCTGAGCTGTCAGCGATTCCGGAAAGCAATTGTTACGATGCCGGATCGAGTCCTTTTTCTTTCAGCGCATCAATCGATTGTTGTTCGATTTCGCGCAATTCATCCAACGTGACGTCCAGTGCCTGGCGTTGATCCTCCAGGGCTTCTATTCGATCCCGAACCCGGGTCAGCAGCATTTTGATCTGCTCGGCCTGGGTGGGGTCTGCGCCATAAAGATCCAGATAATCTGCAATCTCTTTCAGCGTGAAACCCAGCCTCTTGCCCCGCAGGATGATCAGCATTCTTGCCCTGTCCTGACGGGTATAAATCCGGGTAGTTCCAGCACGCTGTGGTGCTACGAGACCCTTTTGTTCGTAAAACCGGATGGTGCGTGGTGTGACCCCCAGATTTTCAGCCAGTTCGGGAACGGTATAAAACCGGTCGTCAATTTTCGTCATTTGATCGCCCTTATGGTATATATTTTTATCTTTACGTCAATTAGTTTACGTTAACGTCACTTGGATTTTTTCCATTCTGTGTGACATGACGTTAACGCATTGAATTATTGTGCTTTTCCCTCGCGTTTCAGGCGTTCTTCTTCGACCAGTTCCTTCTTCGACAATTTGCCGACCATGGTCTTGGGAAGCTCTTCGCGTATTTCGATTTCGCGCGGCATCTCGATTCTCGAGATTTTATCATCAAGGAAAGCCCGTAAATCTTCGGCGGTCACGCCTGCGGCGTCGTCTTTCAGCCGGACAAAGGCCTTTGGTGCCTGACCGCGATATTGATCGGGCACGCCGATCACGGTGACTTCGGCGATCTGTTCGTGCAGATAAAGCGCTTCCTCGATGGCGCGCGGATAGACATTATAACCGCTGCACAGGATGACGTCTTTAAGCCGATCAACCAGAAAGATATATCCGTCCTCATCGGAATAACCGACATCACCGGTTTTCAGCCAGCCATCGACAAAGGTTTCTTTGGTTGCGGCATCGTTCTGCCAGTAGCCGGGCATTACCTGCGGGCCGCGGACGCAAACCTCGCCTTTCTCGCCGGTCGGCATGATCTGATCCGGTCGGTCAAGCGACCTGATCTGGATTTCGGTACCCGGCATCGGGATACCGATTGATCCTTCCTTGTTGACACCTTTTACCGGATTGCATGTGCAGACGGGGCTTGCCTCTGTCAGGCCGTATCCCTCGACCACTTTTGCGCCCGTAATTTCCTCGAACCGGTGTTTGACTTCGACCGGCAGGGGCGCGCCGCCGGAAATGCAGCATCGGATCGTTGACAGGTCATGCTTCAATGTCTCGGGCGAGTTGTTGATCGCGGTATAGATCGTGGGCACGCCCGGGAAGATCGTGACGTTTTTTTTATCCAGTGCCTTTAGCAAGGCATCAAGTTCGAAGCGCGGCTGCAAAACAAGTTCTGCGCCAAGATTGATCGACGTGTTAAGCGCCACGGTCATGGCAAAGACGTGGAAAAACGGCAGAACGCAAAGCGTAACTTCGTGCCCCGGATTTGCATCGGGCATCCAGCGCGTCAATTGATCGACATTGGCGCTGAGATTGCCATGCGTCAGCATCGCGCCTTTCGGGCGACCGGTGGTGCCACCGGTATATTGCAGTACGGCCAAATCGTCGTTTGTTACGTCTGCGACGAAATTTATGGGTTTGCAGTCGATCAGCCGGGAGAAAGGGATATGACGCAGATCTTTGGGGATTTCGGCAAGTTCGCTGCGCTTGAACAGGCTGAAAAGAACGCTTTTGACCGGGGGCAGGATGTCGCTCATCTCGCAGATGACGATCCGCTTCAGGCAGGTTACATCCAGGCAATCTGCCACCTTGGAATAAATCTGTTTCAGATTAAGCGTTACCATCAGGCGGCAACCGGAATCCTCGATCTGGTAAGCGATCTCGCGCTTGGCATAAAGCGGGTTGAAATTGACAACAACACCGCCGCATTTCAGCACGGCATAGTAGCAGATCACGTAATAAGGCGTGTTGGGCAGGCAAAGCCCGACCTTGTCCCCCTTACGCACGCCAAGCTGATGAAAGCCTTCGGCGACGCGATCAATTTGTCTGGAAATGTCTTCGTAGTCGTAAATACGACCCAGAAAATCAAGACAGGGGCGCTTGGCAAAACGTTTTGCGGCATCATCAAAAATCTCGTGAACCGGGCGCATGCGCACCGGCGAGCTGACATCGACACCGTTTTGCAGGACAGGCGCGTCTTGGACGTTTATTTGGTTCATACGCGTTAACTCCATTACGTTAACGTCACTTTGCGGGCAAAAAAAACCGCCCGACGCGGAATGGCCACCACCATCCCGCATCGAACAGTATAACCGATCAGAACTTGAAATTCGCCTGTAGAGCGATGATGTCGACGTGCGCGTCGTAATCCGCCGCGTAGCTGCCAAGGAATGTATCCGTCTCGTCAACGCGTGCCGAGTTTGCGAAAACATGCGTATATCCAAGGCTTACGGCCGCCCAGTCTGCAACCTTGTATGCCGCACCAAGAGAGACCCAATACCGGTCGGAGTCAGGCAGCCGAACGTTGCGATATTTGGTTTTTATTGGCGATTCATCAAAGGCGACGCCACCCGTAAAGGACCAGTTATCGTCATACTGGTACCTTGCGCCAAGTGATGCAAACCAGGCGCTGCCCCACTTGTATTCGTCCGAGGTTGAGCTCTGCGTTCCGGCTTGCGGGCTGATGTCACCATCATAATTGAAGGTGAGCGTGTCGATGGAGTTCCAGTTGGTCCACTGTGCGTCCGCCATAACGGTCCACTGACTGTTCAGTTCCTGGGAGACGCCAAAGGTGATTGATTCTGGCGTGGCAACCTTTGCCGTCGCATTCCGGTCGGTATAACCAAGTGCGTTGGCGGCCGTATCAAAGTCAATTTTACCGTCAAGTTCGTGCTTGATTTCAGAGTTGTAGGAAAGACCGATTTTCGTACCATCAATCACTTCCCAGTTGATGCCTGCGGCCCAACCAGCGTCTACTGAATCACCGCTTACTTCACTGTTTCCTTCGCCAGCACCAGCAAGGTTTGGAACTGACCTAGCGAGCGACGCATCCATCTGCTGAATTTGAGGTCCAGCACCGACCGACAACCCGTTATCAAATCTGTAGGCAAGAACAGGCTTGATATTGATGGTCTTGATTTTGGAGGTTGTACCATAGAAGCGCCCCGCAAAATCAGGTTCATAGTCAGTTACCAGTCCCCAAGGGGATGTAATTGAAATACCCATATTTAACTGGTCATTTAGTTTCCAGACGGCATGGGCGTTAGGCACAAACGCGTCCTGTGCCATATCTTTATAGCTGCCGTTATTGAAGGTTTGAGTATTCGTTACAGCTCCACCAGAGGCCACAATGTTCTTTGCTTTCGCGACGGGCATGATCAGTGAGCCACCAACACTATAGCTCGTTTCCTTATATTGCCCGACGGTTCCGGGATTGTAGAACATGGTTGATGCATCGGTTGAGAGCGTCGACATGCCAGCAAAGCTGGAACCCTGTAATGTGCCGCTGGTCTCACGGACCTGAAAGCCTGATGCATGGGCGCTGCCGCTTGCCGCAAGTGCGCAGATAAGTGCCGTTCCGGAAGCTGCCCCCCACAGGCAGCCTTTCTTGAATTTGGACGTCATGGGTATCTCCCTGAATCATAACGGTTTTGAAGAATGCGCTTTTTGCGCCCGCTTTTATTTTTGAAGGTCTTTGGCATCGACCCGGATAAAGTCGATGTCGTAACCCTTTCTTTTGAAGCTTGTTTTCAGAAGCTTGCCGTCGGAGCCATACCAAAGGTCGCGTTGAACATCCCCGGTCATGGCATAGTGTGTGGCCGGTATTTCCCGGTTCTTGATGGCAAGTGTTTCTGTCCCGGTTTTCCGGGTTGTCACAGCGTAAGGTTCGGCATTGATGACGCTGTAAAGACTTGTTTTCGCAGTGATATCCTCGCGCCAAAGCGTGAGGGGCCATGCACCGTCGCAGGCATCACGTTTCGCGATCCGCTTGCCAGCGACTTCATAGCAGTCGCCGTCATATTCAGCCTTGTAGACATAGGGGGTGCCGTCATCATTTGTGTCGGTATCAACCGACACAAGCTGATCGTTCCGCCATTTTTCAAGGCGTGAATGGCCATACTGGAATTGAAGGAAAAGGACCTTTACATCCGTACGCGTGGTGATGGTGGCGGTATAACCATCTGGCGTATCGGTGATTTCGACCGTTTCAAAGCCGATGGGTTCCCCATCCTTCAAGACCTGATAATTCAGTGTTTCGTCGGCATGCGCCGATGAAATTGCACCAAGGCTTCCGATCAATCCGGCGGCCAAAGTGCAAAGAACGGTGCTTTTGATAAAGCTGTGCCGCATCCCTGTTCCCCTGACGATAGAAATCAATCCAGCATGGATGAAAGTTTTGCCGCGACTCCCATGGAGCCCTTGATCTTGAGCTTGCCCATTGTAAAGGCGAGCATGGGATCAAGTTTGCCGGCAATGAGCTTTTCCAGATTGGCTTTCTTGATTTTCAGGATGCAGTCCGCGTCACTCATATCGTCATCGCTGATTTCTGGCTCGGGGCCGGTCGCATCAATGACAATATGTCCATCTTCGCCGCAATCAAAGGCAACCACGGCATTAAGGCCGCGCAATTGCGGAAGTTTCTGTTTTACGGATTCGAGGATATCCTCCACGAACGCCTCCCTGTGAAGCTGATGTTGTTTTTCTGTTTATGTCAGCACTGTAACGCAAAGTGACGTTAACGTAAAACAAATTACGATATGGATAGTTGGGCTCCTATTAAGTCACTGATCTGGATAAATAATCGACCGCAAAATTGCGGTTCCAGACAGCAGAAAGGACCCGGAAATTCCGGGTCCTTCAATATACAACTACGCGTATAGGTCGTATTTCCGGCAGGCGATATCAGGATACGATCTGCCAGCTTCCATCGGGTTGCATGCAGGCTGTGCCATAGCTTTGCTGCTGATTTCCGCCAATGACAGTTGTTGCCGTATATTCGCGGCAATAACGTCCCGCCGTATTTTGCCATGTCCGGGTTGGCGTCATATCAAACTGGCGTTGCGACTCCGGGTTGATCCATCGGGCGGTCTGTCCGTCCGGAATTTGTTGAAGGGCATATCCCGTGCAGGCGACATCGGCCTGATCCAGGCTTTGCCCGACAGAGTACCCACCCAGCAGGCCAAGGATCGCACCGCCAATCATGGCAACGTCACGCCCGCTGCCTTTGCCGATTGTCGATCCGATAGCCGTTCCTGCGCCGCCGCCGATCAGTGCACCAATCACATCGCGGTTGCATCGCAGGAAATTCCCGTCTGATACGAACATGTCGGGTCGATATCCGCGGTCATAATCCCTGTGGTGGTGGTGTTTATCATTATGCTTTGCACGATGACCGTGCGCCGGTGCCCAGGGTGGCGGGTCGGCAAAGGCCGTCGCCGGAATGGCAACCGGTGCGACGATGCCAACAGAGACCGCAGCGGCCATAATGCGTCGGGACCATTTCAAGCCTGTCACTTCCGGCGTTCCTCATTTTCATGAAGGATATAACCGGCACCGGTGCCAACGACCCCGCCAATTAAAGCCCCGCAGGAAATACATCCGCCCGTGACGGCTGTACCCACAACGCCAACACCGGCACCAATGGCGGCACCGCTCAGCATTTTCTGATCCCTGTCACCCAAACCGCTGCAGGCCGACAATCCCAGTGTGCTGGCAACGGCCAATGTAATAGCTACGTTTCGCATCTCTCGTGTCCTTCCCATTTTGTTTTATCGTGGTGGCATTCCGGGAAATGGATACGCCGCCGATCAGACAGTCTGATCGGGCAATAAGGAAGGCATCGGGCGGCTTTAAGGAGAGAGTGCGGCAGATAAGGTAAGAAAAAGGCATCGGGGAATGCCTTGATTCAGAACGCGTTTTCGCCTGTGATTGATGCGATTTTGAAACATCATTTGCGTTGAAACGGTTCAGACATCCCGCTAGCTTGATGGCGCGGCATTAGGCGCGATAACAAAATCTCAGAAAGACCAAGGGAAACGTCATGACATTTGCGGCCTGGTTGTCCGTTGCGACAATCTGCATCCTTGGCGCGATGACGCCCGGCCCCAGTCTGGCCGTTGTTTTGCGATATTCCGTCGGGCAATCACGTCAGGCGGGGTTTGCCTGTGCGGTGGCCCATGGATTGGGCGTCGGTTTTTATGCCGTCATCACCATGACCGGCCTTGGCATACTTTTCCAGACGGTTCCGGCATTTCGCAATATCGTCAGCGTTCTTGGCGCACTTTATCTGATCTATCTGGCGATCAAGGCCTGGCGTGCGGCAGGGTCAGGCGCACGGTTCGAATCTGATCAGAGTGGGCAGGTTGCAGATACAATGACGCAGGCGGCCCGCGATGGTTTCATGATCGCGTTTCTGAACCCGAAGATTGCGCTGTTTTTCCTGGCCCTGTTCAGTCAGTTCGTGTCCCCGGAATTTGAATGGGGCGGTAAATTCCTGCTGGCTTTCACCGCGGCGGGGATTGATGCCGCCTGGTACTGCCTTGTTGCTGTCGGCTTGTCGCATGGCGCGGTTTTGCCATGGCTGCGCGCACATTCGATGTGGATCGAACGCATCATCGCGATATTGTTTGTCGTGATTGCGATGCGTGTTCTGATTGGCATTCTGCCGGTTTGATCGATCTTTCTTCTGCATGAATAACAAAGTTACTCAGGCTTTCCCCGCCACCACACTCGCCGGAGTATTCCGATGACCCAAAATCAGGGCGGTGTTGCACCGTCTGAAGCTTCGCCCGCTGTGTCCCCAACGCAGCAGGATGGAAACACGCGATCAGCCGATCCTGCGGCACGCGGATTTCGCCATCTTGGTCCGCATATCGGCTTTCTGCTGGCGCTTTTGCTTTTGGCAGCGAACATGCGCGGCAGTATCGTTGCCATGGGGCCGCTTGCCGAGATTGTCGGTCTTGATCTGCAGCTTTCGGGCGTGCAGCTTGGGCTGTTGACGACCATACCGGTTCTTAGTTTCGGTGTGTTATCGATCTTTGCGCCGCGCCTTGGCCAGCGGTTCGGGTTGGAGGCAACCCTTCTGACCATGTTGCTGTTTATTGCGGTGGGGCAGGGACTTCGCGCGACCGGCAGTTATGGCATCATGATTGTTGGCACGATCATTCTGGGGTCGGCGATTGCCGTTTTAAACGTGCTGACCCCGTCGCTGGTGCGGCGCAGTTTCCCGACCCGTGTTGCTTTGATTACAGCGCTTTACACCTTTACGATGTCAACGGGTGCGACTGTTGCGGCATTCGTTGCAATTCCGATACGAAGTGCGGCGGATGGTGATTGGCGCTATTCATTGGGGATCTGGGCGGTGTTTGCCGCCCTTGCCTTCCTGTTGTGGTTGCCAATGTTGCGTTATCGACATAAGGGCCCAGCACCCGTTTCTGTCACACAGGTTTCCCTGTGGAAAAATGCCGAGGCATGGTGGCTTGCGCTGTTTTTCGGGTGCCAGTCGCTGATGTTTTATACCGGCACGGCATGGGTCGCGAAGGTCTTCATCGATAGCGGCATTTCCGAGGGGGAGGCCGCAACTTTGCTAACCATCTTTAATGTGTTTGGTATCCCGGCCGCGTTTGCCGCACCGCTGATCTATTCGAAAATCGCCAACAAGAAACTGGCGATGGTCATTTTGCACGTTCCGTTGATGATCGGCATTCCGGGGTTTGTTTTTGCCACGACCGAGCTTCCCTATCTTTGGGCGTTCTGCATGGGGCTTGGGCAGGGGGCGATGATCAGCATCGCATTGACGCTGGTGGGTATCCGCGGGGCGGACCCGCAAACTTCGGCGCGGTTGTCGGGGATGTGTCAGTCGGTTGGCTATTTGCTGGCCGCGGTCGGTCCGGTTTTGTTTGGAGCCCTGCATGACCTGCTTGGCAACTGGGAGGCGGCCTTGTCCTTCCTGTTCGTGATTGTGTGCATTCAGATGATTGCAGCCCTTCGTGCGGGATCTGCCAGCAAGATCGGTGGATAAGGTTTCAAGCTGTTCGGGTCTTTTTACGTGGCCGGCTATTCGGCGGCTTCGGCGAGTGGTGTGATATTGCGCGCTTCGTTTGCCAGTTGATCGAGTTTCTGCAGGACTTCACGGGTCGCAGTTTCCATGCGGGCGAAGGCCGTTTCCGCGGCAATAATATCGCGGTTCCTGAAGGCCGTGATTGCCGCATGACCGGCTTCGTGTTGTGCCAGATGCGGTGCCCGGATCGCGTCGAAAGACGGCAGATGGCGGAACGGTTTTGATGCCGGGCTGTCATACCATTTGCCAAACCGGCAGGTTTTGGCATCGCCCATCTGGATATCGGCACTGCTGCCCAGTCCGGCGAGCAATTCGGCAACGGATTTGAAGAACACGGCATGTTCGGCGCGGGCACTTCGTATGGTGCGGTTCGGAATTTCATACTGAACCAGTTCGGAAACCTGTGTTTCGATCAGGCCTTCGACCTGACCGATAACACCAATGGCCGAGCGGATTGCCGCAACCTGCCCGCCGGTTTGCCCGGCGATACCGGTAATGCCATCGCGGACGGCATCGGTTGCCTTGTTCTGTTCATCAAGGATGGTTGAAATATCGGCAATGCGGCGTGTGGTGTCTTCCATCTTGCTGCCGATATCCCCCATTTCGCGGGCAACATCATTCATCACATTCTGCCCGCGTGATACGGCATCATTGCCGCGTGCCATGGCATCGACGATGCCCTGTGTTTCGCCTTGCAGGTTGACGATGCGGCTGCGGATTTCCTCGGTCGCGCGTGCGGTCTGCTGGCTAAGGGCCTTGACCTCGCCCGCGACGACGGCAAAACCCTTGCCCGCTTCGCCCGCGCGGGCGGCCTCGATTGTAGCGTTGAGCGCCAGAAGGTTGGTTTCGGCGGCAATTGCTTCGATGGAGGCGACGATCTCGCCGATTTTTTCCGATGCCTCGGCCAGGGCATCGACCCGGCCGGATGCGTCCGACACCGCATGTGCGATGTCATCCATGCTGCCGACAGCTTCCTTGACGGTTTGCTGGCCGTTGCGGGTGGCGGTGATGGCATCGGTCGCGTTATCGGCAGCAGCGCGGCCATTTTCGGCGATGTGACTGATGCCCGAGACCATCTGATCAATAGCGGCCGAAATCGATTGCGCCTTGCGGTCGACATCCTCGATCACATTCATCATGCGGGCATTTGATACGGCACTTTGATTGATTGCGACGGACAAATCCATCGTGCGATCAAGCTGCTGATCGGCGAAGGCATTTTCCGATGCGTTGTGGCGTTTGACAGCACTGGCATCGCAATAGGCGGTCAGCGTCAGTTCGATATCGAGCAGCATGACCGAGGTGAGCGAGGTGACGATGTTTGCCGCCTGACCGGCGTTCCAGCGAAAGCGGGTTATGATGGCCTCGATCAGGGCATCGGTGATCGCATTGTAGGTCGCGATATAAAGTTTTGGGGTAATGCCGTGGGTTTCGTGGGTCTGGCCGATCCGGTTGGCCTGCTTGACGAAATCTTCGTCGATCTTGCCATCAAACAATTGGGTCCAGTGGTTTTGAAGCGTTTTTATCAGGGATGTAATGGTGGCGTTTGAAAGGGGATCGGATTTCAGATCTTCGCTTTGGCTGATGGTCCGGTAAAATGTCTCGGCGCGTTGGGCCGATTTATCGTGGATCAGTCCTGATGCCTTGCGAAGGGCACCAAATGTTTCCGGCAGGATGTTGTAAATCGCCAGACGGTTTTCCAGTTGTGACACAACCATTTCCCTATACCCCAGTCATTCCCCGAAGGGCCACCCCTGTCTGAACATCCTGCAACGGATGCCCCGGCCTGACCGCCTGAATGGCGGCTCTTATACATATGGATGGGAACTTTAGGGGGCGTGAATTCAATCGGCAATAAAATTCGTTGTCGGGATATATCCGTTGAAGAATGTCATGCGGCGTTTGATTGTGCTGATTCCGACCTGCATGTCGCGATGATCCAGTCGCGGAAGGCGCGAACCGCAAAGTTGTTTTCCTTTTCTTCGGGATAAACAACGTAATAGGCATGCCGGTTGGGGATCGATACGTCAAACGGGGCGACAAGCCGCCCGTTATCAAGTTCTTCGCGCACCAGAAATTCCGGCAGAAGAGCCAGCCCCAATCCGGCAACAGCGGCCTGGATGACCATATGGAAATGTTCAAACCTGGGACCGGCCAGTTCATCCACAACCGCAACGCCGGTTGCCGCCAGCCAGTCCTGCCAGGCGCGGGGACGGGTGGAATGTTGCAACAGGGTGCAATTGCGGACCCGTTCACGTGCAATCGGCAGATCGTCATTTTCCTTAAGGATTTTGGGCGCGCAAACCGCAATCAGGGTTTCGCCCATCAGGCGGTGAAACACGCAGCCGGGCATGTTGTCCTCGCCAAAATGGATGGCGATATCGATGCCTTCGCGGGTGAAGTTGAATTCGCGGGTCTGGGTGATCAGGTTAAGCTGGATATCGGGCCACGTGGTTTTGAAATCCCCCAGTCGCGGCACCAGCCAGCGTGCGCCAAAGGTCGGCAATGTCCCGACATTCAGCATCCCGCCCGCATCGGAATAGGCCATGACCTGCAAGGTTGCGGCTTCTGCCCGGTCGAGAAGGTCGCGCACCTGTGCGGCATAGGCTTCGCCCGCCGCCGTCAGTTTCAGGCGTTTTTTCACCCGACGAAAAAGATCCCGGCCCAGATATTCCTCAAGTGCGCGGATCTGGCGGCTGATCGCGCTTTGCGTCACGTTCAGTTCCTCTGCCGCACGGGTAAAGCTGAGATGCCGGGCGGAGCTTTCGAAAAATTGCAGGGCAGTGAGGGACGGCAGGACGCGACGCATATGTTTTGATCCCAAAGTTCATTACCAAATGGAATGATATGGTGCGAATATATCGTTTGTTAGATTTCCTGCCAAGTCTTAGCATTTCAATGGTTCGGAACCCCTCGTGCCACCACATGATCCTTCCGGACAGTAAAATTGATCGGGTAATTGATAATATTACGGAAGGAGAGGCAGAAATGCCCCAGCCAGTTAAATCCCCGCTAGACAGCCAGCTTGGCGCGGTGCTTAAGGCCGTTATTGGCGAGACAAAGGCCGATTATCTGTTTCGGATGATTGATGTGAATGACCGGCTTTTGGCCGATCCTGCGAATGAGGCCGGAAAAGTCAGCCGCCTGACGATGGCGCAGGCGCTTAACATGATCCTGTTTGATGGTCTGCTGGAAGCCGTTCCCGAAGGCAAAGCCTATTCCGAGGATAAGCTGGCGGCGGGCGAGCCGATCATTTTCGATCATGGTGCCATTCGTACCGTCGATGGCCCCGCAACCGGCGCATTGCCGCGCGGTCATGTTGCCATGGCACGCATCCTGGCCCCGCTTGGGTTCGATATTGCCGGTGTTTATCCGCTGTCGCGTTTGAAAATGACGGGTCGGGCATTTTGTCATGCAGATGAACCGGAACTGATCGCGCAGTTCTTTGTGTCCGAGCTTCATGTCGAAGAATTCAGCCCCGCCTTTCAGCAGGCGGTTGCCAATACGGTTGGCAAATCGGTTGATCCGCTGTCGCCCGGTGCCAAGGTCCTGCTGGATCAACTGGCTGCTAACGGCAATATCGGCTTTGCCGATGCGACCAAGCTTCTGCCGGTTCTGGTCAAATGTTTCGGCGCGCAGCACGGCCCGGTAGCCGAGGCCGATTATGAGGTCCTGTTGGCTGAATCCGCCGAAATGGCGTGGATTTCGACCGAAGGCAATGCGTTCAACCATGCAACGGATCGGGTTGACGATATCGAGGCGGTCGCCGACGAACAGCGTGCCAAAGGCCGCCCGATGAAGGAGAAGGTCGAGATTTCCAGCACCGGATCGGTGCGTCAGACCGCGTTCAAGGCAACCCGTGTTCTGCGTCAGATGCGTGATGCCAATGGCGATCTGGTGACCCGCGATGTGCCCGGTTCCTTTTATGAATTCATCAGCCGTGATCACGTGCGTGACGAGACGACCGGGGAGCAAAAACTGGATCTTCGATTTGACAGCAGCAATGCACAGGGCATCTTTAAGATGACCGCCGGAAGCAAGGCGGCATAAGGAAGCAAAAAGACCGGAATGCCGGAACGGATTGTACCGTTCCGGTTTCAAAACATTCTATCGGGTGGCAGGCGATCATGGGTTCAGTGGACGAAAATTATGATGTCATCATTGTTGGCGGGGCAGTTATCGGAAGCTCCGCCGCGTGGTTTTTGACCGGCCGGGATGATTTCAAGGGCCGGGTTCTGGTCATTGAAAAAGACCCGAATTATGAATTCTGTTCGACAACCCTGTCGGCGGCATCGATCCGTCAGCAGTTTTCGACCCCGATCAATATTGAAATGTCGGGTTTTGGCATTGAATTCCTGCGCAACCTGAAACGCGATCTTGATCCCGAAGTTGATATTTCCTTCCATGAAAAGGGCTATCTGGTTCTGGCGACCGAGTCCGGCCGCGATATCCTGCGACAGAATCACGCAACCCAGACCAAATTGGGGGCTGATATCGTCTGGATGGAGCCCGATGAACTGGCCGCCAAATATCCGTGGATGAACACATCCGATCTGGCGGCTGCCTGCTGGGGCCGCACCGGGGAAGGCTGGTTTGATGCCTATTCCCTGATGCAATCCTTCCGCAAACAGGCCCGCCGCCAAGGGGCTGATTATATCGACGGCGAAGTTGTCGAAGTCCTGCGCGATGGCAATCAGATCACTGGTGTGGTTCTGAAAGACGGGCGGCGGTTTGGCTGCGGGGCGCTGATTAATGCAGCGGGAACCGGTGGGTCAAAAGTTGCCCGCATGGCGGGGCTTGAAATCCCGGTGGAGCCGCGCAAACGGTGCATCTTTGTGTTTGATTGCCGGGATGCGGCCGACATTAACGCGGCCTGTCCGATGCTGATTGATCCAAGTGGCCTTTATGTCCGTCCCGAAGGTGATCTTTTCATTACCGGGATTGCGCCGCCTGCGGATCGTGACCCGGAATGCTGGGACTTTGACGTCGATTACAGCCTGTTTGACGATATCATCTGGCCGGGTCTGTACGAGCGTTGCGAACGGTTCGAGGCGATCAAGATGGTCAATGCCTGGGCCGGGCATTATTCCTATAACCTGCTTGATCAGAACGCGATCATTGGTCCGCATCCAGAGGTAAAGAACTTCTTCTTTGCCAATGGATTTTCGGGCCATGGATTGCAGCAAAGCCCGGCAGTTGGCCGTGGTCTTTCGGAACTGATCGTCGCAGGCCATTACCAGACACTTGATATGTCGGTGTTCGGATATGAGCGTATCCGCGACAATGCCCCGGTTCTGGAACTGAACGTGATTTAAATCGGTTTCGAAACGAATATTCGAGATCACTATCTTAACGATGAAAGCCGGAGCAACCCCACATGCCCCGTGACGATATGACAAACCAGACGCCTGATGCCGTGATGGACGCTGCCACCGTCACGGCACGCCAGAAACACAGTGTTTCAAATGGTATTCGTACTCTGCACCCGATTTATCTCGACCGGGCGCTTAATGCCGAAGCCTGGGATATTGATGGCAATCGTTATATCGATTTCATCGGCGGGATCGGGGTGCTGAATACCGGGCATCGCAATCCGGTCGTCATGGCCCGTGTGGCGGACCAGTGCGAACGTTTTACCCATTCGTGCTTTAACGCGTTGCCTCATGAACCTTATGTCGCGGTAACCGATTGGCTGGCGCAAAACTGCCCGATCGAAGGTCCGGCAAAATCGATGCTGACCAATTCCGGGGCCGAGGCGATGGAAAATACCCTGAAACTTGCCCGTGCCTTTACCGGCCGGACGGGGGTTATCGCTTTCGAAGGCGCGTTTCATGGCCGGACCCTTGCGACCCTTGCGCTGACGGGTAAAACCAAACCCTACAAGACCGGATTGGGGCCGCTTCCGGGGCCGGTTTACCATTTGCCATATCCCTGCCGTGAAACCGGTGTATCGGTGGCCGATGCAATGGATGCCATCGCCAGATTGTTTGCCGTATCAGTTGACCCCGGAAGCATCGGTGCCGTGGTGATCGAACCTGTACAGGGCGAGGGCGGTTTTCGGGCGTGCGACGCGGAATTTCTTGTCGAACTGCGCCGTCTTTGCGATGCCAATGGCATGGTTCTGATCGCCGATGAAATCCAGTCGGGCTTTGGCCGGACGGGTAAGATGTTTGCCATCGAGCATGCCAATGTCTGCCCCGACATCGTCGTAATGGGCAAGGGCATTGGTGGTGGTTTTCCGCTGGCTGCGATCACGGGGGCGGAGGATGTGATGAATGCCCTGATGCCCGGTGGCCTGGGCGGGACTTATTCCGGCAATCCGGTGGCCTGTGCGGCGGCGACCGGTGTGTTTGAAGTACTGGAAAAAGACGATATTTTGCACCGTTCCAGGCAGCTTGGCGAAAAATATGCCACCCATATTGCCTGGCTGCGTGATTTGCCCGGTGGGCATGTGATCGGTGCGATGCGCGGTATTGGTGCGATGCGTGCCTTTGAACTGATTGCAGATGACGGCACCCCGTCGCCAAAACGACTGCAAACATTATTGCAACTGGCCCGTGCGAGCGGGCTATTGTTGATGCCAAGTGGTGAACACGCCAATGTGGTGCGCCTTCTGGCCCCGCTGACCATTCCGTTCGAACAGGTCGATGAAGCCTTTGCCATCATCGGCAAGGTGTTGCCAAAACTGGCAGCGGTGTCGGATGCGGATGACCGGTCGTGATTGCCGTAAAATTCAAAAAGAAGGGAGCTTAACCGTGAGTTTCAAAAACATTCTGACCGAACTGGGCCTGTCCGAGGCCGAGATTTCCAATGGTACGCTTAAGGTTCAGACCCCGGTTGACGGTTCTGAAATCGCGGCTGTTGCCGAGACCGACCCGTCGGAAATGAACGACATCATTGCGCGTTCGAAAAAGGCATTTGCCCAGTGGCGTCAGGTGCCCGGCCCGCGTCGCGGTGAACTGGCCCGTCTTCTGGGCGAAGAACTGCGCGCGGCCAAGGAACCGCTGGGGCGTCTGGTGTCGCTTGAATGCGGCAAGATCTATCAGGAAGGTCTTGGCGAAGTTCAGGAAATGATCGATATCTGCGATTTCGCCGTCGGCCTGTCCCGTCAGCTTTACGGTTTGACCATCGCGTCCGAACGTCCGGGCCATAAAATGATGGAAAACTGGCATCCGTTGGGTGTTGTTGGTGTTATTTCGGCGTTTAACTTCCCGGTTGCCGTCTGGTCATGGAACACAGCCCTTGCATTGGTTTGCGGGAACTCGGTGATCTGGAAACCGTCGGAAAAAACCCCGGTTGTGGCGCTTGCCTGCCAGAAAATCTTTGAAAAGGCATTGGCGAAATTCGGTGATGCGCCGGAAGGTCTGCATCAGGTGGTGATCGGTGATCGCCGCATTGGCGAAGCCCTTACCGACAGCCATGATGTCGCACTTGTTTCGGCAACCGGTTCAACCCGTATGGGCCGCGAAGTTGCACCGCGTGTGGCGGAACGTTTTGGCCGGACCATCCTGGAACTGGGTGGCAACAATGCGATGATTGTTACCCCGTCTGCCGATCTTGATATGACCGTGCGCGCGGTTGTCTTCTCGGCGGTTGGGACATGTGGTCAGCGTTGCACATCCTTGCGTCGCGTGATTGTCCATAAGGACGTCAAAGACGAATTGCTGCCGAAAATCGTTGCTGCCTACAAGTCTGTCAAAATCGGTGATCCGCTTGCCGATGGCACGCTTGTTGGCCCGCTGATTGACGAGGACAGCTTTAACAACATGCAGACCGCGCTTTCCAATGCCAAGAAAGACGGCGGTACGGTCCATGGTGGTGAACGCGTGTTGGCCGATCAGTATCCGAATGCCTATTACGTCACCCCGGCGGTTGTTGAAATGCCGTCCCAGACCGAAACCGTGCGCCACGAGACCTTTGCACCGATCCTGTATGTCATGACCTATGAAACGCTTGAAGAAGCCATTGCGCTTCAGAACGGTGTGCCACAGGGCCTGTCATCCTGCATCTTCTCGACCGATCTGCGTGAAACCGAACTGTTCCTGTCTGCTGTTGGTTCGGATTGCGGTATTGCCAACGTCAATATCGGCCCGTCGGGTGCGGAAATCGGCGGTGCGTTTGGTGGCGAAAAAGAAACCGGTGGCGGACGTGAATCGGGTTCGGACGCATGGAAAGGCTATATGCGCCGTGCGACCAACACGATCAACTATTCCCGTGAATTGCCGCTGGCGCAGGGGATCAAGTTCGATATCTGATCACGTGTTTGATCGGTTTTGAACATGAAACACCGTCGGGAAACCGGCGGTGTTTTTGTTTGGGTGAAAATGCGATAGAATACGTTGTATGACAAAGCAAACAGGAGTCCGGTCATGAGCAAGGATACAGTGGCGGTACGCGTCGATCCCGATCTGCGCCAACGGTTGGACAAGCTTGCAGATGCCTTTGGTCAGACGCGTTCAAGCATCATCAACGATGCCCTTCGGCAATATGCCGATCATCAGGAATGGCAGGTGAACCTGATTGCCGAGCGTGCCGAAAGTCTCGAAGCAGACAAAGCCGTCCTGATATCGCATGAGGATGTGCTTGCCACGTTTGATCAACGCTTTGCCGATAAAGAAGCTGGATGAAGATCGAATGGGACAGCCGGGCGGTCGAGGATTTACGCGATATTGTTGACTATATTGATGAACGCAATCCAGTCGCAGCACTAAAGACATACCAATTGATTGCCGGGTCGGTTTCCCAACTTGCGACTCACCCGTTTATCGGACGGGTTGGCCGCGTGGCGCGAACCCGCGAGATGATTGTGAACGGCACACCGTATCTTGTGGCCTATTGCCTTGGCGACAACACGGTCACAGTCATTGCCGTCTTGCATGCCGCACGCCGTTGGCCGGATGAGTTCTGATCATCGAGAAGTGATGGCCTTTGCTCGGTTCGAACGGATGGAAAAGCTACACGCGCCGTGCGACCAACACGATCAACTATTGCCGCGAGTTGCCGTTGGCGCAGGGGATTAAGTTCGATATCTGATTACGCGTTTGATCAGCTTTGATATCAAACCCCGTTGGTTTGCCGACGGGTTTTTTTGTATCTAGAGGAAACTACTCTGAAACGGTCTATCATCAAGAACTTCAGAAACCTCGGTAATAATAAAGTTTTCAGATATTAATTCATTATCGAAGCCATACTTCATCTCTACTGAAACTTGGCATCGCAAAGCGTCTCCTGGGCGTACGTCTGTTTCTCGGTTTTGGAAGTTGGACAAGAATTCCTCATCCTCAATTTTCGCAAAAATTGGTTTTCTACCATGGCGAAATTCCCATTTTGAGTTGCCAAGATAGTCCGGTTTTTTGACGGCTAAAATCATAGGGGCGGGAGGAACTCTAATGGTTTCTTTTGTCGCAAGTTCGGCAAGTTTGTCGGCTTCTAGGCGAACGCTCATGTTTATCTCTATCTCGTGATCAGCGTTCTGAAATATCACTCGATCCTTAGGATCAAGTAAATCTTTTGCCGTTTGAATTTGCTTAGCGGCTTCAATTAAGCCGATTGGATCCGGTGGTGAATAGTCCGGCAGATGCCTTACATCTGTTTCTGCGGCCAATTGCTGTAATTGTTTTCTAAGTCCCGGGAGACTGCGCGGAGCTTTGTCATCATCAATCCAAGATAAAACGGCGTACTTTGCGGATAATAAATAGGCTCCGACAATTTTACGCCATTCAAGGTCTCTCAATGATTGATCGTCTGTGGCCTCAAGAGCATTTCTCAGCCAAATTTTCAGAGAACCAACTTCGATGTCCTCAAGAATCATTGCAGGTCTGATGCTAGTATCGATTGATGCGCTCAGAACCTTGTCAAGCTTTTCAAATGCATGAATAAATTCTGTTGCAGCTGAAAAAATACGAGTTGGGGAGCCCTCTCCTTTTTTAAAATCGATATACAGCACAAAGTCAGCATCGGGAGTAGGGGGGGCATATTTGCTCAGAGTTAGCTTAGCCATTCGCAACACCTATCATTGATCGCGAATGTATCCTAAGAGTGATAAATTAATTTGTGAATCAATTTTTGGTGGCATTTTGTCTAGTTACGCTTCCCTTCAAAACGAAAAAGCGACCCAAAAGGGGCCGCTTTTAATCGTTTTTCTGTAGGTTTTGACTAAATTAGCCAGCCTTCGAGAAACGCTCTGCAACATATTCCCAGTTAACCAGGTCGTTGATGAACGCTTTGACATAGTCCGGGCGCGCGTTGCGGTAATCGATGTAGTAGGAGTGTTCCCAGACATCGCAACCGAGCAGCGGGGTCTGACCGTGGACCAGCGGGTTTTCCGCATTCGGGGTTTTGGTTACGACCAGCTTGCCGGATTTATCGAGTGCCAGCCAGCACCAGCCCGAACCGAACTGGGTCACGCCAGCCTGAATGAAGGCTTCCTTGAAGGCATCGACAGAGCCGAAATCTTCAACGATTTTCTTTTCCAGTTCGCCCGGAATGTTGCCGCCGCCATTTTTCTTCATCATCTGCCAGAACTCGATATGGTTCCAGTGCTGGGCAGCGTTGTTGAACAGGCCGGCTTTGGATGCATCGCCATAGGATGCAACAACGATTTCTTCGAGCGACTTGCCTTCAAGGCCGGAACCTTCGAGCAGCTTGTTGCCGTTCACAACATAGGCGTTGTGGTGTTTGTCATGGTGAAACTCAAGGGTTTCAGCCGACATGACCGGTGCAAGCGCGTCATAAGCATAAGGGAGTGCAGGGAGTTCAAGAGCCATGATACATCCTCGACTTTCGTTATTGGTTTGTGCGGTCAGCACAGGGCTTCCGCAACATATCCCCATTACCACCTGCCGTAAAAGTGAAAATCCCATGCAACCTGTTGGAAAACTTGTTGCTATGGATGATCATTGCCTTTTGGCTGGTTCGGAAACGGGCATGATGGAAAACCTCGTGGTCTTAATCCTCGGCCTTTATCTAGGTCAAAGGAAGCAGCGCGCAATGCCTTGGACGGCTTTGCGATATTCCATACCCTTTAAACAAGCTGAGGCGCGCATCGTTCCATGGATGCGAAAATATTTTGAATTCTGCGAATGTCTGCCCGACAGGCTTCTGCTATCGGGCGTCATGTACCCCGAGCCGGATAACCGGTCAGCCTGCTATTCCTTATAAAGGCTGACCATGTTCTGAATATCGGTGCCATTGCGGATCATCACGTCATATTCCCCCTTTTGCAGGCGGGAAATATCGATACGGCACGGAAAAGAGCCGCAATCTTTGTTCAGCGCAATCGATCCGTCCTGAAAGGACAGGATGACTTCGCCTTTCGGCTGATCTGCATGGATGGTGACACTGTCGGTGGTCGCTTTCGGTGCGACGCGGATTGCAGCCAGTGCGGCTGTCGTCACTGTCAAAACTCCGACGAGGGCGATTACAACCGGCTTGCTGCGCAAAGATCTAAACATGTTGTTTCCTCGCGCTTCTTTTTGGTGAAGTAAAGATGCGCGGTGAAGACGGGAAAATGGCGGCGCAAATGCGGCATTTCCGTGCCGAATGTTTCGATTTTCCATCTGTCACAGGTAAAAAGCCCCCTGAACAAAAGGTTAGGGGGCTTTCTACAATCAGATCGTGCGCGAAATTTTTATGAAATCATTACTTTCGGCGTTCCATCGCGGCCTTGAGTGCGGCGGCCATCGCACCACCGTCATTTCCGGCACTGCCTTGATTGTTACGCGGACTGCTTTGATAATTTCCGCCGTGCTGGTTGTTTCGCCCGGTGTTGCCGCGGGCCTGATGGCCGGTATTGCTTTGATTGCCACGGGACTCGGTACGCTTTTCACGGGTGCCTTCATAGTCTGGTGCGGATTTCATCGACAGGCCGATACGTTTGCGCGGGGCGTCCACTTCCATGACGGTAACCGACACGATCTGGCCTGCCTTGACGACTTCACGCGGGTCGGAAACGAATTTGTCGGCCAGTTGTGAAATATGCACCAACCCGTCCTGATGGACACCGATATCCACGAACGCCCCGAAATTGGTGACGTTGGTGACGGTACCTTCAAGCTTCATGCCGGTCTTGAGGTCCTTGATCTCGTTCACGCCGTCGGTGAATTTTGCGGTTTTGAATTCCGGGCGCGGATCGCGGCCGGGTTTATCAAGCTCGGCCAGAATGTCGCGGATCGTCGGAACCCCGAACACATCATCGGCATAGTCATCCGGGCGCAGGGTTTTGATGAAGGGCGAGTCGCCAATCAGCTCTGCCAGCGGTTTGTTGGAACGGGTGCTGATACGTTCCACCAGTTTATAGGCCTCCGGGTGAACGGCCGATGCATCAAGCGGGTTTTCACCGCCGCGGATGCGCAAAAATCCCGCACATTGTTCGAACGCTTTTGGGCCCAGACGTTCGACCTTGCGCAAGTCCGCACGCGACCGGAACGCGCCATTGATATCGCGATAACCGACAATATTGCGCGCCAGTGTTTCCGAAAGTCCGGCAACACGGGTCAGAAGCGGAATAGACGCGGTATTGAGGTCAACACCCACCCCGTTCACGCAATCCTCGACCACGGCATCAAGTGATTTGGCAAGCTTGGTTTCCGATACGTCGTGCTGATACTGCCCGACACCAATGGATTTTGGTTCGATCTTCACCAGTTCCGCCAACGGGTCCTGCAGGCGGCGCGCGATGGATACTGCCCCACGCAGCGACACATCCAGATCGGGGAATTCTTCGGCGGCAAATTGCGATGCGGAATAGATCGATGCACCGGATTCGTTGACGATGACCTTGGTCGCCTTAAGGGCCGGGAAGCGTTTGAGTAACTGACCGGCGAGATCGTCGGTTTCACGCGAATAGGTGCCATTGCCAATCGCGATCAGTTCGATCTTGTGGCGGGCGGCAAGGGCCGCCAGCGTATTCAGCGCGCCTTCGACGTCATTGCGTGGCTGGAACGGGTAAACGGTTGCGGTATCAACCATTTTGCCGGTGGCATCAATCACGGCAACCTTGACACCGGTACGGACCCCCGGATCAAGACCCATGGTGGCCTTTTGCCCGGCAGGTGCGGCAAGCAACAGGTCCTTGAGGTTATCGGCAAAGACCTTGATCGCGTCTTCTTCGGCGCGGTCACGAAGGGTGCCGAACAGGTCAAGTTCGATGGATAGCGACAGTTTGACCCGCCAGGTCCAGCGAACCGTATCCACCAGCCATTTGTCCGCGGCACGGCCACGGTCGGCAATACCGACATGGGCGGAAATCATGATCTCGGCCCGGCCCTGTTCGGTGCGGGGGCGGTCTTCGTCGGCGGCCCCCAGGGTCAGTTTAAGTTGCAGGATGTTTTCATTGCGTCCCCTGAACAGCGCCAGTGCGCGATGTGACGGGCAGGTTTTGATTTTTTCGGAATGTTCGAAATAGTCGGAAAACTTGGCGCCTTCGGTCTGTTTGCCATCGATCACGCTTGCGCTGATTTCACCGTCATTCCACAAAAGATCGCGCAGCTTGGCGACCAGATCGGCGTCCTCGGCAAAGCGTTCCATCAGGATCTGACGGGCACCATCAAGGGCGGCCTTGGTATCTTCGACGCCTTTTTCGGCATCGACATATTTGGCGGCTTCGGTTTCCGGATCAAGGTTCGGATTGCCGTACAGATCATCCGCCAGCGGCTCCAGCCCGGCTTCGCGAGCGATCTGGGCCTTGGTGCGGCGCTTTTTCTTATAGGGCAGGTACAAATCTTCAAGGCGGGTTTTGGTATCTGCCTCGTTGATGGCCTTTTCAAGTTCCGGCGTCAGTTTTTCCTGTTCGCGGATGCTTTCAAGCACGCTTGAACGGCGTTCTTCCAGTTCGGTCAGATAGCGCAGGCGTTCTTCCAGCGTACGAAGTTGGGTATCATCAAGACCGCCGGTTTTTTCTTTGCGGTAGCGCGCAATGAATGGAACGGTGGAGCCCTCATTGAGCATCTCGATGGTGGCAATGACCTGTTCCGGCCGGCATGAAAGTTCTTCGGCGATACGCTGGGGAATTGGACGCATGGTTTCTCCTTGGTTTGCTCGTCTGCCTGAAATAGCGGCTTTCGGGCAGGGGGGAAAGAGCCAGTTTCGGATAAATGGCTGTCTGCATGTTTGGTGGATTTTGTCGTTGAAATCACAAGCTGCTGAAATCGAACGGATTTTGGAAATCCTGCCAGATATTGCTGCCCTATAACTTGCCCCGACGGTGCAGGCGGGCTATTTCTGGGATAGCAGTTCCATCGGGCAGTCCCGACAACCGGAGAATAAGGATGGCCGGAAAGTTCCGCGAGACCGTCATTCACGAGGTGCCAAAAGAAAAGGCCGAACCGAAAACCTCGGAAGAAAAGAATGAAGCCATTGCCGGTGCAGACATGGCGCCTGTTCTGTCACAGGATGCAATCAATGCGCTGGCTGAAGCCAAGGCCGCCAAGGAAGCTGCTGCAAAACAGCGCGAAATCGGCGGGCCCAAAGGCCCCGAGCCGACCCGTTTTGGCGATTGGGAAAACAAGGGTCGCTGCATCGATTTTTGATGTTGCAGCCATTCCCGGAAGTGACTTCAGGTGATCCATATATGAATGGGGTCGGTCATTTTTGCGCCGACCCTATTCATTTCTGAATTGCCAGATAAAGCAGTCCGCCGGGCTCAGTTGCCGCGAATGGCTTTGATGTTGTTGGCGTATTCGGATGGGCCGCCTTTGAAGGTCGCGGAACCGGCGACCAGAACGTTCGCCCCGGCTTCGATCACCTTGGGCGCGATTTCCGGGTTTACGCCACCATCGACTTCAAGGTCGATATCGCGTCCGGTCGCGTCGATCATCTTGCGGATGCGTTTGATTTTTTCAAGCTGGCTTGGAATGAATTTCTGGCCGCCAAAGCCGGGGTTCACGGTCATGACCAGAACAAGGTCAACCATGTCCATGACATATTCGATGACGCTTTCCGGCGTTGACGGGTTCAGCGACACCCCGGCTTTTTTGCCCAGCGACTTGATCAGCTGCAGCGAACGATGCAGGTGCGGGCCTGCTTCGGCATGGATGGTGATGATATCGGAACCGGCATTGGCAAATGCCTCGATATAGGGATCGACCGGTGCGATCATCAGATGAACGTCAAACACCTTGTCGCTATGCGGGCGCAGTGCCTTGACCACATCCGGGCCGATGGTGATGTTGGGCACGTAATGACCGTCCATGACATCGATATGGATGTAGTCTGCGCCAGCGGCATCAACCGCGCGGACGTCAACACCCAGCTGGGCGAAATCGGCGGAAAGGATCGAAGGTGCGATTTTAATGGCGTTTGATGCGGTCATGGCGCGGCAAAGGTCCTGAAGCGGGTTGGGATATGGGAATTTCGCGGTTCTCATACCCCAAAAACGCGGTCCTGTCACCCAAGCGGCGCGAATGGCTGTCTTGATCTGTATCGTTCAAGATACCAATCAGGATTTCTTGACCAGCCGTGCGCAGAAGAAACCATCGATCCCGCCATATTCCTGCATATGTAGCGGCAGGATGCGCAACTCACCGGCATCGTTGATGGCCTCATTCCAACCGCCCAGTTCGTCGGCGGTAATCGGTTTGCGTTCGTAATTCGGGTGGTCGGCCAGGAACGATTTGACCTGATGCTCGCCCTCTTCAGGCTGAAGCGAACAGGTGCAATAGATCAGCTCGCCACCAACATTCAGAAGCTTGTCAGCCTGATTAAGCAGCTTGGTCTGGATCGGCAAAAGCGATCGCATCAGTTTGTCGTTCTGACGCAGCAAAATATCGGGATGGCGGCGAATGGTGCCGGTTGCCGAACAAGGCGCATCAAGCAAAACCGCATCGGCACGCGGCGTATCGGGTGCCAGATCGGTAGCATCCCCGATAACAACAGCGGCACCGAGTTCAACCCGTTCAAGGTTTTCATAGACGCGTTTCAAGCGGCCTTCGGACTTGTCGACGGCAATCGCATTGGCACCCTTGGATGCCAGCTGCATGGTTTTACCGCCCGGTGCAGCGCAAAGATCATAAATGGTTTTGCCTTCATAGGCAGAAAACAGTTTGGCCGGGATGGATGCCGCCGCATCCTGCACCCACCATTTGCCGTCTTTATAGCCGGGCAGGTTGCGGATGCGACGCCCGCCTTCAAGCCGGACCGTGCCTGTTGGAAGGACGATACCGTCCATTTTTTCCGCCCATTCGGCGGCCTCGGCCGGGTCTTTGATCGAGAGGTCAAGCATGGCATAGCCAAGGCTTGCCTGTGCAATGCCCTGGGCCACGTCCGCGCCATAGGCCTTTTTCCATGATCCGCGCAGCCATGCCGGAACGTTCAATTGCCAGTCTTCGACATTTTCAGGCCATTCAAAGCCGTCGCGCTGCAAACCGCGCAAGACGGCATTGATCAGTTTGGTGTACCGATGAAGCCCGGCATCGCGCGCCAGATTAACCGTGCTGTCAACTGCACCGTGATCGGCTGTATCCATGAAAAACAGCTGGGCAACACCCAGACGCAGGATATTGGTCAGTCGTGCGGCGGTGCGATCTTGTGGCGGGTGATAGCGCGGGGCGAGCATGGCATCAATTTCACCCAGATGGCGCAATGTCGTGCCAAGCAATTGACGCAAAAAATTGCGATCCAGTGACGGCAGACCATACCCATGTTTTGACAGAAGCTCGTCCAGTGTGACTTCCCCCCCGCGCAGTTCCTGCAGGGTTTTGAGCGCCAGCATCCGGGGATCGGGAAGATCGGCCGGTTGGCTATGGTGTGGCGCGTGGCGGTTGTCCGGACGGGCGCGGCGTTCTGTCAAAGGAATATCTCCGGTTTCGGGTTGTGGCTTGTAAGTAAGCGCCCTTTGGGGGGCTGTAAAGCACTTAGCCGCGCGATTTCTGGCATGGCTGGCCTGCTGGATATGGTTTGTCGGCTACTTAAAAGCCTTGCGATGGGGACGAGTGCCCGGTAATCCAGACGGATGATTTGAACGGAACGGGCGTTACAGATGTCTTTTGCCGCACTTGCGATTTTTTCCGGCTGCTTTCTGATCGGCTCTATGTTGCTGACCTGGGCGGTGTTGCTTTATCTGCGGCGCAAGGCGATTCTTGATATGCCCAATCATCGTTCCAGTCACGCGGTGCCAACCCCGCGCGGTGGCGGATTGGCCGTGACGCCGCTTTTGGTGTTCATGGTCGGAGCGGTTTTTTTATGGTCGGGGAATGCTGATCTGCCTCAATGGGTCATGCTCGCCGCGGCTGCGGCGCTTGGCATGTTAAGCTGGTTTGATGATCGACATGATCTGTCGCCTGCTATTCGTTTTGCCTGTCAGTTCGTTGCCGTGATCGTCGGTGTGTTCGCGATTGACAGTCCTGTCCTGCAAGGGCTGGTGCCAATGTGGCTGGATCGTGTTCTGGTGGTTCTTGCCTGGGTCTGGTTCCTTAATCTTTTCAATTTCATGGATGGGATTGACGGCATTACCGGGGTCGAAGCGGGATCCATTGGCGCGGGCGTTTTTGCTTTGGCGCTTTTGATGCCGTTGCCTGAATTCATTGATCTTGGTTATATCGGGCTTGGTATTCTGGCGATCATGGCCGGATTTCTGATCTGGAACTGGCATCCGGCGAAGCTGTTTCTGGGGGATGTCGGATCGGTGCCGCTGGGGTTTGTTCTGGGTTGGTTGCTGCTTGAACTGGCGGCACGTGGTGCGTGGATGCCAGCTTTGATCCTGCCATTATACTATCTGGTCGATGCAACCTTTACGTTGATGAAGCGCGGGCTTCGGGGGGAAAAGGTCTGGCATGCTCATCGTGAGCATTTCTATCAACAGGCGACCCAGCGTGGGATGAGCCACGCTGGGGTTTCATTCCTGATAATGCTTGCCAATCTGGCACTGATCCTTGTGGTGTTTTTGCCGACAGATGCGGACGTATCTGAGCGGTTGGCAATAGCTGCAATGATTGTCGTGTTGCTGATTGCGGGAATGAAATTTTTGCCGGTTAAGACTGTCAAAACGCATTCGCCCTGATTGCCGCTCGTTCGGATAGCTTGACTTGTCACAGGCCGAACGCGAAAAGAAAAACCGTGTCCCTGCCAAAGGCTTGCGGCTAGTATGAACCACACCAGTATTCCGGTAAGGAACCGAATGTCGCGTTTATTCCAACGTAGCCAGATTGCCTTTGTCCATGATGTGACAATGGCAGCTGTTTCATTGCCCGCAGCACTTTATCTGCGCGTGGGCGATGGTGTGGTTTTTTATAATCCGCAGAACATTCTGTTTTCAGCATCAGTCTTTACCGTTATCGCCGCAGTCTCTTTCTGGTTTTTTGGCCTTTATCGCGGGATTTGGCGTTATGCGTCTTTGAACGATCTGACGCGAATTGCCAAGGCGGTAACAGTTGCCATTGGCGTATTGTTTCTTGTGTTGTTCCTGACCGCGCGGCTTGACTGGTTGCCGCGATCAACACCGATTATTCAGTGGTTCCTTTTAATGGCGCTGCTGGGGGGATCCCGGCTGATTTATCGGATCACCAAGGACAAAACCTCTGCCCGTGAAATGCTGCGGCAGGGGACGCATCGTTTGCCGGTTCTGTTGATTGGTGCAGGTGACGAGGCGGAAGCCTTCATTCGCGAAACGCGTCGTTCAGCAAATACACCGTTTGATGTTGTCGGGATTGTTTCGCTGACCGATAGCCGCGTTGGGCGCAACATGCACGGCGTTGACGTTCTTGCGACCGTAGATCGTCTTGAGGAGATCCTTGGCAAGCTCGCCAATAGCAAGCGTGGGCTGCCGCGCCGGTTGGTTCTGACCGGTGACGCACTGCGTCACGAAGATATCACGAAATGGGTCGAGATTGCTGATCAAAGGGGCATTACTCTTGCGCGCCTGCCAAAGTTGAATGATCTGCGGGAAGGTCTTGCCGACCCACTGCAAATCCGCCCCGTAGCGATTGAGGATTTGCTGGGCCGTCCGCAGGCGCGCCTTGATCGAGACAAGGTTCGTCAAATGATTGCCGGGCATCGGGTGCTTGTGACCGGTGCCGGTGGGTCAATCGGGTCGGAACTGGTGCGTCAGATTGCTGCCTATGGTCCGGAAAGTCTGACCTTGCTGGATGCGGGGGAATACAATCTTTATGCCATCGATATGGAGATGGCGGAAAAATATCCCGATCTTCCGCGTGAGAGTATTTTAGGCGATGTGCGTGATCGAACCCGGATCGATCAGGTTTTTGCAAAGCAAAAGCCGGAGATTGTTTTTCATGCCGCAGCCTATAAACATGTGCCGCTGGTTGAACACAATCCCAATGAAGGTATTCTGACCAATACGTTGGGCACCCGCAACGTTGCCGAGGCATGCCGTGCGGCCGGGGTTGGCACCATGGTTCTGATTTCAACGGACAAGGCCGTAAATCCGGCGAATGTCATGGGGGCGTCAAAACGTTTGGCGGAATGCTATTGTCAGGCGCTTGAGACGCTGCCAGCGGATCAGCGCGGCCCGACGCGGTTTGTGACGGTTCGGTTTGGCAATGTGCTGGGCTCAACCGGATCCGTCGTACCCCTGTTCCGCCGCCAGCTGGAGGCCGGCGGTCCGTTGACGGTGACGCACGAAGGCATCACGCGGTATTTCATGACGATTGCCGAAGCGGTGGAACTTGTTTTGCAGGCCGCCGAACTTGGCAAACATGGTGTCACCGATGGTGGCAAGATATTCGTTCTTGATATGGGGCGACCGGTCAAGATCATCGATCTGGCGCGTCAGATGATCCTGCTGTCGGGCCTGCGTCCGGGCAAGGATATCGATATCAAGGTAACGGGATTACGTCCCGGCGAGAAGCTTTACGAAGAATTGTTCCACGATGGTGAGCCGCCAGAGCCGACTGAAACGGATGGTGTCATGCTGGCCGCACCGCGGGTCGTTGATTACGCCCTGATCAAACAGGTGTTCGATGAACTTGGGCAGAGCGCAGTCAATCGTGATACCCACAAAACGCTGGAACTGATGGGGCGTCTTGTCCCCGAATTTCAGCCGCCCGAGATTGGGGTTAAATCCTTCTTTGCAGATAGCGATCCGGGAAAACTCGATCAGGCGGTTAGTGGTCAATAACCTGATATCTGTTTAAAGACAGCACGTCTGCGCAGTCCGGCCTGCGGCCATGCAACATTTCGGGGTCCACATTTTATCGTCTGCATGATAAAGCTCCGCGCGAAACATGGTTCGGACTCATTGATCATGTGTCGGCCAGAATGAAAAACATCGGTTTTCATTCATCAGAAGGCCAGTCTTGCCCACGCGCAGCCATACGGAACGGTTTCTTTTGTGGGCCGATATATCATCAATGGGTCCGGTGCCTTCATCACTGACGATCTTTTGAAAGCGAACCCGATGACTGCTCGTATTGCGCGCGCGCTGATCTCTGTTTCCGACAAGACCGGTCTTGTCGAATTTGCCAAATCCCTTCATGAACAGGGTGTTGAAATCCTGTCGACTGGTGGTTCTGCCAAGGCCATCGAAGCGGCCGGTATCCCTGTGAAGGAAGTTGCCGATCATACCGGTTTTCCCGAAATCATGGACGGTCGCGTCAAGACTCTTCATCCGAAGATTCACGGCGGCCTTTTGGGCCGCCGTTCTCTTTCCAGCCATATGCAGGCGATGCAGGATAACGACATTTCGCCGATCGATCTGGTCTGTGTGAACCTTTATCCGTTCGAAGAAACCGTTGCCAAAGGTGCCGATTTCGACACCTGCATCGAAAATATCGATATTGGTGGGCCCAGCATGATCCGCTCGGCGGCGAAGAACCATGAGTCGGTGACTGTGGTTGTCGATCCTTCTGACTACGACCGCATTGTTGCCGAGATGAAAGACAATGCCGGTGCCACGACGGCTGAAACCCGTCGTGTTCTGGCGGCCAAGGCTTTTGCCCGCACGGGTGCTTATGACTCGGCCATTTCAAGCTGGTTTGCCGGTGAGCTTGGTGAAACCTTCCCGCAGCGCCTGAATGTTTCTGCCGAACTGAAACAGACCCTGCGTTACGGTGAAAACCCCCATCAGCAGGCAGCATTCTATACCAACGGTAAAAACCGTCCGGGCGTTGCCACCGCGACCCAGCTTCAGGGTAAGGAATTGTCATTCAATAACCTGAATGACACGGATGCGGCGTTCGAACTGGTGTCCGAGTTTGATGAAAAACCGGCTGTTGCCATCATCAAGCACGCCAATCCGTGTGGCGTTGCCGAGGGGGCAACTCTGATTGAAGCCTATAACAAGGCCCTGTCTTGTGATCCGGTTTCGGCCTTTGGCGGCATCATTGCCGTTAACCGTACTCTTGATAAAGCCACTGCCGAAGAAATCGCCAAACTGTTTGCCGAAGTCGTGATCTGCCCGGATGCAGATGACGCGGCGAAGGAAGTTCTGGCAGCGAAGAAGAACCTGCGTCTTCTGGTGACCGGTGGCATGGCGGATCCGGAAGGTGAAGACATGACGCTTCGGTCGTTGGCTGGTGGATATCTTCTTCAGAACCGCGATGCCGGTCGCGTCAAGCGTAACGCGCTTAAAGTCGTCACCAAGCGCAAGCCGACCGAAGCCGAACTTGATGATCTGCTGTTTGCCTTCCGTGTTGGCAAACATGTCAAATCAAACGCGATTGTTTATGTCAAAGACGGTAAAACGGTTGGTGTGGGTGCCGGCCAGATGAGCCGTGTTGACAGTTCACGGATTGCCGCATGGAAAGCCGAAGAAGCCGGTAAAAATGCGGGTGAAGGCGAATTGCGCACCAAGGGATCGGTCGTGTCGTCTGATGCCTTCTTCCCGTTTGCAGACGGATTGCTGGCTGCAGTCAATGCCGGTGCCACAGCGGTTATTCAGCCGGGCGGTTCAATGCGTGACGAAGAAGTCATTGCGGCTGCCGATGAACACGGTATTGCCATGGTGTTTACCGGTATGCGTCACTTCCGCCATTAATCTTTGGTTTGAACCTTAAGCAAACAGGCCGCAGACATTTTATGTCCGCGGCCTGTTTTTTTGTGTTCACTGGATGGATATCAGGGTCAGACAGCCGTTGCTGGATGTTCCCCTTTTGCGCTGCTGTTCACGGTTTTATCAATCGGATCGGAGTTTTCGATCATTGCCCCATCCCGCTTTATGGCGGCGGGCTGTTTTGGCGTTGCCGGATCGGATGCGGGCTGATCATTATGAACGCGCATCGGTGCGCGCCAGTCAATGCTGCCAAAGGAATGACAGGACGGGCAGGTTACCGCCCATTTATCTGTTTCCGTACCACATGCACCGCACCGCCAGCCGGGGTCGGGATTGGCGTGACTTGCCTTTACCAGCAGCTCGCGTGCTTTTGCGGCATCTTTCTTTTCACGGAATTCCAGATCAGCCAGAAGACGGTAGTGACGTGACTGCGCCTTTTGGGCGATGGCCTTTTCCAGGTTGCTGCGTGCCATGCCCCACAAATCGGCAGAAAGTGCGGCTTCGGCAAGCAAAAGCTGGCTTTCCACATGTTCCGGATTGGCGGCAATCAGCTTCTCGACAGCTTTGACTTTTGCCAAGGCGTCTTCGGAAAGACTGTCCAGATAGATTTTACCCAAGGCCGCGGATGGTGATGTCTGCCAGCTTTGCTGGGCAACGTCGCGCGCTTTCGCAGGCTGATCAATGTCGGCATAAAGCCTAGCCAGAAGAACAGCCGCACCGGTAAAGTCCGGGCGCGCGTTCAAAGCTTTGCGCAAAAGTTTGATGGCTTCGGCATTTTCACCATCCGTTATTGCGTCTTCGGCTTTGGCTGTAATCAGAAGTGCGCGGCGACGTGTCAGTTCATCTTCGTTAAAGATATCTGCCTTTTGGGCATCCACCAGCAGGGTCAGGGCCCGGTCCCAGCGTTTTGCACCCAGTAACAAATCAAATAACGTTACAAGCACGGACGGATTGCGCGGACGCAGGCGGTGGGCCCGTTCCGCATAATCGAGTGCCTCCGACCGGTTATCGGACTTCAGCGATAACTGCAGTAAACCGCGCAACCCGAAAAATGCTGAATCAGGCTTTTCCAGCATTGCTTCAAATTGACGTTTGGCAGCCTCGTTGTTTCCGTCAAGTTCGGCTGCTTGGGCTGTTAACAGGCGGGTCAGGGTATCATCTTCAAGATACCGGTCGACCGCACGGGTATGCTTCAATGCTTGGCGAACATCACCAGATGCAAGTTCCAGCAATCCCATGGTAAGGGCCTGCTGACCTTTTTTGCGACGACGACTGCCCAGAATACGGCCAAGCCAATTGGGAGAATTGGCAATGGCGGACCAACAGCGCCACAGGATGACCAGAACCCCGGTCAGAACAAGAAGGCCAAGGGCGACCATGCCAATAGAGCCATCAAACCTGTAGCCGAGCCAGACGATGGTCATTGTACCGGGATTATTGGCAAACCAGACCGTGCAGGTGACCAGAATTGCAGTTATCAGAATGAACAGGCCAAGACGGATCATTGGCTGTCCCCCGTATTTGCAGACCCATCACCGGTCAGAAGATTGATCGCATGTGCACTGAGCGTTGCGATGGCACCGTTCAACACCTGACGGCTTTTGGCGTCTTCAAGCCACTCGTTGACGGCGGCCTTGGCATTGTCACCTTTGATACCATCAAGGGCGGCAATGGCACCATCAAGATCATCACTTTCAAGCGCTGTTTCTGCGGTCACCAAACGTCCATCGAGCGATTCTTCGCCGACAACATCAATACGCCGAACCGGGATCAGTTTTTTGATATTGGCCCAGGTCGCATCAAGAACACTACCGGAATGGTCGTCACTTGATGCCTGCACGGCTTTCTGTGCCATTGCCGGAAATGACTGGCGCAGCTTTTCGATGGTTGGCGCGCCACGATCCGCAAGCGGTTTCAGGGCTGATATCTGTTCTGCAATGACGGGATCGTCCGAGCCGCTGCGTTCCAGCTGATTAAGCGCGATCATAAACGATCCGCCGCGCTGTACGGCATCGCGCAGGATCGTAACGGCCATGGCAATGGCCTGGCCGCGGCTTTCAACCCGAAGACCGGCAGTTGCCCGCACTTCTTCTTCCATGGTTGACAGACGTGCTGACAGATCGCGCATTTCTGCTGCAACACCAGAAAGTTCGGCTTCGACCCGTGCCAGTTCTTCAATCGGTGCGGTGCGGGTTTCAATTTCTGCCATCCGGCGTGCAACCGTGGAGTTCAGCGAATCGCCGCGTTCACTGTCAAGGCGTTCACGCAAGGCGTTGATTGTACCTTCGAGACGCGACAGGCGTTCGGTCAATGCCGTATCGACGACGACTGTTTCATCATCTTCTGATGGTGCTTTTTCATTGCGGGCAAAAGCATTGTCTGTTGGCTCAGACAGGTTGTCTTCATTACCGATCATTGCATCGTCACGTTCCGGCGCACCAGGCGTTATGCTTGATGAAGTTCCGGGTGCATCATTGGCAGATGTGGATGGTGTGGCACTATCGGTTGTCGGCTCGCTACCAGTTCCTGACGATTGGTTATCCGCCACTTCTGCCGGTGTGATCTCCGCCAGGATTTCAGCAGGCACATACTGGCTCAGGACGGGTTCCGCGTCACGCCACCAAAGGGTACGTGTCAGCCATCCGGTGGCCAAAGCACCGGCAATAATGATCACAAACAACAGGATTGCGCGACCACCACGCTTTTTTTGCACGGTTTTGTCTGTCTTGTCTGTGGCTTGCTTGTCGGAAGCAGTCTTTTGGCTCATACCCGGTTTGATTTCGGGTTTTGCATCTGCCGTTTTGGAGCCGGACTTCTGGCTGTCTGACTTTGAGGTAGCGTTTGACGTGGATGAAGGTTTCGCACCTTCTGACCCACCCGACGTCGTTCCCGGCTTGTGATCAGCAGGTTCTTTGGCAATATTTGCATTGCCCTTGCTATCAATGGAAATGGTTTCGGACGAGCCGGATTTTGTCTCGGCTGGGTCTGTGGAAGCGTGGGTTTTTGGCGTTTCTGGTTTTTTCACGGTCGGACCATTGCAGTTTGCGGTTGTTCCGAGACACCACTTGGCGCGGAAAAGTCAGGCGAATGCGTTCTCTAGTGCCGAAAGAAGGTATTCCTGTGTCGGGTGTTTTGCCACTTCTGTCTTTAGCCATGTAAGGACGCTTAGGCGATCTTGCACTGCCGAACTCAGACAAATTGCACGTGTACCGACCAGATCTTTTTGCAGCTTGTGTCTTTCAATCAGCTTAACAAAGCTTTCCGCCGTACGGGGAGAGAAAAATAAAACTGCATCAATATGATGGGCAGAAATCGCGCTGACGACCTCATTTGGAAGACAATCGGACGGAACGGCATCATACATGGTTTGCCTTCGGATATCGAAGTTTCCGTCTCGCAAAAGTGATCCCAGATCTCCGGCGACCTTGCGGGCCGCAGGATGGAATAACGCCCCGTTTGTCGGATCAATCTGATCTTTGATCAGGCGTGCCAAATCGTGAATGTCACCGTTAGCACTTCGTATATCGTTGAAACCGGCCTGTTGTGCGGTGCGCGCAGTGGCATCACCTACACACAAAGCCGGATAACGCCGGTCATCGCATTGCCGGGTAAAGGCACGCACACCATTAGCAGAGGTAAATATCAATGCCTGCACATCAGCAAGATCAAGCTGATCCGGGTTTTTGGGAAACTCGATCCGCAACATCGGTGCCGAAAGCAGGCGATAACCACGTTGCAGAAGCGTGGTTTCGAGTTCCTGCGAATCGGCTTCCGGTCGGGTATTGAGGATCAATGGTCCCATAGTCTCCCCGCTGATATTCCAGATCGCGCCATTAACCCGACTAGGCCGAGATAAAGTCTGACCCGCCACGCTCTTTGAGCTCGTTACCGGCATCGGTTCCGGCGGCTGCGGCATTTGCCAGGTCCGGATCATCAATCATTCGTTCAGTATCCAGTCGTTCGCTGCCATCCGGGCGCACAATGCTGACCCGTAAACGCATTCTGCCATCCGGGAGATATTCGGCAAGAGCAGCAATAGGGGTGCGACATGAACCGTCGAGCGCACGTAACGCCGCGCGTTCAGCCGTGACGCGGATGGCCGATGCCGGACAGTTCAAAGCAGAAAGCCAGTTGTGCGTCTGGTTGTCAGTTTCGCGAATAGTAATACCGATTGCCCCTTGGGCAACAGCGGGGAGCATGTCGTCCTCGGAAATTGCAGCAGTTGCAACTTCTGGACGGTTTAGCCGGTTCAAACCTGCCATTGCCAGAAGTGTGGCATCCACCTGACCCTCTTCAAGCTTGCGGAGGCGGGTTTGGACATTGCCACGGAATGTCACAACCTTGAGATCGGGATATTTATTAAGGATCATTGCCTGGCGGCGTAAGGATGCCGAGCCGATCACCGATCCCGCAGGCATTTCGGCAAAGCTTTTGTATTTCAGAG
Organism: Thalassospira xiamenensis M-5 = DSM 17429; assembly: GCF_000300235.2. Classification (NCBI taxonomy): domain Bacteria; kingdom Pseudomonadati; phylum Pseudomonadota; class Alphaproteobacteria; order Rhodospirillales; family Thalassospiraceae; genus Thalassospira; species Thalassospira xiamenensis. The sequence goes on along the minus strand of NZ_CP004388.1, from coordinate 4,204,118 downwards.
AAATAAACGCATCGCGCACGTCTTCGCGCGGCAGGATCGTTGGCAAAATCATGCCATCTGGCAGCACCGTCGGCACATCTTTCATACTGTGAACAGCAAGATCAATCTCGCCACCCATCAGGGCATCATCAATTTCCTTGGTGAATAACCCCTTGCCACCGATTTCCGACAATGCGCGATCAAGAATCTTGTCGCCCGTCGTTGTAATAACGGTAATGGCAATCGCGCCTTCGGCGGCGAGTTCGGGATGCGCTTTCGCAAGCTTGTCGCGGACTTCATGCGCCTGAGCCATCGCCAGGGGAGAGCCACGTGTGCCGATGCGGAGTTTTACGGTATCAGATGTGTTTGTCATGAGCCCGAGTTGTAGTCATAAAACCGATTGAAAACAAGGGCGGTAGCGTATGCCACCTTACCCAAACCGGATCGGATTATAATGATGAATGTCCCTGTTTCATTGACTTATGTGGTAGTGTTTTTTCTCTGACGTTTTTCCTGCATAGGGCAAATGCATTGCCTTGGGGTGGAAAGCGGGTGCTGTTTAGGCTACATCACTGCCAGAATTTTCCCACACAGGATGCGTCAATCTGACGCGACTTATTGCCGGATTTGCAAGAAATGATCGTATTGGGTATCGAAACCAGTTGTGATGAAACGGCGGCAGCTGTCGTGAATGACAAGCGCGAGGTTATGTCCAACAGGGTGCTTTCGCAGCTTGACGATCATCGTCCTTATGGTGGTGTTGTTCCGGAAATTGCGGCACGCGCGCATCTTGAACATCTTGACCGTCTTGTCGCCGAAGCGATGGATGATGCGGGTGTTGATTTTGCCGATCTTGATGCCGTGGCCTGCACAGGTGGCCCCGGTCTGATTGGTGGCGTTATGGTGGGGGCCATGACCGCGAAGGCGATTGCCTTTGCCGCCCAGAAGCCGTTTCTGGCCGTCAATCATCTTGAAGGTCATGCGCTTACGGTGCGCCTTACGGATGATGTTGCATTTCCTTATCTGCTGTTGCTGGTTTCCGGCGGTCATTGCCAGGTCCTGATCGTTGAAGGTGTTGGCCAATACAAGCGGATCGGGACGACCATCGATGACGCGGTGGGTGAAGCATTCGACAAAACCGCGAAAATGATGGGGCTTGGTTATCCGGGTGGCCCTGCGCTTGAAAAAACGGCGGAGGCCGGGAACCCGGACCGGTTTGGTCTGCCCCGACCGTTACGCGGGCGTCCCGGCTGTGATTTTTCGTTTTCGGGTTTGAAGACTGCGGTCCGCATCTATCTCGACGGGTTTCCTGTCGAACAGCAAACTGCCGAAGTCAAAGCTGATCTGGCGGCTTCGTTCCAGCGGGCAGTGGGTGATACGCTTATTGATCGCACACGAAACGCAATTTTCGAATTCATGCGCGATTATCCGACGGGCAAGACTTTGGTGCTTGCCGGTGGGGTTGCGGCAAACAAATATTTGCGGACCCGTTTAACGGAACTGACCGATCAGGCTGGTATGACGCTTGTTGCGCCACCGTTGGAGCTTTGTACTGATAATGCCGCCATGATTGCCTGGGCAGGGTTGGAACGTTTTCGCCTCGGTCAGCATGACGAACTGGATTTCAAGCCGCGACCGCGCTGGCCGCTTGACCCAGAGGCACCAAAGCGTCCGGGTGCGGGCGTGAAGGCCTGAGTTTCTCCAAACGCCAAACTGTTCGAATATTTATCATCGGGATCGAGAAGAACTATGTCGGATAAGCGCATAACGGTAATCGGCGGCGGCGCATGGGGTACTGCGCTGGCTATTCAGGCTGTACGGGCTGGTGCTGATGTTGAGCTTGTTTTGCGTGATCGTGCGTTGGCCGAACGGATCGATACATCGGGTGAAAATGACGTCTACCTGCCCGGCATAAAGCTTCCGGAAGCATTAAGGGCAACAGTTGCTATTGATGGATTGCGAGAGTCAAACGCGGTTCTTCTGGTTACACCGGCACAGCATCTTCGAAGCACTTTGATCAAGCTTGCCCCGCATTGGCCCGAAACGCTTCCTGCCGTTATTTGCGCCAAAGGGATCGAAAAAGGGACCGGTGCGCTTATGGCGCAGGTCGTGAACGAAACGCTTGGCGATGTTCCGGTTGCGGTTCTGTCTGGCCCGACATTTGCCCAGGAAGTTGCCAAAGGTCTGCCCGCGGCGATTACACTTGCCTGTTCCGACAGGAATCTGGGCAAGGATCTGGTGGAACTGATCGGGACGTCGGCATTCCGGCCCTATTTCAGTACCGATGTTATTGGTGTTGAAGTTGCGGGGGCTATCAAAAACGTTCTGGCAATTGCAAGTGGCGTTGTCGCGGGGCTTGAGCTTGGCGATAATGCGCGCGCAGCCCTGATTACCCGTGGACTTGCCGAAATGTCGCGATTGGCGGTGGCGATGGGGGGGCGGATTGAAACCATGATGGGGCTGGCGGGACTTGGCGATCTGACGCTGACATGTACCGGCACGTTGTCGCGCAATTACACCTTCGGGTTTGCCCTTGGGCAGGGGCAGAAGGCTGATGCCATTTTGGCCGAACGACGTTCGGTGACCGAAGGTGTTCATACAGCCGCGTCAATTGCGGCGGTTGCGGCAAAATATGGTATTGAAATGCCAATCTGCAGTGCTGTGGATCAGGTCGCCAACCATGATGCGGACCTGCGCAGCACGATCAATGCATTGTTGCAGCGTCCATTTCGCGATGAGCTTGAAACCGGAAAATAATCCGGTCACATCCAAGCTATCAGCTTTTGTTCGGCTTGAGCCTTTGAGCAGGTTCTGTCAATTTACCGGTATCAAAACCAATTTTGACAGGAAACGATGCCATGCATTTTTACATTCGCTGTGTCGACAAACCGGGGCATCTTGCTGTGCGCAAAGTCAATCGTGATGCGCATCTTGCCTATATCAAGGACGGTTTTGCCGACAGGATCGTTGCAGCAGGCCCCACACTTGATCCCGATCTTGAGGGCATGAATGGCTCGGTCTTCATTATCGAGTTTGATAACCAGGCCGAGGCCGAGGAATTTGCGGCAAATGACCCTTATGGCAAGGCAGGTCTTTTCGAATCCGTGATTATCCGTCCGTTCAAAAAGGTATTCTGATCCATGGCATACTGGCTGATCAAAACCGAGCCGGGAAGCTGGTCGTGGGACGATCAGGTCAGGAAGGGTGTCGAGGGATGGGATGGGGTTCGCAACCATCAGGCGGCAAAAAACCTCAAGACCATGCAGATCGGTGATCTGGCTTTCTTTTATCATTCGGTGAATGAAAAACGGATTGTCGGCATTGTCGAGGTTGTCCGCGAAGCCTATCCCGATCCTACTGACGCCACTGGCAAATTTGTTCAGGTTGATTTCAAAACCGTCAAACCTGTGCCAAATCCGGTGACGCTGGCTGATATCAAAGCTGATCCGCGATTTGCCGAATTGCCGTTGCTCAGACAATCCCGTTTGTCGGTCATGCCGATAGATGATGCATCCTGGACAGCGATTTGCGAGATGGGTGGTGTTTCGGCATGACGGTTGATCTGCCGCCCTCGGGAACAGTGTTATGTGCGCTTTCTGATCTGGATGCGACCGGGGCTAAAGGCATATCGCTTGACGGAAATTCTGGTCGGGCCGGGATTTTCATCGTGCGGGACGCTGCAGGGGTTTTCGGTTACGTCAACAGTTGCCCCCATATTGGTGTGCCGCTTGAACTTGAGCCGGATGAATTCATTAGCAATCTTGGCAATGAGATCATCTGTTCGACGCATGGCGCACGTTTCAGGATCGAAGATGGCCTATGCGTATCGGGTCCTTGTGACGGCGATATGCTGGAACCCGTTGCCGTAAAGATTGAGAACGAGAAAGTCGTTCTGGCCTGAAATTATGCGTCATCGTCACGGTCTTAGGCGACCGTCACCTTTTCGATAAGCTCATCAAGATGTTTGGTGATGACATCAAGCTGATCCGGTTCGGACAGGCGATGATCACCGGTTTTGATCAGATCGATACGGACGTCCTTGGAAACCAGTGCTTCTGTCAGACGAATGGCGGTCTGCCAAGGGACATCCGGATCCTGCATGCCCTGGATAAGGCGAACCGGGCATTCAAGTTTGATCGGATTTCGCAAAAGTAGCTGATTTCTGCCATCCTCTATCAGAGCATGCGTAATCGTATAGGGATCATCGCCATACTCGGTCGGCTCGATCAGGGCTCCGGTCTTGGTGATTTCAGATTTCTGGGCATCACTGAATTGCGCCCACATAAGGTCTTCGGTGAAGTCGGGGGCCGCCGCAATGCCAACAAGTCCGGCGATGCGTTCTTTCCGGGCCAGTGCCGCCAACAGCATGATCCAGCCCCCCATGGAAGACCCGACCAGAATAAGCGGACCCGAGGTGATTTCGTCAATAATGGCAATGGCATCGCGGGCCCACTGTCCAATCGTCCCGTCTTTGAATGCGCCTGCCGATTGTCCGTGACCCGAATAGTCAAAGCGGGTATAAGCCAGCCCCTGCTGTACGCAATGGGCCTCGAGATGGGTGGCCTTGGTGCCGGTCATATCGGACATGAAGCCCCCCAGAAACAGAACACCAGGCTTTTGTCGGCCTTGTACTTCTGTCAGCTTGCCGGGAGTCGCATGGTATGCGATTTTTAATCCGTCAGGCCGCTCGAGATACTGAGGCGTCGGCATGTCATTTGTCATCCGGGAAGGGTATCCTTGGGTGTTAGTGGTTGGAATTGCATGAGCGCGTCAGAGATCAAGACCCAGTCAGTTTATCGTCCGGAACAGCAGGTGCAAGGTTCGGCTTATCGTCCGGCCGTAATTCTGCAAGTTCTGCCGGAACTTGATACCGGTGGTGTGGAGCGCGGTACGGTTGATATTGCGCGTGCCATTGTTGATGGTGGTGGTGTTGCGCTGGTCGCTTCACAGGGCGGTCGGCTTGAGCGGGAGCTGGACCGGTTTGGTGCCCGTCATATTACCCTGCCACTGAAGTCAAAAAATCTGTTTACCATGCGCCGCAATGTTGATGCGCTGGTCGATCTTATCCGTGCAGAGGGCGTTGATATTATTCATGCGCGTTCGCGCGCGCCGGCCTGGAGTGCCTATTTTGCTGCGCGCAAGGCGGGGATTCCCTTTGTTACGACATTCCATGGCACTTATTCCGGTCATAACAACCTGTTCAAAAAGCGTTATAACGCGATCATGACAATGGGTGATCAGGTCATCGCCATTTCCAATCATATCGCGGACCATATTCGCAAATTTTATAAAATGGATCCTGCGCGCCTGAATATCGTGCCGCGCGGGACCAATACCGATTTGTTCAATCCGGAAAATGTCAGTCAGGAACGCCTGATTGCATTGTCAAACCAGTGGCGTTTGACCGGTGAAGAATATGTCATCATGTTGCCGGGGCGGATCACGCGCTGGAAAGGGCATTGTTTCCTGATCAAGGCTTTACCGGCAGTGTTTGAAGCTCTTGGCCATCGGAACGTGCGTTGTCTGATGGTCGGTTCCGATCAGGGGCGCACGGCTTATCGCGATGAAGTGCTGGCTTTGACCAGGAAGCTTGGCCTCGAAGATATCGTGCATATCGTTGATCATTGTGCCGACATGCCAGCGGCCTACATGCTGGCGGATGTGGTTGCCTGTCCGTCAATTGACCCCGAAGCCTTCGGCCGAATTCCATCCGAAGCGCAGGCAATGGGACGCCCGGTTGTTTCGACGGCCCATGGTGGTGCCATGGAGACGGTCTTGCCCGGCGAAACCGGATGGCTTGTTACGCCGAATGAAGTTGAGCAATTGTCTGTCGCATTGACACAAGTGTTGCGGTTGACCCCGGAAAAGCGTGCCGCTTTGGCGCAAAAAGGGCGAAAGCACGTTATCGAAAACTATTCCCTGACCCAGATGGCGGAAAAAACGCTGGCGGTTTATGAAAAGGCGCTAAAAGGCGCCATCAGGAACGCTGCATGACAGAAACGATGACTTCGGACATGTCGCAAGATGCTGAAATTGTCGCGGGTGTGATGCCGGATGCCAGGCAGGAACGCATTCTTGTCATCAAGCTGTCTGCCTTGGGGGACATTATTCTTGCCATGGGGGCGTTTGCCGCGATTCGATCCGCGCATCCGCGTGCTCATATCACGGTTCTGACAACCCGGCTTTATGTCGACCTGATAAAATCAACGGGTTATTTTGACGCCATTGCAATAGACCGGCGGCCAAAGCTTTATCAGGTGCGCGAGGTTCTTGCGCTGCGCCGCTTCCTGCGAAATGGCAACTTTGATCGGGTCTATGATCTGCAAACATCGGATCGCAGCGGGTTTTACTATCGGCTGTTTTGGCCGGGGAAAGCACCGGAGTGGTCCGGAATTGCCAAGGGCTGCTCGCATCCACACGATAACCCGGATCGTGACAGTCTGCATACCATTGACCGTTTGGCGGATCAGCTGCATCGCTCCGGGATCGAAAATGTGCCACCGCCGTTTATTGCCGGATCGGATATTGATCTGGAACGTTTTGGGGTTCGAAGTCCTTTTGTTCTTATTTGTCCTGGCGGTGCCCCGCACCGTCCTGACAAGCGGTGGCCTGCCGAGCGGTTCGGTTTGCTGGCAAAAAAGATTGCCGACTATCGTCTGACGCCGGTGCTGATCGGGACTGATAAGGAAGCCGAGGTTCTTGGCAAAATCGATAGTATGTGCCCCAAGGCGCGAAACCTGATGGGACGTACAGGGTTTCTTGATATTGCGGGACTTGCTGCACGCTCTGTTTTGGCGATTGGTAATGATACGGGGCCAATGCACATTGCAGCAGCGGCCGGGGCGCCGTCTATTGTGCTGTTTTCGCGGGACTCCGACCCCAAAAAAAGTGCGCCGCGCGGGACAACGGACAACGCCGTCAGCATCGTGCGAGAGAATGACCTGAGGGAATTGACGGTTAACCGGGTGATGGATGAGGTTCGTCATCGCCTTGATCTTGTCGATTAATATCGCCGTTTCTGCCATGTCGGTCGTGCGTCATTGAATGCGAAGGACTTCAAGGCTTTGAATACCGTTGCCCAAGGCTAAAATCATTGCTTTCTGATGACGGCCCGATATGCTAGGCAAAGGTCCGTTTTGCAGTACGCATGACCGGATGTGCTTTCCGGCGACTTATTGCATCACCAGCGACTTGTTTCTGTGCTTTTTTGTTTGATTACCAAAGGAGATTATCCATAGCACGACCACGTAAACCGATGCAGCCGACCAAGGAAGGTCCGCGCGTCAATGAGGATATCAAAGCCCGTGCCATTTGTGTCGTTGACGCTGAAGGCAATATGTCTGATCCAATGACGGTTCGTGAAGGCATTGAAATGGCGATGGAAGCTGGACTCGACCTTGTCGAAGTCGCTCCGAATGCCGAGCCTCCCGTCTGTAAGCTGATCGACTACGGCAAGTTCAAATACGAACAAAGCAAGAAACAGAACGAAGCCAAAAAGAAACAGAAGGTTATTGAAGTCAAGGAAATCAAGCTCCGTCCGAACATTGATATCCATGACTACAATGTGAAGCTCCGTGCAGCGCAGAAGTTTCTTGGCGGTGGAGATAAGGTGAAAGTCACTTTGCGTTTCCGTGGCCGTGAAATGGCTCACCAGGACCTTGGTCTTGGCATGCTGCAGCGTTTTTCGGGGGATCTTGAAGATCTTGCCAAAACCGAACAGATGCCGAAGATGGAAGGCCGCATAATGATTATGGTGCTGGCGCCGCGTTAACCCGCGGCGTTTTGCCTTTCCAAGCAAGAGGGAATGCCCCATGGCAGCCGGGAATGATCTTCTGATCGTCGGGGTCGATGACGACCCTAAAAGTCTCGTGCTTCTGAAACGAATCGTCGAAAGTGGCGGATACAGTTTTGTTGGCGTTTCCTCTGGCAAGGAACTTCTGGAAGTCCTGAAGACAAAAAAGCCGCGCATCATCCTGATGGATATCATGATGCCCGGCATGAATGGCTTTGAAACTTCGCTTCGGGTTCGTACGGGTTTCCCTGATCGTGCCTGTGCAATCATCTATGTCACGGCCCGTCAGGGCGAAGAAGATTTGCGTGGCGGTGTCGCCGCGGGTGGAAATGACTTCGTCTTAAAGCCGATCAATCGCGAAAAACTGCTGAGCCGAATCGAGAAGTGGATCGGTCGGGTTCACACAATTAAAACAGCAGTTTAACATATTTCTGCCGGGCTGACATCGATCTGTCGCCAGGTATGAGTGCATCCTGATCGTCCGACTTTTTCCCTGACTTTCACAATACGATTTCGGATCACGCAGATATGCGAGGATCTCTGCCAACGGTGTGTTGTTGTGACCGTTTCAGTCTGATCTTTTACGTAATGTGGTGAAGCAGGGGAAATCGCGGGTAACAGGGGCGAAAAGGTCCTTGAAAAAGGAAGGGGCGGAGTCTATAACCACCCGTCCCCAAAACAGGTGGTGAGGCTGGAAAGATCATTGATCTTTCAGGGCATGCCCAGCCGCCGTGGGGAATTTCGTGTTTCATTGCTTATGCAAGGATAGAAAAATGCCCAAGATGAAGACCAAAGCGAGCGCTAAAAAACGCTTTAGCCTGACCGCAAAGGGTAAAGTTCGTCGCAATGTCGCTAACAAGCGTCACCTGTTGACTGCGAAACCCACCAAGATGAAGCGCCAGGCACGTGGCACGGAGATTCTCTGTGACGCAGATGCCCGCATCGTCAAAAAATTCCTGCCGTACGGTTAAGGCTAAGGAGAGTTAAATGGCTCGTGTAAAAGGGGGCGTGTCTTCTCACGCCCGTCACCGCAAGGTTATCAAGGCTGCCAAAGGTTATCGTGGTCGCCGCAAGAATGCTTACCGCACTGCTGTGCAGGCCGTTGAAAAAGGTCTGCAATATGCATATCGCGACCGTCGCGTTAAGAAACGCCAGTTCCGCAGCTTGTGGATTCAGCGTATCAACGCCGGTGCTCGTGAAAACGGTCTGAGCTACTCGCAGTTCATGAACGGCCTCAAGAAGGCTGGCGTTGAACTGGACCGCAAAGTGCTTGCCGACATCGCCGTGCGCGAACCCGATGCTTTCAAAGCTCTGGTTACCCAGGCGCAGGCTGCACTCGGCTAATAAACCTTTTGCAAAAAGGTTTAATCGGCACTTGCCTGATTTGATCGGGGGCGGCCATATTGGCCGTCCCCTTTCTTTTGTTTATCCCAATTCACTTTAAGCAAAGCATCGGAAGTTATGGAAAACATCGAAGCATTGCGCGAAGAGGTTCTGGCCGAAATCGAAAAAGCAGCCGATTTGCAGGCTCTTGAAGATGTTCGTATCAGTGCTCTTGGCAAAAAGGGCCGCATTACCGGCCTGATGAAAAACCTTGGTCAGATGGATCCGGATCAGCGCCGTGAATTCGGTCAAATGCTGAACACGGTCAAGGATCAGGTTGCCGAGGCGATCGAGACCCGCAAATCCGGTCTGGAAGACGCGGCCTTGAATGCACGTCTGGTTGGCGAACGGATCGATGTGACCCTGCCTTCGCGCATGGACGAGACTGCAGGCCGGATTCATCCGATCAGCCAGACGATGGACGAAATCATCTCGATCTTTGGCGAGATGGGCTTTGCGCTTGCCGAAGGTCCGGATGTCGAAGACGATTTCCATAACTTTACCGCCCTGAACATCCCGCCGGAACACCCGGCGCGCGAGATGCAGGACACCTTCTATCTGCCCGAGCAGGAAGACGGGTCGCGCCTTGTGCTGCGCACCCATACCTCGCCGGTACAGATCAGAACGATGCAGTCGAAAACCCCACCGATCCGGATCATCGCGCCGGGGCGGACATATCGTTCTGATAGCGATATGACCCATACGCCGATGTTCCATCAGGTCGAAGGACTGGTGATCGACAAGAAAACCCATATGGGTCATCTGAAAGGGTGCCTGCTGGAGTTTGTTAAAACCTATTTCGAGCTGGATGAAGTTCCGGTTCGCTACCGTCCGAGCTTCTTCCCCTTTACCGAGCCGAGTGCCGAAATGGACATTGGCTGTTCGCGCAAGGGCGGGGAGCTCAAGATTGGTGAAGGCGACGACTGGCTGGAGATTCTGGGCTGCGGCATGGTTCATCCGCGCGTTCTGGCGGCTTGTGGGCTTGATCCGAATGAATATCAGGGCTTTGCCTTTGGCATGGGGATCGAACGTATCGCGATGCTGAAATACGGCATTCCCGATCTTCGCACCTTCTTCGATACCGATCTGCGCTGGCTGAAACATTACGGTTTCGTGCCGCTGGATGTACCGAACATGGTGAGAGGCTAAGATCATGAAATTCACACTCGATTGGCTGAAGCAGCACCTCGATACCGATGCGTCGATTGATGTTATCGCCGAAAAACTGACCGATGTCGGGCTTGAAATCGAAAGCGTCACCGACCGTGCCGCAGCGCTTAGGGATATCCGTGTCGCCTATATCGAAGAAGCTGGCCAGCACCCGGATGCCGACCGCCTGAAACTGTGCCGGGTGAATACCGGTGATAAAATCATTCAGGTCGTTTGCGGTGCACCGAACGCACGAACCGGGATCAAGGTTGCACTGGCACAGCCGGGCGCGATCATCCCGATTGACGGTTCGAAACTGAAACCGGGTAAAATCCGGGGCGTCGAAAGCCAGGGCATGATGTGTTCGACCCGCGAACTTTGCCTGGGTGAAGATCACGACGGCATCATCGAGTTGCCCGAAGATGCCGAAATCGGTGCACAGGTTGCAACGGTTCTTGGTGCGGACGATCCGATCATTGAAATTGGCCTGACCCCGAACCGTCCAGATTGTACCGGTGTGCGCGGAATTGCACGTGATCTTGCCGCTGCCGGTCTTGGGACACTAAAGGCAGATCCTCGGCAGGAAGCGGTTGCCGGATCGTTCGATAGCCCGGTGGGTGTCACGATTTCAGCCGATATTGCAAAAAATGCCGCAGCCCCGGCTTTTTATGGTCGCTATATCCGCGGTGTTAAAAACGGCGAAAGCCCGGCATGGCTGAAAGCCCGTCTTGAAGCCATCGGTTTGCGTCCGATTTCGGCTCTTGTCGATATCACAAACCTTGTGACCCATGATCTTGCCCGTCCATTGCATGTATTTGATGCCGATAAACTGTCGGGTGACATCAATGTGCGCTATGCGACCAATGGCGAAAAGCTTGCGGCACTTGATAACAGGGAATACGAGCTGTCCGACAGCATGGTCGTGATTGCCGATCAGGCAAAGGCACTTGGCATCGGTGGTATTATCGGTGGCGAAGAAACCGGTTGTGTCGAAGACACGGTCAATGTGTTTGTCGAATGTGCCCTGTTCGATCCGATCAGTGTTGCAAAAACCGGTCGCAAACTGCAGATCAATTCCGATGCCCGGTACCGGTTCGAGCGCGGCGTTGATCCGCAGTCAATTGTCTGGGGTATGGAAGTTGCCACCCGTCTGATCACGGAACTTTGTGGTGGCGAAGTTTCGCACGTGGTCAAGGCCGGGGAAGTTCCCGCGCCCCGGAACAGCTTTGATCTTCGCATTGATCGCATCCGGGAACTGGGGGGTGTCGAAGTTGACGCCGATCAGGCGATTGTAATTCTGAAGTCGCTTGGCTTCGAAGTTACCGGAAATGCGCCCGTTATTACGGCTGTTGCACCAACATGGCGTCCGGATATCGTTGGCGAAGCCGATCTGGTCGAGGAAGTGCTGCGCATTGTTGGATACGACAAAATCCCGACGGTTCCGCTGGAACGTGAAACCAGCCTGCCGGTTCCGGCTCTTAGCCCGTTCCAGAAGCGGGTCGGTCTGACCCGTCGGACACTGGCTTCGCGCGGCATGTTTGAAACCGTCACATGGTCGTTCACGGACTCGCGTTGGGCAAAACTGTTTGCGGATTTGAAACCGGGGCTGTTCCTTGCCAATCCGATCAGTTCCGATCTTGATGTGATGCGGCCCAATGTGCTGATCAACCTGATTGCCGCAGTCGGTCGCAATCAGTCGCGCGGCTTTGCTGATCTGGCACTGTTTGAAGCCGGTCCGGAATTCTTTGGCGATCAGCCGGGGGATCAGCGTCTGGTTGCGGCCGGTTTGCGGTCGGGATCGACTACTCCGCGCAGCTGGACAGGGTCCCGTCGCGATATTGACCTGTTTGATGTCAAGGCGGATGCCGAGGCATTGCTGGAAGCCCTTGGTACTGCCGCAGCCAACGTGCAGGTGAATGCCGATGGTGCCCCGTCGTGGTATCACCCGGGCCGATCAGCCGCCTTGCAGCTGGGACCGAAAAACATCCTTGGCTATTTCGGTGAACTGCACCCGAAAGTATTGAAAGCTTTGGGTGTCAAAGGGCGCGTCGTTGCGTTCGAGCTGTTCGTTGAAAACGTTCCGATGCCAAAGAAAAAAGGCACCGGTCGCCCGTTACTGAATGCGTCAAGCTTCCAGTCGGTCGAACGTGATTTTGCCTTCCTTCTGGATGCGGATGTTCAGTCCGATGCCATTGTCAAGGCAGCACGGAATGTGGACCGTAACCTGATTTCGGATGTCACGATCTTTGATCTTTATGCCGGCAAAGGTATCGAGGATGGCAAGAAATCGATTGCTTTCTCGATCACCTTGCAGCCGACCAAGGCAACCCTGACCGAAGAAGAAATCGACGGGGTTTGTAAAAAGGTTGTCGCTGCTGTCGAAAAGGCAACAGGCGGTTCTTTGCGCGCCTAGGGTTTTCCCCGACAAGCATAATAAAAACGGGTCGCCTGTCTGGCGGCCCGTTTTTTGTTGTCCGAATGTGGGAATGTGCGCGAAGGCGCAAGGAAGCTATCCACCTGGTCGTTTACGCAAGACGGCAAATTCTTCTTCATCAAGGTCGACGGCCACGATGTCCGGACCATTGGTGTAAATCCGCCATTCCATATCGGTGTCATCGCATTCGATGTTAAGTTGATCGATCATGCTGTTCCATGTGCAGCTTTCCCAGTCGTCATCCGCTTCAAGCCGACCGGTTCCGTTATCGGACAGATGCATGACCAGCAGTTCTTCATCCTCGTCAACTGAGTAAACAGCGTAAGTTTCGTTTGCGAAACGGTAGTTGATTTCCTTACCATTCAGTTGCCGCCATCCACGCGGCATAGGGGCATGAACATCGCGCTCGGCAAACAGGCTTGCCAGCGATTGCATGTGGCTGTTTGGCATGGTTCGCATGTCCGAGCCACATGCCGCCAGAAGCAGCAAACCAGTCAATGAAAGTGCCGAATAGAAACGGGTGCTAATCATACCATGCTCCGTCGTGGCCGATGGTCATCAAGCGGGCAGGTTTTACCGACCCGCTTTGTGCTGTCTGTTTCAAAGCAAGATGCTTGCCACCCTTGGACTTGGGGGCTTTTATGGCTTCCCGCGCAGAGTGAAGACAAATGTTGCCCCGGGATCGGTCAGGGGGCGGGTCGTATCAAGCCATATCCGGCCGCCATGCTGTTCTGCAATTTTCCGACATAGTGAAAGCCCAAGCCCGGTTCCGCTGAACTCATCTTTGTGCAAGCGCTGGAACAGGCGGAAAATACGATGTGCATGTTCCGGATGAATGCCAATTCCATTATCGCGAACCGAAATACGCCAGAATCCGGGCATGTCGGGATCTCGCATGGCATGAATATCGATGTGAGGTGGGACGCCCGGGCGACGATATTTGATCGCATTCGACAACAGGTTCTGGAACAGACGTGACAAACTGATCCGATCACCGTTGATCACGGGCAGATCATTATGGGTAATGGTTGCCTGTTCCTGAACAATAATGGCCTTGAGGTCGGCTTGCGCTTCGTTAAGCACCTGATTGCAGTCAAGTTCCGCCATTTCATCATCGTTGCTGCCGGTTTTGGCATATTCCAGCAAATGGCTGATCAGTTTATGCATCCGCTTTGCGCCATCGACCGCATAGTCGATATATTCGTCTGCTTCCTGATCAAGTGATCCGCCATAACGGCGTTTCAAAAGCTGGGTATAGCTTGCGACCATGCGTAATGGCTGTTGCAGGTCGTGGGACGCGACATAGGCAAATTGTTCAAGGTCTTCATTGGTCCGCTTGAGCTGATCAAGGGTATCGCGCAGCTTGTTTGCATTTTCGACAAACTGGGTCACGTCGCGTGCGCTGCTGAATGTCATGCCCTCGAACGGACCAATGGCGTGCCACGCCAGCCATCGGGTTTCCCCGCGCTGATCGGAAATACGTAAAACCAGTTCTCTTTCCTGTGTATCGCCACTTTGCCGGTTTATGAAACTTGTGCGGATAGTTTCCCGGTCTTCTTGCAGGAAAAGAAATTCGACCGGCTTTCCGATCAGGTCATAGACTGCCTTTCCAACAAGTTCGGCCAATGCGGGGCTTAGGCCTTGCAGAATGCCTTCCATGTCGACTGCGATTGCAGGTTCTGGCGTATGATGCAGATAGGTTTCGAACGGGTGACAAAGTTCCTGCTTCGGGGCGATTTCCAGCAAAAGGACGGTAATGGTTTCACTGTCTTCTTCCTGGCGGCGTTGAGCCATCAGATAAAAGCGCTGGGTTTGACCGGCTGATGTCAGTATATCGACCATTGTGCCGATACGATTATCTTGCCACTCGTTGTTAATCAGCGGACTTCGTAGCTGTGCCCGCGATGCCGCGCCAAGACGTGACAGAAATGCATCGGCGGTTGGTTTGACATCGCCAAACTCAAGGCCGAGTATTTCCGGCCAGTTCAGACGAGATGTAAGAATTCCCGACGGGTTCTTTGACGACCAGCTTAAAATCGCACAGCCGCAATCAGACAGCGTGTTTTCTGAATCGTTGAAATGCTCGGCCAGATCGGCGGCGCGCAAATGCTGTCGTTTCAGGCGCTGCCACAGCCAAACAGAAAGTCCCGCCATAATAACCAGCACGATCAGAAACAACGAGGCGTGAAGCATGATGGCTTCGCGCCAGTTGCCCAATAAAATGTGCCGCGGAATATAGGTCACAACGATACGGTCAAGCTGCGGCAAAATACTGTAGGCCATCAGCATCACGGTATTGCCATGCATGCACAGCAAACTGCCGCGAGAGACTTTTTGTTTGTCTATTTCGTCAAAAAGATCATCAACAAAATGGGGCGGGATGGTGCCGTTGATCTGATTGCGATCAGTATCCAGAACGCCAACGGAAAGATCGGGATTTTCATCAATGACGCGTTGCAGGTCGATTGTGCTGTTTTGCATCAGCACGGCACTCAGATGATAGGTGATGGCCATCATTTGCGCCCGCGCCTGATCAATCGCGCTGTCGTATAGTGTTTTCTGGATAAAGAAGAAGGAAAAAAGCAGGATCACCATGCCGGTCATCGTGAGCGCAGCCAGACGCTTTCGCAGTTTGCTTAACCCGCGTCGGGACAATGACGGCTCGATGGATGTCAGAAACATTTTCTTTGTTGCACCCTTGCCTTGTCCTGCCTAACTGCCCCGTGATCAAAGCCTATGTTTTTTTGGTCGGGTTGAAAAGCTTTCAACCGGCAATAATGCGGATGATCTCATATAAAAAATCGCGCGGTGACAGCAACTTGCTCTTGTTCGGGGCATGTTGTTGCCATCAGGAAGGGACGATCATGCAAATCCGGGGCAGGGTGAAGGCGAATTCGCAGAACCGAATTCAAACACAGTGCTTCTAATTGAAGTTAAAAACCCCTATAAACCCGCTGTTGGCGATTGGTTTTTATCGCCAGGACGGCCAAGACGATCCGAAATTGCCGGTATCGCCCGCTTGCTCCGCGGCAGCACAACTTTTACTGCCGTGCCTTTCCAGATGTCGCTGCCCTGATTGGGTGGGCTGACCGGGAGGATGCAAACGGCGTGACACCGGCTTTGTGATAAATGATCGATGTGAAATGCGATCAAGTTTTGGCAAAAACCGAACCGAATTTTTGACATAACCATCGCCCAGTGCCAGAAGCAGCCATATGACCGATCTTAAGAACATTCGAAACTTTTCGATTATCGCGCATATCGACCACGGTAAATCGACCCTGGCCGATCGTTTGATCCAGCTTACCGGTGGTCTTACCGATCGCGAGATGTCCGAGCAGGTCCTCGACTCGATGGATATCGAACGCGAACGCGGGATCACCATCAAGTCGCAGGCCGTGCGTTTGAAATACACGGCCAAGGATGGTCAGGAATATACCCTGAACCTGATGGATACGCCGGGTCACGTCGATTTTGCCTATGAAGTGTCGCGTTCGCTTGCCGCGTGCGAAGGATCGCTTCTGGTGGTTGATGCCGCCCAGGGCGTCGAAGCGCAGACGCTGGCCAACGTTTATCAGGCGATTGATAACAACCACGAAATCGTGCCTGTCCTGAACAAGGTTGATCTGCCCGCCGCAGAACCGGACCGCGTCAAGGAACAGATCGAAGAAGTGATTGGCATTGACGCCAGTGACGCGCTGATGATTTCGGCCAAAACCGGTCTTGGTGTTCCCGATGTGCTTGAAGCATTGGTGCATCGTTTACCTGCTCCGACGGGCGATCCGGCGGCGCCGCTTGAAGTCCTGCTGGTTGATAGCTGGTACGATTCCTATCTTGGCGTGATGATTCTGGTGCGTGTCAAAGAAGGCACCCTGAAAAAAGGCCAGAAAATCCGCTTCATGAACGCCAAGGTCACCCACACGGTTGACCGTGTTGGCGTGTTCACGCCCAAGCCGCTTGCGCTTGATGAAATGGGGCCGGGTGAAGTCGGCTTTATCAATTGTGGTATGAAAACCGTTGCCGAATGCGAAGTCGGTGACACGATTACCGAAGAAAAACGTCCCTGCGCAAAACCGCTTGCCGGTTTCAAACCGTCTATTCCGGTAGTGTTCTGTGGCATTTTCCCGGTTGATACCAGCGAATATGACGTGCTGCGTGATGCGCTTGAAAAGCTGCACCTTAACGATGCATCCTTCCAGTTCGAGCCGGAAAACTCGACCGCACTGGGGCTTGGTTTCCGCTGTGGCTTCCTTGGGCTTTTGCATCTTGAAATCATTCAGGAACGTCTTGAACGTGAGTTTGAACTTGATCTGATCACCACGGCACCGTCGGTTTCCTATAAAATCTCGATGACCAAGGGCGAAGATATTCTGCTGCACAACCCGGCGGATTTCCCCGATGTCACCAAGATCAAGGCCATTGAAGAACCCTGGATCAAGGCATCCATCATGGTGCCGGACGAATATCTTGGCGGCATTCTGACGCTTTGCACCGAACGTCGCGGCATTCAGCAGGACCTGACCTATGTCGGGAACCGGGCGATGGCGGTTTACAAACTACCGCTGAACGAGGTGGTGTTTGATTTCTATGACCGCCTGAAATCGATTTCGCGTGGCTATGCCAGCTTTGATTACGAACTGGCGGGCTACGATGAAAGCGATCTGGTCAAGGTATCCATTCTGGTCAACGAAGAGCCGGTTGATGCGCTTGCATTGATGGTTCACCGGTCTGCTGCCGAACATCGGGGCCGCGAGATTTGCAAACGTCTTAAGGACCTTATCCCGCGCCAGATGTTCAAGGTCGCCATTCAGGCCGCCATCGGCGGCAAGGTGATCGCACGTGAAACGGTTTCTGCGATGCGTAAAGACGTGACAGCCAAATGTTATGGCGGTGACGTGTCGCGTAAACGCAAACTTCTGGACAAACAGAAGGCCGGTAAGAAAAAGATGCGCCAGTTCGGTAAGGTCGAAATTCCACAGTCGGCCTTTATCAACGCCCTTAAAATGAGCGACGATAAATAAATCGATATTACGGTATCGAAACAAAGGCTGCATCCCATTGGGGATGCAGCCTTTTTCTTTGAGGGCTTTCGGCAATTCGTGCCATGCGTTATGGATAGGTCGTCATACCGTTTTGCTGCAGGAGCCCGCTATGGATCTTGAAATTCTTCAACGTCAGGAAGCCATCCTTGTCTTTGATCGCTTTGACGAGGAAACGGCGTGGGAAATCGGATCGGCCCTCGTGGCAGTGGCACGGGCACAGAGAGCCCCGGTCGTCGTCGACATCCGTACATCTGATCGCACCCTGTTCCACGCGGCCCTTTTGGGGGCAAAACCCGCCAATGATTCCTGGGCATATCGCAAAAGCAGTCTGACCCTTCGCGAACATCAATCATCGATGCAGTTCGGATTGGCGTTGAAGGCCAAGGGCAAAACGCTTGCCGATCACGGGATTGATTTCGCCGATTATGCCGACCACGGCGGCAGTTTCCCGGTTCGCGTCAAAGGCGTTGGCGTGATCGCGGCAATCACCGTTTCCGGCCTTGCCTCGCACGAGGATCACGGGATGATCGTTGGTGTTCTTGAAGATTTTCTTGGGGTTTCGGCTTGACGCGGTTCGGTTTCGGGTATCGGGTTATCGGCCAATGATCGTCAGCCAACTTTCAGTTCGGCAGGACGGGCTTCTGCCCATTTAAGCAGGGCATCCAATGCGGGGCACAATGATTGGCCCCATTCGCTCATGCGATATTCGACCTTGGGCGGCACCACCGGGTAAACTTTGCGTTCGATGATGCCATCGGCTTCAAGCTGTCGAAGCTGCTGGGCGAGCATCTTTTGCGAAATGCCCGGGATCAGCTTTTCCAGATCTGAATAACGTTGCACCTTGCCGCCAAACAGATGGAAAAGAATGATCAGCTTCCATCGACCTTCAAGCATTTTAAAGATCGTTTCGACGTCTGATGCCGCAGTGACCGGCGTGTAGGTTTTCGCCATGCTTCAAGCCTGTTAGTTACTTACTTTAAAGTACGTACTTCCCAAAATGGGAGTTTGTTTGAAAAATGCCTGCCTGACAAGCAAACAGACAGGAACAAACAAGATGATCAAACTCCCTGAACCGATCACCGCATATTTTGATCCATCCAATAGCGTTGCCCAGAAGGTTGCGGCTTTCAATGAAACTGCAATTGTCGAAGACGAA
This sequence comes from Thalassospira xiamenensis M-5 = DSM 17429, assembly GCF_000300235.2. Lineage (NCBI taxonomy): Bacteria > Pseudomonadati > Pseudomonadota > Alphaproteobacteria > Rhodospirillales > Thalassospiraceae > Thalassospira > Thalassospira xiamenensis. The sequence continues at coordinate 4,185,183 of NZ_CP004388.1, read as the reverse complement.
AAGCAACGCCATCACGGCCAACCCGAAATCGGCAAATGGATGGAAGACGTCAAAGCAAAATACAACTTTGTCGCCGAGCCGATTGAAGTTGCCCATATAGCTGAACAAATTGCGGTGAAAGCCAAGGTCAGCGGTGACTTCCCCAACAGTCCGATTGAACTTGATTATCGGTTCGAACTTGCGAATGGCAAGATCGAAAAGCTTTTGATCGGCTAATCGACCGCGATTTTTGACGCAATTTTCCCAACAAAACAAGCGACCCGAAAATGTTTCAGCTTCCAGATCCTGCGCAGGAATTTGCGCAAAAACGCATAATTGTAACCGGCGGTACCAAAGGTACAGGAAAGGCCGTTTTTGAACGCATGATGGCGGGTGGCGGAACCCTGCTTACGGCGGCGCGGGGCGAAAAACCCGATGATATCGACAGCGATTGCTATGTCCAGGCGGACCTTTCGACCACGGCGGGTGTCGAAAAACTCGCCGCAGCTGCACAAGAACGCATGGGAGGAGTTGATATCCTGATCCACGTTCTGGGTGGGTCGTCAAACCCGTCCGGTGGCTTTGCCGTGATCGACGATGCCGGTTGGGAAAAGGAATTGAACCTTAACCTGATGGCGGCTGTGCGGTTGGATCGCTGTCTGGTGCCGGAAATGATCAGGCGCGGCAGTGGTGTTGTTGTGCATACCTCTTCAATTCAGCGGCGTTTGCCGTTATTTGACGCAACAACCGCCTACGCCGCAGCAAAGGCCGCGCTTACGACTTACAGCAAGGTTCTGTCAAAGGAAGTCGGCCCCAAAGGTGTTCGGGTCAATGCCGTTGCGCCGGGGTGGATTTATACCGATGCCTCAAAGGCGATGGTCGAACGGATTGCAGAAGGCGGCGGTATCAGCGAGGAAGCCGCACGCCAAAGCATCCTTGATGCTTTGGGCGGCATCCCCTTGGGACGTCCGGCGCAGCCGGAAGAAGTCGCAGAATTGATTGCCTTTCTGGCATCAAGCCGGGCGTCATCAATTCATGGCGCGGAATACACCATTGATGGCGGTACGGTGCCGACGGTCTAGGAAAAGTACAATGCTGCCCGGTCAGCTGGATTGATCGATATGTTCGATATCGGGATCAATTCCCGCAAAGCTGGGCAGGGCCGTACTCACCCACAGATGCTTTTTCGCCTTGAAGGGCGTCGGGTCGTCGAAGCTGCCCAGCCGGAAATCGAGGAAGTCGGGATAGTCGCCGTGCCGCCAGGTCAGGCTTGATCCGCATGTCGGACAAAAGCCACGAAACCGGTTGGGTGAACTTTCAAACTCGGCCGGTTTGCCATCCCATTTCAGGGTCGCGGTCGGAAAGGTGACGAAGGTTGAGACGCCTGAACCGCTGTCTTTGCGGCACATGCCGCAATGGCAATGATTGCCGCCCGTCGGATCGCCAGAAATGGAAAAGCGCACCGCGCCACACAGACAACCGCCGGAATGAAGGGTGGTTTTATTGGCTGCGGGCATGGTGTGCTTTTCCTTTTTCTGCTGTGTGCTTATTCCGCCGGAACGCCCGTCGTGGTGGAATATTCGAAATGGAATTCCTTATCGGGGAACAGGTAGCTGCGCGCGGCATGGATGGCGCTGGCTCCTTCGGCAAAGCCTGACAGGATCAGTTTCAGTTTGTGGTCATAGGTCGCGATATCGCCAATTGCGAAGATGCCAGGAACCGACGTTGCCATGGTGGCCTGCGTCACACCGATATGGTTGCGATCAAGGTTAAGGCCCCAATCGGCAATCGGACCCAGTTCCATGGCAAGGCCAAAGAACGGCAACAGGTGATCTGCTTCCAGTGCAAGTTCCTCGCCCTTAAGTGTGGCAACGACGACATGGGAAAGCTTGCCATTGTCACCCTTGAGGCTCTTGAGCTGATAGGGGATGACCATCTCGATCTTTCCGGCTTCGGCAAGGGCCTGCAATTTTGCGCTGCTGTCAGGGGCTGCGCGGAATTTCGGGCGACGATGAACAACCATGACCTTTTCGGCGATGTCATGAAGGGAAAGCGCCCAATCAACAGCCGAATCGCCGCCACCGGCAATCACAACCTTCTTACCGGCGAAATCGGCACGGCGTTTGACGTAATACTGAACGCCGCCGCTGCCTTCGTAATCTTCAAGGCCGTCCATCGGCGGTTTGTTCGGGCCAAAGGCACCGCAACCCGCGGCAATCACAACCGCACCGGCATCAATTACCGCCCCGACGGATGTTTCCAGCGTGAAACGTCCATCGTCGCGCTTTTCAAGTTTGATCACCTGCTGACCGAGATGATAGGTGGGCTCGAACGGGGCGGCCTGTTTGGCAAGCTGATCAATCAGGTCCTGACCGGCAATTTGCGGATGGGCCGGGATATCGAAAATCGGCTTTTCGGGATAAAGCGCGCTGCATTGCCCGCCAACCATATCAAGCGCATCAATGACATGTGTTTTAAGCCCCAGCATTCCGGCTTCGAAAACGGCGAAAAGCCCGACAGGGCCAGCGCCAATTATGGCGATATCGGTGCTGTACGATGCGTCTGACATGTTCATTCCATCCAAATAACATCAGGTCGATAAAAGCGACGGTAATTCATAGCCTGAATCATATATGTGCGAGATAACATTTGGGACCGGTTATCGCAATGTAAACCGGCCTTTCCCGCCGTTTTTAACCTTGTGCGCGGGTTGCCTTTATCCTTGTACGTAAAATCATTGCGAAGGATGGTCCCGTCACCCTACAAATAGGGTCAGCTTGCAATCAATTGACGGATATCATGACCAGGACAGTTACTGTCAGCGACCAGAACGGGACAGAAGCCCTTGCCGGGAAACTTGCCGCATTGGCAAAGCCGGGTGACGTGATCCTGATGCATGGGACACTGGGCATGGGGAAAAGTGCCTTTTGCCGGGCCTATATCCGTGCGTTGGCCAACAATCCGCATGAAGAAGTTCCCAGTCCGACCTTCACCCTGGTGCAGATTTACGAACTTGACCCCATCCCTGTCTGGCATTTCGATTTGTATCGGTTGTCCGATCCCGAAGAAATCCACGAGCTTGATATCGAAGATGCCTTTGCCGATGGCGTCAGTCTGATTGAATGGCCTGACCGGCTGGAATATCTGACGCCCGAAAATCGTCTTGATATTCATATCGAACCCGGATCAACAATTGATGCGCGGGTGTTTCAGCTTTTTCCGCACGGTGCCGATTGGCAGAAGCGCATTGAAAATCTCGATGAGGTTACGTCATGAATGCGGCGGCACGACAGGATGTGATTGATCTTTTCCTTGGGAAAAACGGCTGGCGTGATGTGGTGCCGGTGCCGTTGGTCGATGACGCCTCTGCACGGAAATACTATCGTCTGGATGACGGTCGCCGCACCGCTTTGTTGATGGATTTTCCCATTGATGCCATCAGCGTTGATCCGCACGGCCTCCATGAGAATCCCGAACGCCCGACATCTGTGGCGCCCGTGATGACAACGACAGACCTGTTCATGCAGGCAGGCTGGCGCGTACCTGCAATCTATGCCAGCGATGTGTCGCAGGGTCTTGTCCTGATCGAGGATTTTGGCGATCTGACCTTTACACGGGCGCTCGACCAGAACGGGGCGTCCAAACCGGCCCTTTATCTTCGGGCGGTGGATCAGTTGATTAACCTGCATCGCTATTGCGATACAAAAACGGCGCAGGCCGGGATGCAGGCAGAGGCCGATCTGGTGGTTTACGGGCCGGATAATTTCAGGCGCATGCTGAAAAGCTTCAAGGATGACTATCTGCCGCTGATCATTGCCGATCCGGTCCGACGCAATCAGGCCATGATTGATTTTGATGTGATGCTGGATGGCGTTTTGCCGTCATGCTGGAAAACCGGCACAGTCATCATTCACCGTGACTATCACGTCGATAACCTGATGCTGGTTGAAAATGACGAGGGCGGCGAGGATTGCGGGATCATTGATTTTCAGGACGCGGCAATTGCACCACGGCCCTATGATCTGGTGTCGTTATTGCGTGATGTCCGACATGATATCGGTTCGGAACTCGAAGCCAGTCTGAAGGATCGTTATTGTGCAGCCTTCGAAAATCTGGATCATTCCGATTTCGAAACATCATATATGGCCTGTAATATGGTTCGGAATTTCAGGATACTGGGCCGGTTTGGCTGGCTTGCCATCAAGGCAGGCAAGCAGCGCTATTTTGATTTCATCCCGCGCTGCTGGGAATTGATCCTGCGCGATGCAGACCGCAATTTACCTGAATTGGCCGCATGGATTGCAAATCATATCCCGGTTGAAGCACGAATGGCCCCGTCACTTTCCGGCGCACGCCAATCGTCCGAACAGGGGGCATCCTGATGAGGGATAACACCGCAAAGGCGCAAGCAATGGTCCTGGCTGCCGGGCTTGGCAAACGCATGCGCCCGATCACTGATCATATGCCAAAACCACTGGTTCCGGTTGCAGGGAAGCCGATGCTTGATCATGTGCTTGATAAACTGGCTTTGGCGGGCTTTGATCAGGCGGTGGTCAACAGCCATTATATGGGGCAGATGATTGTAGACCACGTCGCCACCCGGACCCTGCCACGGGTTCTGTGCTCGCCCGAGGAAGACTTGCTTGAAACAGGCGGTGGGGTGAAAAAGGCCCTGCCGATGCTTGATGATCAGGCCGTGCTGGTTGCCAATGCGGATGTTTTCTGGACCGAGGGGGCGGAGCCGCTTTTTGACCGCCTGACAGAGGCCTTCGATCCGGACCATATGGACGCGTTGCTTGCGATCTATCCGGTCGAAGGGGCGTTTGGTTATGACGGTGCGGGTGATTTCTTCTGGCAGGTTGATGGTCGGTTGAAGCGTCGCGGCGATGCCGTGTCTGCCCCGTATTTCTTTACCGGTGTTCAAATCCTGTCGCCGCGATTGTTTGAAAATACCCCTGATGGCGCATTTTCATCAAATCTGGTTTACGACAAGGCTTTGGCATCGGGGCGCTGCTTTGGTCTGGTTCATGACGGGGATTATTTCCATATCGGCACGCCAGAAGCATTGGCCGATGCCGAAATCGTCATCGCAGACGCTTTGGCGCATGAAAGTGCCGCCAGAATGGCAAAAGCAGCCAAAGCCGGGGGCGGTTGATGGCGGATCTGTTCGATTATATGGACGCCGCCGATCACTTTGCCGCACCGGCGGCACAGCCTGAAAACCTGTTTTATATTCCGCCGGGCGCTGCATTTGCCGATCTGATCGCAAAACAGTTGATGGCGGAAACCGCCGCAGAGCCGGTTGCCTTACCTGATTATGTCCTGATGGTACCCAATCGCCGGTCGGCCAAGGTAATGCGCGATGCGTTCCTTCGTCAGTCGAATGGGGCGGTGACCATGCTGCCGACCATCCGCGCATTGGGCGAGGCTGACGAGGACGAACTGGCGATTTATGGTGCAGGCGGCGAACAGGCGGCCCTTGATCTGCCGCCATCCATTCCGGATTTGCAACGAAAACTGCTGCTAACCCGTCTGATCATGAACCGGCCCGATCATAAGGGTGATAAACCAACCGCCGATCAGGCCGCCCGTCTGGCCGGCGAACTGGCGCGGTTTCTTGATCAGGTACAGACCGAAAATTGCAAATTTGATGATCTTAAGGGACTGGTGCCTGCCGAGTTTGCCGAACATTGGCAATTGACGCTGGAATTTCTGCAAATCCTCACCTTGCACTGGCCGGCCATTCTGGAAACCCATCAGGTCAGTGACCGGGCCATGCGCCGCAATGCCCTGATTGCCGCCCAGATTGATCTTTGGCGGGAAAACCCGCCCGCCACACCGATCATTGTCGCCGGCTCAACCGGCCCGTTTCCGGCATTGCGCGATCTGATGAGTGCAGTTTTGAACATGCCGCATGGTCGTGTGGTCCTGCCGGGTCTGATGACGGGGTTGGGGCGTGATGACTGGCAGGCGATTGGCGAGGATGCCACCCATCCGCAACATCTTTTGGGAACGACATTGCGTCATATCAGACGTGATCCGGCGACTGTTCTTCTTTGGCCCTCGGTGCTTGCGGCGAACCCGGCCCAGGAAGAACGCCGCCGTTTGGCCCGCGAAGCCCTGCGTCCGGCGCAAACCACCGATCAATGGCGCCATGTTGGCAATTTTGCATCCGATGTGCTTGACGGTGTGCTGCGCATTGATTGTTCCGGTGCCCGAGAAGAGGCCGCTACCATTGCCCTCCTGATGCGTGATGCACTTGAAGTGCCGGGCAAGACATGCGCACTGGTCACACCGGACCGGGGACTGGCAAGACGCGTGGCAACCGAACTTCGCCGCTGGGAGGTTGAGGTTGATGATTCGGCCGGTATCCCGCTGCACGACACCGCACCAGCCATTTATCTACGCCTTGTCGTGCGCGCCGTGCAGGAACAGTTTGCCCCGGTACCCTTGCTGGAGCTTCTGAAACATCCGCTAAGTGCGGCAGGACTGCCGCCCGAACAGTTCCGTGTCCTGACCCGTCAGATGGAACAATATGTTTTGCGCGGTGCGCGTCCCGGTCCGGGGCTGGACGGCTTGCAGGTGGCGCTGGATGGCTGGCGTGATGAGACGATTGATCGGATTACGGCAAACGGGGGGGATCACACAGCCCGCCGGATCGAACGCATCCGCGATGATCATGCGCGACTTTCCGATCTGATTTCCCGGTTTGAAAACAGTCTTGCGCCTTTGCTCGATCTGATGGATGAAAAATCGATCTCCCCGGTGGGGGCCCTGCGCAGTCACATCATGGCCGCCGAAGCCCTTGCCGCAAGCGACGTGCAGGATGGTGCCGAACGGCTTTGGCGCGGCGAAGCGGGCGAGGCCCTTGCCGATTTTATCCATGAGCTGCTTCAGGCATTAACCGATTTCGTCCCCATGCCGGGTATCCGGTATGCGGCCTTTCTGGATGCCTTGATGGCAGAGCGTGCCGTGCGTCCGAAGTTTGGCAAACATCCGCGCCTGTTTATCTGGGGCACGGTCGAAGCCCAGATGCAGCAGGCCGACCTGACCATTCTGGGCGGATTGAACGAGGGTGTCTGGCCGCCCGAAGCCGGGGCCGATCCATGGATGAGCCGTCCGATGCGGCGCAATTTTGGCCTTCCGGCACCTGAACATCGTGTCGGGCAATCCGCCCATGATTTTCAACAGCTTTTCTGTGCGCCAGACGTTGTCATGACCCGGGCCTTGCGTGTTGAAGGCACGCCAACCGTGCCGTCCCGCTGGTTGTTACGGATTGAAAACATTCTTCGGAAGTCGGGCGTTTCAATGGAAAAGCCGGATGCCCATGCGTGGCGTGCCTTGGCCGATCTGCTGGATGAACCGCGCGATGACATGCGCCGCAAAATTGGCCGTCCGGCACCAACGCCGCCGGTTTCCGCCCGTCCAAAACGGTTGTCGGTTACCCAGATTGAAACATGGATGCGTGATCCGTATGCGATCTATGCCCGGCATATCCTTGGTTTGCGCAAACTTGACGGGGTGGACGAAGATCCCGGCGCGGCGGATTACGGCAACCTGATCCATGATGCTCTTGATCAGTTTATTTCGAGGTACCCCGATCATCTGCCACCGGATGGCGAACAGGAATTGATCATGATCGGGCGGGCGGTGTTCAAACCGCTTGCGGCCCGGCCCGGCCTTTGGGCGTTCTGGTGGCCACGGTTCGAGAGGATTGCCCGCTGGTTCATCCAGACGGAGGCAGCACGCCGGGATCATGTGCGCAGATCCTATACCGAACAATCCGGCACGCTTGAAACCGCGACCGGGTTCGAAGTTTATGCCCGTGCGGACCGGATTGACATGCTGCGCGATGGCGGGATTGCGATCATTGATTATAAAACCGGCATGCCGCCCAGCCAGACGGACGTTGCCAATGGCTTTGCTCCGCAATTGCCGCTTGAGGCCGCCATTGCGCAGGACGGCGGATTTAAGGATGTCCCGGCCGGTCCACCGGCTTCCATGGCGTTCTGGAAGCTGTCCGGTGGCGACCCCGCAGGTGAAATCCGCGAGATTGATACCAAACGCATGAAAACCACCCCGGCGGAGCTTGCGCGTGATGCGGTGGCCGGGGTCAATGCACTTGCCACCGCATTTGACGACGAAAACACACCTTACCTGAGTGTGCCGCACCCGGATCATGCGCCAAAATATTCCGATTATGTTCATCTCGCACGCCTGCGCGAATGGATGGGCAGCGAGGATGTCGAGACGACGGACGGCAATGAGAACAAGGATGGTGACGCATGACCGGAATTCGCGGAACCGATCCCAATATCCTGCAACGCAATGCATCCGATCCGATGGCGTCGGTCTGGGTGTCGGCATCGGCTGGTGCCGGCAAGACCAAGGTTCTGTCGGATCGGGTACTGCGACTGATGCTGTCGGGGACCGAGCCCCATCGCATCCTGTGCCTGACCTTTACCAAGGCTGCCGCGGCGGAAATGGCCAACCGCGTCAATGAACGGCTGGGTCATTGGGCCACCATGGAAGATCGTGAACTTCAGGACGATCTTTTCAATCTGGCCGGAACCGCGCCAAGTGGCGATGAAACGCGTCGCGCGCGCCGCCTGTTTGCGTCGGTGCTTGATGCGCCGGGCGGGATGAAAATCCAGACGATCCACGCCTTCTGTCAGTCATTGCTGCGCCGTTTCCCGCTCGAAGCCGGGCTGGCACCGCATTTTGAAATCATGGATGACCGCACCGCGGCCGAAACCATGGCCGACGTTCAGGAAGAAGTACTGGCCTTTGCCCGAAATGGCCGGGATGACGATCTGGCTGATGCCCTGTCGGTTGTGACCGGGCAGGTCCGCGAAGGTGCCTTTGGCGAGGTCATGGGCGAATTGGCGCGTGAACGCGGCCGGTTGAAACGCATGCTGATGCGCCATGGCGGTGCGGCACGCATGCGCGATGCGGTTTATGCCGCACTTGGCGTTCCCAACGGCCAAAGCGAGGATGATATCCTGCGCAAGGCCCTATCCGATGATGCCTTTGATCGGGATGGGCTGATGCGTGGATTGGCCGCACTTGAGGCGGGCACCAAAACCGATCAGGATCGTGTGCCCGCATTGGCCCAATTCCTTGAAAAAACCGGTATCGAGGATCGGCTGGCGGTGTTTTCAGATTATCGCGGTGTCTTCTTTACCGCCGCAGGCGAACCGCGTGCCAAACTGATCACGAAAAAAGCCGCCGAAAACCATCCGATGGGGGCCGATGCGCTGGAAGCAGAATGTGCGCGCCTGATCGAAGTCGACCGTTTGCGCAAGGCCGCCGCATTGGCCGGTGCCACATCGGCCCTGATCCGTATCGGCAACGCAATGCTGGATCGGTATGCCGCGAAAAAGGCGTTGCATGCCCGCCTTGATTATGACGATCTGATCCTGACCAGTCTGCAATTACTGCAACAGCAGGCCGGGATTGCCGGGTGGGTTTTGTTCAAATTGGACGAGGGGCTTGATCACATCCTGATTGACGAGGCACAGGATACCAACCCCGAACAATGGGAAGTGGTGCGCATTCTGGCCGAGGAATTCTTTGCCGGTGCCGGGCAGCATGATGAAAAACCACGGACAATCTTTGCCGTTGGGGATGCGAAACAATCGATTTACAGCTTCCAGCGCGCCGATCCGGAAAAATTCACTCAGATGCGGGCCTATTTCCGCGAACGGGCACGCGAAATCGAAGCCGAGTGGCGCGAAGTCCCGATGAACATATCCTTCCGTTCGACCGATGCGGTTTTGGGCACGGTGGACCGGGTCTTTGCCGGGATGATTGCCCGACAGGGGGTCGGCGACGATGGTGCCGATGTCCGCCACAGCCCGTTCCGCGTCGGGCAGGCCGGGCGGATTGAATTGTGGCCCGCGGTCGAACCGCAGGAACGTGACGCCGAAGACCCATGGACGCCACCAACCCGCATCGTGCGCCTCGAAGACCCGGAAATCAGGCTTGCGCGGGTCATTGCCGGGCGTATCCGCCATGCCATCGATACGGGCGAGAAACTGATATCGCGTGACCGTCCGGTGCGGGCGGGTGATTTCATGATCCTGGTGCGGCGTCGTACCGCCTTTGTCGACGAGGTCGTCAAGGCGTTAAAGGAACGCAATGTCCCGGTCGCCGGTGTGGACCGCATGCAAATCACCGATCAGCTTGCCGTGATGGACCTGATCGCCTTTGGCCGGTTTCTTCTGATGCCCGAAGATGACCTGACATTGGCCGAGGTGCTCAAAAGCCCGCTGATCGGGTTTGACGATGATCAGTTGTTTGCAATCGCCCATAACCGTCCGCGCACCCTGTGGCTTGCCTTGCGCGAAAAGGCCGGTACGGGCGATGCCGATCCGGCCTTTCTTGCTGCCTATCAGTTCCTGTCGAAATGGCTGGGGCGTGTGGATTACGAACGGCCGTTCGAACTGTTTGCCGAGCTTCTGGGGGGGCGCGGTGATGATGCGCGCGGGGTGCGCGCCCGTCTGGTCGGGCGGCTCGGGATCGAGGCAAACGACCCGATTGACGAATTCCTTAACCTCGCGATGGGATACGAAGCCGATCACGCACCGACCTTGCAGGGCTTCCTACACTGGTTGATGGCAGGGGACGCCGAAATCAAGCGTGACCTTGAACAAAGCGGCCGTGACGAGGTCCGGATCATGACGGTGCATGGGGCCAAGGGCCTGCAGGCACCTATCGTGTTTCTGCCCGATACCATGCAGGTGCCGACACAGGCCCCCAACCTGTTCTGGCAGGAAGATCGCGATCTGATGTATTGGCTGCCGCGGGTGGCATTGGAAACCGATGTGGTTGCGCGGTTGCGTGAGGGCATCGCGATCAAGCGTGATCAGGAATATAACCGCCTGCTTTATGTCGCCCTGACGCGCGCTGAAGACCGGCTTTACATCTGTGGCTGGCAGGGAAAACGCAAGGCCCCCGATCATTGCTGGTACAATCTGTGTCAGCAGGCGATGGAAGGCTATGCGAGTTCCGAAACATTCGATTTTACGGAATTTTCGGGGTCCGGCTGGTCGGGCGACGGTTGGGTATGGGAAACCGATCAGCGCGAAGCACCTCGGGCAGACAAGGTCACTGCCGCGACCGGCACCGCCGATTTATCCACGCGCGTTCTGATTCGCGATATCGCGCCGACCGAAGCCTTCCCGCCAAAACCGCTGGCACCCAGCCGCCCGCTGGAAGAAGAGCCCTCTGTGCAATCGCCGCTGGGCGGGGATCAGGGGCAAAGTTTCAAACGCGGGCTTCTGATTCACAAACTGCTTGAACTGTTGCCCGACCTGCCCGAAGCCAAAAGGCGGGATGCCGCCGAACGGTTCCTTGCCCAGCCGGTGCATGCGCTTGATGCAGACCAGCAGCGTGAAATCACCAGTGAAACAATCGCGATCTTTGAAAATCCCGAATTTGCGCCGGTGTTTGATACGGGATCAAGGGCCGAGGTGCCATTGGTTGGCATTGTCGGCGGAGACGTCGTTTCCGCCCAGATTGACCGTCTGGTGGTGCGTGAAAACGACGTCATGATCGTTGATTTTAAAACAAATCGGCCGCCCCCACGCGATGTCGAGGGCACACCGCCTGCCTATCGTCGGCAGATGTCGATTTACAAGGCGGCACTGGGCCAGATGTACCCGGATAAAAACATTCGGTGTTTCATCCTGTGGACCAACGGACCATGGATGGTCGAGCTGCCCGAACACATCATGAGACTGTAACGCGCTTGACCTTTGCGTCGGTGCTGCCTACCTTTGCCTCCATACAGCGGATCGAGGTTGGAGGGGAAACCCGACTTGGCCTCGTAACAACCAGGAACTGATAGTATGACCACGATTAAAGTATCCGATACTTCGTTCGATTCCGACGTTCTGGGTTCCAATGACCCGGTCCTCGTCGATTTCTGGGCGGAATGGTGCGGCCCGTGCAAACAGATCGCGCCGTATCTGGACGAAATTGCTGGCGAACTGGGCGGTAAGCTCAAGATTGCCAAGGTAAACATCGATGAAAACCCGAACACCCCGGCAAAATACGGTGTACGTGGTATCCCGACCCTGATGATCTTCAAGGGTGGCGAAGTTGCCGCGATGAAAGTTGGCGCGCTGCCGAAAAGCGCTCTTGTCGACTGGATCAATCAGTCGATCTGATCATCTGATCGGTGACGATCTTAAAACATCAAAAGGCGGGCTGTGTCATGCAGCCCGCCTTTTTCTTTGAACTTTGTATCGAAGACTTGTGCCCGTTTGATCAGGCGGCCCGGATGTTGGCCAGGAAATCGTTGATTTGGGACATCAGGACGTGTGACTTGTCGCTAAGGCTTTCCGCAGCATCCATGACTTCGCCAGAAGCGCCTCGTTCGTCTTCGGCAGAGTGCCTGAGGCCGTTGACATTGCGTGACACTTCCTTGGTTCCCTCGGCGGCTTCGGACACATTACGGGCGATTTCACCCGTGGCGGCATCCTGTTCGCTGACGGCTGCGGCAATTCCACCTGCAACTTCGTTCAATTCGTTCATCCGACCCGAAAGGTGCTGGATTGCGCCCAGCGCATTTTGTGTCGATGACTGGATATCGTTGATCTGGGTTGCGATGTCTTCGGTTGCGCGGGTGGTTTGATTGGCAAGGTTCTTGACCTCGGCGGCCACCACGGCAAACCCTTTACCAGCTTCTCCTGCCCTTGCTGCTTCAATGGTCGCATTCAGTGCAAGAAGGTTTGTTTGTTCTGCAATCGACTGGATCAATTCAACAACTTCGCCAATCTTGTCGGATGCATTTCCGAGCGCAGCAAAGATAGAGCTGGCTTCCTCGGCTTCTTCGGCACCCGACTGGGCAATCTGCGAACTACGATTGACCTGAAGTGTGATTTCATCGATCGCGGCGGCAAGCTGTTCGGCGGCGGAGGCAACAGTGTCCACATTTGCCGACGCTTCTTCGGTTGCCGCCGCAACAGCGGTGGCTTGGTTGGTTGTCGACACCGATTGATCCATCATGTGGCTGGCTGTGCTGCGAAGCTGCGTTACCGCTGCATTAACAACTGTCAGGTTCCCGGCAACCTCTGTTTCAAAGTTGCGGATCATTGCATTGATCTTTTTGGCACGCTGAAGCTGTGCTTCCTGATTTTCCTGCTGTTCACGTTCAAGTTTGTCGGCTTGGATCCGGTTCTCGCGGAAAATCAGCAAGGCCCGTTGCAGGTCGCCAATTTCATCTTTGCGATCTGAATTTGTGATGGCGATTTCGGTATTGCCGTTTGCCAGATTGTTGATCGCGGTGGTGATCGATTTAAGCGGACGAGATGTCGACCGGTCGATCATGACGCCGAGTACGGCGATGATGAAAAGCATGGCAAATGCGACCACAATATTGGTAATCGCGCGCTGCCAGAATAATGCATCAACATCATCAATATAAATGCCGGTGGCAACGATCCAGCCAAACGGTGCGGCTTTGGCATAGGACAGTTTGGGGAATGTGCCTTCCTTCCCCGGTTTGTTCCAGGTGTACGGGACAAAAACACCGTCGCGCTGTCCGGCAGCCTTTGCCAATTCTACAAACAGTGCAATTCCGTTCGGGTCCTTGATGTCGCGGCCTTGCTTGCCATTCAACTGTGGCTGGACAGGGTGCAGAACAATTCTGGTATCCGGCTTGAATACAAAAACGTAATTGTCATCGCCAAAACGTTGCGCATTCAAGGCTGCAAGCGCCTGCTCTCGGGCATCTTCATCCGACAATTGTCCGTCTTTGGACAGTTGCTGATAATGCTCCAGGGTTGTGTTGGCCATTTCAACAACATTGCGAACAGTGTTTTTGCGATCATCAACCATGGTCGCGCGAAGGTTGATCAAATCAATTGCTGAAAGAGTGGTCAACGCAAGCGCAACGAGCACCAGAACCAGTCGTAGTTTTGTCGATATGGAAAGATTGGATAGGGTCATGAGCGTTTCCAGATAAGCCGTTGGTGGCATTCACGCCTCATCTCCAAAACGTGTGGGGACGGTGTTTCTGCCGGTTTTGTTATTCTTTTCCGGTTTTAGGCTTTTTCTAGACTGGAAATCTTGCGATAGATCAAAATCAACTGAAAGTTGCTTTTTGTCTTTTCCGAATGTGCCGTCCCAAAATACGTTGACGGTTTTCAGGACGGCACAGCTGAAAGTTCAGTATCAGATTGGCTTATGCCGCCCTGATATCGTTCAGGAACTGTTTGATTTGCTCCATCAGGTTTTGCGATTTGCTGTTCAGGCTGCCGGATGCCGCCAGAACCTGACCGGATGCTTCACGTTCTTCTTCGGCGGCCTTGCGCAAGCCGACGACGTTTTGCGCGACATCCTTGGTGCCGGTTGCGGCTTCGGCAACGTTGCGGGCAATTTCGCCGGTTGCTGCATCCTGTTCACGTACGGCGGCGGCAATGCTTGCCGAAACCTCGTTCAGTTCCTTCATTCGACCCGAAAGATGCTGGATCGCGCCCAGTGCATTCTGGGTCGATTCCTGAATGCCGCCGATTTGACCGGCAATGTCTTCGGTCGCGCGCGTGGTCTGGTTGGCAAGGTTTTTGACCTCGGCCGCAACCACGGCAAAGCCTTTTCCGGCATCACCGGCACGGGCGGCCTCGATTGTGGCGTTGAGTGCCAGAAGATTGGTTTGCTCGGCAATCGACTGGATCAGTTCAACCACTTGCCCGATTTTGTCGGAAGCCGTTCCAAGTTCTGCAAAAATCGTACTTGCGTCATCGGCTTCGTTTGCACCCGACTGTGCGATATCAGAGCTTCGCGAAACCTGCGACGTGATTTCATCGATGGATGCAGCAAGCTGTTCTGCCGCGGCCGCAACGGTATCCACATTGGCTGCTGCCTGTTCGGTTGCCACGGCAACGTTGGCCGCACGGCTCGTGGTTTCGTCAGACTGGCTGGCCATGCCTGTTGCCGTGGTGCGTAATTGCTCCAACGCGCTGTGAACCGTCGACAGATTGCCTTCGACTTCGATCTCGAAACTTTTAATCAGCTTTTCGATCTTTTCTGCGCGGGCAATCTGGATTTTGTGTGTATCTTTCTGTTCGCGTTCAAGCTTTTCGGCCTGTTCGCGGTTTGCCCTGAAAACCTCAAGCGAGCGGGCCAGTGCACCGATTTCATCACGTCGATCTGTTTCGTTTGTGGTGACGCTGGTATCGCCTTGGGCCAGTTTGTTAAGCGCCTCGGTGATCATTCGCAAGGGGCGGGTTGTTGATCTGTCAATCGCAAGTCCGGCCATTCCGATGACGATCAGCATGGAAATCGCAACAGCGATGTCATTGATGGCGGTTTGCCAGAAAATGTCATCAACATCATCAATATAAACGCCGGTTGTTATCACCCAGCCCCACGGCTTGAATGTTTCGGCATAGGCCAGTTTGGGAAATACCCCGTCATGCCCCGGTTTGTTCCACTCATAGGTCAGGAAACCGCCTTCGGGATGACGTGCTGCCTTGACCATTTCATCAAGGATCGGGACACCGTTGACATCAATCACCTGTTTACCGTTCTGGCCGTTCAGTTTTGGCTGGATCGGGTGCAGTATGACCTTGGTATCAAGACCCAGTACAAACACATAATTATTGTCAGCGTAACGCGCATTCTGAATAAACTCTGTTGCACGGGTCTGCGCTTCGTCGAGGGTGATCTCACCGGATTTGGCGAGCTGATCATAATGGCTAAAGATCGAACGGGTCATATCGACGACTTGCCGGACATTGGCTTTCTTTTCTTCGACCAGTGCAGATCGCAGGGTCACAAGATCAAAGACCGCCAGACCGCCCAGCGCAAAAGCCGTCATTACCAGTACCATCCGCAATTTGGCGGAAAGCGAGAAATTGGAGAGTTTCATCGGGTTCTCCGTATTTGGATGTAAACGGCGGAAACTGCATGCAGCAAAAGCTGTCAGGCCAGCATAACTGCAACATAAGGTTGTGCAGATATGCGGTTTTATAAAAAGAGCTTTGCCAATTGTTCCTGATCGAAATCAGAAAACCCGTGATAAAATGAAGAATCCTCAGTGAAATCAGTGAGTGAAATCAGTATCGCGGCGAGATCCGTAAACGAAAGAGGGATGCACATGGCATCCCTCTTTCGTTTGTTGTTGATATTTATGGTTGCACGAGGATCAGTATTCGTAAGGCGATCCGTCCATGTTTTCCATCAGGACTTCACGCTTGCCGACATGGTTGGCCGACGAAACAATGCCGTTTTCTTCCATCTGTTCGATGATGCGGGCTGCGCGGTTATAGCCGATAGACAATTTGCGCTGAATGAAGCTGGTGGATGCCTTTTTCTCGCGCAGGACAATGCCGACGGCCTGATTATACAGATCATCATCCGATCCATTCCCACCGCCGTCTGAACCGCCGCCACCGGCCATATAAGCCGCGACCGGATCTTCTTCGGGTTCTTCGGTAACGGTTTCGAGATAGGCCGGGTCGCCCTGATCGCGCAGATGGGCGACGATGCTTTCGACTTCCTCGTCCGATACGAACGGACCATGGACGCGCTGCAATCGGCCACCTTGGCCCATATAGAGCATATCCCCCTGACCCAGAAGCTGTTCGGCACCCATTTCGCCAAGGATGGTCCGGGAATCGATTTTCGATGTCACGGAATAGGAAATTCGGGTCGGGAAGTTTGCCTTGATCGTACCGGTAATAACGTCGACCGACGGGCGTTGGGTTGCCATGATCAGATGCAGGCCCGCTGCACGGGCCATCTGTGCCAGTCGCTGGATCGATGCTTCAACATCCTTGCCCGCCACCAGCATCAGATCGGCCATTTCGTCGACGATGACCACAATAAACGGCAGTGGCTCCATCGGCAGTTCCTGATCTTCAAAGATCGGTTTGCCGGTTTCGGGATCAAAGCCGGTCTGAACGCGCCGCGTCAGCTGTTCGCCCTTGGCCGCTGCTTCCTTGATGCGTTTGTTATAGCCCGCGATGTTACGCACACCGACCTGGCTCATGGCGCGATACCGGTCTTCCATTTCGCGCACCGCCCATTTAAGGGCAACAACCGCCTTGTGCGGGTCGGTCACAACCGGCGTCAGAAGGTGCGGGATACCGTCGTAAATCGACAGTTCCAGCATCTTCGGGTCGATCATGATGAAACGGCATTCTTCCGGCTTCAGGCGATAGAGCAACGACAGGATCATCGCGTTGACCCCGACCGATTTACCCGAACCGGTGGTACCGGCAATCAGCAGGTGCGGCATCTTCGACAGGTCGGCAATTACCGGTGTGCCGCCGATATCCTTGCCAAGGCTCATATTGAGTTTGCCAGTATTCTTTTCGAAATCGCTTGATGCCAGAATTTCGTGCAAATGTACGGTTTCGCGGCGTGCGTTTGGCAATTCGATCCCGATGACATTGCGCCCCGGTACCACCGCAACACGGGCGGCAATCGCGCTCATGGAACGCGCGATATCATCGGCCAGGCCGATCACGCGTGATGACTTGACGCCTGCTGCCGGTTCAAGTTCATAAAGGGTAACAACCGGCCCGGGGCGAACCTGAACGATCTCGCCCTTGACGCCGAAGTCCTGAAGAACGGTTTCCAGAAGGCGGGCGTTTTGCGCCAATGCTTCCTGATCAATCTGGGTTGCGTCTGCCGGGTCGGGTTCATGCAAAAGGCTAAGCGGCGGGAATCGGTAATCGTCTGATCCAAGATCAAACGACGCCTGACGCTGGGCCGATGCTTTTTCGCCGGGTTGCAATTTTGCCGCCGGGGCCGCGACAATATGAACCGGTGGCGCATGATCGGCGTCGTTGTAATCGTCTTCCTCGATATCATCGTCCTTGTTATGCGACGATGTTGCCGCTTGCAGACGGGTACTGATCGCAGCACCAAGGCCGGTTTTGCCTTTTTCCAGCGACGGTTCCTGACGCATGCGGGGATTGCGGGCTGCTGTCCGTTCGCCCGGGCGGTCATCTGTTGAATTGCCAGGAATGGCGCGGCCGATTGCGGAAATGATACCGCCTGCGATACGCGACAGGATCGAGCCGACTTTCTGCCATTCAGACATGTGATAGGCCATGCAGAACATGGTCAGGAACAGACCAAGTATCATTGCAATCAGCGCAATCAGCGGACGTGCACCTGGTACGCCAATCATTTCGAACCCGTATTGAAGCTTGGAAAGCAGCAGGTCACCGGCAAAACCACCAAACCCGACCGTGAGCGGCCAGTGCATACCCGGTCGGACCGCTGCCGCCGCGGTGGCGACCATCAGCAGGGCAAGCGGCAAAACCAGAAACCGTGCCCACATCCAGTTGAACGGCCGAACCGCAATCAGCCGCAGACCCCAGCCAAGGATCAAGACAGTAAGCAGCGCCGATGCCAGACCAAGCGTGCGCAACAACAGATCGGCGGTATAAGCCCCGAATGTTCCAAGCGGGTTGAAGATCACATCGCGATCAGCCGCATGGTTGAAAGACGGATCACCGGGATGAAAACCGATCAGCATCATGAAAAGGGCGATTGCTGCGCCAACCAGCGCAAGCCCGCATAGCTGCAATCCACTTCGTTTCAGCAGATTGACAAGACTGCCCGGCATAAAGGCGGTGCTGCGTGCGAGAAGGTTGGACTGACTGCTCATCGGGGTATCCGTTGTCGTTTCGTCGCTGTTGATCGGGCAGACTTGGTTCAGCTCAGGGCATCGGCAATACGTCGAAGCCCTTCGCGGGTGGTTTCAAGGTCATGAACAAGGGCAATGCGGATAAAGCGTTTTCCGGGATTGTTGCCATCTGCATCCGTGATCGACAGATAACTGCCCGGAATGACTTTTACCCCGGCTTCCACCCATATTTTTTTGGTTGCGGCTTCATCATCACCGACATCAAGCCACAGGAAAAAGCCCCCCGGCGGGCGATAGAAACCAAACCGGTTGCCAAAAATTTCCTGCGCGACATCAATCTTGGCGCGATAAAGATCACGGTTTTCCGATGCGTGGGCATCATCGGCCCACAGTTCGGCGGATGCCGCCATGATCGGCATCGGAATCGTCGCCGAGCAATAGCTGCGCAATGCGTTGAAGCGTTTGATAATCACGGGATCACCGGCAACGAACCCTGAACGAAGGCCCGGCGCGCTGGATCGTTTTGACAGGCTATGGAAAACAATGACATTGTCCATGCGTCCCTGTGCCGCACAGATTTCAAGCGCGCCAACCGGGGCCTCGCGATCATAGATATCGGCGTAGCATTCATCCATCGCCAGAACGAAATCATGTTCCTGCGCCATCGCAATAATGCGTTCAAGATAGTCCCGTGATGCAACAGACCCTTGCGGATTGGCTGGTGAACACAGGAAAAACAGGCGACACGCCTTAAGCGTTTCGATATCGATCTGATCAAGGTCAGGCAAGAAATCCGTTTCCGGATCTGCTGCCAGCGGCACCATTTCCGCATCATTAAGGACCGCGGCACCGCAATAGACCTGATAGAACGGATTGGGCAGAAGAACCTTGGGCTTCGGGCCGGGCTGATCCTGCGGGATGACACAGGTTGCAATCAGATAAAGCGCCTCGCGTGTTCCGGCGACCGGCAGAATATGAGCATCCCGATCAATCATGCCATCTGGCAGATTGTAACGGCGGTCAAGCCATCCCTTGATCGCGCTGCGCAGTTCCGGCGTGCCGTTTCCCGGCGGGTATTTATGCCAGAGGCTGGCGTATTTCACCATGGCCTCGGTGATCATCGCGGGGGGCTCGTGCTGCGGCTCGCCAATCGACATCACCAATGGCGTCTTGCCGGGTTCAAGCCCTTCTAACAGGGCAGCAAGCCGTGGAAACGGATAGGCGGGCAATTGATCAAGGCGCTGGTTAAACATCGCGTTCGGCATTCCGGTCATGAATGGATCTCGCAGATCGACAGGCGTCAAAATGCAGGTATCCGCAAAATGTGGGCAATCTCCCCTGACTTTACCCCTATGCCAAAAATACAAAGAAAGATTTAAGGGCGATGGTATCCGTTGCGAAAAAGCCCGGAAAGTTGCGCTCTCCGGGCTTTTGGCAGAAAATTCGGGCAAAGAATTGGCAGATCAGCTGGCACGCGGATCATCCTCCGGATAAGGACCGGATGAAACCGTTTGCATGTCTTGTGCTTATCACTGTGCTTAAAAAGGTGGCATGGGCAAAATACAAAAGACCCGCCACTGGGAAATCCCAAGGCGGGTCAATCGGTCTGACAGGCTGGGTGCCATGCGAACATGGCACCCGTCAGGAAATCTGATCGCTTAGAAGCGCTGCGAACCTTTACCGAATTCCGGATAAGCTTCGAGGCCAAGCTCGACAGCATCGCTGCCCAGTGCTTCTTCTTCTTCGCTAAGGCGAATGCCAACCGTGAATTTCAGGATCAGCCACACGATTGCCGATGCAACAATGGTGAAGGCACCCATCGCAACAACACCGGTCAGCTGAACACCAAACGATGCACCGTCATTGGTGAACGGAACAGCCATGGTGCCCCAGATACCGCAGACAAGGTGAACCGAAACCGCACCGACAACGTCATCGATTTTCAGTTTGTCGAGCAGCGGAACCGCAACAACAACCAGAATACCGCCGATGGCGCCGATGATGATGGCAGAACCGATGGTCGGGGTGTCCGGGCCAGCAGTAATCGAGACCAGACCAGCCAGTGCACCGTTAAGTGCCATGGTAAGGTCGACCTTTTTGTAGAGGATCTGGGTCAGGATTGCTGCGGCAACAACGCCACCGGCAGCAGCCATCGAGGTGTTGCCGTAAATGTTGGCAATCGCGATAACGTCAGCGGCCGAACCCATTGCAAGCTGCGAACCACCGTTGAAGCCGAACCAGCCGAGCCACAGAACGAAGGTACCAAGCGTTGCCAGCGGCAGGTTCGAGCCGGGCATCGGATGAACCGAACCGTCCGCACCATATTTGCCTTTACGTGCACCAAGGATGATTGCGCCGGTCAAAGCCGCCCAGCCACCAACCGAGTGAACAATGGTCGAGCCTGCGAAATCGGCAAAGCCCATTTCTGACAGCCAGCCACCGCCCCAGGTCCATGCACCGGTAATCGGATACATGATACCGGTCAGGACAACGACGAAAATCATGAACGGCCACAGTTTGATACGTTCGGCAACGGTACCGGAAACGATCGAAGCTGCGGTTGCAACGAACACCATCTGGAAGAACCAGTCGGAGGTCGCCGAATACCCGCCAGAGAAATCGCCACCAAGAGCTGCAGCGTCATCAGCGCTCCAGAGGCTGAGCGAACCGATCCAGCCGGAAACGTCCATATACATAAGGTTATAACCGATCAGGTAATACATGATACCTGCAACGGCGAAGAGGGCGATGTTTTTGAAAAGAATGGTCGATACGTTTTTGGTCCGCACCAGGCCGGATTCCAGCATGGCAAAGCCGGCGGCCATCCACATCACCAGCGCACCGCTAAACAGGAAGCTGAAGGTGTTGAGGATGTATTGGGTCTCGGCCGGAACGCCCGCGTCCTGAGCAAAGGCCGGTGACGTGATTGCCAGCGCAGCGGCCCCGGCAAGAGCGGCAAAGCCGGTTTTCTTCATCGGAATGTTCATAATGTCTCCCCTTGTCTCTGGACTTACAGGGCGTCGTCGCCGGTTTCGCCCGTGCGGATACGTACCGCCTGGCTCACATCAAGAACGAAAATCTTTCCGTCCCCGATTTTCCCGGTCTGAGCAGTTTTGGTGATGGCTTCGACAACCTGATCAACCAGATTATCCGTGATCGCGACTTCCAGCTTCACTTTGGGCAGGAAGCTGACCATGTATTCAGCGCCACGATAAATTTCGGTCTGGCCTTTCTGGCGGCCAAAACCTTTGACTTCAGTCACCGTCAGGCCCTGAACGCCCAGCGCACTAAGCGCTTCACGGACTTCATCGAGCTTGAATGGCTTAATGACAGCAGTAACGAGTTTCATAATATTGCGACCTCCCGGCATATCCGTTGAGTACCGACGTGGTAATCACGATTTCGCAGTCGCAACCTACAAACCAAGAATCGTGCCAGATTCGAAATCAATCTTCTAATGCTTTGAATTTTATATATATTCCTCAACAAACAGGTCATCTGATCGGGTGATGCAAAACGCGGGCAGGATACTAATTGTGCATAGATTTTGGCGCTGATTAAAATTTATGCACAAATTTTAATCAACTATAGCGATCTAAAAATCTGTTTTCCGTCAAGGCGATGTCGTGGCGGCATTGCTGTCATCAGGATCGAGAATGTCCGGATTGACGCAATGTGCGGTATTTTCCTGCTCCGGCTTGTGGCCGTGGTCGTGACGCGTTAAATCAGATGCATCTTTCGACGGCTGTTTTACGTAAAAACTGTCGAAACATGGATTTTCCAGTCAGGTGTCATACGACTTTGCCCGGCTGGCGCAGAAAGCAAAGGTGTGCACGATGGTTGCTCAGCAGGAAACGATTAAGGCAGATGTCATCATTCTTGGCGGGGGGCTGAATGGTGCGGCGATGGGGCTTGCGCTTGCGCATGGTGGCCTGCGTTCCGTTGTGATTGATTACGCTGACCCCAAAGCCATCCTCACTGCCAATTATGATGGACGTACTTGCGCCATAGCTGCGGCTTCCCGTTCCGTGCTTGATGTGATTGGTGCATGGAAATATATGGCGGACGAAGCCGAACCGATCCTTGATATCAGGATTGCAGACGGCGTAAGCCCGCTGTTCCTTCATTATGATCATAAAGATGTCGGAAACCAGCCTCTGGGTTACATCGTCGAGAATCTGATCACACGTGGCGCGCTTTATCGGGCTATTGCCGAAACCGATCTGGTCGAAATGATCGCACCGGCACGTGTTGAAACCATTGCACGTGATCAGGGCGGCATGACGGTTACATTGGCAGATGGCCGGTCTATCCGCGGCGCGTTGGCCATTGGCGCCGAAGGGCGCAATTCGATGCTGCGGAATTGGGCGGGCATCAAGACCTACCAATGGAGCTACAGGCAAAGTGCGGTGGTCTGTACGGTCAAGCACAAGGTGCCCCATAACGGTCTTGCCGTGGAGCATTTCCTGCCCGCCGGACCATTTGCCATTTTGCCGATGACCGATGATCGTTGTTCCATCGTCTGGACGGAAGCAACCGATCTCGCCAATTATCTTGTCAATCTGGACGAGGAGACGTTTGTCGACGAATTGCATCGGCGGTTTGACGGATACCTTGGTGATCTTGAAGTCATCGGTCCGCGTTTTTGTTATCCGCTCGGTTTGCAGCATGCCTATCGCTATACCGATCCGCGTATCGCCCTGATCGGGGATGCGGCACATGGCATGCACCCGATTGCCGGGCAGGGGCTTAATATGGGGATACGCGATGTCGCGGCCCTTGCCGAGATTCTTGTCGAAGCCCGCCGCCTTGGTCGCGATATCGGTGGTTCTGATGTTTTGGCTGAATACGAGCAATGGCGCCGGTTTGATAATACCGTGATGCTGGCGGTTACCGATGTGACCAATCGGCTGTTTTCCAATGATGTTGCACCGGTGCGTTGGGCGCGCGATATCGGGCTTGCCGTTGTGCAGAAAATCCCGCCGCTCAAAAAGACTTTCATGTCCCATGCCATGGGGTATGCGGGGACTCTGCCGCGCCTGATGCAGGGTAAACCGCTTTAATCTTCCCCCATCCAGATGGGGATTGATGCAAAAGGCGATCTTTGATTTCTAAAGATCGCCTTTTGGTTTGGTTA
Organism: Thalassospira xiamenensis M-5 = DSM 17429; assembly: GCF_000300235.2. Lineage (NCBI taxonomy): Bacteria > Pseudomonadati > Pseudomonadota > Alphaproteobacteria > Rhodospirillales > Thalassospiraceae > Thalassospira > Thalassospira xiamenensis. The sequence continues at coordinate 4,161,457 of NZ_CP004388.1, read as the reverse complement.
TCTGCGCGCAGTTAAAAACAATTCAAAATTGTGTCGCTTTTTGTCGTGCCGTGTTGATTTGAGTCAAGCATTTCGCATTTGCGAAGATGCAGTGTCCCCATGACGTATTTTTGAATGCAGGGGATAAACATGACACTTACCCGGAAATTGATGACCACAGTGGCCAGCTGCGCTGTTGTTGGCACGATGATGATTGCCGCAACTGGCGCACAGGCGCAGGAAGCGGCATTTAAAACGAAACAGGCAGGCGATATTGTGATTCGCGGTCGTGTTGTCGGGGTTGTTCCGGACGAAGACATCACCAGCGGCACGCTTGCGGGTGAAGGCAAGGTTGATGACGATGTTATTCCTGAAGTGGATTTTTCCTACTTCATTACCGATAACATTGCGCTGGAATTGATCGCTGGTACCTCCAAGCATGATGTGACTTGGAATACCGGCTCCAGCAATCTGGACCTTGGCAGTGTGCGTCTGCTGCCACCGACTTTGACCGCACAATATCACTTCATGGCTGATCAGCGTTTCAGCCCGTATATTGGTGCCGGCATCAATTACACGTTCTTCTATGACAGCAAACCGGGTCAGTTCAATTCCGTCAAATATGACGATGGCTTTGGCTATGCCTTCCAGGCCGGTTTTGACTATGCGATCTCCGGTCCGTGGTCGCTGAACGTTGATGTTAAAAAGATTTATCTGAATACCGACGTGTCGGTAAATGGTGGTGCCACCAAAGCGGATGCCGATCTTGATCCGTGGCTGTTCGGTGTCGGTGTTGGTTACCGCTTCTGATCACTGCCGACGGCAAACTTTCCGGTTTGTTGTCTGATCCCAGGAACGGTCCTGACTTTGTTGTCAGGGCCGTTTTTGGTTATGGGGCCGGATGGAATGGGCGGCTCATCGAAAACAGGGATGCCTGATGCCTTAACGGCGCACAGGATCGCGTGACAGGCCGCGCGTTTCAAGGGCGCGAAGGTAATCAGCCCAGAGCTGATCCTGATTGGCATGCAGGTCACGCAGATACTGCCAGCTGTACAATCCGCTATCATGCAGATCATCAAATGTAAGGCGCACCGCATAGTTCCCGACCGGGACGATGTCGATAATGCCGACATGACGGCGGCCGGGGATGATTTTTTTCTCGGACGGATGATGTCCCTGAACCTCGGCAGACGGGCTTTCGACCCGCAGAAGTTCGGCACTGAATTTTGACGTCAGCCCATCATCCCAGATGATTTCCAGAATGTGTTCATCACGCAGATAGTTGATTTCAACCGGACTGAAACGCGGGGTAAAGCTGTCTTCCGACATGAAAGCCGTCACAATCAGTCTGCGATGACGCGGGCTTCGTCGGGCAGCATGATCGGAATGCCGTCGCGGATCGGATAGGCAAGGCCCGCCTTGACGCTGATCAGCTCATTCCGTTCGCGATTATATTCCAGCGTTTCCTTTGTGACCGGGCAAACGAGGATTTCAAGCAATTTCGGGTCTACCGGGCTATGTGTCACGGTCATTGTCTGGCCTTCATATCACTTTAATTGGTGGCTGTTTGCGGGGCCCGTGGATGGGCCGCCATTTCCAGCAAGGTTGTCAGCATATCACCGCGATCATACAGGCTTGCGCATTCGAGCAAAGCCTGTTTTTCAAGCGGGCTGAGGCGGCAGCCCATTGCAATGGCCGTCACCAGCATTTCATCATCCGTATCGCTCAGCGTATCCCAGCAGGATCGCAATGAATGCTGAGCAAAATAGCCTTCCAATGCTTGCCGGAGCCGGTCGCGATTGACGGGCTGCAAATCCGGCGATGGCAACAGCAGGTCATCCTTCCATGGGGCGAAATCACCAAGCACTGCGCGATATCCGCCACTTTGCATCGGCAGTTCTTCGATGATGTTGAATCGGCAGACACCCGTTAGCGTGATCAGGAAACGGCCATCATCCGTTTCACTGAACGCCGTGATGCGACCCGCACAGCCGGTCTGGAACACCGGCGGATTGTCGGGGTCCATGTGATAGGTGTTTCGCCCGTCCGGGCGTGGCTGAACCATGCCGATCATGCGGTCCTGTCCCAGGGCATCCGTGATCATGTTCAGATAGCGGGGCTCGAAGATATTGAGCGGCAGATGGCCACGCGGCAGCAAAAGCGCACCACTTAGCGGAAAAACCGGCATCGTATCTGGAAGATCCGAAAAACTGGGATCAAAAGGACCGCATATGCTCATGAAAATAAAACCGTCGAGAGTGCGCGGCGCCCCGCAACGCTGGCCGGGTCCATTGGGCCCCAGGCCTCGAAAAATTTAATCAGTTGGGTGCGACCGGCATCGTCGTTCCAGCTGCGATCCTTGCGAATGATCGCAATCATGGCGTTGACAGCTTCTTCACGCTTGTTGGTGGCAAAGCAGGCCATGCCCAAATCAAACTGTGCCTGCAGGTCTTCCGGATTGGCGGTCACTTTGGCACGCGCAACATCAAGGTCTTCCTTGCTGTAGCCCGTTTCCGCCAGTTCAAGCGCACTGATCGCGGATGCAATCGGCGCTTTCAGGCGGTCTGCTTCGGCCATGTTATCTACAAAATGGCGGGTTTCTTCAATCTCACCCATGGCAACCATGCAGCGGATCATGCCGCCGATTGCTGTTTCGTTTTGCGGTTCACGTTCAAGGACGCCAACATAAAGGCCGTGGGCTGTTTCATGGTCGTCATCCGCCAGTGCGCCTGCCGCCTGATCCAGAATTGCGGCAATCGGGCTTTCAATCGGGCCGCCTGCAAGGCGCTCGTAAAACGCGCGGACTTCGCTTTCTGGCTGTGCGCCCTGAAAACCATCTACCGGTCGGCCACCCTTAAAGGCATAGACCGTTGGAACGGACTGGATGCGCAATTGCATCGCCAGTTCCTGATTCTCGTCGATATTGACCTTGACCAGCTTTACGCGCCCACCAGCTTCGCGTGTGACCTTTTCGATGGTCGGGGTCAGGCTTTTGCATGGACCGCACCAAGGGGCCCAGAAATCGACGACAACAGGCACTTCCATCGAGGGTTCGATGACGTCCTGGACAAATGTTTCTACGCTGCTGTCCTTGATCAGGTCTTTGTCCTGTTCGGCGGTCGGGGTGGCGTTCGCAGCGGTGGCGTCAAGAATGATGGACATTATTGCTTTACTCTCTAATTCTGGATTCTAGATGATGCCGCAACCGCTGTTCGACAAGGGGTCCAACCATAACATTAGGTAAGTCTTATAGCTTAATGTTTCGCGGTAAAAGGCTTTGTGAGCATTTGTTCGGAATCAGAACGAACCAATTTCCTCGTCAAAATCGACAATTCTGATTTCGTAGCCAAGACTGGTGATAAATCGAAGCAGATCATCCGATTGAATTGTCGTGGTTCTATCATTCCGCAAGGGGTGGAAGTTAAGAATGTCGCCTTTGGCCAGCTTTGAATCGAGGGCGAAGTTGACCTTGCGCGCATGATCGTTGATCAGGGCAAACGGTGTGACGGATCCGGGAATGACGCCCAGCGTCTCAAGCAGCAGCTCCGGTTTGCCAAAAGAAAGGCGCGCGCAGCCCAGTGTCTTGTGCAGATGGTTCATGCGGATTTCGGTATTTTCCTCGGCCACGACAAGCCACAGGGCATCTTTCTTGTCTTTGACAAAAAGGTTCTTGGAATGAAGGCCTGGCAAATCCCCGCGCAGCTTTTGCGAATCCTCGACCGTGAATAACGGCACATGCGCGTGAGTGCTGGTTTTGATCCCAAGATTTTCGAGATAATCGAAAAGTGCGGTTGATGGATCACTCATCCTGTTTTCCTTCTGGCTGGGTCGCGCGAAGATCGTCAGATTGCAATTAGGACGCAAATTGCAGCATGTTGGCGTGATTTCCCTGTTTTAAGGGTAAAAAGTCAAGGAAAACCGCCATTCTGGATGTGGCGGCGATTTGATGGAAAAAAGGGTTGCAATCGCGTTTTGTTGGGCTATTATCCGCGCCGCTCCACAGGGGCAGGAAATACTGATGAATGCGGGCGTAGCTCAGGGGTAGAGCATAACCTTGCCAAGGTTAGGGTCGAGAGTTCGAATCTCTTCGCCCGCTCCATCAGGTGGTTTCCTTGATCATGCTTTCATGATGATGCGGGCGTAGCTCAGGGGTAGAGCATAACCTTGCCAAGGTTAGGGTCGAGAGTTCGAATCTCTTCGCCCGCTCCATGATGAAAGTTTAAAAACGGCTGTCCTTCGGGGCGGCCTTTTTTTGTTTTGGTCTTGCGGTTCCCAATAAGATGTCGTTTTTTGGAAAAATGCACGACAATCAGGACAACAATTACCCCCAAAACATTATCTGGACCGTCGGTTATGCGGGGCATGACCGCGACAGTTTGCTTGCCCTTCTGAAGGGGCAGGATATTACGGCGGTGGCCGACATCCGGACTTTTCGCGGATCGAATTACTGGAAGGCGTTTGACGCCGATACCTTTGGCCCCTTCCTGCGCGAGAACGGCATTGCTTACGTTTTCATGGGGGATGTTCTGGGTGGAAAGCCGCAGGACCCGACATTGTATCCCGATGGTCGGCTAAGCTACGACCTGATGGCAGCACGCCCGGAATTCAGGGCCGGAATTGATCGTTTGATATCAGGTGCGGGCAAATACCGAATCTGTCTGATGTGTGCGGAAAAAGATCCGCTGGATTGCCATCGCACATTGCTGATCGCGCCGGCACTCAAGGCCGCCGGATTTGATTTGCGGCATCTGGTTTCCGACGGGCGTGTTGAAACCCAGGCCGAAACGGAAAAGCGCATGATTGCGATCAATGGCGGTGATACAGCAGATCTGTTCGCTGCCAGCGCACCGGATCCCGATGCCGATCTGGTTCTGGCCCTTAAGAAGCAAATTGTCAAAGCGGCTCCGCTTGCAGATGACGCAATAAAATTCAGAAAACGGCAAAATAATTTCTAATATTTCATGTCCTAAAACGCGTTATCGCCATTTTTTGAAAATGGTCATTTTGTATAATTCAAGTTTATATTTCATTCTATTTTACGAATGTTGATGTGTGCAGGAATATATATTTAAATCTGCAGTTGATGTTGTCAGTTGCAGGAGGGCGTTATGGCACTCGTTACCGGAACAGAAGGCAATGATAGCCTTGTCGGATCAAGTGATAATGACACGATTTATGGGCTCGCGGGCGATGACCAGCTTTATGGATCAGGCAGGGATGACGAACTGACAGGCGGACCGGGCGCAGATTTGCTTGACGGTGGCCCCGGAGGACGTGATAGCGCCAACTACGATACCGATACCGCAACACAAGGCGTGATTGTTGATCTGCAAGCCGGAACCGGTCACGGGGGCGAGGCACAAGGCGACCGGCTTGTTGGCATCGAAGTGGTCGAAGGAAGTCCGTTTGACGATACCGTAATCGGCGATGACGCAAGCAATGTGCTTTGGGGGCGCGGTGGCAGCGATTTGCTGCTGGGCGGTGACGGCGACGATTTTCTGTACGGCGATTATCTTGGCAATGATCCGGGCAACGACACCCTGCTGGGCGGAAGCGGGAACGATACCCTCACAGGGCGCGACGGCGAGGATACCCTTCTGGGTGGCGACGGGGATGATATGTTAAGCCCCGGTGCCGATGCGGACTATGTCGATGGCGGCGCTGGAAACGACACACTGCGCTACAATGGTGATGCCGGTGTTTCGATCAACCTTGAAACCGGTGTTTTTCAGGGCGGCGAAGCCGAAGGCGACGTGATCCATGATATCGAAAATCTATACGGCACAATCCATGATGACCTGTTGATCGGCGATGCTGGTCGGAATGTTCTGCAGGGGCATTTCGGCGATGATGTTCTGCGCGGTGGCGACGGGCATGATGTGCTGCATGGTGGCAATGGGCATGACATCATCGAGGGTGGCGACGGCAACGATTTCCTGCGCGGCAACAGTGACAGATATCCAGAGGATGATGGACCGGACACGTTTTTGTGGCGGGTGTTTGAAGGCGGTGCCGAACGCGACCGTATTGCCGATTTTGAAACAGGTTCCAACGGTGACAGGCTTCAGCTCGGAACCGAGTTTCAGGAAAAAAGCGGCATCCATGACTTCGCTGATTTTCTAGAGCATGCAGAGGAAACGGACGCCGGGTTGTATGTCGATTTTAGTGATGGTCGGCATTACGATTATGGTGTCCTGATTGAAAATACCGATCTTGCCGATTTCACCGAGGACAATATCGTGTTCGAGGACAGCATGATCGGTTAAAGGCAAATTGCTTTAGCCCATGATGTTATAACCACCATCGATATGGATGACGTCGCCCGTGATCCCGCGTGACCGGTCGCTGGCAAGGAAAGCGGCCAGTTCCCCGATCTCGTCGATGGTAACCAGCCTGCGTCCCGGTGCCCGGCTTTGGGCGGTGGTCATAAGGTGATCAAACTCGGCAATGCCCGATGCCGCCCGTGTCAGAAGGGGGCCAGGTGAAATCGCATGGACCTGAATGTTTTTCGGGCCAAGCTCGGCCGCCATGTATCGGGTTGCACTTTCAAGCGCGGCCTTGACCGGACCCATCACCCCATAATGATCAATAACCCGCTCCGACCCCATATAGGTGACGGTCAAAAGTGCGCCACCGTCGATCATCAACGGCTCTGCACGCTTTGCCAGTCGCTGGAATGAATGGCACGAAATATCCATCGCGGTCAGAAACCCGTCGCGTGAACAGTCGATCACGCGCCCATGCAGGTCATCACCAGGCGCAAATGCGATGGAATGCAGGACAAAATCCAGTTTTCCCCATTGATCGGAAATTGCCGCAAACAATCGATCCATCTGGTCTTCGTTCTGAACATCAAGCGGGGTGATGATCGCGGCGTTTAGTCCCTCTGCCAAGGGGCGGACATGCTTTTCGGCCTTGTCGTTCAGATAGGTGATCGCAAGCTCTGCACCCTCCCGGTTGAAAATTCGTGCACAGCCATAGGCAATCGATTTGTCGTTGGCAATTCCGACGATAAGGCCCTTCTTTCCTGCCAGCACCTGGCATCTCCTGCTTTGAGTTGTTTTGCGGATGCGAAGCGGACTCCTGATTCGCAAGCGATACAAAGCTTAAATGATTTTGCGATGCAGCAAAGTGTAAAATTCTGTGACAATCCCCAATTGGAATACAGGGCTCCGTTGATCGGAACCTATTGAGTGAACGATTTTTTTTTGTGCAGAAGCATAGTTTTTAGGCAGATGATCCGCTATGTGTAGCCATGGAAGGAAGCTGCAGTTTTCCGTCATTTCCGGGTGTGGGGAACTTCAGGTTGTCTTCCCAAATACATGTGACATCCGAGGTGTGTAGTGCCGCCCGCAAAGGTCGGCACTTCGGTTCTGGCAAACAGAGCCGATAAAAAGGGAAATTGGACATGAAAGCCCGAAGCGACGACCCGAAACGGGAAGTCATCGACAAGGTTGTCGAACAGATCCAGCAACGCTTGACCGGTAAGATGGCGAAGGATGCAGAAGCATTCGTTCGCCTTTTTTACAAGGATGTACCGCCCGACGACATGGCAGGTCGATCCGTCGACTCGCTTTATGGCGCGGCACTGACATTATATAAATTCGCGCAAAAGCGCCCATCGGCCAATGCCGCCAAGATCCGGGTCTATAACCCCGATCTTGAAGAGCATGGCTGGAAATCCGATCACACCGTGATCGAGATGATCAATACGGATATGCCGTTTCTGGTGGATTCCGTAACGTCTGCGCTTAACGAATTCGATCTGACCGTCCATCTGGTCATCCATCCGATCATGCGTATCGCGCGTGATGATCGTGGTGAATTGCAGTCGGTCGAAGCGGTCGAGAATTCGGATGCGTCGCGTGAATCCGTGATGCATCTTGAAATTGACGAGCAGACCGACGAGGCCGTTCTGCGAAAAATCCGTGATCGTCTGGAAGACGTTCTTACCGATGTCAGTCTGTCGGTCGAGGATTGGCAGGCGATGCTGTCAAAAGTCGCCGAAGTTCTTGATGGCATCAGAACCGCGCCAACCGGTATTTCCGCAGAAGATCAGAAGGAAGCCCAGGATTTCCTGGGCTGGGTCCATAACGATCACTTCACCTTCCTTGGCTATCGTGAATATAAATTCAGCGGTACGGGCAAGAAGGCCAAAGTGGACGTTAATCCGCAAAGCCAGCTTGGGATTCTGCGCCGTGAAGGGACGCATATCTTTGATGAGCTGCGCCAGATCGGCAATCTGTCGACCGAGGTGCAGGCATTTGTCGCCCAGCCAAGTCTTCTGATGGTGACCAAGGCCAACAAGCAGTCAACCGTGCATCGTTCGGTGCATCTCGACACGATTGTCGTCAAGCAGTTCGATGATGAAGGCAAGGTTGTGGGCCAGCATCTCTTTGTCGGTCTGTTCACCTCGGTTGCCTATAACCTCAGCCCGCGCCTCATTCCGCTTCTGCGCATGAAGCTTGCCGAAACCATCAAGCGTGCCGGCTTCCCGCCTGCCAGCCACGATGCCAAGGCGCTGGTCAATATCCTTGAAACCTTCCCGCGCGACGAGCTTTTCCAGATCGAACTTGATGATCTGTATCATATCTGCATGGGCATCCTGCATTTGCAGGAACGTCAGCGGATTGCCCTGTTCGTGCGCCGTGATGCCTTTGAACGCTTTGTTTCCTGTCAGGTCTTCTGCCCGCGGGACCGGTTCTCGACGAAACTTCGCATGAAGTTCCAGTCGGTGATCGAAGCCGCCTTTGATGGCAAGGTGACGGCACATTACACATTGATCGGCGATAGCCCCCTTGCGCGGTTGCACCTTCTGGTCAAAACCACGCCGGGTGAGTTGCCGGAATACAATGTTACCGACATCGAACGCCAGCTTGTTGAAACCGCACGCGACTGGGCTGATACGCTCCGTCAGGTGCTGGTCCGTGAAATGGGCGAAGAGCGCGGCTTGACCCTTTATCGTCGTTACGGCGAAAGCTTCACCGGCGATTATCGTGATCGGTTCGGTGTCGATACCGCGGCTCTTGATATCGACCGTATCGAGGACGTGATCAAATCATCGGACTTGCGGGTCAATCTGTATCGCCCGATCGAAGCCGCCGAGAACGAGCTGCGCTTCAAGATTTATAACCCCGGTGCACCGGTTCCGCTTTCTGACGTCTTGCCGATGCTTGAAAATATGGGTCTTAAGGTCATTACCGAAAACCCGTTCAAGGTCGAACCACGCGATACCGATGTGAATGTCCGCATTCACGATTTCGGGGTGCTGGTTGACGGCGAATTCCACCTGCATGATGTGCGTGACAAGTTCCAGGAACTTTTCATTCGCATGTGGCATGGCGAAGTCGAAAACGACGCCTTTAACCGTCTTGTTCTGCTGGGCGGGTTGCATTGGCGCGAAGTCGTTATTCTGCGGACCTATGCCCGATATATGCGTCAGATGGGATCGGCCTTCTCGCAGGATTACATGGCCAAAACACTGGCCAATAACGCCAGTCTCGCCGCTGCAATCGTCGATCTGTTTGTCGCACGTTTTGACCCGGATCGTGATCCGGGGCTGGCCGCCGAAGCCGAGGCCATCGAAGGCGACATTATCACCCGCCTTGAAGATGTGATGAACCCGGACGAGGACCGCATCTTGCGCGCGTTCCTCAATCTCGTTCAATCAACGCTTCGCACCAACTATTTCCAGTATGGCAGGGACGGCAACCCGAAACCCTATCTGTCGGTAAAATTCAATTCCGGCATGGTCGAAGATCTGCCGCTTCCGCGTCCTTGGCGCGAAATCTTCGTCTATTCGCCGCGTGTCGAAGCCGTCCATCTGCGCGGTGGTCCGGTGGCGCGTGGCGGTATCCGCTGGTCGGACCGTCAGGAAGATTTCCGGACCGAAATTCTTGGTCTGGTAAAGGCCCAGATGGTCAAGAACGCGGTTATCGTGCCGGTCGGCTCCAAGGGCGGTTTTGTCGTTAAACGGCCCCCGGTCGATGGGGGGCGCGAAGCGTTCCTTGAAGAAGGCATTGCGTGTTATAAAACGCTGATGTCAGGCATGCTTGATATCACCGACAATATTGTCGGTGGCGATATCATCCCGCCGGAACGTGTACGCCGCCTTGATGATGACGATCCTTATCTGGTCGTTGCGGCCGACAAGGGTACTGCGACATTCTCGGATATCGCCAATGGTGTTGCCCGTGATTATGGCTTCTGGCTTGACGATGCCTTCGCATCGGGCGGCTCGCAGGGATATGATCACAAGAAAATGGGCATCACCGCGCGCGGTGCGTGGGAATCGGTCAAACGTCATTTCCGCGAAATCGGCAAGGACATCCAGAAAGAACCCTTCACCGTTGCCGGTGTGGGCGATATGTCCGGTGACGTGTTTGGCAACGGCATGCTGTTGTCCGAACAGATCAAACTGGTTGCCGCCTTCAACCATATGCATATTTTCGTCGATCCAAATCCGGATCTGGCGAAAAGCTTTGCCGAACGCCAGCGTCTGTTTGATATGCCGCGCTCAAGCTGGGCCGATTACGATACCAAGGTCCTGTCAAAGGGCGGTGCAATCTTTGACCGCAAGGCCAAGACGCTTGATCCCTCCGCCGAGGTTCGCAAGCTGCTTGATCTTGGCTCCGGCAAGGTAACGCCGGCCGACATGATGAAGGCCATCCTGAAAGCCGATGTCGAACTTCTGTGGTTCGGCGGGATCGGGACCTATATCAAATCATCCGCGGAATCGAATGCCGATGCCGGGGATCGTGCCAATGATGCCATCCGCATCAATGGCAAGGATATCCGGGCAAAGGTCGTTGGCGAGGGTGCCAATCTTGGCTGCACACAGCGCGGCCGTATCGAGTATGCCCATGCTGGCGGGCGTTTGAATACTGACGCCATTGACAATGCCGCGGGTGTCAACTGCTCGGACCACGAGGTCAATATCAAGATCCTGGTGGGCGAAGTGGTTGCCGCCGGTGACATGACCGAAAAGCAGCGCAACAAACTGCTGGTCGAAATGACCGACGAGGTCGGTGATCTGGTGCTGCGTGACAACTATCTGCAAAGTCAGGCGATCTCGAACGCCTTTGCCGGGGGCGGGGATGCGCTTGATGCGCAGGTTCGCCTGATCCGGATGCTGGAACGCGAAGGTCGTCTGAACCGGGAAATCGAATATCTTCCCGATGACGAGGAACTGGCACGTCGCACGGCCGCCCATCAGGGCCTTACCCGTCCGGAAATCTCGGTTCTGATGCCTTATGCCAAGCTATGGCTCTATGACGAGGTGCTTAAATCCGATCTGCCCGATGACCCGATCCTTGTCGAAGAACTGGTGCGGTATTTCCCGACGGCTGTCCGTAAAAAATACAGCGCGGCGATTTCCAGCCATCGTCTGAAACGTGAAATCATCGCGACCGTCGGCACCAACAGTCTGGTCAACCGCGTTGGCGGCACCTTTGTCCATGACATGATGGAGGCAACCGGGCTTTCGGCGGTGGACGTTTCGCGCGGTTATCTGATTACCCGTGCGGTGTTTGGCCTGCGCAAACTGTGGGCGGGTATCGAAGCCCTTGATAACAAGGTTGATGCCAAGGTCCAGATCGCGATGTTCTCCCACATCAACCGCATGGTCGAAGATGTGACCCTGTGGTTCCTGCGCAATTGCGAGGAATTGAATGTCGGGGCGAAGATAGAGCTGTTCCGTCCGGCAGTCGCCAAGGTGATCGAGGCCTTTGACGATATCGTCCCGGCCGATGCGGCTTTCCGCACGACCCTGGATCAGAAATCGCAATCCCTGATCGATCAGGGCGTGCCCGAAGATCTGGCGCGCCGTGTGGCGGCAATGCAGCAGATGGTCGCGGTGTGCGATATCGTCCGCATTGCCGAGGCAACCGGGCGTGACGTCATCGATGTCGGGGCAACCTATTTTGCCATCGGGGCACGCTTCCAGCTTGGCCTGCTGCGTGCAGCAGCCGAGTCCATCGAAGCCGAAACCCATTGGCAGAAACTGGCGCGTGCCGCCGCGATTGATGATCTGTTCGGTCATCAGCGCGAACTGACGCGTGTGGTGCTGTCTTCTGGCACGAACGGCACGGTTGGTGGTGATCTGGTCAGGAAATGGGTCGATGATCATCAGCGCGGTTGTGCGCGGTGTGATCAGCTGATCGATGAATTGCGTGCCGCAGGACAGATCGACCTGTCGATGATCACGGTTGCCAACCGTCAGATCAGGGCCATGGTCGGCGGCTGATCCGCACACGCAAGGCATTTTCGCAAAAGAGGGCGCTTCGGTGCCCTCTTTTTTTGCCTTCGCCCGGGGTCTGAAATATCCCCCGGAATGTCAGGAGCACCCGGATGCTGTCGGGTTGGTAAATTTTTTGAACCGGATAACGAATGCGAAGTAATTGAATCGATTTAATTTACTGCCATTCTCCTGCCGTTTTTATATGATGAAAACCAAATGAAGTCAGGGGATGCCTTGAAAAATACCAACCGGTACGTATATTGAATACAGAAAAAGAGAAAAATGGTGTGAAAATGAGGAACGCTGCCGAGACCCGGACAAAATTGCTGGAGACCGCCATACAATTGCTATGGACCAGCAGCTATCACGATATTGGTGTCAGTGATGTCTGCAAGCATGCAGGGGTTACCAAGGGGGCGTTTTATCATCACTTTGACAGCAAGGCCGCCCTGTTCGCCGCATCGGCGCGCCATCACTGGGATAAGGGAAAGGACGAACTCAGAGCGATCTTTTCCCCGGAAATTGCGCCACTTGATCAGTTGAACAGCTATATCGATCTGATCATGAACAAACAGAAAAAGCAGGCTATTCCGGGGGATGCCGAGGTTTGTGTTTGCCCGATCTTTACTGCCGGTGGCCAGGTTGGTCCCGAGGATATCGAAATTCAGGACTGTTCACGCGAACTTGCCGAGGAGCAGATCAAGTATCTTGCCTCCATGATTCGCGGCCTTAAGGGCGAAGGCATGCTTTCCGGGGATGCCGATGTGACCCTGCTGGCGCGTCTTGTTTTCCAGTTTGTGCATGGCTTGCTGACATACGGCAAAGTTTTTAACAGTTTGGATACTGTTCGGTCTGATTTGCGTGTCGGCATCTGCCGGATGCTGGATTTACGCTGTGAATTCAGGGATGTAAAGGCCGAGGAGGCCTCGTTGTCAGTCGCCGGATAATTCATAAAATTTAGAACGCATGTAAATTTTTTTCATTTTCCCCTTGCTAACAAACCGATCGGTACGCATCTTCCCGTTATTCTGTCCGCGAATGCGCGGGTCACGCTATTGGGAAATGAAAAGATGCAATCACGATCCAAACTGAGAATGCTGCTGTCCGCCACAGCTGCAATCGCTGCGATTGCTGCCGGTGGTTACGGGCTAAGCACCATAGGCTAGGCACCGCCGATGCCGACGAAGCCGTCGCACAGGCTGCACCGCAAATCACCCCCGTCACTGTCCAGGACGTGCACAGCCAGTCCGTCAGGCTGTGGAACAATTTCTCCGGCCGGCTGAGTGCGGTCGAGGAAGTCCAGCTTCGCCCGCAGGTCAGTGGTGCCATTGTCGATATCCGCTTCGAAGATGGTCAGATCGTCAAGCAGGGCGATATTCTCGCCGTGATCGATCCCCGCACATACAAGGCCGCCGTTGACGAAGCCAAGGCGGAACTGGCGGCTGCCCGCCAAACCCTGTCGCTTGCCGCCAAGGAAAAGGCACGCGCTGAAAAACTGGTGGCCAATGGCACCGTTTCCAAACGTGTCTTTGATGAACGCGTCAGCGCCGAGCAGGTTGCGCAAAGTCAGGTTAACCGTGCGCTTGCCCAGCTTGAACTTGCCGAAATCGAATTTGACCATGCCTTCGTCAAGGCACCGATTGATGGCCGTGTCAGCCGGGTCGAACTGACCGTCGGCAATCAGGTCAATGCCGGGCCGAACGCCCCGGTTCTGACCACCATTGTCTCGACCGGAAAAATCTATGCCGATTTCGATCTGGATGAACAAACCTATTTCGCCAGCATCTATGACGCCAATAAAGTCAGCGGCGCGGATCAGAAAATCCCGGTCCGCATGACCATCGCCGGTGGCAAGACAATTGACGGATTTATCCACAGTTTCGATAACCGGATCGATACCCGTACGGGGACCATCCGGACCCGCGCCCTGTTTGACAACAGCGACGGCGCACTTCTGCCCGGCAGTTTCGCCAGCCTGCAACTCGGCACCTCGGCCGAACAGGATGTCATCCTGATTGCACCCGACGCCATCAGCACCGATCAGGACCGCAAATTCGTTTACGTGGTCCAGTCGGACAATACGGTTGCCTATCGTCAGGTAACGCTGGGGGCCGAAGTTGACGGGCGTCGTATCGTGACCTCCGGGCTTGAACCCGGTGACATGGTGATTGTGAACGGGATCATGAAAGTCCGGCCCGGCATGCCTGTTGCTCCTGAAATTCTGCAGGCCTCGGCATCCTGACGGATGCTTGACTGCGCGCAAAAGCTAGGCTGACTGTTATGCAGAATATATCCAGATTCTTTGTGGATCGCCCGATTTTCGCTGGCGTTCTATCCGTCCTGATATTGTTATCAGGTTTGATTGCCATGCTGAATTTGCCGATTTCCGAATATCCGGAAGTCGTGCCACCGACCGTTGTGGTCGAAGCGCAATTCCCCGGTGCAAACCCGGCCGAAATTGCCCAAACCGTCGCCTCCCCGCTTGAAGAACAGATCAACGGGGTCGAAGGGATGCTATATATCAATTCGCTGGCGACGACCGATGGCCGTCTCAGCCTGACCGTGACCTTTGAAATCGGGACCGACCCCGATCTGGCACAACAAAAGGTCCAGAACCGGGTCTCGCAGGCCGAACCGCGCCTGCCCGATATCGTCCGTCAGCTTGGCGTGACGGTGTCAAAACAATCCCCGGATCTGACGATGGTGGTGCATCTGCTCTCGCCAAATGACCGCTATGACATGCTGTATCTGCGCAACTACGCGACCCTGAATGTCAAGGATCAGCTGGCCCGCATCAAGGGCGTCGGGCAGGTCGGATTGTTCGGGTCGGGTGATTACGCCATGCGCATCTGGCTTAACCCGGACAAGGTCGCCGAACGCGGCCTGACGGCGGGCGATGTCGTATCAGCCATTCAAAGCCAGAACGTGCAGGTCGCGGCGGGTACGATTGGCGGCGCGCCCTATGATACCGGTGTGCAGTTCCAGTTGCCGATCAATGTCCACGGGCGTCTCGAAACACCCGATGAATTTGCCGAAATCATCGTCAATCGCGACGAAGACGGCACCGTAACCCGTCTTGGCGATGTCGCCCGCGTCGAGCTGGAGGCACAGCAATATGCGCTGCGGTCCCTGCTTGATAACAAATCCGCGGTTGCCCTGCCGATCTTTGCCTCGCCCGGTTCCAACGCGCTTGAGATTTCAAGCAACGTTCGCGCAACCATGGCAGAGCTTAAGCAGAATTTCCCCGAAGGCCTTGAATACAGCATCGTTTACGATCCGACCGTCTTTGTTCGAAGCTCGATCAAATCGGTGATCAAAACCCTGCTCGAAGCCGTCGCCCTCGTTGTTGTGGTGGTGACGATCTTCCTGCAAACATGGCGTGCCTCGATCATTCCGCTGCTGGCCGTGCCGGTGTCGATTGTCGGGACTTTTGCCCTGATGCTGTTGCTTGGATTCTCGATCAACGTGCTGTCGTTGTTCGGTCTTATTCTCGCCATCGGGATCGTGGTCGATGATGCCATCGTGGTGGTCGAAAACGTCGAACGTAACATCGAACGTGGTCTTTCGCCGCGCGATGCAACCGTTGCTGCGATGCGCGAAGTCACCGGCCCGATCATCGCAACCTCGCTTGTGATCACCGGTGTGTTCGTGCCGATTGCCTTCATCAGTGGCCTGACCGGGCAGTTCTATCAACAGTTCGCCCTGACAATCGCCATCGCAACGATCATTTCAACCATCAACTCCCTGACGCTCAGCCCTGCCCTGTCGGCACTTCTGCTAAAACCGCATGATGCGCCAAAGGACTGGCTGACCCGTGCCATGGACTTTGTCTTTGGCTGGTTCTTCCGCTGGTTCAACCGGTTCTTCAATCGCAGTACGGAACTCTATGGCGGGGGTGTCAAACGGTTGCTGGGGATGAAAACCATCATGATGGCGGTCTATGCCGGATTGCTGGTTCTGACCTGGCAGGGTTTCCAGATTTTGCCATCCGGCTTCATTCCGTTGCAGGACAAACAATATCTGGTCAGTTTCGCACAATTGCCACAGGGCGCGACACTGGACCGTACCGAAGAAGTCATTCGCGAAATGTCTGACATCGCATTGGCCGAACCTGGTGTCGAAAGTGCCGTGGCCTTCCCGGGCCTGTCGATCAACGGCTTTGTAAACAGTTCAAGTGCCGGGATTGTCTTTGTCGCCTTGACCGACTTTGACAAACGCAAATCCGATGACCTGTCGGGGCTGGCAATTGCCGGTAAACTGCAACAGAAATATGCCGCCCTTGACGAGGCCTTTGTCGCCATCTTCCCGCCGCCCCCGGTTCAGGGGCTTGGCACGGTCGGTGGCTTCAAATTGCAGGTACAGGACCGCACCGATCAGGGTTATCGTGCGCTTGACGATGCCATGAAACAGGTATTGGCCAAGGCATGGGCCGCACCCGAACTAACCGGTGTGTTCTCAAGCTACAATATCAATGTCCCGCAATTGCAGGCCAATCTTGACCGCACAAAGGTCCAGCAGCTCGGCATTCCGGTCGATGAAATCTTCCGGACCATGCAGATTTATCTGGGCTCGATGTATGTCAACGACTTCAACCAGTTCGGTCGCACCTATCAGGTGATCGCACAGGCCGACAAACCCTATCGCTCAAGCCCCGAAGACATCCTGCGTCTGCAAACGCGCAACGCGGATGGCGATATGGTGCCGCTTGGCAGTGTTCTTTCCGTATCCGAAACATTCGGCCCGGATACCGCCATGCGTTACAACGCCTTCCGTTCGGCTGATCTGAATGGCAACGCCGCACCGGGTTACTCCAGTGGCGAGGCGGAGGCCGCGATTATCAAGATCCTTGATGAAACCCTGCCGCCGGGCATGTCCTATGAATGGACGGATTTGACCTATCAGCAGATCCTCGCGGGTAACACGGCAATCTTCATCTTCCCGATCTGTATTCTGCTGGTCTTCCTTGTTCTGGCCGCCCAGTACGAAAGCCTGACCTTGCCGCTGGCGGTCATCCTGATCGTCCCGATGAGTACGCTTTCGGCGGCCTTTGGTGTCTATCTGTTCGGTGGGGATAACAACATCTTCACCCAGATCAGTCTGTTCGTTCTGGCCGGACTGGCATCAAAGAACGCCATCCTGATTGTCGAATTCGCCCGTGAACTTGAACATCAGGGCCGGACAACCGTTCAGGCGGCCATCGAAGCCAGCCGCCTGCGCCTGCGCCCGATCCTGATGACGTCGCTTGCCTTCATCATGGGCGTTGTGCCGCTGGTGATTTCAAGTGGCGCTGGTTCGGAAATGCGCCATGCCATCGGTATCGCCGTGTTTTCGGGCATGCTGGGTGTGACCATCTTCGGCCTGATCCTGACACCGGTATTCTACGTGCTGGTGCGCAAGATCGGCCGTGGCAACGAGGTTCGTTCACTTGATGGGGCTGACGCGCAGCAGCCCGCGGAGTAACGAAAACCGTTGCACAACAGCCGGACCATAAAGTTCCCCCGACCCCGTGGTCCGGCTGTTTCTTTCTTCTGTGAAATTGATCTCATCTGGTTTCGGTCACGCTTGCCTTGGCGCAACTTCTCCCTATCTTCTGCGCGGAGTATTCGTCAAAGGAAGTGTCGACCATGAATTATGTGCGTACAGGTTTGTTGCTGGCTGGCTTGACCGCGCTGTTTGGCGCAGTCGGCATGATGATTGGCGGGCAACAGGGCATGATCATCGCATTGCTGTTTGCTGCGGCGATGAATGTGTTTGCCTATTGGAATGCGGATTCCATGCTTTTGCGCATGCGTGGCGCAAAACAGGTGGATGACCGCACCGCACCCGAACTGGTATCGATGGTGCGCGAACTGGCCCACAATGCCGGGCTGCCGATGCCCAAGGTCTATGTGATCGATAATCCCCAGCCCAATGCCTTTGCCACCGGACGTAATCCCGAAAACGCAGCCGTCGCCGCAACCAGCGGCCTGATGAAGTTGCTTGATCGCAATGAAATTGCCGGTGTGATGGCTCATGAACTGGCCCATATCAAAAACCGCGATACCCTGACCATGACGATCACCGCCACCATCGCCGGGGCGATTTCCGCCTTGGCCAACTTTGCCATGTTTGCCGGCATGTTTGGCGGGGGTCGCAATGACAACAACAATCCGCTCGGCGGGGTGGGGATGATCCTTGTTGCCATTCTGGCACCGCTGGGTGCGATGCTGGTGCAAATGGCCATCTCGCGTACCCGCGAATACGAAGCCGACAAGATCGGGGCTGAAATCTGCCGCCATCCGATGTGGCTGGCCTCCGCCCTTAACAAACTGGACAAGGGCGTTCATGCCATTCCGAACATGGATGCCGAACGCAACCCGGCGACCGCGCATATGTATATTGCCAACCCGCTTTCGGGCAAAGGTGTGGACAATCTGTTCTCAACCCATCCGAGCATGTCAAACCGGATTGCCAAGCTGCGTGAAATGGCGGGCGCGCCACAATCGGGAGCTGCCGCACCGGCAAAATCCGGTCCGTGGTCCGGGGCGGCAAAGGATCGCCGGGTGCGTCGTCGCCCCTGGAATTAATCTAAGTTACTAGAATTTTGGGGTTTTCCCGACCCCGACCTATACAAACCTTGCCGGTTTTATCCTTCGGTATGGTGCGAAATGCGATGGCGTATGATTGACGCCGCCGCCGCTGCACGAGATTATATCATAATCGTCTAAGTCAACCTCCGGCCACGGACGGATGGCGACGGATGTTTGAGAAGGGGATAAATGGCGGGCTTCTGGTCGATGGTCGGGCTTGTTTTCAAGTCCATCTTTACAGCCGGGGAAACGGTTGAAAACGGTTCTGCGTCGGTCGATGGACCGGACGAACGTGTTGAGCCATGTCTGTATGCCGTTGCCCACTTTGTCCCCGAAGATCCATCCGGAACGCCATTGCCCGATCAGGTTGGTGACTGGGTGAAACGCACCCTATCGGATATCCCCGATACTGCGCCACTGTCGTTGGGACGGCATTTCACAATCAGTACCGATATTGCCGATGCCTTTCAGGCGGTGCGCGAAGCCCATGCTGGTGTATTGAACCTTGCCCGGCGTCAGGATGCTACGGCGGTATTCTGGGGGCAGACCAATCCGGTGAACGGATTGCTGGAAGTTCATTTCAGCAACGACATGCTGGTTTCACCGCTTTATGAATTGCTGCTGCCATTGGTTCACACCTTTCGTCAGCCACAGCATAAAGATACGGCAGCGGCCCTTCATATCCTTCTGACATGTGAATTGCTGGCGCGTGCACGTGGCCGTGATCTGCGTGCGTTGCAGGTGGCACGCCTTGCGTCTCACCTTGATGACCTTCAGGAACGGATCAATAACGGCGAAAACTTTGCCGATGTCGGGCAGGGCGTGACAACCGCCTATGCTTTTGGTGCGGTTATGCTGGCTGAAACGGGTGAACGCAGCTATTGCCTCAGCGCGATCCGGGCAATTGAACCGATTGTCCGTCAATTCCTGACCCTGGTCACGGAAACGCCAAAAGACAGCAAAACGATCAAAAAGCCGACCGGTCTTCTGAATGAACGGGTCGTTCAGCAGGAAACCGTTGAAACCATCAGCAAAACCGAAGACATGTTGCGCGGGGTTGCGGATCTGTCACTGATTGATCCGGAACGGTCGGCGATCATGGCGTTGTATGGCACGCTTTTGAACTGGTCGATGGTAAGCAATATGAACGCGCGTTCAGGCGCAACAGCCATCGGCGTCTGGAAGCTTCTGGAACGCCGTTTTGAATTGATGGCGGGCACGCCGGTTTCGCGCGCGATTGCCATTGGCAAACTTGGCGAAGCCACGATGATCCATGCCAAGGAAATTGACGATATCGAAATGGCCGAAACGGCCAGTGGCCATTATCGTCGGGCGCTGGGACTTGTGAATGCCAAGGCCCACACCGTTTTATATGCCCAGATTGCCTATGGTCTGGCGGAGTCTGTTGTCGCCCAGTCCACGATTGGCAGCGTCGGTGTCGTTGCCGAACAGGTTATCCCGGTCTTTCAGGCCGCTCTCAAAGTCTGTTCAAGACGCGATCATCCCTATCTTTGGGGACGGGCTATGTTCGCGCTTGGCAGTGTGCAGTTTTCCCTTGGTGCCGCCGAAAAAGACCTTAAGACAATTTCGCATGCACGGATGAATTTCTCTCAGGCTTACGACGCTTTCGACGAGGCTGCTGCACGCGGGGCGGCGCGCGCTGCCTCGGGCAGTTTCACCCGTGCCGAAAACATGATGCATCAGCTTTCGCAACGCCAGGCAGTAATCGATGCGACCGGCGGCGCAGGAGAAGCCAAGGCTTCGTAAGGGATTTCCGGCAAAATGGTGCAGATTAAACACAACACGCTTTCAATCAGACAAAAGAAAACCCCGCAGCCTTTCGGATGCGGGGGTTTCCGACTGCGAATGCCGGGGATCAGTTCTATTCGCGATTACCGAAGAACTGAAGCAGCATTACGAACAGGTTCACGAAGTCCAGATACAGCTGCAGGGCGCCAAAGATGGCTTTCTTGCCTGCGGTCGCCTGATCATCGTGCTCATGGTAGCTTTCCTTGATCCGCTGGGTGTCATAGGCGGTCAGACCGGTAAAGATCAGAACGCCCGCACCCGAGATCACGAACTGAAGCATCGAGCTGCCCAGGAAGATGTTCACGACACTGGCCAGGATGATCCCGATCAGACCCATGAACAGGAAGCTTCCCCAACCCGAAAGGTCTTTCTTCGTCGTATAGCCGTAAAGGCTCATCGCGGCGAAGGTGCCTGCGGTGATGAAGAAGGTCCGTGCGATGCTTTCACCCGTGTAAACGAGGAAGATCGACGACAGCGACAGACCCATCAGTGCTGCATAAACCCAGAAGGTTGCCTGTGCCGCACCAAAGCTCATTTTATGGATGCGGAAGCTCAGGAACAGGACAAGCCCGATCGGAGCCAGCATCACGATCCAGTGCAAACCGGTTCCGAAAATCGCCTGCATCAGGGTAGGGCTGGTCGACACAGCCATCGCGACGATACCGGTCAGGGCAAGTGCAGATGCCATATAGTTGTAGACACGCAGCATATAGGCGCGGAGACCTTCATCAATCTCGGCCGCCGACCGGCCAACCGAGACGTCATAGCCGCGTTGACGCGTTTCAAAAGCCATTGAAATCCCTCTTTGATCCATAACGGGCAGAATGTTCATAGAACTCTGCAATGCTGAAAATATGGCAGCATTTCCGTGAAAAGCAACGGTTTGGCTAATTGTGGTATCCCCGGAACTGACAATATTGTGATCTTGTTCACTTCGTCTCGAAACGCGATTTTCTGACCATTTCGGCCTATAATTTCGTATCCTTTCAAAGGATCGGTACTGTTACGCGCGGTTTCGCCCCGGTTCAGGTGGCGGTTTGGGGCGTCGATGGGAAAAAAAGTTTTCGATAACAACGGCATATTGGAAACCTGTGGATCGAACATATTCTTGTTCATCTCGCGGGTCGGGCGTGCGTCGTTGCTCGGTTTTGTCCTGTCGCTTTTCGCCGTTTCTGTCGCATCGGCACAGAATCCGAATTTCGTTGCCTCCAAAAACGCAAACGAGGTGCCGGTATTTGATGCGGTTTATCCCGAAGATGAATTTTGTGCGACGGCGGGTGTCGGTGGCCTCTGTGCTGCCGAACCGGTTGATGTGCCCGAATTTGACGCCAATTTCATTTATCGCTTCGTTGCCTACGAAGCACAGCGGCCGTTTGACCGTTTCTCATGGCAGGCAATGGTTTCGCTGGTCTGGCCTTACGATGGTGACGGGAATCCGATTGATGCCGGGTACCGGCACCCCGATGCCGGGTACGCATGGTGGGAAACCTATCGTGACAAATATTCATTGTTTGCCGGGGCGTCGGCACCCGATGATCAATGTCGCAATGATCTGCCCGACGGGGCTTTGTTGCTATCGGCCTTCGTGCAGGCGTCTGGTGACGTGCTGATTGATCAGGCGGGAAACTTCGTTCTGTACGAAACACGCGTGAATGATATTGCCGCTGATTATATCCGTTGGAATGGCCTTGATAGTGCCGCCGGTCGCATGGCCTTTGCCCAAAGTGGCCAGTCTGTCGGCTTCCCGATTCTAAAGCTGTCTGCGGGGGCGGGAACCTCGCCACTCGAAAATGCAAATCTGCTGGCCAGCGACAAGACGTCTTTCAAGCCCGGCGCGCAAATGATCAAGTTTGCCTGGCGCATCATGACCGATCCCACCGATCAGGAACGCTATTATACAAAACCGGCCCGGATTGCTGTTGCGCCAAAGGATGCCGTTGATGGCAGGGCAAAATGTCTGGATGTGACGGTCGGGATGGTCGGTTTGCACATCGTTCAGCGTGTCAAAAGCGGCAATGGGGATCGCTGGATATGGTCGACATTCGAACATGTCGATAACGCACCACTGGCATCAAATGCACGCCGCCCCAACAGCATCATCGCCAATGACCTGTTCCCCGACGGTTGTCTGGGCCCGGACAAAACCGATCGTGATTACGTTTTTTATGACGGTGTCGACCGTGCCGACCATCTTGCCAATCAGATCGTACAATCCGATTTACGCTGGGCTGACGAGCCACCCTATGCCCGTGATCCGGATGGCAATCGCGTCACTGCGCCCGATATCGTCCGTTGCTGGCGGCTTTTTTCCGGAACGGCAGAGGCGAATTTCGTCTGGCAGCGGAAACTGGGTGACAGTGTCTGGAAAAACTATTTTCTGGTCGGCACCCAATGGATCGGAAATGGCGGCGGGGCCCCGTTCGGGGTGGGCGAAGTTCCCCGATTCTTAAGTAACGTCGCCCTTGAAAGCTTTATCCAGCATCAAATGGATGGCACCTGCCTTGGCTGTCATTCCACCGCGTTTACCGATGCCGGGCAACCGTCCAATTTTACCTTCCTGCTCGATCCGGGCCGCTAGCGGGTACTGCGTCATGTGGTGCCGGTCTGATCACGACAAAATGGTTCATATTTGCCGATGCATCGACTAGCATGTGCCGACCAAAACGTCGTGAAATCAAAAAATCAAAAAGACGTGGCGGATACAGGGAGGAAACATGCTACCGGTTCGTGCGGATTACGCGTCGGTGCGTTCGGATTTTGTCTGGAACGTGCCTACTCATTTCAATATTGGTGTCGATGTTTGCGACAAATGGGCAGACGACCCTGATCGTCTTGCCCTGATGTATCGCAGGCGCGATGGATCGCGCCGCGATTACAGCTTTGCGCAGCTCAAACGCCTGTCGAACCGTTTCGCCAATGTCATGCGCCGCCATGGCATCCGTCGTGGCGATAGGGTCGGTATTCTGTTGCCGCAAAGCCCCGAAACCGCCGTGGCCCATATCGCCACCTATAAAATGGGTGGCATTGCCGTGCCGCTTTTCAACCTGTTCGGGGTCGAGGCCCTTGAATACCGGCTTGGCAACTGTGCCGCCAAGGCACTGGTGACCGATCAGGAAGGGGCGCGCAAAATTGCTGAAATCCGCGATCTTCTTCCGGCGCTTGAATATGTCTATGTGATTGATGGTGCGCCCGATGGCTGTTTTGATTTCAAGGCACTCTCGGCCGAGGCCAGCGATGAATTCGAGCCGGTCAAGACGCGTGCCGATGAACCGGCCCTGATCATTTACACATCGGGCACCACCGGCCAGCCAAAGGGCGCGCTGCATGCCCATCGCGTGCTTTTGGGGCATCTGCCCGGTGTGGAAATGTCGCATGACTTCTTTCCGCAGGACGGCGATGTCATGTGGACCCCGGCGGACTGGGCATGGATTGGCGGGTTGCTTGACGTCCTGCTGCCGGCCTGGCATCACGGCAAGCCGGTCGTGGCCCACCGCTTTGAAAAATTCAGTGCCGAGGCCGCCTTTGGCCTGATTGCCGAATATGGCGTGCGCAATACCTTCCTGCCGCCAACCGCGCTCAAGATGATGCGCGCCGCTGGCGATGATGTGGCGGCAAAGTTCAAGTGTAATATTCGCTCCATCGCAAGCGGTGGGGAAACATTGGGTTCGGAACTTCTTGATTGGGGACGTCGCGTGTTTGGCGTCACCATCAACGAGTTTTATGGTCAGACCGAATGCAACATGGTGGTCAGTTCCTGTCAGTCGATCATGGCCCCCAAACCCGGCGTGATGGGCCGTGCGGTGCCGGGGCACGAGGTCGCGGTGATCGATATGGCCGGGAATGTCCTGCCTGCCGGTGAAATGGGCCGGATTGCGGTTCGGTCGCCTGATCCGGTGATGTTTCTGGAATATTGGCGCAACCCCGAAGCCACCCGCGAAAAATTCATCGGAGAATGGCTTCTGACCGGCGATATGGGGCAGCTTGACGAAGATGGCTATATCCGTTTTGTCGGCCGCGATGATGATCTGATCAGTTCGGCGGGGTATCGCATCGGCCCGGGCGAGATCGAGGATTGCCTGATCGGCCATCCCGCCGTGCGCATGGCCGGTGTGATCGGCAAACCCGACGACCAACGCGGCCAGATCGTCAAGGCCTTCGTCGTGCTGGCCGACGGGATCGCGCAAAGCCCGGAACTTGAAGCCGATATCCGTGATTTCGTCAAAACCCGGCTGGCGGCCCACGAATATCCGCGTGAAATCGCCTTCATGGAACAATTGCCGATGACCACAACCGGCAAGGTCGTCCGTCGTGCGCTTCGTGATCTGGCATGATTTCCGACGATACCCAATCGAAATGAAAAGGGCCGGTCTGTGATGGACCGGCCCTTTTCGTTGTTATGTACGGCGCGCTATTCGTTACGCAAAAGCGGTGCCGCCGGGCTGCGCAATGCCTGCCATGTCCCGATGAAGCCCGCCGACAGGGTCGCCGCCAGACCAATCGCAATCGGGCCAAAGATCGTCATCGGCAGGAACGTCCAGCTCGCTTCCATGATCAGCACCAGAACCGACCAGGCCGCAAGACTGCCAAACAGGGCAGCAATCACCCCGGTGGCAAGGCCAAGTATCCCGTATTCCAGCGCATAGGCATAAAGGATATTGCCGCGTGTCGCCCCAAGAGTCTTAAGGACAACCGCATCATAAATCCGTTTGCGCCGCCCGGCGGCAACCGCGCCTGCAAGGACCAGAACCCCGGCGACAATCGCAATCGAACTGGTCGCGTTAAGCGCGGTGCCGATCCCGGCCAGAATGGCATTGGCGGCCTCAAGCGCCTCGCGCACCCGGATGGCCGACACATTGGGGAAATCCATGCCGATCATGCGATCAACCGGTTCTTCCATCTCGCGCGGCATGTGTGCGGTCGCGATCAGGCTATAGGGCGCCTTGTCGATCAGGCCCGGCGAAAACACCATCGCGAAATTCATCCGAAGGCTCTGCCATTCGATTTCGCGCCAGTTGGCAATCTCGGCAGTAATGTCGCGGCCCAGCACATTGACGGTCAATGTATCGCCCGGCTCCAATGCGAATGCCTCGCCAATATCGCGCGAGATGGAAACAAGCGGCTTGGCCCCGTCGTCATAATCAGCCGGCCACCATTCCCCGCGCACGATCTGGGTTTCGGGCGGCGGGCTTGCCGCAAAGGTCAGGCCACGGTCCCCGCGCAGGAACCAGCGATCATCCCCCGGACCAACATCATTGGCATCCACCCCGTCAATCGCAACCACCCGGCCACGCAGCATCGGTGTTTGTTCGATATCCGAAACGTTATCTTTTTCAAGAAGTTGCGTTTTGAACTGATCCATCTGATCAGGTCGGATATCAAGGAAGAAGAAGGCCGGGGCCGAGTCCGGCAGATTTTCCGATATCTCGTGATCAAGGTTGCCCTCGATCCCCGAAATCGTCACCAGCAGCGTCAGACCAAGCCCAAGCGACAGCGCAATCGGCACCGTGCTGGCACCCGGCCGATGCAGGTTTGCCAGCGCCAGTCGGCTAAAGGCATTGCGCCCGCCGGTCATCCGTTTTGAAAGCGATACAATTGCCTTGCCCGCCGCGGCAAAAACCGCAATCGCCAGAACCGATCCGGCGATAAAGCCAATCGCGATCTCGCGATCCGTCGCGGTGAATACTGTAAGCAACAGCAACAGGATAAGCGGTACACCAACATAAGGCAGGTCACGCTTACTTAACGCACTGCCATTCATCAATCCCGCACTGGCCCGGAAAAGCCGGGCTGCCGGAATTTCACGCGCACGTAAAAGCGACGGCATGGCAAAGACCAGCGTGGTCAGAACACCAAACGCGGTCGCAATCAGAAGCGACGGCAATGCCGGGCCCAATGTCACATCAATCGGCAAACGCCCGGCCAGAAGTGGTGCAATGATCGCCGGTGTTACCGCCCCGATCAGAAGCCCGATACCGATCCCGACAAGCGACAGCATCAGGATTTGCAGGAAGTAAATCCGAAGCACCAAGCCATGCGATGCCCCGATGGATTTAAGCGTCGCAATGACGGATGTTTTGCTTTCGATATGGCTGCGCACCGCATTGGCAACGCCAATCCCGCCAACCAGCAATGCCGAAAGCCCCACCAGTGTCAGAAACAGCGTCAGCCGTTCGATAAACCGCCGCAGGCCCGGATTGGCATCCGATACATCGCGCACGCGCCACCCGGCATCTTCAAACTGCGCATCAAGCCGTTCGCGAAACACCTTTGGCGTTTCCGCATCATTCAAATCCAAAGCGTAATAATAATTGATCAGGCTGCCGGGCTGCACCAGCCCGGTATCCGCAAGGGCATCCATCGACACCATCAAACGCGGGCCGAAATTGAAAAAGCCGACCGCCTTGTCGGGCTCGGTCGCGATCACACCGCGCACCTGAATATTGATATCGCCAAGGCGAACCGTATCCCCGACAGTAATCTTCAGCCGTTCCAGAAGCCCGGCCTCGGCAACACCGCCCCAGACACCGTCCTTCTTGGCAAGCGCGCCGTCAAACGCAATACCATCGGCAAGTTCCATCTCGCCAAACAGCGGATAGACATCATCAACCGCCTTAAGCTCGACCAGCCTGCGCTGCTCCGGCCCATAGGCGGTGGCGCGCATGGTCGCAAGCCTGCCCATCCGTTCGGTATTCTCCGAAAGCCAGCTTTGCTGTTCCTCGCTGGCGGGCATATGGACAAGGCGAAGCTCGACATCCCCGCCCAGAAGGGCCCGGCCATCGCGCTCCAGCGCATTTAAAACGGATTCCGAAACGTTTCCGACCGCGGCAATGGAACCAACGCCAAGCGCAAGGCACGCCAGAAAAATGCGAAAGCCCGAAAACCCGCCGCGCAGTTCCCGTCGGCAGACCCGCCACGCAATCGACCACAGCTTTTCCGCCCCGTCGGGGGATTGGGAAATACGGCTCATATGTCGGCATCCTGTTGCGTAACGATTTCCCCGTCGCGCAGCATGATCGACCGGTCGCACCGCGATGCCAGCCCCGGATCATGCGTAATCAGAAGCAATGTCGATCCCTTGCGTTTCGCCAGATCAAACAGCAATTCGATAATCGTTTCGCCCGTGGCCCCGTCAAGATTGCCGGTCGGCTCATCCGCCAGAAGCAGTTCCGGGTCGGTCGCAAGCGCACGTGCGAGTGCCACGCGCTGCTGTTCCCCGCCGCTCAACTGGCCCGGATAATGCCCGATCCGATGACCAAGTCCGACGGCCTTAAGCTCCGCCTCGGCCCGTTCAAACGCATCCTTGCGTCCGGCGAACTCCATCGGAAGGGCCACGTTCTCAAGGGCTGTCATGGTCGGCACAAGGTGGAAGTCCTGAAACACGATGCCGACATGATGGCGGCG
This sequence comes from Thalassospira xiamenensis M-5 = DSM 17429, assembly GCF_000300235.2. Classification (NCBI taxonomy): domain Bacteria; kingdom Pseudomonadati; phylum Pseudomonadota; class Alphaproteobacteria; order Rhodospirillales; family Thalassospiraceae; genus Thalassospira; species Thalassospira xiamenensis. Next base: position 4,133,461 of record NZ_CP004388.1, on the reverse strand, counting down.
ATAAAGGGCCAGACCATCTTCATCAAGCTTGCGCAAATCCTCGCCACAGATATTGATCGTGCCCGCCTGCGCCTGTTCCAGCCCGGCAATCACCATCAAAAGTGACGTTTTGCCCGATCCCGACGGCCCGACAAGGCTGACACGTTCGCCGGCATCAATCTGGATATCGACCCCTTTGAGGATATCAACAATCCCCGCCGGTCCCTTCAGGCTCAGCTTAAGACCGGAAACATCGACGGTGCGCTGGCGCGCTGCCTCTGTCGTATTTGCTGTTTTTTCCGGCATAGAGGCAGTTTCGGTAACACTCATTACGGGTCCAATCGGGCTAAGGCATTGCAGGGGCGAATAAACGGGTTAAATAATTGTACGGAATTTGGTGTCACCAGTTCAGATTTGACTTCAGATTTGACGATCTCAGGGTAACCGATGGGTGACCAGCAGGTAACCAGAGGCTAACCGTCTGTGCAAGATGACAAAACATAAGGTGAGATTTGTGGCATACACGCTGTTCGGGCAAGACCCGGCTGTTAACCAGTTCACTTTCAAGCAAAAGCCCGGATTGTTCGAAGGGCTTTCCCGCCGCCTGTTTCGATGTGCCGGGATGGGTTTTGGTATTCTGATTGGCGCCATGAGCCTGTTTGGCATTCATGATGCCCAAGCCGCCGACAATGCGGCAAACAACACTGCCGACAATGCCCCGCAAACCCTGATGCTTTATGGTGACAGCCTGATGGCGGGCTACGGTCTCTCGCACGAGGATGGCTTTGCCCCTAGGCTTGAAGCTGCCCTTCGTGATGCCGGGCATAACGTCAAGGTCGTTAACAGTTCGGTTTCCGGCGATACGACGGCGGCGGGTCTTTCGCGCCTTGAATGGGCGCTGGTCGATGATCCCGATATCGTGTTGCTGGAACTGGGTGCCAATGACGCGCTTCGCGGGGTGGAACCATCCCAGACCCGTGAAAATCTTGATGAAATCATTGGAAAGCTGCGCGACCGCGATGTTGCGGTCCTGTTGGCCGGGATGATGGCACCACCCAATATGGGCAAGGAATACGGGGATGAATTTAACGCAATCTATCCCGAACTGGCGGCACAATATCAGTTGGCCTTTTATCCCTTCTTCCTCGATGGCGTGGCGGCAAACGCAAATCTTAATCAGGATGACGGGATTCATCCCAATGCGGACGGGGTGAAGATTGTCGTGGAACGCATTTTGCCGCAGGTTATTGACGTTCTCGAAGCAGATTCCTGATTTTCCGCCTCCGCACCAACCGCATTCAGGTGACCGGATTTCTCAAAGGCTGTACCCGTTGGTGCAGCCTTTTCTTCTTGCGGTGGAATTCGATAATTCCTTTTATAACAAATAATTGCTGGGCGGCATTGGCATGAAAATACAGGATTTCCATCGCCCTCCAGGATCAGTTTCGACAGAAACCGCCCCGAAAAACTACATACGTAGATAAAATTAGAAAGCAAACCGAAACGATTTTGGTGGGTCAGGGCAGGGCAAAGTCGATCTGCCCGTTTTTGCAGATTTATGTGTTTATTATCAATGAGTTGTATGGTTTCAGGGTCGGCTGGGAAATGGTAAAAACCGGCCCGAAAATGGCCCAAAAGCCCTCAGAACACCTGATTGAGTGTGAAATTAACACATCATTTACTTTCGGTTATGTTTCGAATATCCCGATCCGCAACTACATTTGTAGTCATCTCTGGTTTGATCTGACAGAACAAATGCAAACGAGACGTTAATTCAGCCAAATTGACGCCGTTGCCGCCGGGGCGAGCCAAAGCATAAAACCGAAAATAATTCAATAATAACAATGTCTTATGGATTTTTCCCCGTTTATGGGGCCGCAAACATGGGTGATCCATTCTTGCGGGCGGGCTAAGGGGCTGAAACTCAGGCGAAGAATCGATAATGCGATAAAAGATATTTTAATATCAACTACTTATTCTGTCTTTGCGTTATGGGGAACCCCTGCGAAATCGCCTGTTTTGCCTGTGGATGAATCGGAAGCGATTCAATTTTGCCTACAACCGCAGTTGCAGCCGGGTTCTCCCGCCGCTACACTTTAGCCAAATTGATCTTCTCAATCGGGATTGCGGTGGTTTTTCCGCCGTAAGATATTGATTTAAATTGATATATATCGGGCAAGGGTGATGGCGGCACAATCAGTCAAACAATCCTACACCATTCCGTGTTCTTCGATGTTCCGTGATGCTGTTCTCGCACTGGCCGCCAAACGCGGGGTCAATGCGGCCGATCTGGCGCGCTCCGTCATGCTGATTGTGCCCGAAGGCGCGATTGAGGATTACGAGGACCCGGGCGACCCGCCGCCGGGTGATCGTGAAACCATCGTCCTGAAATCAGGCCCCGCCGAAGGCCGTCCCTGGCGGCGCAAACCAAGGCTGCAATTGCGTTTGCCACCGGGGCATTCAATCATCGCGGTGCGCAAGGCGCTCAATATGGCGCTGCATTTCGACAAGGGCGAAGTCAAGATGCGCGTTGAAAAGGCCGATATCCTTGCGGCCGAACGCAAGGCACTGGAAGAAGCCCACGCCATCCGAAAACGCCAGGCCGAACCGCCTGTCGAACTTCTGCAATCGCGCGAGGAACTTGAACGTCTGCGCGCCATTGTCGATAATCTGGCGTTCGAGCCACTTGATCGCGGCGTCACCACCTTTAACGAAGCCCTGCATGTCATGGGCTTTGCCCCCAATGCCCGTCCCGACATGAAGTCCATCCGCACCAAATATCGCATTCTGGCCGCCATTCACCACCCTGACAGCAATTATGGATCGCACCAGCGCATGACACAGCTTAATGCCGCGATGGATTTGCTGCGTCGACATATTGCCTGACGGGGCAGGGCTGAAATCTTTGTTCGCCCATTGTGAATGGCCCCCCCGAATGCTTAGATAGAGCTTGGATAACCACAAGACCAAGAAAACGGACCGCCACATCATCAGGCAGGTTTTCAAAAGCGGGAGAATGCATGACGGCTGAATTTCATGCGGCACATGCCAGCGGGGAAAATTGGGCAGCAGTCGCCACCGAACTGGCCGATCAATTGCAAACACAGCCATTGCCGCAACAGGCACTGGCTTTTTTATATGTGTCCGAGGCACTGGCCGCCGACCTTGGCAGCATCCTGACCTTCCTGCGTTCCCGCCTGTCGCTTGAACACTGGGTCGGTACGGTCGGGATTGGTGTGTGCGGGTCTGGCCGGGCCTATTTCGGGGTTCCGGCCGCCTCCGTGATGGTCGCCCCGATTGATCCGAATGATTTTCATATTTTCGAACCGCTTAAAACCGACACCGATCTCGATGCACCGGAATTGCAGCGGGCGATTGATCGCCTGCAACCGATCTTTGGTCTGGTTCACGGCGATCCGGGCGCACCCGACAGCCTGGCCACTCTTTCCGAACTGGCGCGTCTGGGGTCAACCTATCTGGTTGGCGGCATTGCATCGGGCGAACGCGGTGCGCCGCAAATCGCCGACAAGGTCGTCGAAGGCGGCCTTTCGGGGGTTTTGTTTGCCGACAAAACGATTGTGCAGGTCGGGATCAGTCAGGCCTGCACCCCGGTCGGACCGTTGCATCGCGTGACCGAGGGACGCGATGGCATCATCGCAACCCTTGATGACCGTCCGGCACTCGAAGTCTTCAAATCGGAAATGGAATCCGACGGTAATGAAAATTCCATCGCCTCGGGCCGCTATCACGTTGCCCTGATGGTGCCGGGCTCGGATACCGGCGATTTTGTTGTCCGCAACCTGATGGGGGTTGATCCGCACAACAACCTGATGGCCATCAGCGGCGATGTGCAGGTCGGCGATACCATCCGTTTCGTGCGGCGCGACGGCGTTGCCGCCGAACAGGATTTGCGCCGCATGCTGGCTGATTTGCAAAAACGCCTTCCCGGCAAACCGCGCGGCGCGCTTTATTGCAGTTGTGTCGCCCGCGGGCCGCATCTGTTTGGCACCGAAAGCCGTGAAATGATGATCATCCGCGATGAAATCGGGGATCTGCCGCTCACCGGATTTTACGGCAGTGGCGAGGTCTGCAATGATCGCTTTTACAGCTATACCGGGGTTCTGACCCTGTTCATCTAGGATCAAATGCGTCGAAAATTCATTGCAATTCCATGATGTTGCAAGAAAATTTGCGCTAAAAGCTTTCATCACTCCGCGACCGGGATATATTCATACCATTGAAAATAAAATGCGCCCAATCAGGGCGCAAAAGGGGATTGATCTATGGAATATCGTCGATTGGGTCGGACTGACATCAATGTCAGTGTGATTTGCCTGGGTACCATGACCTGGGGCCAGCAGAATACGCAGGACGAAGCGTTCGAACAGCTCGATTACGCCACCGGCAATGAAATCAATTTCATCGACACCGCCGAAATGTATCCGGTCCCGGCGATGGAAGAAACCTTCACCAGAACCGAAACCATCATCGGCAACTGGCTTGAAAAACGCGGCCGTCGTGATGATCTGGTCATCGCGTCCAAAATTGTCGGCCCGGCAGAACGTTTTCCCTATGTCCGGGGTGGCCCGCGCCTGACCCGCGCACAGATCAACGAGGCGATTGACGGTTCCCTCACACGCCTCAAAACCGACTATCTCGATATCTATCAGCTCCATTGGCCGGACCGGAATTCCAACTTCTTTGGCAAGCTCGGTTACGTCCATGACAGCGACGAGGAATTCACCCCGATCGAGGAAACCCTCGAAGCCCTGCATGATCTGGTGCAGGCGGGCAAAATCCGCCATATCGGCCTGTCGAACGAAACCCCGTGGGGCTTGATGAAGTTCCTTGAACTGGCCGAGAAAAAAGGCTGGCCGCGCGTGGTTTCGGTGCAGAACCCCTACGGGCTTTTGAACCGGACCTATGAAGTCGGTCTGGCCGAATGCTCGATCCGCGAAGATGCCGGTCTTCTGGCGTATTCGCCATTGGGTGGTGGCGCATTGTCGGGCAAATATCTCGGCGGTGCCCGCCCGGAAGGCGCACGTTCATCCATCTGGCCGCAATATTTCGGCCGCTACCTGACGGAAAATGGCATCAAGGCGACCGAGGCCTATGTCAAACTCGCCAAGGATAACGGCCTTGATCCCGCGCAGATGGCGCTGGCTTACGTCAATACCCGCCCGTTCCTGACGGCCAACATCATTGGTGCGACCAGCATGGAACAGCTCAAATCCAATATCGGCTCTGCCTATGTCGAACTGTCCGACGACGTTCTGGCCGAGATCGAGAAAATCCAGACCACCTGGCCGAACCCTTGCCCGTAAGGCAGGTACGTACCAGATTAGTCTGAAGCAGACTTAAAAAGGAGGCGGCGCATGTCTATACTGATTTCCGGCAAGGAAACCAATCTTGGTCCCCTGTCCGTGCGCCGCGTCCTGCCACACCGCGAAGTCCGGTCTGTCGGTCCGTTTGTGTTTTTTGATCGGATGGGACCGGCATCGTTCGAGCCGGGGCAGGGGGTTGACGTTGCCCCGCATCCCCATATCGGGCTTGCCACTGTCACCTATCTTTTCGAAGGTGCGATCCGCCATCATGACAGCCTTGGAAGTTTGCTCGAAATCCAGCCGGGCGATCTCAACTGGATGAGTGCCGGGCGCGGCATCACCCATTCCGAACGCGAAACCGATGCGGTACGCAACAGCCATCATAAACTCGATGGCCTGCAATTGTGGGCGGCACTGCCCGAAGACGAAGAAGAATCCGATCCGGAATTTTTCCATATCGCCAAGGACGACCTGCCGATTATCGAAGATGCCGGTTTGCATATGCGCCTGATCGCGGGCGAGGCCTTCGGCAAAACCGCCCCGGTTCCGGTCAAATCCAAGCTGTTCTATCTTGATGTCCGCATGGATGCCGGCGCGCAGCTTCTGCTGCCCGGTGAAAATCAGGAAGCCGCCCTGTATGTCGTTTCCGGCAATCTGCGCATTGACGGCGACCTGTATGAACCGGAAAACTTCATCTATATCGCGCCCGAAGAAATTCCCGATATCGTCGCCCAATCCGACTGTCGGGTGATGCTGCTCGGCGGGTTGCCGGTCGGCTATCGCCATATCTGGTGGAACTTCGTTTCCAGTTCCAAGGAACGGATCGATAAGGCCAAGGCCGACTGGGCTGCGGGCCGCTTCCCGCAAATCAAGGGCGAGGATGACATCATCCCGCTTCCGGGCCGTTCGACCGGATAAATACCGGGCGGTCGCCCACTCAAATCCCCATCTGCCAGATTGTCGTGCGTGAGTTCCGAATATGCGTTTGTTTGTTGGCGTCGAAATTCCGGCTGATATTGCCGACGATCTTTACCCGTTGGCGCGCGGGATCAAGGGGCTCGATGCCCAGACCCCGGAAAACATGCACATCACGCTGAAATTCATCGGCAATGTCGATCCCGGTCTGGCCCGCGAAATCGATGCGGCCCTCTCCGAACTCCCGTTCGAACCGTTCGATCTTCGCGTGCAGGGCCTTGGCATCTTCGCGTCCGCCCGCAAACTGCGCATTTTCTGGGCCGGTGTCGCAGACCAGCCCGCCTTGCACGCATTGGCAAACCGCGTGGAAAAGGCATTGCTGCGGCTTGAAGAATGCCCGGACATGGACATGCGCAAATTCACCCCGCACATCACCCTTGGCCGCAACCGCGACGCCGCCCGTGCGACCGTCGAACAGGCGGTGGCTGATCATATCGACCTGACATCCCGCAGCTTCACCGTCGACCGCTTCTGCCTGTATGAAAGCCACTCCACCGTCGATGGCCCGGAATTCCGGGTGATTGCGGCGTATAACGGGTTTGAATGATTGGGCAGACAAAAGCCTGACTGCGGCTTCAGAAAAGGGAACAGTCCCCTTTTTCTAATTCTAATCGAACAATATTCTACACAGGTTGAAGCCCGTTTTATCTCCCACCAGCATCGTCTCTTCATCAAAGGCCAAGGCAACACGATCATGTTTGCGCTGGCCAAGGCTCATCCCTGGTGTCAAGGGCAACATGCCCAATGGGGCGGACAGGTCCGGCGGATATATCAGGATCTTGTTGAGCCCAGCGAGCTTCAGCACGCTATAGGACATATCCCGGCTACAGGTCAGATCGCCCAGCGGCAACTGGCTGACAGCTTTCAGATGCAGCTCAGGCGCACGAGGCTTCTTGAAGCGCTGCCAGAACCCGCGCTCCTCGGCAACCGCACCAACGATGTCATAATCAATGACAAGTTTCGTTTCAAAGGTTGGCCCGCTGTTGAAATGGGTTGCTTGCCCCCCGTTTGTTACCGCGCGGAGCTCCCTGCCCCACAAGAACGCGTCCATTATAAACAACCAAGAAGAGCCCATTGCACGGTCACGCCACGCTGCCATGACTTCTGGGGAGTTCAATTCCACCGGCAAACCGGTCCACTCGAAACTGTCGCCCGTTCGGCGCAGAAACGCAAAAAAGCGCCCAACCCGGACTCTGAAGTTATCAGATAGCGTCACCAAAAGCAGATCATCACTGACCGCCATGGCGCTCAGTGGGTTGGGTTTGCGACCAAAGGAATCCTGTCGGGAAATATCCATTTCCGCGAGGAAATTCATATTGCGAATTGGATAGGTCTGAAGACACCGGCTAAAATCGGCAGACATCACGTGCAAGCGGTCATAATCCAGCCAGCCAAAGGCCCCGCGCCACGGAAACAAGCTGCTTGAATGATGATCAGAGGATGCATTTTCCTCAATCGCAGACCTGTAAAGGCCCACTGTCTCCAGTTTATCAGCCGCAGGCGACCACACAGCAGCCAAAGGCGCGCCATCCTTGACGGAGGAGCCCTCTACCAGAATTCTTGCGTCTGGCAAGATGACCATGGACCGGGCCCGCTCTATCACCCCTTCGAAAGTAACTTCGCGGATGATTTCGGATTTTAATCTTTTTTGGCTATTCGCAAATACCCTGCGGGCGGACAGGTCTTCGGACGTCATCGCATATCCGTTAGGTTTTTTCTGATTTTTCACCCAAGCTCTATGCTCGTCATACCTTACCGTCAAGCGCGCGGGTCCTCGCGGCCCCAGATAAGTACCGCTCAATGCCGTTTCGCAAAGCACTCGAGAAAAGGGGAATGCGAGAAAAGCGGACAGGCACCTTTTTTACAAACCGGACGTCCCGCAACTGAGCAAGCCCGAACAAACCTGGGGTCCCACAGACGACCATCAGGCCCACGGCCTGCACCACGGCGACTTCCGGCAATGCAGGACTTCGGGCAACGCCGGACACATCCCGGGCTTTCGCCAGCTTTGCCAACAGACGGCCCGCAGACAGCCAGTCCCTTTCGGCAATGGCCTGACCTCGAAGTCCGGACATACCACGGGCCCAAGGACCAAGGGCCTCCCGCAACCTCGCCGACGGACCTTCATCGGGCTTTCTGCCCACCTCGATCACTTTCCGGCCACGGCGACAACCTGCCACCCCGACGTCCAGACAAACCTCGGGCGGCTGCCATTTTCACCAGCAGACGGATTTCGGGCATACTGCCCCCAGCCTGTCCACCACCGACGGGCCACAAATCACTGCCGCCACTGCTGCCATTGCTGCCTCTCTCCGGCAAATCCGGGGTCCATTCCCCGATAAAACGCACCTCTCCCATCATGACAAATAAGCGTGTTAAAAGCGTGTTAGAACCGGCGCGGAACGCCGCCGTAATGGCTCCGCCATCCGCCGATCCATATCCTGCGGATTGCCCCGCCGCCCTGCCTCAATCTTTGCCGCTGCATCCTGATACCCTCTTTGATCCGGCCCCAAACGCAAAAACCCGCGATGCGCACAAGGCGCTTCGCGGGTTTCGGTCCGGGTGCATTTCTCCCGTTGACTTTGTCCTTATGTCACAATAAAAAGAACAAATCAAGAACTTTTTTCAGGAAATCTGAAAAAGGGACGGATATGCGCACAAACTACAGGCTCTTCGGAAGGTCTAAAGTGCCGTATGCATCCGGTATCCCGGCGCGAACAAAAGCCGGGCGGAGGTAATGCCCTGTTCCCCTTCCCAGGTCGTGCGTTCGATCAGGAACAGCGGTTCATTCTTTTGCGTGCGCAGGATTTCGGCTTCGTTTTCGGAAGCCAGCACGGCGGAAAATGAAATGTCGCCCTTGGTGTAGGGGGCATGAAGTACCAGCCATTCATTGGCACTGATTTTGGACAGATCAGCATCAACGATTTCCGGGGTGGCGGCGACCGAGACCCAGCGTTCCTCAAACATATAGGGCTTGCCATCCGCCAGATGCAGCGACGTGATATGCAGCATGTCGCTGTCAGGTGTTACACCCAGATTGGCGCAGATTTCCGGCGGCGGGCTGCGGCGTTCGCGAAACAGCAGGGCATAGGCGTATTTCTGGCCGCGGCCCTCGATCTCCAGCCGTATGACCGGGATGTCAAGCCTTGCGCGCCGGACCGGGTGGGTGGCAACACGGGTTCCGGCCTTGCGGCGGCGGTCAAGGAAGCCCTCGGTGGCAAGTTCGCGAAGCGCCCGGTTGACGGTCGCGCGCGCGCAGCCCAGTTCCTCGGCCAGTTCGACTTCCTTGGGGATCTGGTCGCCCGGTTTCCATTCACGGGTGTGAATGCGGCGCAGGACCTCGTCATGGACCGATTGCCAGTTTGTCAGTTCCGTGGTGGTGCTCACACCGCTTCCTTGAGTTGTTCCATCACCTTGCGATACCGGTCGGTGATCGTATCATGTGCGATATGGCGGCCCTCGGTCACGACATGGCGACCGGCCGACCAGACATCACGCACCATGCGATCATCTCCGGCAAAGACATATGTATCGAGGATCGTATCGCCTGTCCGACCGATAAGGTCAACCGCCGCGCCATCAAGCGCCATCAGATCGGCCAGTGCACTGACCTCGATCCGGCCGGCATCGCGGCCTGCGGCCTGTGCGCCGCCTTTGGCAACCGCATCGAACAACCGGCGGGCGGTGGATTTTTCCGGGGTGGCAAGGGCGGCACGCGATTTATCGCGTAGACGCTGGCTGTATTCCAGTGTGCGGATCTCTTCGGAAAGTGAAATGCGAATGTTGGAATCCGATCCGACACCGATATTTCCACCCGCATTCAGGTAACGCACACCATCAAAAATACCGTCGCCAAGGCTGCTTTCGGTGATCGGGCAAAGCCCGGCAACCGCCCCGGTTCTGGCAAGGCCAAGCGTTTCGTGTTCCTGCATCTGCGTGCAATGGATCAGGCACCAGTTTTCATCGACATCGGCATGTTCAAGCAGCCATTCGACCGGGCGCTTGCCCCAGGATGCCGCGACCTCCTCGACCTCGGCGACCTGTTCGGCCAGATGCATGTGAACCGGGCCGTCCTTTGACAGCCGCGTGGTGGCAATCAGGTCCTCGCGCCCCACGGCGCGCAGCGAATGCGGGGCCACCCCCATGCGTGTGTCGGACGGCAGGGATTTCAACGCCTTTTCGCTTTCCTCATACAATTTGGCAAAGCGTTCCGGATCATTGCCAAACCGGATTTGCCCTGCGCCAAGCGGGCGTTTGTCGCAACCGCCGAACTGGTAATGCACGGGCAGAAGCGTCAGGCCGATACCGGTGATGTTTGCCGCCGCCGCAATGCGTTCGGCCATCTCGGCGATATTGTCATAGGGAACGCCGCCCGGTTGATGGTGCAGGTAATGGAACTCGGTATTGTTGGCGTATCCGGCTTCGAGCATTTCCATTTGCACAAAGGCCGCAATGTCCTGCACGTGATCCGGGGTGAGCTGATCCAGGAAGCGGAACATCAATTGTCGCCATGTCCAGAAGGTATCACGGGGATCGGGGCCGCGTTTTTCGGTTAACCCGGCCATCGAACGCTGAAACGCGTGGCTATGCAGGTTCGATATCGCGGGCAGAAGCGTACCAACGCGGTTTCCGGTGGCAGGGGAATCGGCCTGAACCTTTGTGATTCTGCCGCTTTCATCGATCTCGATCAGGACGCTGTTTTCCCAGCCTTTGGTGGTAAGTGCCTGATTTGCCCAGAGAACCGTCATTGCTTCTACCCGTCTTGACAGTGATATTATGTACGTACATATTATATTTAATAGCAGACTTATCAAGGGTGAGCTTTACATGCTTTTGGGGAATGCGAAAATTGTCGCGATCGATAAAGCGCAGGGCGAAAATCAATTATCATATTGTATGATTGATAAGGGCGCGGTCGCGATTGAAGGCGAAAAGATCGTCTGGGTCGGCGATGCCGATGCGATCCCCGAAGACTATAAAGACAGCAAAAAATTCCCCTATCGCGATCTTGAAGGCCGTCTGATCACCCCGGCCCTGATCGATTGCCATACCCATGTCGTGCATGGCGGCAATCGCGCGGTTGAGTTCGAAATGCGCCTGCAAGGGGCAAGTTACGAGGAAATCGCCCGTGCGGGCGGTGGTATTGTCTCAACCGTAAGCGCAACCCGCGCCGCCAGTGTCGATGAATTGCTGGCAAGTGCCTTGCCCCGGGTCGATGCGCTGCTGGCCGAGGGTGTTTGCGTGATCGAGGTCAAATCCGGTTATGGCTTGGACCGCGAGACGGAACTGAACATGCTGCGCGCCGCACGTGCGATTGAAAAACATCGCCCGGTTCGAATCAAAACGACCTTCCTTGGTGCCCACGCTACCCCGGCGGAATTCAAGGGGGAAGCGGATCGTTATATAGACGAGGTCTGCATCCCGACATTGCGCGCCGCCCATGCCGAAGGGCTAGTCGATGCGGTCGACGGTTTCTGCGAAGGCATCGCGTTTGACACGGCACAGATTGCCCGTGTGTTCGATGTTGCCCGCGCGCTTGGCATCCCGGTCAAACTGCATGCCGAACAGCTTTCAAATATCGGCGGCACCAAACTGGCCGCGAGCAATGGCGCATTGTCGGTCGATCATGTCGAATATGCTAACGAAGAAGACGCGATGGCGATGGCCAAATCCGGCTCGGTCGCGGTCCTGTTGCCCGGCGCATTTTATACCCTGCATGAAAAACAGTTGCCGCCCGTCGCTGCCTTTCGAAAGCATGGCGTGCCAATCGCGGTTGCAACCGATTGCAATCCGGGGACATCGCCGCTGATGTCGATCCTGCTCGCGATGAATATGTCCTGCACATTATTCCGCCTGACCCCCGAAGAAGCCTTGGTCGGGGCAACGGCCCATGCCGCCCGTGCACTGGGCCTGTCCGATACCGGGCAGGTCAGGGCAGGGATGCGGGCTGATCTGGCGATCTGGAATGTGTCGCACCCGGCAGAACTTTCATATCGCATCGGGTTCAACCCGCTGTTTGAATGTATTTTCGGCGGGGTTCCGGTCGCGCACTAAGCGTATCGAAACCCTGCCCACGCGCCCCGTAACCTGTATTCGACAAGGATGCAAAATGACCGTCACCCTGATCCCCGCGTCTGTGAAACTGGCCGATCTTGAACATATCTGGCGCAGTCAGGCCGCCGTGAAGCTGGACCCGTCGGCCAAGGCCGGGGTCGAGGCCGCCCATGCGATGGTCCGTGCCGCCGCCGAAGGCAGTGATGCGGTTTACGGGGTCAATACCGGTTTTGGCAAACTGGCATCGGTCAAGATTGCGGCCAAGGATACCGAAACCCTGCAACGCAACCTGATCCTCAGCCATTGCTGCGGTGTCGGGGATGCGCTTGATATCCCGACCACGCGTCTGATGATGGCGTTGAAATTGCTGTCGCTCGGGCGGGGTGCATCGGGTGTGCGCTGGGACATTATCGATCTGATCGAGGGGATGCTGGAATATGGTGTAACCCCGGTCGTCCCATCGCAGGGATCGGTTGGGGCGTCGGGCGATCTGGCACCGCTTGCCCATATGACGGCGGTTATGATCGGTGCAGGCGAAGCGGTCTATCGCGGTGAAACCATGGCCGGTGCGGATGCCCTGAAAAGGGCTGGTTTGACACCGGTGGTCCTTGGCCCGAAAGAGGGCCTTGCCCTGATTAACGGCACACAGTTTTCAACCGCATGCGCATTGGTCGGGCTGTTTTCAGCCTGGCGCAACGCGGCCAGTTCGATTGTCACCGCCTCGCTCTCGACCGATGCGATCATGGGATCGACAGCCCCACTGGTTGATGAAATCCATACGCTGCGCGGTCATCCGGGGCAGATCAATGTGGCGCGCGCGATGCGCGCATTGATGGACGGATCGGAAATCCGCGAAAGCCATCGCGAGGGCGATACCCGCGTTCAGGACCCCTATTGCATCCGCTGCCAGCCGCAGGTGACCGGGGCAGCAATGGATTTGCTGCGCTTCGCCGGACAGACGCTGGAGATCGAGGCCAATGCGGTCACCGATAATCCGCTGGTTCTCAAAGAAGATGGCCGGATTGTTTCGGGCGGGAATTTCCATGCCGAACCGGTGGCCTTTGCCGCCGATCAGATTGCCCTTGCCGTTGCCGAGATCGGGGCGATTGCCCAGCGTCGCGTGGCATTGATGGTTGATCCGACGCTTTCACATGATCTGCCGCCGTTCCTGACCCCCGATCCGGGTTTGAATTCCGGTCTGATGATTGCCGAGGTCACGACGGCAGCGCTCATGAGCGAGAACAAGCATCTTGCCAATCCCTGCTCGACCGACAGCACGCCGACCAGCGCCAATCAGGAAGACCATGTGTCGATGGCCGCCCACGGTGCACGCCGACTGGCCCGGATGAATGCCAACCTTTCCTACATTCTGGGGGTTGAGCTGATCTGTGCGGCACAGGGCGTTGAATTCCGCCGTCCGCTGAAAACCAGTGCCGGTTTGCAGGATGTCCTGGCGATGGTCCGCAAAGACATTCCAAGTGTCGAGCAGGACCGTTACATGGCACCTGATCTGGCGAAGGCGGCGGAGCTGGTCACCAACGGCAGCCTTGTTTCGGCGGCGAAACTTTCGGGTTTTGTGGTGGGGGGCAACGCATGACCAAGAGCAATCCGGTTGAAGTCAGGCACGGCGATGGTCCCATCGTTCTGGGATTGCCCCATACGGGGACCTATGTTCCAGACGACATTGCCGCAAAACTGAATGATCGCGGGCGCGAACTTGCCGATACGGATTGGCATATCCACACGCTTTATGACGGGCTTCTCGATAATGTCACGACGGTTCGGGCAACGTTCCATCGTTACGTGATCGATGCCAATCGCGACCCGGCAGGGGTCAGTTTGTATCCCGGTCAGAACACCACTACCTTGGTGCCGCTGACTGATTTTGATGGTGAAAACATCTGGGATCAGGCACCTGACGACGATGATATCGCATTTCGCGCCCATCATTTTCACAGAGCCTATCATCAGGCATTGGCAGGCGAGCTTGACCGGGTCCGCGAAAAGCATGGGGTCGCGATCCTCTATGATTGTCATTCGATCAGATCGCATATCCCGTTCCTGTTTGACGGGAAGCTTCCCGATTTCAATATTGGCACCAATCTGGGGACGACCTGCGATCCGGTGATCGAGGCGGCAGCGCGCGATGTCTGTGCCGCGGCGAAGGATTACACCAGCATCGTTAATGGCCGTTTCAAAGGCGGCTGGACCACGCGCCATTACGGTCGCCCCGATATCAATCAGCACGCCATCCAGATGGAATTGGCGCAATCAACCTATCTTCAGGCCGAGGCAGCACCCTGGGCCTATGACGAAAGCCGTGCCGCAAAACTGCGCACGCATCTGACTTCCATTCTTGAAAAATTGGCCGAACTGGCCCCGACGTTAAGAGGCAAATCATGAGCAACAATCCGCGGCATAACCAGCGCGACGTCTATCCGGCAACCGGCACGGAAATCACTGCCAAAAGCTGGCTGACCGAAGCACCGATGCGCATGTTGATGAATAACCTGCATCCGGACGTTGCCGAAAACCCGCATGAACTTGTGGTTTATGGCGGTATCGGCCGGGCGGCACGTACCTGGAAGGATTTTGACCAGATCGTTGCCAGCCTGAAGGAACTGGAAGATGACCAGACTCTTTTGGTGCAGTCGGGCAAGCCGGTTGGCGTGTTTCGCACCCACAAGGATGCACCGCGTGTTTTGATTGCGAACTCCAACCTTGTGCCGCATTGGGCCAACTGGGATCATTTCAACGAACTCGATAAAAAAGGTCTGGCGATGTATGGCCAGATGACGGCGGGGTCGTGGATTTATATCGGATCACAGGGCATCGTTCAGGGCACCTATGAAACCTTTGTCGAGGCCGGGCGTCAGCACTATGGCGGCAGCCTTAAGGGCAAATGGATCCTGACAGGTGGTCTTGGCGGGATGGGCGGTGCACAGCCATTGGCCGCGGTTATGGCCGGTGCGTGCTGTCTGGCCGTGGAATGCGATGAAACGCGGGCCGATTTCCGTCTTCGTACCCGTTATGTCGATGAAAAAACCCATTCGTTGGACGAAGCATTGGCGATGATTGATCGCTGGACCAAGGCGGGCGAGGCGAAGTCGGTTGCCCTGATCGGCAATGCTGCCGACGTGTTCCCGGAACTGGTCAAGCGTGGCGTTCGCCCGGATATCGTCACCGATCAGACATCGGCCCATGACCCGGTGCATGGTTACCTGCCACAGGGTTGGTCTGTTGCGGAATGGCGCGAAAAGCAGGAATCTGATCCGAAAGCGGTGGCAAAGGCCGCGCGCGCATCGATGCGCGTTCAGGTCGAGGCGATGGTTGCCTTCCACGATGCCGGTATCCCGACGGTCGATTACGGCAACAATATCCGTCAGATGGCCCTCGAAGAAGGGCTGGAAAATGCCTTTGCGTTTCCGGGCTTTGTTCCGGCCTATATCCGGCCGTTGTTCTGCAAGGGGATCGGACCGTTCCGCTGGGCGGCACTTTCGGGCGATCCCGAGGATATCTACAAGACGGATCAGAAGGTTAAGGAACTGATCCCGGATGACAAACACCTGCATAACTGGCTGGATATGGCGCGTGAACGCATTTCGTTCCAGGGCTTGCCGGCACGTATTTGCTGGGTCGGTCTGGGGCAGCGGCACCGTTTGGGGCTGGCATTTAACGAGATGGTCAAAAATGGCGAGTTGAAAGCCCCGGTGGTGATCGGTCGCGACCATCTCGACAGTGGTTCGGTCGCAAGCCCGAACCGCGAAACCGAGGCGATGAAAGATGGCTCGGATGCGGTCAGTGACTGGCCGTTGCTTAATGCGCTGCTGAACACGGCATCGGGGGCCACCTGGGTTTCGTTGCATCACGGCGGCGGTGTCGGAATGGGCTTTTCGCAGCATTCCGGCATGGTGATTTGTTGTGACGGCACGGAAGATGCCGCACGCAGGGTCGAACGCGTCCTTTGGAATGATCCGGCAACCGGTGTGATGCGTCATGCCGATGCGGGATATGAAATCGCACTGGATTGCGCACGAGAACACGGGCTTAATCTTCCCGGGATTCTCGGCAAGTAATCTGACACAAGATGGGTCCGGGGGCAAATAGCCCCCCGACCAATCAGGGTTCTTCATCAAGGAGGCTATATAAAATGAAAAGACGTGAATTTCTGACTGCCAGTGTTGCGGGTGCCGGGGCTGCCGCCATGGCGGCAACCTTTGCAACGCCAGCCATTGCACAGGATAAACGCCAATGGAACATGGTAACCGCATGGCCCAAAAACCTGCCTGGGCCGGGTGTTGCCGCACAGAAACTGGCTGATCGCATCACGACCCTTTCGGGTGGCCGGATCGAGGTCAAATTGCATGCTGCCGGTGAACTGGTGCCGGGCAACGGCGTGTTTGATGCGGTTGCCGAAGGGACTGCGGACATTTATCACGCGGTTCCGGCTTATTGGGGATCAAAATCCAAGGGCATTCTTCTGTTCGGGTCGCAGCCGTTTGGCCTGCGTGCAGACGAACAGGTTGGCTGGCTGACCCATGGTGGCGGTCAGGAACTTTATGACGAGATTTATGGCCAGTTTGGCCTGAAACCGTTCTTGTGCGGGAACTCTGGTCCGCAGTGGGCTGGCTGGTTCCGTAATGAAATCAAATCGGCCGAAGACCTTAAGGGGCTTAAATTTCGTACCACCGGCCTTGCCTCGGAAATGTGTGCCAAGCTTGGCATGGCGGTTCAGGCCATGGGCGGGCGTGACATGTTCCAGGCATTGCAGTCCGGTGCGCTTGATGCAGGCGAGTTCATCGGTCCGTGGTCCGATAGTGCGCTTGGCTTCTATCAGGTTGCCAAGAATTACTATTGGCCCGGTGTGGGCGAGCCGTCCTCGGCCGAGGAATGTGCAGTGAATGCCAAGGCATATGCCGACCTTCCCGACGACCTTAAGGCCGTGGTCAAATTTGCCTGTGACAGCCTTTATAACGAGGTCTGGACCGAGTACGAGACCAAGCATGCGATGGCCCTGAAACAGCTTGTTGCCGAGCAGGAAGTGCAGGTGCGCATGTTGCCCGATGATGTGATCGAAGCAATGGGCAAGGCTGCAGCCGAAGTGATTGGCGAGCTTCGCGAAAGCGATGATGCGCTGACGCGCAAAACGACTGAGAGCTTTGTTGCCTATCGTGATCTTATTGGCGGCTACATGACCTATGCCGATAATGGTCAGATGAATGCGCGCGCCAAGGTCCTTGGCTTCTGATAGAACTGAAGACCGGCGCGGGTTTGCTCGCGCCGGTCTTGTTGTTTCGCGGGGGATTTCATGCAACGCCTTGCTGATGCGCTGGATCAGGTGAACCAGTGGACCGGAATGACCGTGCGGTGGTTTGCACTTCTGATGGTTCTTTTGCAGTTTGCCGTGGTTTTGCTACGCTATGTTTTCGGGTTCAGTTCGATCGCGTTGAATGAAAGCGTGCTTTACCTGCATTCCGGGCTTTTCATGCTGGGCGCAGGTTATACGCTTCTGGTCGATCGACATGTGCGGGTCGATATTTTCTATGCCGCGGCACACGAAACGACCAAGGCCAGGATTGATGTCTTTGGCTATGTCGTGCTTGCGATCCCGTCGATGGCGACATTGCTGTATTGGTCATGGCCGTCGGTGGTTAATGCAGTTTCGATGCTGGAAGGCGCGATTTCGGTGGGGGGGATTCCGGCCGTCTGGTTGCTTAAATCCCTGATTCCGGCCTTTTGTATTCTTTTGATTATTCAGTCGGTTGCCTGTCTTCTGCGGCAAATTATCATTTTGCGGGGGCGTGCCGCCTGATGGAATACCTTGATTTATTGATGTTTGCGGCCCTGATGGGCTGCATTTTGCTTGGTTTTCCGGTGTCGTTTTCCATCGCTGGTGTGGCGGTGATTTTTGCCTTTATCGGTTGGGCAACGGACGCGATGAATATTGCGCTGATGGGCGCCCTTGGTCAGCGGGTGTTTGGTGTTCTGACCAATGACGTGCTGATTGCCATTCCGCTTTTCGTCCTCATGGGTGTGGTGCTGGAAAGATCGCGCATTGCCGAAGACTTGCTTCATACAATGGGCCGGGTGTTTGGCCAGTTGCGCGGTGGTCTTGGCATTTCGGTCGTGCTGGTCGGGGCGTTGCTGGCGGCATCGACGGGGATTGTTGGTGCAACCGTGATTGCCATGGGCATGATTGCGCTTCCGACCATGTTGCGTACTGGCTATAACCCGAAAATGGCATCGGGGCTTGTATGCACGGCGGGTACGCTGGGGCAGATCATTCCGCCGTCTACGCTTTTGATTATCCTGTCTGATGTGATGTCGTCGGCCTATCAGCAGGCACAGTACGAACAGGGCAAGTTCACCATCGAAACCATTTCGGTCGGGCAGATTTTTGCAGGGGCCCTCATCCCCGGTCTGACGCTGGTGGTGATTTATATTGCCTATATCCTGTTGCGTGGTTTTTTCCGGCCAAATGATATGCCGCCGGTCAAAAGTGACGATGGCCGCCCGGATATGGGCGAGGTAATCCGGGCTATCCTGCCACCGGTGATGCTGATCATTGCGGTTTTGGGCGCGATCCTTGGTGGTGTCGCCACCCCGACAGAGGCCGCATCGGTCGGCGCGATTGGCGCGATCCTGATGGCCGGTGTACGGCAGGGAGCAAACCGGAAGCTAGTCCTGTCGGGGACTGCGGCCCTTCTGATCCTTGCTGTTATGGCCGGGATTGCCCCGGTCCGGTTTCAGCGAAATGATCTGACCGGGTTTGATTATGTTCTGGGCGCGGGATATGTCGTTTTGGCGATTGCCGGCATTGCCGCGATTGCCGCGTGCCTGAGACAGGCATGGAAGGCGGACGTTCTGAAATCCGCACTGACATCGACGATGACCGTTACGGCGATGATCTTTGCCACCATCCTGACCGCCAGCATGTTTTCGCTGGTATTTATCGGGTTGGGCGGCGAAGACCATGTGGCGGAAATCCTTGAATCCATGCCCGGTGGCCCGATGGGGGCGCTGTTCTTCTGCATGGCGGTGATTTTCGTTCTGGGCTTCTTCCTTGATTTCGTTGAAATCACGGTGATCCTGCTGCCGCTGATAGCCCCCGGACTGATTATGATGGGCCATGATCCGGTATGGCTGGCGATCCTGATTGCGATCAATCTGCAGACATCGTTCCTGACCCCGCCATTCGGGTTTTCGCTGTTTTATCTGCGCAGTGCCGCGCCTCCGGAAATCACCACCGGACAGATTTATGCCGGTGTGGTGCCGTTCATAGCACTTCAGGTGTTTGGCATTTTCGTAATCTGGTTGTGGCCGTCTTTGGCGCAATGGTTGCCAAGCGTGGTTTTCTGAGCATCTACTCAAAAGCGCCTCGTGATCTTGTCCGAGGCATTTTTGTCGCCTAAAGCGGTAGGGCCCAGTCCTGCCGGACGGTACGGACCACCAGTTTGGAGGTATAGGTCTGGATCGGGATATCGGCGTAGGTTTCGAGGAAGTGATAGATGTAATCGGTATATTCCGTCGCATCGCGGAATTTGGCGATCATCACAAAATCAAAATCACCGGCGATCAGATAGCAATGCTGGATTTCAGGCCGGTTTTTGAGGATCTGCTGCATGCGTTGATCGATATCGGCGCTATCTTTTTCAAGCTTTATCAGAAACATGGCAGTGACCTGAAAGCCGAGTTTCTTTTCATCAAGGATTGCGCAGCGCGCGCGAATGACCCCGTCGCTTTCGAGTTTCTTGATCCGTCGATAACAGCTTGTCGGGGATAGCCCGACGCTGTCGCTAAGCGATTCCAGACTTTGCGTACAGTCTTTCTGGAGCTTCGCCAAAATCTTCAGATCAATCGCATCTGCCATAAATCCTGCAATAGCCCCCTGAAATTGCAAAAACCCCATCACTATTCGCCCAACTTTGCAAAATTTCTCCGTACGGAAGGGCTAAACTTAACACTACCTAAAGTGGAGAAAACTTCAATAAAACTCATGGGGTTATTCGGGGAAGGCGATGATTGTAGCGAAACCGACATGGAATTCTGACGTTAAAAACCTGTTTATCGCGCCTTATTGGATTGCGCCTAACGAGCGAGATGCAGTGGCGCGGGGCTGGATCGGGTGCATGCGCGGTTATTTCATCGATCTGGATCAGGTGGATTCGGTCAAGGAATGGTCGGTGACGATTTATAATCATCTGGCATCGCGTAGCATGCCATTGACCACCGATCAGACTCAATTCTGGCCGATTGATGCGCTGGAAACCTTTCGGCTTTGGGTTAATCAGGGGTGGCGGGTTGATCAAACGTCCCCCTTCGATCCGGCCGACCGCATACCGCCGCCGGATTTGCCGCAAAAGGTCAAACGTATCCGCGCCGATATCCGGTCGTTAAGTCAGGACGAGCTTGATGCCTATCGTGCCAAGCTTGACGATATCATGCAGATTGGCAATCCGGACCGCGGCGCACCGTGGCAGATATTTGCCTATATCCACACCAACTGGTGCCTGCATTATCAGGAAGCCTTTGCGCTTTGGCATCGGGCGTATCTTCTGTATCTGGAAGAACTGATCGATTTTGCGATCCCCTATTGGGACTGGATGGCACAAGATGCCAGTGTCGATGGTAGCCCCGAAGCAGGCTTGCCCCAAGCGTTTCTGGACGAGGCATATATCCATCCCGGCACCGGCAAGAAGCGCCCCAACCCGTTACGTTATGCTGCGGCCAAGGACGGCAATTCCAAACTGTGTGCGATCGGCAGGATGAGCGGACCGGACTGCAAATACGTCCAGCGTAATCCGTTATTTTACACATCCGGTGATACCGACAGGGCGGAACGCACCAAGTTTTATGCGATGGCGCGGATTTTCCAGCAGCAGGTCGTTGATGCGCTGGAATTCGAAACTTTCAGCACGCCGCAGGGAGTTCCCGGTTACCCGTGGGCTAATATCCCGGCGTTTCACCCGCCGCAGCCCGATAATCTGTATCCTTATCGCGATGTCAATTTTGACGGTCTTTATGAACAGCCCCACGACAATTATCACGGCTGGTTGGGGCCGGATATGGGCGACAATGCCTATACCGCGTTTGATCCGCTGTTCCTGTCCTATCACGCCAATATCGACCGGATGCTTGAAGTCTGGATCCGCAATCATCCCGGCGCGCAATTCACCACCCAGACACCGCTTCAACCGTTTTTGGGCGCAGGTGCGACGGATGTAAGTTATTCCAGCGCGGACCATTGGCGCTATACTTCAATCGGTGAAATGGCGCAGGATAGCCGTCGTATTGGGTATGACTATGGCGAACCTCTTGCCAAACAGTTCACTGGTGACGCGGCGCGCAAGAAATCCCCGACGGCAGTAAAGGCGAAGCCATCCAAACCGGGAAAAATGGCAAAAGAGGCCGGTGTTTCCGCCGATCCGTTTGTCGCAACACGTGCCGAAGCCAAGATCATGGACGATGGTCCATGGGTGGTCTTTGACGATGTTCGTTGTACCCATGACAGTTATCTGATCGATGTTTTCATCAATCAGGCCGACGCGACTCCGAACGACGCGACAAGCTGCAACATGCATTATGTCGGCCGGTTCAGCCGGATCGGCATGGGGCTTGTCGATGATAAAGGACGTTGTGTGACACAGGGTGTGTCACGTGTTCTGAATGCCGGGCCGACCATCTATTCGCTTGATCTTCGCCCCGAAGACAAACCGCAAATTTCCCTTGTTGTGACCCACCTCGATACCGGCCGTGTTGTGACGGCTGACGATTACAAAGCGCTACCCGGCTTTATTCCCCAGCTGGTTTGGGGGGATCCGCGCCAACCGATTATTGGACAGATGGCACCGCGCGGCTGCTGTTCGCTTCATTGATCATAACCGTGACCCAGGAGACCGAAAATGAGCACACCCTTTGCCAGATTTACGTCGCCCGCCCATCAGGCACCCAAGGATTACAAAAAGCTTGGTATGGAAAACGAACTGTCGGCTTTTGAAACCGATTGGAACAATAATGTTGCCGGTTGGACCGAGATGGCGATCATTGGTGATCCGTGGTCGAACCTGAATGATGCACCACGGGCGGATTACTATAACCCGCTGACCGAGGGATTTGGTGAAGCCGGTGACGCAGTCATCAGTTGGACCCCGTTCCCGAACCGCTTGATCGCCTTTCTGACCCCACCCGAGGCATCCAACAACCCGCAACTGCATCGACCATTGACCATGGATGAGGTTATGAGCCTTGCCGATAGTGGCGAGATCACCGTCGATGGCACGCTTTACAAGCTCTATGATCCGAGCGGTTCGGCTCCGATCCTGAAAATCCCGGCCAAACGGTGTCCGGAGATCGACTGGACCGGGGAATACGTTGATTTCTCGCCATCCGGCCCACGTGGCTGGCTTGATGAATATTGTGAATGGTCGATTACCTATGATGCGTCGGGCAGCAAGATGCAAAGCGTCATGTTTACCTGCGAAAACCCGGCCTATTACCTGACGATGTGGCGGATCAATCCCGAGGCGGTCCTTGGCCTTTATCAGATGTATGTTGATCCGGCGGTCAAGCTTGAAGACCTTTATTTGCGTTACACGGTTGATCAGCCGACCGGTAAAAAAGGCGATCCTGTCATGGATCCGACCACCGGACGTCCGGCCTATGACGTGACCAACAAGTGGAACCGCGGCACGGTGCGGGTTCCCGGCCAGTCGGGCGGGGCGCTGCATCTGACGTCAGGCCCCAATACGCTGAGTGCTGAAATTTACCTTGCCGCGGCGGCAACCATTCAGCGTCCGGATTTAAGCAGCCGCGATCCGCAAAGCCTGATTTGTTGTGCGCAATACGGTCAGAACTATCGTAATTCCGATCCGCATATCGGTTTCATCGCCAACCGGGCTGCGGCACGTTACCGTATTTCACTGACCGATCCGGTCGGGCTTTATATCCAGCAGCCCCAGAACCTTTCGAACTGGAAGGGGCCGAATGGCGAGGATATCAGCCAGTATTGGAAAATCACCCGTGGCACGGCGGGAACCGGTCCGAACAATTCGGACCAGATACTGCATGCGGTGTTTGATATTCCGCCAAGTGCCGGTTTCACGATCAATGACTGCACGATCAATGGTCAGAAGATTGCTCATATTGGCGATATCGCCAACCAGATGAAAATTGCCCTTTCGGCAACGCAGATGACTCCGAACCAACCGTTGCAGTCACCGATGAAATGCGTTTCAAGCCGCAGCAGCGGCAGTATGCAGCCCTGGCCGGTTCAGTTTGTGCCGATTGATCTGTTTTATGGGGAATCTCCGACCGATCTTCCGGCATTGATGGTACCGGGAACGGTGAATAGCTTTGTTCTGATCGTGCAGGGAGCGGATAAAAACACCACGATCGACAACGCGCGGATTGAGTTTTCCAACCCCGGGATCAAGGCCAAAGTGACCAAGTTCCTGCCAGATGCATCGGCGATTCCGGGCCAGACCGACGGCGGCGGTACGCAGGGCTTCATTATGGATGTTGCTGTATCGTCATCGGCAAAGCCGGGATCCGTCAGTCTCCGGGTTCTGAACCCGAATGAACCGGCCAATCCATCGGATGCTGATCATCCGTGGGAAAGTGGTTTGGCGGTTATTCCCAGTCATTAACAGGGGCGGGGGGACGCATCCGGGGTGGGGTCAAGGTTGTGATCTGCCCCGGATGCTGTTTGCGACAGAGGGAGTCGTTATGATGAACCGATTACATTTGGGGGCAGGCTGTGTGATTGCGGGGTTTTGTATCCTGGCGATTGCGGGACTTCTTTGGGTGATTGATGTTCCGGCTGGCAGGGCGGATGAAATCAATATCAGCCGGGTGACGGAAATAGCCCAATCGGCACAGCAATGCCCGGATCAACTGGTTTTCGATCCGACAAGCGGGTCGTTCATGACCAGTGACAATCTGTTCCTGCCAACCCAGCAGGGTAACAATTGTTATGCGTGGCAAATGTTCATCGCGATGAACTGGCCGGTCAGCAGTTCATGGCCGGGAACACCATCGGCCGCAGGTGAGCCAGATCAAAACGTTTCGGTGGAAAATTGGGGGGTACCGGAAAATCCGACCTCACCCTTAACCAGCGTACCGGTCTGGGGCAGTTTCAAGGATGCGCAGGCGATCTTCCTGCCTGATGCGGCCAAGCCGACCGATTGGGGCGTGCCGCAAGCCGTGCCGTCGGGATGTAAAAGTGACAAGATGTTGCTGGGTTATCCGGCTGGTTCGGCAAAGATTTTAACAACGCTTTCAAAAAATGCGGTCAATACTGCCCATCGGTTCCATCTTTCAAGTGGTACGCGTGATACCCAGTCCGACGAGATCATGGAAGCCACCGGCGGATGGTTGACAGATCAGAACGGCAATCTGGTGTTTTTCGAACGAAAGGTCGGCAAGGCCGAGTTCGATTACATCATGAACAATGCGCTTTATGACGCTGCCTATCAGATGCGGGTCGCAACCAATGCTGATGGTCGACATCCGGCGGGATTGTCCCTGCCAAGTGGCAAGTTCCTGCGTGTTCCACCGACGGAACCGCAAGGTCAGGATGCGCTTGGAGCGTTCGAGATCAAGGCAGCGTGGCGGGTCCTGACAGGGCAAAGCGACATTTATGACCGGTATCTGACATCGGTTGCATGGCTGAAACGTCCTGATACCGGTGAATGCAGCCAAGAAGTTGTCGGTTTGGTCGGGCTTCATATCATTCACAAGACCGATACATTCCCCGATCTGATCTGGGCAACCTTCGAGCAGGTCGACAATGTGCCCGACGGGCAGGCAACTTTACCGCCTGGCGGATATTCCTTTAACAACCCGAATTGTACCGGACCGGATTGCAAACCCAATCAGCCGCGCATTGACTGTAACGATCAGAACCAGTGCAAGGATCTTTATCCCCGCGATCAGCCCGTACAGGTTACGCGCGAACAGGCCCTAACCAGTGAAATGGATACGCTAAATGCCGGTGTTGCCCAAAAGATCGCATCGCAAACCGGCGGGAAATCGGTGTTTCAGTATTACAAGCTGGTCAATGTGTTGTGGGATGGCAGCCCAAGCCCCCCAGTCATGGAGCCCGGTGCGAATGCATCGATACCGCTGCGCTATGGCACCTTTGAGTCCGAGGGTAATCTGAAAGTCGCCAATACAACCATGGAAACCTACATCCAGGATCAATCCTGCGATTTTTGTCATGCCAATGCGACGATTGCTGGCAGCGATACGCTAGCATCGGATTTCTCATTCATTTTCCGCGATGCCGGATCGGCGAAAAACCCGTCACTGGTGGAAGAGGTAAAACAATTCATGGAGCAGGCACAATGATCGGACCTCTTGTCTTCAGGAAACCGGCGATAATGATCGCGGTTACCGTTACCATGTTTTCTGGTTTGGTGGAGATGGCGAAGGCCCATCCGCCGATGGGTGAAATGAGCCATACCAGTAATGGGGCCGAAGCCGATGCACCGGGCAATCACGGCATGTTTATGGTTGGATCGGAAACGCTGTTTTTGCTGCATATGCCGATGTTTACGCAGGAAAAGCATATGTACCAGATGGTTCTGCGCGCGCATCTGACGGATGATGCGATGGCGCAGTACCGTAAATTGCGCGCAGCCAATCCTGATAAGCCCTATAACCTGATCAATGTCGATGATGACAAATTCACCCTGCCCGATATCAAATCAGGCAGGGTGACCAGCTTTACCGCGACAGTCTATGACGGTTATTCCAATGCAGGCGGCGGGACACCGGGACCGGTATTACTGGATAATGTCGCGGTTGAGATCGAGGATGTCGTTATTTTCCGGCATTTCAATTTCGGGATCGATCAACCGGCCGAGCTTGTCTATTACCTGTTTGGCTATGGGGATGAGGCGCATCTGACGCATTACATCGCCCGGGATCCTGATTTTCAGAATATTCTGACATTGCCATCGCCGCCCGATGAGTTTTCGCAAACCCAGATCGAAGCGGGGCTTGAGCTTGATTTTCCCGGGATGCCAACCCAGCCATTGGGGTGCAGTTCACCGCTGCAAGCCAAGGTTTATGACACCCTGTTTCAAGGGAGAGAAGATGCACCGGTACGCCTTGATCTGAGCCAGGGCGTGCATGATATCTGGTATTCGACCGGCAATCTTCTGAATGCCAAGGATCCGTGCCCGGAATAAGGGGTCGGAATAAGGGTCCGGAGTAGGGTGATCGGATTGCTGATGCGCACACGGACGGATGGTTCCCATCCGTCCGTGTGCAGTTGCGGGCAAGGCTGCCTTTCATGCGGCTTGTCAGGCCGCGCGCCTGTGTTTGCCTTCGCTAACTTCCTCGACGATCTTGGAAACAAAGGCATCAAGATCGTTGGGATTGCGCGACGTGATGATGGCCTGATCGCAGACCACCGGTTCGTCGCGCCAGACTGCACCGGCATTTAGCAAGTCGGTTTTGATCGAACTGTATGAGGTTGCTGCGCGCCCGCGCAGGGCACCGGCTTCGACCAGAAGCCATGGGCCGTGGCAAATTGCTGCAACCGGTTTGCCTGACGCGACAAATTCGCGGACCAGACTGACGGATGCCTCGTCATTGCGCAGAAGATCGGGGTTGATCTGACCGCCGGGGATAACCAGCGCGTCGTAATCGTTGATATCGACATCTTTGACTTCGATATCGACCTCGACGGTGTCGCCCCAGTCCTTTTTATCCCAGCTTTTGATCGGGGATGATTTGGGCGATGCTATTTTGACATCTGCCCCATGGGTCGAGAGCTTATCAAGCGGAACGCGCAGTTCCGACCGTTCATAACCGTCGGTAGCGAGAATAAGAATCTTTGCGGTATCAATCGCAGGCATAACGTCTCTCCTTTCATTGATGTCGAGCGTTACACCTCACCAACGGCTGTGATTTCAAAACGTTCCAAAATTTCTTGTGGCAATTTCATGCCCATCTGCATGCTGCGCGGTGACGCCGGGCTTTGTTGACATCACGGGGGCGCAAACTAGTTTTCAGGTAGGTTCGATTTCCGATGCGAAGGATAGAGGCAGGATATGGCACGCATTTTCATTATCGGCGTCACGGGTGGTATCGGGCATCGTCTGGCACCGCTTTTACTGGCAAATGGGCATCAGGTTACGGGCCTGCATCGCAAACCCGAACAGGCCGACAACGTCAGGAATGCGGGGATTACGCCGGTTCTCGGTGACTTGATGGAACTGACGGCAGAAACGCTCGCCCCTTTGATCTGGGGCCACGACATTGTTGTTTTTTCATCCGGGGCGGCAGGAAGCGGCCTTGACCGGACCACGCGGATTGACGGCGACGGACCGGGGCATGTGGTGGCCGCGATGAAGCAGGAAGGCATTTCGCGGCTTTATCTTGTTTCTGCCTTCCCCGAAGCCGGGCGCGGCAAAGACCCCAACCCGCGGTTTGAACATTATATGACCGAGAAAAAGCGCGCCGATGCGGATGTTGCGGCATCCGATGCCGATTGGGTGATCCTCCGGCCGGGAACATTGTTGCATGAAGATCAGGACGGGCGCGTGAACGCCGGATTTGCCATCCCTTACGGCACGGTCAAGCGTGGCAATGTTGCGCAGTTTCTCGCCAAATTGATCGAAACCCCGGAAATCCGGCGGGAGATTCTTGAACTGACCGATGGGGGAACGGAGATTTCCGAGGCGGTAAATCTGATCGTCCGGAAATAGGTTGGCTTCGTCTTTATGCTTCCGGGTTTTCGGTTGTTCTGTTGTGGCGGCTTCGGCTAGGGTCGGCAAACCGTCAATTTCAAACACCGGAATATCATGCAGATCGACCTTGCCAGCTTTGTCTCACAGTCTGATCGTGACCTGGAAAATCACATGCGTATCAGTGACTTTATCGCAGGTGAACCCAAGGCATTTGAAAATGATCCGGTAACGTCACATGTCACGGGATCGGCTTTTGTCGTGAATTCGGAACGCAGTCATGTGGTGCTGACCCATCACCGGAAGCTTAAACGCTGGCTTCAGCTTGGCGGGCATTGTGATGGAGTGCGCGACGTATTGTTTGTCGCCCAGCGCGAAGCCTATGAGGAAAGCGGTCTTTCGTGGATACGGCCCTTGTCGTCAGCGATATTTGATATCGATATCCACGAAATTCCCGAAAATGCCAAGGGGCCTGCACATCTGCATTATGACATGCGGTTCCTATTCGAGGCCGATATGCGCGATCCGCTTAAAATCACCGATGAATCCGATGATCTGGCATGGGTGGCTTTGGACCGCCTCGAAGATTACACCGACGAGCATTCGGTTCTGGTGATGCGCGACAAGCTTCGGGCTTTTGCCCAAGGTTAACGGACCGGATAATTACAGCCGCGACATTGCCGGGTCATCCTTGTTGGTGCGGGCATCGTTGCGGTCAAGCTGATAGCTTTCATGAACCTTTGCCATGCCCGCAATGCGGCCTTCGGCCACTTGTGCGTGCAGCATGTCGATATCACGACGGCGAAATTCATCAGCAATCTGATCAATCACATCCTGTTCGGTTTCAAGCATTGAAAGCCCGTGTCGTGCCATGGAAACACCCGTATCAAAGGTTTCGCGATAAAGCTGTTCCACGCCAAGCCCGATTTCCATCAGATCAAGTGCATGGTTGCGGTCATAAACGCGCACCAGCAGTTTCGATTTGGGAAACAGTTCGCTGATATATTTGGCGGCCTGTGTGGTCGCGTCACGATCATTTATACACAGACAGATCAGATCGGCATTCGCCGCCCCGGCGGTGGCAAGAACATCACTTCTCCGGACATCACCGAAATAGACCTTGTTGCCATAGAGGCTGGCCATCTGAATACGTTTCGGGTCGTTGTCGATTGCGGTGGCATTGATGCCGCGGGCTGCCATAACACGTGAAATGATCTGTCCGAAACGGCCAAAGCCGACAATGACCACTGATTGCAGTTCAGCTGTTTCAACGCCATCGACATCGGGCTGATCATCCTTGCGAAGCTTGGCCGACAGTTTTTCGGCAATCGCACCGACAAGCGGGGTGGCAGCCATCGAAAGGGTGACGATGGCGGTCAGAAGGTTGGCGCGTGTGGAGCTGATGACCGCAAGCGATGTCGCCAGACTAAACAGGACAAAGGCAAATTCGCCGCCCTGCGGGATGGTGACCGCAGTCCGCCATGCGGTTGCGTGACATTTGCCAAATATCCGGGCCAGTCCATAAACGACGATCCCCTTGATTGCCATCAGACCAGCAACCGATGCCAGGACGATCCCGATATTATCCGCGACAAGCGGCCAGTTGACCGACATGCCGACCGCGATGAAAAACAAACCGAGCAGAATGCCGCGAAACGGTTCGATATCGGTTTCAAGTTGGTGGCGATATTCGGAATCCGCCAACATGACACCGACCAGAAATGCGCCAAGTGCCATAGAAAGCCCGACGGCCTGCATCAAAAGAGCCGCGCCAATCACGAGCAGCAGTGCTGCGGATGTGAAGATTTCCTGCGCGCGGGTCAGGGCGATGATGCGGAAAAACGGATTAAGCAGATATTTCCCAGCCCCGATGACCAACGCAATTGCACCGATGGTTTTGGCGATATAAATCCAGTCGGTACCCGCTTCGTCGCCGTCACTTATCGGGCTGAGCCACGCGACAAGCGCGATTAGTGGTACGATAGCAAGATCCTGAAACAGCAGGATTGAAAAGGCTGTGTTGCCATGGTCGCTGTTAAGCGTGCCCTTTTCTTCAAGGATTTGAAGGGCAAACGCGGTTGAGGACAAGGACAGGGCAAGGGCGGCAATCATCGCCTGCTGCCATGGCCAGTCAAATGCAATCAGGGCGGCGTAAAGAAGGGCGGCGGTGATGGCCACCTGCGCCATCCCCAGCCCGAAAATCTCGCTTTTCATTGCCCACAGGCGTTGGGGGCGCAATTCAAGACCGATAATAAACAGCAGAAGAACAACGCCAAATTCGGCGAAATGCAAAACTTCTTCCGGTTCCGCAATCATGGCAAGGCCAAACGGCCCGATCAGTGCCCCGGCGCACAGATAACCCAGCACGGAACCCAGACGCAGCTTTTTGAAGATCGGTACTGCAACCACGGCCGCACCGAGGAAAAGAACCGCCGTATGCAGAAAGCCGCCTTCAATTGTCGCCATGTTTTGCCACGTCCCTATGATGATGCAGGTACCTGATTTGTGCCTTACCGTGCAGTTTAGCGGGCAATAAGAAACACGACACACAAAAGTTGTGCGCGCATTTTCGTATTTCACATCGAAGAAGGGAAGTTTTTTGCAGCTTTTGGTATCGCTGCGGCCCGCAGGCTGCAAAGTGGCAGAGAGGAGGGGATTCGAACCCCTGAGGGGCTTACACCCCAACACGCTTTCCAGGCGTGCGCCTTAAACCACTCGGCCACCTCTCCACATGCGATCTTGTATATATCGCGAAAGCGGGCGGACATTAGCCGACCCGATCCCGGTTGACAAGGCAAAATCCCTTACTTTTTGATGTTTGTTCTGGTCACTATCCAAACAGCCAACAAATGCCATTTTTACAATCACTTGACCGATAAAGTTGTAGCAATTTGTCCAATATTTACTTCTTGTTGATTAATCGCCTCTAAGGTTTCAGGCTATGGTTCCAGATGTACCGGGACGATAGGGTGATTCGCAGAAACCTTTATGCTGACGGGGCAAAGCCGTCGGCATGTCTGTGATGATAACGAAAAGTTCAGACCGGGAATTCGGAGACGGCTATGTGGCTTTTCAGAGCGTTGGGATGGATATTGCTGTTTTCCAGTCTTGCTGTACTGGTCGGTGATGGCATTACCTCGCTTCAGACGGGAACGTTCCGCTTTGTCGCGGCAGGGGAGCTCTGGTATCGGTTGGATGCCGGAAGCCTGAACCTGTTACAGTCCGTGATCCAGCGCTATATCTCGGCCTGGATTTGGGACAATGCGTTTGTGCCCGTGCTATTGGCCCCGGCGTTTGTCATATTGCTGGTGCCCGGAATACTTCTTTTGCTGGTGACGCGAAAACGCAGGCGTCAGAAGTTTTTCTAAGCCGTTCCTGTCTGTATTCCGCCGTTTTCAATACCGTATCTGTCTTTCGCTTGTCTGATCGCTGCGTGCACGGCACACTGTGCGTGATCGGGCAGGATCATAAGATGGAAGACAGCGATGAAAGCATGGATATGCGAGGCTTTCGGCGAGGCGCCGATGCTGATCGACTGCGAAGAACCGATCGCACAAGCCCATCAAATCATCATCGATATTGCCGCCTGTGGCGTTAATTTTGCCGATACCCTGATTCTTGAGGGAAAATATCAGAAACGCCCGACTGGTCCGTTTGCGCCGGGGTTTGAAATTGCCGGTACCGTTTCTGCAATTGGGACGAACGTTCAGGGTTTTACCATTGGTGACCGGGTCATGGCCCTGCCTGACTGGGGTGGATATGCCGGTCGGATTTCGGTTGATGCCAGTCTTGTGACGGGGTTGCCAGAAAATGTTGAATTCAATGTGGCGGCTGCATTCCAGATTGCGTATGGAACGTCATGGTTTGGTTTGAAGTATCGCGCCAATTTGCTGCCGGGTGAAGTGGTTCTGGTTCATGGGGCTGCCGGGGGTGTTGGCCTGACGGCGGTGGAATGCGCGAAACTTCTGGGCGCGACCGTGATCGCAACCGCGGGTGGGGCTGATAAATGTGCCATCGCCAAAGCGCATGGTGCGGATCATGTAATTGACTACAAATCCGAAAGCATACGGGCCCGGGTAAAGGAAATCTGTGCCCGCATCGGGCGAATAGGTGTCGACTTGGTTTATGATCCGGTCGGGGGCGATGTGTTTGATCAGAGCCTGCGCTGTGTTGCGTCGGGGGGACGTATCCTTCTGATCGGATTTGCCAGCGGATCGGTGCCACAAATTCCTGCCAATATCCTTCTGGTCAAGAATGTTGCTGCACTGGGCTTTTATTTCGGGGCTTATCTTGAACAGAACCCCGATATCGCAAAGGCTGGCATGGCCGAGCTTTTGGAGCTGCTGTCGTCTGGGGAAATATCGCCATTGGTGTCTGCGACATATCCGCTGATAAACGCGATGGAGGCACTTGCGGCGATCCGTAACCGGACCGCAACAGGGAAGCTTGTGATCCGGTGTCGGGAATGAGTTCGTCCCAAGGTGATTATTCTATTAATCAAATCCTTGAAATTTTATAGGATGTTGCCGTCCCTGATAGCATTGCTGCTTGCAGGCTTGTTTTCGGGCTTGCCACAGCACCTGTTGATCCATTGGAATTTATAGATGTCCGAAATCCGGAAAAAGCCAGACGCGCCGCAACCGTCCGACAAAACACGGGCGCAATATGAAACATTTCCTTATCCGGCGCGTGACCCGAAAGATGAGGACAAGCGTCTTGTCGTAGGGTCCCCCGGCAATTGGGACGAAGTGGTTCATTTCGTGTTTGGCGGCCGCGATCCATCGGCTGATGGCAAAAAGATAAAAGTTCTTGTTGCCGGGGGCGGCACCGGAGATGCGTTGGTGATGCTCGCGCAGCAGGCGCGTGATCGCAAGGCCAAGGTCGAGATTGTTTATATCGATCTTTCGGAAAGCTCGCGCAAGATCGCTGAGGCCCGGATCAAGCGCCGTAATCTTGAAAAGAGTGTCAAATTCGTTACCGGGTCGTTCGTTGATCTGGCCGGGAAATATGGGCCGTTTGATTATATTGATTGCTGCGGGGTGCTTCATCATCTGCCTGATCCGGACGCCGGTTTAAAGGCGTTGGCAGATGCGCTTAAACCCAGGGGCGGTATGGGTTTGATGGTGTATGGCGAACTTGGCCGGATCGGCGTCTACCATATGCAGGAAATGATGGAACGCCTCTCTGCCGAGGCGGGTGGGCGCAAACGGCTTAACCTTGGCAAGGCATTGTTCGATTCACTGCCGGGTACAAACTGGTTGAAGCGTAACCCGTTTGTGAATGACCATATCCAGGGGGGCGATTCCGGGTTTTACGATCTGCTTTTGCATCAGCAGGATCGGGCCTATCGTGTGGACGAGGTTTTTGATTTTGTCGAGAAGGCAGGTTTGCGGCTTCAGCAATTCATCGAACCGATGCGCTATGATCCGACGACCTATTGTTCGCGCCACGACGTTCTGGACAAGGCCGTGCATGTGCCGTTTCGCAAGCGCGCGGCATTGGCTGAATTGATGGCGGGCAATATTACCAAGCATCTGTTTTATGTGGTCAAATCGGATAACAAGATCAAGCCACCGGTCCCGGATCGTCATGCGGTGCCGTTTTTTGTGCGTATTGACGGGGCAGCTTTGGCCCGCTCTGTCGCGAAGACCGGCCATATCAAGATCAATTTTACGGGATTGTCGGTAACGCGCAGTCTTCCGCCAGCAAGCCCGGGGATTCTGTCACGCATCGATGGTAAACGCACGGTTGGCCAGATTTACGAGCTGTTTGACCCAAGCCCAGATAAATATGAATTCGATGCCCAGTTCGCAGTGATGTATTCGGTGCTGAACGCCGCGAACCTGATGTATCTGCATCCATCAAAATAATCCGTCTTGCAGATCCGATCAGGCAAAAGAAATGCCGACCATCGGGGGATGGCCGGCAATCAGGGACACAAAACCGTCAATAGCGGGTGCGGGTCTCGGTTTTGCGTGTCGGGAGGCCGAAGACGCTTGTCAGGGCTTCAATAACCTGCAGAGGGAAAGAAAGTGGCCCCTGCAAGCGGAAAAGTCGGGGAGACATAATAAATACTCTCGGTTTGGCGCCTTTAAGCGAAATGCTCAGGCTTTCCAGAACGGCTTGGCTGCTTCGATACGGGCTTCATATACGTCCCAGCCAATGTCGCGCAGCAGATGGCTGTCCATCGTCGCAAGCTTCTGGCGGAGAATATAACGTTTTGCCCACTGACGCGGCAGTTCCATAACATTTGCGGTGTTGTGGTGACGGCGGGTGGTGACAAAAGCACCGGCATCTTTGGTGATCGCGACCATGATCTTATTCCTTCAATCTATCGGCCAGCTCTCAGTTTGTATGCGGCCTGAATGTGTTTCGATTTGCTAAACCCAGAGTTACGCCTAAAAACACTTGCGCTCAAACCATCTTTTGTCATCATTGCATGAGTTTTAATCATGCAAGATGATCGTCATGAAACGCCGTCCATTACCGTTAAATGCGCTTCGTGCCTTTGAAGTGGCCGGTCGACTTGAAAGTTTCACCAAAGCTTCACATGAGCTTAATGTTACGCAAGGGGCGGTCAGTCGACAGGTTCAGCACCTGGAGGATGTGCTGGGGCGGCAATTGTTCGAACGTCATCACCGCCGATTGAAACTGACCCGGCCAGGGCGGAACTTGCTGGCGTCCTTGACGGCGGCATTTGATTCGATTGAACTGGCGGTGTCGCGTATCGAAAACCGGCCTGATGACACGCAGCTTAAGGTCCTGTCGCCCTTGACATTTGCCATGCGCTGGATCGTGCCGCGTCTTGGCCGGTTTCAAATGGAACATCCTGACCTGCAGGTACAGCTTGGCACCTATAGTGACGATGCCGCCCCGGTTGATTTCAATGAAACCGATATTGCCATCCGCTTTGCTGATACGCCGGGCGACCAGCTGGTGCATGAATTTCTGACCGGCGAACGGCTTTTGCCGGTATGTCATCCCAATCTGGCAAAGCAGCTGAAAACACCGGAAGACTTTGGGAATGTGACCCTGCTGCATTGTTCGGCACAGCGTGAGGATTGGCGCATCTGGTTAAAGGGAACCGGGATTGAGGGTGTCGATCCGGACCGGGGACCTGTTTTTGCGACCCTTGATATGGCAATGGAGGCCGCGGCCAGTGGATTTGGTGCGGTAATTTCCGATCCGGCGATGATCGGTGAATATGTTGTGACCAATAGACTTATGGTGCCGTTCGATTTGCCGGTTGATAGTCCCTATGCCTATTCGCTGTGCTATCCTGAAGGAAGGTTGGAGCGGCGAAAAGTGAAGGCATTTCGCGATTGGTTGATGAGCGAAATCAAGATCGAGACAGGCAAGCGCAAGCTTGTGCAAAAAGAATCAGGAACGGAATGACAGTTTCAAGATGATGCCTTGAAATTGAACCATTTTATTCCTCATTATGAATATGTCGTTTGGACCAAATGGCTTTGCGGACGTAACGTCGGCGTAACCGGTCCCGTTTTCTTGGCGGGAATTGTCCGGAACGTTCCGATCATTGCGTCCGTAATGATGTCAGATGGTTCAATGATGCGTATTGGCCCTGCCGGGGTTCGGGCTTCGAGCCGGGCACATTTCAGGAATAAATATGACGCGGCAAGAAGGCGAGACGTGCATCGCACGGAAAAACGGGAGCCGGGGAACGTTTTCCCGTTATGTCGGGGGGATGCTTCTGGCGGTTGTGATCGGATTACCAATCGCAATGGCCGGTCCGGCGGCGGCACAGACAGGCGACAAGCCCGACATTACAGCGGCCCCGACAGTTCCGGTAGCAGAGGAACAGCTCAGTCCGCTAACCACTGTGTCACATGGCATATCGCTTTATGGTGATCTGAAATACGGTCCTGATTTTCGGCATTTCGATTACGTCAATCCGGATGCGCCCAAGGGCGGGACGCTGGTGCAAAGTTCCATCGTCTCGTTTGATACATTAAACCCCTTCACGCTTAAGGGGACGGCAGCAAGCGGCCTTGGGCTTATGTATGACAGTCTGATGGTGTCGAGTGCGGATGAGCCTTCGTCACTTTATGGTTTGATTGCGCGTAGCGTTGAATATCCGGTCGATCGATCCTTTGTTATTTTCCATCTAGATCCTCGGGCACGCTTTCAGGATGGCACTGATATCACCGCCGAAGACGTGGTGTTTTCATTCAATATCCTGATTGAAAAAGGCAGCCCGGTTTACCGGCAATATTACGCGCAGGTCGATAAAGTCGAAGCGCTTGACGATCTGACGGTGCGTTTTGATTTCAAGCCGGGCAATAATCGCGAATTGCCGATGATTGTTGCCGAACTTTCCATCATGCCAAAGCATTACTGGGAAGGGCGGGATTTTTCCAAGACGACCTTTGATCCTCCTGTCGGCAGTGGGGCCTATAAAATCAAGTCTTTCGAGGCCGGTCGCCAGATCACCTATGAACGGGTCAAGGATTACTGGGCGGCGGATTTGCCGGTCAATCGCGGCAGCAATAATTACGATACGCTGCGGTTTGATACCTATCTTGATCCCGATGTATCACGTCAGGCGTTCTTTGCCGGTGAATACATGATCAGAAGCGAACATTCATCGCGCGAATGGAGCACGGCATACAACACCCCGGCAATCCAGAACGGCCAGATCAGGAAGGAATTCCTGCCTGACAATCTGCCAAACGGTATGCAGGCCTATGTGTTTAACACACGCAAGCCCCTGTTTTCTGACATCCGTGTTCGGGAGGCGCTGCAATATGCGTTTGATTTCGAATGGCTGAACCGGGCGATGTTCTATGGCGCGTATAAGCGCAATGTCAGCTATTTCGCCAATTCGGAACTTGCGGCAACCGGCGTGCCGGAAGGCGAGGAGCTTGATATTCTGAAAGGATTCAGAAGTCAGCTGCCGCCCGAACTGTTCACCCAGCCGCCGCAATTGCCGAACTTTGATGCGCCCAATGGTCGACGCGAAGCATTGCGTCATTCGATGAAGCTTTTGCAGGAGGCGGGTTGGCAGTTGCGCAACATGCAACTGGTCAACAGCAAGACCGGCGAGCCGTTCCGGTTCGAGCTGATTATCCGCCAGCCAGGGCTTGAGAAAATCGCGCTGGTTCTTAAAGCCCGCCTGCGTCAGCTTGGCGTGACCATGGATATTCGCATGATTGATACCGGGCAGTGGGTCAATCGTATTCAGGCCTATGATTTCGATATGACGACTTTCTGGTGGACGCAAAGTCTTTCACCGGGGAACGAGCAGCGGTTTTTCTGGTCATCGCAGGCAGCAGATCAGCCGGGCAGCCGGAATTTTGCAGGTATCAAAAATCCGGTTATTGATGAACTGATCGATCTGGTCATCGAAGCAGACGGCCGCGAAAGCCTTGTTCAGCGGGTACGCGCGCTTGATCGTGTGTTGCAGTGGGGATTTTACGTGATCCCGCAATATTATCTTGGCGGGGATCGGATGGCCTATTGGGATGTGTTCGGGCGACCTGAAGAGGTGCCGCTTAAGGGAACATCGGTCATGACATGGTGGATTGATCCCGAAAAGTCGCGGCAGCTTAAGAAGGGGGGGTACTAGGCCATGCTGAATTACATCCTGCGTCGTCTTTTGCTGATCCCGGTGACGCTGTTCGGGATTATGGTTCTGAACTTTGCAATCGTGCAATTCGCGCCGGGCGGCCCGGTCGAACAGATGATTGCCCAGTTACAGGGCACGGACGTTGCCGCTACCGCGCGCATCAGCAATCAGGGGGCTGATAGTGGGGGCGGCGGCGGTGCCAGCGGGGGAAACAATTTTTCCTCGACCTCGAACTACCGTGGGGCTCAGGGACTTGACCCCGAAATCATCACCCAGCTTGAAAAGCAGTTCGGGTTCGATAAACCGGCTTATGAACGTTTCTGGATGATGATGAAAAATTATCTGACGTTCGATTTCGGCCAAAGCTATTTTCAGGATCGCGATGTGGTCGATATCGTGATCGACAAGATGCCGGTCTCGATATCGCTTGGCCTTTGGTCGACATTGATCATCTATATCATTTCCGTGCCGCTTGGCGTTGCCAAGGCCGTGCGGGACGGATCGAATTTTGATGTCTGGTCATCGGCGGCGATCATTGTCGGTTATGCCATTCCGGGCTTTCTTTTTGCCGTAATGCTGATCGTGGTGTTTGCCGGTGGAACCTATTTCGATCTGTTCCCGTTAAGGGGGCTGACATCATCGAATTTTGATGAATTGTCGCTTTTGGGCAAGGTTGCGGACTATTTCTGGCATCTGGCATTGCCGATTACGGCATTGACCATTGGCGGATTCACTACACTTACGATGCTGACCAAAAACTCGTTTCTGGATGAAATCAACAAACAATATGTGGTGACCGCGCGGGCCAAGGGACTGACGGAAAAGCGGGTTCTGTACGGACATGTCTTCCGCAATGCGATGTTGCTGGTGATTGCCGGTTTTCCCAGTGCACTGATCGGGCTGCTGTTTACCGGCTCGGTTCTGATCGAAGTGATTTTCTCACTCGACGGACTTGGATTGCTGGGTTTTGAAGCCGTGATGAAGCGTGATTATCCGGTGATGTTTGCGACACTTTATCTGTTTACGTTGTTTGGTCTTGTTCTGAACCTGATCAGTGATCTCAGCTATCACCTGATTGATCCGCGGATCGACTTTGAAGCGCGGGAGAATTGATCATGCAAAACATCATTCTTTCGCCGTTGAACAAGCGCCGGATCGCAAATTTCCGTTCCAACAAGCGCGGATACTGGTCGCTTGTGATTTTCACGATCCTGTTCGTCATCTGTCTGGTCGCAGAGGTGGTGGCCAATGACAAGCCGATCTTCGTCAAATATGACGATAACTGGTATATCCCGATCCTGTCAGACCACCCTGAAACCGTTTATGGCGGCGATTTTGACGTCGAGACGGATTTCTATGATCCCTATATCCTTGGCAAGATCGAGGAATACGGTTTTGCCATCTGGCCGCCGATACCGTTTTCTTACAATACCATCGATTTTGAAATGCGCGAGG
Source organism: Thalassospira xiamenensis M-5 = DSM 17429 (assembly GCF_000300235.2). Classification (NCBI taxonomy): domain Bacteria; kingdom Pseudomonadati; phylum Pseudomonadota; class Alphaproteobacteria; order Rhodospirillales; family Thalassospiraceae; genus Thalassospira; species Thalassospira xiamenensis. The sequence continues at coordinate 4,094,393 of NZ_CP004388.1, read as the reverse complement.
CACAGCCAGCCCCGCCATCGTTCCGGCATTGGCTGGGAACAGATGATCTTGGGCGCGATGTTCTGGCGCGCCTGATTTACGGATTCCGGATTTCGATCCTGTTTGGCCTTGCCTTAACGGCGATCAGTTCGGTGATCGGGATCGCGGCTGGTGCGGTACAGGGCTATTTCGGTGGCTGGATTGACCTTGGTTTCCAGCGTGTGATCGAAATCTGGTCCGGATTGCCGCAGTTGTTCATCCTGATCATTCTGGCCAGCCTGTTTGCGCCCGGTTTCTGGACGCTTTTGTTCATTCTTGTGCTGTTTAGCTGGATGAGTTTGACGGGGCTTGTGCGTGCGGAATTCCTGCGTGCGCGCAATTTCGAATATGTTCGGGCCGCGCGCGCATTGGGCATGACCGATTATCGCATCATGTATCGCCATGTTCTGCCGAACGCGATGGTGGCAACGATTACGTTCCTGCCGTTTGTGTTGAACGGTTCGATCGTGGCCCTTACATCGCTTGATTTTCTGGGGCTGGGCATGCCGCCCGGATCGCCGTCGCTTGGCGAGTTGCTTGCGCAGGGTAAAAACAACCTTCAGGCACCGTGGCTTGGCATGACGGCGTTCTTTGCAATCGCGATTATGCTGAGTTTGCTGATCTTTATCGGCGAGGCGGTGCGCGATGCCTTTGATCCACGAAAAACCTTCTAGGGGAACGGTTATGACGACCAATCAATCGACACAGCCGCTTCTGGAAGTAAGGAATCTTTCGGCAAGTTTTGCCGGTGTCCCGGCGGTCAAAGGCGTTTCGTTTGCCATGAAGCGCGGGGAGACCATGGCGCTTGTGGGGGAAAGCGGATCGGGTAAATCGGTGACCGCACTTTCGATCCTGCAATTGCTCCCCTATCCGCGGGCCAGCCACCCGGGTGGTTCGATCTTGTTTGACGGGCAGGAAATGGTCGGAACGGATGCGAAAATCCTGCGAAACATCCGCGGCAACCGGATTGCAATGATTTTCCAGGAACCGATGACATCGTTAAACCCGCTGCACAATATCGAAAAGCAGATCGGCGAGGTGTTGCTGCTGCATAAGGGATTGCGCGGTGCCAAAGCACGGGCGCGTATTCTTGAACTGCTTGATCTGGTGGGTATTCCTGATCCGGCTTCGCGGCTTAAAGCATTGCCACATGAATTATCGGGTGGACAGCGCCAGCGCGTGATGATTGCCATGGCATTGGCAAATGAACCGGAATTGCTGATTGCCGACGAGCCAACCACGGCCCTTGATGTAACCATTCAGGCACAGATCCTTGAATTATTGAAGGATTTGCAGGCCAAGCTTGGCATGGGTTTGTTGCTGATTACCCATGATCTTCAGATCGTGCAGAAGATGGCCGATAATGTCTGCGTCATGAAGGATGGCGAGGTGGTTGAGCGCGGCACAGGCCGGGGGCTTTTTGACAATCCGCAGCATCCTTATACCCAAAAGCTTCTGGCGGCAGTGCCAAGTGGTAATGCCCCGCCATTGCCCGAAAATGCAAAGGAACTAATCCGAACCAATGAGATTCTGGTGCGGTTCCCGATTGGTAAGAAGGGGATTTTGGGGCGTCCGGAATATTACCTTGATGCCGTAGACCATATATCGCTTACCCTGAGGCAGGGCGAGACGCTGGGTATTGTCGGCGAAAGCGGATCGGGCAAAACGACACTGGCGATGGCGATCTTGCGGCTTTTGTCGTCCACTGGTGATATCTGGTTTGACGGTAAAGATGTGCGGCAGTTTTCCGGGGCCGATTTGCGGGCCCTGCGCCGCGACATGCAGGTGGTGTTTCAGGACCCGTTCGGATCCCTGAGCCCGAGGATGTCAATCAGCCAGATCGTGGGCGAAGGGCTTGAAATCCATCATCCGGAAATGTCGCGGCAGGAGCGTACCGAACGCATTGCCGAAGCCCTGCGCGAAGTTGATTTGCCGTTAAATGCGATGGACCGGTATCCACATGAATTTTCCGGCGGACAGCGCCAGCGTATTTCGATTGCGCGTGCACTTGTTTTAAAGCCGCGTTTCATGGTGCTTGATGAACCGACCTCGGCACTTGATATGTCTGTACAGGCGCAGATTGTTGATCTTTTGCGCGATCTTCAGGCGCGCCACAAGATGGCCTATCTGTTTATCAGCCATGACCTTCGGGTTGTGCGTGCGCTTTCGCATCGGGTAATGGTGATGCAGGGTGGGCGGCTTGTCGAAAGCGGAAATGCCGACGAAGTCTTTGAAAATCCGAAAGAATCCTATACAAAGGCTTTGTTGGCAGCAGCACTTGATTTGCGTGCTGCGGGGCTGGAGCTTGTGCAGAGCTGACCCCAAATCGGAACTTGACGGGACAATTGGCGTTCGTTGGGTATTGCGTAAAATTAATAACGGGCTGAAAGCAAACTGTTCATGACCGAACCGGCAAGAAAACCGAAGGCGTTCAGGAACTGCCTTTTCAAATCGCTTTTGGCGATGATGATCGGGATTGCGCTGTTTGGTCCGGATGCACAGGCATCGGGCGGTGGGCAAGAGGACGCAAAGCCGTCTGAAAGTGCCGAGCCAAAAGAACCGCAAATTCCGGAAACGGTGATCGAACCGGATTCAATTGCGCTTACCGTTGTTTTGCCCAAGAGCGGCGCGATCCGGCAAATGGTGTTCTATGTCTGGCTTGAAGCATCAAGTGTTGCTGATCGTGCGGTCATCGAGCAGGCAGAGCCAAAATTATTGAATGCGTTCCTGCGAGATCTGCAACGCATCATGTATCGCGATACCCAGAACCGATACGAGAAACTTGAAGCAGGCAAACGTGGTTTTGTCTATAACGGGCCGGAGCTGATTGCACCACCGCCGCCCAAAACGCCAGAAGAACTCGAAGCAGAAAAAGAAACCTTAGAAGCGGCGAAAGAAAAGGGCGAGGAAATCAAATCCGAGCCACCGTTCTCTCCGTTCCGTCCAACAACCAATAGGTATTTTGCAGCACTTCAGAACCGGCTTCTGGCAACCGCACGCCGCATCGTGCCGCCAGAATCAATTCGTTCGGTTCAGGTGCGCAAATTTTATGATAACTGGCCCGGCGACAAGAAGCCGGGCCGCTAAGGTTATTTCGCCCGCCTAAAGGCATACCCGCCGATACCGTATCGGTAATTCAAAACAATTTCCTTCTCCTTACCCGAATGGTTTTTGTTCGGTGTGATCCATTGCCTGGTTACCTGTTTTCAGGATGCCTGATCGACAGAGTGCACTTGTATGGTGACATGGGCATGATATTCCGTCTTGATTGACGTAATCCGGGGAATGAAATGTCGATTGAAACATGGCTCAGCTTTTGCGCACTTGTATCGCTTATGGTGGCAACGCCCGGGCCCAGTGTCCTGATCGGCATGTCGCATTCGTTACGTTATGGACCGCGCCCGGCCATGATTACCGCCCTTGGTGATGTGACCGCAAACATGATCCAGATGGTGATTGTCGCGGTTGGCTTGGGGGCGTTGCTGGCGACATCGGTGACGGCGTTTGGCGTTGTCAAATGGTGCGGCGTCGCGTTCCTGATTGTCATCGGTCTGACGGCAATCCTGCGAAAACCCAAGGTATCAAGAAATGATAACGATACCGAAATAAAAATCAGAACAGGGTTTGAGCCGGTACGAAAACGTCGGTTGTTTAGCGAAGGTTTTCTGGTTGCAGCGGGTAACCCGAAAGCGATCGCGTTTTTTGGTGCATTATTCCCGCAGTTCATTGATCCTTCGGTGGACCTTTGGTCGCAATTGGTGATCCTTGGGATTACGTTTGTGATTTTTGATTACACATTCGTAATGATGTATGCGTTTGGTGCCGCAAGACTGATGCCATGGTTGTTGAAACGTGGTGGAAAAAACACGATTGGCCGGATCAGTGGCGGTGTTTTGATTGTTGCCGCCCTGCTTTTGTCCCTGATTGACATGCCTGAAAGCGTGGCGCGGACCCGCTAGGCCGAAAGTTGGATCGGGTATTATTTCTTGGCGTCAAAACTGCGTGTTTTGGGCTCGTGACACAGGTGATTGTCAGTAACGGTTTGATATTAAACACTAAAAATATATTCTGTTTGACGAAATACAGAAGCTTCGAACAAACCAACTGGTCTGTTTGATACCTATTCTTACGTATGAGAAGGGAGAGTTTTAGCTTTAGGACAGATTTTCTGTCCCATTTCCCGACTTTTGGTATTCAGACCAGCTATTGGCGACAGAATATCAATCCAATTTCGCCTGACCTACTGCCACGAGACCCGAACGTCATCGGATCAAGAGATCAATCTATTCGGTTTTCTTCCCCGCGGACACGATAATATCGCCAAATTCGCGCAAGAAGACAGAGCCCTTCACAGTACGCTGAATCAGAACGGAGCGACGATCATCTTCGTCGACCTTGCGTTTGACCATGCCCAGTGAACTGAGGCGGTCAAGCGCACGTGTAATCGCTGGTTTGGAGATATTCAGGGCGTCGGAAAGGCCCCGGACGGTATGCGGGGCCGGGGTCAGATAAACAGTCAGCATAAGGGCCATCTGGCGAGCCGAAAGGTCGGGAGAGTCCCGACGCACGCTTTCAACAATCGCGATACGCCAAAGGTCAAGCGCCTGAGACGGTTTGATCTCGATCGACATGCCTGTGCCCAACAATTAATTTGTTACGAATACGTAACCTGTCTACCTGACCCCTGCGCGGATGTCAAAGGTCTAATTGGGAAAATCGAAATGTTTACTTTCCGTAACGATCCGCAATGAGCTTGAAAGCGGCCCGGATTCCTTGGGCTTCGCCGCCTTCGGGACGTCCGGGACGTGCCGAAGGATTCCACGCCATCAGGTCGATATGGGCCCAGGCTTTTGCACCTTCGGCGAAGCGATCAAGGAACAGAGCCGCAATGATCGCACCGCCATAGGGCGAACCGGAAATGTTGTTCATGTCGGCTGCCTTGCTATCGAGCATCGGACGATAATCATCCCACAACGGCAAGCGCCACATCGGATCATTCAGCGCCAGACCATTTTCCAGAAGGCCATTGGCAAGGTCGTCATTGTTGGAAAACAGTGCCGGCAGGCCAAGGCCCAGTGCAACACGTGCAGCCCCGGTCAGAGTTGCGAAATCAAGCAGGATTTCGGGATCCTCGGCCGCGGCTTCGGTCAGGGCATCGGAAAGAACCAGGCGACCTTCGGCATCGGTATTGCCAACTTCGACGGTGATGCCCTTCCTGGTCTGAAGGATGTCGCTTGGCCGGTATGCCTTGCCCGAAACCATGTTTTCAACCGCCGGGATCAGAACACGCAGGCGCACCGGAAGACCCGATGCCATGATCATACGGGCCAGACCAAGAACCTGTGCCGATCCCCCCATATCCTTTTTCATCAGAAGCATGTTGCTTGACGGTTTGAGGTCATAGCCGCCGGTGTCAAAGCAGACACCCTTGCCGACCAGTGTGACCTTTGGTGCGTTCTCATCACCCCAATGAAGATCAATCAGGCGGGGGGCACGATCGCTGCCTTTGCCAACCGTGTAGATCGCTGGGAAATTGCGTTTGTTCAGGTCTTCGCCAATGATGCTCGTCACCTTTGCGCCAAACTCCTCGCCAAGGCGACGTGCGGCGGCTTCGAGTTCTTCCGGCCCCATATCATTGGCCGGAATATTGATCAGGTCGCGTGCAAGTCCGATACCACGCGCGATATTTTCAGCACGTTTGGTCGCATCGTTTGACGGAATGGCAAATAGCGCACGTTTCGCGGTGCTGGCTTCTGATTTGCGGTAGCGATCAAAACGATACCCGCCAAGGTAAAGACCAAGAACGGCCTTTTCGCATATGGCATCATTTTTTGTAACATCATCTGTCAGGATATATTCACCCGCGGGCAGGGCAGTCGGAAGTCCAGCAAAATCCCACTGGGTTTTGGCATCGTCGACATAGCTGATCACGATGGTCTGATAGGTACCCGCGTCACCGGCAAGGGCAAGATGGGTGCCGCGTTTGCCGTCATAGCCGGACGAGGCAATCCATGCCTGATGAGCATCGGACTGTTTGCCGAGCCATTTTTTGAAATCGGATTCTCGAACTGCCGTGATGCGGACCGGGTTGGAGGGCTTTTCAGACGAGATAATGTGATCGAACAATTTGATACTTCCCTTGTGGTGACGTGTTGGCGAGATTGGTGGGGCTCTTGAGCAGGCAGTCTGTTTAGGCCTGTTATTGCGAGATATGACTTCGATCTTACGGATGCCACCGTCAATCGGCAATCGCCCAAAAGAAAACCCCGCATCCGGAAATATAATTCGGGATGTGCTGGGTGACCGCGACATTGATTGGCAGACCTTGAAGGATCATTTTACTGATCGCCAAATTCGAACACTGCCCGGTGACTGAACGGCCTTGAACCGGGTTTTGAATAGCCCGATAGTGTGTTGGCCGCCCCTTTTGGTTTGAATGAAGGATACCTTCCTATGGAAACGCGCCCCATTCTGTATATTGGTAACAAAAACTATTCTTCGTGGTCGCTTCGCGCGTGGCTGGGCCTGCGTGTGGCGGGGATTGATTTCGAGGAAAAGCTGATCCCGCTTTATACCGAAGAATGGCATGCCAAGGCCGAAGTCGTCTCGCCGAGCAAAAAGGTCCCCGCACTTTTTGATGGCCGGAAAACCATCTGGGAAGCGTTGAGTATTCTGGAATATTTTGCCGACAGTCGACCTGATGCGATGTTGTGGCCACTTGATCTTGATGTGAGGGCGATTGCGCGGTCTGTCTCGCTTGAAATGCATGGCGGGTTTGGTGCGATCCGCAGCAACATGCCGATGAACTTACGCAAAACATTGCCCGGGCGTGGCCGAAGCGAGATCGTCGAAAAAGAAATCGCGCGCATCTGCGAGATTTTCAAAAAATGCCGCACGCAGTTTGGTCAGGGGGGAGACTTCCTTTTTGGGCATTTTTCGATTGCAGACGCGATGTTTGCGCCGGTGGTGACCCGGTTCAAAACTTATGACGTGTCGCTTGATCCCATCGGTAATGCCTATATGGAAACCATTCTTGGATTGCCTGAAATGGTGGAATGGTATCGCGACGCCATGGCCGAGGAATGGGTTGTTGCCGGTGGCGAACTTCCCGACGCATAGTTCGATACCTCAAAACAGGAGCATGCAATGGCCGGATTAACCGGCAGGCTTCCCGAAATCGATCCGCCAGGTGGTGACCCCGCACTTGACGATCTTTTGGTCAATGTCCGGGCCTGTCGGATATGCGAAAGTGCATTGCCCCTGGGCCCCAGACCTGTCGTGCGGATGGCGGCGGGTGCCAGAATCCTTGTGATCGGGCAGGCACCGGGGACGAAGGTGCATGAAACCGGGCTGCCTTGGAATGATGCATCGGGGGACCGGTTGCGCGATTGGCTGCAAATGCCGGTTGAGGATTTCTATGATCCGGGCAAGCTTGCCATCATGCCGATGGGATTTTGTTATCCCGGCCGGTTTGAACGTGGTGGTGATTTGCCACCGCGCCCCGAATGTGCACCGACATGGCATGATGCATTGCTAAAACATTTGCCCGATGTTGGATTAACACTTCTGATCGGGCAGTATGCGCAGGAACGTTATCTTGGCCCGCGCCGGGCAAAAAGCATGACCGAAACGGTACATCTATTTGCCGAGTATTTGCCAGACGGGTTACTGCCGATGCCGCATCCAAGCTGGCGCAATACCGGTTGGATCAAAAAGAACCCGTGGTTTGAAAGTGACCTTTTACCGGTGTTGCGTGAACGTGTGCATTGCCTTTTGAAATAAGGACTGCTTTGCGCCGTTCAATATTTGGCAAGTTTCCGATGTCATGGTCAAATGGGATCAAGCAAAAAGCAGGAGGTCACAATGAGCAAACTGGACAAAACCGCCATCGAAGCTGCGCTTGTTAAACTCGATGGCTGGAAACTGGCAGAAGACGGGTTATCAATCGGCAAGGTTTACATGTTCGGTGATTTCAATTCGGCATTTGGTTTCATGACGCGCATCGCGATACAGGCCGAAAAGATGGATCACCACCCGGAATGGTTCAATGTTTATAACAAGGTGGGGGTCACGCTGACAACTCACGACGCGGGTGGTGTTACGCAAAAAGACATCGATCTGGCGACTTTTGCCGAAACGGTTATCGCCCACTAGGTGCCGTGTCGGACGGTAGGGGCTGATCCTTGATCAAAGCTGGAAAATAAACGCCCTGCCATTGCGGGACTGGCAGGGCGTTTTTCGTGGCAGCGGTTCCCGTTTGGGGGGCTGGCTTATTTGGGCTCCAGCCTTATCGCGCCATCGATGCGGATCGTTTCGCCATTAATCATTTCATTTTCACATATATGTAGGGCCAATCGGCCATATTCCGCCGGATCGCCAAGGCGCTTGGGGAAGGGAATGTTGGCCGCAAGTGCCTGCTGCATGTCGTCGGGCAGGGCGGTAACCATGGGCGTGCCAAACATGCCCGGAGCAATCGAAACGACACGGATGCCGTGCCGGGCCAGTTCGCGCGCTGCTGGCAAGGTCATCGCGGCAACGCCGCCCTTGGATGCCGAATAAGCGGCCTGTCCGATCTGACCTTCGTAGGCGGCGATGGATGCGGTATTGACGATAACCCCGCGTTCACCACCTTTGGTCGGTTCATTGCGGCTCATGGCGGTTGCGGCAACGCGCATCATGTTGAATGTCCCGATCAGATTAACATTGATCACGCGCGCAAATGCATCAAGATCTGCCGGGCCTTCGCGACCAACAATGCGTTCGCCTTGCAGGATGCCTGCGCAATTGACCAAAATGGATGGAATGCCTTGGGTCTTGATAACGTCGGAAATCGCGTCTTCGACGCTTTTGGCGTTTGATACATCAACCTCGTAACCGATGCCGTCAAGTTCGACTGCTGTTGTTTTGGCGCCTGCTTCATTCAGATCAAAGGCCGCAATCTTTGCCCCGGCGGCTGCAAGCACGCGCGCGGTGGCGGCGCCCAGGCCCGATGCGGCCCCGGTGACAATGGCAATGGATCCCTTGACCTGCATGACATGAAATTCCCTGTTTTGATCCCGATAAACAAATAATAGGTAATTCTATACCAAATTATTTGTTTATCGGGCAAGGGCATTTGACCGTCTGAGTTCAAGGGGAAGCGTTTGGATGTTGCGGTGTGGGTGTGGTCCCGGCTGGCCGGGTGGTTTTCGAACTGTTCAGGTTTGCTGTTCAGGCAATTTTGCGTTCACGCAAGGCAACATAGACTGCCGCTGCGATAATCAGGGCGCCACCGGGAAATATCCAGATGTCGGGGACTTCGCCAAACAGGATCAGGGCCAGAATGGCGATGATCGGCAGGCGCAAATAGGAAAATCCGACAAAGAAGCTGTAATCGGCAAGTTGCAGAGCTTTGACATTGCAAACCTGCATGACGTTCATCATCGCGGCCGCCAGCACCATCAGGCCAAGCACATGCCAGCTTGGCGTTTGCCAGACAAACAGGGCCGGAATTAAGGAAACTGGCGTTGTAATCAGCATCAGGTAAAACAGAAGGGCGGTGGTGCTTTCGGTGGCAACCAGTCGCTTGGTGATGAGCCCGGCACTCGCCATGCAGATGGCTGCGGCAATTGGCAGAAGGCTTGCCGGTTGCATGGCGGCCGTTCCGGGCTGAATGATCAACCCAACACCAATAAATCCGACAAAAACGGCAAGCCAACGGTGAATGCGGATGGTTTCGCGCAGGATCAGCGCGGCCAGAATGGTGCCAAATAACGGGACGGTAAAGTTAAGTGTCGTGGCCTCGGCCAGTGGCAGATAAAGCACCGCCAAGAACCACAAACACATTTCCGATGCCGACAGAATACCGCGCAATCCAAGAAGCGGTAGGCGTTTGGTGCGTAAGGGGGCGAATCCACCGCGCATAACTACTGGTGCGATCATCAGCAGTCCGAACAGAAATCGCAGGAATACAGCCTGATAGGGGTGGAGTTCCTCGGTGGCAAAGCGAATTGTCAGTGTGAAGCAGGCTGCAAGAATCGCTGCCGATAGGGCATAAAAACTGGCCTGTATCGTGGCAGGTTGGTTTTTGAACCAGTTTTTCATCTGCGCTCTGACCCATTAATATTTTGTCGATTATCGCGTGACGGGGGCGGTTCAAGGTCAATCGCCGCGGCTGACGGGCCGCGATTGATCCGCCTTGCTTCTTTGGCGAGTTTGGCTTCGCGCCGTGCAATGAACAGTGCGGAGCCGATGATCAAACCCGCACCGGGCAACAGCCAGATTTCAGGGACCTCACCGAACATGACCAAGGCGATGGCGACAACAAAGGGCAGGCGCAGATAGTTGAAGCCGACGACGAAACTGTAATCGTATATTCGAAAAGCATTGGTGTTACAGATCTGGGTGATGTTGGCGATAAACGCACCCAGTGCCATCAAACCAAGCGCCTGCAGGCTTGGTGTCTGCCAGACGAGGAGCGCGGGGATGAATGTCAGTGGCGTGGTCAACAGCATCATGTAAAGCACGATGGTTGTACTGTTTTCAGTTCTGGACAGCGACTTGATCGTCAACCCTGCGCTGGCCATGCAAAGGGCGGCGGCAATTGGCAGAAGGCTTGCCAGTTGCATGGTTTCGCTGCCGGGGCGGATAATGATGACGACACCGATAAAGCCTGCCAGAAGGGCGGCTACGCGGTATTTTCGAACCGCTTCACCCAGAAATATCGCGGCAAGGACGGTACCAAACAGCGGGACGGTGAAGTTCAGCGTCGTTGCTTCGGCCAGCGGCATATAGGCAATGGCGGAGAACCAGAAGCTCATGGCCCCCATCGACAGCAAAGCGCGCAACAGAAACAGCGGCATCCGCTGGGTTTTCATCTGTGCAAAACCGGACCGGAGCGCGATGGGAGCGATGAAAAGAAGCCCAAATAAGTTGCGAAAGAAAACAGCCTGCAGCGGATCGATTTCACGGGTTGCTATGCGGACAATCACCGAAAACAGGGCGGCCATAAGCGATGCAATCACGGCGAAAACAGATGCCTGAAGATAGGGGGGCAGGCTGTTGAACCACTTACGCATCAATGCGGCCTGTTTTGTTTCCTGTTTTTCTTTCGGGGGTGCCTTCCGGATCTTCGGGCGGGTTGATGGTTTTCGCCTTGGTGACCGGGATCGCCTGAGAATCCGCGGCTGCCGTTGTCGGCATACGGCGGCGGCGTTTTTCCTTTCTGGCCAGAACAGCTTCGCGGCGCGCGATATAAAGGGTTGAGCCAATGATCAGCGACGCCCCGGCCCAGGTCCAGAAATCGACGGTTTCACCAAACATGATAAAGGCAAGGGCCGCGACAAATGGCAGACGCAGGAAATCGAAGGCCATGACATAGGATTGGTCGGCCGTGCGATTGGCGCGCACAAAAAGCTGTTGTCCCGCAGTCGCCAGAACGGCGATTGCAAGAAGTACCCCAAGCTGTTCCCATGTCGGATTTTGCCAAAAGAAAAGGGCCGGGATCAGTGACAGGGGCGTCATGATCATGCCCATCCATGTGACGATGGCGTTCGCACTTTCACTGCGCGAGAGCATCTTGACCGTTGTTACGGCAAAGGCAGTAAACAGGGTTGCCAGAAGGGCAAGGATCGCACCGGTTTCAAGCGTTTGTCCAATCGGACGCACAATGATCATTGCGCCAATAAAGCCGAGTGCCACAGCCGTCCAGCGGCGCGCCCTGACGGTTTCATGAAGGATCAGGGCAGCAAGGATGGTGGTCAGGATCGGGACCGTGAAATTGATTGCAATCACCTGTGCCGCCGGGGCAATGGCAAGTGCCGAAAACAGGCATAGCATTCCGGCCAGTCCGATGACCGCCCTGATGAAATGCAATTTCAGTTTCAGCGTACGCAGACCAACCAACCGGTCGCGCAGCATCCAGGGGATCATTGGGATCAACCCGAACAGATTACGGAAAAAGGCTGCTTCGAAGGGATGAACTTCGCGTGTGATGTAGCGGATAAGCACCGCCATCGCCGCAAAAAGGATTGCAGCACCGGTCATTAAAAGGGCGCCGCGAAGCGCATCGTCATCCGGAGAAACACGAAAAAGATGCATGATCATCAACGAATAAGACTGATTTTATAAAAAATCCAGCCTTGATCAGCGAAATAGTCCTACCATTTGTTGATGGCGACCCGAAAGTTTCATGCCTACACAGTTTTCGTGTAAGATCGTCTGATATTGATAAAAATTCTTCAGGGGGATGTTTTATGGATGCCATTGATCGCAAGTTGATCGACATTTTGCAGGATGACGCGTCTTTGTCTTATTCGGCGCTGGGGACGAAGGTCGGCCTTTCTGTTTCGGCGGTGAATGACCGTGTGCGCAAATTGCGCGAACAGGGGGTTATCAAGGCTTACCGCGTCGAAGTTGACGGCAATGCGATTGGTCGCGCACTTACCGCAATGGTCTGGTTGCGCACCGACCCGGCCAAGGGAAACAAGAAACTGGTCAAGTCGCTGATCAAGGCAGACGAGGTTCTTGAATGTCATCACATGACCGGCCGATTTGATTTTCTGTTGAAATTGCGCCTGCGCGATACTTCTCATCTTGAAAGCTTTGTGACGGATACGATCAAGGAAGTCCCCGGCGTGGTCGAGGTTATTCCGGAAATTGCCCTGTCTACAGCCAAAGAAACCGGCTTTGTTCCGGCAATGCTTGATGGCGATAAATGATTGGGTGTGCTGAATTATAACCGGTGGAGAGAATTGATTTCATTTGCCTGATATTTGACCAAATATCGGGTAATCCTGCCGCAAGAATGCCGCCTTTGGGCGCTTTAAGCACATCATTGCAAGATGTGTTGCCGTAACGCATTTCAAACTTTCCTGTCTTGGAAAATATTTGACAGGAACCTGACGGGTTTTTTGACCTGTCTCACGATAATGACAAACAGGATGGAGACGCGAATATGATCGAATCGATGAATCTGGTGATCCTGATTGCATCGGTTCTGGTCGTTGTTGCGGTCTTTACCAGTCTGATCAGTTTCCGGGTTGGTGCACCCTTGTTGCTTGTTTTCCTGTTTGTCGGCCTTGGTGCTGGCGAGGACGGGATTGGCGGCATCAATTTCGATAATGCGCCGCTGGCTTATTTTATCGGGTCCATTGCGCTTGCGATGATCCTGTTTGATAGCGGATTTGAAACCCAGCTTCGAACCTTGAAGATTGCAGCCGCACCCTCGCTCGTACTGGCGACGGTCGGGGTCATGTTGACCACGTTTGTCGTTGGCGGGGTCACCTGGCTTGTGCTTGATGTGCCATGGCTGGTGGCCTTGTTGTTCGGGGCGATTGTCAGTTCGACGGATGCGGCGGCGGTGTTTTTCCTTTTGCGGGTGGGCGGGATAAATTTGCGCGACCGTACGCGCAGCACACTTGAAGTCGAGTCCGGTTCGAACGATCCCATGGCGGTGTTTCTGACCATTTCGCTGGTCGAACTGATCATGCAGGGCGGCGGGGATAATCTGGCGCTGGAACTGCTTGAACGGTTTGTTCTGCAAATCGGACTTGGGGCTGTTTTGGGTCTTCTGGGTGGCATGGCCATCGTCCAGATGATCAACCGGGTCAAGCTTGAACCCGCACTTGTTCCGATTGTAACGCTTGCCTGCGCGCTTAGCCTTTTTGGCGCAACCAGTATCGTTGGTGGCAGCGGCTTTTTGGCAGTTTATGTCGCCGGTCTTTATGCTGGCAACAGTCAGATGCGCATGAGTGTCGGGGTGCGCCGGTTCCAGCACGTAACCACCTGGCTGGCGCAGATCGTGATGTTTGTCACCATGGGGTTGCTTGCAACACCGTCACAGTTTGGTGATGTGATCATTCCCGGGGTTATTCTGGCGCTTGTACTGGTGTTTGTCGCCCGCCCGGTTGCGGTATGGCTTTGCCTGATGTTCTTCAACTTCTCACGCAATGATACCGCCTTTATTTCATGGGTTGGTTTGCGCGGGGCGGTTTCCATCCTGCTTGCGATCGTGCCGATGGTGGAAGGTGTTGAATATGGCCAGCTTCTTTTCAACACGGCCTTTATTGTTGTGATCACGTCGCTGCTGTTGCAGGGGTGGACAATCCGGCTGATGGCGCGCTGGCTGGGCATTATGATTCCGCCGCGACACGGGCCGGTCGATCGTATCGACCTTGAACTGCCGGGCAACGCCAATCAGGAAATTGTCGTTTATCGCGTTCACAGCGAAAGTGCGGTGGCAACCGGGCAACGCATTCCGCGCTGGGCACGGCCGAGCCTGATTTTGCGCGATGGCAAATCGTTACGCCCACACAGTGCCGGGCGCATCGAAGGCGGTGATCAGGTTTATATCATTACCCCACCGCGCCATGTCGAACTGCTTGATCAGTTGTTCGCCGGTCCGGCTGAGGGCGCAAATGACGTCGACCTGTTTGGTGATTTCAGTTTCCCACCCGATACCCGTATTGCTGATCTTGGCCGTTTGTATGGCTTTGTGGTTGGGGACGCGGACGAAGAGGCGACCGTTGCCGAAATCCTTGAACGCAACCTTTCGGGCGATATCGAACCCGGGGACCGGGTTGCCTATGGCATGGTCGAACTGATTGTTCGTCGGATCGATGATATGCACGAGATTGTCGAAGTTGGCATGGCGGTCGAACAGAAACCGGTCAAGCCCAAACGCCATCTGCCGATGTTCCATTCGCGCACAGAATTGCTGGCAATCTGGAAGGAATGGCAGCGTCGTCGCCTGCGCGAAAAAATGCGCAAGAAGCGTGGTGATGATGTTCTCGATACCGATGACGTCAAAGAACCCGGAGATGACATGTCGGTTGTCGACGATGCCGCAAATGATGGCGAAAATGATGATATCGGGCCGGTGCGGGCAGAATCGGGTAAAAGCGATAAATCTTAGCGATGGCACAGAAAGTCCATTAGTATGTCTAATGGATAGATGAGTTTTGCTGGTTTGTCTGTTTGGCAAAAACTGCCCTAAATACCAACGATTGATTTCGTTGGAGTGCCGTCATGGGCCCGCTTGGATTATATAGTGTTGTTGTTCTGATCTGGGGAAGCACCTGGATCGCAATCCAGTATCAGCTTTCGGTCGGGCCGGAACTGGCTGTTGCCTATCGTTTTGTCCTGGCGGCAGTAATTTTGATGGCATGGTGTGTTATCCGCCGTTTGCCTATGCGCTATTCCCTGCGTGATCATGTGTTTATGGCGGCCCTTGGCATATGCCTGTTTTCGCTGAATTACGTACTGATTTACATCGCAAGTGCGCATTTGACGTCGGGTCTTCTGGCGGTAGTGTTTTCGACCATCGTGATCATGAACATGATTAATGGTGCGATCTTTTTCAAACGGCGTCCGGAAACCCGGACATTGATCGGGGCGGCAATCGGGCTTGGCGGGATTTCGCTGGTGTTTGCGCGCGATCTTGCAACGTTTGATCTGGCAGCAGGTGGTAGCGTTGGGTTGCTGGTTTCGCTTGCGGGCAGCTATATCGCGTCGCTTGGCAATATGGCATCGGCACGCAATCAGGCGCGCGGCATTCCGGTCCTTCAGGCGAATGCTTATGGCATGATGTATGGCTCTATCCTGTTGATCGGATACATCCTTGTTACCGGTATTCCGTTTACCTTTGACACCAGTCCGTCTTTTATTACCGCACTGAGTTACCTTTCCCTGTTTGGCTCGGTTCTGGCGTTTGGCTCCTATCTGACACTTCTGGGCAAGATCGGCCCGGACCGCGCGGCATACAGTTCCGTCATGTTTCCGGTAGTAGCGCTATTACTGTCGACCTGGTTTGAAGGATTTGTCTGGGACAGCAATATCGTTCTAGGCGTTGGCCTGACTTTGCTGGGTAATATCGTGATCCTGACCAAACGGATGCCCAAACCGCCCGTCCTTGCCATGAACACAACAGCAGATGCGACAGGTGGTGCTAACCAGACGACAAGCCCCTGTGACGCAAAGGCCGGATAAAGCTTTTGAAGTGACGGGGGGAGGCGGAATCAAGATGGATGAAATATTATGAACGGAGTTGCCTACTTTCAACGCATGGCCAATTATAATGCGTGGGCGAACCAGCATATTCTGGACGCATGTGCGGGTCTTGAAGCGGGCGAACTTACCGCCCCGCGGGCTGCTTTTTTCCCGTCGATCATCAAGACACTGAACCATCTTTTGGTGGCGGATCGTCTGTGGTTGGGGCGTCTGGTCGGGGTGCCTGAACGTCTGGCGCTTGATGCCGTGCTGTACGCCGGATTTTCAGAATTCCGAACCGCGCGTGAGGCACAGGATGCCAAAATCATCGCCTTTACCGAACAACTTGACGCGGACACATTGGCAAGTGATCTGTCCTATCAATCGATGCTGGCCGGGGCATATACACTGCCGCGCGAGATTGTCTTGGCGCATATGTTCAACCACCAAACACATCATCGCGGGCAGCTTCATTCCATGCTGATCGAGGCCGGTGCCAAGTCACTTTCAATGGATCTGGTTTACTATTGCCTGGAGGTCGATGCGTGATGGCCGATCTTCTGATCCAATATACGCCGTTTCTGATTGCCGCCCTGTTGCTCAATATCTCGCCCGGGCCGGATCTGGCTTATATCAGTGCCCAGACCGCGATCCATGGTCGCAAGATCGGGGTGTTTTCCAGTCTTGGCGTTTGTTCCGGTGCGTTTGTCCATGTGGTTGCCGCAGCCCTTGGGCTTTCGGCCATTCTGGCCACATCGACATTGGCATTCTCGGTGGTGAAATGGATTGGTGTGGCATATCTGGTGTGGCTGGGGATTGGTGCCTTGCGCAGCAGTTTTGCCAAGCGTGGTCTGGATGATGTGTCATCTGAAATATCTGCGGTAAAGCGGCCTCCGATACCCACCATGACAGCGTTCCACGCATGGCGTCAGGGCGCGATGATCGATGTCCTTAATCCTAAGGTCGCGATTTTCTTTATGGCGTTTCTGCCCCAGTTTGTTAACCCGGCGGCGGGGGATGGTGCGATCCAGTTTCTGGTGCTTGGTACCCTGGTGAATGTCATCGGTTTTTGTGTCGAGACGGTCGTGGTGTTTGCCATCGGATTTGCCGCAACCCGCCTTCGGGCTAACGGGTCGCTCGGTATCTGGCTGCAACGTTCACTTGGCGGGATGTTTATCGCGTTGGGTGTCCGGTTGGCGCTGACCGAGCGTTCATAATCGAATTCGTCACCCTTCGTTCCCAACCGGTTGGGAAGGATGACGATGCCGGGCCTTTGCATTCAGGCGCAAAGGTCCTTGGTCCGGATTGGTAGCCGGGCCCTCTGGATTTTGCACTCCATCCAGAGCTCTCTTACTGCAAACCAAGACTTGCGCCCGGCTGGGATATCCTCAGGACCGGGCGCCTTTTTTTGCAAGGTGACGCACCAGCATATTTGAAAGCGGGGCAGCCGACAGACCATGTGCGGTTACGCTGATGGCGACGATCATGACGGCGGCAGCAATCAGGGATTCATAGCCCTTTGGATCGATCATGGTGATCATGATCAGCAGGTAAATAACCGACGCGATGCCGCGTGGGCCAAACCAGCCGACATAGAGTTTTTCCGCCAGACTGTAGGGGCTGCCGATCATGCAAATCCAGACGCAAAGCGGGCGCAGGATCGCGAGGCTGACAATCGAGAAGATCAGCATCTCCCATGTCCAAAGCTGATACACAGCCGGGATAACCACCAGACCGAAAATGAAGAAGGTCAGCATGGTAAGTAGTTCTGATTCTGCTTCGCCAAAACTTTCGATAGTTTCGCGGACCTTTTCGGAGAATATGTTCAATGCAAGACCACCAGCGAAGGCCGCGACAAAGCCGTTCCCTCCGAGCTTCTCAGACAGGAAGAAGATGAAAAGTGCTGAAAGCACGCCAAGCAAGCGTTCGAACCGGTCAAGGATGGTGTTGGTGGTAACCGCGTGATTGACGATCTGGCCGATGACATAGCCAGCCAGAAGCCCGACCCCGGCCCCGACGGAAATTTCGATGATCGCCTCGGTCAGCCAGTTGTTGCTGCCTTCACCGACAATATCGGCTTCGAGCAATACAACGGCTGTGAATATTGGTAAAACCAGCCCGTCATTCAGACCGCTTTCGATATTGATCCCCTGTCTGATCGGATCGGGAACCGATTTGTTTTCCAATACCGGTCGGCCAAGGGCCGCATCGGTCGGGCTTACAATCAGTGCAAGGATCAGTGCCGGAAGAATCCCGATGGAAGGGTGAAGGCCAATGATGAAAGCCCATGTCACACCGATGGTCAACGGCAACCCAATCAGGAGCAACCGGTTGGCAAGCCGTATGGCATGTTTTTCCTTGCGATAGTCAAGGACAGCGGAATCAAGAAACAGAATGATCGCCAGCGTCATTTCGGAAAACCCGGTGGCGAAATGGATGCGATCAGCGAACGGGGCAAGGGGTGCTTCGTGCCATATGCCCAATGGCAATGCGATCAACGCACCGGTTATAACCATCATCATCGGCGAGGATATGTTACGCCGTTGCAGCCTGCGTGATTGCAGGCCGTAAAGCAGTCCGGTTCCCAGAAACAGGATGATGACCCATTCGAACATGATGCGGCCTAACGGAAAGCGGGCGCAGAGATCAGACCGTTGCTGCCCGGATGGTCGAAAGAACGTCCTGATGGCATCGGGCGTCGCCACTCGCGATGACGGAACCGTCACTGAAAATCGTCAGCGGCTTGCCCTGCCAATCGGTCATAACGCCACCGGCACCTTCGACGACCGGGACAAGGGCACAAAAATCATAGGCCTGCAAACCACATTCAACCACGGTATCGGCAAAGCCAAGCGCAACCAACCCATAGGCATAGGCATCAACGCCATACATCGGCTGTCGACATTTGTTCGAAACTGCCTTATAGGCGCGCGCCGAGGCATCGGTGCGGAACAGTTCCGGTGCCGTGGTAAAGAAGGTGGCAGCATCAAGCGTTTCGCATTCGCGGGCGTTGATTTCGTCACCATTCATTGTGCTGGCGCGACCCATAACACCAACCCAGCGTTCATTGGTGATGGCCTGATCAATAATGCCAATAACGGGAACGCCTTTGTGGCAAAGGGCGATCAGTGTCGCAAAGCTTGGTTTGCCCGCGATGAATGACTTGGTGCCGTCAATCGGATCAAGGACCCAGACAAAATCGGCATCAATATTGTGGCGGCCATGTTCTTCGCCAAGAATTCCGTGATCGGGAAGTTCCGCAATCAGGATTGCCCGCATCGCGGTTTCAACTTCGCGGTCGGCAATGGTCACCGGGCTTGCATCGGCCTTGACGTCCACGGCAACAGGGGTGCGGTAATACTGGTGCACGACCGGACGGGCGGTATCGGCCAGTTTGTGGGCGATCTCCAGAAAGTGGTCGAGATTTTCCATTAAAACGCATTCCCTGTTTTGAAACGATTAGTGGCAAACGAAAACAGGGGACAGTTACCTGTCCCCTGTAAAAAATCAATCGATTATCCGGTGAATTTCCCACCCGTTTATTGGGCGGGTGCTTCACCCTCTGCTGCGGGCTCTGCCGGGGCGTCAGCGGCAGGTGCTTCTTCAGCAGGGGCATCGTTGGATTCCGCGGCCTCGGCCGGGGTATCTGCGGCTGCATCTGCTGCGGCGTCGGTGCCTTCAGCTGCGGTGGCTTCTGCCGGATCAGGATAAGGCAGCGGATTGTCCGACTTGCTGTTAAGCCATGCGATGACAGCAGCGCGATCTTCGGCCTTTTTCAGACCCCCGAAGCTCATTTTCGTGCCTTCGACATAATCACGCGGCTTGTACAGGAAGTGGTTCAGTTCTTCCCAGCCCCAGGTTCCGCCATGGTTTGCCATGGCGTCGG
Source organism: Thalassospira xiamenensis M-5 = DSM 17429 (assembly GCF_000300235.2). Classification (NCBI taxonomy): domain Bacteria; kingdom Pseudomonadati; phylum Pseudomonadota; class Alphaproteobacteria; order Rhodospirillales; family Thalassospiraceae; genus Thalassospira; species Thalassospira xiamenensis. Next base: position 4,074,523 of record NZ_CP004388.1, on the reverse strand, counting down.
AATAGGCGAAGTCATCCTTGTGGGCGAACTTGTTACCGACGATGCCATAAAGGTTCGGGCCGGTTTTGTTCGGGCCGCCATTCTCGGTGTCGTGGCAGGATGCGCATTTTTTGAAGACTTTCTCGCCTTCGGCAAGGTCAGCTGATGCCAGCAATGCAAAAATCGGTTCTGGTCCAGCCGGCTCTGCCGGTGCGGCAGCCGGTGCGTTGGCACCAGCCATCAGATCCTCGGAGAACGGGTAAACGGGCGTTTCCAGTTCTTCGGGGTGCACAAGAGCACTTCCGATCTTGCCAACAACTATAACCAAAAGCACAGCACAGATAACACCGGCGACGATCTTGTTGATTTCCATCGTTTTCATGACGGGATCCCTACAGCCTAATCACTCTCAGGTTTCTTTTTTAACAGCTGACCCATGCGCCCCCAAAACGCTCTTAAAGATCACAAGAACGCGCATGCGACAGCAGGTCAGACCGGTCGGAGGGAAACTATACGTTTCAGAGATTTGCATCAACCTTTCTTAAACATAAAGGCGAAAACAGACGAGATATACCTTCGTCATATTCAATTCCGTCTTTCGCAGAATCCCCAAAACCGGCTATTGTCCCGCCGATTCACGACATTGCTTCTTGCATAGGTGATCAGACGCGCGCTTTGCGCGAGATCAAAGCAGGATCAAGCCAGACCGGAGGCCTACATGACTACGCCGCGCAACCCCGTTGTCGTTATTCCTGCCCGTATGGCATCGACACGCCTACCTAACAAGCCGTTGGCTGATATTCACGGCGAACCGATGATTGTTCATGTTTGGCGCCGGGCAACCGAGGCCGGAATCGGCCCGGTTATCGTCGCGTGCGCCGAAAAGGAAATTGCCGACGCGGTAACGGCGGCTGGTGGTATTGCCGTTTTGACCGATCCGGATTTGCCAAGCGGATCGGATCGGGTGCATCAGGCGTTGCAAAGCTTTGACCCGGATGGAAAATACGACGCCGTGGTCAATGTTCAGGGTGATCTTCCGACGATTGATGCAGCCGATATTCGTGCGGTTTTTGAGCCGCTTGTCGATCCGAATGTCGACATCGCGACTCTGGCGGCTGAAATCACGCGGCAAGAAGAACGTACAAATCCCAATGTGGTGAAGGCGGTAGCGGCCTTTGGTGCTGATCGTGTGGCGCGTGCGCTTTACTTCACGCGGGCAACGGCCCCGTATGGCGACGGGCCGCTTTACCATCATATCGGTCTTTATACCTATCGCCGGGCAGCACTTGACCGGTTTGTAAGTCTTCCACCGGCCGAACTTGAAAAGCGTGAAAAGCTTGAGCAGCTGCGCGCACTTGAAAACGGCATGGTGATCGCGGTTGCACTTGTGAACGGCGTGCCGCTTGGCGTCGACACCCCGGAAGACCTTGAACGCGCACGACTTGTGCTGGGCGCGTAATTAGGCTTTTCTATGTCTTGTCTGGCGGTAAAGCCGCAGGATGCAACATGGAAATCATATTAGATATCAGGAAACAACCAGATGACTGCCCAACAACGTATCGCTTTTCAGGGAATGCACGGTGCCTACTCCGATCAGGCAGCGCGGCGCGCCTTTCCGGGTGCGACGACCGTACCTTGCCGGACGTTTGAGGGCGCATTTGGTGCATTGCGCGATGGTGATGTCGATCTGGCAGTGATCCCGATTGATAACACTCTGGCCGGTCGTGTGGCGGATGTTCACCACATTTTGCCTGACTCTGGGGCGCATATCATTGGCGAGACGTTCCTGCGCATCAACCACGCGCTTGTCGCAGTTCCCGGTGCCAGGATTTCGGATATCAAGGAAATCCGAAGCCACGTTCACGCGCTGGGCCAGTGCCGTAAAATCCGTCAGGAACTTGGCGTGAATACCGTTGTCGGGCCAGATACGGCAGGCTGCGCAAAGGAAGTGGCCGATCTGGGCGATAAAAGCATTGCTGCGATTGCCCCGGTTCTGGCAGCAGAGATTTATGGCCTTGATGTGCTGCGCACCGAGGTCGAAGATGCGGCACATAATACGACCCGTTTCATCATTCTGGCGCGCGAGCCGCTTGATATCGCCAATGATGGCACGCCGGTAGTGACAAGCTTTGTCTTCCGCGTCCGTAACGTTGCAGCGGCCCTTTACAAGGCGCTTGGCGGTTTTGCAACCAATGGGATCAACATGACCAAGCTTGAAAGCTATATGGTCGAGGGGCATTTCACCGCAACCCAGTTCTTTGCCGAGGTCGAAGCCCATCCAGAACAGCTTGGTCTTCGCCATGCGCTTGAAGAACTTCAGTTCTTCTCGCACGAGGTCCGGATTTTGGGTGTTTATCCGTCTCATTCCTTCCGTCGGGAAAATGATCTTCCCGCCGAATAGATCGGCTTAGATCCTTTTCGATAAAGAAAACGGGCCATTTCGCAGGAAATGACCCGTTTTGCTTAAGCCTCATCCGTTTTGGTTGAGGCTATTTTCTTCGCAGCAATCAATTCTCAGCCTGCTTGATCAGATCGTTCGAGAAGCGGTGAATGATCTGTGTCAGTTCCGAAGACCGCGACGAAAGTTCTTCGGACGCGTTGCGCAGATCGCCCGCATGGGTGGTTGTGCTTTGCGCGTTCTTCATGGTTTGATCGACACTATACGAAATCTGTTTCACGCCATCCGCACTGCGATTGGCATTGCCCGCGATTTCCTGTGTGGCTGCGCCCTGTTCTTCAATTGCCGCCGCAATGGCGGTTGACGCAGACCGGACCTGATCAATGGTTTCCGACACGCGCGAAATACCCGTAACCGCACGCTCGGTGCCTTCGACGATGCCGTTGATCTGGGCCGCGATTTCCTCGGTCGCCCGCCCGGTCTGGGTCGCAAGGTTTTTGACTTCGCTTGCGACCACCGCAAAGCCCTTGCCCGCATCACCTGCACGGGCGGCTTCGATGGTTGCGTTCAGGGCCAAGAGGTTGGTCTGGCCCGCGATGTCGTTAATCAGGCTGACGATTTCCTTGATTTTATCAACGGCTTCGGACAGGCCGCCAACATCGTCAGAGGCGCTTTGGCTTTCATGCGTTGCGCGTTCTACAGTGTTTGACATCTGGGAAATCTGAACGTTGATTTCCGTGATAGAGGAAGAAAGTTCCTCGGTCGCGGCGGCAACCGCATCAACATTCTGCGAGACGGATCCGGCAGCAGATGCAACCTGCTGGCTCTGATCAAGAATGCCTTCGGCGTTGTGTGACATATTGACTGCAAGTTCACCGCTGCGTTTAACCGATTGGTCAACGGCACCGGCAATACCACCAACTTCGCTCTCGAGTTTTTTGGCGATGTTGCGGATATTGGTGCGTCGTTCTTCTTCGGCTCTCTGTTTCTGGATTGCGGCGTCTTTTTCAAGCTGCTGGGCCTGCGCGGATTTGTCACGCAGGGCAAGAACGCCAGATGCCATGTCGCCGATTTCGGTAAAGTTGGAATCCGTGTCAACTGGTGCCTGATAATTGCCTTCGGCAATTGTCGCGATCGAACGGTTCAGGCCGACGATGCTTTTGGTTATGCGGGTGCCGACGAACCAGGACAACACGCCGGCGATGACGATCGCGATCACAGAGATAATCGCGATACGTTGCATCACAGACTGAAATTCTGCGGCGACGTCATCCATATAGACGCCCGCACCCAATGCCCAGTTCCAGCCCGGAATCGGACGAACATATGCGGCCTTTTCGACCAATGTATCGCCCATGCCTGGTTTTTTGGTTTCATAGGTTATCACGCCACCACCGGCCTTGGCGGTTTTGACGATCATCTGGCGCACTTTGCTGTCGGGGTTGCATTTGCCGACATCTTCGGGGCTGAGCGGATCGAGAACCATGCAATGGTTATAATCGGTGGCGTATATGTAGTTCTCCCCATCAAAGCGATACGCATTGAGCAATGAAAGCACTTCTGCCTTGGCGGCGTTTTCATCCATATCGCCCGCTTTGACCTTGGCAATATATGAATCAACGATCGTTACCGCACCCTCGGTCAGATGTTCGATCTGTTCGAACTTACCGTTACGCAGGCTGTTTTGATAATTCAAAGCGACTGTCGCGATAATCGCGAGAAGTGTCAGCAGGCAGATGGCCGGGATCGAAAAAATCCCCGTAACAACCCGAAAACGCATATTTCTTCCCCTTACGCGTTATTTAAGCGACCGATAATGCACACAAATTAGACATGCATAGATTAATTCCGCGTTACATATGGGAATGGTGAATGCGTTTTTGCATGGCTGCCCGGCGCAGGGATTGATTGACTTTGTTTCGGGGGGCATGTATCACCCCGTTCATTCCTTCGCTTGTAGGGCAGATTGAGCTGTCAGGAACTGTGTGAAAAGGCGAGGGCGGCGATGACGTGATGACGTCATGGCCTCATCATATGCCTCTCATGCAGGGTCCGAAGCAGCGGCTTGATCGCCGTGCACCGGTCGCTATTGCTGTCGAGCAGGCACATCATGGCGCGAACATGGCGCCGACCGGATTTTGAAGGACTTTCCTTTATGACTAATTTTGAAGGGCTCAACCTTATCGAGCCCCTGCTGCGCAACGTTGAAGCTTCTGGTTTCACCGCACCGACCGAGATTCAGGCAAAAACCATTCCGGCTTTGCTTGAGGGTCGTGACCTGATGGGTATTTCCCAGACGGGTGGTGGTAAAACCGCTGCTTTCTGCCTGCCGCTGTTGCAGCGCCTTGCCGAAAACCCGAAACGCCCGGCACCGGGCCAGCCGCGCGCGCTTATTCTTGCGCCGACGCGTGAACTGGTAAACCAGATCGGTCAGTGCCTGCGTGATTTCAAAAAAGGTATTCGCCTGTTCTCTTCTGTTGTTTACGGTGGCTCGCCGATGGGCCCGCAGATTCAGGAACTGCGCCGTGGCGTTGACATTCTGGTTGCGACCCCGGGTCGTCTGCTTGACCACATGTCACGCAATACCATTCGTTTTGATGACATCGAAGTCTTCATTCTTGACGAAGCCGACCGTATGCTCGATATGGGCTTCTCGGAAGACGTTCTGACCGTTGCCGAAGTGCTGCCGCGTGATCACCAGACGGTGATGTTCTCGGCAACCATGCCGCCGGCTGTCAAACATCTGACCGACCGTTTGCTGAACAATCCGGTTAAGGTTGAAACCGCGCCGCAGTCCAGCGTGACCGAGCGTGTGACCCAGCGCGGCATGTTCGTGAAACGTCACGACAAGACCTCGCTTCTGGTTCAGTTGCTGAAACGTCAGGAAAGCGAACGCGTTCTGGTTTTCACCAAAACCAAAGCCGATGCGGACGAGCTTTCGTTCCAACTGCGCGATGAAGGTGTCGATACCGACGCCATCCATGGTGACAAGCAGCAGCGTATTCGCCAGAAAATCCTGCGTAACTTCCGTAATGGCCAGTTCCCGGTCCTGATTGCAACTGACGTTGCAGCACGTGGGATTGACGTTCCGGGCATCACGCATGTCATCAACTATGACCTGCCGACCGATCCGGAAAACTATGTGCACCGCATTGGCCGTACCGGTCGCGGCAGTGCCGAAGGCATCGCGATTTCGTTCTGCGAACCGCGTGACGTTCGTCATCTGCGCAACATCGAACGCGTGATCGGCCAGCAGGTCGAGATCGACGAAGATCATGAATTCCATTCGGCTCCTCCGGCCCGTTCGTCGGGTGGTGGCGGTCGCGATGGTGCTCGTGGTGGTCGCGGCGGATTTGGCGGTGGCCGTGATGGCGGTCGTGGTCGTGGTGGTTTCGGCGGTGGTCGTGACGGTGGTCGCGATGCTGGCCGTGGTGGTCGCGGTGGATTTGCTGGTGGCCGTGATGGTGCCCGTTCATTCGGCGGCCCGCGTCGTGCCGAAGGTGACCGTGATGGTGCGCGCCGTTTCGAAGGGGATCGCGAAGGCGGTCGGGCTTTTGGTGGTGATCGTGATGGCGGCCGTCGTTTTGGCCAGTCAGATCAGCCGCGTGGTGATCGCGGTGGTGATCGTCCGGCCCGTTCGGATCGTAACGACCGCGGTGGTGACCGTTTTGACCGCAAGCCGCGCTTTGATCGCGCTGCTGCCGACCAGCGCCCTGATCGTGCAGAGCGTTCTGATCGTACCGAGCGCACGGACCGTGGCACCAACTTCCGCCCGCGTGGCGAAGGTGCACCGGCACGTGATGGTGAGCGTCGTTTTGCTGACAAACCACGTGGCGAACGCGGTTTCAAAAATCGAGATCGTGATACCCGCGGTCGTGATTTCAGTGATCGTCCGCGCCGTGCCGAAGGTGGTCGTGGTGAAATCCGTGGTGGAAACCAGGGCATGAAGCGCCGTTCCGCCTAAGTCATTTTGCCTTTCTCTTTCCGCCTTTTGCTGAAAGTCCCGGGAAATCTGAAGATTTTAAAAGAAGCCTCCGCTTTGCGGGGGCTTTTTTGATTTTAGGACGTCACACAGTATCATCCAACGGTTGGTGTGTAATTGTGGTAATGTGCGAAAAAAACACATACCGGATGGTGAATATGCTCGTGAGTCTCCTTACATTACTCATAAAATAATCGACGCTGCGAGATTGGTGATGCGGTTGGAGAGTGATGGATATGCAGTTGATGACCCGGACAGGGTATTTAGCGTCCATTTGCGTTGCTGGTTTAATCGCAGCAAACATTGCCCATGCCAAAGACGCCTCACAGAATTTTGCGGTCGATAATGGTGGCGTGCGGGATTGCAACCATTTGATTGCATCGGGAAACCCGGATTACCCACCCTATCTTTGGCCAGCCGACGATGGTTCTGGTCATCTTATTGGTGCGGCTGCTGAATTCCTGCAGCGGGTTGGTGATGCCGCGGGCATTAACATTGAAGTCGTCAATACCGGTAGTTGGGGGCGTGTGCAGCAGCACATGCGTGAGGGTGGCATCGATATGATCGCAGGTGCCTTCTTTACGGTGCCGCGACTTGAATACATGGATTATTTTTATCCGGCATTCCAAGGGACGCGTACGGTCATCTGGACCAAAGCCAACATTGATATCAATTATCGCCAATGGTCGGATCTGCGCGGGCTTGAGGGGCTTACAGTCATCAACAACAGTTTCGGGCAGGAATTCGACAGCTATGCAGCCCAAAACCTGACAATTCGGGAAGTTCCAAGCCTTGAACAAGGTTTGATGATGCTGGATCGTAATCGCGGAGAATATCTGATTTACGAAGAGTTCCCGGGCAAAGCTTTTGCTGCGCGGGAAAAGATTGACGATATTCGCAGCTATGACATCGCGGTAAGCGAAGAAAGCCTGTATCTGACCATGTCGCATAAGTCGCCCTGCAATACCGGCGCGATGCGTGGCCGTATTGCTCAGGCACTTTTCAAGCTTGTGGGCGACGGCGTGATGGATGAAATGCTCGAAGCCAGCATCGCCCGCTGGAGCACCGGCACAAACTGACCCCCGATGAGTTGATATAAAGTTGAAAACCGGCCTTTTGCCTCTTGCGATCATAAATAGGTATAGTGATGCGGATTTTGATTTGACGTTTACGTTAACGTAAACTACAACAGATTTGCTTCATAACCCGTGATGTCCGGTGCTCGATATATTGACCCGGCATGACTGCAGGCAGGACAGGATCGCAAGATGGCACAGTTTGAGCCGCAAAATCCGAACTATGATGCTGAAGTCCGGCATCGGTTTTCTCAGCAGCCCTACAATCTTTCGATTGGGGCCGAGGTCGTTGATGTGAAGCCGGGGCGGGTCGAGATTGTCGTGCCGTCACGCGCGGATCTGATCCAGCATAACGGCTATTTTCATGGCGGCCTGATCGCCGGGCTTGCCGACATCGCGGGCGGCTTTGCTGGATGGAGCCTCGTTGCCGAAGATCAGGGCATGCTGACCATCGAATACAAGCTTAACATCGTTGCGCCGGGCATGGGCGATCAGTTGCGCGCGGTTGGCGAGGTGGTTTCACGCGGTCGGTCGATCATTGTCACCCGCATCGATGTCTTTGGTATGAGGAATAGTGAGCCGGTTCTGTGTGCGACGTCGCTTCAGACGCTCAAGGTCATGAAGCTGCCGCCGGAATTATTAAGTAACGCTGCATAATCGGTTTGATTATTCACTTTTATCAAAAAATCAAAACACCCAGGGCAGGAATAGTAAAATGGCATTTTTCGACTTTCCCGGATTGAAATTTGATCTCGGCGAGACCGCAGAAGCGATCCGCGAAACCGTTTCATCCTTCGCCGAGGCAGAAATCGCGCCGCGCGCGGCCGAGATTGATGAAAAAAATGAATTCCCCAATGATCTGTGGCGCAAATTTGGCGATCTTGGTCTGCTGGGTATGACAGTCCCCGAGGAAGATGGCGGTACCGGTCTTGGCTATCTTGAACATGTGATTGCCATGGAAGAAATCAGCCGTGCATCGGCATCGGTTGCACTTTCCTACGGGGCGCATTCCAACCTGTGTGTCAATCAGATCAAACGCAATGCCAATGCCGAGCAAAAGGCAAAGTACCTGCCAAAGTTGATGAGTGGTGAACATGTCGGTGCGCTTGCCATGAGCGAACCGGGATCCGGTTCCGATGTGGTGTCGATGAAATTGCGGGCGGAAAAAAAAGGTGACCGTTTCATCCTGAATGGCAACAAGATGTGGATCACCAATGGTCCGGATGCCGATACGCTGGTGGTTTATGCTAAAACCGATATCGATGCTGGGCCCAAGGGTATTACGGCATTTATTATCGAAAAGGGTTTCAAGGGTTTCTCGACGGCGCAGAAGCTCGATAAACTGGGGATGCGGGGGTCAAACACCTGCGAACTGGTGTTTCAGGATTGCGAAGTACCCGATGAAAATATCCTTGGGAATTTGAATGGCGGCGTTCGTGTTTTGATGAGCGGCCTTGATTATGAGCGTGTCGTTCTGGCCGCCGGACCGACCGGCATCATGCGGGCCTGCATGGACGTGGTCGTGCCCTATATTCATGAACGCAAACAATTCGGCAGGGCGATCGGTGAATTCCAGCTGATGCAGGGCAAGATGGCCGATATGTACACCACAATGAATGCCTGCCGGGCCTATGTTTACGAGGTCGCCAAGGCATGTGATCGTGGTGAAACATCACGCAAGGACGCGGCAGGAGTGATCCTTTATGCTGCCGAAAAAGCGACCTGGATGGCGCTTGAAGCCATTCAGACGCTGGGTGGTAATGGTTATATCAATGAATACCCGACGGGACGTTTGCTGCGCGATGCCAAGCTTTACGAGATTGGCGCAGGCACTAGCGAAATTCGCCGCATGTTGATTGGCCGTGAACTTTTCGGCGAAACCGCCTAATCCCCATATTTGGAATACAGGATCAGATCCATGAGCAATTCAGACCCCATCGTTATCGTTTCCTGTGCCAGAACCCCGATGGGCGGCCTGCAGGGGGATTTCGCAACCGTTACCGCATCCGAACTGGGCGGCGTTGCCATCAGGGCCGCGCTTGAGCATGGCCGTGTTGCTGCCGAAGATGTTGACGAAGTCATTATGGGTAACGTTCTGCCCGCTGGTCAGGGACAGGCCCCGGCGCGTCAGGCCGCATGGAAGGCGGGTATCCCGCGTTCTGCCGGTGCAACCACGATCAACAAGATGTGCGGATCGGGCATGAAGGCCGTGATGTTTGCCCATGATACGCTGGTCGCCGGTGGCGCCAATGTCATGGTTGTGGGGGGGATGGAAAGCATGACCAATGCGCCGTTCCTGCTTCCGAAAATGCGGTCGGGCCACAAATACGGTCATGACATGGTTTATGACCATATGGCGCTGGATGGGCTGGAAGATGCCTATGACAAGGGCCGTTCCATGGGGACCTTTGCCGAGGCGACAGCCGAAAAATACGGCTTTACCCGCAAAGCACAGGACGACTATGCCATCACGTCGCTGACTCGTGCGCAGAATGCTGCCAAGTCAGGCCATTTTGCTGATGAAATTGCCCCGGTGACCTATGCCACCCGTAACGGCGAGGTTACCATTGATGCCGATGAACAGCCGCCCAAGGCCAAGCCGGAAAAAATCCCGACCCTGCGCCCGGCATTCGCCAAGGACGGCACAGTAACCGCGGCCCATTCGGCATCGATTTCCGATGGGGCGGCGGCTCTTGTCATGATGCGCGCGTCGGAAGCCGAAAAGCGCGGGCTTAAGCCGCTTGCCAAAATCGTTGGTCAGTCTACCCACGCCCAAGAACCTTGCTGGTTCACGACGGCTCCGATTGATGCGATCAAAAAGGTGCTGGGCAAAACCGGCTGGTCCAAGGACGATGTTGATCTGTGGGAAATCAACGAAGCCTTTGCCGTGGTGGCGATGGCCGCCATCCGTGATCTGGAACTTGATCACGGCAAGGTCAATGTCCATGGCGGTGCCTGTGCGCTGGGCCATCCGATAGGTGCCACCGGTGCGCGGTTGTTGGTGACCCTGATCCATGCGCTTAAAACCCATGGCGGGACCAAGGGCGTGGCGTCGCTTTGCATTGGTGGCGGTGAGGCCACGGCGGTCGCCATCGAGCTGCTTTAAGTTTTTGGTAAATTATGTGAACGAAGTTACGCCCCTGTGATCGGAGGGTTCGGCTTTCTGATGACAGAAAACCGTGATCCTGCTATCGGAATTGCGGTTTTGGCGCAGGGGCGAGACTGCTTGCGCGACACCAACACCAAGGTATCATAGTCAAGGGACAGCCATGCAAGATGTGTTGAGCCTGGCGGCGCAAAATCTTCTGTCGCCCATCGTTCTTTTCTTTGTTCTGGGGGTGGGGGCTGCCCTTGCGCGATCCGATCTGACGATCCCCGAAGCCGTGGCCAAAGGGATATCGCTTTATCTTCTGTTTGCCATTGGCTTCAAGGGCGGGGTTGCGGTCTCAAATAACGGGATCGACCTGACCTTGGGTATGACCCTGATGGCAGGTGTGATCCTGTCCTTCGTTCTGCCCTTTATCGCCTTTGGCCTTTTGCGGTGGATATCGCAACTCAGCCGGACAGATGCCGCCGCCGTTGCCGGGCATTATGGCTCGATCTCCATCGTGACGTTTGTTGCGGCGACCTCGGTCCTGCAAAGTTCCGGCATCGTGGCAGAGGGTTACATGGTTGCTGTCGCGGCGGCCATGGAGGCACCGGCTATTTTTTCGGCCCTGTTGCTTGTGTCATCGGGCGGTAAGGGGCGGATGGATGGTGCGCTGATCCGTGAAATCCTGCTCAATGGTTCCATCGTTTTGCTTGTCGGCAGTTTCTTTATCGGCTGGATCACCGGGGCTGAGGGCATGGCAAAGATCGAGGCGCTGATTGTTTCACCCTTCCAGGGGGTTCTTTGCCTGTTTCTGCTTGATATGGGACTGGTTGCGGGGCGTGGGCTTAAACAGGGTCGTGCCGTGCTGCGTGCGGGGCCACTGGCCTTTGGTGTTATGATGCCGGTGATCGGCTCCTGCCTTGGTCTGGTATTTGCGTTGCTGATCGGCCTGTCACTGGGGGGTACAGTGCTGTTGATGGTTCTGGCCGCCTCGGCAAGTTATATCGCGGTGCCTGCGGCCATGCGTGTCGCCCTGCCAGAGGCCAATCCGTCGGTCTATCTTACGCTGTCGCTTGGCGTGACGTTCCCCTTCAACCTGACGCTTGGCATTCCGCTTTATCTTGCGATGGCCAGCGCCGTTCACGGAGGTTAATCCCATGGAAAAGCATGATGCCAAACGCGTGGCGATCATTATCGAAGCCATTATGGAGAGCCGCCTGCGCCAGGCGCTTGAGGGGGCGGGGGTTACCGGCTTTTCCGTGCTGCCTGTGCTTGGTGGATCGGGGCGGTCAGGCAGCTGGAGCCGCGACGATACCGTGTCGCGCGGCGGCGGCATGGTTCAGGTGATCTGCATTATTCGCCCGGAGAAGCTTGACCGGATGCTTGAAGCCGCGTTCGAGGTGGTGGATCGTCATATCGGCGTTGTCACGATCAGTGACTGTCAGGTGCTGCGCGCGGATCGTTTCTAGAAACGTCAGGGTTTGGTTGTCTGCGAAACAAAGGAGATCGCGCGTTTAGAACGGTTCAAAAGGTTTGAATGGGGACTATCAACTTGGGCAATTTGGTCCTATTTTGTCGGCAGCGTTATGACAGAATAGGGGACTTCGCGAGATGTCAAAGCCAACCGTTGATCGGATGCTTGCCGGGTTCAAGAGCTTTAAGGCGATGTATTATGATCAGCGCCCGGAACGCGTCGAAGACCTGGTCAATATGGGCCAGCGCCCGGAAGTTCTTCTGATTGCCTGTTCTGATTCCCGCGTTGATCCAGCCATCCTGACCAATGCCGAACCGGGCGAGATGTTTGTCATTCGGAACGTTGCAAACCTTGTTCCGCCCTATGAACCCGATGAGAATTACCACGGGACGTCGTCGGCGATCGAATTTGCGGTGCGTGATCTCAAGGTCAGGGACATCGTCATTCTGGGCCATTCGGCGTGCGGTGGCATGGAGGCTCTGGTCGAGCACGGCGAAGCGGGCAAGGTGCCGGATCGCGACTTTATCGGCGAGTGGGTCAGCATTGCGAAATGCTGTCTGGAACATGGCCCGGATGTCGACAAGGTATCGCGTCATTCGATCCGTAACTCGCTGCAAAACCTGATGTCGTTCCCGTTCATCAAGGAACGTGTCGAAGCCGGCGACCTTAAGCTGCATGGCTGGTGGTACGGCATGAAAGAAGGAATCCTGTGGCGTTTTGATGCCGAGCAGGACAAATTTGTTCAGGGCGAAGAATAGGCCCGGCCTGATGAAAACGATCTTCTGATCGCATGGCCGGTGCATCGCCCAATTGGGAGGGTGACCGCCATGCGGTTGGAAGAACATCAGATCATGGTGCGCGATACAGCGCGCGAGTTCGCCGAAAATGAACTCAAACCTCATGCCGCAAAATGGGACATCCACCATACCTTTCCGGCCGAAGCGATTGCCGGATTGGGAGAACTTGGCTTTTTGGGCATGCTGGTGCCCGAAGAATATGGCGGGGCGGGCATGGATCACGTCGCCTATGCGCTGGCACTCGAAGAAATAGCTGCTGGCGATGGGGCAACCTCCACCATCATGTCGGTGCATAATTCGGTCGGGTGTATGCCGATCCTGAAATTCGGTACCGAAGATCAGAAAGAAAAATATCTGGTCCCGATGGCGCGTGGCGAAAAGATCGGCGCATTTTGCCTGACCGAGCCGCAGGCAGGCTCGGATGCCAGCGCATTGCGCACACGTGCCGTGCGCGACGGCGATCACTGGATTATCAACGGTTCCAAGCAATTCATCACGTCCGGCAGTGAGGGTGATGTGGCGATTGTCTTTGCCGTTACAGACCCGGAAGCAGGTAAACGCGGTATTTCGGCCTTCATCGTGCCAACCGATACGCCGGGCTATGTCGTTTCGCGGGTCGAGGAAAAGCTTGGCCAGAATGCATCGGACACCTGCCAGATCACCTTTGTCGAATGCCGGGTGCCCGGTGAAAACATGCTGGGTGAAGAGGGGCAAGGCTATAAAATCGCACTCGCGAACCTTGAAGGTGGGCGCATCGGCATTGCTGCCCAGTCTGTCGGCATGGCGCGTGCCGCATTTGAAGCTGCGCGTGATTACGCCAATGAACGCGAGACGTTCGGTAAAAAGATCATAGAACATCAGGCGGTGGCATTTCGCCTTGCCGATATGGCGACGAAAATCGATGCGGCCCGTTTGCTGGTCCATCGTGCTGCCGAACTTCGCGACGATCACAAACCCTGTTTGACCGAGGCCTGCATGGCCAAGATGTTCGCATCCGAAATCGCCGAAGAAGTCTGTTCGGCGGCAATCCAGATTCATGGCGGATACGGCTATCTGAAGGACTTTCCGGTCGAACGCATCTATCGTGATGTCCGGGTTTGCCAGATTTATGAGGGCACATCCGATATCCAGCGCATGGTGATCGCGCGATCACTGGCCGATTAAGTGCCGGGTGGTGGGCCAAATCGATCTAGATAGCGTTCGGCACGGGGCAGCGCGTTGTGAAGAAACTGATCGGGTTCGCGCAACCAGAGGCCTTTGATTTCCTTTGATTTTTTCTCCGATATCAGAATGTTGCGAGGCAGCAGGGTTGGTTCAGCATTCCATCCCGGCCAGCGTTGCCTTGCCCGCTTGAAGTAATGGGCGATCAGGTCGGTACGTTTGCTGTAACCATGATAGTCAAACGCCCACTCGTTCCATATGACGATGATATGGTTGCCGGTATAGCCTTCAAACGGTCGGAGCCAGAGTGGCTGCATCGTGCTTGTTGCGTGCAGTTCAAGAAATGCGTGTGCGAGAATGTGACAGGCACCGCAGGCAAAAAAGACCCTGTCGGGCAGATTCCAGCGTTTGACAGGATCGGATTTGCAGTAATGCGCGGTACGGGGCTGATACATTCCTGTGTTCCGGGTCTATTTTCCGGGAAGCAGATTGTGTTTGTCGAGCAATCGGCGGAACTGATGATAATTCAGGCCAAGCTGTTTGGCAGCTTCGGTCTGATTGTTGGTATTGTCTGCCAGTGCCTTTTCCAGAAGGCGAATTTCAAAGGTTGCAACTTCTGATTTGAAGTCGATGCCGGTATCGTTTCGAGAGGTCGGGGTTTCGGTATTGACAGGTTCGGTTTTGCCTGCGGTTTCGCTCCAGATGCCCGCAAACGGATCAAGGACAATGCGCGAAAGCGGGCTTTCGTCATCCTCGGCGAGATAAAGGCTTCGTTCAACTGCGTTACGCAATTCGCGCACATTACCTGGCCATGAATGGGTCAAGAGCTGTCGGGCGGCGGCGGGGGTAAACCCGGCAAAGACCGAACGGGACAGGCGTTTGGTCATTTCAAGCGCAAATTGTTCGGCCAACGGCAGGATGTCATCGGACCGTTCGCGTAGCGGCGGTACGGCAATGACATCAAAAGCCAATCGGTCGAGCAGGTCGGCGCGAAACTTCCCGGTTTTGGCCAATTCGCGCAGATTTTCATTTGTCACACCAATGACGCGGGCATCAACTTCGATCACCTCGGAGCCGCCAACACGTTCAATCTCGCCATATTCAACAACGCGCAGGAGTTTTTCCTGCGCCATTGGGCTGGCGGTGGCGATTTCATCGAGAATGATGGTGCCGCCATGCGCGCGTTCAAATCGCCCGACATGACGTTTGGTTGCCCCGGTAAAGGCTCCGGCCTCGTGCCCGAACAGTTCGGTATCAAGCAGGGTTTCGGACAGGGCCGCGCAATTGACCTTGACCAGCGGGCCGCCCCAGCGACGGGACAGATAGTGCAGGCGTGAAGCAATCAGTTCCTTGCCCGATCCCCGTTCCCCGATCACAAGGCATGGCCGTTCAATTGGCGCCAGACGTGAAACATGTTCAAGGGCGGCCAGAAAAACGGGGTCTTCACCCAATATCGGTTGCAAGCTATCCATTTCGCGAAAAACGTTATCGAAAAAAGACAAAATTGTCGCGATAAAAGTTAATTGGATAAGGCGGGTGATTCTAAGGCGTTGATTTTATTGGATGTCAAAACTGGCACGGCATTTGAAATAGAGAGATCAGAATTTTTGCGTCCCCCGTATTTTTAAGGAGATCAGACAATGGGCGTGTTTTCGCGTTTGTCCGATATCGTAAATGCCAATATCAACTCGCTTCTGGATCGTGCCGAAGATCCGGAGAAAATGGTTCGGTTGATGATCCAGGAAATGGAAGATACCCTGGTTGAAGTCCGTTCCGCCGCCGTCAAGGCGATTGCCGACAAGAAAGAAGTCGAGCGCAAGCTCAAGAAGCTTCATGACGGTCAGATTGAGTGGGAAGGCAAAGCGGAATTTGCCATTTCCAAAGGCCGTGACGATCTGGCGAAAGGTGCGCTGATGGCGCGTCGCCGTCTGGCCGATCAGAGCATCGTGCTGGAGCGCGAGCTTGAAGTGATCGAGGAAACGCTTGGCAAGTTTGACGATGACTTGAACAAGCTTCAGAGCAAGCTTAACGAAGCCAAGGGCAAGCAGCGTGCGGTTGAAATCCGCATGCAGACTGCCGAAAAGCGTGTCAAGATGCGCGAAAAGCTGCATTCGGGTCAGATCGATGAAGCATTGCTGCGCTATGAGCAGATGGAACGCCGCATTGACGAGCTTGAGGCCGGTGCGGACTCCTGGGATCTTGGTCGCGGGCAGAGCCTTGAAGAACAGTTCGAAGACCTTGAAGCCGAGCTTGGGATCGAGGACGATCTGAAAGAGCTTAAAGCACGGGTCAAGAAAGACAAATAATCAGCGGTTCGCGTGTTTCGATGCGATAAGCTGCAACAAAGGTTGAGCTGACAAAGATGTGGGCGATTGCTGTACCGTTAATTGTGTTTGTTGTCGTTGTCGGCCCGGTTTGGGTTGTGTTTCACTACATAACACTTTGGAAACGGATGAAAGCCGAACAGCAAAAATCCAGTCCGGAACAGGTGGCGAAGGAAAAGGAAATCGTCGCCACGCTCAAAGGCCGGGCAGAACGCCTTGAAAATCGTGTCGAAACACTTGAACGCCTGTTGGATGCCGAGGTTGCCGAATGGAGGAACAGGATATGACTGCACAGCAAGCTGCTGCCGGTGCCGGCTATCAGCGCGGTCACAAGAAACATCGTCATGGCGGTTGCCGTTTCCGGCGTGAGGGCCAGGATGGCAAGGAGTGCGGAGGCGTCATTCGCCGCACGACCCGGGGAATTGCCGAAAAGTTTGGTATCCCGCGCAAAGGTGTGCTGATCGCCTTTATCCTGATCCTGATTTTCAGCTTCCCTGTCGGTGTGATGCTGTTCGCCCTTGCGTGGGCCTATGTGCATCATCCGGAATGGTTTGATGGTCTGCGCGGCAAGTTTCGCGGGGCCGGTCGGCCGGGGTCGTATAGTGCCTCGACCGCGCATACCGACGCGCCAGAAGAGCGCCCGACCATGGGTGTCGATTTCGAAGAGCCCTGGATGGAAGACCTTCGCGAGAAATTCGATGACCTTGAACGTCGGACCGGTTCAATGGAAGGTTACGTTGCTTCCGGTGATTACCGGCTGGCATCGGAACTTGAAAAGATGAAAAAAGACGATGCCAGCGGCAAGAAAGACGCCGATGGCAGCGACGATGATGCTTCGACCTCCCCCAACGATAAAGCGTAGCCGATGCTGCGATGACATCGGTATCAATCCCCCCTGCTTCGCAGTGATATTGAGTTATCCCGCAGCTTCACCTTTCGAGCCGGACCTGTTTCTACGGGTTCGGTTTCTTTTTTTGTTTTTGTTCGTGATCGCAACTATTTGCTGAAAAATAACCAAATAGCATTTATCACTATACCTAATTTAAAGGTTTTCTGACTAGCTTGGTGTCCTCTGGCGATATCTGGCGGGAAAGCCTGCCAGCAAAACGGGGGGTGATATGGCGGCCATGATCGAACATCCGGGCGAACAGGATTTTCTGCATCGGTTGATGCTTGATAATCCGTGGTGGGATGGCATCACCGATGATCTGGTTCATGATCTGCCGCAGCGTGCGTTTTTCAAACGGTTCTGGGCCGCAATTGAAAAAAACGACGGAACAAAGGCCGTTGTTTTAACCGGGCCGCGTGGGGTGGGTAAGACCGTCATGTTGCGGCAGGCCGTTGCCGAATTGCTTAATGCCGATACACCACGTCGACATGTTTGCTATATCTCGCTTGAGCACCCGCTGTTTCTTGAAATCGATTTGCCGCGACTGCCAAAAATACTCCGTTCCATGCGGGGTATATCGGCAGATCATCCGCTTTGGCTGTTTATCGACGAGGTGTCCTATCAGCGCGATTGGGAAGACCGGGTTGCAAAATTGCTGGTGGCAGACCCGATGTTGCGCGTGGTTGCGGTTAGTGCGTTGGCACCCAATCCATACGCGCTTGGTCATATTCAAAGCCTGTTTTTACCGCCTTTCAGTTTCGCCGAATATCTTGAGCAGCGGGGGATCGCGCCATCAGACGTCTTGCCGCAAACACCCAATGTCGGGCGCTATACCGCCGATATTCCCGAAGGCCTGATCGAGCTTAACGACCTGTTCGAAGCCTATATCAACGCAGGCGGCTTCCATGATCGTGACGGCGAGGCGAGGGCAATCCATCGATCGCTTCATTCCGATCTTCCCGGGTTGCACGGCATTTCAAATCCATCGGATTTGCACCGTCTGTTTGTGTTGCTGGCCTATAACACCGGTGCGGAATTCTCGATCGAGACATTGGCGCGGGAACTTGATATCGCCAAAAATACGCTACGCCGTTATCTTGAGTATCTTGAAAGTGCATGGCTGGTGCGCAGGCTGGAACGTGTCGATCAGGATGCAAAACCGTTTCAGCGCGCGGTGGCATTTAAGGTCCATCTGATTCACCCCGGGCTTCGCGCCGGATTGATCGGTGCCAAGGCCGCGGACAGTGCGACAATTACCCGACTGGCGGAAACCGCGATCCAGACCCAGTTCCTGACGTCGAGTGTCGGGCTTGAAAGCCTTTATTACGCGCGTTGGGGGCATTACGAGGTGCCTTTCGTTTTCCTTGACCGGCGAAGCGGAACACCGCTTTTTGCCTATCACTGCCTGTGGCGTGATGAAGGCATTCGAAAGCCCAAGGAAATCCGTGCATTGGTCAATTTCCGCACCAGTCATGCCTTGCCACTAGGGGCATTCGTGCTGACCAAGGCGCAATGGCATGGCGGTAAAATCGGTGGCGTGCCAATGCGTTTTGAACCTGCGAGTGTCCTGGCACTTCGGATCGGGTTGGAATTCTCGCAGCTTTGAACGGCGTCACAGTGCTGGGTTGATGGCGTCTGTTCCGGGCAGTATGCCGCAGCCCTGATGGTGGCGGCAGGAACTGCTAGGACAAGGCAAAGGAGGTCGTTTATGACGACACTTTCAAAGCTCTCCCATACTTTTGTCGCCGCGATCCTGCTGGTTTGCGGGCTGTTGATGATCAATGCCACATCCGCGATGGCTCAGGTCGCGTGCCCGGTCGGTACGATCACAAATGCGGGGCTGCCCGACATCAATGGCGATCACGTTTTCTGTGGCGAGATAAACAGCAAAGGCAAGGCTGTCGGTTTCCATTCCCGTCCCGGCGGAAACAATCCTGCGGGTGGGGGGATAACGAATGTTGTGATCACCCAGCCAGCGAACCCGATGGGAATTTACAATATATCCTTTCAAAAGAACGGGGTTCAGAAGTCGATTTCGACAATGTTCCCCGACAGCTGTTCCCAGGATGAGGTTGTGAACTCCATCCTTTATGCCGAGGCCAATCAGGAAGCCTGTCCGGCGGGAGCACCCGGCTGGGTGGTCTGCGGGAAAAATCGACCAGATCCGGTGATGGCTACACAGGGGCCGTATTGCGAAGGTGACGACGATTCAAACCGTTTTTACATCGCGGTTGGGGTCAATGGCGGAAACATCAACACTGCGTTCCCGCTGCGTTAACCGTGAAATGTGAGGCTTGAAAATGGCAGGTGGTGAAATGATGGTACCCGATTGGCCCGGCAGGATTGTTGGCGATGAAGGGCATGATCGCATCGCCGCCTGTCTTGTTCTGGATATTCAGAATGCGCCGGAATGGGCGCAAGTCGTGCTTGATCGGGTGGATGCCATCATCAATGGCAGTGAAGACCATTGGGAGATGGCAATGAATGCCTATATCTTAAAAATGGGTCCGGCAATTTGCGAAATTGCCCCGGCATATGAAGAGCAGGACGAAGAGATTGTCTGGGTGCCGTCTTTGGAATTTCGTGCGGCTCTGGTCGCATGGATAAAACAGATAGATCAATCAACAGGTTAACCAGCCGATAAACAATATCATCAATGCTGGCACCAAATTTGACGTTTTGTGGGGACAAAGTCGTGACTTCAGGGTTTTGGCGGCGTTTGGTGCCGGTATTATTTCTGCTGCTTGTCGCAGTATCGGTGCCGTCGGCGGCATATGCCGAGGAAAAAAACGAGCCCGATGATCCGCTTGTCAAATTTTTGCGGCAATATGTCGAGCAGGCCGGTTTGCCGGGTGCAGTAATCGGCATTGGTTATGGTGACGGTCAGATGCGCTTTGCCGCAACCGGGTATGCGTCGGTAAATCCCGACACAGGCATGACGCGCGAACGGCAGTTCTATATCGGGTCGCTGACCAAAATGATGACGGCGGTGGTTGTGTTGCAGTTGGCATCTGAAAAGCGGATCGACCTTTCCGATCCGATTGCCAAATGGCTTCCTGCGGAATTCCGCGACAAGATTGCCAATGCCAATGTTGCGACCGTTCGTGATCTTTTGCGCAATAGTTCAGGCATTCCCGATTATCTGGATGGGGAATTTTTCTTTGAGCTGGTCGGGCGCGATCCCCAGCACGGCTGGCGTAATCGCGAATTGCTGCCGCTGATTGCGGGCCGTGAAGCACATTTCAAACCCGGTACCCAATATAACCCGTCCAACAGCAACTATATCCTGCTGGGTGTCCTGATAGAACAGGTCGAAGGCGATCACATCGAAGCAGTGTTCAATCGACGGATTTTTGAGCCAGCCGAAATGCGCAATACATCCTTTGGCCGGTATCCGCGCCCCGATGATCTTGCGCGCGGCTTTGATGACGCCGATGGGGATGGCAAGCTTGAGGATGTGACCGATTTTGATGTCGGCGATCAGCTTTCAGATGGCGGGGTGATTTCAACCGCAGAAGATCTTTTGAAATTTGGCCGGGCGCTGTTTGCGGATGGTGTTTTGCTGGGTGCGAACGCGCTGGAGCGGGCCACGACGGATACATTGTTCGCAGGCGAAGGTTCCTATGGCTATGGCATGATGATCGGCAAAACCGATTGGGGACCTGTTTGGGGGCATGACGGGGTTTATTTCGGTTATTCTGCGGAATTTTCGTGGTTCCCCAAACAGGATGTCGCGATTGTTTTCTTGTCCAATGGGCGCGCGTTGAACGAGGTGCTACCTGTAACGGGCCTGCTGTTGTCGGGCCTGTTTGGCAAGGCGCAATAGTTCAGTGCAATTTAAATAATTGAAACTAATCGATTAATTGTTCATCGCGAGCATGCGGGCGGACATTTATGCTTACAGCGCATAACTGATAGGATTATAATAGTTAGAATTCTATCTAATTTCTCTGTTATGCTTTGCATCATGAAAAACAATGATCTTGATACCCCTTATCTGAGTCTTGGAAGCACGTTGATGCGTGTCGCGCGTTGCTGGCGTCGCGAGATCGACAGCACATTGCAATCGCACGGCTTGTCTCAAACCATGGTGATGCCCCTGATTGTTCTCAATCGGGCAGCCGGTCCCGTACGGCAGGGTTTGATTGCGGATGAAATCGGCGTCGAAGGCCCGTCTCTTGTACGGGTTATTGATGCGCTGGAACGCGATGGACTTATTTCGCGTGTTTGCGATCTGAGCGACCGGCGCGCCAAAATGGTTGCACTAACGGCAGCAGGTAAAGACAAAGCTGCCGAGATCGAGATCATTCTTGCCGATATCCGCAACGAACTCACGGCCGATATCGACCCCGAAAATCTTGCGACCACTCTTGATGTCATGCAGCAATTGCTTGGCAAACTGGCGCAACGCGGTGGCGACGCTTAGGGTGCGGGGGATAAGATGTTTGCAAATATTCTTGCCCTGCGTCCCAAAGGTGCTGACTGGCTGTTTTCGGCAAAAACGTTTGCCGCGGCGGTTCTTGCATTGTTCATTGCGCTGGCCTTTGATCTTGATCGGCCTGTCTGGGCGATGGCAACGGTCTATATCGTTGCCCATCCTTTGTCCGGTGTTCTGGCGTCCAAGGCACTTTATCGTGTGATCGGAACGATCATTGGGGCGGTTGCGGCGATTGTAATGGTGCCCAATCTTGTGAATGCGCCGGTTTTGCTATCGCTTGCGCTCGCACTTTGGGTTGGGGGCTGTCTTTATCTTTCCCGACTGGACAGGACGCCCAAGAGCTACCTTTTCATGCTGGCGGGCTATACCGCGGCGATTGTCGGTTTTCCGTGCGTAACGGACCCCGGGATTATTTTTGATACGGCCGTTGCGCGCGTCCAGGAAATTACGCTTGGCATCATTTGTGCCACACTGGTCAGTCATATCATTTTCCCACGCCATGTCGGCCCGGTCGTCGCAGCACGGATTGATGGCTGGATGGGCGATATTGCCGACCTGGCAAAGCTAAGCTTTGATGCTGGTTCTGATCCTGAAAAATTGCATCAGGACCGGACACGCATCGCGGCAGATATTGGTGAATTGCACGGGCTTTCTGTTCATCTGGGATATGAAAAGTCCCGATTTTCTGGGCGAACCCGCCAATTGCAAGCCCTGCAAAGCGCGATAGCCGCTCTTTTGCCTGTGTTTTTCGCCGTTCATGACAGAATAACCGCGCTTGTCGATTACAGTGGGAGCATCCCCAAAGATTTGCGGGCCATTCTTGATGATGTGGCGATCCATATGGCAACCGGCCACTACGATGGTTCGTCAGCGCAGGCGCTTCATGCGCGAATTGCCGCATATGGTGCCGAGTTTTCGAATGCATCGGAATGGGATGGCCTGTTGCAGCTTAATCTTTGTAATCGTCTGCATCGGCTTTTGAATTTTTATTCCGATTACTGCCGGTTGTGGGATGGGGTGCGTGTCGACAATGTTCCAGTCGACGTCGTGGATCGCTGGCGTGATAGCGCGCAGGAGCGGGCTTTGCATCGCGATTACGGTGTTGCGTTCCGGTCCGGCATGACGGCGGTGATTGCAACCTTGCTGGTATGCGGTTTCTGGATCATGACGGCATGGCCTGCAGGCGGGACTGCGGCGATGATGGCAGCAGTCGGTGCCAGTATCATGTCGTTCCTTGATAATCCGGTTCCGGCCTTGAAGGGCTTCATCCGTTATACCGCGATGGCAATTGTTGTCGTGATTATCTACAGCCTTGCGATTCTGCCTGGCATTGATGGCTTCCCGCTTCTTGTTGTGGCGTTTGCACCCTATTTCCTTTTGCTGGGGGTGTTGATGACTTCCCCGCAGACATACGGGTTTGGTCTGGCGATGCTGGTCAATGTCGTGATGATCCTGAATGTAGATACCAGTTACAGCAGCGACTTTGCCACCCTGCTCGATAGCGGTCTGGCATCGCTTGCCGGTTTTGCTGTCGCGGCACTTGTTACGGCCTTTGTGCGCAGCGTGACAGTCGATGCCAGCATTCGGCGGCTGGTGATGTCAAACTGGCGCGACATTAGTGCTATTGCGCGCGGGACGCTCCGTTTGCCGCGCATGGTCATGATCCGCCGTTTACTGGATCGGCAGGGTTTGATTTTGCCAAGATTGGCATTGGCACCAGACCATCGCGATACTTTGATCCGCTCAATGCCGGAGGTCTCGATTGCTGCCAGCATTTATGACCTGCATCGTTTCAAGGCGCTGGCGGATCAAAGGATCGCGACCAAACTGGATGTGGTTTTGCGAAACATGGCGCGTCATTTTGACAATCGCCGTCGAGATTTTGGCGCACTGCCCGATCCTGTGATCCTTGATGAAGTCGATAATATCCTGCGTGAAGTCGTGGCAATTTCACCCACACCGCTTCGCGCTAAATTGCTGATCCCGCTGATTGCGCTGCGCCGTGCCTTATGCCGCGCGGGCGCACCGGTGCTGGATCGCCGGGCAGATAAGGCATTCGTCTCCGATCTGCCACCCCTGATCGGAGAAACCGCATGATCAATCCGATGATCGATGTTTACGGCGTGTTTGTACCCGCCTTTCTGATAATGGCGCTTGGCGCCTGGTTCTGCCTGAAAGTGCTGCATGTCGGCCTTGCGCGGATCGGTTTTTACAAGATAACCGCGCATCCCGCTTTAACGGATCTGGCCCTGTTCGTGCTGATCCTGACGGCACTTTCGGCTCTGTTTGTTCAATAGGTGACGATATGAAACCGACTTTTGCCAATTTCCTTCGCGTTCTGGTGACGCTTGTTCTTGTTCTGGCGGCATCTGCTGGCGGTTATCAGCTTTATGATTACTACATGAATTCTCCTTGGACCCGGGATGGGCGGGTCAGTGCCGACGTTGTGGCAATTGCGCCGGACATCGCCGGGCTGGTCAATGAGGTAAATGTCATCGACAACCAGATTGTTCACGCTGGGGATTTGCTGTTTTCCATTGATCCAGCCCGGTATCAGGTGGCCGTTGATCAGGCACAGGCAAAACTTGAAAGTGCCATTGCCGCACGTGATCAGGCCAAGCGTGAAGTGAAACGCTACCAGGGGCTTGATAGCGACGTTGTTTCGCGCCAGAAAAAAGAACAGGTTGCGACCAATCTCGCGACCGCACAGGCAGATATGGATCTGGCCAAGGCCGATCTTGATCTTGCCGTTTTGAATCTGGCACGCACCAAGGTTGTTGCCCCGGTTGATGGCATCCTGACGAATTTCTCGTTACGTCGGGGGAACTATGTTGGTGCAGGGCAGGCGATTGCTGCCCTGGTCGATAGCCAGTCATTTTATGTGGCGGGTTATTTCGAAGAAACCAAACTGCCGCGTATCGCAATCGGCGATCAGGTCGAAGTCCGTTTGATGGGTGAAGATAACGCTATCTACGGCCATGTTGTCAGCATCGCAGGTGGTATTCAGGATAGTGAACGGTCGGGCGCAGGGGGAAGCCTTGCAAATGTCAAACCGACCTTTAGCTGGGTCCGTCTGGCGCAGCGCGTACCGGTGCGGGTTTCGCTTGATAACGTCCCTGAAAATGTCCGGCTGGTTGCGGGGCGCAGTGCGACGGTGACGGTGATGGAGGCACGTGGTGCGACTTTCCCGAGCCTTTGATGCATGGGATTTTTAGGTCATTTTCTGATCTGCATTATTATGCCGCAGCGCGAAAGATGGCTTGCAGTGCAAAACAAGTTTCGGTAATTTTCGGAAACAATATCGATAATTATTGAATAAAAATTATCAAACGGGAGATGCCAGATGGCTGCAATCGCACGTCCACGCCGCAGTGTTCTTTATATGCCGGGTTCAAACGCCCGGGCACTGGAAAAGGGGCGCAGTCTGCCTGCTGATGGCCTGATCCTTGATCTTGAGGATGCCGTGGCACCCGACGCAAAGGATGTTGCCCGCGATCAGATCGTTGCCGCGCTGGCAGAAGGTGGTTATGGCAAACGTGAAATCCAGATCAGGACCAACGGGTTAAATACCCCGTGGGGATATGCCGATATCGTGGCTGCGGCCAAAACATCGACCGACGCGATTTTGCTGCCAAAGGTCGAAAGTGCCGATACGGTCCGACAGGTTGCGACCATCATGGAAGCGCAGGGTGCGCATGCGGATATGCGTATCTGGTGCATGATGGAAACGCCGCTTGCGATGCTTGATGCCAGGGAAATCGCAGGGGCTCATCCGCGCCTTGGCGGTTTTGTGATGGGGACATCTGATCTGGCGAAGGATCTGAACTGCGCTCATACGCCTGATCGTTTGCCAATGATAACAAGTCTTGGCCTTTGCCTGCTGGCGGCCCGTGCCTATGGTCTTGCGATCCTTGACGGCGTTCATCTTGATCTTTCGGACGATGATGGCTTCGCCGCATCCTGTACGCAGGGACGTGAAATGGGATTTGATGGCAAAACGCTGATCCATCCCAAAACCATTGCGGCTGCTAATACCGCATTCGCCCCAGCCGAAAGCGAGATTGCCTGGGCACGCAAAATCATTGCCGCCCATGAGGAAGCGGTACAAGAGGGCAAAGGTGTTGTCGTTGTCGATGGTAAACTGATCGAGAATTTGCATGTGGTTTCGGCCAAGCGTCTGGTCGCAATGGCCGATCAGATTGCGGAAATGGACGCGGCTTAAGCCCGGTCGCATAGCCGGATAAAAAACGCGAAAAGCATCGGCATTCCATTTCGTCAGACCAAGCGCCATACATGCAGGGAGGCACCATGACATCGAAAACAAATCCCGGAAATTATTTTGAGGATTTCCGCATCGGTCAGGAAATGCGCCACGCAACACCGCGCACGATCACGACCGGTGATGTCGCACTTTATACCGGGCTTTATGGTTCCCGTTTTGCGGTGCAGTCGTCTGATGAATTTGCCCGGCGGATCGGGTTTGATCGCGCGCCTGTGGATGATTTTCTGGCGTTTCATATGGTATTTGGCAAAACCGTGCCAGATGTGTCGTTAAATGCGGTTGCCAATCTTGGTTATGCGGGCGGCGTGTTTGGTGCGCCGGTCTATCCGGGCGATACGGTCAGTACGGTATCGACCGTGATCGGGCTTAAGGAAAACTCGAATGGCAAGAGCGGAGTGGTTTACGTCAATTCCGTCGGTCGTAATCAGCGTGGCGAGATGGTGCTGGGTTACAATCGCTGGGTCATGGTGCGCAAACATGATGAAAGTGCCCGGGCACCTGAAACAGTCATTCCTGAATTGCCAGGCGTTGTTGCGCCAGAGGCATTGCAGATCCCCAAAAGCCTTGATCTGTCGGCCTATGATTTTGAACTGTCCGGGGCATCCCATCGTTGGGGTGAATATGCGATTGGCGAAAAAATCGATCATATCGATGGCATGACCATCGAAGAAGCCGAACACCAGATCGCAACCCGTCTTTACCAGAATACAGCCAAGGTTCACTTTGATCAGGTTGCGGCAGGTGCCGGGCGGTTTGGCAAGCGGCTGATTTATGGTGGGCACATCATTTCACTGGCACGTGCATTGTCCTTTAACGGGCTTGGCAACGGTTTTCGTATTGCTGCGATTAATGCCGGTGCGCATGTTAATCCGGCTTTTGCCGGCGATACGGTATTTGCCTGGTCCGAGGTTCTGGACAAGTTTGAAATTCCGGGGCGACGAGACATCGGTGCGCTTCGTTTGCGTCTTGTTGCGGTGCGCGATCGGCAGGCATATGACTTCCCGTTACGTGACGCAGAAGGAAAATATGACTCCAGGGTTCTTCTGGACTTTGATTATACCGTTTTAATTCCCAGATAATCTGGCAGGTGCAGTCTTGCGTATTAAGGTCTAATTGTGCGATTGCTAAATGCACGTTACGCCGTTTTCTGCATTAAGGGGAAACCCTTGGCCCTTCCCGCGGGTCGTAGACGGCACAAGAGAGGTCAACTACGTAGTTTAACCGAGGCGAAAACGGAATTTGATCGCGGATTTCTTTGGATTTCAAAGGTGTCTAGATTGACTCAAACCCGTTGCATGGGTAAATAAACCCTGCTTTCCCGCCAGCTACTTTGAGAAGAGGCAAATCCGCTATGAGCAAAGCCAATCGGCCGCTGTCTCCGCACTTGCAGGTGTACCGGCTTCCGATGGCAGCCAAGATGTCCATTTCGTTCCGTGCGATGGGTGTCGGTCTTGCCATTGGTTTCGTATTTCTGGCGTCCTGGCTGATTGGTGCCGGCGCTGGTCGTGATGCATTTGACGGCTATCACGCATTTTTCACCTCGTGGTTTGGTCTGCTGCTGCTGTTCGGTTGGACGGCGGCATTTTATTACCATGCTTGCAACGGTGTCCGGCACCTTGTCTGGGATACCGGTCGCGGCCTGACAAATGAGGGCGCCAGAAAAGGCAACCCGATCGTCTTTGGCGCGGCAATCGTGCTGACCATTCTTACCTGGATTATCGGTCTGGCCTAAGGCCGGGCAAGAGGGGACAAACCTGTCATGAAAATGCAATCCGATCTGGGCCGTGTTCGCGGCCTCGGTTCTGCTAAAAGTGGCTCGTCGCACTGGTGGACCCAGCGCGTTACCGCTGTCGCAAACCTTCCGCTCGGCATCTGGTTCATCATATCGATCCTGTCTGGCCATACGGCCGACTATGATGCAGTCCGTGATTGGCTGAGCTCGTATTTCCATTCGACCATGATGATCCTGATGATCATCAGTGTTTCTGTGCACTTCACGCATGGCCTTCAGGTCGTGATCGAGGATTATGTGCACAACCGTAAAGCAGAAATCGTATCGCTGTTCCTGATCAAGGCTGTGGCCGCATTCCTGTCGGTTGCTGCCATCGTGTCGGTCATGCGTATCGTTTTTGCCGGAGCCTGAACCAATGAGCGAATCATATAAAATTATCGACCATAACTACGACGTCGTTGTTATGGGCGCAGGCGGCGCCGGTCTTCGTGCGACGCTTGGAACGGTCGAAGCCGGACTGAAAACCGCCTGTATCACCAAGGTCTTCCCGACCCGCTCGCACACCGTTGCGGCGCAGGGCGGCATTGGTGCATCACTTGGCAACATGTCCGAAGATCACTGGCAGTGGCATATGTATGACACCGTCAAGGGCTCCGACTGGCTCGGTGACCAGGACGCGATCGAATATATGTGCCGTAACGCTGTTCCGGCTGTTCATGAACTTGAACATTACGGCATGCCGTTCTCGCGGACCGAGGATGGCAAAATCTATCAGCGTCCGTTCGGTGGTCATACCCGTGACCACGGTAAAGCGCCGGTCGAACGTGCCTGTGCTGCTGCTGACCGTACCGGTCATGCCATGCTGCACACCCTGTATCAGCAGTGCCTGAAACACAAAGCCGAATTCTTCGTCGAATATATCGCCCTTGATCTGATCATGGGTGAAGACGGGTCGTGCAAAGGTCTGGTCGCCTGGGATCTTGATACCGGTGAAATCCATCGTTTCAACGCCAAGATGACCATTCTGGCGTCGGGCGGTTATGGTCGCGCATTCTTTAGCTGCACCTCGGCCCATACCTGCACCGGTGATGGTCATGGCATGGTCGCACGTGCAGGCCTTGGTCTTCAGGACATGGAATTCGTTCAGTTCCATCCGACCGGCATTTACGGTTCTGGCTGCCTGATCACCGAAGGTGCGCGTGGCGAGGGCGGTTATCTGACCAACTCCGAAGGCGAACGTTTCATGGAACGTTACGCACCGACCGTTAAGGACCTTGCATCACGTGACGTCGTTTCGCGCGGTATGGCACAGGAAATCCGTGATGGTCGCGGTGTCGGCGAACACGGCGAATACATCCACCTGCACCTTGAACATCTTGGTTCGGAAGTGCTTTGGGAACGTCTGCCGGGTATTACCGAAACCGCAAAAATCTTTGCCGGTGTTGATGCGACCAAGGAACCGATCCCGGTCCTGCCGACGGTCCATTACAATATGGGCGGTATTCCGACCAACTATAAGGGCGAAGTCCTGCGTCCGACGGCGGATAACCCGAACGCAATCGTTCCGGGTCTGATGGCGGCCGGCGAGGCGGCCTGCGTGTCGGTCCACGGTGCAAACCGTCTTGGCACCAACTCGTTGCTCGACCTTGTTGTTTTTGGTCGTGCATGTGGCTTGCACGCCGCCGAAGTCGTCGATGCCAAGGCATCCTACAAGGAACTCAAAACCACCGATGGCGACGAGGCTATTGCACGTTTCGACCGTCTGCGTTGGGCAAAGGGTTCTCGTCCGACCGCCGAAATCCGTCTGGAAATGCAGCGCGTCATGCAGGGCAATTGCGGCGTATTCCGTACTGCCGAGATTCTCAAGGAAGGTGTCGAAAAGCTTTCCGCGACCGCAGCAACGCTTCCTGATGTTGCCGTGTCGGATCGTTCGCTGATCTGGAACTCCGATCTCGTCGAAACGATGGAACTCGAAAACCTCATGGTCTGCGCTGCTGCAACCATGAATTCCGCCGAGGCCCGTCACGAATCACGCGGGGCACATGCCCACGAGGATTATCCGAAGCGTGATGACGAAGTCTGGATGAAGCACACGATTGCGACTGTCGATTGGGACAAAGGGTATGGCGTTGATCTGACCTATCGTCCGGTCAACAACTTCACCCTTACCGATGAAGTGTCGTATATCGAGCCGAAAGAGCGCGTCTATTAAGGCGCGGCAAGAGAGGATTTGAGAGATGGTAGAATTCAATCTTCCCGCCAATTCGGTCGTTAAAGAGGGCAAGTCGTTCTCTGCACCGGCTGACGCGAAAAACACCCGCAGCTTCAAGATCTATCGTTACGATCCTGACAGTGGCGATAACCCGCGTACCGACACTTACGACATTGACCTTGATAAGTGCGGTCCGATGGTTCTTGATGCGCTGATCAAGATCAAGAACGAGATCGACGCGACCCTGACATTCCGTCGTTCTTGTCGCGAAGGCATTTGCGGTTCGTGCGCGATGAATATCGACGGTCGCAACACGCTTGCGTGTCTGAAACCGATCGAGGACATCAAGGGCGAGGTCAAAATCTATCCGCTGCCGCATATGCCGGTGGTCAAGGATCTGGTACCGGATCTGTCGCAACCTTATGCGCAGCTCGCCTCGATCGAGCCGTGGCTGAAGGCCGATAGCCCGACTCCGCCCGATGGCGAACGTCTGCAGTCGCGTGAAGAACGCGCGAAGCTTGACGGTCTGTGGGAATGCATCCTGTGCTTCTCCTGCTCGACGGCGTGCCCGTCTTACTGGTGGAACTCCGACCGTTATCTCGGCCCGGCTGTTCTGTTGCAGGCTTATCGTTGGCTGGCTGACTCGCGTGATGAATATACCGGTGAACGTCTCGACGCGCTCGAAGATCCGTTCCGCCTGTATCGTTGCCACACGATCATGAACTGCACCAATACCTGCCCGAAAGGCCTGAACCCGGCATTGGCGATCACCGAAATCAAAAAGATGATCGCAGAACGCCGCGCCTGATCGGCTTAGACCATAAAAAAGTCTTTTTAAGACAAAAAGTTAAAGCCGCCGGAGATCTGATGATCCCGGCGGCTTTTTCTGTTTTAATACTGTTTATAAAGACAACCTGACCCGAACAATCGGGCACGAGCAAAGGCAAACCGATGAAAAAAGCGCATTGGCTGTTCCCCCTTAGCGGCGCGGCATATGGCTTCGCATTCTGGTATCTGATCGATTATCGCTGGGAGGATGACTATCTTCTGGCGAGTCTGATGACCTTTATTGCCGCACTGGCCTATTGCAGCTGGTTTGCCATTGGCGTGCGTCGTCTGCGTGATGATCTTGCGGTGACGTTTGTTTTACCAACCCTCGCAGCCCTTCAGGTGCTGGCATTTCAGCATCTGGTCGGGTTCGATCATACCGATGATGCCGCCATTTTAGGTTTGCTCGCCTGTCAGGCGTTTTGGGTCGGGGGTGCTGTCGCCATATGGCGGATATGGGGGCCGTTGCAGACGACTGTTTTACCAAACTATCCGGATCGGGCGGCACTGGTGCCCGAAATCTGGTCAATCAAGCTGGCATTGGCATTTGGTTTGGTCGGGGTTGGTGTCGTCTGGCCCGTTCTTTATGCCTTGTCTTCGCTGTTTATGCTGGTGGGTATCGACCAGATTTGGGATCTGATCAGTGAGGCGTATGTTGCGATGCCCCTTTCGGGCGCGGCTTTTGCCACAGGTATCCTCATTGCGCGTGAAAAATCGGGGCTTCTGATCCCGGTCCGCCAGGTGATTGGCGGAATGTTCCGCATTCTTTATCCGATTCAGGCACTGGGGCTTTTCCTGTTTCTGATTGCGGCGGCACTGGGTGGCTGGGAAGTTCTGCTGGATCAGGAATTTGGTGTCTGGTGGACCGTGATGGCCGCCGCAGCAGGGTTAAGTTACCTACTGTTTGGCGCGGTGCAGGCAGGCGAAGGTGTAACCTTGTTTGGCCGGATCGGTGATCGTGTCTTTCGCTTTACATTGTGGATGGCACCGATCTTTGCCCTGATTGCGATGGCAACGATTTATATCCGGGTGCGTGAATACGGACTGACCCCATCGCGGATTTATGCGATCTGGGCGGCGGTATTTGTCTTGATGGCGTCGATATGGCTTTCGGTGGCGGCATTTGGCCGTCGCCAGTCAACCCCGGTATCGTTGCGCCGGGCTTTTGGTCATATTGCCATTTGCGGGACCCTGACGGCCTTTATCATACATCTGCCGTTGCTTGACCCGGTCAGCATTTCGGCGCGAAATCAGCAAAGCCGTCTTTTGTCGATGGCAGACTGGGACAAGGCCGACCTTTCTTTCATTGCCCGAAATCTTGGAATGCCGGGCGAAAAGGCACTTGCTGAACTTGACGCGGCAAAACCCGACACGGTGCCGCCACTTGCCGAACTGCGCAGCTATATCGATCCTGATGCCGGACGGATGATGGTCGAAATTGACAATATTCCGGTTTATCCTGCGGAATATCGCGTGCCTGGGGAAGCCGTAACCAGATTGCTTGAAGCACAGCTTGAATATGATCGCCGCTTCTGTCGCAAGGAAGGTTCAGGCACAGGAACCCCGGACCAGTGCGCATTGTTGCTGGTCGATCTTGACGGCGATGGAATGGAAGAAGCAGCCTTTTTCACGGCGCGTGATTATGTTGATATCTATCGTTATGAGGTCGCGGATGATGATTGGCAGATTGTGACCAGTTTCTTCCATGGCCAGAACGAAATCGACCATGCGGCAATGTTGCGTGATCTTGCCGATGGTAATTTTAAAGCGGTTTCGCCCCGCTATTCCGATCTTTTGATCGGTGGGGTGCAGTGGGGCCAGTATCGTTAACGCCTGCCTAATCGGGACAGGCTATGCTTTGTCATCACATGAAACAGCATCAGGGAATGACTGCTTTGTTGATCCGGACACATCATCTCATTGCGGGCCTGGCCCTTCTAACGCTGGTGGCCTGCGGCGATACCTCTGCGAAATGGGAGCCTCAGGATATGTTCGCAAGCCCGGCGGAAAAGCCGGTTGACGAACGATACCGGGCGATGATCGATTTCAAGGCGCTATCGCGTGACGAGGCCGGGGTTGAATATGCCGCCGGGCCGAGCGCGACCGTGCTGGGCGCGGTGGAAGAATCCGTTGCCCTTTGTCAGGAAAAGGGTGGCAAGGGATGCAAGGCGGTCCGTGTCGGTCTGACATGGGTTGATGGTCTTGATAGCGATGCCATCAAGGCGGTGATGGAAACCTATCGCAACACCATGCTGGCAGAAGCAACGCAGGCATCGAATGCGGGGAATGCCGGTGCGGCGAACTGGCTTGCCTTCCATTATGCGGTTCGTGGTGAAAATTTGGGTGAAGCAGAACGTCTGATCAAGCGTGCCTTGCAGGTTGCACCCGATGATCCCGGTGCGCTCGATACCTACGGGCTGGTGCTTTATAAGCAGGGCAAATATCAGGAAGCAGAAGAGATATTTGTGGCTGTAAACAAGGCCATGCCGACGGCTGAACATCTTGCGCATTTTGCCGAAAATGCCCTTGCGATGGGCAAAACCGAAATGGCACGCGCGGCTTATCAGCGCGCCCTTGAGGCGCAGCCAAGTGCGGTGCTGTCACAGGAAATCCAGAAACGGTTGCTTGCCCTTGATCTGGGTGGCGGCGCGGCAACACAGTGATCAATCTTGTCATCTTTGATTGCGATGGGGTGCTGATCGATAGCGAAGTGCTGTCGTTTGCCGTCGATGTTCAGATACTTGCAGGCTATGGCATTGAAGTCTCATCGGATGACCTGGCGCGCCGTTTTGGCGGTGTGTCCTATGCCGGGATGGTCGACAGCCTGAATGATGATCATGCAACCGCGATTGACGCCGTGAAGTATCAGAAAGAATGTGAAGATCTGCTCGGAAGTCTTTTTGAAACAGATCTGCGGGCGATTGGTGGCATTGACGCGGTTCTGAAATCACTTGATGTGCCGGTTTGCGTTGCATCGGGCAGTGATTTGGCACGCCTTGATACCTGTCTTGGAAATACCGGTTTGCTTGATTTCTTCGGGGCGCGGATTTTCTCGGTCGAGGAAGTGGCAAATGGCAAACCGGCCCCGGATATCTTCCTGCATGCGGCGCGGGAATGCGGTTCCAAACCGGAAAACTGTCTTGTGATCGAAGACAGCCCCGCCGGGATTATTGCCGCCGGGGCGGCCGGGATGCGATCCGTCGGATTTCTTGGTGGAGGCCATCGAAATCCGCAAGATGCCGAAATGTTAATGCAGGCCGGGGCCGAGGATGTTGTCGGTGATTCCAGTGAACTGCACCGGTATCTTGGCAATCAGGGACTGGCAAAACGACCCTGATCGCAATTGATCAGGGTGCAATGTCTTGTGATCGTTTTCTCAGGTTTGCGGCCAGTCAAGCGTTGCAGGCGTATCATCAACCATCGGCAGATCAATTTCGTTCAGGTTGTTGCCCGGGCCGCTGCGATCCACGATCAGAAAATCACTTTCTGGTTCAAGCGCCAGAAGCGGGTGGTGCCAGACATTCTTGGCATAAGTCACACCTTGTGTCCCGTCCGAGATAAAGGCGCGTAGGTCTTCGAGGGCAGGGGTATCTGAACCCTCTGCCACAACAATCAGGAACTTCTGACCGCTTAGAGGCACGAACGCCTGGGAGCCCAGTGGATGGCGTTCCATCATTTTGATTTCAATCGGCATCGGGCGCGGTGTGCCGCGAAAAATGCTGATGATTGGTATGCCACCTTCGTCCCCGACATCAACGCGCGATATGTCGTGAAACCGCGTTGTTGTACCCAGATTGATTTTATATTCGTCCCGCGCGGTGGCGGTGGATATCACCTCGCCAAACGGGGCAAAAGCCGCGGGGGTTAGCGGTTCGACTTTCAGTTTCATAGTCTTATCGCTTTGCCGGTTTGCCAAGAATGCGCAGGCGGCTGATCCCGCCATCGGGAATGGAATTGACGCGCAAATGCGATACCGGGCCGAGCTTGGCGATGACCGACGCATCAAATTCGTGGATATGGTCGGCCTGCATTTTCTGTTCAGGCAAAATGGTTTGCCAGAACATCGAACGTGCGCGCAGCGACTTATCCTTTTCACCATCCACATAGGCGGCCTGAATGGAAACCCGGTCGGGATAGTTGCCCTTGAAGTGGCAGGTGTCGACGATGATTTTCTCGATCTCGCCAGGATGGCCGAGCTCAACGATAAGCCACTCGTTGCCGGGTTCGCGGCGCCGTCTGGTTTCCCAGCCATCACCCATATTGATGCCTCTGCCCGGGGCCAGAATGGCATTCGGGTTGCCATAATGGGCATCTGACCATGTCAGGACCACGCCGCCATTGATCATGGCTGCCAGATCAACCTGATCGGCACTGCTTGCCATTTTTGACCAGTCCCGATCCGGGCGGCCATAAACGCGCAGACGGGCAATGCCTCCATCGGGATAGATATGCAGGCGGACATGGGTGAAAACGCCCTCTGCCGTGACATCAGCATAATGGTGGGCTTCTGCGCCGATACCGGCACGCAACCCGATCGGGGCAACAATTTCGATCCAGGTCGTATCTTCGGCGGGATCACCATCCGGGCAATAGCATGCCTCTAGCGATGCGGCGGGCGGGAAGTTGCCGGTGAAGTGGCTGGTATCGATATCGACACCGTAAATCCGGCCCGATGTTGCCAGCCGTACCACACAGTAATCATGACCTTCCACACGTTTGCGGCGGCTTTCCCAGCCATCCATCCACTTGCCATTGTCATCATATTTATCCGGATAAAAAATGGCATCGGCGGTTTGCAACATGCGTTGCTTGTCGGCAAAGAAATCGTCGGTCGCAAAGATTGCTTCTGCGCCCAGACGTTCGTCGGCCAGATTGACAAAACGCCGGGTAAATTCCGGGGCATCATGGTTTGTGTGGTGGCTCATGGTTTCTAGATCCTGATTATTGGTTATTTTGTTCGGGCCGGTCATTGGTGATCAAAGGGCTTCGAGGCGCAGCTTGGCGATACGGTGTACCTGATTGAGGGCCTCGTTAAATTCGGTTTCGATATCGTTCTTAACGCGGCGTTCGAATGCGTTCAGGATGTCGGTCCGATGGAACCCTTTGACCGCAAAGATGAACGGGAAACCGAACTTCTTTTTGTAGTCGTCATTCAATTGCGTAAAACGGGCAAGTTCATCGGGCGTGCATTGATCAAGCCCGGCACCGGTTTGCTCATTCTGCGAGGAATGCGTGAGTTCCGCCAATGCAAGCTTGCCAGCAAGATCAGGGTGGGCGCGAAGCAGTGTCAGTTTGTCACCATCAATCGCGCCATTTACCACGGCTGCCATGGCATCGGCGAGTGCATCAGGGGTATCAAGGGCGGTCGTGATGCCGCGATCATATAGCTGTTCAGCGATCCAGGGCGAATGTTCGTAAACCCCGCCATACAGCGAGACAAAGGCGCTTTGCGCCAATGTGCTGGGTGGTCGGGTTTCGAACAATGATTTTGCAGGTTTGGTCATATCGGCCATTTCAGTTCTTGTTTTTCTTCATGGTTATTGGTTTTCGGTGAACGGATGATGTTCGCGCCAGTGACGCGCAATATCGATGCGACGTGCAAACCAGACATCATCATGACCGCGCACATAATCGACAAAGCGTTTCAGGGCTGCAAACCGACCCGGACGGCCGACAAGACGGCAATGCAAACCGACCGATAGCATCCGCGGGGTTTCAGCACCTTCTTCGTAAAGCGTATCAAAACTGTCTTTCAGATATTGAAAATATTGTTCGCCGGAATTGAAGCCTTGCATGGCGGCAAAGCGCATGTCGTTGACATCAAGCGTATAGGGCACGATCAGATGCGGGGTTTCTGTCTGTGTCGACCAGAAAGGCAGTTCGTCGCTGTAATCATCCGCGTCATACAGGAAGCCGCCTTCTTCGGCGACAAGCCGCCGGGTGTTCGGGCTTGTGCGGCCTGTATACCAGCCAAGCGGGCGTTCGCCCGTCACATCCTTGATGATGTCGATGGCTTTGTGCAGATGTTCGCGTTCAAGTTCTTCGGGGAAATATTGGTAATCGATCCAGCGATAACCATGCGAACAGATTTCATGACCATCGCGCATCGCGACTTCGCCAACCTTCGGGTGGCGGGCCAGTGCCATGGCAACGGCAAAGATGGTGATCGGAATTTGCCGTTCGCGAAACAGGTTCAGGATCCGCCAGACACCAACGCGCGAACCATATTCGTAAATCGACTCCATGCTCATATGGCGAACGCCTTCGCGCATGTCGGCACCGATGATTTCCGACAGGAAGGCTTCTGACGCGCGATCCCCGTGCAGAACGCAGTTTTCACCGCCTTCCTCGTAATTCAGCACGAACTGCACCGCAACACGGGCCTTGCCCGGCCAGTTGGCCTTTGGCGGATTGGCGCCATAGCCAATCAGGTCGCGTGCATAATTCTGTTCGGTCATCTTTGGCCTCTCCTGATATCGCAACGCCCGGCTTTGTCATGCGGGCTGTTTGGTGTAGCATTAACCATAGGTCGAAGCGCAGCAAGGAAGAACTCCTGCGCGCTGATTGGTGGATGATCATGCCGCACTATCAATCTGACTTTGATAATGTTCCTGGACGGGAAATCGCTTTGGCCGGTTTTTTATTGGCTTTTAAAAGCTTTTGATCCGACTTTGATAGTATTCTGCACGAAGCTATGGCAATCGTTTTTCAAAGAATTATTGATATAGTTTCACTTTATCGCCTCTTTCCACGATCCGTGTCCTAATGCGACCTTTTTGAAACGCTATAAATTCGTTCGGCATAAAACGATCAATCAGAAAAGCCGACCAGGGAAGAAGCGACCGACCACCGCATGAGAGAGAAAAGAGGAGGCCCGGCATGGGACGACTGACTACCCATGTTCTAGATACGGCAAAAGGTTGCCCGGTGGGTGGCATCCGGATCGAGCTGCACCGTTTTGGTGACGGCCATGATGATCTGGTCGCCAAAGCCGTAACCAATGCCGACGGGCGAACCGATGTGCCAATGCTTGATGGTGCCTCGTTCAAGCCGGGCGAGTATCAGCTTGTCTTTCATGCCGGGGCGTATTTCGACGCCATCGGTCTTGATCTGCCGGAGCCGAAATTCCTTGATCAGGTCGTAATCCGGTTCGGTATTTCAGATGCGCAGGCACATTATCATGTGCCGCTGTTGCTTTCGCCGTTTGGCTATTCCACCTATCGCGGCAGCTGAGGCCATCATGACCAAGCCGGCCCTTGATACACGCGATGATATCCGGTTCTTCTTCGGAAACGAGGAACGCCGCCTGCGCGATATCGATCCGCAAATGACGGTTTTGAACTGGCTGCGCTTAAACGAGCGCAAGACCGGGACGAAAGAAGGCTGTGCCGAGGGCGATTGTGGTGCCTGCACGGTTATTCTGGGTGAACCGGATGGAATGGGCAGCATGCGTTACCGGACGGTCAATGCCTGTATCCAGTTTATGCCGACCCTTGATGGCAAGCAGCTTCTGACTGTGGAGCATCTTAAACCCGATGATGGCAGCCTTCATCCGGTGCAGCAGGCCATGGTAGAAACTCATGGGTCGCAATGCGGTTTCTGTACGCCGGGTTTTGTCATGAGCCTCTATCAGCTTTGGCTGGATGGGGGCGAGGATGACCGGGGTGCCATCAATGACGCCCTTGCCGGGAACCTTTGCCGTTGCACCGGTTACGGCCCGATCATCGAAGCCGCCCGCAAGGCCGGTGGCATAAGCGCAACCGATCCGGTCGAACAAAAACGCCGTTCCGATATTGCGACCCGATTGACCGCGATGATCGAAGGTGCAGGCATGCTGGCACTCGAAATGCCGGTGGGTCGTTACTTCGCCCCGCGCAGCAGCGATGAACTGGCCGCACTTTTGGTGGCCCATCCCGATGCGACGGTGCTGGCGGGCGGAACGGATGTCGGGCTTTGGGTGACCAAGATGCTTAAGCGGATTGATCCGATCATTTATATCGGGGATGTCGCCGATCTTAAATCGGTCCGCGAAAAGGGCGGTGCTCTGACCATCGGTGCCGGTGTGACTTATAGCGATGCTCATGCTGCGCTTGGCATGATTGCCGGTGATGTCGGGGAACTGGTTCGCCGGATCGGGTCACGGCAAATCCGCAATGCGGGGACGGTTGGTGGTAATATCGCCAATGGATCGCCGATTGGCGATACACCGCCTGCCTTGATTGCATTGGGCGCGCGGATTGTTCTGCGCGTTGGTGATATCCGGCGCGAAGTCGCCCTTGAAGATTTCTTTATCACCTATGGCAAGCAGGACCGGGCCAAGGGCGAGTTCGTTGAAAGCATCATCGTTCCGAAACCAGCCGCCGGGGTGCAGTTCAAGGCCTACAAGATCTCCAAGCGGTTTGATCAGGACATTACGGCGGTTCTTGCGGCCTTTGCCATTCGGATTGATGGCGGCAAGGTGGTCGAATTCCGTGCGGCATTTGGTGGCATGGCTGGAACACCGATGCGGGCCAAAAAGTGCGAGGCGGCCCTGATCGGCAAGGACTGGAACGAGGCCAGCCTGAGTGCGGCGCAACTGGCTTTGTCCAGGGATTTTGCACCGATGTCGGATATGCGGGCATCAAAAGAATACCGCATGCTGGTCGCGCAGAACCTTCTGACCAAACTGTTTATCGAAACAACGGCGCCTGAAATTGCCACCCGTCTGGTTGGCAGGGAGGCTGCCTATGTCTGACAACGCACCCAAAATCATCGATACCAAAGACCCGGACGAACTTCTGGCACCGACACCGGGGCTTTCGGGTGGGGTCCGGTCCGCCAGCAAGCATGACAGTGGCCCGAAACATGTCGCGGGCGAAGCTATTTATGTTGACGATATTCTTGAGCCGTTCGGCACCCTTCATCTGGCTCCCGGTGCGGCAACCATCGCACATGGCAGGATCACGAAGATGGATCTGTCAAAGGTGCGATCCGCACCCGGTGTGGTGTGTGTCCTGACGGCGGATGATGTGCCCGGTGTCAATGACGTGTCACCCGCCCATACCCATGATGATCCGGTTCTGCCCGACGGGATTGTGCAGTTTTACGGTCAGCCGGTTTTCTGTGTTGCCGCCGAAACCCGCGAACAGGCACGCAATGCCGTCAAGCTGGCCGAGATCGAGTATGAAGAACTGCCCGCGATCCTGAGCGTTAGGGAAGCACTGGAAAAACAGCAATTTGTTGCACCACCCCATGTCATGGCGCAGGGCGATGCCAAATCGGCACTGGCACGTGCCAAGCATCGCCGGTCCGGGGTGATGGAAATCGGCGGGCAGGATCATTTCTATCTTGAAGGACAGATCACCTTTGCCATCCCGCAGGAAGACGGTGATGTGCTGTTGCATTGTTCGACCCAGCATCCGTCCGAGGTTCAGCACAATATCGCCAATGTCCTTGGTCGTCCGGCCAATGCTGTAACGGTCGAAGTTCGCCGTATGGGCGGTGGTTTTGGCGGCAAGGAAACCCAGGCATCGCAATGGGCGGCATTGGCCGCGATTGTTGCGGTCAAAACCGGGCGTCCGGCAAAAATGCGTCTGGATCGGGATGATGACATGGTCATGACCGGCAAACGCCATAACTTTATTGTCGAATATGATGTCGGCTTTGACGATGATGGCCGGATTTGCGGGCTGGATATTCAATATGCCGTCAATTGCGGTTTCTCGGCCGATCTGTCGGCCGCGATCTGTGATCGTGCGATGTTCCATACCGACAATGCCTATTTCCTTGGCGATGTTGAAATCCGGTCCTATCGCTGCAAAACCAATCTGGTATCCAATACCGCGTTTCGCGGTTTTGGCGGGCCGCAGGGGATGGTGGCGATTGAACGGATCATCGATGAAATCGCTATGACGATTGGCCGCGATCCGCTTGATGTACGGATCGCCAACTATTACGGGACAACCGACCGCAACACGACACCGTATCACATGACGGTCGAGGATAATGTCCTTGCGGAACTGACGGACGACATTCTGGCATCTTGCGATTATCGCAAGCGCCGCAAAGAAATAGATGCGTTTAACGCCGAAAGCCCGGTGATCAAGCGCGGTATTTCAATCACGCCGGTCAAGTTTGGCATTTCCTTTACCACGACCTTCCTTAATCAGGCAGGCGCATTGATCCATATTTATCAGGACGGATCAGTGCATCTGAACCATGGCGGGACGGAAATGGGGCAGGGCCTGTTTATCAAGGTTGCCCAGGTTGTTGCCGAAGAATTCCAGATTGATTTGGACCGGATCAAAATCACGGCAACCAATACCGGCAAGGTTCCCAACACATCGGCAACCGCGGCATCAAGCGGGGCGGATATGAACGGCATGGCAGCGCGCGATGCCGCCATCACAATCAAATCCCGCCTGATTGCATTTGCGGCTGAAAAATACGGTGTGGCCGAGGCTGCCATTCGCTTTGTTCCGGGCCGGGTGATTGTTGGTGATGTGACCGAACTGGAATTTGCCGATCTGATCAAACAGGCCTATCTGGCGCGTGTTTCGCTTTCGGCAACCGGCTATTATGCGACACCGAAAATCCATTATGACCGTGAAACCGCATCGGGTCGGCCGTTCTATTACTTCGCCTATGGCATGGCCTGTTCCGAGGTGATGATCGATACCCTGACCGGTGAATACAAGGTGACCCGCGTTGATATCAGCCACGATGTCGGCCGGTCGTTGAACCCGGCGATTGATCGCGGTCAGATCGAAGGCGGCTTTATTCAAGGGATGGGATGGCTGACATCTGAGGAATTGTGGTGGGATGATGCAGGTCGTTTGCGCACGCATGCGCCGTCCACCTATAAAATTCCCGCATGTTCGGATCGTCCGGATGATTTCCGGCTTGAGTTGTGGTCATCCGGAAGAAATGTTGAAGAAACCATTCACAGATCCAAGGCGGTTGGTGAGCCGCCCCTGATGCTGGCGATTTCAGTGCATCGTGCAATTGCTGATGCGATTGCATCGGTCGGGAATTACAAGGTGATCCCGATGCTCGATGCGCCGGCAACCCCCGAAGCCGTCCTGAATGCGGTCGCAAATGTGGCAAAGGGCATGATCGCCCAAAGTCATGATGCGGTTCCGGTGGCGGGGGAATAGCATCATGCGCCTGTCCCATGACGCCCATATTGCTGTGTTGCAGTCCCCTGATCCGGTGATGCTAATCAGTGTGGCGGCCATTCGCGGGTCCACCCCGCGGGAGGCAGGGGCGTTTATGCTGGTCAGCGAAAATGCCATTGCCGGAACGATTGGCGGCGGCAATCTCGAACATCAGGTCACATTGCGTGCCCGTCAAACTCTTGCCTCGCAGGGCGATATCATCACGGAACTGGTCCCGTTCCCCTTGGGGCCGGGGCTTGGGCAATGTTGTGGGGGCGCTGTCGATATTGCATTTCACCGGCTGAACCCGATGCAAAAGCATCAGCTGGCCACCGCAATAAGCAGCACACAAAACCGCGCCGGTATTGGTCATGGTGACTGGGTATTGTTGCCGATGGGCGAAAGTCGACATCTTGAAACTGCCAGCGCTGCGGATGCCGAAGCACTGGATCGTCTTTTTACAGGCGTGTGCGGCGGTTTGTCGGGGGCGGGCGAGGAACGGAAACTTTGCCTGCGGCTTGACGACGGGGCAACACCGCTTTGGCTGTTTGGTGCCGGGCATGTCGGGCAGGCGATTGTTCAGGCACTGGCGCCCTTGCCGTTCGATCTTCATCTGATCGATTCGCGTGATGAATACCTGACCCTGCCAGAAACAGCAAAACTGCATCTGCATCAAAGCGATAGGCCACAGAACGAAGTGGGCGACATGCCGCCTGGTGCCTTTGCTCTGATCCTGACGCACAGTCACGCGCAGGATTTTGACATCTGCCGGGCGGCTTTGATGCGGGATGATCTTGGTTTTGTCGGCATGATCGGAAGCCAAACCAAACGCGCGCGTTTTGTCCGGCGATTAAAAGATCGCGGGTTGGGAGATGCGGAAATCGGTCGTTTGACATGCCCGATTGGAATTCAAGGCATTGTGGGCAAACAACCGGCAATCATCGCGGCATCGGTCGCTGTGCAATTGCTGTCCGTGCGTGAAGCACGAATGGCGCAAAATCTGGTGAACAGGGTCGCACAAGACGGCCTTGCCGGATGATAAAGGCCTTCTTTGCAAGGCATATAAATGATAAAGGGCCGCGCCAATAGTGGCCTGATCAGGAGGATCCGTTCACCGGATCAGGAGTTCATATAGGGAGATTTGGCTGTGTGTGATGCCAAGCATGAACACATGCTCCATGCCGTGAATTTATCGCGGGCAAAAATGGAAGAAGGCTGTGGCGGTCCGTTCGGGGCAATCATTGTCAGGAACGGTGAAGTCGTTGCCGAAGGATGGAACAATGTCACATCCAGCAACGATCCGACCGCCCATGCCGAAGTCAGTGCCATACGCGCGGCCTGCGAAAAGCTTGGTACCTTCAATCTTGCCGGATGCGAGATTTACACCAGTTGCGAACCCTGCCCGATGTGCCTTGCCGCGATCTATTGGGCCCGTCTTGACCGAATCTATTATGCCAATTCCCGCGAAGATGCCGCGGCAATCGGCTTTGACGATCAATTCCTGTATGATGAAGTGGCAAAACCGATCCCGGATCGGAGCCTGCCGTGCGAACATCTGGATTTAGGGGAAGCGCGTGATGTCTTTGCGGCCTGGGATGCCAAAGAAGATAAAATCGCGTATTGAGACCGTTTGATTAGCAAACCG
Organism: Thalassospira xiamenensis M-5 = DSM 17429; assembly: GCF_000300235.2. Classification (NCBI taxonomy): domain Bacteria; kingdom Pseudomonadati; phylum Pseudomonadota; class Alphaproteobacteria; order Rhodospirillales; family Thalassospiraceae; genus Thalassospira; species Thalassospira xiamenensis. The sequence goes on along the minus strand of NZ_CP004388.1, from coordinate 4,031,080 downwards.
TGAACGGGTAATACCAACGGTGCGCGTGATCGGATCGCAAAATAGGGGTGGCAGCAGTGACGTCGAGGACCGGGAATACCGGCTCAGATAAAGGCTTGGTGATGACAGGCGCGGTGAAACCGGCACAGCTTGAAGTGCGCGGTGTGACCAAGGCCTTTCCGGGCTGTCTGGCAAATGACGATATCAGTTTCCGTATCGAACCTGGCGAAATCCATGCCCTTCTGGGGGAAAATGGCGCGGGTAAAAGTACGCTTGTGAAAATTATCTATGGCGTGTTGCAGGCCGATCATGGCGCATTGCTGTGGGAAGGAAAGCCGGTCACGATCCATAGCCCGCATGACGCACGCGAAATGGGCATTGGGCTGGTATTCCAGCATTTTTCGCTGTTTGAAACCATGACGGTTCTGGAAAACATCGCATTGGCGATGAACGACGTGCGCGATATGGCCGCCCTGCGTCAGCAGGTGATCGAGGTCGAAAAGACCTATGGTCTGCCGCTTGATCCAGATCGGCATGTCTATACACTTTCGGTTGGTGAACGTCAGCGGATCGAAATCGTCAGATGCCTTCTGCAAAATCCAAAACTGCTTATTCTGGACGAGCCGACATCGGTTTTGACCCCGCAGGAAGTCGAAAAGCTGTTTGAAACATTGCGCCGTCTTGCAGATGAAGGTTGCGCGATCCTGTATATCAGCCACAAGCTGCACGAAGTCAAAGCACTGTGTCAGAAGGCGACCGTCTTGCGCGGCGGCAAGGTCGTTGGCGGGTGTGATCCGCGCGCGGAAACGGCGAAATCCATGGCCGAAATGATGATCGGCCAGAAACTGACCGCACCCGATCGCAGCGGGACACGCAAATTCGGGGATGTGCGTCTTGATATTTCCGATCTCTCACTGATCAGCGACGAACAATTCGGCACCGACCTTAAGGGGATTGGCCTTAAGGTGCGCGGCGGCGAAATCATGGGCGTTGCCGGTGTCGCCGGAAATGGTCAGAACGAGCTGTTTCAGGCACTGGCTGGCGAAACCGAAATCATCGGCACGCCCGACTGCATCAAAATTGATGGTAATCCGGTTGCGCATTTGGGTCCGCGCCGCCGCCGTCGGCTTGGTGCTGCGTTTGTGCCCGAAGAACGTAACGGGCATGGTGCCGTTCCCGATATGAGCCTGTCGGAAAACGGTTTTTTAACAGCGTTTCGTCGTATGGCGTTGTCTGCACGTGGTCTGATCCGCGAAGTGCCGACCCGTACCTTTGCCGACAAGATCATCAAGACATTTGATGTACGCACCACCGGTGCCTCGGCCGAGGCCGGAAGCCTTTCGGGTGGCAACCTCCAGAAATTCATCGTCGGGCGTGAGATCCTTCAGGATCCGGGCGTACTGGTGATTTCCCAACCGACCTGGGGTGTGGATGCCGGTGCGGCAAGTGCCATCCATCAGGCATTGCTTGATCTGGCGGCGAAGGGCACGGCGGTTCTGGTGATTTCGCAGGATCTGGACGAGATTTTCGCCATCTGTGATCAGGTGGTGGTGATGGCCGAAGGCAAGATGTCCGCCCCGCGGCCGATGGCCGACGTCAGTGTCGAGGAAATCGGTTTGTTGATGGGGGGACTTCACGATCTGGACGGCGACGTAACCCTGAAGACGAAAGAGCTTATCGAAGGAGATCACGTTGATCAGGCTTGAACCCCGTCGCCAGCATAGTCAGGCGATGGTTTATCTGTCGCCGGTTCTGGCAATTCTCATGACGCTGTTTGTCGGCGGGATCATCTTTTCCTTTATGGGCAAGAACCCGTTCGATGCGCTCTATACTTTCTTCATCCTGCCGATCAACGACAGCTACGGACTTTCGGAACTGTTTGTTAAGGCAACTCCGCTTGTGATCATTGCCATCGGGCTGTCGATGGGGTTCCGCGCCAATGTCTGGAACATCGGTGCCGAGGGTCAATTGACCATGGGCGCCATATTCGGCGGTGGTCTTGCGCTGTATTTTCATGACAGTGAAAGCATGTTCCTTTTGCCCGCAATGTTTGTTCTTGGGGCGATTGGCGGGGCCTTCTGGGGGGCGATACCGGCGCTTTTGCGCACCAGATTCAATGCCAACGAAATCCTGACCAGCCTGATGCTGACCTATGTCGCAACACTGTTCCTGAGCTTCCTTGTGCATGGGCCGTGGCGCAACCCCGAAGGATTCAACTTCCCTGAATCCCGCCCGTTCCCGGATGCAGGCCTGTTGCCGATCATTTATGACGGTACGCGGGTCCACCTTGGAACGGCCTTTGCGGTACTGGTGGTGATTGCCGGGTGGATTTTGCTGTCGAAATCCGTGATCGGGTTCCAGTTGCGCGTGGTGGGCAAGGCCCCGCAGGCCGCGCGTCATGTTGGGTTCCGGCAGAAACGCATGGTCTGGTTTACCCTGTTGCTGGGCGGCGGTCTTTCCGGTCTTGCCGGTCTGTTTGAGGTTGCCGGACCTATCGGTCAGTTGCAACCCGCCATATCGCCCGGTTATGGCTTTACCGCGATTATCGTTGCCTTCCTTGGGCGGTTGCATCCGCTGGGTATTCTGTTTGGTGGGCTGATCATGGCGCTGACCTACCTAGGGGGGGAATTGGCCCAGATTACGTTGGGGCTGCCAAATGCAGTAACCGGCCTGTTCCAGGGGATTTTGCTGTTCTTCCTGCTGGCATGTGATGTTTTGACCAAGTATCGGGTTCGTTTCGGAACCCCTGCTGCCAAAGGGGAGGCCGCATAATGGATTGGCTCATTCCACTGATGCTGACTGTGATTACGGCATCGACCCCGCTTTTGCTGGCGTCGACCGGCGAACTGATCACCGAAAAATCCGGTGTGCTGAACCTTGGCGTCGAAGGCATGATGCTGGTCGGGGCAATTTCCGGCTTTGCGGTTACCGCGTCAAGCGGATCGGCCATTCTGGGTATCCTAGCGGCAATCGTTGCCGGAATGCTGATGTCGTTGATCTTCGCCTTCCTGACATTGACCCTTATGGCCAATCAGGTGGCAACGGGTTTGGCTCTAACCATATTCGGGGTCGGTTTTTCAGCGCTTGTTGGCTCCGGCTTTGTCGGTTTTGCGATTGAACCGCTTCCGGGGCTTCATATCCCGGTTCTGACCGATATTCCGCTGGTTGGTGAAATTCTGTTTGGTCAGGATTTTCTGGTTTATCTGTCGATTGTGATGGTGATTGCGGTCGGATTTTTCCTGTCACGGACCCGTGGCGGATTGATCCTCAAGGCGGTTGGTGATTCGCATCATTCCGCGCATGCCATTGGTTATTCGGTGATCAAAATCCGCTATATGGCGACCATGTTTGGTGGGGCAATGGCGGGGCTTGCCGGGGCGTATCTGTCACTTTCATATACGCCGATGTGGGCCGAAAACATGACCGCGGGTCGTGGCTGGATCGCATTGGCACTTGTGGTGTTTGCAACGTGGCGTCCGGGGCGATTGTTGGCCGGGGCCTATATGTTCGGGCTTATTTCGGTATTGCAGCTTCATGCGCAAAGTGCGGGTGTTCATGTCCCGTCACAATTCATGTCGATGTTGCCTTACCTTGCGACCGTGATTGTTCTGGTGATCATTTCCAGTGATCGCGCCAAGATCAGATTGAATGCACCTGCCTGTATCGGGCAGGCGTTCCGGCCCGCACAATAGGGCTGGTGCAACGGGATCGGGGAACGCCAAAAAGATTCCCCGACCCGGTGGGAGGAAGTGCGTATCGGACCAAAACTCAATCAAGCCGTTCTGAATATTATCTCTGGATATCATCAGGCCGGTTTGGCTGAGTCTTGGTCTGGACAAGAACACGTCATTGATTGCGTAAACAATTGGGTTTAAATCCTGATTAGCTGATTAACAGGGAGACCAGATAATGAATGCAAACCTCGTGAAGCGCACGCTTGCCGCCGTTGTGGCAACCGGTGCACTTGCACTCGGCATGGGTGCAGCCCAGGCCGAAGACGTCAAAGCCGGCTTTGTTTATGTCGGACCGATTGGTGACCATGGCTGGTCCTATCGTCACGACATCGGTCGTCAGGCGATCGAAGCGGCCCTTGGTGACAATGCCACCACCAGTTACGTCGAAAGCGTTCCGGAAGGTGCCGATGCTGAACGTGTGATTCGTCAGCTGGCCCAGACCGGCCATAACCTGATTTTCACCACCTCGTTCGGTTTCATGAACCCGACTGTCAAGGTCGCCAAGCAGTTCCCGAATGTGAAATTCGAACATGCAACCGGTTACAAACGTGATGCAAACGTTTCGACCTATGCCGCGCGTTTCTATGAAGGCCGTTACGTTGCTGGTGTGATCGCAGGTAAAATGACCAAGTCGAACATTGTCGGCTATGTCGGTTCGTTCCCGATCCCGGAAGTTGTTCGTGGCATCAACGCCTTCATGCTGGGTGCATGGTCGGTTAACCCGGATGTGAAAGTCAAAATCGTCTGGGCAAACACCTGGTACGATCCGGGCAAAGAAGGCGACGCAGCCAAGGCCCTGATTGATCAGGGTGCTGACATCATGGTCCAGCACACCGATAGCCCGGCTCCGCTTCAGGTTGCCGAGAACCGCGGTATCGTTGGTTTTGGTCAGGCATCCGACATGATCAAATTCGCCCCGAAGGCACAGTTGACCGCGATTGTTGACCATTGGGATGAATATTATGTCGCACGCGCCAAGGCTGTCATGGATGGTACTTGGGAATCAATCGACACATGGGGCGGTATTGATTCCGGTATGGTGGACATGGCACCTTACACCAACATGCCGGACGACGTAAAAGCACTGGCCGAAGAAACCGAAGCCAAGATCGCATCAGGTGAAATTCATCCGTTCGCAGGCCCGATCTATGATCAGGCTGGCGAATTGCGCATCAAGGAAGGCGAAGATGCAACCGACGAAATGCTTCTGGGCATGGACTGGTACATCAAAGGCATTGATGCCGAACTGCCGAAATAATCACGATTTGCACGTCCTGTAACGGCGACGTACTGAACAACCCCGCATCTGATGTGCGGGGTTGTTTCGTTTCAGGGGTTCTTGATGCTTGTTTCCGGATCCCCCGGACGGATGCGTTTTGGGCTGTCATCGACTTTTTCGTAGGCGATCATTTCCATCTTCGGGTGTAGCAAGGCATAAAGTGCAGCGCGCCAGAATTTCAGTTTGACCTTGTGCTCGCGCGTTTTACCCGCCCAGCGTTCGCGAAAAAGCTCCATATCCTCCCGCCGGGAAAAATAGATCACCAGATCGACGATGGGGGCGGATTGGGTCGCGCGCGGCAGTTCGATATTGCGAATGCCCATGGTCCATCTGTCGCTGCGGATATTCTTGTCCAGCCAGTCAAGCACGCCCTGGGCAGAGCGCTTTTCATGGATCACCACGCGAAATGGAAAGTCCCGAAGATCTTTTGTCATGTTGCTTCCCTGCAAACACCCCCTTATCAGAAGATCAAAAGGATGACCGCCTGACAAGACATGATCGTTGGTCGATCCTACTATTGTATGTTGGGATTGTGGGCGCCAATTATATTTATCTAATTTTTATCATCACGCTTAGTCTATGTATCACATGGATATTTTACATTTATCATTCTCGGATATATCGTTACATGGTATCCGGGCATTCAAACTGCTGTGATCTAAAATAGCAGGTAATCGGACAGAAAATCGGGGAAAGAAACGTGAGCCAAACGCCAGTCAGGGCCAAGCCAACGGGCAAGGAACGTCATTTCGAGCCGGAAGAACTGATCGTCAGCAAAACTGACCTTAAAGGCCGGATTACATATGCTAACGAGGTTTTCCTGCGTCTATCTGACTACCATGAAAAGGAAGTTCTCGGGCAGCCTCATTCGCTTATTCGTCATCCCGATATGCCGCGCTGTGTTTTCAAATTGCTGTGGGATGAAATCGCCGCCGGTCACGAGATCTTCGCTTATGTCGTCAACATGTCAAAGAATGGCGATCATTACTGGGTGTACGCCCATATCACGCCCAGTCTTGACGCGAATGGCAAAATCATCGGCTACCACTCGAACCGTCGGGTGGCTGATCCAAAGGTTCTTAAAGACACGATCATCCCGCTTTATGCGGAACTCCGCCAGATCGAAGAAAGCACCGCCAATCGTAAGGACGGCATGATCGCCGCGGAAAAAGCTCTGGCGCAAAAGCTTTCAGATGCCGGTCTGGCATACGACAAATTCATTCAAAGCCTTTAGGCTGTTTGCTAATTCGAGGTTTCAAAATGTCGCTATTTGGTGGTTCTAGCAAATCGGGGATCAAAAAGGCACTGGACGTTGTTCTGGCCGCGGCCGAAGGGGATTACGAAGCGCGCATAACCAGCGTCGACAGTCATCCCGACATGCGCGAACTTTTCATCGCGATCAACAGGTTGATTGACCGAAATGACGCTTTCTTGCGCGAAAGTGCGGCTTCGATGGGGGCTGTTTCTGAAAACCGGTATTATCGTCGGATTGTCGAAACCGGGCTTGTCGGGGCCTATCTGACGTCGGCACAGAAAATCAATGCGGCGACCGCGTCGATTGAACAAAAACTGACCGGTTTCAATACCATCGTTGAAGAATTCAAAAGCGGTTCATTCGAAGCCGTTGATCAGATTGCCGAGGCCGCGGGTGCGCTTTCAAGCGCATCGGGTGACGCCAATCGTATTGCACATGAAACCAGTTCGCGTTCGACAAACGTTGCCGCCGCGGCCCGTCAAACGGCGGCCAATGTTGCTGGTGTGTCCGAGGCATCCGAAGAACTCAATCAGTCGATCCGCACTGTTGCCGATCAGGCTCGTGAATCGGTAGAAATTGCCAATCGTGCGAATGGCCTGGCACAGGAAACGGATGGGCGTATCGGCCAGCTCGAAGCAGCAGCAGGCGAGATTGTCGAAGTTGTCAGCTTTATCCGCGATATCGCGGCACAGACCAACCTTCTGGCTCTGAATGCGACCATCGAGGCGGCCCGTGCAGGCGAGGCGGGCAAGGGCTTTGCCGTGGTCGCAAACGAGGTCAAGGGCCTTGCCAACCAGACCAGCAAGGCAACGGAATCGATTGAGGAAAAAGTACAGGACATCCAGAATGCAATCGAGGCATCGGTCAATTCGATCCGCGAGATTGCATCTGTCATTGATGATCTGGCCATCCGTTCGGATCTGATTTCGAATAATGTTGAAACCCAGACGGCATTGTCATCAAACATCACCCGCAATGTCGAACAGGCATCCAGCGGCGCACAGGAAGTGACCGACAATATCACCGTGGTTTCCGAAATGGCCGGTCAGACTGGCGAGGCCGCCGATACCACCCGCGATATGGCGGGCAAACTGGCGCGGGAGTCTGAAAATCTGCGCAAGCAGCTGGGCGGGTTCCTCGATACCATCGCCGAACTGCTGTACAGCACCGCGCGCAAATAGCTACCTGTTAAGAACTTTCTGCTACGATAAGGGGATAGATGCCCCTTATCGTCTTTGCCGGAAAGGAAGTCAGTCATGCGTGTGTTTTTTAATTCCCGCCACGATGCCCATGACGGGAATGGTGAAATGCACCATGGGCGTTTGATTCCATGCTTTGAAAATTCCCGCCGGATGGCAATCATCCGCGATGCGGTGGCCCATTCCGTACAGGCGCAGCTGGTTGACCCGACCGATCATGGCATGGCACCGATTGCCGCCATTCATGATGCGGATTATCTGTCCTTTCTTGAAAACGCTTGGGCGGACTGGAATGCCGCAGGCAATGATCATGATGCTTTTCCCTATGTCTGGCCGACAGCCGGTTTTTCCGGTGGTTATCCCGCTCATATCAGCGCGCGTCTTGGGCAATATGCCATTTCATCGGATACCCCGATCACCAAGGGGACATGGAAGGCGGCCTATTGGGGCGCACAAACCGTGGTGTCGGCGGCCGAAGCCGTTTGGAACGATGGAGAGGCATCCTTTGCCCTGACCCGCCCGCCGGGGCATCATGCACATGCCAATCGTTATGGCGGATATTGCTTCCTTAATAACTCTGCCATTGCCGCCCAGCAGATGATTACCAAAGGTGCGAAAAAGGTCGCGATCCTTGATATCGATTACCATCACGGTAACGGAACGCAGGATATTTTCTATGACCGTGGTGATGTTCTGACCGTGTCGATCCACGCAGATCCCAAGCATCAATTCCCGTTCTTTATGGGTTATGAAAACGAAACCGGTCGTCTGGACGGGCAGGGGGCGAACCTGAATATCGTGCTTCCCGGCGGATCGGATTTCGGGCCGTGGTCACAAGGTTTTGCAAAGGCTATTCAAAAAATTATCACCTGGCAGCCGCAAGCTTTGGTAATCGCGCTCGGCGTTGATGCTCATGAGGCCGAAACGCTGTGCGATTTCAAACTGCAAACCGATGATTTTAAACGGATTGGCCAGATGATCGGGCGATTGGGATTGAAAACCGTCTTTGTCATGGAAGGTGGTTATGCCCATGACGTCATCGGTTTCAATGTCGCGGCTGTGCTGGGTGGGTATCTGTCCGAAATCAAAAAGTAATACAAACAAAAGCCTCAAAACGCCTTGCATCTATCGGAGCGTTTTGTGGATATACGGATTTGTATCAGCTCTTATCCCATGGCGGTGTCCCGCCAAACTCGCTTACCAGAAAATCGACAAATGCCCGCACACGTGTTGGCAGGTAACGGTTTTCGGGATAAAGCGCGTAAACCGCATGGGCTGGAGGCGTATAATCGGGCAGAACCACCTGAAGCTGGCCGTTGCGGATATGGTCGCCGACTTCCCAGTGGGATTTAAGCGCGATGCCATGCCCATCAAGGCACCAGGGGTCAGCACTTCACCATTGTCTGAATCCATGGATCCGGAAACCGACAGGGTTACCGGGCCTTCCGTCTCGGCACCATGAAGGGTCCATTGATATTGCCGTGATCCGGGAAAACGCAACAACAGGCAGTTGTGATGCAACAAATCGCCCGGCGCCTTGGGAATGCCATGTCGTTTCAGATAGGCCGGGTTTGCCACCAGCATACGTTTATTGGCTGCAAGCTTGCGCACGATCAAAGAGCTTTCCTTTAACTCGGCAATGCGAATGGCGAGATCGACCTTGTCCTGCAGCAGGTCCAGCAACCGGTCGGAAAGGTGTAGCCTGATCTGAACGTCCGGGTTTTTTTCAACAAATTTCGGGATGATAGGGGCGACATATTTGTTGCCAAACGCAATCGGGCACGTCAGCGTGACCGGACCGCGCGTGGTGTTTTTCTGATTGGCGATGGCATTTTCGGCTTCCTGCATTTCGGCCAGAATGCGCAGGCAGTGCCGGTAATAAACATCGCCCTCGGTCGTCAGATTGACCCGGCGCGTTGTGCGGTTCAAAAGCCGAACACCCAGCCGTTCTTCAAGGCGCGCAATCCGGTTTGAAACGACCGCCGCCGAATGGCGCAGCTCGCGCCCGGCGGCAGACAGGTTTCCAAGTTCGGCTACGCGGACAAAAATCTGGATGTCCTCAAAGTCGGACATGGGTTACGGGCTCCTGATACAGCTTTTTTATTTTCTGAATTTGTGTGTTTCCAAATCCTGACGGCTACTGTGCCATTTTAAAAAATAACTTGAAAGTCATTTCGATTATGCACCTGCCCTTAATAATAGAGCACCCGGATACGCTATGTTAGGACTCTGATTGGAATAATTCCGGATCAGTGCGGTCGCATGATGCGCATCACCGGCAAGGGGGCAGCGGGGCGGTATGAGCGACGCCCTGCAAGACGGAGGTTTCAACGGGTGGATATTCTGTTTCAGGACTGGATCAATCTGATCCTGCGCTGGGCGCATTTGATTACCGGTATCGCGTGGATCGGTTCATCCTTTTACTTCGTCTGGCTGGATCTGAGCCTGCGTAAGCGTCCGGGCATGGATGAAGGCGTTTATGGCGAAGCCTGGATGGTCCATGGCGGCGGGTTTTACCATGTGAATAAATGGATGGTTGCGCCGAAATCCATGCCGCCCGAACTGCACTGGTTCAAGTATGAGGCCTATTTCACCTGGCTGACCGGTTTTGCGCTTCTGGTGACAATGTATTACTGGAGTGCGGAGAGCTATCTGATCGATCCGAATGTCATGCCGCTTGGCAAATGGGATGCCATCCTGATCGGGCTTGCCAGCCTGTTTGCCGGTTGGGTGATTTACGATCTGATGTGCAAAAGTCCGATTGGCCAAAGCACCGGAAAACTTGCGATTGGCGTGTTCATTCTGGCGATGGTTGCGGCCTATGGCTTTACCCATGTGTTTAGTGGTCGTGGGGCGTTCATCCATGTTGGTGCGATGCTGGGTACGATCATGGCCGCCAATGTGTTTCGCATCATTATCCCTAACCAGAAAAAGGTCGTCGCCAGTCTGATGGCGGGCGAGAAACCCGATCCGGCCCTGGGATTGCAGGCCAAGCAACGGTCCACGCATAACAACTATCTGACGCTTCCGGTGTTGCTGATGATGATCAGCAACCATTATTCGATGCTGTTTTCCCATAATCAGTCTTGGCTGATTGTCGGTCTGATCCTGATCATTGGTGGGTTGGTGCGCCATTTCTTCAACACGCGTAATGCCGGGGGCAGCGGCAAGGCGATTGCATGGCAACTGCCATCGGCTGCGGTGGGCATGGCGATCCTAGCGATGTTTGCGTCCTATGATCCCGATGCCGCCAAGCTGGCCGATCAGGAAATCATCACCGGCGATCATGCGCTGGCGATTGTTCAGACCCGCTGCACGGCCTGTCATTCTGCCAACCCGACCGATGAAGGCTTTGACGAGGCGCCGATGGGCGTAATGTTTGATGACATCGCACAGGTCAAAGCCAATGCGCAGCGCGTTCTGGCACAGGCCGTCATCGGGCGTGCCATGCCGCTTGGCAACATGACCGAAATGACGGACGAGGAACGGGGGCAACTGGGGCAGTGGATCCGTGCCGGGATGCCGGAATAGCCGGTTCTGTTGATGACGGAAATCAAGGGCGGCCTGCGTGATGCAGGTCGCCCTTTTTCGTCTGGCGTCTTAAATGCGCGTGGGGAGCCTGATCAGACGTCAGCGCGATAGTTCATCGGCACCCAGTCAAACATCGTGCTGTCTTCGATGACATGCCCAATGCCCGGGAAGGCGATATGGCACCCGGCAACCAGATATTTTTCCGATACGGCTTCGGCAAAGGCGGCTTCACGGGTGATGATCGCCTGAGCGGGATTAACATCAAAGGCAATCGAGACGCCCGGTTCATCAAACTGGATGACATCGCCGTGGGTGATGTCGCCCCAATAAACGAACTTTTCGCCTTTGCTTTCAAACCAAAGGGCGCTGTGCCCCGGTGTGTGCCCCGGACGATGTGTTGAATTGATCAGGCCCGGCACCGGCGAGCCATTGGTTTCGAAAGTCGAAAGTGTGCCGCTGTCGATATAGGGCTTGGTCGATAGGACGGCCTGATCAAAATATTGCTTGGCATTTTCCGGGGCCTTGTTGCGATTTTGCGTGCTTAGCCAGTATTCGGCATCAAGTTTCGGTAAATGCACCGTAGCGTTGGGAAAGGCTTTCTTGCCGTTAAACGTCAGTCCGCCAGTGTGATCAGTATGAATGTGGGTAATCACCACATCATCAATCTGATCGGGGTGATAGCCCGATGCGATGATATTGGCCGGTAATTTGCCAAGGGCAGGTCCCAACAGGTCGCTGGTCCCGGCATCCAGCAGCACAAGACGATCACCGAAGTTTAGAAGATAGGCATTAACCGATGTCGATGTCGGAGTTCCCTGAAATGCATTGGCAAGGGCCGTGCGTGCGTGTTCGGGGCTGGTATTGAGATACAGATCGGCAAGTGGAAACTGCCCGGTGCCATCCGAAAGTGCGGTAACTTCGACGTTGCCCACCATCAGGCGGTAATAGCCCGGCGCCTGTGTGCCAACCAATGGTGCCTTGGCTGCGGCGCGCAATGGAATAAAAACGGTGCTGGCCGTCGCCCCGATGGCAGCGGCAGCGAGCGAACCTTTAAGCATGTCTCTGCGTGACAGCATCAGAATATTCTCCCTCAATCAAATGCCGGGATTTAACCGGCAGCTTGTAACGCGATAGGGAAAGGCTATGTTCCAATCAGTCAGTAATCAAATCGATGTGGGTCATGGATACTATTGATCATTTCAATTTAAGGTCATTTGACCTCAACCTCATGATTGCGTTTGACGCAATGATGCAAGAGCTGAGCGTCACAAAATCTGCGGAAAAATTGCGGATTGGTCAGTCCGCCATGAGCCACAATTTATCAACGCTCCGGATGCTGTTGCAGGATGATCTTTTTGTCCGTGTCGGACAGAAAATGCAGCCAACCGCAAAGGCGCGGGCCCTTGCCGGGCCGGTTCGGGCGGCTTTGACGCAGGCACAAAGTGCGCTTCAGGCGACGGACAGTTTTGATCCGGACACGGCAGATCGCATATTTCGCATTGGTATCACTGGCGAAATGGAAATGGTCCTGTTGCCAGCATTGGTGCACCATTTGCAATCAACCGCACCCGGTGTGCGTCTGGTAAGTCGTTCGATTACGGTTGAAACGGTCGATCTGATGTTGAATGCAGGTGAAATCGATCTGGCAATCGGATGCAAGGAGTCTCGCCAGATCGGCGAAGTGCTGTTTGAGTCCAGTGTTGCGTGTTGCTTTAACCCCGATATGTGCAAGCTGACACTGCCTTTATCGCGCGAAACATACCTTGGCGCGCGCCACGCGGTTCTGTCTCAGACCGGAAATGTCGAAGGCTGCGTTGGGGATGCATTACGTGCGATTGGCATCGATCTTGATGTTGTTCTGGCCGCACCAGATTTCATGCCGTTGCTTGCCGCTGCCCGGAATGCCCCGATTGTTGCGACTGTACCGCGCAGGATTGCGGCGCAATATGCGCCCTTATTCGGGCTGGTATTCTGTGAAATGCCCATTCCACTGAATTTCCCGCCGGTAACCATGAACTGGCCGATCTGGGCGGATAAAGATGTCGGGCTGGTCTGGTTGCGCAATCAGATCAGATCGGTGATCGGTGACATTTCAACGGATCTGCCTGCCATCGCGGCGCAATGATTGTTCCGCATTGTCATATATAAACAACCCCGCCGGCGAACCGGCGGGGCGGGATGCTTCGGCCTATGGGCATTGTGGTGCAATAACCGCAGAAAGGCGAAACTTCCGCCCCTCAGATAAGGGGGAAGAAGCCCAAGGTCAACGTGATTAAAAAATAATCAAATTTTAATTAATGATCGAAAAGTGATCATTGAAATCGCGTGTAGCGCAAATATTTTCCATTTTCTGCCTGTTAAATAGTTGGATATTGCGTTGAGTCGCCGCGATTTCTGGCGTTGTAGCATATTATTCGGAATCTGGCACGATTTTAGCAAGCAACACTGCGGTGCAATAAACTCGCAGTGGAGGCAATAGAATGAATAAGAAGCTTCAGGCGCTTATGGGCGCAGGGGCCTTGGCTTGGTCTGCAATGACCATGTCAAATGCCCAGGCCGCTGATACGATTAAAGTCGGCGTTCTGCACTCTCTTTCTGGGACGATGGCGATTTCGGAAACCACGCTGAAGGACACGGTCCTGATGCTGGTGGACGATCTGAATAAAAATGGTGGCCTGTTGGGGAAACAGGTTGAGGCAGTTGTTGTCGATCCGGCGTCGGATTGGCCGCTTTTTGCCGAAAAAGCACGTGAACTGATTGAAAAAGACAAGGTCGATGTCGTGTTCGGCTGCTGGACCTCGGTCTCGCGCAAGTCGGTTCTGCCGGTGTTCGAGGAACTGAACAGCATGCTGTTCTATCCGGTTCAGTACGAGGGCGAGGAAAGCTCGCGCAACGTGTTCTATACCGGTGCCGCGCCGAACCAGCAGGCAATCCCGGCTGTTGACTACCTGATGAGCGAAGATGGCGGCGGTGCCGAGCGTATCGTTCTTCTGGGAACGGACTATGTCTATCCTCGAACGACCAACAAAATCCTGCGTTCCTACCTGAATGGCAAGGGTATCTCCGATGAAGACATCATGGAGAATTACACCCCGTTCGGTCATTCCGACTGGCAGTCGATTGTTGCCGATGTGAAGGCATTCGCATCCACCGGCAAGAAAACCGCGGTGGTTTCGACCATTAACGGTGACGCCAACGTGCCGTTCTACAAGGAACTCGCCAACCAGGGCATCAAAGCCGAAGACATTCCGGTTGTTGCCTTCTCGGTCGGTGAAGAAGAACTGGCTGGTATCGATACCTCGCCGCTGGTCGGTCATCTGGCGGCCTGGAACTATTTCCAGTCGGTTGAAGCCGATGCCAACACGGCCTTCATCGAAAAATGGCATGCCTTTATCGGTGACGAAAAACGCGTAACCAACGATCCGATGGAAGCAACCTATATCGGTTTCAACATGTGGAAACAGGCTGTTGAACAGGCTGGCACCACCGATGTTGATGCCGTCCGTCAGGCCATGTATGGCCAGGAAGTTGCGAACCTGACCGGTGGCATCGCTGTCATGAACACCAACCATCATCTGTCCAAGCCGGTTCTGATCGGCGAAGTGCAGGATGATGGCCAGTTTGACATCGTTTGGGAAACCGAAGGCACCGTCGTTGGCGATGCATGGTCGGACTTCCTGCCCGAAAGCGCGAAGCTGACCGCCGACTGGACCTATCCGTGGGTCTGCGGCAACTGTGAAAAACCGATGTACTGATCGGGATTGGACAGGCTGGCTGTTGATGCAGCCAGCCTGTTTTTCGTTGCCCTTATCATCGGGCGACTATTCTTTTTGTAATTTTCTGACATCCGATTTTCAAAGGCTTGGTGACCATGCGTACTGTCATGACCGCTGTCCTGTGCCGTTTCTGTTTCCGCGCAAAAAATTCCCTGTCCGCTCTGTTTGCTGTTGCCGCAATTTGCGCGGTTATGACGCTGGCATTTCCGCAGCCAGCACACGCATTTAGCGACGAAGAACTGCGCAATGTAACGGAACAGCTGAACGATAAAAGTTCGACCAAAAAGCTTGCCGCAATCGAGGCCATGGCGGCCGATGGCGACCCCCGTGTGGCGCCGATCCTGAATGCGATGCTTGAAGGAAATCTGTTTGTGCGTGCCAGCGACGAGCATGTCGTGATTGGCGAAAAAAAGGGCAAGGTCTGGAGCCATATCGATGTCGTCAGCGGCGAGGTGGTGGGCGAAAGCGGTTCCGGAGAACTCGACAAGATCAAGATCAACAACCGTTTGCGCGGTGCGCTGCGCGATGCGTTGGCGGCCCTTAACCTGTTTAGTCAGGATATCGGTATCCGTACCGCTGCCGTTGAACAGGTCATGGATGCCCGCGATCCGTCGATGTTGCCATTGCTGATCCGCGCGATCGAACGTGAAGAAGATGCGACACTTTTGGCGCGGATGGAGCTTGCACGGGCAACCATGGCGCTGGCGGCTGGTGAAACCACCGAGGAACGCCTGACGGCCATCGAAGTGCTGGCCAGCGAAACCACACCGCAAATCCGTGCGGTATTGTCGCAATTCGTTGCCAGTGCCGAAGCCGAAGGGTATCAGCCCGAAGTCGTTGCCGCCGCCAAAGACGCGCTCGCCGATGTCGAGGGGCGACTTTCGATGTGGCAGACGCTGGGCGATGTATATCGCGGTATCAGCCTTGGTTCTGTCCTGTTACTTGCCGCGGTTGGTCTTGCCATTACCTTTGGCGTGATGGGCGTGATCAATATGGCGCACGGCGAAATGATCATGATCGGTGCCTACACCACCTTTGTCGTGCAGCAGATTTTTTCATCTGTCTTCCCGTCCGGTTCGCCGTGGTCGTTGGTGATTGCGGTACCTGCGGCATTTGTTGTCGCGGGGCTGGTCGGTATTGTGATCGAACGGTGCGTGATCCGCTTCCTGTATGGGCGTCCGCTTGAAACGCTTCTGGCGACATGGGGGGTGAGCCTTGTTTTGCAACAGGCGATCCGAAGCATCTTTGGCGCAACCAACCAGCAGGTTACCGCACCCGATTTCATGAGTGGCGCGCTTGAGCTGTCAAGCGGTCTGGTCCTGACCTACAACCGCCTTTGGATCATCCTGTTCAGCCTGATTGTGGTCGGCGGGATCGCGATTGTGCTGCGCTATACCGCCTTTGGTCTGCAAATGCGTGCCGTGACCCAGAACCGCCGAATGGCGGGATCGGTTGGCATCCGCACCGGTTATGTCGATGCCCTGACATTCGGGCTTGGTTCGGGGATTGCCGGGATAGCCGGTGTCGCGCTTAGCCAGATTTCAAACGTCAGTCCGAACCTTGGTCAGACATACATCATCGACAGTTTCATGGTCGTGGTGTTTGGCGGGGTTGGCAATCTTTGGGGCACGGTCCTTGGCGCATTCAGTCTTGGCATTGTGAACAAGTTCCTTGAACCGGCGGCGGGGGCGGTGCTGGCGAAAATCTTTGTTCTGATTGCGCTGATCCTGTTTATCCAGAAACGACCAAAGGGCCTGTTTGCCCTTAAGGGTCGCGCGGTGGAGGCCTGATATATGACCGACTATCGCACGAAATACCAAATGACGCCGGTGATCGGGTGGCTGTTGCGGGATCGTGGCGGGATGATCCTGCTTGCGATCCTGATTGCGGCATCGGTTCTGATCCCGGTTGGCAATCTGATCGTGCCCGAAGGATCGGCCTTTCATGTTCCGACATGGATGATGAGTCTGCTCGGCAAATATCTTTGCTATGCGTTGCTGGCGCTTTCGGTTGATCTGATCTGGGGGTTCTGCGGGATCCTAAGCCTTGGTCACGGGGCGTTCTTTGCGCTTGGCGGTTATGCCATGGGCATGTATCTGATGCGCCAGATCAGGGACCGCGGGGTTTATGGTAACCCGGAATTGCCCGATTTCATGGTGTTCCTGAACTGGACCGAATTGCCGTGGTACTGGTACGGCTTTGACATGTTCTGGTTTGCCATCGTGATGGCAATGTTCGTGCCGGGGCTTCTGGCCTTTGTGTTTGGTTTCCTTGCCTTCCGGTCGCGGGTAGCCGGTGTGTATCTTTCGATCATAACCCAGGCAATGACCTATGCGCTGTTGCTGGCATTCTTCCGCAATGACATGGGCTTTGGCGGCAATAATGGCCTGACCGATTTCAAGGATCTGCTTGGATTTTCCCTGCAATCGGATGGTACGCGGGCGACCTTGTTCGTTGTATCCTGTGTGATGCTTGGCATCTGTTACGTCGTTGCGCGCTGCATCACCAATTCCCGTCTGGGCAAGGTGTTGATCGCCATCCGCGATGCCGAGGCGCGTGTGCGTTTTACCGGTTACCGGGTCGAATATTACAAACTGTTCGTCTTTACCGTATCGGCCGTCATGGCCGGGATTGCCGGATCGCTCTATGTGCCGCAGGTCGGCATCATCAATCCGGGTGAATTTGCCCCGGCATTGTCGATTGAAATCGTTATCTGGGTGGCGGTTGGCGGGCGCGGTACGCTGTATGGTGCGGTGTTGGGGGCGTTCATCGTGAACTATGCCAAAACCTTCTTTACCGGTGTGATGCCTGATTTCTGGCTGTTCTTCCTTGGCGGGTTGTTCATCGCCGTGACCCTGTTCCTGCCAAAGGGTGTGATCGGTGCGGTCCCGGCATTTGGGTCACCGGACCGGCAATCGGCGTTTAGCACCCTGCGCAAGCGTTTCCTGAACGGGCGCGCAAACGAAGGAGGCAAGGCATGAGCGAGGCAGCCGAAATCATGATCGAGCAGGCCGAACGCAAGGCGGCCCAAGCCAACACCATCCTTTATGTCGATGGCGTTTCCGTCACCTTTGACGGGTTCCGTGCACTCAATAGCCTGTCCTTTTATGTCGAGCCGGGTGAACTTCGCGCGATTATCGGCCCGAACGGGGCGGGCAAGACGACGATGATGGATATCATCACCGGTAAAACCCGGCCTGATACCGGAGATGTGATGTTCCGAAGCGAAGTCGACCTGACCAAACTGGACGAGGCCGAGATCGCAAACCTTGGCATTGGACGCAAGTTCCAGAAGCCGACCGTGTTTGAAAGCCATACGGTGTTTGACAATCTGCTGCTGGCCTGTTCGGGCGGGCGGGGGGTGTTTCAGGCGCTTTTCCATCGCTTGGGCAATGACGAAAAACGCCGCATCGAACAGACGCTTGAAACCATCATGCTGACCGACAAGCGGGGCGAGACGGCAGCCAACCTGTCGCACGGGCAAAAACAGTGGCTTGAGATTGGCATGTTGCTAATGCAGGAGCCGGAATTGCTTCTGGTGGATGAACCGGTTGCCGGCATGACGGATTCCGAAACCGAACAGACCGCGAAATTGCTGCGATCCATTGCAACGGACCGGTCGGTTGTGGTTGTCGAACATGACATGGAATTTGTCCGCGACCTTGATTGCAAGGTGACGGTCCTGCACGAAGGATCGGTTCTGGCCGAAGGCCGCCTTGACCATGTTCAGAAAGACCCGCGGGTCATCGAAGTATATTTGGGGCGCTGATCATGCTGGAAGTTGCCAATATCGATCTGTTTTATGGCGCGTCGCACGCGCTTCGCAAGGTGTCGCTTAGTGCCGAAACCGGCAAGGTCACGGCGGTTCTGGGGCGCAACGGTGTCGGTAAAACATCGTTGATGCGCGCCGTTGTCGGGCAACATCCGATTGCCGATGGCAACATCACCTGGGAAGGTAAAAACATTTCGCGTGATCCGGCCTGGAAACGATCAGCATCGGGGATTGCAATTGTGCCCCAGGGGCGCGAGATTTTTCCGCTTCTGACCGTGAAGGAAAACCTTGAAACCGGGTTTGCCGCCCTTCCGCGCGCCCTTCGTCATATCCCCGACGAGATTTTTGAACTGTTCCCGGTCCTGCGCGACATGCTGGGCCGTCGTGGCGGCGATCTTTCGGGCGGGCAGCAGCAGCAGCTTGCCATTGGGCGGGCATTGGTGACACGCCCGCGGCTTCTTGTGCTGGACGAACCGACGGAAGGCATTCAGCCATCGATCATCAAGGATATCCAGCGCGTGATCAAACAGCTGGCGGATCGAGGCGATATGGCGATCCTTCTGGTCGAACAGTATTTCGATTTCGCCCATGAACTGGCCGACGAGATTGTCGTGCTGGAACGTGGCGAGGTGGTGCTGGCGGGGGCAAAGGATACTTTGGACCGCGAAAAGGTCCGGTCCCATCTGACTGTTTGATCAGCATTTGCCAAAATTTTGCGCATGGGGAAATTGGACACGGCCCTGCAAGTGGCGCGATTGCGGGCGGCGCGGTTTGGCCCGTATCTTGCTGTGCTTGCCGATGGGCCAACCGGTCTGACCATGGGTTAACCGGTTGTGCGACTGAAATATTCAGGTGGCTTTGTGCAGCTTCGCAAATTCGAAAACCCGGTTCGCAGCGATTTGAAGGCGGAACCGCAAATGTCAGATGCTTCCAACCCGATCGTCACCGATGGCCGGGCCGAGGTTGCGTTCAAGCCGGGCGCGCCGGGTGCGGGGTTTGCGACCCTTGATCATCTTTATTACCGCGACCCGATGAAAATCCTGTTCCCGCGGCCGGTTGCCGGGGATCTGGTGACTGCCGTTCTGGTGACGACGTCGGGTGGCATGGTGGGGGGCGATCATCTGGCATTTGAAGGCCGGGTCAAGGCAGGGGCATCTGCGCTATTTACCGCCCAGGCCGCCGAAAAGATTTACCGTTCCGCCGGACCTGATTGCGTGATGTCGGTTGATCTGGTGGCTGAAGATAGCGGCTGGCTGGAATGGTTGCCCCATGAAACCATCCTGTTTGATCAGGCGCGTCTGCGCCGCAAGACGACGGTTTCCGTTGTCGGTTCCGGGCAGGTGATGGCCGGGGAAATCATGGTGTTTGGCCGCCTTGCCCGCGGTGAGGTTTTCACGACCGGGCTGGCACGTGATGCATGGGATGTGTCGATTGACGGGCGGCCGGTCTGGCGCGATGCGCTGCATCTGGAAGGTGATGTTTTGCGCATGTTGGATCATCCCGCATCGTTTGATGGTGCGCGGGCGGCGGCGACCGCCATTCTGGTCGGGCAGGGTGCCGAAGATAAGCTTGATATTGCCCGCGATTGTCTTGTGCGCGCATCCGAGGGTTTGACGGATACGGATGTGTTGTGTGCGGCAACGGCGATGAAGGGGATTGTGGTCACGCGTTTCATGGCGCGCGATCCGATGAAATGGCGCCGGGTTTACGGCGCGTGGTGGAAACAGTTCCGCCATGAAACAAGGGGACTTCCGGCGCGCCTGCCGCGTCTTTGGGAAATTTAGGAGAACGGCATGAATCTGACGCCACGCGAAAAGGACAAATTGCTGGTTTCAATGGCTGCCATGGTGGCGCGACGCCGCCTTGAGCGCGGTGTGAAACTGAACCATCCCGAAGCCATCGCCCTGATCACGGATTTTGTGGTCGAAGGCGCGCGCGACGGCAAATCGGTTGCCGATCTGATGCGCGACGGGGCGACCGTGATCACGCGTGATCAGGTGATGGATGGCATTGCCGAAATGATCCACGAAATTCAGGTCGAAGCGACATTTCCCGATGGGACGAAGCTTGTGACCGTTCACGAACCGATCCGCTAGGCAAAGGAAACAGGCCATGATTCCAGGTGAAATCATTACCAAAGAAGGCAGCCTGATCCTTAATCAGGATCGCGAAACCAAAACACTGACCGTCGCCAATACCGGGGACCGCCCGGTGCAGGTCGGATCGCACTATCATTTTTATGAAACCAATCCGGGTCTTGATTTTGATCGCGAGGCCGCGCGTGGTTTTCGCCTTGATATCCCGGCCGGAACCGCCGTTCGGTTCGAGCCGGGCCAGACGCGGGAGGTCAATCTGGTGAAATATGCCGGGTCGGGTGTGGTCTATGGCTTTAATGCCAAAATCAACGGCAAGCTGGGAGCGTAAAAATGGCTTATGAAATTGATCGCGCATCCTATGCCGCCATGTTTGGCCCGACCGTGGGCGACAAGGTCCGATTGGCCGATACCGAGCTTTTGATCGAGGTCGAACAGGATTTCACGATCCTTGGCGAAGAAGTCAAATTCGGCGGTGGCAAGGTCATCCGCGACGGCATGGGCCAGTCGCAGGCATCGCGGGCCGAGGGATCGGTCGATACCGTGATCACCAACGCGCTGATCCTTGATTATACCGGTATCATCAAGGCCGATATCGGCATTCGCGATGGCCGCATTGCCGGGATCGGCAAGGCCGGAAACCCCGATGTGCAGCCCGGTGTCGATATCATCATCGGTCCGGGAACCGAGGTGATTGCCGGTGAAGGCAACATCATCACCGCAGGCGGGATTGACGCCCATATTCACTGGATTTGCCCACAGCAGGTCGAAGATGCGCTGTATTCCGGTGTGACCACGATGCTGGGCGGCGGGACCGGCCCGGCGGCGGGCACGAACGCCACCACCTGCACACCCGGCCCGTGGCACATTGCCCGCATGTTGCAGGCCGCCGACGGATTGCCGATGAATATCGGTTTCTTTGGCAAGGGCAATGCGACCCTGCCGGGATCATTGATCGAACAGGTCAAAGCCGGTGTTTGCGGGCTTAAACTGCATGAAGACTGGGGCACGACCCCGGCGGCGATTGATACCTGCCTGTCGGTGGCCGATGACCTTGACGTGCAGGTGATGATCCATACCGATACGCTGAATGAAAGTGGTTTTGTCGAACATACCCGCGCATCGTTCAAGGGCCGCACCATTCATACCTTCCACACCGAAGGGGCCGGTGGCGGCCATGCACCCGATATCATCAAGCTGTGCGGCGAGGCCAACGTTCTGCCAAGTTCGACCAACCCGACGCGACCCTTTACGGTCAATACCATCGACGAGCATCTTGATATGCTGATGGTGTGCCATCACCTTGATCCGAAAATCCCCGAAGACGTCGCCTTTGCCGAAAGCCGTATTCGCCGTGAAACCATCGCGGCGGAGGATATCCTGCATGACCTTGGCGCGTTTTCGATCATTTCATCGGACAGTCAGGCCATGGGCCGCGTGGGCGAAGTCATTTCGCGCACCTGGCAGACGGCGGACAAGATGAAAAAGCAGCGTGGCAACCTGTCGGAAGACGGGCCGGGGAATGATAATTTCCGTGCCAAGCGTTATGTCGCGAAATACACGATCAACCCGGCAATCGCGCAGGGGATCGCATCGCATGTCGGATCAATCGAGGTCGGCAAGATCGCCGATATCGTGGTCTGGAAACCGATGTTCTTTGGCGTCAAACCCGACATGATCATCAAGGCCGGCATGATCATCGGGGCGGCGATGGGGGATCCGAATGCCTCGATCCCGACACCGCAGCCGGTTCATTATCGCCCGATGTTTGGCGCCTATGGTTCGGCATTGTCGAAATCGAGCTTCTCGTTCGTGTCCCAGGCCGGGATCGATGCCGGGATTGCCGCCGAGTTTGGTCTGGCAAAGCAGCTTCTGGCGGTTTCGAACACGCGCAATATCGGCAAAAAGGACATGAAACTGAACGATGCCCTGCCGAAAATGGAAGTCGATCCGGAAACCTATCAGGTCCGTGCCGATGGCGAACTTCTGACCTGCCAGCCGGTTGATCGCGTGCCGATGGCACAGCGTTACTTCCTGTTCTAGGAGCCCGGATCATGCGTCGCGCCATTGAACATATCCCGGTCAGCCAGTCCGACACATCCGAGGTGCGCGGTACGGTGACACTTGCCTTTGCCGACCGTCACCGGCGGCGTATCCGGCTGTTGGATGATGCCGGGGATGCGTTCCTGCTTGATCTGCCCCATGCCGTGCGATTGGGGGATGGCGACCGGTTGCGTCTGGTCGATGGCGGGGTGATCGTGGTGCGCGCGGCTGCCGAAGATGTCCTGACGATTACCTGTTCCGGCCCGATTGCGACTACCAAAATGGCATGGCATATCGGCAACCGTCATACCCCGCTTCAGGTCCTGAAAGACGGGCGGCTTCGCATCATTGATGATCATGTCATGCGCGATATGGTGGAGGGGCTGGGCGGTGTTGTTTTTGCCGAAGTTGCCCCGTTTGATCCGCTGAATGGGGCCTATCACGGGCTGGGCGGCGGTGGCCATGGTCACAGCCACGGCAATGATCATTTCGAAGAACCGCATGATCATGACGGTCACAATCATGATCATGCGCATTCTCACGGGCATTCCCATTCTCATGCGCACGCCCACGCAATCGGGGAGCCGCATGACCACTGAACTTGATCCCCGTTCCCCCGCCAACCTGACGCCGGGTGGCCTGATGCGGTTGATGACATGGCTTAGCCCGTCATTCCCGGTTGGTGCCTATACCTATTCCCATGGTGTCGAATACGCGGTCGAGGATCGCCGGGTCATCAGTGCCGAAAGCCTGACGACCTGGATCGAAGGGGTTCTGGAATTCGGTGCCGGGCGGATTGATGCGGTGCTGTTTTGTGCCGCATGGCGGGCGGCGCGCGCAGGGGATATGGATGCGCTGTTTGATATCGGGGTGGATGCCGATTGCTGGCGCGGGACGGCTGAAATGGCGCTGGAGGCAACGGCGCAGGGGCGTGCCTTTGTCTCGACCGCGCAAAAGGTCTGGGGCGATGGCATTTTGACCCGCTGGGCCAAACGAATGCGCGATGATGATCGTCTGCCATCCTATCCGGTTGCGGTGGGTATTGCCGCGGCCGAGGCGGATGTGCCGTTGCGCGATGCGCTGAGCGCGTTTTTGCACGCGATGGCGGCCAATCTGGTGTCGAGTGCCGTGCGTCTGGTGCCGTTGGGGCAGACCGATGGGGTGCGAACCCTGGCATCCCTTGATGCGGCGGTGGCGATGGCGACCGAAACCGCGATGAATAGCGATCTGGTCAATCTTGGGGCGGCGGCCCCGATGGTTGACTGGACGTCGATGAAACATGAAACCCAATATACGAGGCTTTTCAGATCATGAGCTCCCCCCTTCGCATCGGTATCGGTGGCCCGGTTGGTTCGGGCAAAACCGCCCTTCTGGAACGGCTGTGCAAGGCCATGCGCGACGAGTTCAATATCGCCGCGATCACCAATGATATTTACACCCGCGAAGATGCCGAATTCATGACCCGGTCGGGTGCATTGGCCGCGGACCGCATTGCCGGTGTTGAAACGGGGGGCTGCCCGCATACCGCCATTCGCGAAGACGCATCGATCAACCTTGCCGCGGTCGAGGATATGAGCGCCAAACATCCGGGGCTTGAGGCGATCTTTATTGAATCGGGTGGCGATAACCTGTCGGCGACCTTTTCGCCGGAACTGGCCGATATCACCATCTATGTCATCGATGTTTCGGCGGGCGACAAAATCCCGCGCAAAGGGGGGCCTGGCATCACGCGGTCCGATCTGCTGGTGATCAACAAAACCGATCTGGCACCGCTTGTCGGGGCCGATCTGGGGGTGATGGACCGCGACGCCAGAAAAATGCGCGGCACCCGTCCGTTCCTGTTTACCAATCTCAAGGCGATGGATGGCCTTGAAGACGTCAAGAATTTCATCATCGAGACAGGGGGGCTCCGTCAATCCGCCGCGTCCTGATGGGGATCAGGACGCAATAATACCGGATGACGGGAGCACACAGGCCCGGCCTGAAAATGGCCGGGCCTGAACTATTTGGCCGGAAGGTGGAGCACGGACGATAGTCGCGTGCGCGGACTGCATATAAAACTTTTTTCAAAAAGTTCTTGATCTGTTCTTTTAATTATGGCATAAGAGAAAAGTCAACGGGAGAAATCCACCCGGACCGAAACCCGCGAGGCCTTGAGCCTTGCGGGTTTTTGCGTTTGGGGCCGGATGAAAGAGGTGATCAGGATGATGCGGCAAAGATTGAGGCAGGGTGGCGGGGCGATCCGCAGGGTATTGACCGGCGGATGGCGAAGCCGTTACGGCGGCATTCTGCCTAAGGACTAAGGCAGAGGACTAAGGGGGCTAACCCGGTCATTTGTCATGACGGGAGAGGTGCGTCTTGTTGGAGAGGGAGCGTTAGATTTGCCGGGAGCGGCAGCGATGGCAGCAGCGGGCAGCGGTGATCTGTGACCCGTCGATGGTGGACCATTGGGGGCCATACGCCCGAAGTGTGTCCGGGCTCCATCGGTTGCGGTAAAACCACGATTGCCGAAAGTGACCGGAGCGAGGGGTGAGCCCGAAGGCTGTCCGTCGGTGAGGATGGTAGACGCCCGAGGTGTGTCTGGGCTCCATCGTTTGCCGGAAATGTCACCGTGGCCGAAAGTGACCGGAGCGGGTGGTGGGCCCGGAGATTGTCAGTTGGCGAGGATGGCAGACGCCCGAGGTGCGTCCGGGCTTCATCGTTTGCCGGAAATGTCACCTTGGCCGAAAGTGACCGAAGCGGGTGGTGGGCGCGGAGATTGTCAGTTGGCGAGGATGGCAGACGCCCGAAATGTGTCTGGGCTTCTTCGGTTGTCGGAAATGTTGACATGGCCGGGAGTGATCGGAGTGCGCTGTGGGACCGAAGGCCGTTTGTGGGCGAGGATGGTAAATTAAATGCGCAACTTCTGGGTTGCGTATTGGGATGTTGTATGTCAGATTAAATGCAACCAGGAGGTTGCTTAAATGACCAATAGCATTGAAAAGAAAATCGAGATCAACGCTCCGCGCCAGCGTGTCTGGACTGCCTTGACGGATCACAGGCAATTCGGAACATGGTTTGGTGTGAATATCAAAGATGCCTTTGTCGTCGGGCAGGTTTCAAATGGCCAGATCACGATTGAAGGTTTCACGCATGTGAAATGGCAATCGACCATCAAGGCGATGGAGGAACCGGCCTATTTTGCCTATACGTGGCATCCCTATGCGATTGAGCCGGATGTGGATTACAGCAGGGAGCCGGAAACGCTTGTCGAATTCTGGCTTGAAGAAAAAGCGGGTGTGACACGGGTGACCGTGCGTGAAATCGGCTTTGACAAACTGCCTGCACATCGTCTTTCGGCGGCCTTGCAGGCCAACACAAATGGCTGGGCGTTCCAGTTGGAAAATATCAGGAAATATGTCGAAAACTGAAAATCACATGCCGGGATCTGGTGGTGATCCGGGTTTTGCCGAAATCTTTGCCGCTTTGGGCGATCCGACCCGACTGGCGATTTTTGATCGGCTATCGGACGGTCAGGCGCGGTCAATCGCATCTCTTTCCAATGATGCCGACATGACCCGGCAGGCGGTGACGAAACATTTGCGCGTGCTTGAAATGGCGGGGCTGGTCGAAAGTCATCGGATCGGCCGCGAAAGCCGATATGCTTTTTGCCCGGATCGGTTGGCCCTTGCGCGGGCGTGGCTTGACCATGTTGCGGGGCGCTGGGATTCTGCCCTGATGCGGCTTAAATCCTTTGCTGAGCAAAGCAGCGATTAATCCGCGACAAGTTTCTGAAACCAAAAACCTATTTGGCGATCCTTATCCCATCCTGATGGGAATGAAGCGTCATTTTGCTTGGCGGTCTGCGGTTTTGCGGCTATCCCTTCGCCGGGGAGAACGGGAAGGAAGGATCGTAAAATCATGAACACCAAAGATATCGTCTATGTCGCGCTGTTTGCCGCAGTGACCGCTGTGCTTGGGCTGTTTCCACCCATCACCCTGCCGATTACCGGGGTGCCGGTGACCGCGCAATCGTTGGGGCCGATGCTGGCCGGGGCGATTTTGGGGGCGCGTCGTGGCGGGCTTTCGATCCTGCTGTTTGTTGTGCTGGTGGCGCTTGGTCTGCCGCTTCTGTCGGGTGGTCGCGGTGGTTTTGGTGTTCTTCTGGGGGCGACGGGCGGATTTATCGTTGGCTGGGTGATTTCGGCCTTCGTGATCGGCCTGCTGATTGAAAAATTCTGGGACAGGCTGAATATCTTCAACGCGGCATTGTCGATTGCGGTTGGCGGGATTGTTGTCCTGTATGCGATTGGCAATCTTTGGGTCAGCATCGTTGTTGATGTCAGTTACTGGAAGGCGACCGTCGGGGCCGCACCGTTCCTGATTGGCGATGTGATCAAGGTTGCGATTGCAACCGCAGCCTGCCTTGCCGTGCGCCGTGCCTATCCCTTGATTTCCAAGGCACGCTAGGTTTTGATGAGGCGCGATCCGAAGGTCGCGCCTTTTGCTGTTATCCCTTGTCTGAAATTTTGCGCCGGGTGCCGATGATCACGCTTGAAAATGTCACCGTGGAATTTGATCAGCGTCGCGTGCTTGACGATATTTCACTGTCACTTTGCGAAAAGCGGATCGGGATTGTCGGGGCCAACGGATCGGGCAAAAGCACCTTTGTCCGGCTGCTGAACGGGCTTCAGGTGGCATCGTCGGGGATTGTGCGCGTCGATGACTTCGATGCTGCCAAGGACGGGCGCAAATTGCGCCGCCATGTCGGCTTTGTTTTTCAGAACCCGGATAATCAGATCGTCTATCCGGTGGTCGAGGAAGACATCGCCTTTGGCCTGAAGGCGCTTAAACTGCCAAAGGACGAGATTGACCGTCGTATCGACGAAGTCCTTGCGCGATATGGCCTGTCGGAATTTCGCAACCATCCCAGCCATTTGTTAAGCGGGGGGCAGAAACAGCTTCTGGCGATTTCCGGGGTGCTGGTGATGGCGCCGCGTTACATCATCTTTGACGAGCCGACCACCTTGCTTGACCTGCGCAATCGTAACCGGGTCGAACGGGCGATTGCCGAACTGGATCAGACCGTGATTACGGTTTCCCATGACCTTGATCTGATCGCCGGTTATGACCGGGTTCTGGTGTTTGAAAATGGCCGCATCGCCTGTGACGATGTCCCGGCCATCGCCATTCCCCGCTATCGGGAGATGATGGCGTGATTGCCGGACTTTACATCGATGGCAATTCCGCGCTGCATCGGGCGGCGGCGGGGTTAAAGGTGCTTGCCCTTGTCCTGCTGGGGACCGGTGTTTTTCTGATCCCTGACTGGCCGGTTCTGGCGGGGGTGCTGGTGACGGTTTTTGTCCTGTATCCGGTTTCGGGTTTTGGCCCGCGCATCCTTTGGGCGCAGATCAGGCCGATCCTGTGGTTGCTGGCTTTGTTCTTTGCCGTGCAGCTTTGGCTCCATGACTGGCAGGCGGGGCTTGTGGTGATTTTCCGGCTCGCCGCGATTGTTACCTTCGCCGGGCTTGTCACCCTGACGACCAGAACGTCGGACATGCTGGCCGCGTTGGAGCGGGCGATGAAGCCGCTGGCGCGGTTTGGGGTTAACCCGGAAAAGGTCAGTCTGGCGTTTTCGATGGTGTTGCGATTCATCCCGGTGATTGCGCAAATCGGTCATGAAATCCGCGATGCGCAACGGGCGCGCGGACATGATAAATCGGTGCTGGCACTTGTCGTGCCGCTGATCATCCGCACGCTTAAAACGGCGGACGATGTGGCCGATGCCATTGATGCGCGCAGCTTCGACCCGGATTAATCAAAAAAAGACCCGGCACGCCTACAGGGACGAGGCGCGTGCCGGGTGAAAACCGCTTGGGTGCGGGTTCTGATGTGATTGCCTGATCTCAGGCGATACCAAGGTGCCATGCGTGGAAACGCAGATGGTCTTCGATAAAGCTCGCGATGAAGTAATAGCTGTGGTCGTAGCCTTCCTGCATGCGCAGGTTCAGCGGATAACCGGCGTGGCTTGCGGCGGCAAAAAGCGTATCGGGTTTAAGCTGCTCGGTCAGGAAGCCATCGGCATCGCCCTGATCGACAAGGGCTGGCGTTTGCATATCCTTGGCGGTGGCGGCCTTCATCAGTTCCGAGCTGTCCCACTGTTTCCAGGCGGATTTGTCATCACCGAGATAATTGCCAAGCGCCTTCTGGCCCCACGGGCAATTGATCGGGTTTGAAATCGGCGAAAAGGCCGTTACCGATTTGAACATGCCCGGGTTTTTAAGCGCGATCATAAGCGCGCCGTGCCCGCCCATCGAATGGCCGGAAATCACCGCATCATCGGAAATCGGGAAATGATCACGCACAAGGGCCGGAAGCTCCTGGGTCACGTAATCATACATGCGGTAATTGCGCGCCCAGGGTTCCTGCGTCGCGTTGACGTAAAAACCGGCCCCCTTGCCGAAGTCATAGGCTTCTTCTTCGTCATCGGTCACATGGTCGCCGCGCGGGCTGGTGTCGGGGGCGACGATGGCAATGCCAAGCTCGCTTGCGATGCGAAACGCGCCGGCCTTCTGCATGAAGTTTTCATCCGTGCAGGTCAGTCCCGATAGCCAGTACATCACCGGCACACGGTTGCCCTTGCCCGCCTGACGCGGCAGGAAGATGGCAAACCGCATATCGCAGCCCAGCACATCGGACCTGTGGGTATATTGTTTGTGCCAGCCGCCGAATACCTTGTTGCTGGATGAATTTTCGATGCCCATTTTATTCTCCCGTTCGTCCACCTTGCCGGAATTTTACCGGCAAGGCGGTTTTATTTCATGAAGCTGATTGGTCTTAATAGTGAATGACCGAACGGATGCTTTCGCCTTCATGCATCAGGTCGAAAGCTTCGTTGATGTCTTCAAGCTTCATGGTGTGGGTGATGAAATCGGACAGTTTGAATTCGCCCTTAAGGTAGCGTTCAACATAATCGGGCAGTTCCGACCGGCCCTTGACCCCGCCAAAGGCGGTGCCGCGCCAGACGCGACCGGTGACAAGCTGGAACGGGCGGGTCGAGATTTCCTGACCGGCACCGGCGACACCGATGATCACCGACTCCCCCCAACCCTTGTGGCAGCATTCAAGGGCGGACCGCATGACATTGACATTGCCGATGCATTCAAAGCTGTATTCAACGCCGCCATCGGTCATATCAACGATGACTTCCTGAATCGGCTTATCGAATTTTTGCGGGTTGATGCAATCGGTCGCGCCAAGCTGCTTGGCGAGTTCGAATTTCTTTTCGTTGATATCAATGGCGATGATGCGGCTGGCACCGGCCATTTTGCAGCCGATGATGGCCGAAAGGCCGATGCCGCCCAGACCGAAAATGGCAACACTATCGCCCGGTTTGACCTTGGCGGCGTTGGTCGCAGCCCCCATGCCGGTCGTGACACCGCAACCCAGCAGGCAGACTTCTTCAAGCGGGGCGGTTTTGTTGACCTTGGCAATCGAGATTTCCGGCAGAACGGTATATTCCGAGAAGGTCGAGCAGCCCATATAATGGTAAATCGGCTTGCCGTTTTGCGAGAAGCGCGTGGTGCCATCGGGCATAAGGCCCTTGCCCTGGGTGGCGCGGATTTTCTGGCACAGGTTGGTTTTGCCCGATTTGCAGAATTTGCATTCGCCGCATTCCGGAGTGTAAAGCGGGATCACGTGATCGCCGACCGCAACGCTGGTGACACCTTCGCCGATTGATTCAACAATCCCGCCGCCTTCATGGCCAAGGATGGCGGGGAAAATGCCTTCGGGGTCTTCGCCCGACAGGGTGAAGGCATCGGTGTGGCAAACGCCGGTGGCAACGATGCGCACCCGGACTTCACCGGCCTTGGGCGGGGCGACCTGAACGTCTTCAATCGATAGCGGCTTGCCCGCTTCCCAGGCAATGGCGGCTTTGCAGGTGATGGTTTGGGCGCTCATGTCGCTCCTCCGGCTTGAATGATTTACTGCCAACAGTGTATTTATTTCCCCTGATCTGATAATCCGGTATTTCGGTAAATGACTTTTACGGTGATGTAATAATGAATGCGTGGGACGGGATCAGCGAATTTGTCGCGGTGACGGAACGCAAAAGCTTTACGGCAGCCGCCAGGCAGCTTGGCATTTCCGTGGCCCAGGTCAGCCGCCAGATCACCGCGTTAGAAGAAAAGCTTGGCGTGCAGCTTTTTTACCGCACCACGCGCAAGGTTAGTGCTACCGAAGCCGGACAGGTTTATTACCAGCATTGCCGACAATTGCTGGATGGTTTGCAGGATGCGGAACGGGCAATCGGTACCCTGACACAGGTGCCGCGCGGCAAGCTTAAACTGACCGCGCCGACAACCTATGGCGAAACCGTGATTGCACCGCTGGTCAATGATTTCGTCGCCCGCTATCCGGAACTTGAAGTCCAGTGTCGGTTTACCAACCAGAAACTTGATCTGGTGCTGGAAGGCTATGACATGGCGATCCGGCTTGGGCGGCTTGATGGCACGACCGGCAGTTTGATGAGCCAGCAGCTTTCAACCCGCCGCCTTTATGCCTGCGCATCGCCAGCCTATCTTTCCAAGCGTGGCGAGCCGCATTCGCTTTCGGAGCTTGCGCGCCATAACTGCCTTGTCGGGACGCTGGATTACTGGCGGTTTGAAGAAGATGGCCGCGAACGGACCATCCGCATTCATGGCTCGATCCACGCCAATAGCGGGCAGGCGCTTTTGGATGCGGCGCTTAAGGGCATCGGCATTGTCCAGTTGCCGGATTATTACGTCGATCCGTGGATCGCCAGTGGTGATCTGATCCCGGTCCTGTCCAAATTCCAGCCGACCGATGAGGGCATCTGGGCGCTGTATCCGACCAATCGGCACCTTAGCCCCAAGATCAGGATGCTGGTGGAGCATTTGGGGCGGTATTTGGGGTGACTTTGTTACCGAACGGTATCATTCGTCTTGAAATCGAGGAAATGATACCGTTCGGTATCGCTTAATGGTTCTGGCAGCGCGATTTAATGTCTTCCAAGGCGAGATCAAGCAGGCTTGTATCCGCAATTGTTCCGCGCGTGGCTTGGCGCAGTTTGGTTGCTGCTTTTTCGGTCAGGCTGGCGAGTGTTGCAAGTTCGTCGATCACCAGTTTCGGGCTGATATTGATATCGGATGCAAAAGATTCCCAATGTTCGCGGCCAAGCAGTTTCGGGTTGCGTTCGCCACCGATGGACATGGCAAGGAGAATGCGTTGCTCTTTGTAAAAATTACGGAATGCTGCGGCGTTATTGAGGTCATAAAGCGGGGCGAGGCGCACACCGCCAGCCTGCCAGATCAGGCTGTAATTTTTGGCATGCGCATCAGGATTGCCGACAAGATATTGGAAAATCGCATATCGTAGCAGCAGCAGTTTATCGCGGGCAGGATCGAGGCTGAAATCCAGCGCGGCAAACATTTTTTTCCAGTTTGGGCCGCCGTCACGCTCGTATTTCTGGTGCGGAAAATATCCGAGCGCCTGACAGAAATCTTCCTGATGCAGGCGGGTCAGATATCGTTGGCCGGATCTTTCGCGCAATGTCCGGTCGTATCGTGCGACAAGCATGAAAATCTGAT
The DNA here is from genome assembly GCF_000300235.2 of Thalassospira xiamenensis M-5 = DSM 17429. NCBI lineage: Bacteria > Pseudomonadati > Pseudomonadota > Alphaproteobacteria > Rhodospirillales > Thalassospiraceae > Thalassospira > Thalassospira xiamenensis. Next base: position 3,998,829 of record NZ_CP004388.1, on the reverse strand, counting down.
CTTCTGCCTGCAAAATGTGTGACCGGGGGCAGGGAAGCCCGATTTCACGGGCGATTTCAAGGCAATAATGTTCGACGCGGATCGATTCCGGAAGGCCCTGAATATCGGTCTTGAGGATGTGGGAACTTGGTGTGTTGCCATGCGGCAGGGCAATCTTTTCGCCGGTTCGAATAACAACGGCCTTGTCATGCACGCCTGCCAGCGAAATGCGGACTTCGCCTTGCGCATCAACGAATAGGGGACGTGCGGGCAAGTCGCGGATGTGCCTGGCAAGTTCTGCTTCGTCGAGAATGCGATATTCCGGATGGGTTGTATCTTCGGGGGTTTCAGCAGTACCGACCGGGGCGATGGATACGGCCCCCGCACAATCCTTGCCAAGGGCAAATAGCATTGCAAATTCGTCATCTGCGGCGATGTCGTGATCTTTGCTTAGAACAAGAGCAAGTTTTCGGCGGGTCAATTTGTTGTCCGGCAACAGCCCGGCAAAGAAAGGCCCGCATTCAGCATCATCAAACCAGTGATTTTCAACCGCTTGGGGCGGCACCGGCAGGCGAAGGGACAGTTGGGGGGTGACGGTTTGAGCAGTGGCAGATCGTTGGATGTGATCGGGGCTATAGCGAAAGCGCAGGCCACCCTTATCGTCGGTGCCAAGTGTGCCGATTTCGATACCGTGCAATCGAACAGAGGCTTCCTGTGCCATTAAAGCCCCTCGTCAATGTCGATGATTTCGGAAGCATCGTTTGGTGTTGTGGTGGCCTGAAGATCGGTCAGCGATAGTGGACTGCCCAGTAAAACGAACAGGCGAATGATCATGTCAATGGGTGGGGTGCTGCTGCCCCGCTCGAATGACGATAGCCATTTTCGGCTGTAGCCGATAAGGGCCGCGGTCTGGCTTTGGGTAAGGCCGCGCTGCTTGCGTAAGCTACGCGCGGCCGCCCGAATATCGTCAATGTTTCGAATGATCATGATGTCACCGAACGGTTTTTTTCTTGCCTGAGGCAAGGTTATGTAACTATTCGGTATCATTCAAGCAAAATGCGCTACTTTGACACCAAACGGTATCAAAGTAGCGCATGAAAAATTTACTGTGCGGTCCAGCCACCATCGACCGACATATGCGTACCCGTCATCTGTGATGCGGCGTCCGAGCACAGGAACAGGGCGGTCTGGCCGATCTGTTCGGGGGTGACGAACTGTTTGGACGGGTGTTTGTCCGAGACCAGATTGGTTGCGGCCTGTTCGATGGAAATGCCGCCTTCCTTGGCCTTGGCTTCGATCTGGCGTTCGACCAGTTCGGTGCGTACCCAGCCCGGGCAGATTGAATTGGCGGTGATGCCGCTTTCGGCGGTTTCAAGGGCTGTTACCTTGGTCAGGCCCATGATGCCGTGTTTGGCCGCGACATAGGCGGCCTTTTGCACCGATGCGACCAGACCGTGGGCTGATGCGGTATTGATGATCCGGCCCCAGTTTTTCTTTTTCATGTTCGGCAGGGCAAAGCGCGTCGTGTGGAAGGCCGAAGTCAGGTTGATCGCGATGATCGCATCCCATTTTTCCGGCGGGAAATCTTCGATGAGTGCTGTGTATTGGATGCCGGCATTGTTGATCAGGATATCGGCACCACCACCGAATTTTGCGGCGGCGTCCATCATCATTGCTTCGATCTGATCGGGTTTGGAGAGGTCCGCGCCATTGTAATGCGCGGTCACGCCAAATTCGGTTTCAAGCGATTTGCGGGTGGCCTCGATTTCGTCCTTGTCGCCAAAGCCGTTCAGCATGATATCCGCCCCGGCCCCTGCGAGGGCCTTGGCCATCGCAAGTCCGATGCCGCTGGTGGAGCCGGTAACAAGTGCGCATTTGCCTGTCAGCATGATGTTTCTCCCTGTGGGTGAGGAGTTGTTCCTCCTCATAAGTGAGGGTCAGGGCCCACTAATTTGATTGTAATGGCAGGTGTTATATTTGCGAAATCCAAGGAGAAGCACGCCGGGCGGGTCGGCATCCCGGACAAGGGATTTGACGCCGGAGTTCGCAAATATAACACCTGTCCTTCGGATCAATCGGATTTGCACGGGCTACTTTGTCGCAAAACCTTGAAAGATAAATATCTTCCTGCGGTTTTGCTTCGCGTATCCGCACAAATCTGATTGACCATTTCAATCAAATTAATGGGTCCTGACCCTATGGATCATGCCGCAATGCAACATGGGTGGCAAGATCAACCGGAAATGCCATATTTGCGAAGCTTGCGGGCAATCGCCGTGTGCGAGACGCCAAGCCGTTCGGCAAGCTTCCGCGAGCTTGGATAATCCGGGTATAGGCGTATCAGCATTTCACGTTCCAGCATGTCCATCCCCTCGGCAAGGGTTCCTTGGGCGATGGCGGCATTGATCGGGTCGGTTGCTGGGGCGGAGTTTGCCGGATCGCGGAGTCTGCCGGGATCATCCGCGACCGTGGCAGGCGGGTTGCTTGCGGTTGTGGTCAGGTCGCGTGCGGTAAGGATGTCGCCATCCAGAAGGGCGACCGCCCGGAATAATGTGTTTTCCAGTTCGCGGACATTGCCGGGCCAATCGTGGCTGGCAAGCCAGGACAGGGCATCACTTGCGATATGGGGTGTTGCGCGTTCGGTTTGCTGGGCGGTGCGGGTGACGAAATAAAGCGCCAGTTCGGCAATGTCTTCGCGCCGGTCGCGCAGGGGCGGCAGGGTGATGCCAAGGACGTTAAGGCGGAAATAAAGGTCTTCGCGGAATGTGCCGTCATGCGACATGGCGTCAAGATCGCGGTTGGTCGCACTGATGATGCGGACATCAACCGCAATTTCATCCGTCCCGCCGACGCGCCGGAACCGGCCATCCTGCAACACGCGCAGAAGCTTCGCCTGCAGATACGGTGTCAGTTCGCCGATTTCATCGAGAAACAATGTGCCGCCATCGGCCAGTTCCAGAAGTCCCGGCTTGCCACCACGCCGCGCACTGGTAAAGGCCCCGGCGGCATAGCCAAACAGTTCGCTTTCGGCCAGTCCTTCGGGCATGGCAGCACAGTTTAGCGCCAGAAAAGGCTGATCGGCCCGGTTGCTTGCGCGGTGGCAGGCGCGGGCAAAAAGCTCCTTCCCCGTGCCGGTTTCGCCCAGGATCAGAAGCGGGGCATCGACCGAAGCCAGGCGTTTTGCCTGTGCCTTGACCCGTGCCAGGACCTTACTTTGGCCGATGATGTCGTCAAATCCGGTGTGGCTTCGATCCTGAAGGGCGGTCATGACGCGGCCAAGGCGTGCGGCCCGGTGAAATACCATGACCCCGCCCCATGGTGCGTCATCGGCGGCATCGGTACCGTCATCGACATGGCCGATGGGTTCGACCTGTAGCAGATAGGTCTGCCCGCCCAGCGTAACCTCGCGTTCCGGCAGGCGGAAATGGCTTTGGCGCAGGTCATCAATATCCGGGTCGGTCAGGAAATCGGCCAGTGGCCGGTCACGCAGCGGCGCATCGGGGGAGCCAGCGATATTTTGCGCGGCGGGGTTGGCCTGGGCGATCAGGCCGTTGGCATCCACCGCGATCACCGGATCGCCAAGGGCGGCAAGGGTTGCGTGAAGTTGCGCGCGCCTGCGTTCGGTCGGCAGGCGGTCAATCGGTTTGACGTCCTCAATGCCGGGTAGCTGCATCAGGCGATGGGCGAGCAGAGGAAAACGTTCCGGGCGGATTGCCGGGATATCGGCAAAGATATGGTGGGTTGTGACCTCAAAGGCGCGAATATCAAGCTTGAAATCCGCCAGCACATTGACGACGTCCCGCGTGATGCCGACCCTGTTTTCCCCGGTGATTTCAAAACGCATGACTGTACCGAAATGTTTACACTGTATCGAAAACTATACAGTCGTAAGGGGCTGTTTTCCAATGGTTTCGTGCTGTCCGTGGTGCATGGGAAGATTTTTGTAAACTTAAGTTTACAGTTAATGAATGGGGAATGGCGTTAAGTCCTTGCAAAGGAACGTTTTTCAATTCTGGCACGGGCTTTGCGGAGATGGGGGCAGAATATTTCAAATAACGGGAGCCTTTCATGTCTGATCCGCGTCACACCAAATCCGGTTTTGCCACCCGCGCCATCCATCATGGGTATGATCCGCAAAGCCATAATGGCGCGCTGAACCCGCCGGTTTACATGAGCTCCACCTTTGCATTCGAAACCGCCGAGCAGGGCGGGCGGATGTTTGCCGGGGAAGAACAGGGCTTTATCTATTCGCGGATCGGCAACCCGACGCTGGCCCTTCTTGAAAGCCGTCTGGCGGTGCTTGAGGGTGGTGAGGCGGCCCTTGCGACCGCATCGGGCATGGGGGCGATTACGTCGGTCTTCTGGACATTCATTGCGCCGGGGGATGAGATCATTGTCGATCGCACGCTTTATGGCTGCACATTCGCCTATTTCCGCCACGGGCTTGAGAAATTCGGGATCAAGCATACCCATGTTGATCTGACCGATCCGAAGGAACTTGAAAAGGCGATTTCGGACAAAACCAAGATCGTTTATTTCGAAACCCCGGCCAACCCCAACATGCGTCTGGTCGATATCGAAGCCATTTCCGACATTGCCCATAAACATGGGGCGAAGGTCGTGGTTGATAACACCTATTGCACGCCGTATCTGCAGCGCCCGATTGAGCTGGGGGCTGATATTGTTGTGCATTCGGCAACCAAATATCTGGGCGGTCATGGGGATCTGACGGCGGGGGCGGTGATTGGCCGTGCGGAAGACCTTGAGCAGGTCCGTCTGGTCGGCCTGAAAGACATGACCGGTGCGGTTCTGTCGCCGCAGGATGCCAATCTGGTGATGCGGGGGCTCAAGACGCTTGAACTTCGTATGGAACGCCATTGCGACAATGCCGAAAAAATCGCGACCTTCCTTGAAAACCACCCGAAGGTCGAAAAGGTTTTCTATCCCGGTCTTGAAAGCTTTGCGCAATATGAACTGGCGAAAAAGCAGATGGCCCGTTTTGGCGGCATGATCGCGTTTGAACTTAAAGGCGGGATCGAAGAGGGCCGCAAGCTTATGAACGGGCTTAACATGATCACGCGCGCGGTCAGCCTTGGCGATGCCGAAACCCTGATCCAGCACCCGGCATCGATGACCCATTCGACCTATACGCCCGAAGAACGCGCCGAATATCAGATCACCGATGGCCTGATCCGTCTGTCCGCCGGTCTTGAAAGCATCGACGATATTCTGGCTGATCTTGAACAGGCGCTGGATGGGGATCAGATGGCGATTGCCGCTGAATAATCCGGCATTTTCCGTACTAAGGTTGCACATGGCGTGGATAATGTCCGCGCCATGCGGCAACCGCCTTGGCAGCGTTAGGGCCTCCCGAATCGGGATCGCAAACGGCTAAAAACCCCTTCCGGGCCTGTGTGCCACATTCGACGAATTTCAAAAAACTTGCGTGGGCTGAACGAGGGTTTTTTGAAAGTTTCGTCAATCCTGCGATTTTTGGTGCTTTCGCTTGATTGGCATCGCGTAGCAGCAAAAATACGCAAATCCATACCGAAATAAGGCGTACGGCAAAACCGGTGCAACCGGGCCGAAACGCCAGCGAGAGGCGAGATAAAGATGTCAGCACAGAACAGCACACCTGAAATTGGCGAAATGATCGAAGCAACCTCGACCGGGCGCGTGGCGGCCAAGGATCTTGAGATGCTGGGCCAGATTGAAAAAAAGGTGCGCTGGCTATCAAGCTGGACCATCCATAACGCCAACCATATCCGCCCGAAGCGCGATGGCATCAAGGTCGGCGGCCATCAGGCAAGCTGCGCATCGATGACAACCCTGATGACAGCACTTTATTTCAATGTTCTGCGCCCGCAGGACCGGGTCGCGGTGAAGCCGCATGCATCGCCGGTTTTCCATGCGATCAATTATCTGTTCGGTCGCCAGTCCAGGGAAAAGCTTGAAAACTTCCGCGCCTTTGGCGGCGCGCAATCCTATCCGTCGCGGACCAAGGATGGCGATGTTGTTGATTTTTCGACCGGGTCGGTCGGGCTTGGGGCGGCGGTCACCAACTTTGCGGCGCTTACGCAGGATTACCTGCGTTACAAGGATATGCTGCCGCGTGGGGAGCAGCCCGGTCGCATGGTGGCCCTTGTCGGTGATGCGGAACTCGATGAAGGCAATATCTATGAGGCGCTTCTTGATACCTGGAAGCATGACATTCGCAATGTCTGGTGGGTGATCGATTACAACCGTCAAAGCCTTGATGGCATGATTGATGCGCATCTGTTCCGGGTGATCGGCCGGTTTTTCCGTGCGGTTGGCTGGAACGTGATCACCATCAAATATGGCCGCAAACTGCATGATGCCTTTGCCAAGCCGGGTGGCAGGTCATTGAAAAAATGGCTGAACGAGGCGCCGAACGATGTTTATTCCGCCCTGACCTTCCAGGGGGGAGCTGCATGGCGCAAACAGATCCTTGGCGATATGCCGGGCGACAATGCGCTGGCAAGTTTGCTTGGCGATTATGATGATGATGCCCTGCATGACCTGATGACCAATCTGGGCGGGCATTGCATGGAAGCGGTCCTTAATGCGTTTGATTCCGTGCCCAATGACAAGCCGACAATCTTTATCGCCTATACGGTCAAGGGCTATGCCACCCCGCTTCAGGGGCACAAGGACAACCATGCGGGCCTTATGAATGTGGCCCAGATGGACGCATTCAAAAAACAGAACAATATCGGGGACGGGCAGGAATGGGATTATGCCGCCGGTCTTGACGTGGCCGAGGATAAGGTGCGTGCCTATATCGACGCCGCCCCGTTTAATGATGGCAAATCGCGCAAGAAGCTGGCGACCGTCATCGATATTCCCGAAATGCCCTATGCGCGGGTTGATACATCGAGCACGCAGGAAGTCTTTGGCAAAATCCTGAACGAGCTTGCGAAACTGAAGGATAGCGATCTGGCGGACCGGATCGTCACCACATCGCCCGATGTGACGGTATCGACCAACCTTGGCGGGTTTGTGAACCAGCGCGGGCTGTTTGCGCGCGAAAATCTTGCCGATGAATTCCGCGAACGCAAGGTGCCCTCGGCCCAGAAATGGATCAGATCGCCCGAAGGCCAGCATGTCGAACTGGGCATTGCCGAAAACAACCTGTTTTTGAACCTGGCCGCCCTTGGCCTGTCGCACAGCCTGTTTGGCCAACGCCTGTTTCCGATTGGAACGCTTTATGATCCGTTCATTGCGCGCGGCCTCGATGCGTTGAATTATGCCTGTTATCAGGATGCGCGGTTTATGGTTGTTGCCACGCCAAGCGGTATTACGCTGGCGCCCGAAGGGGGCGCGCATCAGTCGATTTCAACCCCGATGATCGGCATGGGGCAGCCGGGTCTGACCAGTTTCGAGCCAAGCTTTGGCGACGAACTTGCGACCATCATGGGCTGGTCATTTGATCATCTGCAAAATCCCGATGGCGGATCGGTTTATCTGCGCCTGTCGACCAAGCCGCTGGCACAGCCCGAACGTGACCTTTCCGATGCCACCAAATCCGAAATCGTATCGGGGGGCTACTGGCTGCGTGAACCGGGCGAAAATTGCAAAATGGCGATTGCCTATTGCGGGGCGATGGCCCCCGAAGCGATTGCCGCATGGGAAAAGCTTGAAGCCGATCATCCGGGGACTGGCTTGCTTGCCGTGACATCGACCGACCGTCTTTATAACGAATGGCAGGATCTGGAACGGGCGCGCCTTGAAGGAAAGGCCGATGGCCGCATGGCCCATATCGAAAACCTTCTGAAACCGCTGGCATCGGATGCGCGCCTTGTCACGGTGATTGACGGTCATCCGGCGGCATTGGCGTGGTTGGGTTCGGTCCGCGGTCACGCCGTCGCCCCGCTTGGCGTCAATGCGTTTGGTCAGTGCGGCGACAGCATTGATCTGTATAAATATTACCAGATCGACACCGATGCAATCATCCGCGCGACCAAGCGCTGGGATTGATATCCATCTGGAAATCTGCATCAATGGCCGGGAATTTCCCGGCCATTTTGCTTTGCGGGCGGAAATGTAATCGGGGTCACTTGCGCAGGGTCGGAAACGCACACACATCTGCGCGCTGTATGCTGTGACACTATTGATCATTAGCGCTTTGGGGGCTTTGGTTATGGAATATCTGATGTTGCTGGCGGGCCTTGTTGGTCTGTTTTTCGGCGGCGAGGCGCTGGTGCGTGGCAGTGTCGGGATTGCGCAGCGTCTGGCGATGCCGCCGCTTCTGATTGGTTTGACCGTGGTTGGCTTTGGCACATCGACCCCGGAATTGCTGGTTTCGGTTGATGCCGCGTTGCGCGGGGTTTCTGATATTGCGCTTGGCAATGTTGTGGGATCGAACATCGCCAATATTCTGCTGATCGTGGGTGTGTCAGCGCTTGTCTGGCCGATCCGGGTTTCTGGCGATACCCTGAAACGCGACACGGCGGTGATGATGGCGGCAGCCATTGCCCTTGTGCCGATCTTTGCCTTCGGGATGATGGGGCGGGTTGCCGGGGGGATCCTGTTTGCGTCGCTTGTTGCCTATCTTGTGTTTGCCTATCGCCAGTCGCGCAATGCGCCCAATGCGCCACTTGCCGATGAGGGTGATCTGCCGGTTCCGGCGCGTGGATTGTGGCTGTCGCTGATCTGGGTGATTGGCGGGCTGGTGGCGTTGATGTTTGGCGCGCGCTTCATGGTCGATGGGGCGGTAACGATTGCCCGGACCTTTGGCGTGTCAGAGGCGTTTATCGGGCTTACGGTCGTGGCGGTTGGCACATCCTTGCCGGAACTCGCCACCTCGTTAATCGCGGCGTTGCGAAAGCAGTCGGAAATTGCCATCGGCAATATCGTCGGATCGAACATTTTCAACATTCTGGGTATTCTTGGCCTGACCGCGATCATTACCCCGATCCCGGTTGCCAGCCGTTTCCTGACCTTTGATCTGCCGATCATGATCGCGGTATCGCTGGTCCTGACTTTGCTGTTGCGCCGTCAAACCATCGGGCGGGGGATCGGGATTGTGATGCTTGTTGCCTATGGCGGATATGTTTTTGCCGCACAGTAAAATATTACCAGCCAGTACGGGTGTGGTCCCGCCTGTCGCAAGATATTGCGACCGAAGGTCTTGCCGGTAAAAGTTTGAAAGGAGGGCCCGGTGCCCTCCTTTTTATTGGGCGCTTATCGGTTGCCGTTATTGACGGGGATGCGGATTATAAGTACTAGAAAAAATCGCATTTATAAAAATTGAACAATAATTAAATGTTCAATAATGGGCCGGGAAATGAAACAATCCGATGAAATTTCGCAATTTTCGCGCGCTTTATCCGGCGATACCGGCCAGCACGCATAAGGAAGCCATCCGTGCCGGGCTTGGGGCGCTGATCGGGCTGGGGATTGCCGGTTTTCTTCTGTCGTTCCTTGATCTGCAGGGGGCGGGGCTTTATCTGATTGCGCCGTTTGGGGCGTCGTCGGTGCTGCTGTTTGCCGTGCCAAACAGTCCGCTTGCGCAGCCGTGGTCGGCGATTGTCGGCAACTTTGTTGCCGCCCTTGCCGGGGTTGCGGTTTGTTACGTGATTCCCGATCCGGTTTTGCGGGTGGCGGTGGCGGTCGGGCTTGCGATTACCGTGATGATCGTTGCGCGTGCCGTCCATCCGCCGGGCGGGGCGGTTGCGATGGTTGTTGCGATGAACCCGGATATCGCGACCGAGCTTGGCTTTCAGTTCGCCCTGACACCGGTTGCCGCAATCACGGCCATTCTTGTTCTGACGGCAGTACTTTATGCCCGGGCAACCGGGCGGAAATATCCGTTACGCCATTTCGATGACAAGAGCCCCTTTCAGACAACCGACCGTTCCCCGATTGAACGGCTTGGTCTGGACGAGGGGGAGCTGAATTCGATTTTGCAGCAATATCGCCAGTCGCTTAACCTTGGCGTCGAAGACCTCGCACGCCTGATCGGGGCGGCCGAATTTCAGGTCGCGGCCCATCGCGCCGGGCCAATTACGGCCGGTCAGATCATGTCACGCGATCTGGTGACGGTGAATGCCAAAACCCCGCTTAACGAGGTCGCGGACCTGTTCCGCCGTCACGGGTTTACATCATTGCCGGTCATTGAGGATGATGGACGATTTATCGGCGTGATTTTCCAGATACATCTGATCCGGCGTGCAACCGAAGACGCCCTTCGTCTGGATCGCGGATTGCTGGCGTCGATGGCGCGCCTGATTGATCGTCGTCGCAATGTCCCGATCCGGGCCATCGAAATCATGTCGGTGACAGAACCGCGGGCAACGGCAAATACCCCGATTGCCGCCCTGCTGCCATTGATGGCGGATGGGGCCTGTGATGCGGTTCCGGTCCTTGAAGATCACCGGATCATCGGCATCGTCACCCGAACGGACCTTATTGCTGCTTTGGCTCATGCCGGTTTGAAAGGCTAGGTAACGTCGAAGGTGTCGATCAGAAAAACGCCTGCTTGATGCCATCAATGATGAACTGGACCGCAAGGGCGGCCAGGATCATGCCGAGCAGGCGGGAGATCACGGTCGCGACTGTCGGGCTCAGGCGTTTGGCGACCAGATTGGCCAGAAGGAACATGGTAAGCGCGCAGAGCATGACAAGGCCGACAACCGCGACGACGCTGACCTGCATCACCACGCTGTCTTCATATTTTCCCATAAGCAGCATCACGGTTGCGATGGAACCGGGACCGGCAAGGAAGGGGATCGACATCGGGAAGATTGAAATATCGTCCGGTTCTTCGTCGGGTTGCGCCGGTTTGGCATCGGTGATCTGCTGATCAAGTTCGTGTTCGTCTTCAAGTTCCTGATGAACCTGTTCGGCGCGCTGGTTGCGTTTCTGGCTGCGGCGTTCAAACAGCATTTCAAGCGCGATCAGGAACAGAAGCGTTCCGCCGGCAATCCGGAAGGCCGGCATATGTATGCCAAAAATGCCAAGCACGCTTTCGCCGATAACGGCAAAGGCGGCAAGGATCAGGAAGCTTGCGATACAGGCCCGGATCGCCATGCGGCGGCGATGTCTGGTATCGGTCCCCTGTGTGAGGACGATGAAGACCGGCACCAGCCCGATCGGATCGATGATCACAAATAACGTGACAAAGGCCGGGATCAGTTCGCTCAGCATGTCGAGGCTTGGCATCTGGTTTCCTTTGTCCGTTCTTGGGGTGATTGGTCTTCATAGTGCCAATTGCAACACGGTTTGTCGCCGCAAAACTGGGGCCGTATATCGGCCCGGTCGCCCAAGGTAAACCTTTATGTCGGCTGCAAAATGCAATCGGCCTGTTATGTGTTTTCGTGATTTTAACGGCTGCGGCGGCGATTGCGTCCGTATCGTCCGGCATTTTCCGGCCAGTCGATATAATCAACGGGCTTTTTGCGTATCCATCGGATGAATGTCTGCATATCGGGATGGGCGATGATTTTTTCCGGTGTATCGAAATCGCGCGCCAAGGTGGTTTCGTCAAACAATCGGTGGATCATGCGATGACAGACGCGGTGCAGCCATTGGGTATCCGTGCCGCCCTTTGATTTCGGGGTCCAGTGATGGCGGTCGACACTGTCGCCTGCGATCATCATCCGTCCGCAAATCGGGCAGGGACCAAGTTCCTGATCGGGCGTGGGCGAGAGGGGCATGAAAGAAGCACGTGGTTATTGTCAGGTTGGGCTATTTTGTGCCGGGAGGTCGCCGGTTTTCAAAGAATTTCTGCCACGTGCCGGGTTTAAGGTCGCGCAATGCCCGGATGCGGGCGCTGACCGGTGGGTGGGTATCAAGCAATGAGGGTGGTTGCGTGCTGCGATAAGGGATCAGGCGCAAACGGCGGCGATTGATCTGATCGATATGCAAAAGGGCCTCGATCATGTCTTCGGGGCCGTTCAACAGGTCGCTTGCGCCGTGATCGGCAATGAATTCACGATCCCGGATCACGGCGCGCTGCAACAGGAAGCTTACGGTCGGGACCACGCCAAAGACAATGACCATCCAGTTCGGCGGATCAAAATCGCCAAAAATGAAAAGCATCAATCCGAACAGGGCAATGGTCCATGTGGCCCGATACAGCACGTCGGTCATCAGAAGGATGCGCGTATCGCCGTGCCATGCATGGGCGATTTCATGGGCCAGCAGGGCGCGCATCTGGCGCGGGGAAAGCGTATGAAGGGCATCATTTGATATCGCGATGGTCGTTTCTTCGGCGGTGCCGGTGGTGATTGCATTCACCCCCTTGCCCGGCAGCAGGAAAAGCTTTGGCAGGTAATCAAGTCCCGCACGGCGCGCCAGCATCGCCGCCATTTCGTGAATGGCAGGGAAGGAAGCGGCATCCAGCGGGCGGGCGCGCAATAATTTCATCAGGACTTCGGGGGATATCATCGGGGCAAGCACAAGCATCAGTGCAACGGCAATCGCGGCCGAAATTGCCATGGATAATCCACCGAGCATCCATGCGCAGGTCGCCAGAACCCCGGCCATGCAGGCCATTAACGGGAAGGTGTGCGAATTGCCGCCCGGACTGATGGCAAGAAAGCGTTGCAGGAAGACAGGCAGGCTTGAGGGTTCGTTTTCCATGGGGTGTCCCGATTCTTTTTCCCTGATTTAAAAGGTATGTTTTTAGATGTTAAGGGCAAGGGCAACGTACCTTTGCCTTTGCCTTGCGACGTGCTCCAAGGGTAAGCCAAACGCGCGCCGCCTGATTTGAGTTGGCGCAATTCAAATGAGAAAAAGGAAGATTTCCAACAGGTTGTCGGAAATTCCGGCATGTCCGCCTTCGGGCATGTTTTTTCGGATTCGCGGCAAAACGCAGCATTCCGCAATGCCGGAACCAGCGTATTATTGCCCGCAAATCGTTGAAGTTCCTTAATTTGTTAACACATCCTTATATGTTGCCCTAGAATAGTGCTTATGCAATCGGATAGGTGGCTCGTAACAGGTTTGTCGCGGGTCGCTTGGCGCGTGCGCCATATTTGATGTGATACAAGATTTGCTGCGAACGGGGTTTGGGAAGGAACACAATGACCCTGCTGGACAAAATCCAGTCGGTCCGCAAGGCGGGCGCGACACGGGAAGGGGATCGCACCCCGCTGGAACGGGTGTTCTGGCGGTCGATTGCCCTTGTCGGCGGATTCAGCATGGTCATCAATATGCTGAACATGGTCATCCCGATCTATTCGATGCAGGTGTTTGACCGTGTCCTTTCCAGCCGCAGTGTCGATACGCTCTTGCTTCTGACGCTTGGCATCGCGTTGGTGCTGCTGTTCATTGCGTCGATGGAACAGTTGCGTTCGCGCCTTTTGATCCGGGTTGGCACCGCACTTGATCTTCGGCTTGGCGGGGATCTGTTTGCCCATGTCGTGCAACAGGCCGCACGCGGCAACAATATGCGCCAGCGACCGTTGCGCGATCTTTATGGTCTGCGCGGGTTCCTGACCGGGTCGGGGCCCTTTACCCTGATCGATTTCATGTGGGCCCCGGTCTATATCGGTGTGGTTTTCATCTTTGACACGCGGCTTGGGCTTGTCGCCTGTGCCGGGGCGACGATCCTGATCCTGATCGCGATTGCGAACGAGGCGGCGGCAAAGATTTCCGTCGACCGGTCCGAAGAAAGCCAGAACCGGGGTATTGCGCAGGAAGAAACCTATATCCGCAATGCCGAGGCGATGGAAGCCATGGGCATGACTCCGGCCGCGCGCCAGCGCTGGCAGGCAGACCAGTCCGATGCCCTGTATTGGGAAGGTCAGGCCAGCCGCCGGGTGGGAACATCGACCACGCTTTCGCATTTCATCCGTCTGGCCATGCAGGTCTGTTTTATCGGGGTTGGTGCCTATCTGGTGCTGTCCGAGAGCATCACGATCGGGATCATGGTGGCCTCCATGATCATGGGGATGCGCGGGCTGGCGCCCTTTGATGGCGCGGTTTCGGCATGGCGCAGCTGGAATTCGGCGCGCAATTCGTTCGAACGGCTCAACAAGATCCTTCTGGATAAACGTCAATCGACACCTGCGCCGCTGCCACGCGGACGCGGTATCTCGGTGACGGTCGATCGGCTGGTTTTTGCCCCGCCGGGCAGCCGCAATGTTCTGTTCAAGGGATTTTCCTTCAAGGCCGGACCGGGGCAGGTGATTTCCATCGCCGGGTTCAACGGGGTTGGTAAAACAGCCCTTTTGAAGCTGATCATGGGCATCTGGGTGCCAGGATCGGGATCGGTCAAGCTTGATGAAATCGAAGCATCGCGTATTGATCGCGGTGAACTTGGCCCGCAGGTCGGCTATCTGTCGCAGAACCCGTTCCTGTTTCCCGGGACGATTGCCGAAAATATTGCCCGTCTTGGCAATGCCGAAATGCGCGACATCATTCAGGCCGCCGAACTGGCCGGGGCACATAAATTCATCCTTGATCTTCCCGATGGCTATGAAACCCGGGTTGAACGGGGCGGGCGCAACCTTTCGGGCGGGCAGCGACAGTTGATCGCCCTTGCCGCGGCGCTGTTCGGGCGGCCGCGTATGTTGTTGCTTGATGAACCGACAACCGCCCTTGATGATAATGGTGTTGGTCATATCAGCGCGCTGATTGATATCGTGCGCCGGGCCGGGATTACGACCTTTATCGTCAGTCACGAACGCGAAATTCTGGTGCGTGCCGATGCGATCCTTGCCCTTGCCAATGGGCAGATTCAGGTTGTGCCGGTGCGGGCCAAGGCCGATCAGATGATCGCGCCACCACCTGCACCCGTGGCATCGCCTGCTGCCGAACCGGCGCGTGATGGACAAATGCGGATCACGCCCAAACGGATTGCCGTGCCCAACCCGGATGCACCGCGTCCGATCATTGAAAAGAATTCGGCGCAAAATCAGACGCCGGAACAGCCGCCTTTGCCCGCCGGTATTATGCCGACCCCAACCCGCGCACAGGCAGGGCGTGCAACACAAGCCAGGGCAAAGGCCGGGATCGAGCGCACCGAAATGGTGCCGCAACCGACTCCGGGTGGCACCATGATGACCATGCGCCCGGCCACCCGCAAGAAGGCCGAAACAACAGCGGACGACCGTGTCGAACGGATGCGCATTGCCCGTGAAAAACAGGAAAAACAAAGACTGAGCGCACGCAAGACCGCCCGCGAAGCCGCCCTTGAGGCCAGCCGCAAGGAAGCGCGTGCACAGGTTCTGGCGAAAAAGGCCGCTGCCCGTGAAGAGGCGCGCAAGGCGCGCCGTACCAGCGAGCGCAGCCCGGCACAACAGCCCGCCGCCGCCCCGCGCCCGAAACGCAGTGACCCGCCACAGCTTCGGGTGGTTGAGGGATCGGCTGGTCGCAGACAGGGTGGTGGCTGATGGCAGGGGTGGAGCTTCCAACCGCGCGTGAACTTGAAACCGATGTCAGACCGCTGGTGCGGATCGGCCTTCTGATCCTGATCCTGGGTGTCGGGTCGGTGTTCTTGTGGGCGGCAACCGCGCGCATCAATTCCGCCGCAACGGCAAGCGGCGTGGTCGCACCGTTTTCGGGCAGGCAGAGTGTTCAGCATCTTGAAGGTGGGATCATTCGTGACATTCTGGTGCGCAATGGTGCGCGTGTGCAGGGTGGCGATGTCCTGATCCGGCTTGACGATACGCGTGCGCGGGCCAGTTATGACCTGCTTAACAACCGCTATCTCAATGCGCTGGCGACACAGGCCCGCCTGATTGCCGAACGTGGCGGCAAGGACAGAATCCAGTTTCCCGCGCCGCTTTATGATCCGAAATATGCCGGGATTGTTGAATCGCAGGAAACCCTGTTTCAAAGCCGCATGAACGCGTTTCGCGGTGAACTTGAACTGTATGACGAACGGATCAAGGAACTGCGCCGCGAAATCATCGGCACGCAGGAACAGAAAACCGCATCCGAACAACAGGTTGGTATCGTCAAGGAGGAGCTTGCCATGGTCAAACCCATGGTCGATCTTGGCTATGCCAGACGCACCCGTCTGCTTCAGCTTGAAAGCCGGTTGGTCGAGGTTCTTGGTAATATCGGGCGGTTTTCGGCCGATATCGCGCGCATCGAACAACAAATCCAACAGGTCAAATCCAGTCAGGCCCAGCTGACTCGCGATAATCTGCAAACCATCAATACCGAGCTTCGCGATATCCAGGGCGAGATTTCAGACCTGAATGAACGGTTACGCTCGGCCGAGGATATTCTGGTGCGGTCCGACATCAAGGCACCGCGTTCCGGTACGGTCACCAATTTGCAGTTTTCCACCGTTGGCGGAGTGATCCCGCCCGGTGCGCAAGTGCTTGAAATCGTGCCGCAGGACGACAAGCTTGTGATCGAGGCGCGGGTATCGCCGAACGATATCGATGTCGTGCATGAGGGGCTTGAAGTTAATATCCGGGTGACGGCTTTCAGCCAGCGCTGGTTTGCGCCGGTAAAGGGCGTTGTGGCGGATGTGTCGCCGGATCGTCTGACCGACCCGGAAGGCCGCCCGTATTTTCAGGCAATGATCGAAATCGATTCGGAAAGCCTTGCCGAACATGAAGGCATGATTTTATCGCCGGGAATGGCAGCACAGCTTGAAATCGTCACCGGTGCCAGAACGATTCTCGCCTATCTGTTTGCTCCGATCACCGACAGTTTTGATCGCGCATTCCGCGAACAATAGGTCTTCCAGCCCGATTCGGGGTCTTTCTACCTACCCTATACAACCTGACAGATTCTGTCAGAGGCGAATTTCGCCTTTCAAATCGCGGGAAAACATGAAAAAAATGTAATTTAGCGATTCCAGTGCGCATCTTCCGTTGATGGGTGCTTGATTGGTGTCTATACTACTGTATATAGAAGGCCGCTTTGTCTTCTGTATTCAATGGATTGAAAAATTAATCCCAAGTAGGGAGCAGAATCTTGGCTTCGCCCGCCAATCAGGACGATGGCACCGGTTTAACGGATGCTGATATCGAACAGGTGCTGGATGACCGCGCAGAGGATAGCTCTGTTGCGAGTAATTCTGATTCCGGTTCGTCGGGCGCGTCAGGTTCACAATCCCCTGCAACGCAGGCCTTCACCAATATTCAAAACGTCATCGGCACGTCGTTTAACGACATCCTGATCGGGGATGCGGGCGACAACACCCTGATCGGTGGTGCGGGTGACGATATCCTGGTACCGGGCGAGGGCCAGGATGAAATGACGGGTGGCGAAGGCCGCGATACATTTGTTTTGCAGGCCGGATTTGGTCAGGCGACCATCACCGATTTCACCCTTGGCGAAGATTATCTGGCCCTTGACGATCTCGGCATTGAAAGTGCGGCCGATCTGGTTTCGCGCGCCTCGGATGACGGTCAGGGCAATGTCGTCATTACCTTTGCGTCCGGCGATCAGCTTACGCTTAAGGGCATTAGCATTGCCCAGCTTTCCGAAATCACCCTTGTTGATGCCCCGAAACTGACCGATGTCGCGCTGGACAGTTCCGGCGATCTGTCGTCGGGCGACGCAACCGTCATTGACGGAACGTCGGGTGATGACGTTATCCAGGGCACGTCTGGCGACGATGTGATTTCGGGCAATGGCGGCGGCGATATTGTTGATGGCGGTTCTGGCAACAATACGCTGTCATTTGACGGTTCGGATGATGCCGTAACGGCCGATCTTTCGACCGGTACGGCAGGCAGTGCGACAGGCAACGATACCGTTTCGTTTGGCAATATCGAAAATCTGACCGGGACATCGGGCGATGATGTTCTGCGCGGGGATGCCGGAAACAATACGCTTTTGGGTGGTGCAGGCGACGATACCTTTGGCACCAGTGGCGGTAATGACTCTATTGACGGTGGCGCGGGCCGCAACACCCTTGATTACAGCACCTCCGAACAGGGTGTTGTTGTCGATCTGAAAAATGGCGCGACCGAAAGCCGGACAGAAACTGAAACCGGCGATGATGCCGCATCTGAAACCGGCAGCAACACGGATTCCGGCACGGCAAGTGGCGATGCATCCGGCGGTGAAACGGCAACTGACACCGGCACGGACGCGAACACCGAAGCTTCTGGTGAAACGACCGGCGATACTGCCGGGGCAGATAGTGGTGACGCGACCGACGAGGCATCGGACCCGTCGGAGGGGCCGGTGGCTGGCGAAACTGATACGTCCGGCAGTGATACGACCGATCACGAAACCGGTGATCAGGCTTCTTCCGGTAACGGTGGAGACAGTTCCCAGTCGGAAACCGATGGCGGGGCTGGCGATGATTCTGCATCTGGTGGATCGGGTGATGACACCATTGCTGAAGAAACCGGCGACACAGGAGCCGATGCAGGAACCGACACAGGTTCGGGTGTGGGTGATGAAGCCACTGGTGATGCCGGAGCGGATGAAGAAACCGATCCGAACACCACTGTCGATGAAACAACCCCGACCGATCAAAATGGCACCGAAACGGGGTCTGATACCGAATCCGATGCCGGTACGGGATCGGAAACCGGCAGTGACGGGACGGATGGTGCCGACGAAACCGGTGGCACTTCGCAGGAAACTGAAACCGGATCGACCACCGGCGGGGATCAGCCGCAGACGGGTGAGACGCAAACCGGTGCACAGGATGAAGCATCCGATAACGCATCCGATAACGCATCTGATGACACATCGCCGGATCAGGTCGAGGACACGGCATCGGGTGATGGTTCGGGTGAAGCCGGTGCATCTGGTGAAGAAACTTCAAATGGCGCGGATGGCACCGATACTGCGGAGACAACCGAGGAAGGTTCGGCTGATCCGGTAACGGAAGGCGAAGAGGCCCCGGCAGAAAACGGTTCGGAAACATCCGAAACCGAAGAAGGCCCTTCGACTGAAGCCGATGGTGAGACTTCCGATGGTTTACCGAATGAGGTCATCGACGGGGAAACCCCGCCCGATCAGGAAACACCCCCGGCTGAAACCGGTTCGGACGCGGCGGGTAATGAAACGAACGCGGGTGACGGTGCCGAAGATGACAGTCTTGGCGGTTCGGACGGTGCGGGCGAAGACGTTCTGAATGAAGATACGCCTGCGTCGGGTGAGGGGGATGACAGCACGGACGGCGAAGAACAGCCATCCCAGAGTGAGCAGGACAACAATAATAACAGCGCGCAGGCCGGTGCAGACGGTTCGCAAGAAGCAGTTGGCGGTGAAACCGGTCAAGCAGACATTGACCAAGGTGACCCTGATACATCCGGCACGACGGGTGAAGATCAGACTTCTGGTGACAATGATAGCGCAGAGAACCCTGACACCCCGGAAAACCCCGGCGAAGGTAATGTGGGGGAAAGCGCGCCGCCTGATCAGGAGCCCGTCGATGACGGTATCATCGTTGAAGGCACGACGGGCAATGACGTTCTGGAAGGGTCTTCTGATCTGGATACCCTTCAGGGTGGGGCGGGGGATGACACCCTGCTTGGCAATGCGGGCGACGACATTTTACAGGGCGGTGACGGCAACGACACTCTTTATGGAGGTGAAGGGGCCGACGTTCTGCAAGGTGGCAAGGGGGACGACACCCTTTATGGCGCAGCGGGCAATGATGTTCTGCAAGGCGGGGATGGAAATGACTTCCTGCAAGGCGGGGCGGGCGATGATCACATGCAGGGTGGCGATGGCATAGATACAGCCAGCTATGCCGATGCAACCGGTGCCGTGTTTGTTGATTTGTCGAAAAGCATCGCAACCGGTGCTGCCGGTAACGACGTCGTCCAGATGTTTGAAAATCTTGTCGGGTCCGATTTCGACGATCACCTGACAGGTGATGCCGGAGACAACGTCCTGATCGGTGGGGCGGGTGTTGATACGCTGACCGGGGGGGCGGGTGACGATGTCCTGACCGGGGGGACGGGTGAAGACGATTTTGAACTGACTGTCGGATTTGGCAACGACACCGTTACCGACTTTGATGTTGCAGAAGATACGGTCGATCTGGCGCGGCTCGGTATCACGGATTTTGTGACCTTGCAGTCGATGATGTCCGACGACGGTAACGGCAACACCGTTATCGATTTTGGTGATGACGGTGTCCTGACGCTTGAAAACGTTTCTGTTGACCAGTTGTCGCATGATAATTTCCGCGGTTTTGGCCGAATCCTTGCGTCTGATGACAATGATGATCAGCAGGGAACCGATGGCGATGACGCGATATACGGATATGATGGTGACGATATCCTTGCGGGTGGTGCCGGGAACGATGTTCTGTCTGGTGGTTTTGGTGATGACACGCTGATTGCCGGGGCCGGGAACGATACGCTTCGCGGGCAGGAGGGTGACGATACCGTCGATTATTCCCGCGCTACCGGTAGTGTGACGCTCGATCTTGATGCCGGAACGGCCAGCAGTGTCGATGGCAATGACATTTTGGATCGTATCGAAAACGCTATCGGTTCTGAATACGACGACACCCTTATGGGGGATGCCGGAACAAATACCCTGTCTGGCGGTACCGGTGATGACACGCTTGTGGGGCGTGACGGCGATGATGTCCTATCGGGTGGCGATGGCAACGACATGTTCTTTGCCGAGGCGGGGAACGACAGCTATGGCGGCGGTAGCGGGATCGACACCGTTGATTACAGCGCAGAGATCAACGACCAATTCGTCAATCTGGAAAGCGGTGTTGCCAACGATACGACAGACGGTGAAACGGATCGTCTGAGCGGAATTGAGAACATCGTCACCGGTTCGGGCAACGATACGGTGATTGGCAATGCCGATGACAACCATATTTCCACCGGTGCAGGCGATGACACACTTACCGGTGGTGGTGGCGATGATACGCTTGACGGTGGCGACGGTATCGATACTGCCCTTTTCAACGGTCAGGGTGGGGTCGAGATTGATCTTTCCGCGGG
The DNA here is from genome assembly GCF_000300235.2 of Thalassospira xiamenensis M-5 = DSM 17429. NCBI lineage: Bacteria > Pseudomonadati > Pseudomonadota > Alphaproteobacteria > Rhodospirillales > Thalassospiraceae > Thalassospira > Thalassospira xiamenensis. The sequence goes on along the minus strand of NZ_CP004388.1, from coordinate 3,977,980 downwards.
ATACGCAAAAAACGCGTCCGGCACTGTTTCGCTGGAAAATATCGAAAATGTGACCGGTTCGGGCCAAGCCGATATCATTCGCGGCGACAGTGGCAAAAATATTATAGATGCCGGAAGTTCTGACGATACGGTTCTTGGCAGCGGGGGCGACGACACCTTCATCGGTGGAGAAGGAACCGACACCGTCGACTATAGCGAATTTTCTGCCGATATGACGATTGATCTTGCGGCGGGAACGGCATCCGGCATGGGGACGGATGAATTTACGGGATTTGAAAATGTCGTCACCGGTGATGGCAATGATGTGATTTCAGGTACATCGTCTGACAATATCATTGCTGCAGGGGCGGGTGATGACACTGTTCTGGGCGGCTTTGGGTCGGACACGCTATCGGGTGACGATGGTAACGATGTTCTGAGTTATGAGTCAGTAAAAGGCTCAGGTCAGAGCAATACCGGGCTTACCTTTGATCTGGATGCAGGCACCGTTACCAGTTCCACCTTTGTTGACACGATTGACGGTTTCGAAACGATCAAGGGTAGCGCTGGTAACGACGTTATGCTTGGCGGTGCCGGTGACGACACCCTGCTTGGCGATGCCGGTGATGACACGCTTTCCGGTGGAGGCGGTAACGATACGCTGACCGGTGGTGCGGGCGGCGATACCTTTGTGATTTCCGCAAACGACGGTCAGATCACCGTGACTGATTTCGATCCGGAACTGGATATGATTGATGTTCAGGGGATCGATGGCGTTGGTTTGCTTTCCGATATTGCCGGGTTGGTCGGTGTTGATGAAGCGGGCAATACGACGATTTCGCTTGGCGATGCGACCATGACGTTGCTCGGCATATCGCCAGATATGCTGAAATATTCGAATTTCGTTGGCATTCGGTCACTTGAGGGTACGGAAAATGCCGATGTTTTGATCGGTACTTCGCTTGGTGATGTCATCGATGGTTTGGCCGGGAATGACACCATTCTTGGCATGGATGGCGACGACACATTGTTTGGCGGGGAAGGCGACGACACGCTTTCTGGTGGTCTGGGCAATGACCTGATCGATGGTGGTGATGGTAATGATACCGTTGCTTATGACGATGCCGTTGCGGGGGTGCAGGTCGATCTGGCGGCAGGTAACGCGTCGGGTGGCGCGGGCAACGATACACTTGCCAACATCGACAATGTTACGGGTTCTGACTTTGATGATGTGATTTCCGGGAATGATGCAAACAATACTCTTCTGGGCGGAGAGGGTGCCGACACCCTTTCAGGGGGCGCGGGGGATGATCTTCTCGATGGTGGTGCTGGCGATGACACCCTGATTGCAGGGGCCGGAAATGACAGCCTTCTGGGCGGTGCAGGCAAAGATACCATTACATATGATGGTATCGATGGTGGGGTTTCGGTCGATCTTGACGAGGGTTCTGCAACGACCGAGAGCGGAACCAGTCATCTGAACGGTATCGAAAACGTTATCGGTTCTGACGGCAATGACACGATCATCGGATCTTTGATTTCCAATACGCTCGAAGGTGGTGCGGGCGATGATCTTATCATTGGCGGCGGCGGAAACGATCTTCTGGTTGGCGGTGAAGGAGCTGATACCTTCGTGTTCGCGCCCGGGTCTGGTGTCGATACCATTGCTGATTTTGATCTTTCTGCAGATCGTCTGAATCTTTCGGCCTTTGGTGTTCCGACCTGGGAAGCCTTACGGAAGATGATTGTCTCGAACGGCAACGGCGGGACGGTTATCGACCTTGGACAAAGCAAGATCACATTAACCGGCATTGCGCCCGAAGACCTGACCCCGGATCATTTTGTCGACATCAAATTCATCGGCGCGACCGAAGCTGATGACACAATTGTCGGCAGCGGATTTGGCGAAATAATCGATGGTCTTGATGGCAATGATACGATCGACGGGGCCGGAGGTGACGATATCATCTATGGCGGTGCCGGGGATGACACGCTGTCAGGCGGCACTGGCCAGAACACGCTGGATGGTGGCGTGGGCAATGATACTGCAGATTATAGTCAAAATTTATCCGTAACTGTCGATCTGGCCGCGGGAACAGCGGATTCTTCGGTTGGCAATGATGTTCTGATCGACGTTGAAAACGTTATTGGCGCCAAGGGGCAGGACCGGATTTCCGGTGATGAGGGTGACAATATCTTATCCGGCGAGGCCGGGGACGATACTTTGCGCGGTCTGGGCGGGAAGGATCATCTTCTGGGCGGGATGGATGACGATCATCTTGATGGTGGCGCTGGCGATGACACCCTGGAAGGCGGATCAGGGGACGATACTCTTCTTGGCGGCACAGGAAACGACATTCTGGATGGCGGCGAGGGGCGTGACGTCGCAACCTATGGCGATGCTGACGGTGCGGTGTTCGTTGACATTGGTGCGGGAACGGCGACTGGCGCGAACGGTAACGACACGCTTGCAAATATCGAAAATGTAATCGGCAGTGATTTTGACGATACCCTGATCGGGGATGACGGCGAAAACACCTTGATAGGTGGCCGTGGCGATGACGTTCTGGACGGTGGTGCCGAGGGCGACACCGTAAGCTATGCTCAGGCGGATGGATCCGTTTCCGTTGATCTTGGTGCGGAAACCGCGACGGGGGCAGACGGTAATGACACCCTTGCGAATATCGAAAATATTATTGGTTCATCGCATTCGGATGAACTGAGGGGCGATACCGATGACAACACCATTGCTGCAGGTGATGGTGATGATACCGTTTATGGCGATGCCGGAAATGATGTCCTTGATGGCGGACGTGGAAAAGATACCCTTGATTATAGCGGTTCCGGGTCTGGTCTGAACATTGATCTTGATGTCGGTACGGCAAGTGGTGCCGATATCGGAACCGACATGATCAGTGGTTTTGAGAGTATCATTGCATCCGATTTTGACGATGTATTTGCCGCCGGAAACAATGCAGTAAGTGTGGATGGCGGCGCCGGGAATGATATTTTGACCGGTGGGGCTGGCAACGATCATCTGATGGGCGGGGCTGGCAATGACACCATAGAAGGTGGAGCTGGTCGTGACACACTTGATGGCGGCAGCGGCGAAGATACCGTTTCTTATGCGTCGTCGACAGGTAGTGTGAGTGTTGATCTTCAATCCGGACAAGCAAGTGGTTCGGACAGTGACGTTATCCGGAATTTTGAAAACATTGTCGGCTCGACCGCTTCTGATGAGCTTTTGGGTGATGCTGGCGCAAATACGATTGCAGCGGGTGCGGGTAACGATTTCGTCGATGGACGGTCCGGTGATGACGTCCTTTCGGGGGGCGAGGGTAACGATACGCTCCGCGGTGGTCTGGGCAATGACGTTATCGACGGTGGCGACGGGAATGATACTTTTGATCTGTCTGATCTGACAGATGACAGCGTCGTCGATATGGTGGCGGGGCAGGCCACGACTGGCAATGAAATTGACAGCTTTGCAAATATTGAAAACATCCTGACCGGTGCCGGTAAAGACAGCGTTACCGGTGATGAAAATGACAATGTGATCAAAACCGGCGCGGGGGATGATACGGTCAACTCCGGTGCGGGGGATGATACCGTCTTTGGCGGTGACGGCGACGATACGCTTGATGGCGGTGCGGGCAATGATGTGCTTGTCGGCGGTGCGGGTAATGATGTCCTGAAAGGCGGATCTGGTCAGGATACGGCATCCTACGCCGATGCAACCGGCGCGGTCATTGTGGATATGAATGCGGGAACCGTCGTATCTGCGAACGAGGGGACAGATAGCCTTGACGGTATTGAAATCGTCGAGGGTTCTGATTTCAACGACACCTTCGTCGGTGGCGAAGGCAACGATATTTTCCTTGGCGGTCAAGGAAACGATACGTTCCGCGGGGGCGAAGGCGACGATACCCTTTCGACTGGTAAGGGTAATGACCGGATCGTTTTTGGCCCCGGTAGCGGCAATGATGTTGTCACGGATTTTGATCCGGTTACCGATGTTCTGGATCTGACCGGCTTCAACATTGCGGGGTTTGATGCCCTGAAGCTGTTGTTTGATACCAACGACGCGGGTGATGTCGTCATTCGTTTCGACACCGGCGACAGCGTCACATTGAATGATGTTCGTCCTGAAATGCTGGAAAGTGGTAATTTCAGCGGTGTCGACGTTCGTCTTGGTACGGGCGAAAATGATGATATGCCGGGCTCCGTGAACGACGATGTTATCAATGCGCTTGGCGGTGATGATGTTGTCCATGGCGGTGACGGCGATGATCGTCTTATCGGTGGTGATGGTAACGATACGCTTTATGGCGATACCGGTGACGATGTTCTGGCTGGCGAAGCGGGCGACGATACGCTTGTCGGCGGTGACGGGTCGGATACGGCTGACTACTCCACAAGTAGTGGGGCGATTGTTGCCGATATCGGTGCGGGTAGCGTTGCCGGTGCGGACGGCAATGATAGACTTGAAAGCATCGAGAATGTTACCGGCACGCTGTTTGACGATGTGTTCTACGATGATGCCGGAAACAATACCATTCTCGGGCTTGACGGGGATGATACCATTTTTGCCGGACTGGGTGATGACCACATCGTCGGTGGTGCAGGCAGCGATACGGTAGATTACAGCGCCACAAATCAGGGTATTGATGTCAATCTGGCAAACCGTTCCGGTTCTGGCGCGGGCAATGATTTTCTTGAAAGTATCGAAAACGTCGTCGGGACGGATTTCTCCGACAATATCGTTGGCAATGCAGACGCAAACACTATCATCGCCGGTGGCGGGGATGACACCATTGTTGCTGGCGATGGTAATGACGTTGTCGAAGGTGGTGCTGGTAACGACAAGATTGATGGTGGCACGGGGCAGGATACGCTGTCCGGCGGAGACGGTGGCGACGTCATTGTTGCTGGTGCTGATGATGACACGCTATCTGGTGGCGATGGGGATGATATTCTTCTTGGCGGTACTGGCGACGACCGGATCATGGGGGACTCCGGGGACGATATCATTGATGGCGAAAGCGGTTATCACGACACGGTCGATTATTCGAATGTGAATGGTCCGGTTGTCGTCGATCTGATGAATAAATATGCCAGCGGTACCGCGGGCAACGATGTCATCTTGAATATCGAAGATGTTGTCGGAACCGATTTTGCCGATACGCTGATTGGCTCGGATGGCGTCAATACGCTTGATGGCGGTTCGGGTAACGATACATTGTCCGGCGGTGCGGGCGATGACATCGTCATCACGGGTGCAGGCGAGGATGTGGTTGTTGTTGCGCCGGGTGGTGGCAGTGACACCGTTACCGATTTTGATCCGTCCAAAGACGTTGTCGATCTGTCTGCATATGGTATCGAAACATACAGCGATCTTGAAGATCGCATGTTTAATGATGCTGATGGGAATGCCGTTATAAATCTGGCACCCGGTGAAACCATCACGCTTGAAGGTATTTCGGTCGAGGACCTTGGTCCTGAAAACTTCTTTGGTTATGTCGCGATCAACGGCACCGAATTTGACGATGTCCTGCAGGGCAGCCAGCTTGGCGATGAAATCAATGCACTGGACGGTGACGATGTTGTTGATGGCGGTGCCGGGGATGATGTCATCAATGGTGATGCGGGCAATGATACCCTGACCGGTGGTGCCGGTGATGACGAACTGAATGGCGGTGACGGTAACGATACCGCCGATTATTCCGACACATCCGAAGGTGTCACCATTGACCTGAGCACAGGTAGCGCAACCGGTGAAGCCGGAAACGATACCCTTGATAGCATCGAAAATGTCATCGGCGGGAATGGCGACGATATCCTGATCGGCGATGAAAACGCCAATATCCTGGATGGCGGCGCAGGCAACGACACAGTTTATGGCAATGGCGGCGACGATACCCTGATTGGCGGCGAAGGCGATGATACGCTGTCCTACGAAGGGGCCGAAGAAGGCGTTTCCGTCGACCTTGCCAATGGTACCGCAACCGGTGGTGCCGGAAATGATGTGATTGACGGTTTTGAAACCGTGATCGGGTCCGACCATGCCGATACCATTTCGGGCGATGATGCCAACAACGTGATCGAAGGCGGTGCCGGGGATGATGTGCTGGCCGGTGGTGCGGGCGATGACACCATTCTGGGCGGGGCGGGTAACGATACCCTGCAGGCGGGTACCGGCAGTGATACCCTTGTCGGTGGCGATGGCACCGATATCGCCGATTATTCGGATCGGACCGATCCGGTTGTGGTCGATCTGGCCGCGGGGACCGGCACGACCGGCGATGGCAACGATACGCTGATCGATATCGAAGGGGCGACCGGTGGTTCGGGCAACGATACCCTTCTGGGATCGGATGGCGATAACATCCTTTCGGGTGGTGCGGGTGATGACACCCTTTCGGGCGGTGCAGGGAACGACACCCTTGCCGGTGGCGCCGGGGCCGATCTGCTTGACGGTGGGGCCGGTGATGATGTCCTGACCTTCGACGGGGACCATGTCGCGGCGTCGGGTGAAACCACCGACCATGTCGGCAGCCCGACGACGGATGGCACCGGTGACGTCGCCGATATCAGTGGCAAAAACCTTTCTGATGACAGCTTTGTCGGTGGCGAAGGCAACGATACCCTGCAGGCAGGCGACGGTGATGATGCCATCATTCTGGATCGCGATCACGCCGGTGGCGGTGCCGCCAACCCGTCGATTGTGGATATTGAAAACATCAATGCCGGTGCGGGTAACGATGTTGTCGACCTGACCAGTGAAACGCATTCTTACGGTGACGTCACGATTGATGGTGGTGCCGGTGACGATACCCTTTGGGCCAATGATGGTGATGACGTCATCCTTGGTGGTGCCGGTTCTGACAATATACTGGGCGGTGCGGGTGCCGATAATATCGATGGGGGTGCTGATAACGACATCCTTGATGGCGGAACCGGGAATGACATCATCGCGGGCGGTGCCGGTGACGATACGATCATGGCCGGTATCGGCGATGATACGCTTTCGGGTGGTGACGGTTCCGATACGCTTGATATGTCTGCGGCCAATGGCGCGGAAATTGATCTGGCCAATGGTACGGCAAGCAGCGATGCCACTGGCTCGGACAGCATTTCCGGCTTTGAAAATGTGATCGCGACGGATGGTGATGACACCATCACCGGTAATGCCGCGAACAATGTGATTGATGCCGGTGCAGGCAACGATACGGTTTCGATTGATGCCGGTAACGATCACCTTGATGGCGGCGACGGCATTGATACGCTTGATCTGTCGGGCACTAGTGGCGGGGTAACGGTTGATCTTGCCGCTGGTACGGCGAATGGTGCGCAAACCGGTTCCGATACGATTGCCAATTTCGAAAATGTCACCGGTTCGGCAGATGCCGATACCATTACCGGCAATGATGCGGCCAACACGATTGATGGTGGTGCTGGTGATGACGTGATCGATGGCGGGGCTGGCGACGACGTCCTTTCGGGCGGTGCGGGCAATGATACATTGGCCGCAGGTGACGGCAACGACACCCTGACCGGTGGCGATGGCGCGGATGTCTTTGTTTTTGAGGATGGCAGCGATGCCGATCTGGTCAGTGACTTTGATCTTGCCAGCGATGTGATTTCCCTGCCCGATATCGGTGTTACAAGCTGGACCGAATTGCAGTCGATTCTGTCCGATGGTCCGGATGGTGCGGTGATCACGTTGCCTTCCGGTGGCACGGTAACGCTTTCGGGTGTTGCTGTTGGCGACCTGACGCCGGATCACTTTGCCGGAATCGAAAATGTCGGAACGCCGGGTGATGATACACTTGGCGGTGGCAGCGGTGACGATACGGTTGGTGCCGGTGATGGCAACGATACGGTCGACGGTGGCGATGGTGATGACACGGTCGATGGCGGCGAAGGCGATGATTCCGTTGGTGGCGGCACGGGCGATGACAGTGTTGGCGGTGGTGCCGGTAACGACACGGTCGACGGTGGCGATGGCAATGACACGGTCGATGGCGGCGACGGTGATGATTCCGTTGGTGGCGGATCGGGCGACGATAGCGTTGGCGGTGGTGCCGGTAACGACACGGTCGACGGTGGCGATGGCAATGACACGGTCGATGGCGGCGACGGAGATGATTCCGTTGGTGGCGGCACGGGCGATGACAGTGTTGGCGGTGGTGCCGGTAACGACACGGTCGACGGTGGCGACGGTAATGACACGGTCGATGGCGGTGATGGTAATGATTCCGTCGGTGGTGGTGCTGGTAACGACACTGTTGGTGGTGGTGCCGGGGACGATACGGTTGATGGCGGGGATGGTGATGACACGCTCGACGGTGGTGACGGCAACGACACCCTGATCGGCGGGCCTGGCACGGATACGCTTGCCGGTGGTGCGGGTGATGACGTTCTGGAATTTGGCGCGGATCGCACCGGCCAATCGGGTGATACCACCGATCATGCGGGCAGTCCGGGTGTCGATGGCACCGGCGAAATTGCCGATCTTGACGGGCTTGGCGTCAGTGATGATCAGTATGATGGCGGTGACGGCATCGATACGCTGGTGGGCACGTCGGGCGGTGATGCGATCATTCTGGATCGCGATCATGAAAATGGTGCTGCCAATCCGTCAATCAGTGGCGTTGAAATCATTGAAACCGGCGACGGTGATGACGTTGTCGATCTGACCAGCCAGGTGCATTCCTATGGCGATGTCACGGTTGATGGCGGGGCTGGCAACGATACCATCTGGACCAGTGCCGGGGATGACAGCGTCCTTGCCGGTGATGGCAATGACCATATCAATACGGGTTCTGGCAGTGACGTGATTGACGCCGGGGCGGGTGATGACGATATCGCGGCGGGTTCTGGCGATGATGTGATTGCTGCGGGTGACGGCAACGATGTGATTTCGTCGGGTGATGGCAATGATACGGTCGATGCCGGTGCGGGTGACGATAGCGTTATCGGTGATGCCGGGAATGATATTCTTGCCGGTGGCGATGGCACCGATACGCTTGATCTGACCAATGCCGATGGCGGGGCCGTCATTGATCTTGAAAATGGCACGGCAAGCAGCACGGAAACCGGTTCTGATACCATTTCGGGCTTTGAACAGGTCGTTACGGGTGCTGGTGACGATACGATTTCCGGAAGTTCCGCCGATGACACCATATCGTCCGGCGCAGGAAACGATACGATTGACGGTGCCGATGGCAATGACCGGATCGTGGCCGGTGACGGCAATGATGTCGTGTCTGATGGTGCAGGCAGTGACTATGTCGATGCCGGTGCGGGCGATGACACGGTTATCGCGGGTGCCGGTGATGACAGTCTTGATGGTGGCCAGGGTAATGACACCATCGACATGCGCAACGCAACCAATGGTGCCACGGTCAATCTGGCAGCAGGTTCGGCGCAATCGGTGGAAACCGGTTCGGACAGCATTTCGAACTTTGAAAATGTCACAACCGGTTCGGGCTATGATGAACTGACCGGATCGGACGCCAATAACGTCATGGCCGCAGGAGCGGGTAACGACACCCTTGATGGTGGGGCTGGCGACGATACGCTTTCGGGCGGGGCTGGCAATGACAGCTTTATCTTTGCCGATGGCACCGATGATGATGTTGTCACCGACTTTGAAGTCGGGACCGACAAGCTGACCCTTGATGGCACGGGCATTGAAACCTGGACCCAGCTTCGTGATCTGATCACCGGCAATTCGCTTGGTGATGCGGTGATCAATCTGCCGTCCGGCGGCACGATCACGCTGCAAGGTGTCAATCCGCTTGATCTTTCAGCCGATGATTTCACCGGGGTTACCGATGGCGGGACGCCTTATGACGACAGCCTGACCGGCGGCGATGGCGATGATGTCATTGATGCCCTTGCCGGTGACGATGTTGTCGATGGTGGTGCCGGTGATGACACGATTGATGGTGGTGCGGGCAACGATACCCTGACGGGTGGTTCGGGCGATGACACGGTCGATGGCGGGACCGGTTCGGATACGCTTGGCGGCGGCACCGGCAATGATGAACTGAGTGGCGGCGATGGTGCGGATACGCTTTCGGGTGGATCGGGTGACGACACCCTTGATGGTGGATCTGGCGACGATGTCCTGAACTTTGAAGCCGATGGCACGGGCGCAAGCGGTGACACCACCGAAAATACCGGCAGCCCGGGCGTCGATGGTACCGGCGATCTTGCCGATATCGGTGGCAAGAACATCTCGGACGATACCTTTGTCGGTGGTGATGGTACCGATACCCTGAACCTGACCGGTGGCAGTGATGCGCTGATCCTTGATGGCAGCAAACTGGGCGATGGCCAGACGACGGGTAGCACGATTGAAACCCGGACATTGGGCCTGACGGATTCGGCATCATCGGGTGCCGTGCAGGCCGCATGGTCGGATGCAAATCTTTATGCCTTTGATTTTGGCACATCCTATGTCGGTGAAGACGGCAAACTGAACCTTGCCGCGGCCGATGACACCGTGACCTTTGATGGCAACGGTATTGGCAATAACGGCGGTTCACCGGCCGGAAGCCAGATCAACCACAATGGCAATACCGGCGAAAGCGAAGCCGTTGTTGTCGATCTTGGTGCCAATGCGCGGAATGCCAAGGTTCAGGTTTCCAACCTGATCGCGGCCGAACATGGCGGCGAAGTCGGTTCGTGGCAGGCCTTTGATGCCGATGGCAATCTGGTGGCATCGGGTGTGCTTGACGAAAGCACGATCAGTTACACCAGTGGCGGTGTCGGCACGGCAACGATCAGTGTTACCGACAGTCTCGGCAATCCGGTTGAATTCCGTTACCTCGCCTTCGAAAGCGAACCTTACGCCGATGGTTCATCGGGTGGTGACAGCAGCGACTATTTCGTGCGTTCCATCACCTTTGATGCGGTGGTCGAAGAAACTGTCACCGACGGCGCGCGCCTTGACGGCGTCGAGGTTATCAACGCGGGCGAAGGCAATGACGTTGTCGATCTGACCAGCGATACGATTGCCTATGGCGATGTCACCATCAATGGTGGCGGCGGCAACGATACGCTTTGGGCCAATGAAGGCAATGACCGCATCAATGGCGAACTTGGCGACGACAATCTTTATGGCGGTGCGGGTGACGACTATCTTGATGGTGGTTATGGCCGTGATGTCCTTGATGGTGCCGAAGGCAATGATACGCTGATCGGTGGTGCGGGTAACGATACGCTTCGCGGTGGTGAAGGCGACGATATCATCCATGGAGGTGGTGACATCGATACCGTGACCTATGACGACGCGGCATCGGGCGTGAATGTCGATCTGGCCAATTACACCGCAACGGGTGGTGCCGGGAATGACGGCATCTACTGGGTCGAAAACGTTGTCGGATCTGCCCATGATGACATCATCAGGGGGGATGCGCAGAACAACACGCTGGATGGCGGTTCTGGTGATGACACCCTTTCGGGTGGTGCCGGGAATGATGCGCTGCGCGGTGGTGATGGCAACGATACGGCGGATTACAGCAATTCGGCCGCGGCGGTTCGTGCGAACCTTGCAACCGGTACCGCACAGCTTGCCAATGGCGAAGAAGACACCCTGACCAGCATTGAAAACCTGATTGGTTCGGGCGGCAGCGACACCCTGACCGGATCGAATGGCGATAACCTGCTTTCGGGCGGTGCGGGCAATGACAGCCTGATCGGCAATGGCGGCAACGATACCCTTGATGGTGGTATCGGCAACGACATGCTCGATGGTGGCGATGGTGATGACATCCTGACTGGCGGCGACGGTGCTGATCGCCTTTATGGCGGGGCAGGCAATGATACGTTGGACGGGGGTGCTGGTAACGATACCCTTGATGCCGGGGCGGGCGACGACGTTATTCTGGCGGGCGATGGCAATGACGTCATCACCGCAGGTGCCGGTGCAGATACGGTTGATGCGGGTAGGGGTGATGACACGGTTGTTGCCGGTGCGGGCAACGATATCCTTGCCGGTGGTGATGGCACCGACACCCTTGATTTCGCTGCCGCCAATGGTGTGACGGTTGACCTGTCGACCGGCACCGCAAGCAGCGATGCCACCGGTACGGACGCCATTTCCGGCTTCGAGAATGTTCTGGGCACGGCGGGGGCGGATACGCTTATCGGATCGAGCGGGGCAAACGTCCTGTCTGGTGCGGATGGTGATGACGTTCTGGACGGCGGTGCGGGTGATGACTCCGTTTATGGCGGGGCCGGTAACGACACCATTATCGCCGGTGCCGGGAATGATACGCTTTCGGGTGGTGCGGGCACCGATACCCTTGACCTGACACAGGCGGCAAGTGGTGCCACGGTCGATCTGTCGGCCGGTACCGCAAGCAGTGCCGAAACCGGCAACGACACTATTTCCGGTTTTGAAAATGTCATCGGATCGGCGGGCAATGACGACATTACCGGATCGGATGGCGATAACGTCTTTTCGGGCGGTGCCGGGGATGACACCATCGAAGGCGGTGCGGGTGCCGATACGCTTGATGGTGGCGATGGCATTGATACCATCAGCTATGAGGGTTCAAGCGCCGGGGTCGAGATTTATCTTGGCGATACCGATGGCAATGCCAGAGCACCGGGCGAAGGTGGCCGTGCGTTTGGCGGTGATGCCGCGGGCGATATTCTTGCCAATTTCGAACGCGTCATTGCGTCGGCGCATGATGACTATGTCTATGGCAACAGCCAGAACAACGTTGTCGATCTGGGCGATGGCAACGATACGTTTGACAATGTCGAAGCCGATGTCAGTGCCGATACAGTCGATGGCGGCGAAGGCAATGACACGATCTGGACCGGCGATGGCGCCGATACCCTGATCGGTGGCAATGGCAACGATTATCTGAACGGCGAAAAAGGCGACGACACGCTTGACGGTGGGGCTGGTAATGACAGCCTTGTGGGCGGCGATGGCAACGATACGCTGGATGGCGGATCGGGGAATGACCGGATCTCGACCGGGTCGGGTGCCGATCTGGTCAAGGTCACAAGCCTTGTCGGCGACAAGGTTGTTACCGATTTCAACACAAGCGTTGATCAGATTTCCCTTGATGCCCTTGGCATTTCCGAATGGTCCGAACTGGCCCCGCGTCTGAGTCAGGTCAATGGCAATACCGTGATCGATCTGGGCCCGGATGGCTCGGTCACGCTGCTGGGTGTGCGCCTGAACGAAGTCACGTCCGATATGTTTGTCGGCATCGAAGGCCCTGTTGGCGCGACGCCGTTTGATGATGTCCTGCTGGGCACCAGCGAAGATGATTATATCGATGCGCTTGCCGGGAATGACGTGGTCGATGGTGGGGATGGCAATGACACCATCCTTGGCAATGACGGCGACGATAACCTGTCGGGTGGTGCCGGGAACGATACGATTTCGGGCGGCAACGGCAATGACGTGATTGACGGTGGCGATGGCGACGACAGCCTGAATGGTAATGACGGCCATGACGTGATCGCGGGTGGTGCGGGCAATGACACCCTGATCGGTGGATCGGGCAACGATGTGATTTCCGGCGGTGGCGGTTCGGACTTCATCGATGCGATGGATGGCGACGATGTTGTCACCGGCGGTGATGATACCGATACGATCTATGGCGCGGCCGGTGATGACCAGCTTTCGGGCGAAGCGGGTGATGATGTCATTTCTGGCGGCGATGGCGCCGATACCCTTTCGGGTGGTAGCGGCAATGATGTCCTGTCGGGCGGAAATGACAATGACCTGCTCGAAGGCGGTATCGGAAGCGACACCCTGTCGGGCGATGCCGGTAACGACACGCTGCTGGGCGGGGACGGCAACGATACGCTTGATGGCGGGGCTGGCAACGATACCTATACCGGTGGCGCCGGTTCGGATCAGATCATCGTATCGGATAATTCCGGCGACAAGGTCGTCACCGATTTCAATCGGGCAAGTGACCAGATCAATCTGTCTGCGCTTGATGTTGATAACTGGGCCGAGTTGCGCAGCTTGATGTCCGAGGTCAATGGCAACACCGTTATCAACCTGAATGGTCAGGGTACCCTGACCCTGCTGGGTGTCGCGATTAGCGATCTTAATGCGAACATGTTTGTCGGTGTCGAAGCCTCGACCGGGCCGACGCCCTATGACGATGTCCTGTATGGCACCAGCAACAATGACACGATTGCCGCCCTTGCGGGTGACGATACCGTCTTTGGCCTGAATGGTCAGGACACGCTGTCGGGCATGGATGGCAATGACAGCCTTTATGGCGGTGATGGCGACGACAAGCTGTATGGTGACGGCGGTAATGACTTTATCGACGGCGGCAGCGGTCAGGACAGCATCACCGGCGGCGAAGGCGACGATACGCTGGATGGCGGGTCGGGTGATGACCGCGTCTGGGGTGGAAACGGGGCCGATACGCTGCTGGGCGGTCAGGGTCAGGACAGGCTGTATGGCGAAGCCGGCAATGACGTGATCAACGGCGGCACCGGTGATGACTCGATCCTTGGCGGGGACGGTAACGACGTTCTGGATGGCGGCGAAAACAACGACCGCCTGTGGGGCGGCGAAGGCAACGATACCCTGTTCGGCGGATCGGGCGATGACAAGCTTTATGGTGATGGCGGCAATGACACCCTGATGGGTGGTCAGGGCAACGATACCCTTTCGGGTGGATCGGGCCGCGATACCGCAAGCTATGCCAATGCAACATCCGCGGTTGGTGTCAGCCTGAAAAACGGTACCGCCGTTGGTGGTGACGGATATGACGTTCTGTCTTCGATCGAAGATCTGATCGGGTCGAACTTCAACGATTATCTGTTTGGCGATGACGGTGCGAACCTGCTGTCGGGCCTGTCGGGCGATGACGTTCTGGGCGGCGATGGCGGTAATGACACCATCTGGGGGGGCGATGGCAATGACGTCATCAATGGCGGATCGGGCAGCGATCTGATCGATGCCGGTGCCGGTGATGACGTCATCGAATATCAGAAAGACGCGACCTGGTCGGGCAGCTATGCCGCAAAGAATGTCGGCGATCCGGATATGGACGGCACCAACGAACAGATCAATCTGCAAGGCTATACCCGTTCGCAGGATATCTTCGACGGTGGCGATGGGACCGATACCCTGTCCCTGACCAGCGGCAATGATGCCCTGTTCCTTGACGACAAGATCACCGATCCGGGCGTTTCGCCGCGCATTTCGAATATCGAAGTCATCGATGCCGGTAATGGCGACGACATCGTCGACCTGACCAGCGAAACCCAGTCTTATGGCGATGTGACAGTTCTTGGCGGAACCGGCAATGACATCATCTGGAGCAACGCCGGTGACGACGTCCTTGATGGCGGCGAAGGCAACGACACGCTTTGGGGTGGTGCGGGCAATGACACTCTTGCCGGTGGTGCCGGGATCGACATCCTGAATGGTGGTGCGGGTGATGACGTTCTGCAATACAATGCCGACGACACCTGGAGCTCGAACTGGCATGCGCTTAATGATGGCGCGCCGGGCGAAGACGGCCATGACAACAATACCGGCTGGGGCCATACCGGCCATCACGGTAACGGTTGGGGCCATGATTACAGTGGCGATTCCGGGACTGGCGAATATGTCAATCTGAACGGCTATAACCAGTCGAATGACATCTTCGAAGGTGGCGATGGCACCGATACCCTGAAACTGACCAGCGGTAATGACGCGCTATTCCTTGCCGATACGGTCAGCGATCCGGGCATTTCGCCGCGCATCCGCAATATCGAGGTGATCGAGGCCGGTGATGGCGATGACATCATCGATCTGACCAGCTCCTATGAAACCTATGACAATGTTACGCTGGATGGTGGCAACGGCAATGACATCCTCTGGAGCAATTCGGGTGACGATGTGCTTCTGGGCGGTGCAGGCAACGACCGACTGTATGGCAGTGCCGGTGACGATACCCTGACCGGTGGTTCGGGCTGGGATGAATTCGAGATCGGCAAAACCAACGGTCACGACATCATCACCGACTTCACGCCGGGCGAGGACATCATCAATCTGTCGGAATGGAATTACAGCAATTTCAACCAGATCAAAAATGACATGCATCTTGATACCGATGGCAATGTCGTGATTGAACTTGGCAATGATGCGTCTGTCACCCTGATGGGCGTCCATGATACCGATGATCTTGATGCTGATGATTTCGGGTTCGGCACCTGATCGCGGATCGTTTGGATCACCTGACCCGGAAATGACAAAGGCAGCCAACCATGCTGCCTTTTCTTTTGATTGTCTGTCTTTACCGGCTATTCGGCGGCAATCGGAACATTTGGCCGCTGATTTTCCGGGTTATCGCGGTCTATGGTCAGTTTGGCGCGAAGTTCGTGAATGTCGCGAATGCGCTTGATCTCGTCAAAGCAATCGGCGGCCTGTTCATGCCCCTTGCGGATCATCGCCACCCATTGCTTGATGCGCCCGGCCTGATGGTTTTCGGTGGTGTCATCGGCACTCATCAGATCGATATAGGTCAAAAGCATCGTCAGGACATCTGACCAGCTTTGTTTTTCGAGATTCTGACCGGTCTCAAACGCCTTGATCCGATTGGCGATATCCGGGGCGGCAATCGCCCCGCGGCCCAGCATGAAGGATGTGCAGCCGGAAATATCGCGGCATTTCGCGTAATCCTCGACCGTCCAGATTTCGCCATTGGCGGTCATCGGGATTGAAATGGCGTCGCGGATGCGCGCCAGATATTCCCAATGTGCGGGCGGTTTGTATCCCTCAAGCTTGGTGCGGGCATGCACTGTCAGGTGCTGGGCACCGGCGGCCTCAACCGCGCGCGAATTGTCCAGAAACAGTTCCTTGTCGGCATAACCCAGACGGATTTTTGCACTGACCGGGATATGATCGGGAACCGCACGGCGAACGGCCGAAACAATGTTGAACAGGTTGTCGGGGCATTTCAAAAGCGATGCACCGGCTTCGCGTTTATTCACCGTCTTGGACGGACAGCCGAAATTGATATCGATCCCCGGTGCGCCAAGGGATGCGGCAAAGGCGGCATTTTCACCCATCAGTTCGGGATCATGCCCCATCAACTGCACCAGAACCGGCGTGCCCGATGCCGTTTTGCCGCCCTGAAGCAATTCGGGGCAGTAACGGTAAAACACATGGGCCGGAAACAGGTTTTGCGACACACGGATAAACTCGGTCACGCACAGGTCAAACCCGCCCGTCGCACTCAGCAATTGCCGAACGCGCCAGTCGACCAGTCCTTCCATTGGTGCAAGCACCAGATGCGTCATGTGCCGATTATCCCGTTTCATGAAATCAAGTGCGCGGCTTTTAACACAAACCGCAACATCATGCCGGTCAAAAATCACAGATCAGGTTTGCCTTGCCAACAGCAGGATCGGCGAATTAAGGCCGATTTGGCTTATTTCCGACAAGGTTTCAGCGAATTTCCCGCCCACCTTCATAAGGTCTAATCACAATAAAACGACCCGAACGAATGGTTCGGGCAGGAGAGTGTGGAAATGCTGTATGTCATCGAAAGTGCGCTGGACGAAGTCGAAGCCGTATCGCGCGATGCCCGTGAAAAACTGTCACGTCTTGAAACCGTGATGAAATCAACGGCGCAAAATCTGAAAATCCTCAAAGACAAACTCGAACAGCCTGTCACCAACGGTTAGCCTGCCGGTCTTTTTTCACCAGACATTGTCTTGTATCCCTGTTTCTTTACCCCTGTTTTGGGTAGAATAACGCGCAGGTCCGGCATACGATCCGGGCGGCTCATTGGTGCGCACTAAAACGGGTGCGCCACCCATAAGCCGTTGACCCGGTTTGACCGGATTGTTGATCAGGATCATGGGGGCTGACAGCAAACCGGGCTATGACGGTGGCGATTATGACAGGCCGAATTACGGCCTGCTTAAGACAAAGAGATTTCGAGCTGTCATATAACCGGCAGCCAATAACGGAGGACAGAATTTGCTTTATATCATCGAAAAAGCTTTGAACGAGATCGAAGCCATGCCGCGTGACAAGCGCGAAGACCTGGCGCATCTCGACACCGAAATCAATGAAGCCGTCGAAAAGCTGAAAATTCTTAAGGCAAAACTCGAAGCAGCGGGCGAAAAGAAATAAGACCTGCTGCGATGATCTATCCGATCAAAGGTCGCGCTTTTGCGCGGCCTTTTTATCAGAAAGAAGGCTTGGTCAGCATAAGCCAAATGATCGCCAGAACCGCGAAAAATGCGGGAAACCCAAAGGCGAACCAAATGCGATAAAGACGGCGATAGGCTGGTTGTAAGGGAATTTGTTCGGAATCTGCAATTCTTGCCAAATCACGGAGTTTGATTTGAATCCAGACGACAGGAAGCCAGAATAGCCCGACAAACACGTATAACCCCAAAGACAGCGCAATCCACCCTTCGCTCAGCTCCCAGCCAACGAGCTGCGTCAGGATATAACCCGAAATGGGTTGGGCGACTGCTGCTGTTGCGGTGAAAATACCATCTGCCAGAACAACAGTGCCAGCTGTGTGCGCGATGAATGCGGGATTTCCTGAACGGTTTGAAATCACGAAGAAGAAAGCTATTCCCGCACCGGTTCCAAACAGAACAAACGCCCCGATAACGTGCAGGAACAAAACGATTTCGTAAATCATCTTTCGTTTAGAACCGCCAGTGTGATCATGGAAAGGGCAATCCCCGGAAATACTTTTATCATGGGTCCCATTGGATCAAGCCAAAGGTCGGGTGCTATAACGATACTGCCAAACACGTAACACAGCGATAAACCTATCATTGCAAGGCAGGCGCTTTTGCAGGTCCTTTTTGCAAGGGCGCATAGGCCAAGCAAAAGGTCGGCGACTGAACCGCCAAAAACAAACAGGTGCGCAAGGGAAGGTTCAACGCCACGCGAAATCAGCAGGTTTTGCGCATTTTGCTGCGCATAAAATCCGATCAAGCCTGACGAAATCCAAAACAGCGACAAGATCGCGATAGAAAAAGGAACCAACAGATAGATACGAGAAAACCAGCGTTCCTGAATGGTTGCAGGCATCGTATCAAGTACCTGTTCAAGGGGTTTGCATGGCCTGCCACCATTTGAAATCCACGTACTCGAATTGCCTGTGATGCCTGTATCGAGTACCGCAAGAGCATTGCTACGCAGCGGGGATCGCCAGCCAAACCACCCCAGAATATCGGCAAACGCGCCAATGGCTTTTAACAGGAAGGGCGGAAAATCAAAACGGTATCGCCAGTCCGGGAAGCCGAGCCATTTGCGGATTATTGTCTTCAATTGATCAAACGCATAACACTCGTCCGCTGTAATATCGGTCAGCAGTTTTGGCCGTATTGATCCTGACGCTGCCTGAACCACGGCATCTGCAACATCGTCAACAGAGACGATTTGAACCGGGACTTCAGGAAAGATGCGCATATTGACGATGGGAAATGCCGATGCTGCACGTAGAAGTGCCGTGCCGCCATATGCGTCACGAGCGATCACCAGACTGGGGCGTAACACATACCATTCCAGTTTGGACTGCATGATGATCTGGTCGCCGCGGGCTTTGGTGCGCATGAAATCTGTTGATGCCTGAATGTCTGCACCAACGGCTGATATCTGAATGAATTTTTTGCCAGAATCTCCAATCGCTTCCGTGATTCTGGCAATGGATGTTTCATGAATCGCAATCAGGTTGTCACGCGCGCCATTTTGCAGTGCGCCTGCGGCATTGACGATGATGTCGGCATTGGACAGCAATTCCCGCCAATCTTGGGTGCTGGCAGTGGAAATATTGATTTCTCGCCATTCTATCGCCGGATTGGATTGCTTTCCCTTGTCTATCGACCGGCCAATTCCAACAACGGAAAAGCCGTCTCTTACAAGGGCTCTGATACAGGCGGAACCGATCAGGCCATAACCGCCAAGCACGTATACAGTCTTTTGTGATTGCATCAGTGCCTTCATACAAATGAAATCATGCAGAGTGTGTTAAAGCTTTTACACGCAGGGCGATTGGAAGGCACTGAAATAAATGACTAATTGCCGACTATTTCAAGCATGTGGTGTCTTGATCAGCCCAAGCATTTCCTCGACCGCGGCGGTCGGGTTGGTTGACCCGGCCAGAACATCGGCTTCTAGGGCTTTGAGGCGTCCGGCGACATCTTCGCGGGCGGTAAAGGTTTCAAGCAAACGATCGCGCAACATGGTCCACATCCAGTCGCGTTGCTGACGCGCCCGTTTCGCAGTGAACTCGCCTTCGTTTTCCATGATGGTGCGGTGCTGGTTGATCAAATCCCAGACCTGATCAAGGCCGTCATTGATCAGGGCGGAAACCATGATCGATTGCGGTCGCCAATGATGGCTGCTGGGTTGCAGGATGCGAAGGGCGGATGAATATTCGCGTTTGGCTTCGCGCGCCTTGGCCGGGTCGGCATCGGCCTTGTTGACCGCGATCAGATCGGCGATTTCAAGAACGCCTTTCTTGATCCCCTGCAATTCGTCCCCGGCACCGGGCAGCATCAGGACCAGAAAGAAATCGGTCATCTGGGCGACCATGGTTTCGCTTTGACCGGCCCCGACGGTTTCGACCAGAACCACGTCAAAACCGGCCGCCTCGCATAGCAAAATGGTTTCGCGGGTCATGCGATTGACCCCGCCAAGATAGCCGCTGCTGGGCGATGGGCGGATATAGGCATTGGGATCGATGGAAAGTTCATTCATCCGGGTCTTGTCACCCAGGATCGATCCACCTGACCGCGCACTTGTCGGGTCAACCGCCAGCACGGCGACCTTTTTGCCCGCCTTGGTCAGGTTTTTGCCAAAGGCCTCGATAAAGGTGGATTTGCCGACACCGGGCACGCCGGTAATGCCGATCCGCTGTGATCCGCCGGTATGGGGCATCAGGCGCGAAAGAACGTCCTGCGCCTGATCAAAATGTCTGGCATTGCGGCTTTCGACCAGCGTGATCGCGCGTGACAGAATGGTGCGGTCACCGGCCAGAATGCCATCAACAATCTCGTCGGTTGAAAGAACCCGCCTGCGCACCGTTTTGCGGGGCTGGCCCTTGGGACCGCCCGATACGGTGCGCAGTGTTTCCGGTGCATTTTGGGGTACACTCTTTGGCGCGGTTTCTGTCACGATCTTGCCTTCACAATCAGGCCGCTTCCTCGGACGTTGATTCCTTCAGCTTTTCTAACAGGTCACAGGCCGCTTCGGCAATCACGGTTCCCGGCGGGAAGATCGCCTCTGCCCCGGCTTCGTAAAGTTTGTCAAAGTCCTGCGGTGGGATAACACCACCGGCAACGATCATGATGTCTTCGCGGCCAAGCTTGTCCAGTTCCGCACGAAGCTGCGGCACGAGTGTCAGGTGACCGGCTGCAAGCGAACTGGCACCGACGATATGGACATCGTTTTCAACCGCCTGCCGCGCGGCTTCTTCGGGTGTCTGGAACAGCGGGCCGATATCGACGTCAAAGCCAAGATCGGCAAAGGCGGTTGCGATGACTTTCTGGCCGCGGTCATGCCCGTCCTGCCCCATTTTGGCAATCAGGATGCGCGGGCGGCGGCCTTCGGATTGTTCGAACTCGTTTACCAGCCGGTCAACCTTGGCCAGTGCTTCGTTATCGGCACCGACTTCGGTTTTATAGACCCCCGAAATTGACCGGATCACCGCCTGATGACGGCCATAAACCTTTTCAAGCGCGTCGGAAATCTCGCCCACCGTGCATTTCGACCGGGCGGCCTGCACGGCAAGATCAAGAAGGTTGCCATTCCCCTGATCGGCGGCATTGGTCAGGGCGGTAAGGGCGGCTTCAACATCCGCATTGTTGCGTTCGGCACGCAGACGTTCCAGCTTGGCGATCTGCTGACGGCGGACTTCGGCATTATCGACCTGCAAAACATCGACCGGGCGATCATCGGTAGCACGGTATTTGTTCACACCGACCAGTGTCTGTCGGCCGCTATCGATGCGGGCCTGTGTGCGCGCAGCCGCTTCTTCGATGCGCATTTTCGGAATGCCGGCTTCAATCGCCTTGGCCATGCCGCCCTGTTCTTCGACCTCAAGAATATGGGCCCATGCCTTTTCCGCCAGATCACGGGTCAGACGTTCAACATAATAGGACCCGCCCCACGGATCGATGACCTTGGTCGTGCCGCTTTCCTGTTGCAGGAAAAGCTGCGTATTGCGGGCAATGCGGGCCGAAAAATCGGTCGGCAGGGCCAATGCCTCGTCAAGGGCGTTGGTATGAAGCGACTGCGTGTGGCCTTGGGTTGATGCCATTGCCTCAACGCATGTTCTGATGACGTTGTTAAATACATCCTGTGCTGTCAGTGACCAGCCCGATGTCTGACTGTGCGTGCGCAGTGACAGGGATTTGGGGTTCTGCGGATCGAACTGTTTGATCAGCTTGGCCCAGATCATGCGGGCGGCGCGCATTTTGGCGATTTCCATAAAGAAATTCATGCCAATCGCCCAGAAGAACGACAGACGCGGCGCGAATTTATCAATCGGAAGACCAGCAGCCTGACCGGCACGGGCATATTCGATGCCATCGGCCAGGGTATAGGCCAGTTCAAGGTCCGCCGTGGCCCCAGCTTCCTGCATGTGATAGCCGGAAATCGAGATCGAATTGAATTTCGGCATGTTTTGCGAGGTAAAGGCAAAGATGTCCGAAATGATCCGCATCGAGGGTTTCGGCGGATAGATATAGGTATTGCGGACCATGAATTCCTTCAGAATGTCATTCTGAATGGTGCCTGAAAGCTGTTCATGTTTCACGCCCTGTTCTTCGGCAGCCGCGATATACAGCGCCATCACCGGCAGGACCGCACCATTCATGGTCATGGAGACCGACATCTGATCGAGCGGAATGCCATCAAAAAGGGTCCGCATGTCATAGATGCTGTCAATTGCCACACCGGCCATGCCGACATCACCGGTTACCCGCGGGTGGTCGCTGTCATAGCCGCGATGGGTGGCAAGGTCGAAGGCAATCGACAGGCCCTTTTGGCCGGCGGCGAGGTTTCGGCGATAAAATGCGTTGGATTCTTCGGCGGTCGAAAAACCGGCATATTGCCGGATCGTCCAGGGTTGCTGGACATACATGGTCGGATAGGGACCGCGCAGGAAGGGCGGCATGCCCGGCATGGTGTTGAGATGATCAAGTCCCACCAGATCATCCGCGCCAAACACCGCTTTGACATCGATGCCTTCGGGCGTGGTCCAGGGCGCTGTATTGACCGGGCTGGTCGGGCCGGAAGTAGCACGATCAAACAGCGGCAGATTGGAAAAGTCCGGAATCCGGGTCATGGTTATTTTACCCCCAGATGTGAAAGGGCCGTCTCGCAGATCGCAAGAACATCCGCCCCGATAAAAATGAAATCATCAATACCCGCCGCCTCGTAATCGGCCCTCGCATCGCCGGGATGCCCGGCAAGGTAAATGCGGGTCGCCCCGGCCTGTTTAAGGGCCTTGGCGGCATCGGCGGCCATTTCGGCATATTGCGGGTCCGATCCGCAAATGACTGCGATCCTGGCACCACTTTCAACAAATGCCTTGGCGGCATCGCTGGCATCGGCAAAGCCGTTATTGGTAATCGCCTCGATCCCGCCAGCTTCGAAGAAGTTTCGGGCAAACATGGCGCGCGCGGTATGTTTGGCAACCGGGCCCAGATTGGCCAGAAAGATTTGCGGAAATTTGCCGGTTGATGCCTTGTGGCCATCCGCACGATCCCGCAGGGTTTCGAAACTTTCCGAAAGACGATGGGTTGGCAGCGGATCGATATGTGTGCCCGCGGCCTTGCCATAAAGGGCTTCATACATCTGTGCGATGGTTGCACCGGATTTGGCCGCCGTGATCAGATCCTCAAGGCTGATGCCGATTGCATCCTTAAACCCGGTCTGGCGGGCTTTGGCTTCCTTGCGAATTGTCGTCAGGTCTGGCGCATCGCAGGTGACTTTGGCCTCTGTGATGTTGGGGAATTCCGACACGCCGGTCAGCGGATCGCGCCGGGTGGCAGCGCGGCTTTCGCGGGCCTGCCAGATTTCCGAAATCTCCTTTTGCAGGGACCCGTCGGCAAGGGCCTTGATAATGCCGCCCTTGGCTTCAAGTGACTGGAACCGGCCCCAGGTATTGGATGCCAGTTCGCGGGTCAGGTTTTCGATGAACCATGAACCGCCCGCCGGGTCGATCACACGATGAACGTTGCTTTCTTCCTGAAGGATCAGTTGGGTGTTGCGCGCAATGCGGCGCGCAAAGCCATCAGACAGGCCGATCAGATGATCATAGGGCAGGCAGATAACGCTATCGGCACCGCCCAGACCGGCGCTCAGGCTGGTGACGGTGGTGCGCAGCATATTGACCCACGGATCAACCTTCGACAGCGACATTTCGGCCGATACCGCATTGATCGTGATAGTGGCATCATCGACACCCGATGCCGAAAGAACCCGGCTCCACATCAGGCGAAGCGCACGAAGCTTGGCAATCCCGGCAAAGAAATCGGTGCCAACCGCCACATTGAACGCAATCGCGCCTGCCGCCTGATCAATCACCATACCGGTATCGGTCAGCGCGCGAAGGTAGGTCACACCACCTGCCAGCAGGCAGGCGAGTTCCTGCCCATCGGTTGCACCGGCATTGTAAAACGGCGCGCCATTTACCGTGATGGCGGTGGCATGCGGGAAACGGTCGATCAGATCAGCGGCAATATCGGTGGCCTGTTTGATCGCATCATCGACTGAAACCGGAAGGCACCCTGTTGCGGCCAAGGTGCCAATCGGATCGATGTTGAAGGCCGGTGCGGCGTCGCTTGCAAAATCG
Source organism: Thalassospira xiamenensis M-5 = DSM 17429 (assembly GCF_000300235.2). Classification (NCBI taxonomy): domain Bacteria; kingdom Pseudomonadati; phylum Pseudomonadota; class Alphaproteobacteria; order Rhodospirillales; family Thalassospiraceae; genus Thalassospira; species Thalassospira xiamenensis. The sequence goes on along the minus strand of NZ_CP004388.1, from coordinate 3,953,168 downwards.
TCATCCGCGTCGGCGCTGTTTTGCCCATCCTTTTCAAGGCGCGCGGCCAAAAGGGCGGCGGCCGGGATTGCGGCGGCACCGGCATCAAGTGCAACGGTCGCAAGGTTGGTATAGACATCGTCAAGTGTGGCATCGAGATCGGCAAGGCAGTGAATGGCAATGCCGTCAATGCCAGCATCGCCCGATGTGATATCCGCGCCCGTGCGTGCGGCGGCATCCAGACGTAGCAGGACCGACGTTGCGCCGTTTTCCAGATCATCGAGAATCGCGGCATTGACCGATTTGGGATCGGGATGGGCATGAAGCTGGCGGATGTCCCAGCCGCTGGCGGCGTCCTTGGCATCGACCGCGGCACACAGGACCTGATGGATCAGGCGGGTTGCGTCGTCCTGATCGTCGTTGGTGTAAAGCGGCTGCATCGCGAAACCGTCAAGCATCCTTGTGACCAGTTTCTTGTCAAAGGATGCGCCTTTCAGGCCGGATTCCGCCAGTTGACGCCAGCTTGCATAATCGGCGGCTGGAAACTCTGAGGCCAGCTTTAACGGGTCTGTCATGCTCTCTCCCGGTCGCGGTCGGATCTTTCGGATCTGGGCCGATATCTATTTTACAACGGATTCCCTCCGCCCGGTACACCCCGCCCGGTCCGGCAGAAACAAGAGCCATCTTTCGGTATCTGGCTTATGCGCCGCCAAAAACGGCGCATTTACAGTTGCGAGGGCAGCTTCGGCCTTGATCGCGGACATGCGCCGGACCGCACCGAATTCCCGAAAGAATGTTTCATATCGCATCTGCGACATGGCGGTGTTTATAGCACCCGCCCATAATTACGTAAATAGGCATGGAAATACCTATTTAGGTCAATGTCGCGGTCATCCATCAGCATTCCGTAACGTTATCCTTCTGAAAAATGGTTGTTTTCTGCCAAGGACGAGATTGATGAACGGATATTAATGGCGTGCCGCTGCCATTATACTTTGGCCGGATTGTGATGGTTTCTGGGAAAAATTGCGGGGTTTAACCAATTTGACATTTTCGTCTGCCAGATTGGCGCTGTCCCAAATCTCGGAGTATTGCCATCCATGAATGCGCTTAGCGCCGTGCCGCCCCGACCAATGAATGACGGTCTGGTGGTGTTTGCCGACGACAGCCCCAGCGCCAAGGCGGCTCTTGAAACCGTTTTGCGCCGTGCCGGCTATGACGTGGCAGGGTTTGATTGTGCCGACGATCTGATCGACCAGCTGGACGGTCTTTATCCGCGGGCGATCATTCTGGATCTTGAAATGCCCGGGATGAGCGGGTTTGAAGCCTTTTGCGAGATTCGCCGCCGCTATCCGAACGCGGTTGAAGTGCCGGTTCTGTTCTTCTCGGCCCATTATGATGCCGATACGCGGGCCCAGGCCGATGCCCTTGGCGCGGCGGACTTTATCAGCAAGGACGCCAGCCCGATGGTGGTGATCGAGCAGCTTAACCGGGCGCTTGATAAATCCATGAGCCATTGCTGAGCTGTTTTTGGTAATCGCCTGCATTTTTCATTTTCAGTGAATAATCAAAAAGTCGGGTCTTTTGGCAAAAAATGCCGTTGGACCCGATTTTTCGTATTCCTCATATCATACTATTTAAATGCCATCTCAGGCGTGGCGAAGCTGCGCCGGATCACCTGATGGCATGGTGATCGTGTGGTTTTCGTCCCCGTGGACATGATAAAGCTGATCACCGGCAAGTGTGACCGACGGATCAATGGTCGGACGTTGGGCAAGGCGGTCATAGAGTGCCGCAAAATCGGCATCCATCGCATCGAAAAGCTGCTGATAGTCGGTCAGCACGAAATAGGTTTTCTGGAAATCGTCAATCGCATAGTCGGTTGCCATCACCCGTTCGAGGTCAAACGCCACCCGGTTGGGGGTTGGATCGGTGACGGAATAGATGGTTTCCGTTTGCGATGACAGCATGCCCGCCCCATAGGCGCGCAATCCATGGTCGGTCATGATCAGGCCGAACTCGACCATGTACCAGTACATCCGGGCGAGTTTCTTGAGCCCGCCTTTGGCAATGGCTTCGGGGCCCTTGGCACCATAGGCCGCCAGATAATCGGCAAAGACCGGGGCATAAAGCATCGGCACATGACCAAAGAAGTCATGGAAGATGTCGGGTTCGACGAGATAGTCGATCTCCTCCGGCTTGCGCAGCCAGACGGTCACCGGAAAACGCCGGTTGGCGAGATGATCGAAAAACACATCATCGGGCACCAGCCCCGGCACCGCGACAAGGTGCCAGCCAGTGGCGGCATGGAGCTTCTCACTGACCCGGCCGAAATGCGGAATGCCATCGGCGGCATCAAGTTTTTCAAGATTGCGGATATAGTCCGGGGCGGCATAGCCCGGCAGGATCGCCTTCTGACGGGCATAAAGTTTGCGCCAAAGGTCATGTTCGGCCTCAGAATAGGATGCCCAGTCCTGGGCCACGGTGTAGTCATCATTGATGTGGCTGTAATCGCCGCGCAGATTTTTGTTCTGGTCCATAGCGGTCCTCGTTTGCTCCCTGATGAGACTTTCTGCATGGACTATTTTACATCAATTCAAATGTCATTTTCGCGCGATATAGGGATCAAAATGCGTTATGGTTGATCAAATATGACCGTATAAACCATTTTGAGGGCGAAAAATGACCGATGTGCTGTTAAGCCCGACCGACATCAAAATCCTGCAAATCCTTCAGCGCGACGCATCGATCAGCAATGTGCAGCTGGCCGAAAAGGTCGGCATGTCGCCTTCACCCTGCCTGCGCCGGGTCAAGCAGCTTGAGGCATCGGGCATCATTCGCCAGACGGTGGCGTTGCTGGACCGCAGGAAGGCCGGGCTTGGCGTGCTGGCAACCATTCAGGTCCGCCTGCAACGCCACACCGAAGAAGGGGCGGAGGATTTTGCCAAGGCGATGAACGACCTGCCGCAGATCATGTCCTGCTGGGCGATGACCGGGCGGCAGGATTTCCTTCTGGTGGCGTTGGCGCGCGATATTGAAAGCTTTGGGGATTTCGTGACGCACAAGCTGCTCTCGATGCCCAATGTGCGTGATGTGCAGTCAAGCCTTGTGCTCAAGGAATACAAAAACCAGACGGCCATCCCGGTTGGTCATCTGGCGGGCGGGTGATCGTTTTGATCGCGCTGCACTGCGTCACGGGTGATGCTTGCTTTTGGTTGGTGATTTCGGGCATAGGTTTGATCCTGTTCTGAATGCGCCAGGTCTTTGAATGTGCCCAGTCATGGAGAGCCCCAAGATGTCTGCCAATTCTGCCAACCAGATTGCTGCCAATCCGATCCTTGTCGAAGCCACCCGTGGCGAAATGGTCGAAAGTTTCCATCGCGGGCGGTATGTCGTGATGAAGGCCGATGGCACGGTGGTTGCCGAGGGCGGGGATATCGACGCGCTGATGTATCCGCGATCCGCGATCAAGCCGTTGCTGGCGATCCCGCTGGTTGAAAGCGGGGCGGCGGATGCGTTCGGGCTTGAGGATAAGCATATTGCACTGGCCTGTTCGTCGCATAATGGCGAGGAAGAACATGCCCGGACGGTGGCGGCGTGGCTTGAGAAAATCGGGTTGTCGGTCGATACGCTGGAATGCGCGCCGCATTATTCGTTAAGCCTGAATGCGGCGATCAAGCAGGCGTCTGATCATGTGAAGCTTTCAAAGGCGCATAACAATTGTTCGGGCAAGCATTCGGGGTTCCTGACGACCGCGCAGTATCTGGGCGATGATCCGCAAGGGTATATCGAGGAAGCCCATCCGGTTCAGCAGCGCCTGATCCGGGTTCTGGAGGAAATGGGCGATTGCGATCTGTCGTCCACGCCACGTGGCATTGATGGATGCGGCATTCCGGTGATCGGGATGCGGTTGCGTGACCTTGGCCTTGCGATGGCGCGGATGGCCGATCCGAGCGGATTGGCACCGAAACGTATTGAGGCGATCAAACGTATTCGCAAGGGATGTGCGCAAGCCCCGTTCATGGTGGCGGGCACCGGGCGTTTTTGCACCGGGATCATGGAAGTGTGCGGCGAGGATGCGCTGGTCAAGGTTGGGGCGGAAGGCGTTTATTGCGCAGCATTCCCCAAACAGGGTCTTGGCGTTGCGCTTAAGATCGATGATGGCACCCAGCGCGGGGCCGAGGTCGCAATGGGCGCGATCCTGCGCCAGCATGGCGTGATTGATGATGCCCGCGCCGAAACACTTAAAAATTATCTGACGCCGGTTCTGACCAACTGGGCGGGCAAATATGCCGGGGATCTGCGACCCGCATTCTGATTTGGGGGAAAGATGCACAGCATTGCGGCCTATGCCGGTGCAGCAATTGCCGAAATCGCCGGATGCTTTGCGTTCTGGGCGTGGCTGCGGCTTGGCAAATCCGCATTCTGGATCGTGCCGGGCATTTTATCGCTGATTGTGTTTGCCTGGGCGTTGACCAGGGTTGAAAGCGATTTTGCCGGGCGGGCCTATGCGGCCTATGGCGGGGTTTACATCGCGGCGTCGTTGGGCTGGTTATGGCTGATTGAGGGTAAAATGCCCGATAGATGGGACATGACCGGGGTTGCGGTCTGTCTGGTCGGGGCGGGGATCATTTTGTTCGCACCGCGTTAACCGGTTTTTTGACCGTATCGGCTTTGCCTGTTCGATCCTCGGCCGGGAGCAGGACATGGAAGGTTGTGCCCTTGCCCATTTCGGTTTCAAACCAGATGCGCCCGCCATGCTTGACCTGCACGATGTCGTGGGTGATGGCAAGGCCCTGACCGGTGCCCTTGCCGACTTCCTTGGTGGTGAAGAACGGGTTGAAGATTTTGGATCGGTTTTCCTTGGCGATGCCCGTGCCGTTATCGGAAATACTGATCAGGACACTGTCATCGAGGAAGGTGGTTTTGATCCTGATCTCGCCTTCTTCGGGCGTGCGTCCGGCGGCGTCAATCGCCTGGGCGGCATTCACGAGCAGGTTGAGGAAGACCTGATTGATTTCGTTGATGTGGCACGGGATATGCGGCAGTTCCGGTTCGTAATTTTCGACGAGCTGCGCGTAATGTTTCCATTCGTTACGCGAAATCACGGTGACGTTTGACAGGACGCGATTGATATCGGTCGCGGTTTTTTCCGCCCCGCCCGGATGGGAAAATTCCTTCATCGACAGCACAATGCGGGCCACCTGATTGATGCCGTCAAGGGATTGCTGGGTGGCGTGCGGGATTTCATCAAGCAGGAATTCCAGATCGGCATCGCGCATTTTGCGGGCAAAATTATTGAAGGTGTTTTCAGGCAACCGGTCGCGATTCTGCCACAGCGTTTGCAAGGCCAGCCCCAGAATGCGCGACAGCGCCCCATAGCCGTCATTGAGGAATTTCAGGTTGTCGCGGATATACTGGCTGGGCGTATTGATTTCATGGGCAATGCCCCCGGCAAGATGACCGATGGCTTCGAGTTTCAAGGCTTCGCGCAATTCACCTTCGAGCTTTTGATGCGATTCTTCGGCCTGTTTGCGGCGCGTGATATCGCGGAAAATGTAAAGGTAGCTCATTTCGCCGGTGAAATTGGCGGGGCTTACGGTGATTTCCATCGGAAAGGTATCGCCATCAAGGCGCTGTCCCATGGTTTCGGTATAATCATAGCGTAGTGTGCCGCTGCTGATATTGATGCAACGGTTGAGTAATTTGTGACGCACGGTCGATTTTCGATCGACAAACAATGCATCAACCGACCGGCCCAGCATATCGGACATTGTGCCCCGCATCAGATTGAGTGCGGACTCGTTGCAATCGCAAATCATCCCGGCACCATCAATGACCAGAATGCCTTCGACAACGCTGTTGAGGATGGTTTTAAGCCGCTGATTTGACTCGGTTTCGCGTTTCTTCTGTTCGTTCAGAAGAGCATGAATCTGCTTCAGGGCTTCGGGGCTGACATCAAGTTGATCAATCGCGTCGAGCAAGTCGTCGGTACCCGCCGAATCGCTGGTCGGGTGGATGACCTTGAGGTTTTCGTCATTGTGGTGTGTGTCGTTCATACCGGCTTTCCGTGTTTCAACCGTTTTGCGAAGGTTTCATGCCGCCACGACGAATGCGGATCGGTTCATGGAATTTGTGGATCTGTTGAAACACGCGCAGGCGCTGCAACTGGACCTCGGAAACGTGGTTGCCGTGGGTCAGCAGCACATGACCATCGACGGTTTCGATATCGGTCATCAGGAAGTCGTGCACACGCAGCGATTTCAGCAAGATATCCTGTTCGCGGCCCTTGGGATGGATATCGACATCGTAAGAGTCGTCAACTATTGCCAGCAGGTCGGAAATCTGACCGAAAAGTTCCGGATCGTAGCGATGCGGGTGTTCTTTCAATTCATCGAAATTCTGGGCCAGTGGCATGTCGCTGGTGCTGATTTCGGCAAGGTCATTGAGGATACGCAGCACGCGCGCGCCAAGAGGAATATCCGTACCCTTCGGACTGTTGTCGGTGGGGAAGCCCGTCCCGTCAAAATTGCGGAACTGAAGATAGACGATTTCGCCGATATGGTTCAAACGCGGGATATTGGAAATCAGTCGTTTTCCGACCTCTGGCGTGCGTTTCAAAAGGTCGCGTTCAAGCGGTTGCAGAACCTTGCCCATGGCCAGACGCGCCAGCGTTTCAGGTGGTAGCGAGACCAGGCCAATCGGCGCAAGAAGGGCGGCCAGACCAAGTTCCCACGGCTGGGGATAGCCAATATCGCGCGCAATCATGTCGCACCATGATTTCACCCGCATGGACCGGCCGAATATCAGGGGATTAAGCTGGGCCAGAACATCGGTCAGAACCTTGACGCTGCCTGCCAGTGTCTGTTCCAGAAGATCGCGTTCCGCCGTGATCAGATGATATTGGCGGATGGCATCGTTGATCCCCTGTTCCAGCACCTCGTCATCGCAGGGTTTGCTGAAAAACCGGAAAATATGGCCGCGATTGATGGCCTCGACGGCGGTGTGCTGGTCGGCATTGCCGGTCAGCATCATGCGAACCGTATCGGGACTGACGCGCCCGATTTCGGTCAGAAGTTTCACACCGTCCATGCCGGGCATCCGCATATCGGCGATGCAGACGGCAAAGGGACCGTCTTCCATCAGGATACGTAGGGCTTCCTGCCCGCCAATGGCGATTTCAAAATCGTATTTGTGGCGCATCTTGCGTTGCAGGGCATGCAGCAGGTTTTTGTCGTCATCAACGAAAAGGACTTTGCTTTTTTCCATGGCCACGGATCTTTACTGGGTCAGGGTTTTGTATTTGTCGGCGACAACGCGCGCGATCATGCGCCATTCGTCAAGCTGGTCAGCTTTGCCGATGGTTTTCAGATATTCCATGTCGATATGGCTTTCGACCTGTTTGCCGGTTTCTTCGGCGGCAACCTGCCGGGTGAGGTCCTGTGCGACATAAATTGCGGTAAGGACGTTCATTTCGCGATGCGGGGTATCCATCGGGCGGTGGTGATAGGCAACGGCCTGTACCACGGGTGCCGGGAAGCCCCATAAACCCAGAAGATAGGCGCCTATTTCCGGATGACCGGCGCCGAACTGCTCGATTTCGGCCTGTTCGATGGGGATATGTTCCTGTTCGACCCGATCAATCACCTTGGCCATTTCGGCATTGCGGTTGGCATAAAGGATCAGGCTGCCGACGTGGCTGAGCATGCCGGTCGAGGGAACAGCGTGGCAGATGGCGCGCGGCAGTTTTTCATATTCGGCAATCAGGGCGGCGGTGACGCCGATCTGCTGGCTGCGATGGCAGAGGCGCAGCAATTTGTCGGCTTCGCTTTTGGGGCCATCAAATCCGCGGAAAATGCCAACAAAAAGGGCCAGTGCTTTTAGCGTCTCGGTCCCGATCATGCGTACGGCATGGGAGACGGAACTGATTTTCTGGGCGATGGCGAAATAGGCGGAGTTGGTCAGTTTCAGGACTTCGGCGGTCAGGGCGATATCGGATGAAACGATCCGGGTGATCTGATCCTGGGATATTTTCGGGTCTTCGAGTGCCTTGACCAGCCGAAGGTAAGTATCGGGCGGGGAACTGAGTGTGTCGATGCTGGCAACGAGGGACCGCAATTCCGGTCGGGTCAGCAGACTGCGCAAATCAAGCGCGTTTTCGATGGTTTCGATCAGCACCAGGTCTTCGCACGGTTTGGCAAGATATTGATGGGCTGGCCCGACGGTTCGCAGAACGGCCTCTTCCTCGGCGAAGCCCGAAAGGATGATGCGGGTGGCGTGTGGATGGGATTTTTGCAGGGTGCTCAGCAACGTTGCGCCATCCATACCTGGCATCCGCATATCCGATACGACCACATCGAATTCTTCGTGACTTGCAAGTTCAATGGCGGCAGCCGCACTGGTGGCAAAAACCATGTGCCAGTCCGGACGCATGCCGCGCAACCGCCGCCGCAGGCCGTTCAGGATGTTTTCGTCATCATCAACGAACAGGATATTATTCATAAAATAGGTCCATGCCACGAGAACTGACTATGAATTTGGTGATTTTGTCCGCCAGATCAAAGGTCTCGATCACATTTAAATAAAATTGCAGGAAAAGACATTCTGCACGTTCAGGATGTGATGGCGCATTTCGGCGGCGGGCCGCGAGTCGTGCACAGGCGATACAGGGTCGATCAATGCCGCATCGAACAGGCCCCGGGCGAGCATAATTGTTTTACAATTTATGTTGGCTGGTTGTTGGAAAGCGCCCGGCAAATTCCAAGATGTCATATAGTGTCAGAAAATAACGGGCCCGGCCCGGCTATACTAATTTTGTAACGTTGCATTTTGCGGTTGGGGCAGGTTGCTAGGGGATTGATTCTATCACATGGTGTCACGACCGGAGCTGATCGAGGCGATCAAAAAGCATCAGCGATATGTTTTAAAGCAGCCCGGTGGCAAGCGCATGCAGCTTCGCAACGGGAACCTTTCGCGTATCAAAATGAGCAAGATCAGCCTTGAAGACGCCATCCTGCCCGGAGCAAACTTCATCCAGGCCGTGATCAAGGATGTCAGTTTCAATTTCTGTGACCTGTTTGGAACCAACTTTGTCGAAGCCGATCTTGAAGGATCAAGCTTTGAGCGGGCCGATTTGCGCGGGGCGAATATGGCGCGGGCCAAGTTGCGAAACGCCAGTCTCAAGGCGGCCGACCTTCGGTCCGGAGTGATGATCGTGATGGATGCCGGGCGGGAACGCCGGGTCAAACGGGCCACCGATCTTGGCAATGCCGACATGGCAGGGTCGATGATGGCGGGGGCCAATCTTTCGGAAGCCAATATGTCGGGTTCCAGCCTGGTGGATGCCGACCTGAGTGATGCAAACATGTTTGCCGTCAATCTTGCCGGGGCGGATTTAACGGGCTGCAATCTTTCGGGGGCGAAGATGAAGAACGCCAACCTCAAGGGGGCGAAGCTTCATAATGCAGTTCTGGCCGGTACCGATTTAAGCGGAGCGAACCTTCGCAATGTCGATCTGAACGGTGTCGATCTTTCGCAGGCCAATACCGCCAACAGCCTTGGCAGCAAGGCAGTGGCCCCTTTGCCCGAAGATATTCGCGATCTGGTCAATGCACATAGCGAATGGCTTTCGACCGGTGGACGACAGGGCAAGCCGTTGGATGCGACCGGGCGTGACCTTTCGGGGATGGATTTTTCGGGCCTGGATCTTTCGGCGGCATGTTTTGAAAATTGCGTTTTACGCGGTGCGTTGTTCGTCGACACCATTCTTGCCATGGCATCACTGCGGCGGGCAGACCTTAAACTGGCGAAATTCAATAGTGCGATATTAAACGGTGTGCGGTTGAACGGAGCCAACTGCCAGAAGGCGATATTCCAGGGCGCGCGGTTTGGTGCCGTTGAACAACGTGATGGCAATGGGCAAAAAACAGGTGTGATCTGGTATGCCGATCTGAGCGGTGCGGATTTTTCCAAGGCCGATATGCGCAATGCCAGTTTCAGCCAGCCAAAGATGGCGGAAGTCAAAATGGTGCGCGCCAATATTTCCGGCGTTGCATTTGGTGAAACGGACCTGAGCAGTGTGGATTTTGCCGGAGCCAATGTAGCCGCGGCCCTGAATGGGCGTTTGCCCGATCACGCCTGATTTTGAAGGTCGGGGGTATCTGTAAAAAATCCGCCTTTCGGGTGAAAGGCGGATTTGATCTTTTGGGGTCTGGCAAGCTGATCAGCTGCGGTAATCCGCATTGATCGAGATATAGCCATGTGTCAGATCGCAGGTCCAGACGGTGGCCGTGCCATCGCCAAAGCCAAGATCGACATCGATATCGATATACTGGCCCTTGATGTGGGCTGCGACCGGGGCTTCGTCATAATCGGCGACGCGTTCGCCGTTTTTCGCCAGAATAATACCACCGATGGAAACGGTCAGTTTGTTCGGGTCGGCCTGCACGCCGCATTTGCCAACCGCCATGACGATGCGGCCCCAGTTGGCGTCTTCACCGGCAATCGCGGTTTTGACCAGCGGAGAGTTCGCAATCGCCTTGGCGGTGATTTTGGCTTCTGCTTCGCTGATGGCGCCGGTGACATTGACGGTGATGAATTTCGACGCCCCTTCGCCGTCGCGCACGACCTGATGGGCAAGATCACGCATGACGTCTTCAAGCGCGGTTTTGAAACCGGCCAGTGCCGGATCATCAATGCCGGTGACGGCAGCATTACCGGCCTTGCCGGTTGCCGCCAGAAGGACGGTATCGGATGTCGAGGTATCGCTATCGACCGTGATCGCATTGAACGACCGGTTGGTGCAATCGGCAAGCAGGGATTGCAGCACGGCATGGGGCACGGCGGCATCGGTAAAGATGAAGCCAAGCATGGTGGCCATGTTGGGTTCGATCATGCCTGAACCCTTGGCAAAACCGGCAATGCTGACCTTGGCACCGTGGATGGTGGCGGTGGCCGATGCGCCCTTGGGGAAGGTGTCGGTGGTCATGATCGCCTTGGCGGCATCAAGCCAGCCAGCGTCATTTGCCAGAAGATCGGGCAGGGCATCGGTGATGCGGTTTGCGGTGGTCGGCTCGCCGATGACACCGGTGGAGGCGGTGAAAATCTCGGTCTTGTCGCAGCCCAGCGCCTTTGCGGCGGCTTCGACCTTGTCTGCGACGAATTTTTCGCCCGCCTTGCCGGTGAAGGCAACCGAGTTACCGGCATTGACAAAGAATGCCCGACCGGTGCCGCCTTTAAGCGCCTCGCGTCCCCAGCGAACAGCGGCCGATGCCGTGGTCGAGGTGGTGAAGACCCCCGCAACCTGTGTGCCCGGTTCGAGTTCGGCCAGAAGGACATCGGGGCGGCCCTTGTAGCGGATACCAAGGGTCACGGTATGCAGTTTGACACCGGGAATTGCCGGAAGATCGGGGAAGCCGGCCGGGGCCAGCGGAGAAAGCGACGTCGCAACCATCTGTTCAATTTCCTTCGTTGAACGTAACCCTGCCATTAATCCAAAGGTAGCGCATTTGGCACGGGTGGATGACAAAAAAACGGGGCGATGCCGGACGGCTCACCCCGTTTTGGATCTCAGCTTTGAAACCGGTTAAGCCGTGGGGCTTAGTTTTTCGGGGTTTCTGCGCTGTCGTCTGTGGCCGGGGTTTCGGTGTTGTTCACCACCTCGGCATCAGATCGAAGTTCTTCAATCAGGTCCTGAACGGCCTGCTGGGTGACTTCTGCTTCCATCTGCTGACGGATTTCTTCCAGGGTCGGCTGGACGCCGTCTTTTTTCTCTTCAACTAGGATCACGTGCCAGCCGAACTGGGTCTGAACCGGTTCCTTGCTGTATGTGCCCGGCTCCATCGCGAAGGCGGCTTCGGCGAACGGTGCGACCATGTCGCCCTTGTTGAAGAAGCCAAGATCACCACCATTGGGACCGGACGGGCCGGTTGATTTTTCTTTGGCGAGTTCGACGAAATCGGCACCGTCATCGAGCTCGGCAATCACGGCTTTGGCGTCGTCTTCGTTTTCCAGAAGGATGTGACGCGCGTGAACCTGCGGCTCTGGCTCGTTGGTTTTGATGAATTCGTCGTAATGGGCTTTGATCGCGTCGTCGGTGACTTTCTCGGCGATTGCGCGCTCAAGATAGGTTTCGGCAACGAGGCGGCGCTCAAGGGCGGCGAGCTGATTCTTGACCTCTTCATCGTCGGCAAGACCCGCATCCTGACCGGCAAGCATCAGCAGGCGCTGATTGATTTCGCGGTCGACAAGCATCGGCTTGAGCATTTCAAACGGGAGCTGGCGATACTGTTGGGGCAGGCCCTGTTGTGTCGCGCGCACTTCGGATTCCAGGATTTCCTCGCCATTGACGGTTGCAAGAACCTGGTCTTCGGCCGGTGCAGCGTCCTGTGCCATAACCGGGCTTGCAAACATGACGGTCGCAAGTGACGCAGCGAGTAGGGTTTTGCGCAGCATATTTTCTCCAGACTTTTCATTTAAGGGGGATTTTTCCCCATGCCTCACCCCACGGATAAATCACATCCGCTCGTGACACACAAGGGTTCCCCTCGGATGTCACGGTTTTTTCAAAGCAATCTGGCTAAAATGTGAAATGCTGATGTAGTGCGGAAAATATAATGGCGCGGGCAAGGGGGATTTCGCGCCCTTGCCCAACGGTTTCTGCCAGAATCCAGAAATAGCCGTCAGGCGCGAACGTCAAAAAAGACTTCGCCGACGGTGCCGGTGGTGCCGTCATCGCGCTCAAATTGTGATTTGGCAACCAGATCACCACCGATCAGACGCTGATCAAGCGGGGTGATCATTGTCAGCGAAATCGATTTGATGCCTTCGTTTTCAAGCGAGCTTTGGCTGCCATCAGCACGCAGCAGGACCAAAGAGGAAAAGACCTTGTCCTTGCTGTCGATCACGCCATCATTGTTGTCGTCATATTTGGCGAGTTCGGCAAAGCCGTCCTTGGCACCGTTTTGATCGCCAAACAATTCGGTGCCATCATTGATGATGCCATCATCGTTGCGATCAAGCGCCAGCAAGGCATCATTGCCGTCAACCCATGCGGTCTGATCAACAGTTCCATCGCCATCAATATCGAACTGTTTGTTATCATTGACGTGTGAGGTGGTGATGCCGTCCCCGTCAAGATCAAGGATCAGCGGGTCCACCTGGCCGAATTCGACGCGAAGTTTACTGATTTCGACATTAACCTCGGTGTAGGACCAACTGGCGTTGGTCTCGTCGCCGGAGAACGATAGATGACCTTCGATCTGTGACAGATTGATTTGCACGGTTTGCGATATAACGGCGGTGCCGCTGAAGGTTCCGATCGCGGCGAGCTGGTTTGCCGAGAACGGGACTTTTTGCCCGACGAGCGCCCGGATATAATCCTGAAAGCCGGTAAAGGTGACATCCTCGGGGGAGGTGCCTGTCAGTTCCCTTGCCATTGCGCGGGCTTTTTCAGGCGGGATTCCCAACATCGCAAACAAAATCAGCGCGTCGGTTTGGATTTTGTCCATAACCTCGTCATATGATATTTCGCTGAGGCGCAGGAAATCGGGCATTTTGCTCCAGGGTGGGGAAGTTACCTCGGTTGCCTGCTTGGTCAGTTTCTGAAGGCGTTTGGATGCTTCGAGACTGATATCGATATTATCGACAATGCGACGCAGACGGCTGATGTCTTCGTCGACATCGACCGTGGGATCATCGTTGGCGGTTTTATTAGCCATTTTTCCCGACAGGCCAAGATCGCGATGCGCAGACCGGTCGGCGCGGGGACGTGAAAAATCGGAATGTTCAAACATTTGGTCGCCTCCTTCCTGAAGGCATTTTGACGAAATGCTGTGGGATCGGGGATTGCCCCCCGATCCAGCATTTACGATTAAGCCAGAACGTCCTGTTCCTGGCTGGGATCGGCCACGGCGACAGTTTCACCTTTTGGGAATTGGAAGGTTGCACCGTTTTCGTTTTGTCCGAAGATGCCCATCGGCAAGATCATATCAACAGACAGATTAAGCATCTTATTGCCCGATCCATCGGGAGCCGTGGATTGGGAAATGCCGCGGACGATGGCGCCCGCCTGTTCCATGATCTGTGCATTGAGTTTTGCCATGCGGCTTTGGATCAGTTCGGCCATCATGGCGGCGTCATCCGCACCGCTTGCGGCATCGGTTTTTTCGTCTGGTGTTGCGGCCGCGGTTTGCGTGCCGGTGGTGTCGGCCATAAGCTGACGGATGAATTCGGCAACACCGCCGTCATTCATATCGAACATGAGGCCGCCTTTATCCGCACTTGTCGGATTGCCCAGCATATCCACCAGATTGTTGTTTTTAAGACCGTCCATCATGGAGTCAATCGCCCCCATGACGCCAGCGGTGCTATCACCGATGGCGACGGCTTTGGTGGTGACAACTTCGACCTTGGCGGTCTTAAAATCAAACAGGAATTCGCCCGTGGTGCTGTTGATGTTGATGTTCAGGGACTGCACCCCCATCATCGCGGATTCGGAAACCGCAGCACCGGCACCCTTGGACCCAGCATAGGCAATTTCGGTGCGCGAATATTTTGCGACGGCTTGTTGGAAGTTGAAATCAACATTGCCATCGTCAGAGAACATGCCGCGGATGCCTTCGAACAATGCATCGGTGGCGAGCATGGCTTCGCGGCCGTCCATGCCGCTTAGTCTGAACATTTCGATCACGTCATCCTTGATCAGTTCAAGGGCGGCATTGAGTGCGCGTTCAAACAGGTCTTTGGTTGACAGTTCTTCGGTTGCCGCTGATGTCTGCACGGCTTTGTCATCGGATGCTTTGGCCGCAACCGCGTCCGTGGACAAATCAACGGGATCGACGATCTGACGGGAATTTTTGTCGGACTTTGCCGCATTCGGATCAGCTTGCCTGTCCGATGCGTTTACCAACTGACGCGAGTCAGTCTGGGGCGATTGCCCCCTTTGAAAGGGATTTAGCGTGGTGAGATTCACCATTTCCTCCTCCTGAGGTTTTTCCGCAAAGAAATCTGTCGTCTCTTTACGAAAGGTGAGCTACTTGCTCTCAAATTCTGGGTTGAACATGGAATATACGTGTTTTTTATGGTTTGCTCAAGCGCGAAGGACAGGGGGCGAGTACCATTTTTGAGGGCGATGGTTTTCGCTGCTGGACGTGAACATATTAGTGATAATGGTTCGTTCCGTTGACAGATGGCAGACAGGGTTCTATCTGTGATCGGGCCTCGGTATATAGCCGTTGCCCCATAACTGTTTTTTCATTTGTTCAGGAACGTTTTAATGCTCGGCGTAATTGCCCGGAAAATTTTCGGTTCAGCTAACGATCGTGAAGTCAAAGCCCTGCGGGCCACGGTCGAGCAAGTCAATGCCCTGGAACCCGAAGTCGAGAAGCTTAGTGACGACGAACTGCGCGCCCGTACCGATTGGCTGCGCGAACGTCTGTCCAAGGGCGAGACTCTGAAGGATATTCTTCCTGACGCATTTGCCACCGTTCGCGAGGCTGCCAAGCGTGTCCGCGGCGAACGTCATTACGATGTGCAGCTGATGGGCGGCATGGTTCTGACACTTGGCAAGATCGCCGAGATGAAAACCGGTGAAGGTAAAACGCTTGTTTCGACGCTTCCGGTTTATCTGAACGCGATCGAAGGCAAGGGCGTCCATGTTGTGACGGTCAACGATTACCTTGCGCGTCGTGACGCGGAATGGATGGGGCAGGTTTACGGCTTCCTGGGGCTTTCTGTTGGCGTGATCATGCATGGCATGACCGATGACCAGCGGCGTGCGGCCTATGCATGTGATATCACCTATGCGACCAATAACGAGCTGGGCTTTGATTATCTGCGCGATAACATGAAGTTCCGCCTTGAAGACATGGTGCAGCGCCCGTTCAACTTTGCCATTGTCGATGAGGTTGACAGCATCCTGATTGACGAAGCACGGACGCCGCTGATCATTTCCGGCCCGGCCGAAGACAGTTCGGAGTTGTATCGCGCGATTGATGCGCTGATCCCGAAACTGACCGAGGACGATTACGAGAAGGATGAAAAGGCACGTGCCGTCACCCTGACCGAAGATGGCACCGAGAATGCCGAGCAGCTTTTGCAGCAGATGGGCATCCTGACCGAAGGCACGCTTTATGACGTTGCCAACGTGCATCTGGTGCATCACGTCAATCAGGCGCTTAAGGCGCACAAGCTGTTCCAGAAGGATACCGATTACATCGTCAAGGACGACAAGGTCGTGATCATTGACGAATTCACCGGCCGCATGATGGAAGGCCGCCGGTATTCGGACGGTTTGCATCAGGCGCTGGAAGCCAAGGAAAAGGTCAAGATCCAGAACGAAAACCAGACCCTGGCATCGATCACCTTCCAGAACTATTTCCGTCTTTATCCGACCCTTGCGGGCATGACCGGTACGGCAATGACCGAGGCCGAGGAATTCGAGGAAATCTACAATCTTCAGGTTGTCGAAATCCCGACCCATCGCCCGATTGCCCGTAAAGACGCCGATGATGAAATTTATCGGACGGCCAAGGAAAAATGGAACGCGATTGCCGATCTTCTGGAAGATTGCCACAAACGCGGCCAGCCGGCCCTTGTCGGCACGGTGTCGATTGAAAAGTCGGAAATTCTTGGCGCGTTGCTGAAAGAACGAAAAGTCCCGCACGAGGTCCTGAACGCCAAGCAGCATGAACGCGAAGCGTTCATCGTGGCACAGGCCGGTGCGCCGGGCGCGATCACGATTGCCACCAACATGGCCGGTCGTGGTACTGACATCAAGCTTGGTGGCAACGTTGAAATGCGTGCCGAGATCGAGCTTGCCAATATCGAAGACGACGCAAAGCGCGCCGAGGGGATCGAGCGGATCAAGGCCGAGGTCAAAGCCGATCAGCAGAAGGTTCTTGATGCCGGTGGTCTGTTTGTGATCGGTACCGAGCGCCATGAATCGCGCCGCGTTGATAACCAGCTTCGCGGTCGTTCTGGCCGTCAGGGTGACCCGGGGGGATCGAAATTCTTCCTGTCGCTTGAAGATGACCTGATGCGTATTTTCGGGTCCGAGCGCATGGACGGGATGCTTCAGAAGCTTGGCCTTCAGGAAGGCGAGGCGATCTATCATCCGTGGATCAACAAGGCGCTTGAAAAGGCACAGCAGAAGGTCGAGGCGCGTAACTTCGATATTCGTAAGAACGTACTGAAATTCGATGATGTGATGAATGACCAGCGCAAGGTCATTTATGAACAGCGCCGCGATCTGATGCAGGCCAAGAATGTTGCCGAAGATGTGGCGGATATGCGCAGCGAGGTTGTCGAAGACCTTGTGACCAAATACTGCCCGGAAAAGGTTTATCCGGAACAGTGGGAAGCCGCCAGCCTGCATGAAGAATGCACACGTCTGTTCGGTCTTGATCTTCCGGTGGCCGAGTGGGTCAAGGAAGAAGGCATTGATGTCGAAGTCATGCGCCAGCGGATCGAGCAGGCGGTCGAGAGCAAGATGGCGGCCAAGGTTGCCAATTATGGTGCCGATATCATGCGCCAGGTTGAAAAGAGCCTTGTGCTTCAGCTGCTTGATCAGACATGGAAAGAGCATCTTCTCGCCCTTGACCATTTGCGTCAGGGCATCGGGCTTCGTGCTTATGGCCAGCGCGATCCGTTAAACGAGTTCAAGCGCGAGGCGTTCAACCTGTTTGAAGGCATGCTGGTGACATTGCGCGAACGCGTGACCCAGATGCTGTCACATGTTGAATTGCAATCGACACCCCGCCCGGAAGATCTGGAACCGCGCCGCGCGCCGCAGGAAATGCACGAAAATCACCCGGAACCCGAAGCCATGGCAGGTGAGGGTGGTGACAGCGCAACGGTCCATTCGCGGGCTGCATCGGGTAATGTTGATCCGAACGATCCATCGACCTGGGGCCGTGTTGCACGCAATGCCGCCTGCCCGTGTGGATCAGGCAAAAAGTACAAGCATTGCCACGGTCAGCTGGCGTAAGGCTGCCTTAAACGGAACTTGATAGACAAAACGCGCTGTTTACCATCGGCGCGTTTTGTTTTTTTTGGGGGGGCAGATTACGGTTCCGATTTTGAAGGCGCTGGTTTTACGATCCGTGTGTCGAGAAATTCCCCAACAGGGTCCAGTACTGCCCGGTTTTCGGTCAGGACGCTCCCAAGAGCAATCAGAGTTCCGGCGTGGCCGGTGTCCTTGACAATCACGAGTTTCGTATCCGGGGCGAGTTCGGCCAATCGGCGGGAATTGCGGGGATAGACCGTGTGATCGCGGTTGCCGGTGATCAGAAGCATCGGCGGCATGTGGAATAAATCCTGCTCGACCGGCTGGCTTTGGGCGGCGGGGGTATCGCCAAAGGCGATTTGGGTTGCCTTGACGTCGTAGGGATAGAAATCATAGGGGCCGGACAGCCCGATGATCCCGGCAATGTCGTTGGCGGTCATCCCCACGGATGCCAGATAGGATTGATCGGCCACCAGTTGAACCGCGTTATAGGCACCGGCGGAATGACCGGCCAGGATGATTGGACCTGTGGTGATGCGGTCGGGATGGTCATGGCTGTATTGCTTGATGAAGGCGAGGGCTTTTGCGCCGTCCTTGATGAATTCCGGGAAACGGATTTCAGGCACCAGACGATAATCGGGGATGGCGACGGCATAGCCCATTTCGGTAAAGCGTTTGGCGACGAAAGCGTATTTTGCCTTATCGCCCGAATCCCATGATCCGCCATAAAACCAGACGATCAACGGGGCCGGTTTTGTGCGATCAGCAGGCAGATAAAGATCAAGTTTCTGGCGATCCGCATCGCCATATTGCAGATCGGCAAGGGTCGGCTGATAGTCGCCAGCCTGAAGGTGATTGAATGCGGCGAGCTTATCGCAACCGGCGAGAAACAGGGCCGCGATGAGGGCATTTGCCGTCAGTTTGAATACGCGCATTGTCACCGTAAAACAGATATTATTGATTTGATTTTGACTGTTGTACGCGATAGCCCGCTATCGGGTTCTTTTTTATTTCAGGGAAATATGACGCAAAGGATATTGCCGTTTCAACCCGGATCGGGAAGGGGCGGGTATCCGTCAAATGCATCTCTTGGCGAAAGCCGCCATGCAGGATAAAACAATCGCATGACCATTCAAAATCCAGAAAGAGGCTGCATGTCGGTGGACTTGCGGCAGGGAAAAATCCCCGAAAAAACGGTGTTTGTCAGTGCGGTGGCGCTGGTGGATGCCGATCATCGTGTCTTGATCGCACAACGCCCCGAAGGCAAATCCATGGCGGGGCTTTGGGAATTTCCCGGCGGCAAGGTCGAGGCCGGCGAGACGCCGGAAATGGCATTGGTGCGGGAGCTTAAGGAAGAGCTTGGCATTGATATTACCGAAAGCTGTCTGGCACCTTTTACCTTTGCGTCATTTACCTATGATGATTTCCATCTGATGATGCCGCTTTATCTGTGCCGGGTCTGGAAAGGGGAAATCACCCCGATGGAAGGCCAGCAGGTAAAATGGGTGCGCCCGATCCGGTTGGGTGATTATCCGATGCCGCCGGCCGATGTGCCGCTGGTGGCGATGTTGCGCGATTTTCTGTGACGATCCGACCCCTCTTGGCGGTCGTATTTGAATACTGAGTTCAAGTTTGCGAGGTTGTGATGTCTGAAGCGGTTCGGGCCTGTCTGATCATTATCGGCAATGAAATCCTGTCGGGACGGACCCATGACAAGAATCTGCCTTATCTGGCGGAGGAGCTGAACAAGCTTGGAATTCGCCTGGCAGAAACGCGGGTAATTCCCGATATCGAAACCACGATCATCGAGACGGTCAATGAATGCCGGGCAAAGTTCGACTATGTCTTTACCACGGGCGGCATAGGTCCGACCCATGATGATATTACATCGCCCTGTGTGGCGCGTGCGTTCGGGGTCGAGATCGAACTGAACCCGCAAGCGCATGAATTGCTGAAAAGCCATTATGAGAACCCTGCCGACCTGAACGAGGCGCGGCTGCGCATGGCGCATATTCCGGTGGGGGCGGAGCTGATTGATAACCCGGTTTCCAAGGCACCAGGGTTCCGGATGGAAAATGTCTATGTCATGGCCGGTGTGCCGATGATCATGCAGGCGATGTTCCAGGGGATCAAACATCAGCTGACCGGCGGGCGACCAATGGTATCGCGATCGGTTGGCGGTTATATCCCGGAAGGCGCGATTGCCAAGGTGCTGGGCGAGATCCAGCATGATTTCCCCGATACCGATATCGGGTCCTATCCGTTCCTGCGCGAAGGGAAGCTGGGCACGACGCTTGTGGTGCGGGGCGAAGAGGCCAAGGATGTTGACCTTGCATCAGAGCGCATTCGCGCGGTGATCATTGAGCTGGGCCGCGAGATTATCGAAGATAGTGGTGCCGTTTCGTAACGTGCGGATTGCAATTGATCATTTTGGCGGGGCTATCATTGCGGCTATGACAATCGTTTGAGGGTGCGTTGGAGGGACCGGTATGACAGGTGACCCGAAGGAAACGGATGAAATTCGCAACAGCCGGGCTGCGCGCGAAGCCCGGTCGATTGTCAAATTCATGATTGAACATACCGCCTATGGCGGGTTCGGCGCGCTGGTTTTTGGTGCCTTGGTGCTGTTTTTTGATATTGGCGGGATTTACAGCCTTGCCATGGCATCACGCGATGCGCCGATCTTTATCATGTTGCTGTTTTTCGGGTTGTTCATCACGTTTGGCGGCATCAGTCTTGGCATCGGGATCATGAATCTGGGCGGTTTTTCCGATAACGACCGTTATGAGGACGAACGCAAAAGCCACCGGAATGACCGCAATGACGGCAGGGGCGAATAAAAAGGCTCTAGGGCCGATCTGCACCACTGCGCGCGCGCAGGATTTTGCCGATGATCATGCCGCCAATCCAGAATGCCAGCGGAACGACAAAGATATAATCAAACATCGGGTGCGTGGTATCGCCCCCGGAAATCGCCAGAATGTAGCCGACCCATGCCGCAGTCAGCAGATAGCCCATGATCTTGAAATAGTGACCGTTCGGCAGGCTTTTCTTGGCGGGTTGTTCGGGATTGGTCGGTTGGCCTTTGTCGGCGGACATCGGGGTTTCCTTTGGTGATCGAATTTGGTTAGCGTTCAAGCGTCAGGGCAGCCGGATCGATGCGATCCTGCCAGCCTTCGCGGACGAGTTCGGGAACGACGTGGTCTTCTTCGGGATAGCCGATGCACAGATAGGCGATCAGACGCCAGTGCGACGGAACGTCTAGCGTTTTGAGAACGGTTTCGGGTTCAAGGATCGAAACCCAGCCGACCCCGATGCCCTTGACGCGCGCGGCCAGCCACAAAAGCTGTACGGCGGCGACGGCGGAATAATCGAGCATTTCGGGCATGGTTTTGCGGCCCAGTCCCATGCCAGCCTCGGTTTCCTCGTCGGCGAAAACGGCGAGCTGTATGGGGGCCTGATCCATGCCCTGCAATTTCAGCGACGCATAAAGTCTGGCACGTTCGCCGTGATAGTCGTTAAGCGCCTGCTGATTGGCGCGTTCGAAACTGTCGCGGATGGTTTTGCGGCGGTCGGGATCGTTGACCTTTACAAAGCGCCATGGCTGACAGTTGCCAACAGATGGCGCAAGGCAGGCTTCCTTGATCAGGTCGTCAATATCGTCCCCGGGGATCGGATCGGTGCGAAAACGCCGCACGTCACGCCGCCATAACAACAGATCGATGAACTGTTTTTGAAAGGTGCGATCAAACACCGGCGGGGTCAGTGTATCTGTCGCGGTGGGCGCGTTGGGCGCGTCGGACGTATCGGGCGCATCGCGATCGGATCGGGTCATGGCGCGAACCTGCTGGTCTTGGCGGTTTCAATTCTTTGTGCACCCTAACCGCACAGCACTATTACGCCAAGACACAAGATGGGGGCGCGCATGGGAAAGCATCAGAAATCGAAATGGATTGTCATCAGCCCTGACAGGTTGTTGTGTTCGGTCGCAAAGGTCAGTTTGCGCTGTACTTCGAGACTCATCTGGCCGGGAATGCCACCCCAGTCATGGGTGATGCCGCCGCCCAGCTGTGAATAGGTACTGGTATTTTCACTTGTCACATAGGGGCTTAGAATACCGTAGCCATAGGGGAGTTCGGAACTGAGGCTGAGTTCCGAGCGAACACCTTCCAAGGGATCGGTATTGGGGGCAAATTCGCGGAATCCTTCGAGTGATAAACCGAAATTCCACGGGTCATAGGCATATTCGCTTCCGGCAAAGTAGCGGCGATTGGTGGATCGACCGTATCCCTGGTTCATCAGGGTGATGGTTTGATCCTGTCCGGCGAAGGGCACAAGGCGATGATCACCCAGCACGAGGTTGTAGCGGGCCTCGGCGGTGCTGTCGAAAAGCTGGGTCAGGGCTGTTCGGGCGGGGATCAGTGACCCGTCGGCACCGCGTGCGCTTTCAAATTCTTCGCGGGCGGTGATGATGTCGCCATCAAGGCTTACGGTGACGGGCAGGAAACCAAGGTCGTATTCGGTGCCAAAACCGATCGAGCTTGATAGTGTCGAACTTTCAAGATTTTCGGCGTAACTGAGATCATTCGGGCCGCCATCAATGGCGGACTGGGTGATGGTACTTGTGCCCATCCCCACACTGCCACGAATGTTAAGCCATTCGGTCATGCGCGACACGAAATAGGGGGAAAAGGTCACGTTGTTTTCCCGATACAGTACCTGACGGGCGGCGGCCTCGCTAAGCGTGCTGCCCCAGCCAACGCCAAGCCCGATGATCAGGCTGTCATCCACCAGATAATCGACCCCGGTATCGATTGAAATGACGTCGCCGCTGAGGTTCGGGTTATAGCCGGTCTCGGTAACCCTGTTTTCGATGTCGGTCTGGCTGCCATGGACCCAAAGGCTGATCGGGGAGGCACCGCGGCGGGTCTGGTTGGGGAAGGTGCCATTTGCGGTATCGAAATCCAGTTTCTTGGCGATGGATGCCAGTGCCGAGCGCCCGCCAAAGGTTTCAATCGTGGTCGCATTCCCGGTGCCAAGCGCAAGGGCATTGGGCGGCTGTTCGGGCGCGGGAACAGAATCGTCAAGAAACAGGGGCCCGATGGTGCTGCCCAGCAGGTCATTTTCCATCTTGTCATACAGGCGGTCGATATGGCGTTGCTGGTTGGCGGCGCGGTTCAGTGTTTCGCTGCGCAAAATCGGGGCGTCGGGGCGACCGGAGCCGTCATCTTCGGCATTGGCATTCGGGACGATTTCGTGACGCAGCAAAAGGCCAAGCATGGCAAGTGCCAGACATGCTGAGATAGCCAGTGAAATGTATCTGCGCCTCTTCACGGTCAACCGGTACGCCTGTTTGATTCCGATGGGATCCTTGCAACCGTGTCGCAGAAAAATGGGGGTAATATGGTGAAAGACAGGCAATTCTGTCGCAATGCCGCATTCGCTTTTGTGCGATGGCATCGGATTTCGGCTTTTACGGATTGATAAAATCAGGCATTCCGGTATTGCGCCGTTTTTAAAGCCGCGCTAGAACCCTGTTCTGCCGGTTGGACACCAACCTTGTAAGCGCTTTGCGGGCGTGGCGAAATTGGTATACGCAGCGGACTTAAAATCCGCCGGTCCTTAAAGACCTTGCCGGTTCAAGTCCGGCCGCCCGCACCATATCCCCCAGTCACGATTGTTTGATCACCGTTTTTGGCGCGGAATTGCGCCATCAAATTACCTGTTTTGCAGATTAGGGATCAGGAACAAACGTAAGATGCATACGTTTGACCGGGACGAATGTCCCTAGCAACAGGAGAAAATGATGATCCATCTTCTTGCATTTGGCGTGATTGCAATTACCGCAATGGTTGTTGCCTGAGCCTGGACATTTCCAACCGTCTGGTTTCTGCCGTGATCTTTTTCCTGCAATCCATTGCGGGACATAAAGTGCTGTGTGATCGTCATCATGGCGTTTCTGATTTACCGGATATAAATCAGAAACGCTTATGACCGATGACATGGCCTGAAAACGGGCAGCTTTCGGAGTGGTTGGGTGAACGATATCGATAGTGAAGACGAAGGCCCGCGCAAGAAAGAGCGGTTCGGCAAATATGTCGTACCCGAGGAGCGCGCGAACAATATCGTCAAGCTGCTTGACGAGTTCCTGCGCAAAGGTCCGCGCAAGGGCCTTAAATATTCCCGCTGGCAACAGATTGCCTGGTACGAGATTGTTGACGAACTCAAACGCGCCGAAGCCGCCCAGAAAAATCAGGATAGCCTTACAAAATCGGCATTCCTCGCACTTGCTGTCGGGTTTGGTACTATCGGGTTCTGGGGGCTTGTCGTGTTGCTTGGGCAGAATTTCGGTATGATCGGCACGGTTCTGATCGTGATTGCCGGGCTGGTTGTCTGGCGTGCGTTGGCCAAGGCCAAGTGGTTCAGCTAGTACTTTTGGTCAACAAACAGGTCTTGCGGCAAAGGGCAGATGGACGATGAACAAGGAAGCAGCAGAAACGCTTGCCATTCGGGCAATCGCGCATATTGTAGGTGATGACGAGTTGCTGGAGGGGCTTTTTGCGCAAACCGGTATGGGGCTTGATGACCTGAAAGCCGGGATTACCAGCAATGAAGTCCAACTGGGTGCGATTGACTTTTTAATGTCGCATGAGCCGTTTTTAATGCGTTTTGCCGAAGATAGCGGTTATGCACCGGAAGACCCGGCGCGCGCGCAAGTCATCCTTTCGGGTGGGCCGATCTGGCAGGATTGATGCCTTCCGGTCGTGTTGTCGGACCGGATTCATATCATCACGACGGGGGCCGGGCCGATATCGGGCATCGGATCTGTTTTCATCAATCCAAAGATGACCGAATCCCGAATGCCGATATGGGTGTTCCAGGTCCCGCGAAGCAGACCTTCGCGGGTAAAGCTCAGTTTTTCAAATACCCGGATTGATGCAATGTTATCCGGATCGATATCGGCAAAAACGCGACGTGCGCTTGTCGTTTCAAACAGATATCCAACTGCATGGGACAGGGCACGGGCGGCATGGTTTTGCCCGCGTGCCGCAGGGGAAATCATGCAGGCAGCTTCCCACACGTCAGGATCATCGCCGGTATTATAAAGGGCGATGCGGCCAAGGGCTGGGCCATCCGGCGACGCGGCGACCACCCATGACGTCTTTTCAAAGCCGCTGTTCCAGTGTTTGAGCTTTGCAATGGTATCCGTGACCGATGCAAAGGCCGGTTCGGGAAGCCATGTGCAGCATTCCAGATCACCAAAAATGGCGTGGAGTGCCGCACCGTCAGCAACAGGATCAAGCGGACTCAGAAACATTCGGGTTGGCATCGTCAATCACATGGTCAGTTGCGGTTTTACCCAAGGAACGGGATCGGACCGCCGCCATAGCCATAGATCCACACCAGCAAACCGCCGCCCAGAAGGATGCGATAGATTGCGAACGGTGTGAAGGTGGAGCGTTTAAGCCAGCTCATCAGCATGGCAATGGCAATCAGGGCG
This sequence comes from Thalassospira xiamenensis M-5 = DSM 17429, assembly GCF_000300235.2. Classification (NCBI taxonomy): domain Bacteria; kingdom Pseudomonadati; phylum Pseudomonadota; class Alphaproteobacteria; order Rhodospirillales; family Thalassospiraceae; genus Thalassospira; species Thalassospira xiamenensis. The sequence goes on along the minus strand of NZ_CP004388.1, from coordinate 3,927,684 downwards.
GTAATGAAGGACAGGCCCGCCGCGAGAAGGACATCCATGGTCAGGGCCATGTCACCGGACTGTTGCAGGTCAATACCGGCCAGAAGACCCGCGCCCAGAATAACCGGAATCGACAGCAGCATGGAAAACTGTGCGGCATCGGCGCGTTCATAGCCCATCAGGCGTGCGGCCGTCATGGTGATGCCCGAACGGCTGGTGCCGGGAATAAGGGCAATGACCTGTGCAAGGCCGATGAACAGCGCCCCGCCCCAACGCATATGTTCAAGCCGGTTGATCGTCATGCCGATCTTGTCGGCAATCCAAAGCACGATGCCAAATACAAGTGTGGTCCAAGCAATGATTTCGACCGAGCGCATCTGTTCTTCGATTCCGGAGACCTTCAGATAGAATCCGACCGCTACAACCGGGATGGTGGCAAGGATGATGTGCAGGGCGAGTCGGGCCCCGGGGTTGATCCGACCGGACAAAAGGAAGAAGAATCCGCCGATCATCGCGAAAACATCGCGCCAGAAATAGATCAGGACGGCGGCCAGTGTACCGACATGAACGGCAACATCTACCAACAAACCCTGATCTGCGGCCCCTGTCAGGGCGGGGGTCAGGATCAGGTGACCCGATGAACTGATGGGCAGGAATTCCGTGATCCCCTGGATGACCGCCAGAAGAATTATATGTTGTAACGTCACCCCGGCCTCGATCGCTGTTATCGGCAAAAACTCACCGCTTATAGCAGCTTAGCGCAAACAGACGAAATGCATTAATAGTACCATTGTGGTACTAATGAAACTTTCTTTCAGCGCTTTAAATCCCGAAATTCCCGATGTCCTGATTTTATTTGGGGATATAATGGTCAGTAATGTTGACCTATCGTGCATTTTGTGCTGGATTCTTGCAAAACCGGCGCGTATACAAAAGCCAACCCGCAACATAAAACCCTTTTAGAGGGCCGCTATGACAGAAAAGATGCTGAAGTTTGTTCATCTTGAACAAAAATATCCGCACAAGAGAGAAGCATCCGAGCGTCGCACGGACTTCAATGAAATTTACGAAGGTTTCGAGACAGAAGCCGCGGCGGATCAGTCTGCGCGCTGCTCGCAATGTGGCGTGCCGTTCTGTCAGGCCCATTGTCCTTTGTATAATAACATCCCGGACTGGCTGCGCCTGACGACCGAAGGTCGCATGGAAGAAGCCTATGCCATTTCGGCGGCCACCAACAACATGCCCGAAGTGACCGGCCGCATCTGCCCGCAGGATCGCCTGTGCGAAGGCAATTGCGTGATCGAACAGTCAACGCACGGTGCAGTCACGATTGGGTCGGTCGAGAAATACATTACCGATACCGCCTTTGCGAATGGCTGGGTCAAGGCACCCAAGCCGACGCAGGAAAACGGCATGTCGGTCGGGATCATCGGTGGTGGTCCGGCAGGCATGGCGGCGGCGGAACAACTGCGCCTTAAAGGATATGAAGTCCATATCTATGACCGCTATGACCGCATGGGCGGGTTGCTGGTTTACGGGATTCCGGGTTTCAAGCTTGAAAAACATATCGTTGAACGCCGGGTGAAGCTGCTTGAAGAAGGTGGTGTCGTCATGCACACCGAATTCGAGGTTGGCCGCGACGCGACGCTTGATGAACTGCGCCGCAAACATGACAGCGTTCTGATCGCTACGGGTGTTTACAAGTCCCGCGATCTGAAGCTGCCCGGTGTTGGTCTTGGCAATATCTATCCAGCACTTGAATATCTGACCACGTCGAACCGCATCGGCCTTGGCGACACGGTTGCCGCCTATGACGATGGCACGCTGAATGCCAAAGACAAAAACGTTGTGGTTATTGGCGGTGGCGATACGGCCATGGACTGTGTTCGTACCGCGATCCGTCAGGGTGCGAAGTCGGTCAAATGTCTTTATCGCCGTGACCGTGCGAATATGCCGGGATCCCAGCGCGAAGTGGCCAATGCCGAGGAAGAAGGCGTTGAGTTTGTCTGGCTGACCAACCCGGAAGCCTTTGTTGGCGACGACAAGGTGACCGGTGTGCGTGCGGTCAAGATGCGCCTTGGTGCCCCGGATGCCGGTGGCCGCCAGAGCCCGGAACTGATCGAAGGTTCGAACTACACCATGGATGCCGACATGGTCATTCTGGCACTTGGTTTTGAGCCGGAAGACCTGCCGACCCTGTTTGATGCGCCGGAACTCGGTGTGTCGCGCTGGGGCACGGTTAAAATCGATTTCCGTTCGATGATGACCAATCTGGATGGCGTTTTTGCCGCCGGTGATATTGCGCGCGGTGCGTCGCTGGTGGTTTGGGCCATCCGTGACGGTCGCGATGCGGCTGACCGGATCGATGAATATCTGCTGGCGCGCAAAGAAGCTGCTGCTTAAGCCCGCTGCCGCATTAGGAGAGAGAGTTATGAACAAGATTATTCATGACCGTGGCGCGCAAGAGATCGCCCGTTTTGAAAAGAATGCCGAACATCTGTCGGTAAACGGTATGTATGACCCGGCCGAAGAACATGCCAACTGTGGTGTGGGTCTTGTCGGTGCGATTGATGGCAAGCCACGTCGCGAGGTGGTTGAAGCCGGTATCGAAGCGCTTAAGGCGATCTGGCATCGTGGTGCCGTTGATGCCGACGGCAAAACCGGCGATGGCGCAGGCATTCACCTGCAAATCCCGCAGGATTTCTTCAAGGCGTATCTGAAGGTTATCAATCAGGAAGCCCCGGAAAGCCTGATTGCGGTTGGTCAGGTATTCCTGCCGCGTATCGATATGTCGGCACAGGAACGGTGCCGTGCCATCGTTGAAACCGAAATCCTGAAACAGGGTTACGGCATTCTTGGCTGGCGTCAGGTTCCGGTGGATGTTTCGGTTGTCGGTGAAAAAGCCAACCAGACGCGGCCTGAAATCGAACAGGTTCTGATCGGTGCGCGGGGTGACGTTGATGAAGACCAGTTCGAGGTCGATCTTTACACCATCCGTCGTCGTGTCGAGAAAGCGGTCCTGTCCGAAGCGATCAAGGATTTCTATATCTGTTCGATGTCGTGCCGTTCGATCATCTACAAGGGCATGTTCCTTGCCGAGCAGGTCGACATTTTCTATCCGGATTTGCGTGACGAGCGGTTTGTTTCGAATTTCTGCGTCTATCATCAGCGTTATTCGACCAACACCTTCCCGAGCTGGCCGTTGGCGCAGCCGTTCCGTGTTCTGGCCCATAACGGCGAGATCAACACGCTGCGCGGTAACGTCAACTGGATGAAAAGCCACGAAGCCCGCATGGCGCACGAGGCATTTTCCGACACCATCGAAGATCTGAAACCGGTCATTCAGCCGGGGTCATCGGACTCGGCCGCCCTTGATGCCGTGTTCGAACTGATGGTGCGTGCCGGTCGTGACCTGCCGATGGTGAAAACCATGATGGTCCCCGAAGCATGGTCGAAAAAGGCATCGACGCCGGACAGCTATAAAAACCTTTATGCCTATTGCAACGCGGTGATGGAACCGTGGGACGGCCCGGCGGCACTGGCAGCTTATGGCGGCAAGTGGTTGATGGGGGGGACCGACCGCAATGGTCTTCGTCCGCTGCGTTATGCGGTGACGGGCAATGGTCTTCTGATTGCCGGTTCCGAAGCAGGCATGGTGCATATCGACGAGGAAAGCTGCCTTGAAAAAGGGCGGCTTGGCCCGGGGCAGATGATTGCCATCAACCTTGAAGAAGGCAAGCTGTACCATGACAGCGAGCTTAAGGATAAGCTTGCGAACCGTCGTGACTGGTCGAAATGGGTGGGTCGCACCAAGGTGCTTGATGACCTGATTTCGCCGGAGCACACTGAACCCGCGCGCCTCGGCAAGGAAGCGCTTCTGCGGTTGCAGAAGGCAATGGGTCTTACGCACGAAGACCTTGAACTGATCCTGCATCCGATGGGTGAAGACGGCAAGGAAGCCATTGGCTCGATGGGGGATGATACCCCGCTTGCGATCCTTTCGGATCGGTATCGCGGTTTGCATCACTTCTTCCGCCAGAACTTTTCGCAGGTAACCAACCCGCCGATTGACTCTTTGCGCGAAGCCCGCGTCATGAGCCTGAAAACGCGCCTTGGCAACCTTGGCAACATCCTTGACGAGGATGAAAGCCAGTGTGACCTGCTTCAGCTTGAAAGCCCGGTTCTGACCAATGCCGAGTATGACGCGATGCGCGGCTATATGGGCGATACGGCGGTCGAAATCGACACCACGTTCGACATTAATGGCGGCGCGTCAGCACTGCGCGATGCGATTACCCGCATCCAGCGCGAAGCCGAAGAAGCCGTTCGTGGTGGCGCGCTTCATATCATCCTGACTGACGAGGGCATTTCGGCCGAGCGTGCCGCAATCCCGATGGTTCTGGCGACGGGTGGTGTGCACAGCTATCTCGTGAAAACGTCGCTGCGTACCTATATCTCGCTTAACGTCCGTTCGGCGGAATGCATGGATGTGCATTACTTTGCGGTTCTGATCGGTGTAGGTGCGACGACGGTGAACGCCTATCTGGCGCAGGAAGGTCTTCTGGACCGTTATGCGCGCGGGCTGTTCCCCAATGTCGGCAGCACGGCCGAAGTCATGCAGCGTTTCAAGGCGGCGATTGATGCCGGACTGCTCAAGATCATGTCCAAGATGGGCATTTCGATCATCAGTTCCTATCGCGGTGGCTATAACTTTGAAAGTATCGGCCTGTCGCGGTCGCTGGTGGCGGAATTCTTCCCGGGTATGCCGTCGCGCATTTCGGGTATCGGCCTTCAGGGTATCCAGCGTCGTTGCATTGCCCAGCACAAGGAAGCGTTTAACGGCAATGTCGTGACCCTCCCGGTCGGTGGTCTTTACAAATATCGCCGTTCGGGTGAGCGCCATGTCTGGACCGGTCCGCTGATCCATACGTTGCAGTCATCCGTCACCACGGGGTCGTATAATACCTTCCGCAAGTTTTCGGAGGGGCTTCGTTCGCGTGAACCGCTTCATCTTCGTGATTTGCTTGATTTCCGTTCCGACCGTAAGCCGGTTCGTCAGGAACAGGTTGAAAGCATCACCGAAATCCGCAAACGGTTCGTAACGCCGGGCATGTCCCACGGTGCGCTTTCGACCGAAGCCCACGAGGCGCTGGCGATTGCGATGAACCGCATCGGTGCGAAATCGAACTCTGGCGAGGGCGGTGAATCGCGTGAACGTTTCCGTCCGCGTTCGAACGGGGATAATGCGCGTTCATCGATCAAGCAGGTGGCATCGGGTCGTTTCGGTGTGACTGCCGAATATCTGAACAACTGTGAAGAAATCCAGATCAAGGTCGCCCAGGGTGCAAAACCGGGCGAAGGTGGTCAGCTTCCGGGCTTTAAGGTTACGGTTGAAATCGCACAGCTGCGTCATGCGACGCCGGGTGTGACCCTGATTTCGCCGCCGCCGCATCACGATATTTATTCCATCGAAGATCTGGCGCAGCTGATCTATGACCTGAAACAGATCAACCCGCGTTGCCGCGTTTGCGTCAAGCTGGTGTCGCGTTCGGGGGTCGGCACGATTGCGGCCGGTGTGGCAAAGGCAAAGGCCGACGTCATCCTGATTTCAGGTTATGATGGCGGCACCGGTGCCAGCCCGCAGACCTCGATCAAATATGCCGGTATTCCGTGGGAAATGGGCCTTTCGGAAGTCAACCAGGTTCTGACGCTGAACAATCTGCGCAGCAAGGTGAAACTGCGTGTCGATGGCGGGTTCAAAACCGGCCGCGACGTGGTGATCGGTGCGATGCTGGGTGCTGAGGAATTCGGTATCGGTACCGCATCCCTGATCGCGCTTGGCTGCATCATGGTGCGTCAGTGCCATTCGAACACCTGTCCGGTTGGCGTTTGTACCCAGGACCCGGCATTGCGTGCCAAGTTCGTCGGCACGGCGGACAAACTGGTCAACCTGTTCACGTTTATGGCCGAAGAGGTCAAGGATATCCTGGCCGAGCTTGGCTATGACAACCTGCAGGAAATCATCGGTCGTTCGGATCTGCTGCAGCAGGTTCACCGCGGTGCGAAGGACCTTGTTGACCTTGACCTGAACCCGCTGCTTGCACAGGCCGATGCCGGTGATCACAAGCGTTACTGCACGATTGAGGGGCGCAACGAAGTGCCCGATACGCTTGACGCCCAGATGATCAAGGATGCGCGCGCATTGCTTGAAGACGGCGAAAAGATGCAGCTGCAATACAACATTCAGAACACGCAGCGTGCTATCGGGACGCGTATTTCGTCGCTGATCACGCAGAAATATGGCATGACCGGCCTGAAACCGGGCCATCTGCATGTGCGTTTGCGCGGTTCTGCCGGTCAGTCGCTGGGCGCGTTTTCGGTTCAGGGGCTGAAAATCGAAGTTCAGGGCGATGCCAACGATTATGTCGGCAAGGGTCTTTCGGGCGGTACCATCGTCTTGCGCCCGCGGCCATCAAGCCCGCTTAAGACCAACGAAAACACGATTATCGGCAACACCATCCTTTATGGTGCAACGGCGGGCAAGCTGTTTGCAGCCGGTCAGGCCGGGGAACGTTTCTGCGTTCGTAACTCGGGCGCGACGGTTGTGGTCGAAGGATGTGGTTCGAACGGTTGTGAATACATGACTGGCGGTACCGCCGTGATCCTTGGCGCGGTTGGCGAGAACTTTGGTGCAGGCATGACCGGCGGCATGGCGTTCATCTATGACGTCGAGGGCACCTTTGGCGATGTCGTCAACGATGGCTCCATCCTGTACCAACGTATTGAAACCCAGCATTGGGACGAAGTCTGTCGTTCGCTGATTGAAGAGCATGTTGCGGAAACCGATAGCGGTTTTGCACGCACCATCCTTGACAATTGGGATCGCGAACGCGGCAATTTCTGGCAGATCGTGCCGAAAGAAATCGTCGACAAGCTGGAAAACCCCATTCGCTCGATGAGCGAAAACCAGGCAACTGCGTGAACCATTTTTCACGCTTTTGCGCAAGCTCCCTTGTCCATACACCCGGACAAACAAACTGGCCCCGTACTTTGTACGGGGCTTCTTTTTTTGCCGGTCGGGATGTTTGCGGGGTGGCGCTTTCGCCGGGGGACATTGATACTTATGTCAAAGCGAACATCTTTGCCAATCTGACAGGTGGTTCATGACCGTTACCGATATTGCCACACGGACCTATAACCACAATTTCAAGCTTGATCCGATCATCCGCAGTCTTCTGGATACCGATTTTTACAAGCTTCTGATGTTGCAGGCGATCTGGCAGGAACACCCGGATGTGGACGTTACCTTTTCGCTGATCAATCGCAGCCGACATATAAGGCTTGGCGATATCATCGATGAAGGCGAATTACGTGCGCAGCTTGACCATGCACGCAGCCTGCGTTTTACCCGCCAGGAACTGATCTGGCTGGCGGGGGCGACATTTTACGGGCGCAACCATATGTTCAAGCCGGAATTTATCCGCTGGCTTGGCGATTTCCAATTGCCGGAATATGAATTGCGCAAGATCGACGGGCAGTTTGAACTGCATTTTACGGGGCCATGGACGCATAGTTCTATGTGGGAAACACCGGCCCTTGCGATCATTACCGAATTGCGGTCGCGTGCTGTGTTGCGCAATCGCGGGCGGTTCGAACTTGATGTGCTGTATGCGCGTGCCAAGGCCAAGCTTTGGGAAAAGGTTGAACGGCTTCGCGATTTGCCAGACCTTGTTCTTGCCGATTTCGGCACCCGGCGGCGGCATGGTTTTTTGTGGCAGCGCTGGTGTGTCGAAGCCCTGAAAGAGGGGATCGGCAACCGGTTCATCGGCACGTCAAATGTGTTGCTGGCAATGACCGCGGATATCGAGGCGATTGGTACCAACGCCCATGAATTGCCGATGGTCGAAGCGGCGATTTCCAAGAATGATGACGAACTTGCGGCTTCGCCTTATCGGGTGCTGGAGCAATGGCGCCAGCATTACAGCGGCAATCTTCTGATCGCGTTGCCCGATACATATGGAACGGCGGCGTTCCTAGAAGGCGCGCCCGACTGGCTGGCAGACTGGACCGGATTTCGCCCCGACAGTGCGCCACCGATTGAGGGTGGCGAACAGATCATCCGATGGTGGGAAGAACATGGCAGGGACCCGCGCGAGAAGCTTCTGGTGTTTTCTGACAATCTCGACATTGATGCGATTATCGAAACCTATCTGCATTTCCATGGCAGGGTCCGCATGAGCTTTGGCTGGGGCACGAACCTGACCAATGATTTTCGCGGTTGTGATCCGGCGGGGGAACAAGGGCTTGAGCCGATGTCACTGGTGTGCAAGGTGACAAGTGCCAATGGTCATCCGGCGGTCAAGCTTTCAGACAATCCGGAAAAGATTTCTGGCGATCCCAGGCAGGTCGAACGTTACATCCGGGTTTTTGGTCATCCCACAAGGCAAGGATAGGCCGGGATAAGGCCTGATCAAAGGACAATGTTCAGATATGTCCCGCGCCGCGCGTTGTGGTCAATCTGGTCAGCAGCGATCAGATTGCGCAGACGGGCAAGTTGGGCGGCGATGAAGCTGTCGGATGAAGGTTGATCCATGTTCGCGGCAACACGGCCGCGCGTACCCGAAGGCACGCCTTGCGGCATGGATCGGGCATCAAGAAGGCCCGTTTGTGTGGCGCTGCTGCCAATCCGGTTGGTTGCCATGAGTTTATCCGTTCTGAAACTGCAAAAACATTAGCATGATCAACGGGTTTTGTCATGACGTTGAAGCGGGTAGCGGGTGGGACCGTTGTGGACAGGGACGCACACAGAAAAAGGGGTGGTCAAAACCACCCAAGGAAGCTAACGAGAGGGAAAAATCACGCTAGAAGATTGACGCGGGTGCCACGTGGGCCGCTGGTTTCAAGTGGCTGATAGTCGGTGATAATCGACCCAATCATTTCGGTAAGGCCTTGTGCCTTCTTGGTTGCAGACATTGCCGCATCAAGCGGCGCAGATACACCAGTTCCGGGTGTGATTGCGTTACTCACGGCTTGAGCTGCTGAACTCAGTCCTGAACCTACTGAACCGACCATTGTGTCCTCGCCTCAAATTTCGTGAAGTTGAGTATCTGTAAAATCAGATATTGCTGCTTCTGACTTAGAGATTAGGTTTCAATTAACACTTTTAAAGTGACAGCTGTCACAATGTGGCATTTGAACCCGATGACATTTTTGTGAGCCGTTTTATATCAATGGGTTATCTATGGCTGGAATAATAAAATTTTTGCGTGCGGGGGGGGGGCTTGCCGTGCGGAAGACCAGAACATTGGATGAGCTTGAACGAATCGAACAAGGTTTCTAAAGACGCTGGCGTTCGGTTTTATGGGCCAGGGCCTCGTGAATGGCTTTTTGCAATTGGGCCGGGCGGAACGGTTTTTTGACAAAGATATAGTCGCCCAGCATCTTTTCCATTTCCTTGCGTGTGCGTGCCGGATAGCCCGACATGAAGACGACGGCCAGATCGGGATATTGACGTTGTGCTTCGATCGCAAGTTGCGGTCCGCTCAGTCCCGACATCACAACGTCGGTCAGAATGACATCAATGCGATCTGTTTTCTGGGATTCGGTAATGATTTGTAGGGCTTCTTCGGCACTGCGGGCCACAAGGGCATCAAAGCCGGCATCTTCAAGGATGATCTTGGCGGTCGTGCGCAGGGATTGCTCATCATCAACAATCAGAACCCGTTCGCCATTGCCCGGAAAATAGTCGATTTCCTGCAAGGCGGATGCCTTGACCTTTCCGGCTTCGGAGCGCGGCAGATAGATCGAGAAGGTCGTGCCTTCGCCCTCGACGCTTTCGACATCGATAAAGCCGTTCGATTCTTCGACCCAGCTATGAACAATCGACAGTCCTAGCCCGGTGCCCTTGCCGGGTTCCTTGGTCGAGAAGAAGGGTTCGAAGATGTTGCCAAGAATGTCGGCAGGGATGCCCGTGCCGGTATCCTGAACTGTTACCACGACATAGTCGCCTGCGGCGGCCTTCGGGAAGATGTCATCTTCGTCATCGGGGGAGCGTTCATCCGCAGGCGGGATTGTCGCGCCATAGCAGGAAATCTGCAATGTACCGCCATCGGGCATCGCATCACGGGCATTGATCGCAAGGTTCAGGATGCAGGCCGAAAGCTGTGTCGGATCAACGCAGGTGTAAAGCGGAGCATCATTGGCCCAGATTTGCAATTCAATACGGTGTTCCAGCAGCGTGATCAGCAGCTTTTCCATTTCGGTAATGGCTGTATCGACCTGAACGACGGTCGGCTGATCAATCCGGCGGCGCGAGAACATCAGAAGCTGATCGGCGACACTGGTGGCGCGTTCACCAAGGGAAATCACATGGTCCAGATATTCCTTGACCCGTTCGGGATCATCAATTTTCGCGCGAGCTACTTCGGCAAAGCTTAGAATACCTGCAAGGCAATTGTTGAATTCATGCGCCACGCCGCCTGCCATCTGACCGACGGCTTCGAGTTTTTGTGACGTGGCGAGCTGACGTTGCAGGGCATGCTGTTCTTCGGTCGCGCGGTGCTGTGATGTGACGTCACTACCGGTGCCACGATACCCCTTGAACGAGCCATCAAGATCAAAAACCGGGACGCCATTGATGCGCCCGAAATGTTTTTGTCCGTCCCGCGACATCCAGGAAAATTCGAAATTCTGGAATGCAAGATGACTTTCGAGCCGTTTGATCAGACTGTTCCAGCTATGATCTGTTTCAGCTTTGAGGCCCAGTTTATCAAAGGATTGACCCTGCGGGGAGCCGTTCAGTTCTTCGATCAGCTGATAGAATTTGTAGGATGCAAACGCGATTTTAAGGTCCGGCCCCATTTCCCAGTACCAGTCGGCGGACGACAGGGTAAAGTCGCGGAAACGTTCCTCGCTATCGCGAAGGGCCTCTTGGGCGATCTGGTGCTGGTTGGTGCGCCGCTCCAGGCTTTCGGCCATGGTGTTCAGGCCACGTTCAAGCGCGCCGATTTCGTCGCGACCAGCCGGTTTCAGTCGGGCGCTAAGCTTTCCAAACTGGATTTCAGAAACAAATTGCGCGGCCGTGATCAGGCGACGCAGAACGGTTTGCTGCATGAAAAGGAAAATCAGTCCCGACGTCATCAGAATGCACAGAACCGAGCCGATCAGCAGAACCGACTGCATCTGTCGCTGGCTTTGTTCCAGACCGAGGGTCGAGACCTTGAAATAAGCAAACATGAAGGGCTGGTTGGCATTCAGGCTGAACAGGGGTGTGATGCTGACCATGTTGCGGCCATCCGGGCCATCGGTGGTAAACAGCACCTGACTGCGCAAATCGGCAGAAAGCCGGTCTTTGGGGAAATCCGGTACAGAGGCAATATCGGATCCGATCAGCATCGGGTCCATAGCGTGATAGATCGTACCATCAAAGCCTATGGCCATGGCTTCGCGAAGATGCGGTCCCAACAGCAGTTCAAGCTGCTTGGGATCGCTAATGACGGAAATCTTGAGCTGTTCATCCTGAATCAGGCGACCGGGCGCACTGATCTGTTCGGCGATCCGCCGATCAATTTCTGCACCGAAATATTGAACATAGTAACCACCAAATAGGCCAAGCAGTATGGTTTCGACAATGACAATTGCGATCCCGATCTTGAAAACCAGACTGCCAAACAGGCGGTCAAAAAGCTTCTTCACGCCAACCTCTAAACCCTGGCCCAGCCTGATTGCCGGTGAATTCTGTTATTGGCTCTCAAGATAATACTGGGATGGATTGGTTGGTGCCGGTGTGGCATAGCTCCAAGCCGCCGGGATGACCTTGGGAACATTCTTGAAGTTCTTTGCCACAAGCCCTTTGCGATTGGGCGGCAAGGCAATTCCCATAACGTAAAACTGATTTGCGCTGATGTCGAGAATATCGCGCATAAGTTTATTCTGTTTTTCTGCATCTGCGGTGGCTTTCAACTGGTTATAGAGTTCCAGTTGACGGATAACCTCGGCCGGGGGCTCAACCGCGTCGGGATTTTCCGGGTCGGAATACCATTGTGCCCAACCGGTGGCGTACCAAGATGATTCACTGGATACTGGCAGGTAGTTGATCGGCAGAACCATGGCATCAAGCCCGCCATCACCGCCCCATGCGCTGGCATGGTGATTGTTTTTTTCACGCATATCGACAAATACATCACGCGATAAGTCGCGGGCGGTCACATCAAGTCCGACATCACGCCAGTAATCGATAACGGCAGAGAGCATTTCGAAGCGGGATGCGCCTTCGGTATCGATGGTAAAGGACAGCCTTTTGCCATCGGGACGCAGAAGGAAACCTTCGTCGTCTTTGCGTGTCAAACCGGCATTCGCCAGATGGCTTGCGGCAAGTACCGGATCATAGGTAATGAACTGGCGTGCGAGAACCGTGTGGTAAAGCGGGCTTTCGGGACGTGGTGCGGCCTGATGGGGCAGGGCACCGGGAACGAACCGGCCAATGATGCTGTCGCGGTCGATGGCATGCGACAGGGCCACGCGGAATTCCTTGTTCTGGAATATGTCGCGAAGCACCGGGTCCCTGTCGTTCAGATTAAGCGACAGGGTCAGGATATTCATGTCGCTTTCAATCAGCGTGAAGGATTGCAGATTGTTATTGGCCGCAAGAATTTCGTCCACGCGGCGGCCAATATGGCGTTCCTGCATATTGACCCTGCCTGTGATGGCGGTGTCACCGGCTTCATCTTTGCTGCCGACCAGATCAAAGGAAACCCGATCAATATAGGGTAACTGACGTCCGCCCGGATCGATTTTCCAATAAAACGGATTGCGAACCGCAACCAGCGGATCGTCTTTGCCATATGTCCCGGTCAGAATCCAGCCGTTCAGGGTCGGAACCTGCGGGTTCATCCAGCGGCTGGGATCGTCTATGGTGCCCGGCATTCCGAACACCGAAAGGAAGCGATCTTTCCAATCCTTGAAGCCAAGCTTTTGCGCATCGGCATCTGCGTGCCTGTTATATTTCGGAAGCAGGGGCCTCAGGAAATGGGCGGGATAGCTTACCGGTTCGACACCTTCGGGCCGGGCAAGAAAGGTCGGAAACAGCCCATAGGGCGTGTCGAAGCGGAACGCGACCGTGGTTTCGTCGATTTTTTCAACATGCACCGGATTTCCGCCTGCGGTCAGCCATTCAGGCGTCGCATTGCCAAAAGCCGGATTGCGTAAAATGTCGTCGTACCAGAAGGATATATCCTCGGCGGTAAAAGGCGCACCATCCGACCAGCGCATGCCCGGACGCAACCGGAAGACAAATTCCGTGGCGTCACTGTTGGCCTGCATCGAAAGAGCAACGTTGGGAACCGTGTCTGTCCATTGCGGGGTCCAGCGCAGAAGCGGTTCATAGCCGATCGTCCTGATCAGAAGGGCGTGATCGCGTTCCGAATTTTGCGCCATCATCCAGGTGCCGCCATACTGGCCAAGCTTGTCAGTCGGGGTAACAATCATCGGGGTCTTGGGCAGGCGTTCTGCGGCCGGGGGCAATGTGCCGTTCGCCACCATCTCGGCAAGCATCGGCGCTTCGCCGAATTCGGCTGCATATGCATTATTCCGGGGCGCGGTCAAAACCACGGCCAGCAATAATACCAGCGATATAAAGCAACCCACTACCCTGTACACTTCGGGCTTCCCCTGAATTTCTTATGCTTATCGAAAGGTATCGATTATCCTACTCTTAGGTGGTGAATATCCTAAAGCCATTTCCGGGTAAAGTTCTGAAAGCGGATTTTCCCCTGATCTTTTAAAGATGCGCGAGCTGTTCGTTTTTACAACGCAAAGGCGGATAATTTTCCTATTTGCACCTTTTGGGATCGATAAACAACATATCGGTCCGCCGTGTTTTCGCTTGAACCATGTGAAATGAAGCGATTGAAGGGCCCCGGTTACGCCAAGGTCAAGAGTTTTGACCTTGATCTGTGCCGGTTTCCCGACCATTTGGACAGGAATGATCTTTTGCCCCGATCAACGGCGAATTCGACTAAAGTTTAACATAACCTAATATGGGTACTGCCATCATATAAGCTTTCGGCGATCAATTTCGTTCTGGGCCGTTTCGTGGGGCATTTGACGTCAAAGACACCAATTGTGATTCTTCTTGTCAGAACGAGCGGATCGGAGAGACAATTTCTGAATGGCAAAAAAATCTGCATCATCCGGGCAGGCTTCTTCTGATCCGGGGTATCTGCCCGGGCCAAAGCCGTCTGCACCGATCCCGCGTTATCAGCCGGGATCATCGCCGGGCCGTCATCGCCCGAACGATGAGGGAGATGGTATTGATGCTGGCAGTTTTTCTGTGGCCGGTATCGACGGGAAAATTGATCGTCGCAAGGCCAATATTGCAAACCGGATTGTCGATACCGATCCTGGACAGGCATTGCGTGTGATCAGAAATTGGTTGGCCCAGAACTGATGGTCGTTTCTGATCTTTGTTTCTGTTTCACTTTGCATTTCGGGCGGCACCTGTTTTAAGTCGTCGAACACACCGATGACAGGGGGCCAGCGTGACAGATTTCAATTCCTTGATAGAGCAGCAGTTCAGTGCTTTTGATCCGGACTATTCCGATAGAAAAGGTGCCTATGCCGACAAGCTTGCCCCGCTGGAAGAAAAACTGATTGCGGCCCAGCAGACCGGCAACAGCATGGCCGCGTCCGATCAGTATATGATCGAGTGCAAGTGGTTGCTGCTTTATACCGCTGACTGGGATGGGCTGGAAAAGAAGATAGCCCAGTTTGAAAAATCGCTGAAAAACAAGGATCAGGACTGGGCCGAGGAACAGGTGGCAAGCGATGGTTCGTGGGGACCATGCTATGACCAGTGGTTCCTGAAGGTGGATGCGATGATCGATGCGATCAACGCGCTGGCAGACGAGGGGATTGCACCGGATTATCCGCTGACTTTTCTGTCGCCGATTGCCAAACCCGCCGATCTTGTTGCCTGGCTGGACAGTCAGAAAACATCACGGATTTTTGCCGATGGTCTGGATCGCCGCGATGCATTGGGCGCGGTCAGTGCCGCCTTGTCGGAAATGTGCTTCAAAAGCGAAATCCGCGATTATTTCCGCCAGTATGTCAAAGGTTTCGATCTTAGCGACGATTATATCGCAGCTTATAAAAGCTGGCTGGATGATTGGCAGGACGCGCAATCGGGATATTGGGGCGGCTGGTTTGAAACAGATACGGGCGATATTCTGAAAAGCCCGGACCTTAGTCTGACGTTCCACAATATTTCGTATCAGCATGGCAAGGTCGGGCTTTGGCCCGCTATTTTCAAAACGACACTGGCGATCCGTGATGATGCCTATCCGTTTGGCTGGAAGCACAATGGTGACTTCAACAATCACAACAATTATGACGTTGCCAAAATCTTTGACCTTGGCTGGGCGGAAGTCGACAGCGATAGTCAGAAATTGGCATCAGCCGATATTTCCACGATCCTGGACTGGTGTCTGACCAAATCCATGACGCCGGATGGCGGGTTCATCGATGACCCGACTTTTTATAATTCGGTTGGGTCGGCGTATTATTATGGTGTGTCGTTCCTTGATCAGATTGGATATTTCGGCACAGATATTCCGTTCTGGACCGACCATGCCTTTGCCGATGGTCCTGCACTGTGCTGCAATATCCAGAAAAAGATGAAGGCCGAAAAACTCGATGATGACGAAGCGGAGGCGGCGATGGAGAAGCTGTTGGATGCCTGCGGAAACTGTGGCTAGGCAAGGCTGAATGCCGGGGTGGAACAAATTCGTATCCCCCCTTGGCGAAATGCATCGGTCGCTACCCATATATATGTTTTATGGCGGCAACAAATCGATGAGGGACCAGAATGTCTGAGCGTAGCGATATTGACATTGCATTCTTGCGTCAGCGACTTGAAGACCGGCGCGCGGATATAAGTGCCCATTCAAATCATTCGGAAGATTATCGAAAGCCGGTCGAGCTTGATCAGCAGGCCGTCGGCCGCCTGTCACGGATGGATGCGCTTCAGGATCAGCAAATGCATCTGGAACAGGAGCGTCGTCGTGCTGCCGAACTTGATCGCATCGAAAAGACGCTGGCCCGGATCGAGCATGCCGATTACGGCTTCTGCCACAATTGTGGCGAAGAAATCGAGAAGAAGCGTCTGGAATTTGACCCGACCACACCGCTTTGCGTTGATTGCGCTGCCCATGTCAAACACAGTTAGGGACGGATTGATCAAACCGGTCAGACCGAATTAACGTATCTTTTATATGGCAGATCAAAGGGCGAAACACGTTGCACCCAAATCATCGATCAGGTGGGGCGCGGTTGCAGTATGCATTCTGATCGCGGTGTTTCTGTTTGTGACGCCCAACGATCATGCCTCCGCACAGCAAAACAGTTGTGCGGTTGCGCGTGCGCCTGTTGCAAGCCTGTCATTTATCAATCAGGACCCGATGCTGGATCGTCATCGGTCTGTGCGCTGGCTTAACAACCGGGCCAATCAGGGAAGTCGTTATCTGGTGACCGGCCTGACCGAATATGAACTTCAGGCGCGGTTTGACATGCGCCTTGAGCCGGTCGAGGTCGGCGTTGGGGCATTCTGTCTGTATCCGATCCGGATTAACCCCGAGGTCGAAGTGATCAAGCATCTGGTGTATGTCGCATCCGAGCTAGAGCGTGGCACATGTGAATATGACGTGGTCTATGCCCATGAAGGGCAGCACGTGCAGATCAATCAGCATATGGAACAGGATATCCAGCGGGAACTTGATGCCATGGTCTCCGAAATTATGGCGGACTTTGCCGCCATGCGACCAGTTGGTGCGGGCGAGGTGCAACGCCTGCAACGGCGGTTACTGAACCAGTATGGACAGGATTTCAAACGCCGTTTGCGCGCCATCGATCTTGCGCGGCGCGAAGACCATCGCGCGATAGATACCCCGGATGAATATGAACGGCTATCGAAGGCGTGCGGGCCAAATTCGGCATTCCAGACAACATTGCCCGATGCAATGCGCTGACGGATTTTGCACAATCTGATCAGGCTGCTTCGTGATCAAGTCCGGCGACGACCTGAAGTGCTTTGACATCAAGATCGAATTCCGAACGGCAGCGCGGGTTTAGATGACCGTTTCGGCGAAATTCGGCGATGATCCTGCTGGCGGTTTCGGTGGTGATACCCAACATTGCGCCAATATCTTCCCGACCGGGCAGAACGCAACTGTCATCCGCATGATCACACAGATAAAGGCACAGCCGTGCAACCCGTTCCCGGGCAGATCCGGTCGACATCTGGGTCAACCAGTTATCTGATTCCATTACCGCCTGATGCCAGCGTGTGAGCAACTGTTTGTGTAAATGGGGGCTTTCGCGATCAAGTTTTTCAACAACCGCAACCGGAATCCGACATAACGCGCTGTCCTGAAGGGCTTCGGCGTGATGGGCAAAACTGTCGCTGACGAGGGCTTCAAGGCCGATTGTGCCACCGGGGCGGACGAGGCGCACAACCCGTTGTGAACCATCGGCCAGATAATGCGTCAATTTGATCAGACCGCTGCGCAAGGTGAACAGCGCGTTTGCAGTGTCCCCGGCATTGTAAAGGATCGCGCGTTTGGCAATTGCCATGTCCTCAATCGGCAGATGAACCAGTTTGAAATCGTCATCCGTCAGATCGTTGAAAAGCGCAAGTTGCCGGACGCCGCATCGGCGGCAGCGCAACATGTCTGGCATGGTTGATTGCGGCGCGGAGTAATTCACAAAACCCCCTGACGGAACGGGACAGATGCAGGATCGGTCGCCGCAGGCTGTTAAATGGAAGCACTCTAAATCTTTGAGCAATCTACCCTATTGGTTTGTAAATTCAACCTAATAGCGATCAAAAGGTGAAAAACATCACAATAGTACGACTTTTTCGGGCGTGCCGTCAGGCGGTGCTGTCCAGGGTGACAAGGCCCTTTTCTATCGCATAACGCACGAGGCCGGCGGAGCTGTCGATGTCGAGCTTGCGCTTGATGTTGCGGCGATGGGTTTCCACGGTACGCACACTGATATCAAGTTCGCGGGCGACATGTTTGTTGCTGGCACCTTTGGCCAGAAGCCGCAAGACGGTGCGTTCCCGCGTGGTCAGCGGCATGCCATCGTCAGGCACGCCTTCGGTGTTGCTGATGCGATCAAATGTCGGACTGTAAGCTTCGCCGCCATTTGCAATTGCCTCGATCGCGCGCACCATGTCGTTTGACGATACATCTTTCAGTATAAAGCCGCGCGCACCTGCCAGTCGGGCAGTACGAAGATATTCCGGATTCTCATGCATGGTCAGGATGATGACCTTGATATCGGGCATGGTTTCGCGGAATTTTTCGGCGGCTTCCAGCCCGTTCATGACCGGCATCGAGATATCCATCAGAACGATGTCGGGTTTGACATTTCCGGCCAGCGACAGGGCTTCCATGCCGTTTCCAGCCTCGCCGACGATATCGATATGGTCATAGCATTCAAGACGCGAACGAATGCCATCCATGACCAGCGCATGGTCGTCGCACAGCAAAACACGAATGGGACGGTTGGGCGAATAGGGGGTATTTGCGCTGCTCATGGTCAATTCAGTTCTCTGTCACATTGCTGAAACATCTGGGCCGAAACATCTGTTGCCACCTTAGCCGCTGATGACGGTGACGGGTAGATCATTATCACGCGAAACCGGAATATAGGCAGTTATGGTTGTTCCATCGTCCGGTTCGGATTTGACGGTCATGCCCCCACCATGGAATTCCATGCGTTCGCGCATATTGCGAAGGCCGATCCCCGCACGCGGATCACGGTTGCGAATATACCGGTTGGTTTCAAATCCGACACCGTTATCGATGATTTTCATCACGACACTTTGACCTTCGCGGCGGATCGTGACCTTGATATGCGTGGCATCGGCGTGACGTTCGATATTGGTCAGGGTTTCCTGCAAGACGCGATACAGTGTCGTTTTCTTTGCGATATCGAGAACCACATCGATATTGTCCGATTTGACATCAATCTGCATGTCGGACCGGTCTGCCAGTTCCTTGCACATGCTTTCAATCGCGGGGCGCAGGCCAAGATCATCAAGAACCGCCGGGCGCAGGTCGCGCGATATGCGACGGACTTCGTGGATGGCATCCTGCAATCGCTTGGCGGCCTTTTCCATCGGTTCGGTCGCGGCATTCTTTTCCGGTCCCAGGCGTGCGATTGCGGTTTCGATCGAATATTTGACGGAAACAAGAATCTGACTGATGCCGTCATGCAATTCGCGCGACACTCGCAAACGTTCCTGTTCCTGAACGTCGACAACCCGATGGGTCAGTTCCTTTAGCTTGGAATCGGCAAGTTTGCGTTCTGAAAGCGTGACGACAGTGCCCGAAATACCAACCAGCAAAACCGCAAGAATGGTGATTCCGACAATTGATATGGTCGTGTCACGGATGTGGGATGATACCTCGGTCTCGATTTCCTTCACCTGTTCGGAAATGTCATCGATATAAATCCCGGTACCGATCATCCAACCCCATTTTTCAAGCATCAGGGAATAGGCGATTTTTTCGGCGGGTTCGCCGGTTGACGGTTTTTCCCAGACATGGCGCAGGAAACCACCACCTTTTTCGGCATTGAAAATCAGCGCCTGAATGACGGAATTTCCATTCAAATCGCGCAGGTTCCAATATGTGCGACCCAGACGCCATGGCTGTGGCGGGTCGACAAGGGCCGTACCATCGCGGTCATAGATAAAGAAATAGCCATCCTCGCCATAGGACAGGTCTTCGATGATGCTTTTGACCCGTTCCTTGGAAACGGCATCCAGCGGGCTTGCGACCGAATAAATGTGATCTATCGAAGCAAGGGCGAGTTCAAGATAGCTTTTAAGCTCTTCCTTGCGGGCTTCGAGAATGTTGCGTTCGAACGTTCTGATTTCTGCTTCGGCCAGTCGTTCGGCCTGTGCAAATACCAGATACGATATTGCCGCAGCGGCCAGAACCAGTGGCAGGATCGACAGCAGCAAAAACTTTAGTCGAAGATTGATTTTCCGCATGGGCACAACAGTCTCGGATACAGGAAGAATTTTCGGGCCGGACAATATCACAAAAGCACCAAAAGTCTGCGCCTGATAACAGGTTTCGAACCTTTGGGTTGCATTAGGTTCGGGCGCGATTTTCCACATGGTGAAAA
The DNA here is from genome assembly GCF_000300235.2 of Thalassospira xiamenensis M-5 = DSM 17429. Taxonomy (NCBI): domain Bacteria; kingdom Pseudomonadati; phylum Pseudomonadota; class Alphaproteobacteria; order Rhodospirillales; family Thalassospiraceae; genus Thalassospira; species Thalassospira xiamenensis. The sequence goes on along the minus strand of NZ_CP004388.1, from coordinate 3,907,509 downwards.
GACACTGGCTGCGGTAAAGTGAAACTGGTATTACCAATTTCGAAGATCATGCTTTGACAGAGGCAGCGCATTGCGCATATATCAGACACGTCGCCTGCCCACCGGGCGCCAGGAACCCTGGATGCGCTGCACGCGTTTTAACGTGACAGACATCCTTTATCGCCACAGATGGTATGGCGTTGCAGGCATCCCGCACCGCAACGCATTCCGGGATCATATCGTGGCGTTTCTCTTGGTTTTCGGCAGGGGCGCACAGGGACGCACCTGCCCTACAAATCTGGTAGGAGCCCGGTGTCCATGACGCGTTCTGCACCAAAGCGTATCCGTAAACTTCTGGTCGCGAACCGCGGTGAAATCGCGATTCGTGTTCTGCGTGCCGCCAACGAGCTTGGCATTCGCACAGTTGCCATCTTTTCCGACGAAGACCGTTTTGCCCTGCACAGGTTCAAGGCCGACGAAAGTTACACCGTTGGCAAGGGCAACAAACCCATTCGGGCCTATCTTGATATCGAGGATATCCTGCGTGTTGCCCGCGAAGCCGGTGTTGATGCCATTCACCCGGGCTATGGGTTTCTGTCTGAGAACCCCGATTTTGCCGACGCCTGTGCCGAGGCCGGAATAACGTTTATCGGTCCTGATTCCGAAGTCATGCGGACATTGGGTAACAAGGTTGCCGCGCGTAATCTGGCAGAAAGTGCCGGTGTGCCCGTAATGCCGGCATCGGGTGCATTGCCTGACGATATGAATGAAGTTACCCGCATCGCCGATCAGGTCGGTTATCCGATCATGCTGAAGGCCAGTTGGGGTGGTGGTGGCCGCGGGATGCGCGTCATCGAGAATTCCAAGGATCTTTCCAAGCAGGTTCTGGCCGCCAAACGCGAAGCCGCCGCTGCATTTGGCAATGACGAGGTTTATTTTGAAAAACTGATCCGTCGCGCCCGCCATGTCGAAGTCCAGCTTCTGGGTGATACGCATGGCACTTTAGTGCATCTGTTTGAACGTGACTGTTCGGTTCAGCGACGCAACCAGAAGGTCGTTGAACGCGCACCCGCCCCCTACCTTGACGAAGAACAGCGCAAAGAACTTTGCGAAGCAGCCCTTCGTCTGGGGAAGGCCGCGAATTACGTCAATGCGGGGACCGTCGAATTCCTGATGGATGTTGATACATCCAAGTTTTACTTCATCGAGGTCAATCCCCGCATTCAGGTCGAACATACCGTGACGGAATGCGTGACCGGATTTGACCTTGTGAAGGCGCAAATCCTTGTTGCGCAGGGGGGGCGCATCGGTTTCCCGTCGGAAACCGGTATTCCGTGGCAGGACAAGATCAAGCTGCGTGATCATGCGCTTCAGTGCCGCATTACGACGGAAAACCCTGAAAACAGCTTTGTGCCCGATTACGGGATCATCAAGGTGTATCGCGGGGCCAACGGTTTTGGCATCCGTCTGGATGGTGGCACGGCCTATTCCGGGGCGGTGATCACCCCGTTTTATGACAGTATGCTGGAAAAGGTCACCGCATGGGGAAGTACCCCGCGCGAAGCGGTCGACCGTATGGACCGCGCCCTTCGCGAGTTTCGTATTCGCGGTGTTGCGACCAATCTGGCGTTCCTTGAGAACCTGATCAATCACCCGAAATTCCGGGCCGGTGAATATACCACGCGGTTCATTGATGAAACGCCTGAACTGTTCAAGTTCGTGCGCCGTCGCGACCGCGCGACCCGTTTGCTGCGTTTCATTGGCGAGGTTACGGTCAACGGTAACCCGGAGGTCGAAGGCCGGGTGGTACCGACAAACCTGCATGCGCCGGTGATGCCGAAATCGATTGATCTGGGTGAAATCCGCCCGGGCACCAAGCAGAAGCTTGACCAGTTGGGGGCCGAGGGCTTTTCACGCTGGATGAAGGATCAGAAACGCGTTCTGATCACCGACACCACGATGCGTGATGCGCATCAGTCGTTGCTGGCGACCCGGATGCGGACCTTCGATATGCTTGAAATCGCGCCTTATTATGCGCATGGGCTGCCGGAGCTGTTTTCGCTGGAATGCTGGGGCGGGGCGACGTTTGACGTCGCGATGCGGTTCCTTAAGGAAGATCCGTGGGATCGTCTGGTCAAGTTGCGTGAACGGGTTCCCAATATCCTGACACAGATGCTGTTGCGGGCGTCGAACGCGGTCGGTTACACCAACTATCCCGACAATGCGGTCGAGTATTTCGTCAAGCAGGCGGCAGAACACGGCATGGATGTTTTCCGTGTGTTCGATTCCCTGAACTGGGTCGAAAACATGAAGGTTGCCATGGATGCGGTTCTGAAAACCGACAAGCTGTGCGAAGCAACCATTTGCTATACGGGCGATATCTTTGACGAGAAACGCCCGAAATATAACCTTGATTACTATGTCAAAATGGCCCGGGAGCTTGAGGCATCCGGTGCGCATATCCTGGGGCTTAAGGATATGGCGGGGGTTCTGCGTCCGGCGGCGGCAACGACCCTGATCAAGGCGTTGAAGGATACGGTCAATATTCCGATCCATTTCCATACCCACGATACCAGCGGCATTTCGGCGGCCACCGTGATTGCCGCGATTGATGCCGGGGTGGATGCGGTGGATGCAGCCATGGATTCGATGTCTGGCCTGACATCTCAGCCAAACCTTGGTTCGATTGCCAATAACTATATCGGGCAACCACGTGATCCGGGGCTTAATACCGAGGCGCTTAAAGAAGTTTCGACCTATTGGGAACAGGTCCGGCGGTATTATGCCGGATTTGAAAGCGATATCCGCAGCGGTACATCGGATGTTTATGTCCATGAAATGCCCGGCGGCCAATATACCAACCTGCGCCAGCAGGCACGTTCCCTTGGTATCGAAGAACGCTGGCCGGAAGTGTCCAAAGCTTATGCCGCAGTCAACAGGATGTTTGGCGATGTCGTCAAGGTGACGCCAAGTTCGAAAGTTGTCGGTGACATGGCGCTGACGATGGTGACATCGGGTATTACTGAAAGGGACGTGCTGGACCCGAAAAAGGACATCGCATTCCCCGATAGTGTCATTTCGTTCTTCCGTGGTGAAATCGGTCAACCGGTTGGTGGCTTCCCGCCAGCCCTTCAGCGCAAGGTGCTTAAGGGGGCAGAAGCCCTTTCGGATCGACCGGGCAAATCCATGGCCCCGATTGATTTCGAAGCAACCCGCAAGGAAATCGAAAAGAAAACCCATCGCAGCATCAGTGATGCCGAGGTTGCATCCTATGTGATGTATCCCAAGGTGTTCCTTGAATATGCCGAACATCGTAGTCACAACGCCGATGTCTCGATCCTGCCGACCCCGATCTTCTTCTATGGCATGAGCCAGAATGACGAGATTTCCGTCGATCTGGAAAAGGGCAAGACGCTTGTGATCCGCTATCTCGCGACCTCCGAAGGCGGGGACGAGGAAGGTAATCGGACCGTGTTCTTTGAACTGAACGGCCAGCCCCGGACAGTCAAGGTTGCCGACAAGACATTGGCCGCCACCGGCAAGGTCAAACCAAAGGCCGAGGATGGTAACCAGCTTCATATCGCGGCCCCGATGCCGGGCCTTGTCGTCGAGGTCCATGTTGCCGAAGGCCAGAAGGTCAAGGCGGGCGATGTGATGTGTTCGCTTGAGGCGATGAAAATGGAAACCGCGGTTCATGCGGAAAGGGACGGGGTCGTGGCAACCATTCATGCCCCCGCAGGTACACAGGTCGACAGCAAGGATCTGCTGATCGAATTAAGGGAGTAAACGTCGCATGCTTAGGATGCCTGAGCCGGATCAATCGACCCTTGCACGTCGCAAGGATATCATCGCCGCCATGCGGGACATCGTTCCGAACGAAGGCGGGGTTATCGTCGATGAAGACCGGCTCAGGCCCTATGAATGCGACGGGTTGATGGCCTATCGCCAGCTTCCGATGATCGTGGTCCTGCCCGAAAATACCGGGCAGGTCGCGGCCATTCTGAAATATTGCCATACCCACAAAATTCGTGTCGTTCCACGCGGGGCGGGCACCGGCCTTTCGGGCGGGGCGTTGCCGATGGCGGATGCGATCACGATCAGCATGATGAAATTCAACCGCGTGCTGGATATCGACTGGGACAATCGGGCGGTCGTCGTGCAGCCCGGTGTGACCAATCTTGGGATCACGCGCGCGGTCGAACATAAGGGGTTTTATTACGCCCCGGACCCGTCCAGCCAGATCGCCTGTTCGATTGGCGGCAATATCGCGGAAAATTCGGGCGGTGTGCATTCCCTGAAATACGGACTAACCACCAACAATGTCCTTGGTGTTGAAATGGTCACGATCGAAGGCGAAATCCTTCGGATCGGGGGTAAGGGACTGGATCAGTCGGGCTATGACCTCTTGGGGGTGATTACCGGGTCCGAGGGGTTGCTGGGCATTGTAACCGAAGTCACGGTGCGGATTCTGCGAAAGCCTGAAACGGCGCGCGCGCTTCTGCTTGGCTTTAATAGCAGCGAAGAAGGTGGCAATTGCGTTGCCCGGATCATTGCCGACGGGATCATTCCGGGCGGTCTTGAAATGATGGACGCCCCGGCCATCAAGGCGACCGAGGGTTTCGTGCATGCGGGTTATCCGCTTGATGTCGAGGCGTTGCTGCTTGTTGAACTCGATGGGCCAAAGGTCGAGGTCGATTATCTGATTGAACGTGTCGGCGCGATTGCCAGGGAATGCGGTGCGGTTTATTCGCGCATTTCCGAAAGCGAGGATGAACGTCTGCTGTTCTGGTCGGGGCGCAAGAATGCCTTTCCGGCGATTGGGCGCATTTCGCCTGATTATATCTGTATGGATGGCACCATTCCGCGCCGCCGTCTGGCCGAAGTCCTGACCGGCATGCAGGTTTTGTCGCAACGTCACGGGTTGCGGGTTGCCAATGTTTTCCATGCCGGGGACGGCAATCTGCATCCGCTCATCATGTTTGATGCCAATCAGCCCGGTGAACTGGAACGGGCGGAAGCCTTTGGGGCGGATATCCTGAAGCTTTGCGTCGAGGTTGGCGGGGTATTATCCGGCGAGCATGGGATTGGCGTCGAAAAACGCGATCTGATGCCTGAAATGTTCACCGAAGACGACATGAAGCATCAGGAACGCCTGAAACTGGCGTTTGACGAGGATGAATTGCTTAATCCTGGCAAGGTTTTCCCGACCTTGCATGGCTGCGGGGAACTCAAAACCCTGCACGCGCGCGAAGTCGCCAGCAAGTTCCCGGATATCCCGCGCTTTTAGGCCGGAATGAGAGACGAGAAGAAAAATAATCCTGTCATCGGTTCCCACCAACCGATCGGCAAGGATCAGGAGAGGAAGAGAGAAACCGTCATGACGGAAGTCATATCCCCCGCCACGCCCGAACAATTGCGCGAGGCCATCAGTTGGGCGCTTGGCTCAAAAACCCCGCTGGAAATCATCGGGTCGGGCAGCAAGATATCATACGGGCATGCGGTTGCGGCCAGCCATGTTCTGGACCTGTCGAAACTGACCGGGGTTTTGTTTTACGAACCCGAAGAACTGGTGATGTCGGTGCGTGCCGGAACGTCTCTTGCCGAAATTCACGGCATCTTGCGCGATAAAAATCAGCAATTCCATTTTGAACCCGGAAATTTTCCGGGATTGCTGGCCGATGGCGTGGCTGATCATGCAGGAACGATTGGCGGGCTGATTGCGTGCAATATTTCCGGGCCGCGCCGGATCAAGGTCGGTGCGGCACGCGATCATCTTTTGGGATTTGAAGCCATCAGCGGCCGGGCCGAGGATTTTAAATCCGGTGGACGGGTCATGAAGAACGTAACCGGGTTTGATCTGTCAAAGCTGATGGCGGGATCGTTTGGCACGCTTAGCGTGATGCATACCATCACCATGAAAGTCATGCCGTGCGACGAGAAAACCCGAACCGTTCTGATCGCCTGTGATGATATGCAAATTGCAGGCAGTGCCATGACGCGTGCCCTGGGCAGCGAGAACGAGGTTTCGGCCGCCGCATGGATTGCGCGGGAACAGGTTGTAAAACTTGGTCTGGACATTGTGACCGGCATCGGGACCGGTATTGTCGCGCTGCGCGTTGAAGGTCCTGCACCCTCGGTTGCCTGGCGGTGCGAGGCATTGCGTAAGCTTCTGGCCGATATCGGTGCCAGTGAAGAACTTCATAGCGCCAACAGCAACGCGTTCTGGCAGGCGGTTGCCGATGTTGTCCCGTTTGCAGGGGGGATCGGATTGCTATGGCGTGTTTCCGGGCCACCGGCATCTGGCGGTGCGATTGCTGCGAAACTGGCCGACGAAACCGGCGGGAAGATCATGATGGATTGGGCCGGGGCGCAAATCTGGCTTCAATTGGCCGGGGGTGATGCGATGGCCGATAAAGTGCGCGACATTGCCGTGTCCTACGATGCGCGGGCAGTTCTGGTGCGCGCGCCCGAAGATATTAGAAATCAGGTGCCGGTTTTCCATGCCGAGGACGCGGCTTTGGCGCGGATCAATGCGAGAATCCGCGAGAATTTTGACCCTGAAGGTATCCTTAATCCGGGCCGGATCGGACACATGATTGCCAAGCGGGGGAACGCGTAATGCAAACGAACTTTACCGCCGCCCAGCTTGCCCACCCGGCAATTGCCGAAAGTGAACAGATCCTGCGGAAATGTGTGCATTGCGGGTTCTGTACCGCGACATGCCCGACTTTTGTGACCTTGGGGGATGAACTTGATAGTCCGCGCGGGCGGATTTACCTGATCAAGGACATGCTGGAAAACGATAAACCGGCGACGGAAAAGGTGGTCAAACATCTTGATCGGTGCCTGTCGTGCCTGTCCTGCACAACGACATGCCCGTCGGGTGTCGATTACATGCATCTGATCGACAATGCGCGCGCCCATATCGAAGAAACCTATGACCGGCCGTTTGCGGATAAATGGTTGCGCCGGATTTTATCGATTGTCGTGCCAAACCCGACGCTTTTCAGGCTTTCGCTGATCGGGGCGAAACTGGCATCGCCATTCGCACGGTTTTTGCCGGGCCGTCTGAAGGGCATGGTCAAAATGGGGGCGCGCCATATGCCGCCGCCAAGCTGGGTCGACAAGCCGCAGGTGATCCCGGCAATTGGTCAACGCAAAGGCCGGGTCGCCATCCTGACCGGCTGTGCGCAACAGGTTCTTGAGACCGAGATAAACGAGGCAACCGTTCGTTTACTGACACGCCTTGGCATCGAAATCGTTGTGGCCCAAGGGGCGGGTTGTTGCGGGTCGCTTGTCCATCATATGGGAAAGGAAGCGCAATCCCATCAACAGGCCAAAGCCAACATTGATGCCTGGAGCCGGGAACTTGCGGGCGAGGGGCTTGATGCGATTGTCATTACAGCATCGGGATGTGGCACAACGGTCAAGGATTACGGGCACATGTTGCGCCATGATCGGAATTACGCGGCGAAAGCGGCCAAAATTTCCGACCTTGCCTGTGATGTGACCGAATATCTGGCAGGGATTGATGTCCCGGCGGATCGTTTTGCCGGGGCGACTCATGGCGGGGCGCGGGTTGCCTATCATTCGGCATGTTCGATGCAGCATGGTCAGAAGATCATTCGTGAACCGCGCGACCTTCTGAAAAAGGCCGGGTACGAGGTGCTTGAAATTGCCGAAGGGCATTTATGCTGCGGGTCGGCAGGGGTTTATAACCTGTTGCAGCCTGAAATCGCGGGCAAACTGCGCGACCGCAAACTTGGCAATATCAGAAACACGGCACCGGATCTGGTTGCGACGGGCAATATCGGCTGCATGGTGCAGCTTGAAACCGATGCGTTGAAAGTTGTGCATACGGTGCAATTGCTTGACTGGGCAGCAGGGGGACCGACCCCCGAAAAGCTTTTACCGTATTATGCTGAAAAGATCGCCTAGACAACGGTTTGGACGTCTAAATACAAAAGCCCGCCGACGTTGCGTCGTGCGGGCTTTCAGACTGCTGACAAAGTCCTCGCCATTGGCGGGGATTTTTGATTCAATGGGGAATGCTTAAGAAACCCAGCCCACATCAAACCGAACTTGAGATGGTGACACTCGACAGTTTGGTCCCCAGCGATCATTTGCTTCGTAAGATCGATGCCGTGATCGATTTCAGTTTTATCCATGCGCGCGTGGCCGATTTGTACTGCGCGAACAATGGCCGTCCCGCCCTTGATCCGGTGATGATGTTTAAGGCGCTGTTCATTGGCTATCTGTTTGGCGTGCGCTCGGAGCGCCAGCTTGTGCGCGAGATTGAGGTCAATGTCGCCTATCGCTGGTTTTTGCAACTCAAGCTGACCGACAAGGTCTTTGATGCCTCGACCCTGTCGCAGAACCGGCGGCGTCGATATCATGATGCCAGTGTTGCGCAGGATATTTTTGACGAGATCGTCGAGCAGGCGATCAGGCACGGGCTGGTGGATGGTAAGGTTCTCTATACCGACAGCACGCATTTGAAGGCCGATGCCAACAAGAACAAATGGGACCGCGAAGTGGTTGCCAAATCGCGCGCGGCCTATTGGGATGATCTGGATCTGGCGATTGAGGAAGACCGGGCGGCTCATGCGAAAAAGCCGCTCAAAGCCAAGGAACGCCAGCCGGTTGAGAAAGAAACCAAGATCAGCCGAACCGATCCCGACAGCGGATATATGGTGCGCGACGGCAAGCCCAAGGGCTTTTTCTATCTCGATCACCGCACGGTCGATGGCAAGCTTGGGATCATTACCGACAGTTACGCCACCCCGGCCAATCTGCATGACAGCATTCCCTATCTCGACCGTCTTGACCGACAAAGGCAGCGTTTTGACCTTGATGTTATCGCCGTCGGACTGGATGCGGGCTATGCGACCGCCGCGATTGCCAAAGGCCTTGAAGATCGTGACATCCTTGGCGTGACGGGCTATCGCCGCCCGAACCTTCGGGAAGGCTACATCCCCAAACGCAAATACGTTTATGACCCTGAACGTGATGCTTATCGCTGCCCCGAAGGTCAGCTTCTGTCTTATGCGACAACCGACCGAAATGGATACCGCCATTATCACAGCGACCCGGAAAAATGCCGCACCTGTCCTGTGCTGGCTTCCTGTACCGCCAATGCCCACCACCGAAAAACTGTCACGCGCCATGTCTGGCAAGACGCCAGAGACCGGGCTGACGCCTATCGTCTGACAGAGTGGGGTAAGCGGGTTTACAAGCGCCGAAAAGAGACGGTCGAACGCTCTTTTGCAGATGCCAAACAGCTTCACGGTCATCGATATGCAAGGTTCCGGGGACTGATCAATGTCAAATGCCAATGTCTGCTGGCCGCCGCCGCCCAAAACATCAAGAAAATAGCCCTGGCTTTGGGCCCCAAGGGGCCAATCGCCGAGGGATAATCCCCTCGGCACACTCAAGCCGGCTTTCAAAAACCTCTAAAAGAAAAACCCCGCCAAAATATGACGGGGTTTGTCAGCGGTCTGAAAGCCCGCCGACGTTGCGTCGTGCGGGCTTTTATGCATCTCGTAAATGCTGGCTACCCGCCGAAACTTTCGACCAGGCACCCCGATATCAGATACCATCCATCGACCACCTACGCTGCTGTCTTCGGCAAAAGCAGCGGTTTTTTCGCGAATCCAGTTCTGAACTTCGGCTTCGCTGACATCGACCTTTGTTGCCATCACCGCAATGACGGCTTCCATGGCAAGGACATGAGACGCAATGTTGTTGACCGCGACATGCAGGTCATCGATGTGGCGTGATGCGGCCTCGGACATGTCGCCCAGTTCACCGGAAAGCTTCTGGATCAGTTCCTGAATCTCGTCGAGCGAAGTGCTCATGGTCGTCTCCCTTTTGCGCGGTTCTGCGCTACTTCCCCAACGGATTGATATCTTATGAACAAGCTTCGTGTTTTCGGGGGCTTTGTAAAGGCAGGGAAACCGAAAACAGTTAACGGTCTGCTGCCGTGCGGTCGTCTATCCAGTCCGGGTGATGTTTCAGGGCAATGTTACAGTTTATGTAACGAAGGCTGTCAAACCTGCGGCTGGAAACAGGAAAAATGCCGGTTTCAGTTTTGATTCCGGCACGGATCTGTTTCAGAAAAACCTTTGATTAATAAAGGTTTTTTCGAGGTTTTTTTCATCTCCGATGCGTTGTCACATAACGTTAACAAAAGTGACGCAATACCGTAAGCACCCAGCGTTAGAGTCCGCCTCGCAGATCGTTGCACCGTTCCGGTTTGGAACAATTACTGGGGAATTTACCATGAAGAAGACTCTTGCTGTTGCGGCGCTGATGAGCGTTGCCTTTGTTGGCGCGGCCCAGGCACGCGACCAGATTCGTATCGTTGGTTCGTCCACCGTTTTCCCGTTCGCAACTGCGGTTGCTGAAGAATTCGGTAAAACCACCTCCTTCAAGACGCCGGTTATTGAATCGACCGGTTCCGGCGGTGGTCTGAAGCTGTTCTGCGCCGGTGTTGGCGAACAGCATCCGGACATTACCAATGCTTCGCGTCGCATCAAGAAGTCCGAAGTTGAAACCTGTGCCAAAAACGGCATCAGCGAAATCACCGAAGTCAAAGTCGGTTACGACGGTATCGTTCTGTCGAACTCCAAAGATGCTCCGCGTCTTGACCTGACCAAAGAACAGCTCTTCCTGGCGCTGGCCAAAACCGTTCCTTCGAAAGACGGCAAGTCGCTGATCGATAACCCGTACAGCACCTGGGCCGAAATCGACCCGAGCCTGCCGGACGTTAAAATTGAAGTTCTCGGCCCGCCCCCGACCTCCGGTACCCGTGACGCTTTCACCGAACTGGTACTTGAAGAAGCCTGTGACTCCTTCGAAGCCATCAAGGCAATCAAGGACAACAAAGATCAGCACGGTGCAGTTTGCAAAGGCGTTCGTGAAGACGGTGCCTATGTCGAAGCCGGTGAAAACGACAACCTGATCGTTCAGAAACTCGAAGCAAACCATGATGCACTTGGCATCTTCGGCTTCTCGTTCCTTGATCAGAACGGCGACAAACTTCAGGGTTCCCTGATTGCCGGTGTCGAGCCGACCTTCGAAGCCATCTCGGATGGTTCTTATCCGGTGTCGCGTTCGCTGTACTTCTATGTCAAGAACGCCCATGTTGGTACCATTCCGGGTATCAAAGAATATCTGACCGAATTCACCTCTGACAAAGCATTTGGTGGCGAAGGTTACCTTGCTGACCGTGGCCTCATCCCGATGGATGCGACCGAGCGTGAAGCAGTCCGTAATGCTGCGCTGAACCTTGCTCCGCTGAGCATGTAACGCGATCTTTCAACCGGTGGCAGCCTTTTCTGCCACCGGTTTCTTTGTTTTCAGGCTTTAATTGATTTATTCTTGGACCTGCCTTAAACGCGCACCAAGTTTTTTGGTCATTCTTTGGCAAATGGATTAATCGCAATGTCCCTGACCTATTTGCTGCTTGCTGTGGCACTCCTGTGTGCCGTGTCATTTTATTTCGGTCGACAGCGCGCGGTGGCCCTGTCGAACGGTCGATACAGCAATCTTCATTCGCTGCCTGCGCATTACGGGATGTATACGGCGTTGTGGTGCGGCCTGCCGGCTTTGGGCCTTTTGCTGGTTTGGATGATGTTTGAAGGGACGATCATTCAGACAATGATCGTTGCCGATCTTCCCGAAGAAGTGACGTCCAATTCCGGGTTGTTATCTTTGGCGCTTAACAGTATCTCGCAAATTGCTGCCGGAGGCGGGGAACATCTTACCGTTTCTCCCGAGATTGTAGAGGCCGGCCATCGGCTTGCCAATCTTAACACCATCGCAAATGCTGCTCTTATTGTTGTGATGGTGTCTGTTGCCCTGGTGGGCTTGGCTCTGTCTTACCGCCGGATTTCTTCGGAAATGCGTGCGCGAAACAATGTCGAACGGCTGTTTCGCTATATCATGATCGTGTGTTCGGCGATTGCCATCCTGTCGACGGTCGGCATTGTTTTCTCGCTTTTGTTTGAAGCGCTGCATTTCTTTGGCAAGGTCAGCCCGCTGGACTTCCTGTTCGGTCTGGAATGGAGCCCGCAGACGGCCATCCGCGCAGATCAGGTGGCGTCCGACGGTGCATTTGGCGCAATCCCGCTTTTTGTTGGAACATTGCTGATTACGCTGATTGCAATGTTTGTGGCGGTGCCGGTCGGTTTGTTCTCTGCCATCTATATGGGTGAATATGCATCGCCGAAATTCCGGGCGGTTGCCAAACCTGCCCTTGAAATTCTGGCCGGTGTTCCGACGGTTGTGTACGGCTTCTTTGCGGCCCTGACAGTTGCTCCGTTCTTGCGCGACAATGGTGCTGTGCTTGGACTTGATGTCAGTTCCGAAAGTGCGCTGGCTGCGGGGCTGGTCATGGGGGTCATGATCATTCCGTTCGTCTCATCGCTGTCTGATGATGTCATGTCACAGGTGCCGAAGTCGTTGCGCGACGGATCATATGGCCTTGGTGCAACAAGGTCTGAAACCATTCGGCATGTGATTTTCCCCGCAGCCCTGCCCGGTATTGTTGGTGCGGTATTGCTGGCGGTGTCGCGTGCGATTGGTGAAACCATGATCGTTGTGATGGCTGCCGGACTTGCTGCCAACATGACGGTAAACCCGTTGCAGGCTGTGACCACTGTTACCGTGCAGATCGTAACACTTCTGGTCGGTGACCAGGAATTCGACAGTGCCAAAACCCTGTCGGCATTTGCACTGGGTCTGCTTCTTTTCCTTATCACCTTGGGTCTGAACGTGTTTGCCCTTAAGGTTGTTCAGAAGTATCGCGAGAAATATGACTGATATGGCATCGCTTATGGAAGACAGAGCCGCCGCAAAAGTGATCTCTGGCAATCTGCACACGCCGGTTGACTGGGACAGCCCGAAATTGGCACGTAACATTAAAAAACGTTACGCAGCGGAACGCAGGTTCAAGATTTACGGCTTAAGCGCAATTGCCATCGCCCTTATGGCGCTGGTTGTGCTTGGCTATTCGATCATTTCGAAAGGTTATAGTGCCTTTTTCCAGACCTATGTTCAGATGGAAATCTTTTTCGACCCGGCCAAGATTGATCCGGACGGAACAGGTGATCCGGCAATTATTGGCCGGGCCAATTTTGATGGTCTGATCAGGGATGCACTGAGCAAACAGTTCCCGGAAGTGAGCGGACGTAGCGAACGGCGTGATCTCTATGACATTGTTTCGGGCGGGGCATCTTATGATCTGCGCGAGAGGGTGCTTGAAAATCCGTCTCTGATCGGACAGACCCGGAAGGTCTGGCTGATTTCCGGTGACGACTTTGATATGCTCAACAAAGGTTATATCAGTGCAAACACAGACGAAGGCGACCGTCGCCTGAACGATCAGGAAATTGGTTGGTATAATACACTGGTCTCTCAAGGATCGGTCGAAAAGCAGTTCCATACGCGGTTCTTTACCAATGGTGATTCCCGCGAACCGGAATTGGCCGGGATCTGGGGCGCTGCGGTCGGGTCGTTCTATACACTGGTTGTGACATTGATACTGTCGTTTCCGATTGGTGTTCTGGCAGCGATCTATCTGGAAGAATTTGCACCGCGAAACCGGTTCACGGCGATTGTCGAAGTCAACATCAACAACCTTGCGGCTGTGCCGTCGATCGTGTTCGGTCTTCTTGGGCTTGAGGTTTACCTTAATGTCATGCACCTGCCGCGGTCGGCCCCGGTTGTTGGTGGTCTGACGTTGGCCCTCATGACATTGCCGACCATCATCATCGCATCACGTGCGGCGATCAAGGCAGTGCCGCCGTCGATCCGGCAGGCTGCCCTTGGTCTTGGGGCATCGCCGGTTCAGACGGTGACCCATCATGTGTTACCGCTGGCGATGCCCGGTATTCTGACCGGGACCATCATCGGCATGGCGCAGGCTCTCGGGGAAACCGCACCGCTTCTGATGATCGGTATGGTGGCGTTTATTGTTGATATCCCGGGCGGGGCACTCGATCCGGCGACAGTTCTGCCGGTGCAGATTTATCTGTGGGCGGATAGTCCGGAACGTGCCTTTGTTGAGAAGACTTCGGCGGCCATCATGGTCTTGCTGGGCTTCCTGATCCTGATGAACGGATTGGCCGTGTATCTGCGCAAGAAATTTGAACGGAAGTGGTAAAATGGCTGTTGTAACTCAAAGCGCAATGACGGCAGAGCCGTCAGTCACTAGCCCGAAAATGACGGCCCGTGACCTCAATCTTTTCTACGGCGACAACCAGGCGCTTTTTGATGTCAATCTTGACATTGTCGAACGCCAGGTCACAGCACTTATCGGCCCGTCGGGCTGCGGCAAATCAACCTTCCTGCGGTGCATGAACCGCATGAATGACACGATTGACGGTGTCACGATCAAGGGCAAGGTAACGCTTGATGACCGTGATATCTATGACAAGGCAATCGACGTTGTTCAGTTGCGCGCGCGCATTGGCATGGTGTTCCAGAAACCGAACCCGTTCCCGAAGTCGATTTATGACAACGTGGCCTATGGCCCACGTATTCACGGTCTGGTGAATTCGCGCGACGAGCTCGATGAAATCGTCATGACCTCGCTTGAACGGGCGGGTCTACTGAAAGAAGTCAAAGACCGTCTGCCGGAACCGGCAACCGGTCTTTCTGGTGGGCAGCAGCAGCGCCTTTGCATTGCACGTGCGGTTGCCGTCAGCCCCGAAGTCATCCTGATGGATGAACCGTGTTCGGCACTTGACCCGATTGCAACCGCAAAGGTCGAGGAACTGATTGACGAGCTTCGTTCGAACTACACCATTGTGATCGTGACGCACTCCATGCAGCAGGCTGCCCGCGTGTCGCAGCGCACGGCGTTTTTCCATCTCGGCAAGCTGGTCGAAGTGGGCGAAACCGATCAGATTTTCACCAATCCCAAGGACGAGCGCACCAAGGGATACATTACGGGTCGCTTCGGTTAAGTCCGGGCAGGAGTATTTTCGATGGTCGATGAGAAACATCATATCGTCAGTTCGTTTGACGAAGAACTGACCCGTCTTAACAACATCATTTCGCAGATGGGCGGGCTTGCCGAAAGCCAGCTGATTTCCGCCATTCGTGCGATCGTTAAACGGGATTCGGAACTGGCCGAGAAGGTCATTCTTTCCGATCACCGTATCGATACGCTGGAACAGGAAGTGCAGGATTTTGCCGTTCGTCTTCTGGCCCTGCGTCAGCCGATGGCAGATGACCTGCGGCAGGTGGTGACCGCGCTTAAACTGTCCAACGATCTGGAACGTATCGGTGATCTGGCGAAAAACATCGCCAAGCGTGCGCAGGTTCTTAACCAGGTGCCGCCGATCCGCCCGGTTCAGGTGATCCCGAACATGGCCAAGCTGTGCCAGGAAATCATCAAGGACGTTCTGGATGCCTATATCGAAGGTGATGCGGAAAAGGCCCAGCGTGTCTGGGCGCGCGATCAGGAAGTTGACGATATGTACAATTCCCTGTTCCGTGAACTGCTGACCTATATGATGGAAGATCCGCGTAACATCACGGCATCGACCCATCTGCTGTTTATCGCCAAGAATATCGAACGTATTGGCGATCATGCGACCAACATTGCCGAAACGATCTATTACCGGATCAAGGGCGAAGACCTGCCGATGGATACTCGGCCAAAAAATGACGCGGCGAACTTTGCCGTCGTAGAACCGAATGAGTGACACTGGAGCATAGGAAGATGGACCCAACGGTTCTTATCGTCGAGGACGAAGCTGCAATCGTAACCATGTTGCGCTACAACCTCGAACGCGAGGGGATGCAGGTTGTCGAAGCCGGGGACGGTGACGAAGCGTTGAAAATTCTGGCCGAAACCCATGTCGATCTGGTCCTTCTGGACTGGATGCTGCCGGTGATGTCAGGGATCGAGGTTTGCCGCCAGATCCGCCGGAAGCCTGAAAGCCGGGATTTGCCGGTGATCATGGTCACGGCGCGTGGTGAAGAAGGTGACCGCATCCGCGGCCTTGATACCGGGGCCGACGATTATGTGACCAAGCCGTTTGCGATTGGTGAATTGCTGGCCCGTATTCGCGCACTTCTGCGTCGATCCGGTCCGGCGCAACCACAAGGGCAGTTGATCTATTCCGATATCGAAATGGATCTGGCCGCCCATCGTGTCAGTCGTAACGGCAAGGCTATCCATCTTGGCCCGACCGAATTCCGTCTGCTGCGTTATTTCCTGGAACATCCGGGGCGGGTTTTCTCGCGCGAGCAGCTTCTGAATGCGGTTTGGGGGCCGAATATCTATGTCGAAACCCGCACGGTTGATGTTCACATTCGTCGTCTGCGAAAGGCATTGAATGACGTCAAGGGAACGCGCGATGTGATCCGCACGGTTCGTGCCGCGGGTTATGCACTGGATGTCGAAGCCGCCTGATTGCGGTTATTCCGGAAGACGAAACGAAAGACCCCCATTATTGTGATGGGGGTCTTTGCGTTTCAGGTGCTTTTCCTGGATTTTGCCGGTTTGGCAGTTTTTTGTGCCTGGTCTTCGGTTTTTTGGCGCGCGGTGCGCGGGGCAAGTTCGTTCATCAGCAGCATATCGGCACGCCGGAACTTGGCTATTTCGATATCGATATCTTCCTGCGGGATATCGCAGGCCGCCAGAACGTGATCGGACAGGCGTAAACCGGTTTCAAGTACCTCTGGGATGGCCGCATCGGCACCACTGCGTGACAGCGGACCGATATGGGTGATGTCCTGGGCACGGGCAAAGATTTTCAGATGTGGATAATGCTGTCGCAGCAAGGCGACGGTCTTTTCGGTTGCGTGCGGGTTGCCCATGGCAACGGCGGCAATATGGGCCTGTTCGGTATGGGCGGCACGAAATGTTTCCGGTCGGGACCCATCGGCAAAATAAACCGGCAGACCTTCGGCTCGGCCACGCGAAACCTGTTGGGCATCGGATTCCAGAACGATAAACGGGATTTCCTTGGTGCGCAGCAGACGGGCCAGAACCCGGCCGACGCGCCCGCAACCAATTACCAGAACATGTTTCTGAATGCCGTCGGTTTCATCCGAAATCTCGCTTAGCTGATCGGTTTCCTTGGGATGAAGCTTCTGTTCGATGCGATGGCCGAGCGAAATCAAAGTCGGCGTCAGACCCATCGAAATCGCAACCACCGGGATCAGCATCACGGCGATGTCAATCGGAACCGCCCCGTTCTGCGATGCCAGTGCAAGCATGACGAAGGCGAATTCACCACCGGCGGCCAGGCTCATGGCGACCCGGATTGAAGATGCACGGTTAAAGCCGATCAGCAGGGACAATCCGAAAAGAACCGCTGCCTTTATGACCAGAAGCCCGATCAGCCACAAAATGATCGTTCCGGCCTGACCGATGACCACATTGGCATTGACCGACATTCCCACAGACATGAAGAACAGCGACAGGAAAACACCGCGAAATGGCGAAATGTCGGCTTCGATCTGATGGCGGAATTCGGTCTCGGCCAACATTACCCCGGCGATAAAGGCACCAAGCGCCATTGAAAGGCCCGCGGCTTCGGTCAATGTGCTGGCAGCCAGAACGACAAACAGGGTCCCGATTGCAAAAAGTTCCGGGTTTTTAAGAGCCGCAATATACCGAAAGAGTCGCGGCAGCAGATAACGACCGGTCAGCAACAATACAGCAACCGCCCCCACACCGCTTAGTGCGCTGATCCAGGGGCTGGTTTCGCTCCCGGCATTGCCAGCGGCCTGCACCATGATCAGGAAGGGACCAACCGCAACGTCCTGCAACAGCAGGATGGCAAGGGCTGCACGCCCGAAACGTGTGTGCAACTGGCGCTCATCGGAAAGCTGTTTAAGGATAATGGCTGTTGATGACAGGGCCAGTGCCCCGGCAATTACGATAGAGGCGGGCATATCGTAATTAATCAGCAGCAATACACCGAACATCACGGCCATCGTGACGCCGATCTGCAGGAAACCAAGGGTCGCGAACCGGCCCCCAATCACGCGCAAGCGTTCGCGCGACAATTCAAGACCGATCATGAACAGCAGAAAGACAATGCCAAGCTCGGCGACGGTTGAAATGTCTTCGCGGTCACTGATCAGGCCAAAACCGAAAGGGCCGATGCAAAAGCCGCCGATCAGGAAACCGATGATCGAGTTCGCACGTAATTTCTGTGCCAGCGGGACGGCAATCACCGCGGCGGTCAGGACAAGGAACAGCTCGAAAAGAACGCTGTGTGACATGATGGATTATGCGTCCGGCGCAGATAGGCGTGTAAAGGAAGTCGTTCAAATCAGGATAGCGGAAATACCCCTATGATTTCTATGGAAATTTCGCGTATGAGAGGGCATCTGTGATGGATGACACGTCTTAAGAGCAGGCGACCGCGACGATTGCTTTCGGTATGCGTGCCAGTGTGGGAACCGCATCACACCGATGTGACGAATGGTATTACGACGGGACGACGCAGCTTGCTATTCTGCGTTCGCAATGCCATGTTCCGCTGGCCCGTAAAAGGGCATGAAACAATCAGAAATTTCCCCAAACGAGCAGGCCGGAATTGGAACAGTTCATCCCCTATTTGCAGATTATCGGTGGTCTTGTGCTTTTGACTGCCGGTGGTGAGTTCATTGTTCGCGGTGCTGTCGGTCTGGCGCTGTTGATGGGGGTTTCCAAGATCATTGTTGGTTTGACCGTGGTTGCCGCGGGGACGTCGGCCCCCGAATTTGTCGTGTCGCTGAATGCGGCGCTTGCCGGGTCGGGCGACATCGCGATGGGGAACGTGGTTGGTTCTAACATTGCCAATATTCTTTTGATCCTCGGCGCAACAGCGATTCTAAAACCGATTACGGCATCGCGGACCATGGTTGTACGCGATGGCGGCACCATGCTGCTGGGGACCGTTCTGTTCATCGGGCTTTGCATGTTTGGCGTTGTCGAACGCTGGGCTGGGGCGGTGATGCTGCTGGTTCTGGCAGCGATCTGGTACTTTACCTATCAGCATGACAAAAAAAGCCCGGGTGATGCCAGCCACCTGCATGAAGAAGAAGTCGACGAAGTCGGTGAAGTACCAAGCGGTTGGCTCAAGCCGATTGTTGCCACGGTTATCGGGATTGTCGCCTTGACCTATGGGGCGGATCTGCTGGTGGATGGTGGTGTTTCTGTCGCGCGTCAGTTCGGTGTGTCCGAAGCCGTCATTGGCTTGACCCTTGTCGCATTCGGAACATCGCTTCCTGAACTGGCGGCATCGATTGTTGCGGCGTTCCGCGGGCATTCCGACGTTGCACTTGGCAATGTTGTTGGTTCCAATCTTTTGAACCTGCTGGTGATCATCGGTGGTGTATCGCTGATTGCGCCGATTGCCGTGCCAGACCAGATTCTGCAATCCGATCTTTGGATCATGCTGGCAGTTACCATTCTTTTGCTGGTGGTCGGCTATTTCCTGCGCGGAGTGTCGCGGATCACCGGGATCGTCTTTGTTCTGGCTTATCTGGGATATGTTGCGAGTCTGGTTACGGCATGATTGATCTTCATGCCTGAAGCGATAAATGCGGTTATGGACCGGCTGGCGGGTTTGATTGTAAGTTCCGGAATGACCAAACATAAATGACGGCGGCCGATATTTAAGGGGGCTGCCTTCCCCGGGAAGGGGCGCATCTTGATGAACGGGATGGAAACCAGATGACAGGGAAAATGCCTAAAACGGCTCTTGTAACCGGGGCTGCCAAGCGTATCGGACGGGCTTTATCGCTTGATCTGGCGACACAGGGTTATGATGTTGCCCTTCATTGCCATTCCTCGCGCAGGGATGCGGAACAGCTTGCCGAGGAAATCCGGTCCCTTGGTCGTCGCGCCTGCGTTATTTCCGCTGATCTTGGCAAGGAAGAAGACAGCAGCCGTGTCGTACGCGAAGCAACGGCTGCACTTGGCCCGATTGGTGTGCTGATCAATAATGCATCCACCTTTGAATATGATGATATCAGCACCGCCACGCGTGAGGGCTGGGACTATCATATGGAAGCCAATCTGCGCGCACCGTTTGTGTTGTCGCAGGATTTCGCCAAGCGGCTGCCCGCCGGGCAAAAGGGCGTCATCATCAACCTGATTGATCAGCGTGTCTGGAATCTGACACCGCATTTCATGACTTATACCTTGTCCAAGGCCGGCCTTTGGACGCTGACCCAGACACTGGCACTGGCATTGGCGCCGCACATCCGGGTCAATGCGATTGGTCCCGGCCCGGCACTGCCTAGTGTCCGGCAAACACAGGAAGTTTTCGATCAGCAATGCGATCAGACGCCCCTGAAAATTGGGACAAACCCGCAAGAGATTTGCGACGCGGTACGATTTTTCCTTGCCGCGCCAGCCATCACCGGGCAAATGTTAGCGCTTGACGGCGGGCAGCACCTCAATTGGGCGCCCAGTGGCGAACAGAATATGCCAGAGGAATGATGCGTCGGGCTTGGGTTCCGGACATCTGGCCGCACCAAGCGCAGCACAAGGAAGACCAGACCATGACCGCAGGCCTTAAGCAGGACGATAACATTACGACACTGCCCTACGCAGATCATGCCGGCAGTTTGCGTCGTGTCTTCGTGCGTGACATGGTCGTCGAGACATCCATTGGCGTATATGATCATGAAAAACATGCCCCGCAGCGGGTGCGTATCAATCTGGACCTTGCCGTTCTGGAAGGCGAGGGTGTCCAGAATGACGATATTGCCACTGTTTTAAGCTACGAAGATCTGGTGACCGGCACGCGGGAAATTTGCCGTGACGGTCATGTGAACCTTGTGGAAACCCTTGGGGAAAAACTGGCCGATATGTGCCTGGCGGATCGTCGGGTACGCAAGGTAAACGTCCGAGTTGAAAAGCTTGATGTCTTTGACGACGTTGCCGCGGTCGGAGTGGAAATAGAGCGCTTTAATATCGCGCGCTGATCCCATCCGTAAATCTGCTTAAAATTTACTTTTGTTAACGGTTTTGGACGGGGACTCTGTGATTCCTCTAGGCCGAATCGCTGTCTCCCTTATGCACAAGCATCTGGGGGCATGGAATCAAAGGAAAATATTCTTTTTTGACTCCTGTATTACCGAATGTTTTCAGGTTGACAGTATTTTTTGTGTTTAAAAACAATAACTTAGATTGTTTGCTCAATAAATGTGCACTTCATAGAACGTTAAGACTCTCAAGGGGTGCAGCAAAGAGCCCCCCTATTACCCACAAACTTATCCACAGCCTTGGTGGACATCTTTTTTGGGTTGCGATTCTGTGAAGTGATGTTGCGACGTTAATCTTTTTGGGTATTGTCGGAAGCCACTTTGAGAAGTGACAGCCGTCACAACTTTTGATTTTTAATAAATCTGCCGGAGACGCCTGATGAAGCCTGAAACCCCATCCGAAAACCCCGCTCGGGAAATCGGATTGTCGCTTGAAGGCGATGATTATGACGGGGGGGCTGCGCGCGGTGTCGAGGCCATCAAACATGCGCTGAAAACCATGCCGGGATCGGCCGGTGTCTATCGCATGATTGATGACAAGGACCGGGTTCTTTATGTCGGCAAGGCCAAGAACCTTAAAAAGCGCGTGGTGGCCTATACCCGTCTGATGCAGTTGCCGATACGGATTGCCCGTATGGTCGCACAGACCGTGCGGATGGAAATCATCACCACCCACACCGAAGCCGAGGCGCTTCTTCTTGAATCCAACCTGATCAAGAAGCTTAAACCGCGTTACAACATCCTTCTGCGCGATGACAAAAGTTTCCCCTATATCCTGATCACCGAGGATCATGATTATCCGCGCATCGTCAAACATCGCGGGGCACGGGCCAAGGATGGCAGTTGCTTTGGTCCGTTTGCGTCCGCTTGGGCGGTGAACAACACGATCAACCATTTGCAGCGTGCCTTTTTGCTGCGCTCCTGCACGGATGCCGTATTTTCCAACCGGTCGCGTCCGTGTTTGCTGTATCAAATCAAACGCTGTTCCGCGCCGTGTGTGGATCGGGTTGCCAAAGCCGAATATGACGCGCTTGTCGATATCTGCCGTGACTTCCTGACCGGGCGCAGCCAGAAAATCCTCAAGCAGCTTGAAGCCGACATGCTTGCCGCGTCTGAACGGATGGATTTCGAGCAGGCGGCGATGTATCGCGATCGTATCCGTGCGTTAAGCCAGATCAGGTCGCATCAGGACATCAATCTGGAAGGCGTTGAAGAGGCCGATGTGATCGCCCTGCATCACGAAGGCGGGCAAAGCTGTGTTCAGGTCTTCTTCTTCCGCTCGGGCTCTAACTATGGCAACCGGTCCTATTTCCCGCGCCATGAACAGGGGGCGGAAATTGCCGAAATCCTGTCGGCCTTTGTCGGGCAGTTCTATGCCGATAAACCGGCCCCGAAACAGGTGCTGCTATCGCATGAGATCGAAGGTCAGGAACTGGTCGAAACCGCATTGTCGATCAATAATAACCGTAAGATTACCTTGCAGGTGCCCAAGCGTGGCGGTCGACGCAAGCTTGTTGAACATGCGTTGACCAATGCCAAGGACGCGCTGGGGCGGCGCATGGCCGAAAGTGCTTCGCAACGCAAATTGCTGGAAGATCTGGCCGATAAACTCGAACTGGACGGCACGCCAGAACGGATAGAGGTTTACGATAACAGTCATATTCAGGGCACCAACATGGTGGGCGGCATGATCGTTGCCGGACCTGAGGGGTTTATGAAAAGTGCCTATCGCAAATTCAATATCAAGGGCGATATCGCGCCGGGTGATGATTTTGCCATGATGCGCGAAGTTCTGACCAGGCGTTTTGCGCGTGCGCAAAAGGAAGACCCGGACCGGGAAAACGGCACATGGCCGGACCTTTGCCTGATCGATGGTGGCTTGGGGCAGCTTGGCGTGGCCCGCGAAGTGCTTGAAGACCTTGGGATCGAAGACGTGATGCTTGTCGGCGTTGCCAAGGGTGTTGATCGCAATGCGGGCAAGGAAGTGCTGCATATCCCCGGAAAACCGCCCGTGCGTCTTGATATGCAGGATCCGGTTTTATATTTCATCCAGCGTTTGCGCGATGAAGCGCACCGTTGGGCGATTGGCACGCATCGCGCCAAACGGTCCAAGCAGATCGGCAAAAGCGTTCTTGATAATGTGCCCGGCGTGGGTGGGGCACGCAAAAAGGCGTTGCTGCATCATTTCGGATCGGCGCGCGGCGTGGCGGATGCCGGTTTAACCGATCTTGAGGCGGTGGATGGCATCAGTGCCGCCCTTGCCCGCAAGATTTACGATCATTTTCATGACACGGAATAAAAAACCTGCGGCAGGCATCTTGCTTTTTGCCGGTCAGGGCGCGATACCCGACGCGGTTTGATAACGCGCCATGCTGATCGGGCAGAGTGCGTTACTGGGGTAACGTCTAAAAGTCAGCTTAAGGAAACCGATGCGATATTTTCCTTCCTGGTCTCTGACCCGGTCTTCTACCGTCATGCCTGACGAACGTCTGCCGTGGGGGGCAATGTTCCCGATGGGCTTGCAGCACCTTGTCGCCATGTCGGGTGCCACCATTCTTGGCCCGCTTCTGATGGGGTTTGATCCGAACCTTGCGATCCTGTTTTCGGGGATCGGCACGCTGATCTTCTTTATCTGCACGGCGGGGCGTGTGCCCAGCTATCTGGGATCTTCCTTTGCCTTTATCGCCGTTGTGATTGCCGCGACCGGCTATGCCGGATCTGGCCCCAACCCGGATATCGGTGGCGCGCTTGGCGGTATTATTGCGGCGGGTGCACTTTATGTCGTGATTGGTTTGATCGTCATGGCAACCGGGACGGGCTGGGTTGAAAAACTGATGCCGCCTGCGGTGACGGGGGCGGTGGGGGCGGCCATCGGTCTTAATCTGGCACCCGTCGGGATCAACGGTATTTCCGGCGATAACATGCATATGCTGGTGGCGCTTCTGACATTGCTGTCGGTGGCGATGGTTTCTGTCTATGCGCCGGTTTCAGTGCGCCGTGTTTCGATTCTGATCGGGATTCTGGCGGGTTATGTGCTGGTTCTGGTGTTGGGGAACGGGTTTGGCCTGATGCCAGCGATTGACTTTACAGAACTCTCGCAGGCAGCGTGGTTTGGCATGCCATCCTTTGTCACGCCGCGCTTTGAAAGTTCGGCAATGTTCATGATCGCTCCGGTGGCCTTCATTCTGGTGGCGGAAAACCTCGGTCATATCAAGGCGATTGGTGGCATGACCAAACAGAATATGGACCGTTATATCGGGCGCGGCTTTGTCGGAGATGGTCTGGCAACCATGCTGGCCGGGTCGGGTGGCGGTACGGGGGTGACCACCTATGTTGAAAACATGGGTGTCATGGCGGTAACGCGCGTGTTTTCGACCCTGATCTTTGTGATTGCGGCGGTAATTGCGATTTTACTCGGCTTTTCGCCGAAATTCGGGGCGTTGCTCCATACCATCCCGGGGCCGGTTCTGGGTGGGCTTGGTGTTGCGGTATTTGGACTTATTGCGGCGGCAATGGTGCGCCTTTGGGTGGATAACCGGGTCGATTTTTCCGATCCGCGCAATCTGTTCACCGTTGGTATTACCCTTATTTTCGGGGGCGGCGACTTCACGGTGCAATTTGGTGGTTTCGCGATTGGCGGGATCGGCACGGCGACGCTTGCGGCAATCATTCTTTACCAGTTGCTCAGCATTGGTCGCAAATCATCCGAGGCCCCCGCAGACTGAGGCGTTTGAAACGCAAGGGCGATGTTTCGGTTGTTTGACATCTGAAACATCGCCCTTGTTGTCATATATTCAAGACTTTAATAATTGTGCGGTTTGGCTCATAACAGGTCATCCGAAATTTTATTACTGCCGCACATATCCGCAAACAGGCCCCTTATGAAAAACCAGATTCCCAATCTGCTGACCTTGTCGCGCATCATCGTGATTCCGGCATTGGTCGCGTCCTTCTATATCAACGGGCCGATTGGCAACTGGATCGGGTTTGTGCTGTTTGCCTTTGCCGGGGTAACGGACTTTTTTGATGGTTACCTTGCGCGCAGCATGAATGTTGTTTCGCCGCTTGGCCGGTTCCTTGATCCCATCGCGGACAAGCTTCTGGTTGCCGCCGCCCTGATGATGATGGTGGCGTTTGAACGTATTTCCGGTCTGGCTGTTTTGCCGGCTGTGATCATCATGTGCCGGGAAATCATGGTGTCGGGCCTGCGCGAACATCTGGCCGAACTGAAAGTACCGCTGCCGGTGACGGTGCTTGCGAAATGGAAAACCACGGCGCAAATCCTTGCCATCGGGTTTCTTCTGGTTGGCGATGCGTCGCCGGACATGATCCCGTCGATCCTGATTGGTGATATCCTGTTATGGATTGCCGGGCTGGTGACGGTTCAGACCGGGTATATCTATCTTCGCACCGGGCTTAAGCATCTCGACTAAGGGCTGCATAGGATAAGGTTCCGCATGGCACGCGTATCCGTTCAGGAAAACGATTTTGATCCGGGCGCCGAACTGGCAGCCCTGACCGATGGCCGTACCGATATCGGGGCGGCGGTCAGTTTCGTCGGACTGGTGCGTGATATTCATGGCGGTGATCAGGTTTCGGCTCTGACCCTTGATCACTATCCGGGGATGACCGAACGCGAACTTGAAAATATCGTAGACGAGGCCGCCAGACGCTGGCCGCTTGATGATGTGCGGATTGTGCATCGGTTCGGGCGTATGTTGCCCGGTGAACGGATTGTCCTGGTGATCACGTTGTCGGCCCATCGTCGCGCCGCGTTCGAAGCCTGCGACTTCATCATGGATTTCCTTAAAACCCGTGCACCCTTTTGGAAACGCGAACAAACCCCCAAAGGCGATCACTGGGTCACAGCGAAGGCATCGGACGATGCCGATGCCGAGCGCTGGAACACGGATTAACCGACAAATTTTGCCAGCAACCCGACAAATTGCAGCAGGGCTGTCTGGATTTGGGCGGCATCGTCGACCCGGTCTTTAAGGCTTTTCATCTCGGTTATATCCGCATCGGTAATTGCCGATGCATTCCGGATCAGTCTCTTGGCCTGAAGCGCTATAAGCTGATCGGCGGCCTTGTTGCGCGTTTCGGCCATCACGAGTTTTTCGTTGATGTCGGCTGCCTGATAGGCTGCGTCAATTTCAACAAAGCTGTTTTTGGCCGCACGGATCAATTCATCAAGATTGTTCATGGGAATCTCCCTATTGTGCCGGTGTGGCTGTTGTGCTGCCGGTTGCGGTCTCAAACAGATTGCGGCCCTCGGCGACAAGTTCCGTTGGGGACAGGCTGCGCACTTTTCCGGCCAGTGTTATGCCTTGTTCGGCAGCCCCGATCAGGGCATTTACATCCAGCTTGGCGTAATTATCGATCTGCGTTTGCAAATGTCTGCCTAACGCAGATGCCGCCATGAAACTGCGCAATGTATGTGCCTGAAGCAGTTTTTCTTCGGCCATCAAAGCGTTCCAATCCTGCCACCAGATTTGCAGACGCAGTGATTTGGCATCGTCATCATCGTTCGGTTCGGAACGGATTTTGTTCAAATCGGCAATCAGTGTGTCACGGCGCACCAGAAATTGCGGCGGGTCTTTGGCCAGATCGCTGGTGATGGCGTCAAGCTGATTGCGTAGTTTTTCAAGGATCGGACCGGTATCCGTTACGGCCGATGCCCCAAGTGCCGATCCGGCTTCGATCTGATCGAAAATCGCGACAAATTGCTGATACTGGTTTCGCAGGCTGGCCAGTGTCTTTTGCCATTGTTGCGCAACATTCGGATCGATTTTAACCGCATCCGGATCAAGCAGGGTGGGCAGATTGGATGGCGTCACCTTGCCTGTGAAGGCTTCCATATTCGCGATGAATTCCGATTGCCGGGCGTTTTGCGATTTTGGCGATGGCGCAAATTGCGCGGTCTGTGCCGTGCCATAGGCATCAAAGGCATCCTCGGTCGCGCTGCCAAACTGGGTGACCGTGATTTTCAGGGTTTCGGCCTTTTGCGAACAGGCGGCCAAGAGCCCGATGCCAATAATCAGAACTGCCTTGCGTGTGAATTGGTAGATCGATGAAACTGCCATAACGTCCCCATCACGTGATCATGCTCGTCATCTGACGTGGATGGGGGGCAATTGTGATGGCAAAAATGACAAAGGCGTTGGCAGGAACTACTTGCTCAGCATGAAAAGCGCCTGATTGCCAAAGAAATTGGCAAGCCGTGAATGGCTATCCAGACTGACTTTTGATCCGCTTTCATTCAGCACCATTGACCGTTCGATCTTAAAGCCGCATTCATCACAAAGGGCCACAAAATCCCGGACGGTACAAAAATGGATGTTCGGGGTTTCGTACCACATGATCGGCAGGTTCGGGTTTTGGGGCATGCGCCCGCGGAACATCAAATCAAACCGCGCACGCCAGTGACCGAAATTCGGGAAGGAAACGATGGCCTTCTGACCGATGCGAAGCAGTTCGCTCAGAACCTGTTTCGGGCGATTGGTCGCCTGCAATGTCTGGCTGAGGATGGCGTAATCAAACGCCCCGTCGGGATAATCGCCAAGATCACGATCCGCATCGCCCTGCATCACCGGAAGACCCTGTGCCACGCAATTGCGCACCCCCTCGTTGGAAAGTTCAAGCCCGCGACCGTCGACATCCTTGCTACGCGTCAGATAACCCAGCAATTCACCATCGCCGCACCCGATATCAAGCACGCGCGTACCCGGTTCGACCATATCGGCAATCAGTTGCAGATCGACACGAATACGGTCATTAGGGATAACGCTGGTCGCGTTTGGTAAAGAATGATTCATAACCTATTTCAATCCCCGGATTTCAGCAGCGCCCTCGATAAAGCCGCTTAACACCATATGGAAATCCGGCTCGTCGAGCAGGAAGGCATCATGCCCCTTGTCGCTTTCGATTTCCACACAACTGACATTGCATGACGACGCATTCAGTGCATGGGCAAGCTGGCGGCTTTCGGCGGTGGTAAAGCACCAGTCGCTGGAAAACGAAATGACGCAGAAACGGGTTTTGCAGCCAACGAAGGCTTCGCCAAGGCGGCCTTCGGCATCGGCGGACAGATCGAAATAATCCATCGCCCGCGTGATATAGAGATAGCTGTTGGCATCAAACCGGTCGACGAAGCTTTTGCCCTGATGGCGCAAATAGCTTTCGATCTGGAAATCATGATCGAAGCTATAGGTAATCGCGCCGCGGTTCTGAAGCTTGCGGCCGAATTTGCGATGCAGGGCCGGTTGCGACAGATAGGTGATGTGCGCGGTCATCCGCGCCACGGCCAGCCCGCGGGAAGGCTTTTTGCCTTCAAGCAGGTAATTGCCCCCGCACCAGTCCGGATCGGCCATGACCGCCTGACGCCCGACTTCGTGAAACGCAATGTTTTGCGCCGAATGGCGGAAGCTGGTTGCAATCGGCGCGGCGGCAAAAACGCGATGGGAATAGCTTTTGCACCATTCAAGAACCTGCATGCCGCCCATCGAGCCGCCAATAACCGCAAACAGGGTATCGATGCCCAATGCATCGATCAGCATGGTCTGCGCACGCACCATATCGGCAATCGTGATCACCGGGAAATCAAGGCCCCAGGGCTTGCCGGTAGCCGGGTTGATTTCCTTGGGCCCGGTGCTTCCCAGGCAACCGCCAATCACGTTCGAACAAATGACGAAATATTTGTTGGTATCGATGATTTTGCCCGGCCCGACGATTTCACGCCACCAGCCTTCCTTGCCGGTGATCGGGTGGACTTCATCGGCGACATACTGATCGCCGGTCAAGGCGTGGCACACCAGAATGGCGTTGGTCTTGTCGGCGTTAAGTTCACCATATGTCTGATAGGCAATAGTGAACGGCCCGAATTCGATGCCGCTATCAAGACGCAGCTTTTCCGTTTCCCCAAGGACCATGTGATGGCCGGGAAGTTTGCTGCGCTGATTTGTGCTGGCGGCGGTCGACATGAATGTCCGTTTCCCTTGGATTAGGTTGTTTTTGTTGCAGGCAGGGCTGGCTGTTCCTTGGCATCAAAGAAAACAAGCCTGTTCTAGCTAGGAATAGACCGGGATTTAGTCAATCTTTTCTTTGCTTTTCGGTTGCCCTGTCCTAATACTGGGCCCCGTTTGACAAAAGAGCGGATCATGGCGCAAAGCGACGAAAATTTAGCAAATCTTGACCTGAACGGGCTGAGGGCGGAAATCGATGATATCGATCAGGCACTGCAATCCCTGATCATTCGGCGTACCAAGGTTGTGCAGGCAGTCGGGGCCTATAAGGACCGGGTGATTGCGGCCGGTGGCAAGGTCAAGGTGCCGTATCGTCCGGCACGTGAAGCCCGTATCATGCGTACACTGGTTGATCGTCACGATGGTGCCTTTCCGAAAACGGCCCTGATCCAGATCTGGCGCGAAATGATCGCTGCCGGAACGCGCCTTGAAGCGCCTTATACAGTCGCCCTTTGCCGCAATGCCGACGGGGTGGATTGCTGGGAACTTGCGCGCCTTAACTTTGGCTGCCTGAACGAAATCGTCGAATTCGATACACCGCGCGAAGCATTTTATGCCCTTGAAGAAGGGCGCGCGGCGGTCGGTGTGTTCCCGAAACCCGAACTGGGCGAAGCACAGCCATGGTGGACCTTGTTGTCCGATGACAGCCCGGTGCGCATTGTCTCGAAACTGCCATTTGGCGGACGTCCGGTCGGACGGGGTGAGCAGACCGAAGGATTTGTCCTTGCGGCAATCGAGCTTGAAGAAAGCGGTGATGATCGCACGCTGTTTATCGTCAGCCTGCCAAACGAGATTTCGATGGATACGGCGCGCAAAAAAATTGCGAATGGCATCGATGGATCGGCAATCCTTGGCTTTTCTGCCGATGAAACCGGTGATCGGCGTTTTGTTCTTGTTGATGTGCCGGGATTCTTTTGTAATCGCGCCGAAGCGTTTCAACGTGCACTGACCGATCAGGGACTTGATCCCGAAGGGCTCAGTGTTGTCGGTGCCTATGGCGTGCCGATTCCTGAAGACGCGCTGAGTTGATAATACCGGTCGGTTGATTGTCACCGGCCCTGCCCACTGGGAGAAACTAAGAAATGTCTGCGCCCACCCCACGTCCCGGCATTCTTGATATTGCGCCTTATGTTGGCGGCAAGTCGCGCACCGATGGTGCAACCCGCGTGATCAAGCTTTCATCGAACGAAGGCGCGCTTGGCCCGAGCCCCAAGGCCATCGAGGCGCTCCGCAAGGCGGCTGAAAAGCTGCATCGCTATCCCGATGGCGGTTGCGAGGCGCTTCGCAACAAGCTGGCCGAGAAATACAATATTGAAGCCGATCAGATTGTCTGCGGTGCCGGCTCGGACGAGTTGATCACCCTTCTGATCCGTGCCTATGCGGGTCCGGGGGATGAAGTGCTGTATTCGCAGCATGGCTTCCTGATGTATCCGATTGCGGCCAAGGGTGTCGGTGCGGTTCCGGTGACTGCGGCCGAAACCAATATGACTACCAGCGTTGATGCGTTGCTGGCGGCTGTGACCGAAAAAACAAAAATCGTTTTTGTCGCGAACCCGAACAATCCAACGGGCACCTACATCAATGATGCGGAAATGAAACGCCTGCGTGATGGTTTGCGCGAAGATATCGTTCTGGTCGTTGATGCGGCGTATGCCGAATTCATGACTGGTCAGGAAGATTATTCCGCCGGTGAAGAACTGGTGCGTGCCGGTAAAAATACCGTCATGACCCGCACCTTTTCCAAGATTTATGGTCTTGGTGGCATTCGCCTTGGCTGGTGCTATGCGCCGGTTGATATTGCCGATGTTCTGCAACGCCTGCGCAATCCGTTTAACGTGGCCCTTCCGACACAGGAAGCCGGTCTTGCGGCACTTGATGATGATGAATTCGTCAATGCCTGCGTGCGTCACAATGCCGAAACACTGGCGTGGTTCCGCGATCAGGTGAACGCGATTGACGGGCTGATCGCCCATCCGAGCTATGGCAACTTTGTTCTGGTCGAATTCCCCAAGGAAGAAGGCAAAAACGCCGATGCTGCCAATGATTTCATGATGGCACAGGGCGTTATCCCACGCAAAATCGGTGCTTATGGCCTGCCGCAGATGTTGCGTATTTCCATCGGTACGAAGGAAGAAATGGAAATCTGCCTTCAGGCGATCAAAGACTTTGTGAACAGGTAAAATGACCAACACCGCATCCGAACCGCTTTTTGATACCGTTGCCTTTATCGGCATGGGGCTGATTGGCTCGTCACTTGCCCGTCGTATCCTGCGCGACGGTCTGGCGAAAAAAATCACCTGTGCCGTGCGTTCCGAAGCCACCCGTGACCGGGTGCTTGAACTGGGTATTGCCGATGAAGCTTATTGCGACATCAAGGAAGCGGTTAAGGATGCCGATCTGGTGATGATCTGTGCGCCGGTGGGGGCCAATGAAGCCATCGGCGCACAGCTTGCCGGAAAACTTAAAAAGGGTGCGATTGTTTCCGACGTCGGGTCGGTCAAACAGGCGGTCATTCGTGACATTGCGCCGCATCTTGACGAAGGCGTCTCGTTCGTGCCGGGTCATCCTTTGGCCGGGACCGAACATTCCGGACCGGATTCAGGTTTTCCCGAACTGTTCGAAGGCCGGTGGTGCATCCTGACCCCGGTTCCCGGTGAAAAGGAAAGTGCGACCGCGCGCGTGCAGGCCCTTTGGGAAGCATGTGGCATGAAGGTTGAGTGCATGGATGCCGATCATCATGATCGCATTCTTGGCATCACATCGCATCTGCCGCATCTGATCGCCTATACCATCGTCGGGACGGCAACCGATCTTGAAGATGCACTGCGTCAGGAAGTCATCAAGTTTTCCGCATCGGGTTTCCGTGATTTCACCCGTATTGCCGCATCCGACCCGACGATGTGGCGCGACGTGTTTTTGAACAACCGCGAAGCGGTCCTTGAGGTTCTTGGCCGTTTTCAGGAAGATTTGATGGCGTTGCAACGCGCGATCCGCTGGGGCGAGGGCGAAAAACTGTTCGACCTGTTCAGCCGTACGCGTGAAATCCGCCGTGGTATTGTCGATGCCGGGCAGTATTTCACCAATTTCTCGGCCGAAGGTGAAGACCGCCAAAGCGACGCCAAGGGCAAAAACAAGACCGATAAATAATCAATTCACGGTTTGCAAATGGCAGGCCGTCGTCGGGTGGAAAGATGCGCCCCAAACAGCATCTTTCGCCGGAAAAAGGGGAACGTCATGCCTGCCACCGATCATCCGGCTTTTGCACGGATTATGCCGTTCGTGTTTGTGTTCCTCTGGAGCACGGGCTTTGTTGGCGCAAAGTTCGGACTTCCCTATGCCGACCCATTTACCTTTCTGTTTGCCCGTTTCGCCATTGTGATTGTTCTGATGGTGCCGGTGATTTCGTTGCTAGGTGCCAAATGGCCCAAAAGCTGGCGGCAGGTTGCCCATATCAGCACGACCGGTGTTCTTGTGCACGGGATTTATCTGGGCGGTGTTTTCTGGGCAATTGATACGGGACTTCCGTCGGGCTTGGCAGCCTTGATCGTCGGATTGCAGCCGGTCGTGACCGCATCGGTCGTCGGTGCCCTTCTTGGGGAACGTGTCAGTGGACGCCAGTGGGCGGGGCTTGTTCTTGGCCTGATCGGTGTGGCGTTGGTGCTGGTGCCCAAAATCGGTGACGGGATCGGTATTACGGCCTTTGGCATCGGGCTTGCCATTATGGCGCTGTTTGGCATGACGGCGGGGACGCTTTATCAGAAGCGGTTCTGCACGGGCATGGACCTGATGAGCGGTACGGCCATCCAGTATGTTGCCGCCGCGGCCTTTGTCGGGGTGGTTGCCCTGATCAAGGAACCCTTGGTGATCGAATGGAGCATGAACTTCATTCTTGCGATGGCGTGGCTGGTTCTGGTGTTGTCAATCGGGGCGATCATGCTTCTGATGGTTTTGATCAAGCAGGGCGAGGCAACCCGGGTTGCAAGCATGTTTTACCTTGTCCCGCCCACGGCTGCCTTCTTTGCCTGGCTGCTTTTTGATGAACATCTGGGCATGCTCGGCTTTGCCGGATTTGCAATTGCCGCACTTGGGGTGGCATTGGTGATGGTGAAACGCTAGGTTCAGAACCGGACATAAAACGCCAGCATGACCGGAGGAAATTTTGACTGAGCCCCAGGAAAGATGGGTATTTGGATATGGATCGCTGCTGTGGCGTCCGGGCTTCGAATTTGAAGAACGGGCACGCGCGACGCTGCGCGGCTATCACCGGTCTTTTTGTATCTATTCCCATCATTATCGCGGCACACCGGAAAATCCGGGGTTGGTTCTGGGGCTGAATGTCGGCGGGGAATGTGTCGGGAACGCGTTTCGGATCGCGCCTGACAACTGGCCGCTGGTCAAGGCCTATCTTGATGAACGCGAACTGGTGACCAACACCTATATTCCCGCCGATGTCGAGGTCGAGCTTGCCGACGGACGCAAGGTGATCGCGCACACCTATGTCGCCGATCCAACGCATGAACAGTTCGCCGGAAACCTGCCGGTGCGAACGGCGGTTGAAATCATTGTTGCGGCACATGGCAATATTGGCCCGAACCTGGAATATCTTGAAAACACGGTCTGCCATCTTGACGAGATGGGAATTGTCGACCCGCCGTTGCATGATCTGATGGATCTGGTGCGCCGCGAATACGGTGAAATCAATATGGGAGCCGGTATCTGATGTCGAATGCCACCACGATGTCAAAAGGTGGAAACACACCGATGATGGCAGCCTATCTGATGCTGGTTGCCTGCGCGATGATGTGGGGGTCAAACCATGTCGTTGCACGCGGGGTGAATGCCACGGTGCCGCTTGAAGCATTGGCATTCTGGCGTTGGGTTGTGGCCGCCGTATTACTGTTTCCGGTTTGTATTCCGCACCTTAAACGCGATCTGAGGCTGATGGCGGATCATAAAATGTCGATGTTCCTGATCGGAACAACCGGCGTTTTCATGTTTTCAATCGTCATTTATCTGGCGGCTTACAACACAACGGCGGTCAATACCGGGCTTCTCAATGCGACAACCCCGGTCTGGGTTCTGTTATTTGCAGCGGTGCTTACGGCCGATAAACCCAGGCTTGGCCAGTGGGCCGGTGTGCTGATTGCCGGTGTCGGGACGGCGGTGATCATTGCCAAAGGCGACTTTTCGGTCTTTGCCGAGATGAACTTTGTCTCGGGCGATCTGTTTGCGATGATTTCAGCAATGGTCTGGGCGGCATACTCGATGCTTTTGAAACGCGCCCCCAAGGGCGTGCATCCACTAAGCCTCGTGTTTGTTTCGGCCCTGATCGGGTTGGTGTTCCTGACTCCGCTTTATATCTGGTCGGTGACTGTTCGCGGCGAACCGTTCTTTACCCATCTTGATCCGGCATGGCCCGATATGCTCAAGATTTTCTATATCGGCGCGGGGCCCGCTTTTTTGGGCTATCTGTTCTGGAACAAGGGGGTTGCGGTTGTCGGCCCGGCAAATGCCGGTGTGTTTCTGTATCTGATGCCGGTTTTTGCCAGCATCCTTGCCATCATCTTTTTGGGCGAGGAACTGCATATTTACCATCTGGGCGGGATCACATTGATTGCCTTTGGCATCTGGCAGGCGACACGCCGGAAAGCATAAAAGCTGCCGGACGGATAGAATCGAAAAGGCCGGATCAAACTCCGGCCTTTTGGGTGTTCGAACGATCCGTATGATCAGGAAGGTGTTTTTTCCTGGTCGACGGATTTCATCGGAATCGCGGTTTTGGCTTCCTGCTGTTCGGCTTCGGCTTTTTCGCGGGCTTCCTCGATCTCGACGTCACGTGATGTCAGGGTCGGCAGATTAAACTCCGCCTGTGCTTCGCGTTCAAGTTCCCGCGTGCGGTCATCAATCCTGCTTTTGATCGTTTTCATAAATGTTTTGCGATCCAGATCCGGCTCAATCGCGGGCAGGAATTCCATGGTGACCTCGCCACCGTATTTCATGAAGCTGTGACGTCCCCAGAACATGCCGGAATTGATGGCAACCGGAATGACCGGCGTATTGGGGAACGCCTTGTATAGCGCATAAATCCCAGGATGATACGGCCGATCCGAACCGGGCGGTGTGCGGGTTCCTTCGGGGAAGATTACGATCTGCCTGCCCTCCTCAAGCGCACGTTCGGCACCCTTGATCATGTCTTTCAGGGCGGATGATCCAGCCGATCTGTCGACCGCAATCTGCCCGGAAAACAACAGGAACTGCCCCATCAACGGAATGCGGGTCAGTTCCTTTTTCAGGATATAGGCCGGGTCAGGCACGACCGTGTGAAAGGTCAGGGTTTCCCACGCAGACTGATGTTTGGCAACCAGAATACAGGGGCCTTTGGGCAGGTTTTCAAGGCCGCGAATACGTTTATACATGCCAACAGAGATGGCCAACGCGCCTTGCGTCAAATGACACCACATATGTCCAACAAGCTGATTGGCCTTGCGACCAAACGGCATCAGGGGAACCATACAAATGCAAAGTGCTGTTGTACCGGCGAAAAACAACACGTTAAACAAAAACGCGCGCAGGGCTCTCATGCAGACAGATCCTTCAAACACTTAGTCAAAGGGTTTGTAACAGTTATACGACACGAGTGAAACGCTGTATCTTCAACCCGATTTCTGTGCCAGGCGATTTGATGCGGAATAATCCTGTCCGGAAGGTTCTGGTGTCGGGGCGGGGCCATGCAGGTTGGCGCGATCACCGTCTGGCAGCAGCCGCAGGATATAGTTCCTGAGGCTGGCAAACAGGAATTTGTTATATTCGCTTGCGATCAGGCTGGCGCTCCCCGGCCACCGCCACCAGCTATCGACCTTGACGTTATCGGGGAACACCGGGTGGGCGATGATTTCGACATCGGGCATCAGGCTGCGAAATTCCAGAAGCGACCTCGGCATGTGATAGTTTGCCGTGACGATGCGCAGGCTTTTATAGCCTTCCTCATACACCCAAACCGCCGTTTCCTGCGCATTGCCGCGGGTGTTTTCCGCAACATGACCCAGAACCACACAGCATGAAACCAGCCGGGGATCGGCTTTGCCCGCCGATAGAAGCTCGTCGACTTCAACCCCGCGATAGACGCCGGAAATAAACAGCTTTCTGGCAAGCTGGCGGGTCAGAAGACGGCGCCCTTCCGAAAGCCGTTCACTGCCACCGGTCAGAACAACGATGGCGTCAGTCTTGCGATCAGGTTCATCAACCGCAGTTGGAATGATGTCGACATACCAGATAAACCCACCCGCCCAGACCAGCCCCAGCAGGATCAGGGTCGATAGCAAAAACCGGAACCGGCGAAAGCGTCGTCGGTGCTGAACGGAAAGGGGCGGCCTATTCATATGATTGGGCCTGACGGGACGCTGGCATGCGACAGGGCTCTCCTTTTGGGACAAGGTCATGATCCGAAACAGTAAATGATCACGACGCTGCAGGCCGACTATACGGAGGAGTGAGGCAGGTTACAACATTCTGCGCAAGACACGCAGCACAGTTCTTTTGGCCGTCATCTGTGCGACACCGGCGACCACGAACGGAATGGCGATGATGATGCCGATGAAAAGCGGGCTGAAAACCAGTGTCGGGATAGGCCATCCCGCCCGCATGCCAAGCCACGCGATCACACCCGAAACCGGCAGGGCGATCAGAAGGCCGATCAATGCCCCGAAAAATGCCAGCCGCAGGTTATGGCGGGCAAACTGGCCCGCGATATAGGAATCCTGTGCCCCGATCAGATGCAGCAATTCAATGATCGTCCGATGGATTGAAAGACCCGAACGTGTGGCAAAAACAACCGACAGCATGGTTGCCCCAAACAGCACGACGATTAACGCCATCAATGCCAGTTCCACCGAAAAGGCAACATCGGCAATCCGTTCTATCCAGATGCGATGATCATCCAGAACGGCTTCGGGGGCGATTTCACCCAGACGGCGTTCAAGCATATCGAAATTAAACCCGGTTTCCGGGGTGATTTCGATAATGCGCGGGATTGGTAATTCGCTGACGATTTCATCGGGGCCAAGCCACGGTTCAAGAAGGGCCGACATGGTTTCGGGGCTGAGTTCCTCGATCCGGGAGATGCCGGGCATGTCGGCGAGCTGTTCGATAATATCGTCAACGGTTGCCTGCAAAGCCTGTTCGCGTTCTTCGGTGTCGCGATCCGCCATGCCGGTCGGGGGAACCTGTATCGAAAGGCTGCCTTCGATCTGACCGGACCATTTGCCGACACTGTCATGCAGGGCCGCCAGGCCAACGATCGAAAACGTCAGTAAGGCCACCATCAATGCGACGATGCTTGGCAAGAAGCGCGTCGATGAGTCGCTATCAAGTGGCAGATGTGACGGTTGCGAACGAAAAGCCATGATCGATTTTGGGTCCTGTCTGAGCCAGTTGCCGTCGGTTTGGTCGGTTACGCGCTATGCGTGATGTCGTGCAGGGTGCCAGCCTCAAGCAGCCATTGATTATGGCCAAAGCGACGCACAAGTTGCCGGTTATGGGTGGCGATCAGCACTGTGGTGCCAAGTTTGTTCAGTTCTTCAAAAAGATATAACAGCCGCATGGCGATCCGGTCATCAACGTTGCCGGTCGGCTCGTCAGCCAGAAGCAGAGCCGGGCGGCCGATAACCGCGCGCGCGATGGCAACGCGTTGCTGCTGCCCGCCGGAAAGCCGCGATGGAACCGCATTGATCTGATCACCAAGGCCGACCCATTCGAGAAGTTCGGTCACATTTTTGCGGATTTGCAGATCCTCGACCCCGGCGACGCGAAGCGGCAGGGCGACATTTTCAAAAGTCGTCAAATGATTGATCAGGCGGAAGTCCTGAAACACCACGCCGATCTTGCGGCGGATGGCGGGCAGTTCGTCGCGCGGAATGCGGATATTGTCGCGTCCGAAAATATTGATCTCGCCGCGTGTCTGGCGCAGGGCAAGATAGAGCAGGCGCATCAATGTCGATTTGCCCGCACCAGAAGCCCCGGTCAGGAAATGAAAGCTGCCACGATGCAGGGTAAAGTTCAGATCGCGCAGAATCTCCGGCCCGGATTCATAGCGGACACCCACATTCCTGAAACTTACGACTTCAGTCAAAACTTGCGCTCCATATCGCAGCACGACGTATCAGACCCGACATAACATGATAATGATGGGGCCGCTTGAACAATTGCAAAAGTCCGATCTGGCTGATCCCAAATTGGGTATCATTATAGATTGGCCGAAAATATGACGACTTAAACAGTTCTTCGGATGTCATCTAAGCACCATATGTGCAATGCTGTGCCATCCAAATTGGGGCAGCTTCAGTTATCTGTGCTTAACAGTCTGTTAAATCGCCGCTATTTACATATAGTGTAGGTTCTGCCCTACACCGGCGAATTCGGGGGATCGTCGGAAATCACTCAGGTTATGGCCGTGCCCCGGGTTTCATGCCGCTGACATCGAGATGCCAGGTTTGCAATGATCATTACTTGCCCAGATTGTTCAAAAAAATACTCTGTGAAAACAGAGGCGATCGGCCCAAAGGGCAGAACCGTACGCTGCAAAAACTGCGGCAATAGCTGGCATCAGGACCCGCCGGGAATGAAAACCCCGTCGCCAGCGCAGGAAAACAAGCTGCCGCCGCCTTTCGATCAGGATGGCGCGCTTGGTGCCGATTTCAATGCCGATCAGATGCCAGGTCAGGTTGATCCCGGTTTCGAGGATGCGGACAAAATTCCCGATCCGCCCCCCATCCCGCAGCAGCTGATTCGCAACAATCCGAAACCGCCTGCGAAATCGAAAAAGGGTGTGATTGGCTGGATCCTGTTCTTCCTGATCCTTGGCGGGATTGGTGCGGGCGGATATTTTGCCAAAGATATCCTGATCAATCTGTGGCCGCCGATTGCCAAGGTCTATGACATGGTCGGGCTTGATGTGCCCCATGTTGGCGAAGGCCTTGATATTCGTGAATTGCCGCCGACTCGCGAAGAGGAAGACGGGGTTGATGTTCTTGTCGTTCGCGCCGAGATCGTCAATATCGATGAGATCGACCGGGCGTTGCCCTATTTGTTGATTGAGCTTCTCGATCCGCTGGATCGTGTGGTTCAGCGCAAAAAAGTGCCGCTGATCTATGACGAAAGTGCGGTGCAGGGCGGGGCGGACATGCCGATGGAAGCCCAGATGCTGCCGGTTGGCGAAACCATGACGGTCGAAACCAAAATCCGTCGTCCGAACCCGACAGCAACCCGTTTGCAGGTCACATTCCTTGACCCGCGCGAGGCGGTCGAACCCTGACCGGTTTGATCTGAAAATGACAAGGGCAGCGATCCGTCGCTGCCCTTTTGTTTTATCTGTGTCGTCCTTTTGACCGGCCTTTAGAACCGTTTCAGCAAGCGATCAATATATTCCTGTTCGATCACCGGGCGGTCCGGGTCGCCGGATCGGCGGCGCAGTTCCTGCAAGATGCGCCATGCCCGTTCAAGCGTGTCGACTTCGGGGATGACGGTGGTGCCATCGCCGCCCACCGGCCGACCAAGCGGATCACGATTGCCCGACCCCTGAAGTTCATCAAGCATCGGCATCATCTGGCTTAAACCTTCAAGAGCACGGCTTAGCTCGCCAATACCCTGTTGCAGGGCTTCCATGGCCAGCCCCTGTTGTTGCAGGGCTTCGTGGGCGCGATTGTGGTCAAGGGCGTCTGCGGCGCGTTGCATGGCCTCTATCGCGGTTTCTATGCCGCTGAGATTGCCAAACTGGCCAAAGCCGGAATTGTTGGTCAGGCTCTGTGCGTCCCCGGCAAGATTTTGCTGCTGCCGGGCGCGGTTGCCATTGCCGCCGGGGCTTGAGGGATTATCCCCCTGATTCATCAGATCCTGTTGTCGGCGGGCAAGATCGCGAATGCCATCAAGCAT
Organism: Thalassospira xiamenensis M-5 = DSM 17429; assembly: GCF_000300235.2. Taxonomy (NCBI): domain Bacteria; kingdom Pseudomonadati; phylum Pseudomonadota; class Alphaproteobacteria; order Rhodospirillales; family Thalassospiraceae; genus Thalassospira; species Thalassospira xiamenensis. The sequence continues at coordinate 3,867,574 of NZ_CP004388.1, read as the reverse complement.
TTCGCGCAAGGTGGATGTGATATCGGCCCCGCCGTCGCCCGATGTGACCTGCATGTTTTCGACCAGTTCGCGCAGGCGGTCGATCAGGGCGCGCGCCTGATCACGCGCACCAGCCTGCATGAGTGCTTCGATCTGATCGACGATACGTGACAGGTCCTGCTGTTCAAGGATGGCGGCGGGGCCCTGTTGCTGGTTTTGCTGATTCTGCGGTGCCTCGCGGGCGAGGGCGGCCATATATTCGTTAAGGGCGCGGCGATAGTTTTCGATCAGATCGGCGATTTCGGTTTCGGTCACGTCCGGGTTGGCAAGGGCATCCAGCAGCCGTTCCTCAGCCTCCATCAGATTGCGTTCGGCCATGCCATAGCTGCCGCGTTCGATCTCTTCGGCGATGTGCCAAAGCAAACCGGCCACGTCCTGATGGATGTCGCGATCACGCAGATGGGCCGAAAGTCGTGCCTCTGTCACGGAAAGTGCAAGAAAAATGCCGATATGGCCGTTAAATGCCTGCGGGGCATAAATGACAGGCATAAGGGCGTTGCGCATTTCAAGTGCCTTGTCGGGATAGCGCAGCAATCCGCGGCGGATCGTGATCAGTTTTTTCGCCACGGGATGGGTGAATTCACGTTCGGGCAGAATGATTGAACGTATGTCGCTTTCGCCATTTTGTCCGGCGTTGTCGAGCGAAACCAGTTGCAGATTAACCGGAAGCCCCGCCCATGGATGGGATACCAGATCAATGAAACGGGGGCCTTCGATCCGTGTCGGCATGGCGGCCGGACCACCCGGGGTGTCACCACCAGACAGATCGATACGGATAGTGTCGATGGCGCCAAACTGTTCGTGACCAACGCCGTCGGTTGCGGGCGTGATAACCAGTTCAAGGTTTTTCATGCCGTAATCATCGGTCGCAACGTAGTCCAGCCGGATATGTTCGCGCCGGGTAATCGAAGGCGGGCTTGCAAATGAAAGTGCGGGCGGTTTATCGGCAACCAGATTGACATTAAGGGTCAGCCGATCCGTGCCCCACACCGAAATGCGCCATGGTCCGGCCTGATCAAGTGCGGTCGAGAGGACATAGCTGTTGTCGCTGCTTTCGGAAATGTCGCGTTCACCGGTCGGCGTATGCAGGGTCGGTTGCCAGACACTGCCGATGCTGCCGGCCAGTGTCGACCCGACAGGCACGTCGACATCAATGGCGCTGGATGCGTCAGAGCCGCCATCATCCTGCTTTTGCTGGCCTTTAACCTGCTCGAACCGCAGGACGCGCGGGATTTGTCCGGTATAGGCCGGGGGGGTCACCCACAATGTCGTGCTGAAATCAGCAGCACCCAGCCGTTGCAGCGGGCTGAATGCCTTGTAAAACCGCTCGCTCATGCGGTCGTGACCGGCAAACAGGCCAACGCTCAGAAGCAATACGGGCAAGATGACCAACCCGTATCGATCCACCCTGGCAAGGGACGGCACCGGACGGGGCAGATGCAGATGGTTCAGCATTGCCTCGTGGCGTTGCAACTGTTTTTGCCACAGATAGCTGGTCAGTGGGTCGTCGCGATCTTCGATATGGTCTTCAAGGCTTTGCAGCGGGTTGTTTTCAAGGCCGTTTTCCTGTTCGATCCTTTGCAGGACAGCACGGCGATTGGGCCATGTGAAATGACGCCACGGCAGGATGATGGCGACAAGTCCGGTAACCGAGAGGATCGAAAGCAAAATGATATGCCCGGTCGCGGGCAGCATTTCAAACGTACCGGTCAGGGTTAGACCGGCAATCAGCATCACGATTGTCAAAGGCGGGATCAGCCGCGGCCATACCCGTTCCCACGACATGATCATCCGCGCCAGGCGCAGATGACGTTCCAGTCGGGGATTGGGTGGTATGATCGACATATCGAATTTCGGCCCCTGCAATCGCCCCGTGTCCGGGACATGTGACGCCAGCTGGGTCTTGCAAGACCCTAATCTAAGTTTGGGGCTTTGACGTGGCGGGTCAAGTCAGGATCGCGCGTGAGCCAAAATAAAAACCGGCCCGAATGGGGCGGATTTTGGCGGTATATAAAGTTTTTTCAGAAAGTTCTTGATTTGTTCTTTTTGTTGTGGCATAAGGACAAAGTCAACGGGAGAAATGCACCCGGACCGAAACCCGCGAGGCCTTGTGCCTTGCGGGTTTTTGCGTTTTGGGGCGGGATCAAAGAGGTGATCAGGATGCAGCGGCAAGGATTGAGGCAGGGCGGCGGGGCACTCCGCAGGATGCTCATCGGCGGATGGCGGAGCCATTACGGCGGCATTTTGCGCCGGTTCTAACAGGTTTCGAACACCCTTATTTGTCATGACGGGAGAGGTGCGTCTTATCGGGGAAGGGACCCCGGATTTGCCGGAAGCGGCAGCAATGGCAGCGATGACGGCATCGGATTGTGGCCCGTCGGTGGTGGACAGGTTGGGGGCAAGTGCGCCCGAAGTCCGTCTGCCGGTGAAAATGGCAGCGGCCCGAGGTGTGTCTGAACGTCGGGGTAGTAGGTTGTCGCCGTGGCTAGACGGTGATCGAGGCAGCAAAGAGCCCGATTGATTGTCCGTCGAAGATGGCTGCTGGAGGCCCGAGTTGTGTCTCGGCTTCTGAGGTCACGGCATTGCTGAATTTTGCCGAAGCGGGCAACGAGGGTGCGGGCGGTCGGCGAGCCGTCCATTGGTCAGGCTGGCAGAGGTCCGAGGTCCGACCCGGGTTCGGTGGTCGTGGCCGGAGCGCGCGGTAAGCCAGTGGTTGGGGCCGTCTGTTGCCGTGCTTCCAGAGTTTGGCGTTCCTATCCTGTCATTGTGTGAATTGACGCATAAAAATGGAAACGCGACACATAAAATTAGAATTGGCAGAGCAAGTTCATTTGAGTGAAATGAGTTCGCTCTGACCTTTCTTTCCCGCCGATATTTTTGCGACGCGGTGTCTGGTTACCGATACTCTTATCAGCTCCGAAACCGAACTTTCTTTTTCTGGCACAATAACTAGACATCCCTGTTTTGAGCAAAATACTGAGCTGGTGTGCTACCCAGGGCTTTTTTGAACATTGTGATAAAGGCATTCACGGACTCATATCCCAGCGCACCTGCAACATTCTGCACCGCCTCACCACTGGCCAGCTCCCGCAGGGCAACAACCAGATGCAGTTGCTGTCGCCAGCGCCCAAAGGTAAGACCCGTTTCCTGCACAATCAAACGGGCGAGAGATCGCTCGCTCATCGCGACATGCCTGGCCCAATCCTTCAGCGTGGTGCGATCAGCAGGGTCGAGCGTCAAGGCATCTGCCATCAGCTTAATTTTTGGATGATTGGAAATTGGCAGATTAAAACGCTCTCGCGGCATGTCGGCCAATTCATCAAGCATGACACGCGCAAGCCGCGCCGCATGGCTATCGGGCGGATACGCACAGCAATCCCGGGCGAGCCGATCAATCATTTCGCGGATCATCGGTGAGATCGACAACGTACAACAGGTCGCAGGCAAATCAGCCGCCCCTGGCGCGACAAACAGATAATTAAGACATGCGTTCGCCGTGGCACGCGCGCTATGCGGCACATCACCCGGAATCCAAACCCCGCAATTGGGTGGCACCACCCAAAGCTCGTTACCTGCGCGACAGGTAACAGCCCCGCGCAAGGCCAAAATCAACTGCCCTTTGCGATGCACATGCAAAGGTACTTCACCAGCGTGGTCCGAGAAATCCAGCTTATAGGCGAGTGCAGGCACAGGTATGAGGTCAGGATCAAAAACAGAAACAGCAGATCGTAATTCCGTCATGAGAATGGCAGTTTTTAGTGATTTTATGTCATAATATCGAATTTATTAGTTTTTGCAAATCATTCACAATTGCGGGCATTGAGGACAACACGCTCCAGGAGGTCCCTTTTGACCCAGGCCATAAAAATTGGAATAAACTTCTTTTGTTCTCCCACCCTGAAGATTGATGCAAACGCAATCCTATTTTCCGCCAAAACCTTCATTGCGGCGATGCTGGCCTATTACATTTCGCTCCGGATCGGGCTGCCCCGCCCGTTCTGGGCGATCATAACGGTGTATATCGTCTCGCAAACCTCTGCCGGTGCATCCCTTAGCCGGGGTGTATATCGCTTTGCAGGCACCTTCATCGGGGCTATCGCAACCGTAGCCATCGTCCCGAACTTTGCGAATGAACCGATTTTATGCAGCCTCATCCTCTCTGGCTGGATTGGTTTGTGCCTGTTCTTTTCGCTGCTTGATCGTACGCCCCGCGCCTATGCCTTCGTTCTTGCAGGCTACACCGCAAGCCTGATCGGCTTCCCCAGCGTCCTTGATCCCGGTGCGGTTTTCGACATCGCATCCTTGCGCGTGCAGGAAATTTCCATCGGCATTCTCTGTGCCGTACTGATACATCGTTATGTCCTGCCCAAACGCATGACGGGCCTATTTACCGGTAAACTTGCTACAACAATGCAGAATGCGCATCAACTGGCCAAGGATGCGCTAAATGGCACGCCAGAAGAAAACCGTAGCGACCGTAAACAGCTCTCGCTTGACCTGCTGACGCTTCAGGATCTGGCCACCCATCTGCCTTATGATCCGGCACCTGTCATACCCCATCGCAGAATTCTGCGTCTTATTCATGATCGCCTGGCGCGGTTGCTTCTGCTCACGACAGAAATCGAAGAACGCATTCATTTTCTGCGTCATGATGGCGACTTTGCCCCTGCCGAACTTACCCGCCTGATCGATGATGTCAGGACATGGTGCACACTCGCAGATATCGCCGATGAGAGCGACGCAACGTTTGATCTGATCGCGCATGCACGAACCGTGCAAAAACAATTGGCGAAAGAAAAGGCATCTTCGGTAGATTTGGTTGGTGCGAACCTTGCCGGCCATCTTGCCGAGATGATCGGCCTGCTTCATGACTGCAAGCAATTGAAGTTCAGTGCAACTCTTATCAATCCTCTTCGGAACACAAGATCGCTGCATGGTCCCAAACATGCCAGGGGCTATGTTTATCACCGGGACCCCCAGATGGCCGCGCGTGCTGCACTTGGCGCCATTACGGGCATTTTATGCGGCTGTGCATTCTGGATATGGTCAGGCTGGACAGAAGGGGGAACCGCTGTTTCCGTTCTCGGTGTCTGTTGCACCCTGTTTGGCAATTTCGATACGCCGGTGCCCTTTGTTGTCAAATATACCATTGGCACATTGTATGGCATCGCCTTCAGCCTATTTTACAGTTTCTTCATCCTGCCGCAGGTCACGGATTTCGCCGTTCTTGTAGCAGTTCTCGCACCGGCTTTCCTGCTCGCGGGCTCCCTTCAGGCACGCTTGCCCACCATGATGACCGCCCTTGGCATTGCCCTGACCATTCCAATCCTGTCAGGCCTCGGCACCAATTATTCAGGTGACTTTGCTGCCTCGCTCAATATCTCGATTGCAGTCTTGGTCGCCGTAAACTTCGGGGCACTAAGCATGTCCATGTTTCAAACAGTTCGCGCTGACACTGCGATCAAAAGACTGCTCGACCTTAGTCGACGGGATATCGGACGCCGCGCATTGGGCCATGCCCCCAACGAAGCGCGCTGGATCAGCCTGATGATAGACCGGACAGCACTGTTGCAGCCCAAACTTCGGGCATCCGGCAAGGCCTATAGCTCTGTCCTGGACGACACGCTGCATCATCTTCGCATCGGCCATGTCGCAGGTCGGCTCCACAAGATGATCCCCCTGCTTCCGTTCGAAGCAAGAGCCCCGATAAAGGACCTTCTTTTGGCAACCGCAAACTATGTCAATGCCAGAAAGCCGACAAAGAACCATGACCCTGTGCCGCTTAACCAGCACATCGCGACTGTGATGGCGATTAGCACACAAGGCCCAAAGAAAAACCGGACACAAATACGCGATCTGCTCATTGACCTTTGCTTTGCTCTGCTCTGGGTGCAGCGCCCCTTTCGCAGGCGGGAAAACCCGTATCATGACCCAGGATGTCAATTTCTGGGGAGTTCTGATTCCCGGCTTGGTGGTTCTCGCCGCTATGGCACTGGTCGGAACCATCGCAACCATACGCTTGCTGTTCGCTACCCGCTTATCCCGCATCTTTACCTACAGACCGCTCATCGAGCTCGCCCTCTTTATCACCATTTACGGTCTGCTCACGCTATACCTGCCATTAAACGGATTTTTACCGTGAAAACTGTTATTTCTCTCGTCGGCCGCTACATCGTTACTCTTTGTCTGGTCGCTGCATCGGCCTTTGTCGCGTTCAAGGCTTGGAGCCATTATGACAAAACACTCTGGACCCGAGACGCCCGCGTTGGCGTTGATGTCGTACAGATCGCCCCGGAAGTCTCCGGCACGATCCGTTCTGTTTCCGTTGCGGATAACCAATATGTAAAACAGGGCGACGTTCTATATCAGATAGAGCCAGAACGCCTTGAACTGGCTGTAGCCCTGGCCAAAGCAGATGTCGAAGCAAAACAACAGGACATGATTGTCCGGCAGGCAACCGCCCGGCGACAGCGCCAATTAAAGGATTTCGCATCCCGGGAAGCCATTCAGCAAGCGAATGGTGCCGCAGCAGTTGCCAGCGCGGCCTATCAATCGGCGCAGGCCTCCCTCGATCTGGCCAAACTCAACCTCGCCCGATCGACAATCCGTTCAACAGTTGACGGCTATGTAACCAATCTAAAGCTCCGCCCAGGCGATTATGCGACGGCAGGTATAACAAAAATTTCCGTCATCGATGCCTCCAGCTTCTGGGTCACCGGATACTTTGAAGAAACGAAGATAGGCCGGATTCATATTGGGGCGCCCATATCGATACAGCTGATGGGTTTTGACCAACCGGCATTTGGTCATGTTGAAAGCATTGGCCGCGGCATAGAAAACAGCAATGACACACCGGGGCATCTCGGCCTCCCCAATGTCGCCACAACATTTTCATGGGTTCGTCTTGCCCAACGGATCCCTGTTCGCATCAAAATTGACAAAATCCCTGCCAGCATAGAACTGGTGGCTGGCATGACCGCAACGGTCCAAGTCATGCGTCAAGATAGAGCAACAAATACCGATAACCACGCCTCATCTGCGTACCCCGATCTTGACGGCCTATATCGCCTCAAACATAGCGAATACTGATACAGGCCAAGCTCCCCGTCAAACTAACCGGCAATATATTGCCGGTTAGTTTGCATATTCCGGTCCGGGTCAGTCCAGCCAGTCGGGAATACGGTCCAGACCGATCAGTTCGTCAATCGACTGACGTGGGCGGACGATGGCGAATTCATCGCCCTTGACCAGGACTTCCGGCGTCAGGGCGCGTGTGTTGTAGGTCGATGACATCACTGCACCATAGGCACCCGCCGACATGACGGCGACCAGATCGCCCGGTTTAAGGTCATCGGGAAGTTTGCGGTCCTTGCCGAAGGTGTCGCCGGTTTCGCAGACCGGGCCGACGATATCGACGGTTGCCTGTTTGTCGCCTTCACCCTGTTCATCGACCGGGATGATTTCGTGATAGGCGTTGTAAAGGGTTGGCCGGATCAGATCGTTCATCGCGGCATCGAGAATGACAAAGCGTTTGGCCTCGCCATCCTTGATATACATGACGCGCGAAATCATCACACCGGCATTGCCCGCAATCAGGCGGCCCGGTTCGAGCGTGATGTGACAGCCAAGGTGCCCGACGGTTTCGCGCACCATCTGGCCATAGGCATCGGGCAGGGGCGGTGTTTCGCCCTGATAGGCAATGCCAAGCCCGCCACCAAGATCAAGATTGCGGATATTGATGCCTTCGGCCCGAAGCTTTTCGACCAGATCGGCAAGACGGGTGAAGGCTTCGCGGAACGGTGCAAGATCGGTCAGTTGCGATCCGATATGCATGGCAATGCCGGTCACGTCGATGCCGTCCATGGCGGCGGCCATGCGGTAAACCTCGATCGCGCGGGTCCAGTCGATGCCGAATTTGTTTTCGGCCTTGCCGGTGGCGATCTTTTCGTGGGTTTTGGCATCGACATGCGGGTTGATGCGGATCGCGATGCGGGCCTTTTTGCCCATGTCGAGGGCAACCCGGTTGAGTTCTTCGAGTTCCGGGATGCTTTCGACATTGATCTGGGCGATATCGGCATCAAGGGCTTCGCGCATTTCGGCATCGGCCTTGCCAACGCCGGAAAAAATGACTTTGCCCGGGGCGACACCGGCGCGTAGGGCACGGCGCATTTCGCCAACCGAAACCACATCGGCCCCGGCCCCCAGTTTGGCCAGCGTTTTCAGCACAGCCTGATTGGAGTTCGCCTTGATGGCGTAGCAAACCGTGGCATCAAGCCCGTCAAACGCACTGGCATAAACGTGATAGTGACGTTCAAGGGTGGCGGTGGAATAGCAATAGAACGGCGTGCCGACTTTTTCGGCAAGCTCGGGGATGGAAACGCCTTCGGCGTGAAGGACGCCATCAATATATTCAAAATGGTTCATTGTGCCGGATATGTCCGTGGATAGTTGCGGCCTTCGTCGGTCGGTGGTTCAAGCGGGCCTTTTTTGCCACACGCGGCAACAGACAGGCCCAGCATCACCGCCAGTACGATCACTGTGCTGCGTTTGAAGATCGGGTTGCTCATTTCAGGAACCTTTCCTTTGCCGCTGCGACCTGTTCCCTGACGCGGACCGGCGCGGTGCCGCCAAAGCTTTGACGGGCGCTGACCGATGCCTCGACGGTCAGGACATCGTAAACGGCCTTGGTGATTTTGGGTTCGATCCCCTGAAGGTCTTCGAGCGAAAGCTGATCGAGATCACACCCCTTGCCTTCGGCCAGTTTCACGGTCGCACCGACCACGTGATGGGCGTCGCGGAACGGCATGCCCAGTTCGGCCACCAGCCAGTCGGCCAGATCGGTTGCGGTGGTGTAACCGGCCCCGGCGGCAGCACGCATGTTGTCCTTATGCACCTTCATGTCGGCAATCATGCCGGTCATGGCGGCGACACAAAGACCCAGATGGTCGTGGGCTTCGAATACCGGTTCCTTGTCTTCCTGCATGTCCTTGGAATAGGCCAGCGGCAGCCCCTTCATCGACAGCATCAGCGAATTATAGCAGCCAACGATACGGCCGATCTTGGAGCGGATCAGTTCGGCAGCATCGGGGTTGCGTTTCTGCGGCATGATCGACGAGCCGGTCGAAAATTTGTCCGACATGCCGATAAATTTGAACTGTGCGGAACACCAGATCACCATTTCCTCGGCCAGGCGCGACAGATGCATGGCGGTGATTGAGGCCGCGTTCAGATATTCCAGCGCAAAGTCACGATCCGACACCGCATCGAGCGAGTTCGCGGTCGGACGATCAAAGCCAAGCGATGATGCCGTCATGTGACGGTCAATCGGATAGGGCGTTCCGGCAAGGGCCGCCGAACCCAGCGGGTTTTCATTGGCGCGTGTGCGGCAATCGGCAACGCGGCCACGATCCCGGCCAAACATTTCGACATAGGCCAGAAGATGATGGCCAAAGGTGACTGGCTGGGCCGCCTGAAGGTGGGTAAAGCCCGGCATGATGGTTTCGGCATGGGTGCCGGCCTGTTCGATCAGGGCTTCCTGAAGGCCCTTGAGCCCGGCTTCAAGATCGGCCAGTGCCACGTCGCGGACCCAGAGTTTGAAATCGGTTGCGACCTGATCATTGCGGGAGCGCGCGGTATGCAGGCGACCGGCCGCAGGCCCGATCAGATCACGCAGGCGGCTTTCGACATTCATGTGGATGTCTTCAAGGGCAGCCGAGAAGGTGAATGTGCCGTTTTCGATTTCCTGAAGGATCTGGTCTAGACCCGCGACTATTTTGTCGCCATCTTCTGCGGGGATGATCTTCTGCTTGACCAGCATGGCGCAATGGGCTTTGGAACCCTGAATGTCCTGGGCGTACAGGCGTTTGTCAAAGCCGATGGAAGCATTGATTTCTTCCATGATGGCGGACGGGCCCGCTTCAAAGCGGCCTCCCCACAGGGCGTTGGCATTTTTCTGGTCGGTGGCGTTTTGATCGGTCATTGTGATCCGCAAGCGTTGGAAAGGTGAGTATTGTGAAGGCATTGCTTCGTTACGTAAAACTGGGCGTGATTGTCGCCATATCGGCCATTTATGCAAGCCCTGCCTTTGCAGATACGCAATTGCCGCAAGAACTTTCGAAAATGGAGACGGTGCCTGAGGGCTCAAGCCTGCCGGAAAAGGCGGTTTTCATCGAGGCCGATGGCAGCGAAAGTGACCTTAAGAACCTGAAAGGAAAGGTTATTCTGGTCAATCTTTGGGCGACATGGTGCGCACCCTGCATTGAAGAAATGCCCGATCTTGATCGACTGGCGGCGAAAATGGATGGCAAGCCGTTCCGTGTTCTGGCGCTTAGTCAGGATCGCGGTGGGGCGGAAATCGTGCAGGAATTCTTTGATGAAAACGGAATCGGCCATCTTGATGTCGTGCTTGATCCGCGCGGGGCAACCGCACGGGCCTTTGGCGCGCGCGGCCTTCCGACCAGTTTCGTGATCGATGCCAACGGGCAGGTTATCGGCAAACTGGAAGGCACGGCCAAATGGGATGCCGACGGGGTTATCGACTATTTCAACAATCTGATTGATGCCGCGTCCTGATTGGGATCAATCAGCACTTTCCATCAGTGATAGTACCTGATCAAGGGTCGGGGCGGCGTCGGCAGCACCATAGCGCGTGGTCGCCAATGCCCCGGTCGCACAGGCAAACCGGACGGCATCACGCAATGGTCGTCCGTCATGCAGGGCAACGGCCAGCCCGCCATTAAAGCAATCCCCCGCGGCAACCGTATCAATTGCGGCAACGTCAAAGGGTTCGACCCTGCCCGACTGGTCGCCGTCGGAATAAAATGCGCCCCTTGATCCCATTTTGATCACCACGATACGCGCGCCCATTTCGTGCAGTTTTGATGCGGCCGCGTGGGCGGTTTCATCATTGTCGGGGTGAATGCCGGTCATGGCAGAACATTCATTGATATTCGGGGTGACGATGTCGGTCAGTTCCATCAGATCGCGCAAAACAACCCGGTCGGGCACCGGTGCCGGATCAAGGATGATGGTTGCGCCAGCTTCGCGGGCGTATTTCATTGCGCAGGCAATGGCAACAACCGGGCATTCGAGCTGCACCAGCAGATAATTGCAATGTTCCAGAAACACCTGTTTTTCGCGGATGTCGGCCCGGCTCATGGTCATGTTTGCCCCACCGGCCACCGTGATGATGTTTTCGCCAGCATCGTCGATGGATATCAGGGCGGTTCCGGTCTGGGCGTCGGCCGACTGGATCAGCTGGTTGGTGTCAAAGCCTTCGGCGTTCAGGGTATCGATCAGGCTGCGTCCCAGAACATCATTGCCGATTTTGGAAATGAAAACAGGCATTTGCCCCAGTCGTGCAACGGCAATCGCCTGATTGCATCCCTTTCCGCCCGGGCCGGTCATGTAATCCTTGGCCGATACGGTTTGGCCGGGTTTGGGCAATTGGGCAACGCGGGCGGCAAAATCGATATTGGAACTTCCGACGATGGCAATGGTCATGGACTATCCGATTAGAAAATTTCTAATACCTTTTACTGATATTGGCATCTTTTCAGGTGTTTAAAGAACCCGGATGCAACATTTCAGGTGAAATGCATCACACCGCTGAAAGGCCGGTCAGGTAAGGGAATCGGTATGGTCTGATGACGTATTCAGACAGGTTGGAATTCATCGCGCAGGGCAGCATAGATTCGTCTGAATTTGGCAAATCGCGGCTGATAATCGGCATGTTTGCGCATATCGGGTTCGATCACTTCCTGAATGACCGGTTTCTGGCAGACATCCTCGACCGTTTCGTGATCAAGTGCCAGCCGCCCCAGACGGGCCGCGCCAAATGCCGGGCCCTTGGCCGCCCCTTCGTATCGGGCAAGCGGACATCCCATGATGTCGGATATCAGTTGAATCCAGTATCGGCTGCGCGCGCCGCCGCCAATGACACCGGGCAATTCGCAATGCGTTCCGGCGGCATGCAGGCGCGATTGCCCGTCCAGAAGGGCAAAACCGACCCCTTCGAGTACCGATTGCACCATTGTTTCGCGCGATGTGTCACTGCCAAGGCCAAAGAACACGCCGCGTGCATAGGGATCGTTATGCGGGGTCCGTTCGCCATTAAGGTAGGGCAGGAACACAACATCCGACGGGGCCTTATGCCCGGCTTCGGTCCGTTGCAGCAATGCGCCGATATCCTTTTCCCCCAACAGGTTTGCCGCCCACAAAAGGCAGCTTGCCCCGTTAAGCAGTACGGCCATCTGGAACCAGTGCTGCGGCACGGCATGGGCGAAGCTGTGCAGAAGTTCGTGGGGTTTCGGGCGATAACGGTCCGATGCCACGAAAATCTGTGACGAGGTGCCAAGCGAAATGAAGCCGTCGCCATGGCTGACCGCGCCGACACCGATGCCACCGGTCGCGGCATCGCCGCCACCACCGGCGACAATCACGGTCGGCTTCATGTCCCAGCGCGCGGCCAGTTCACCGCGCAGATGGCCTGTGGGGTCGCTTCCTTCGGCAAGGCGGGGTAGTTGGGCGATATCCATGCCGGTTGCGGCAATGGCGTCAAAATTCCAGCTGCGGCTTTCTTCATCAAGCCAGAGCGTACCGGCGGCATCCGACATTTCGGTGACCTTTTCGCCGGTCAGGCAGAAACGGATGTAATCCTTGGGCAGCAGGACGGTTTTGATTCGGGCAAAGATTTCGGGTTCGTGTTTGCGCAGCCACATCAGTTTGGGCGCGGTCATGCCGGGCATGGCAACCACACCGGCCCGCGATGGCAGATCGGGCAGGGCGGCCTGCAATTCATCGCATTCGGCCTTGGCCCGGCCGTCATTCCACAGGATCGCCGGGCGGAGCGGTTTATCATCGGCATCAAGGATCACCGCCCCGTGCATCTGGCCGGACAGGCCGATGGCCCGAACCGCGGCAAGGGCTTTGGGGTTGGATGATTTCAACTGATCCAGCGCCGTGCAGGTCGCAGCCCACCAGTCATCGGGGTGCTGTTCGCTCCAGAATGGTTTGGGGTTGCTCAGCGTCAGGGGCACATCGGTTTCGGCGACGGTGAGCGAATGTTCATCCATCAGAAGCGCTTTAACGGCAGATGTGCCGACATCTATTCCGAGAAACATGTGGGACGGCCTCCTGGGTCCTGACCTGGACTCTTTTTTTGGTCTTGGTTACTTGGCCGTCATCATAGCAGGGCAATTTCTGATCGAAAGATCAAAAGCTTTGCACGTTGGTTAAATCATCAATCCAATGCAAAAAGGCCACCGCAGCGATGCGATGGCCCTTGAATGCGTAACCTGGCAATGATTAGCGGGTCGGAACCGGCTCGTCACCGCTATAGTCATAGAAGCCGCGGCCGACCTTGCGGCCAAGCCAGCCGGCTTCGACATATTTGACCAGAAGCGGGCAGGGACGATATTTGGTATCGGCCAAGCCATCATGCAGGACATGCATGATCGACAGGCAGGTATCCAGACCAATGAAATCGGCCAGTTGCAGCGGCCCCATCGGATGGTTTGCGCCAAGGCGCATGGCATCATCGATGGACCGGACATTGCCGACACCTTCGTAAAGCGTATAGATCGCCTCGTTGATCATCGGCAGCAGAATGCGGTTGACGATGAAGGCCGGGAAATCTTCGGCACTTGCCGTGTCTTTGCCCAGTTTTTTGGTCAATTCATGAATGGTGCGATAGGTCGGCTCGTCCGTGGCAATGCCGCGGATCAGTTCGACCAGCTTCATCAGCGGCACCGGATTCATGAAGTGCATGCCCATGAATTTCGACGGGCGGTCAGTATAGGATGCCAGACGCGTCACCGAAATGGACGAGGTGTTCGTCGCAATGATGGCCTCGGGGCCCAGAACCGGACACAGAGCCTTGAAAATCTGTTTCTTGGTTTCTTCGTTTTCGGTTGCGGCCTCGATCACGAGATCGCAGTCAGACAGGAAGCTGTATTCCGTACCCGTGGTAATCCGGGCGAGGGCTGCTTCTTTCTGTTGTTCGGTGATCAGGTCTTTCTTGACCTGACGATCCATGTTCTTGCCAATCAGGCCAAGCGCCTTGTCGAGCGCCTCTGCCGATACGTCAAGCAGTCGGACGTCGTAGTCGGCAAGTGCAATCACATGAGCAATGCCATTGCCCATCTGACCGGCGCCGATTACGCCAATGGTCTTGATATCTTCAAGCGAAGCCATTTGTTCCCCACTCATCCCCAAGGGTCAAAACAAGGTCAGAACAACGTTCTTTAGATTGTTCTGACCCTAGATGGGATCTGATTATTTGTCGAGTTCGCTCGCCAATGCGGGAAGGGCCTCGAACAGGTCCGCGACAAGACCGTAATCGGCAACCGAGAAGATCGGTGCTTCTTCGTCCTTGTTGATCGCAACAATGACCTTACTGTCCTTCATGCCGGCAAGGTGCTGAATCGCACCTGAAATGCCTACCGCAATGTATAGCTGCGGTGCAACAACTTTGCCGGTCTGGCCGACCTGCCAGTCGTTCGGGGCGTATCCCGCGTCGACGGCGGCGCGCGAAGCACCAATGGCAGCGCCGAGTTTATCGGCAATCGGTTCGATCAGGTGGAAGTTCTCGCCCGAGCCCATACCGCGACCGCCAGAGATGATAACGCTGGCTGCGGTCAGTTCCGGACGTTCCGACTCGGTCAGTTCCTGACTGACAAAAGCGGATTTTCCGGCATCTTTCGCAGTTGCGATATCTTCGATGGTTGCGGAACCGCCTTCGGCCGCGACCGGATCAAAGCCCGTGGTACGGACCGTGATCAGTTTCAGGCTGTCGGACGACTGAACGGTTGCCATCGCGTTTCCGGCATAGATCGGACGGACGAACGTATCGGCACTTTCGACATCGGTGATGTCGGAAATCTGTGCGACGTCTTTTAGTGCTGCAACGCGGGGCATGAAGTTTTTGCCCGTGGTCGAGGCGGCGACCAGAACGTGGCTGTAATCACCGGCCAGTTCATTGACCAGACCCGCCATGTTTTCGGCCAGGAAATGGCCATAGGCCGCGTTATCGGCAACCAGAACCTTCGAGACGTCCGCAACCTTTGCGGCCGCATCTGCAACCGCACGGCAGTTTTCGCCCGCGACCAGAATGGTGATGTCGCCACCGATTTTCTGTGCGGCGGCAACGGTATTGAGCGTTGCGCCCTTCAGTTCGGTATTGTCGTGTTCGGCAATAACAAGAATGCTCATTTGATCGGCCCCCGCTTAAATCACTTTGGCTTCGTTGCGAAGCTTGTCGACAAGCTCGGCGACGCTGGCAACTTTCACACCTGCCTGACGTGCCGGTGGTTCCGTCACTTTCAGGGTTTTCAGGCGCGGCGCGGTGTCGACACCAAGATCAGCCGGGCTTAACGTATCAAGCGGCTTTTTCTTGGCCTTCATGATGTTGGGAAGCGACGCATAGCGCGGCTCGTTCAGGCGAAGGTCGGTGGTGACGATGGCCGGAAGATCGATCTTGATGGTTTCAAGGCCACCATCGACTTCGCGGGTGACGTCAAGCTTGCCATCGGCAACGGCGACCTTGGACGCGAATGTGCCCTGCGGCCAGTCCAGAAGGGCGGCCAGCATCTGACCGGTCTGGTTGGCGTCGTCATCAATGGCCTGTTTGCCGAGGATCACGAGATCCGGGCTTTCCTTGGCAACGACTTCCTTGAGAAGTTTGGCAACGGCAAGCGGTTGCAGTTCGTCGTCGGTTTCGACCAGAATGCCGCGATCGGCACCCATGGCAAGGGCGGTACGCAGTGTTTCCTGACACTGTTTCACACCCAGCGATACGGCGACCACTTCGGTCGCGGTGCCGGCTTCCTTGAGGCGGACGGCCTCTTCAACGGCGATTTCGTCAAACGGGTTCATGGACATTTTGACGTTGTTCAATTCAACGCCAGACTGGTCCTGTTTGACACGGATCTTGACGTTGTAATCCACAACGCGCTTAACGGCGACAAGAACCTTCATGACAGACCTGTTCGTTTTTGTTGTCGAAGCTATAGGCTTGCTGCGTTCTGCCGGGGCAGTCCGTAGCGGGGCCCGATGTTACTGTTTTCCCCGCGATGCACAATAGGGGGTGCTACGGGGCTTGTCAATTTACGTAAAGAGGTTAACGTTAACGATAACCTCTTTACTGAAATTCTGAAGTATCTGGCGGCATTGATAGGCAACCAGCCCCCGAAAAGACAGGGATTTATTCGAATATTTGCCTAGCGGGTCAGGCCGGGTTGCCACAGGATATCGTCCTTGCCGCCATTATTGGCATGACGGGCCAGAACGAACATATGGTCCGACAGGCGGTTGATGTAACGCACCGCTTCGGGGTTGATTGCCTCGATTCCCGAGAGCTCCACAATCAGCCGTTCGGCGCGGCGCGATACGGTGCGCGCGACATGAAGCTGGGCGGAAAGGGCGCTGCCGCCGGGCAGGACAAAGGATGTCAGCGGGTCCAGATCGGCATTGATCGCATCGATTTCGGCCTCAAGCCGTTCGGTTTGCGTGGCCGTAATGCGAAGGGCCGGGCGTTCCGGGTTATCGTCGCTGCCGTCACCCGGCGTGCACAGATCAGCCCCAAGATCAAAAAGATCGTTCTGGATCCGGGCCAGCATGGCATCAGCGTCACCGGTCGCATGCAGGCGGGCAACCCCGATCACCGCATTGGTTTCGTCCACCGTGCCATAGGCCGCAACGCGGACATCGTTTTTGGCAACGCGGGTGCCATTGCCAAGGGCGGTTTTACCCTTGTCGCCGGATTTGGTGTAGATGCGGGTCAGTTGAACCATCTTGAATTCCATTATTCTGAGACGTGACTTTCTGAGGCTAGACCTTCGGCGGGCTTATTTGCCAAGCGCCATGAAGGACAGGATGACCAGCAGCAAAAGGGCGATCCCCTGTACGAGCACGCGAAGCTGCATCAGCTTGTTGGATTTTCTGGCATCCTTGCCGCGCGCCATGGTGACGATGCCAAGAACCAGAATAACCGCGACCGCGGCCATCGCGATCAGAACGCCAATCTGTAAAAATCCAGCCATACCGGACTACTCCTTTGTGCCGCCCTTGCGGTGGTAATGTGCCGGGCGGGGCGACATGCTGCGTCAAACTGCGGGCGGGGGCAAGGTCGCAGATCGAAAAATCTTTGCGATTTCTGATGACTGGTTCCTATTGCTGGCCGGATGGCGTGAAATCGCGCCGGTCAATCCGAAGCTTTTTGATCCGCGATGCCAGTGTTGTCGGCTTTACATTCAAAAGGGCCGCCGCGCCATCGGGGCCAAAAATCCGGCCGCGTGTGGTTTCAAGGGCGCGGATGATATTGTCATATTCACGTTTGCGCCGGTCATCTTCGGTGAGGATTGCGGATGCGTGGTTTATCTGATCACGCGCGGGGTCGGCATTGCCGGGGTCGGTTTCGCGGCGATTGGGTTCGGGCAGGTCAAAATTCAGTTTACCATCACGGGCCAGAATGGCAGCACGTTCGATAATGTTTTCAAGTTCGCGCGCATTGCCCGGCCAGTCATATTTCATCAGGCTTCTGACCTGCCCGTTGGTCAGGGTCAGTTGCGGGATGTTCAGCCGCTGGCAGATATTGCGCAGGAAATGTGTCGCCAATGGCGGGATATCGTCGGGCCGTTCGCGCAGCGGCCGACATTCGATGGGAAATACATTGAGGCGGAAATACAGGTCTTCGCGGAAGCGGCCGAGCCGGACTTCTTCCTTGAGATCGCGGTTGGTTGCGGCCAGCAGGCGGACATTGACCTCGCGGGTGCGTTCCTCGCCGATGCGTTCGAATTTCTGATCCTGCAAAACACGCAAAAGCTTGCCCTGTAGCTCCAGCGGAATTTCACCGACCTCGTCCAGAAACAGTGTGCCGCCATCGGCCAGTTCGAACCGGCCGACGCGGTCGCGCACAGCGCCGGTAAAGGCACCGCGGACATGGCCGAAAAACTCGCTTTCGAACAGTTCATGGGGGATGGCGGCACAGTTTACGCGCACCAGAACGCGGTCGCGCCGGTGGCTTGCCTGATGGATGGCGCGCGCGATCAGTTCCTTGCCGGTCCCCGATTCCCCGGTGATCAGGACGTTGGCATCGGTGGGTGCGACCAGATCGATCTGTTTAAGTGCACTGTTGATCGCCTCGGACTGGCCGATGATTTCATGGTGGTTGTTGGTTGAGAGGATTTCTTCCTGCAGATAGGCGTTTTCAAGTTCCAGCCTTTCGCGAAGGCGATCAACCTCGGCCAGGGCGGCATGCAGCTTTTCCTCGGCAATTTTGCGTTCGGTGATATCGCGAAACACGATCACAGCACCAATCACCAGCCCATGATCGCGGATCGGGGTGGAGGTATATTCAACCCGGATCGGTTTGCCGTCGCTGCGCCAGAAGACTTCGTCGTCAACGCGCCGAACGATGCCTTCGCGAAACGCATTGTAAATCGGGCAATGTTCGGCGTGGTAGGGATCGCCATTGACATGCGAATGGTGGATGATCGAATGGATTTCCTTGCCCACCAGTTCCTCGGCCGTCCAGCCCAGCATGCGTTCGGCGGCGGGATTGACAAAGGTGGTGACGCCGTCGCTGTTGACCCCGTAAATGCCTTCGCCCGCCGCACCCAGTATCAACTGGTTTTCGCGTTCGATTTCACGGAAGAAACGTTCGGCGCGCCGCCATTCGGCAATGCCTTCGCGCAGGTAATTATCGGCCTCTGCATCAACGTCGCGGCGGTGGCGGGCATCGAGATCACAAAGGATGATGATCAGGTAATCCGCGCCCTCCCAATGCAGGGCGCGGGCTTCGTGTTCAAGCCGGATTTCGGTGCCATCCGCATGCATCAGGTTCAGGCCCCGTGTCCAGGCAAAACCGTGATAAAGGGCCGCCTGACTGAACACCACAAGGCTTGGCACCTGTCCCTTGTGCAGGCTGCTCATGGCGGTGGATTTAAGGTCCGTAATGCTGCGGCCCAGCAAATGCGCCGCCGCCTGATTGGCAAACATGATGCGATCACTTTGCGGATGCACCAGCAAAGTCGGATGAATATGCGATGCAAGGGCCTGTTGATACAGGGCGTCCGAAACCGTTGGGGGTGGCGGGTTTGCAATCTGATCCATCGTGATCGGCCTACGATATTTCGTAAATATGGTTACGAAATATCGTAAATTACGAAATTTCGTATGGCCTGAGATTGCGCCTGTTTCGGGCCAAAGTCCAGTCTTTCCCTAGAGTTTGTCGCGCCGCACAAATCTGGCACGCCGGTTGCTGTTATCACCCCGAATATCGGTGTCGCCTGACGGGCGGCGTAAACAAAACAGGGGGTGACCACATGTCTATCAAAAGTCTGGGCGATCCATTCAGTGGCGAAAGCGATCTGCGGCATAGCAAATCGTGCGGCTGCGAGGCTTGCGCAACCGGCAAACATCACCATGCCGGTCATGACCATCACGAAGACACATACGATCTGGCATCGATGCCTGCACATAGCGACATGGTCGCGGATGGCGCGGCGTCACCGTCTGGCAAGCTTGCCAGCAGCGAGGAAATGCTGGATCGCGCGATTGAAAGTGCGGTGGTCCGCTCTGTCTTCGGGCATAACGAGATTTCACGTCGTTCCTTTGCCAAAATGGTTGGTAGCGGCACGATGATGGCGGCACTGGCATCCGTCCTGCCGCTTGATAAGGTCAAGGCGGCCATCCTTGATGATCTGGGCACGCCGGAAAAGACCAAGCTTAATATCGGTTTTGTTCCGATCACCTGTGCGACCCCGATCATCATGGCCCAGCCGATGGGCTTTTATGAGAAATACGGTCTTGATGTTGATGTGATCAAAACCGCGGGCTGGGCGGTTGCACGCGACAAGTCATTGAATAATGAATATGACGCGTCGCATATGCTGACCCCGATGCCGCTTGCCATCACCATGGGGGCCGGGTCGACCGCGACCCCGTTCCTGATGCCGGCGGTTGAAAACATCAACGGGCAGGCGATTGTCCTGCATAACGACCACCTTGATAAACGCGATCCGAAACAGTGGAAGGGCTTCAAGTTCGGTGTGCCGTTCGAATATTCGATGCACAACTTCCTGCTGCGTTATTACGTCGCCGAACATGGCCTTGATCCGGATAAAGACATCCAGATCCGTGTCGTTCCGCCGCCCGAAATGGTCGCAAACCTGCGTGCGGGTAACCTTGATGGCTATCTGTCGCCCGATCCGTTCAACCAGCGTGCCGTCTGGGAAAAAATCGGTTTCATCCACACCCTGACCAAGGATATCTGGGAAGGTCATCCGTGCTGTGCGTTTGCCTGTTCCAAGGCATTTGCCGATGAAATGCCCAATACCTATGGCGCGCTTCTGAAATCGATTGTCGATGCGACGCAATACGCATCCAAGCCGGAAAACCGCAAGGAAATTTCGGCCGCAATCGCACCGACCAACTATCTGAACCAGCCGGTGCCGGTCATCGAGCAGGTGCTTACCGGGCGGTATGCCGATGGTCTGGGCGAGGTCAAAAACGTGCCGGATCGCATCGATTTCGATCCGTTCCCATGGCATTCGATGGGGGTGTGGATTCTGACGCAGATGAAGCGCTGGGGCTATATCGACGGCGATGTCGATTACAAGAAAATCGCCGAAGAAGTCTATGTCGCGAGCGATTGCGCCAAGATCATGAAGGACCTTGGCTATGAAGCGCCAGACAGCACCTATCAGAAATACACGATCATGGGCAAAGTGTTCGATCCTGATCAGCCCGAGGCCTATGTCAACAGCTTCCCGATTGGCAAAGGGGTAAGCTGATATGATCGCATCCCTGAATGCCAGGGCGCTGCTGTTGTCTGCTGTTTTGCTGGCGGTTCTTCTTGGAATATGGGAGGCCGCCAGCCCCCAGCAGAAACTGGGCAGTGAACTGACAGAATATGAAATCCTGATGGGCGGGGCGGAGCCAAAGGCCGCCGTGCCGCCGCCATCTGCGGTATTCGTCAAGGCGTGGGAAGAACTTTCCAACCCTTTCTATGATGCCGGTCCCAACGACAAGGGGATTGGCATTCAGATCGGTTATTCGCTTTATCGCGTGCTGTCGGGCTATTTTCTGGCCGCGGCAATTGCCATTCCGGCCGGGTTCCTGATCGGTATGTCGCCATTGATGTATCGGGCACTTGATCCGTTCATCCAGATCCTTCGCCCGATCTCGCCGCTGGCGTGGATGCCGCTTGCGCTGTTTGTCATTCAGGACAGTCAGGCATCGGCGATCTTTGTGATCTTTATCTGTTCGATCTGGCCGATGCTGATCAATACCGCCTTTGGCGTTGCCGGTGTGCGCAAGGATTGGGTCAATGTCGCGCGCACCCATGAGCTTGGCACGCTTAAAACCGCGTGGATCGTCATTCTTCCGGCGGCGGCACCGACCATCCTGACCGGGATGCGGATTTCCATCGGGATTGCGTGGCTGGTGATTGTGGCCGCCGAGATGCTCGTGGGGGGTACCGGCATTGGCTATTACGTCTGGAACGAATGGAACAATCTGGATCTGACCAGTGTGATCTTTTCGATCCTGATGATCGGCCTTGTCGGCATGCTTCTTGATACGGCGTTCGCCTATTGCGCCCGTCTTGTGCAGTACCAGGAATAAGGAAAAGCACCATGCCAACACCCTTCCTGAGCGTACAGGGACTAAGCAAACGGTTTCCCGGCCCCAAGGGCTCCGATCCGTTAACCGTGTTTGAAAACGTCAATCTTGGCATCGAAAAGGGCGAATTTGTCTGCATCATCGGTCATTCGGGCTGCGGCAAATCGACGATCCTTAATATCCTTGCCGGGCTGGACGAGCCGACCGACGGCGCGGTGATCATGAATGGCAAGGAAGTATCGGGGCCAAGTCTTGATCGCGGCATCGTGTTTCAGAACTATTCCCTGTTGCCGTGGTTATCCGCGCTTAAAAACGTGACCTTTGCCGTGCAGGCGCGTCATCGCAACTGGACCAAGAAGCAGGTCCATGATCATTCGATCAAATATCTGGAAATGGTGGGCTTGACCGGCGGGGCGGAGCTTCGCAAGCCATCGCAATTATCAGGTGGTATGCGTCAGCGCGTTTCGATTGCGCGGGCCTTTGCCATTCAGCCGGAATTGCTGTTGCTGGATGAACCGTTTGGGGCGCTTGATGCCCTGACGCGGGGCAGCATTCAGGATGAATTGATCCGCATCTGGGCCGGGTCGGATCAGACCGTTTTCATGATCACCCATGATGTGGACGAGGCGATCCTTCTTGCCGACCGCATCCTTCTGATGACCAACGGCCCCTATGCGCGGGTCGCGGAATCGGTTCAGGTCGATATCGAACGCCCGCGTGTCCGCGCCGATATCATCCATCATCCCGACTATTACGACATTCGCAACCATCTGGTCGAATTCCTCGCCAAACGGTCCCGCGAACTGGCCGGAAAACGCGACGAGGATGGCGTTTCCGAACCGAACGTCATCCGTTTTGGCCTGAACGGGCCGGTCGCCAATAAATCCAACAAAGGTGCCGGGGAAACACCTGCGCGTGCGCGGGTGGTGAATGGTGCCGACTAATTCGTAACGACACAGACAGTGAAGTGGAGAAAAGCTGTGAAAAAAGCAGATGTGAAAGAACTGATCATTACGTCCAAAAAAGCCAAGGGCCTTGGCTGGGAAGAAATCGCCAGCAAGATCGGCATGTCCCCGGTCTGGACCACCTCGGTCTGCCTTGGCATGAATTCCGCGCCCAAGGAAAAGGCCGATATGCTGGTGGCGCTGCTGGAGCTTCCGGCGGAGGCATCCGCCGTGTTGCAGGAATGCCCGATGAAAATCTGGGAACAGGCGGTGCCGACCGATCCGGCGGTTTACCGCATTTATGAAATCATGGGCGTTTACGGCGAAACGATCAAAGAAATCATCCATGAGAAGTTCGGTGATGGCATCATGAGCGCGATTGATTACGAAATGTATATCGAACGCAAGGCCGATCCGAAGGGGGATCGTGTTGTTGTGACCCTTGATGGCAAATTCCTGCCTTATCGTGCGTGGTAATATCGCACGCGGTTTAGGCAATCCCATATCGGCAGCGGATGAATACTGATCCGAATGTCGCAGTCCAGTCAGGCCAATCTGCATGTGCGGGTTGGCCTGATCTGTTTTTGTCGCAGGACTGAAACAGGGCGGGAAACAGTCAATTGCCAAATTCGCGCTGGCGGGAAGGCCGTCTTGTCCTGCATCTTGGGGACATCACGTTGGATAAGGGTTGATGGTCTGGCGCAATGTGCGATCCCATCAACTGCCATGACCCTCATCAGGAAGGATAATAATCAGATGGCTGATCTGTCCGCATTTGACATCACCAAGCGATGGCCAGCGAAGAACCCCGATATCCTGCAGCTTTATTCCCTGCCGACGCCGAACGGGGTCAAGGTTTCGATCATGCTGGAAGAAACCGGCATCGATTACGAGCCGCATTTCATCGATATCGGCAAGGATGAAACCTGGACGCCGGAATTCCTTTCGCTGAACCCGAATGGTAAAATTCCGGCCATTCTTGATCCGAACGGGCCGGATGGAAAACCGGTTGGCCTGTTTGAATCGGGGGCAATTCTTTTGTATCTGGCGGAAAAAACCGGAAAATTCCTGCCATCTGATCCGATTGCCCGGATCGAAACCATCCAGTGGGTGTTTTTCCAGATGGCGGCGATTGGCCCGATATTTGGTCAACTTGGCTTTTTCCACAAATTTGCCGGGCGCGAGTATGAGGATAAACGCCCGCGGGATCGGTATGTTGGGGAATCCAAACGTTTGCTGGGGGTTCTCGAAACCCGTCTTGCCGGGCGTGACTGGATCATGGGTGATGAATATACCATTGCCGATATCGCGACCCTTGGCTGGGTGCGCAATCTGATCGGTTTCTATGATGCCGGGGCACTGGTTGATTATGACAGTCTGAAAAACGTTCCGGCATGGCTTGAACGCGGGCTTGCGCGACCGGCGGTCAAGCGTGGTCTGGAAATTCCGGCGCGTCCTTAGTTTGCCGGGGTTGTGTAATCAATTGGCCCGCCGGATGAAAAATCTGACCAGCCGGTCAGAAATGCTTTTCATCCGGCCGGGCTGGGATTAACACATGGGGGTAATCCAGTATTCGTCCCACGTTTCAAGCGAGCCCACCCATGACCACCTCGACGACCAGCCGTATCAAGGATCCGGCACTTGCCGCCAATATCACCGATGAAACCCTTGCCTGGCGCGAGGTGATCTGCCCGGTGACCGCCAAATACGGCAATTACGTTGCCAAACGCGACCTGCGTGACAAAACCATCGTCAGTTTCCAGCACGTTCTTGAAGACACCATTCCGACCCTGCTGCCGTTTGTCAAAGCGGGTGCCACGGTCAAGGTGGGCGCGTGCAACCCCGACAGTACCGATGATGTTGCGGCGGCCTATCTGGCGGCGAACGGGGTCGAGGTTCATGCCTTTTCCGGCATGACGCCCGATGAATATGCCAAAAGCATCGATATCCTGTCAGACAGCCCGGCCGATATCGTGGCCGATATGGGTGGGGAGCTGATCGAGGCGTTCGTGAAAAAGGGCCATAAGGTTGATGGCGCGCTTGAAGCGACCACGACGGGTGTTCACCGCGTTGAAAAGCTTGATTTCACCTTCCCGGTCTTTAACTGGAACGATATCGCGATCAAGGATCGTCTGCATAATCGCCATCACGTGGCGCAGGAAATGTGGCCGGTGTTTTCCAATGTCACCGGTCTGGCGCTTTATGGTCGTTCGGTTCTGGTGATCGGTTTTGGTCCGGTCGGGCGCGGCGTTGCGGAACGGGCGCGCAATCTGGGTGCGGTGGTATCGGTCGCCGAACGCGATCCGGTCCGGGCCCTTGAAGCCCAGCATCACGGTTGCCGGGTTGTTGGCCTTGAAGACGGGCTTCGGGAGTGTGCGATTGTCGTTACCGCGACGGGTTTTTCCGGCATCCTTGGCGCGGATCAGATCAAGCTGGCGCGTCGTGGTGTCATTCTGGTCAATGTCGGGCATTCCAATACCGAAATTGACGTCAAATGGCTTGATACGCAGGAACGCACCCGCATGCGCCGTTATATCGAGCGTTTCACGCTTGAGAATGGCAAGGAAGTTTACCTTCTGAACCGTGGAAGCCTTCTGAACCTGGCACCGGGCATGGGGGGATCGGGCAAGGATCTGTTTGATCCGTTTTCGGCCATTCTGATCCGCGGGATCGACTGGCTGGCATCGGGTGGGGCATCGTCATTCAAGCCGGGATTCTATGCCTATCCGGCGGATGTCGAACGCGAAATTGCCGAGGCGGTTTTGCATTCGCATAGCTGACAGGACGGGAAATGCAACAGGGCGGGGATATCGATTTCCCGCCTTTTGTATCAGAACCGGTATTTTGATACGGTTTGATACAAGTTAATGCCCCATTTGGCATAATATGGTGAAGTTTTTCTGGTTAGTTCATTCCGTTGTCGGGGTGTTCCCGGCTGCGGGGTGACATTCGGGACCACGATCATGAAAAACATATCCTTCATTTATGCCGGTTTTCTTTCTGTGATTACGCTGCTTTGGCTGGCGGCCAATCCGGGCCTGTTCGAGGTTGCCGAATTCATTCAGCTTCGAAATTTCATGGTCCAGTATTTTGGCACCCTGTCGATTGCTATCATGAGCCTGATCATGATCCTGGCGACACGTCCGGTATGGCTTGAAGATTATACTGGCGGCTTGGATAAAACCTATCGGTTGCATAAATGGCTTGGCATTACGGTTCTGGTGACATCCGTGATCCACTGGCTTTGGTCGAATGGCCCGAAATGGGCATCGGCCCTTGGTCTGATTGAAGGCGGTCGGCGCAGGTCGCATGGGGATCAGACCGGATTTTCCCAGTTACAGGGCTTCTTTGCCGGTCAGCGCGGCTTTGCCGAGGGGATTGGCGAATGGGCGTTCTATGTTGCCGCGGCCCTGATGATTATTGCGCTGATCAAATGGTTTCCCTATCGCTGGTTTGCCAAAACACACACCTTTATCGCTGCGGCGTATCTGGTGCTGGTGGTGCACGCGACGTTGCTGTTTGAATTTGGCAACTGGATCAGCCCGATTGGCATTGTGACGGCTGTGCTTCTGATCGCGGGCACGATATCGGCATGTATTGTCCTTGCCGGGCGGGTGGGCCGTAACCGGCAGGTCGCCGGAAAGATCGTCAATCTTGTGCGTCTGCCTGATATCGATACCGTGCAGATCACCATCATGCCCGAGGCGGGCTGGAAGGGGCACAAGGCAGGGCAGTTTGCGTGCGTTGCCTTTGGGGATGACGAACGCCCGCATCCCTTTACGATTTCCTCGCACTGGAACCCGGAATTCCCGCAGATAACCCTGCTGGTGAAGGCACTGGGCGATTATACGGAAACATTGCCGGATAATTTGCGCGTCGGGGGTGACGTCCGGCTTGAAGGGCCCTATGGCCGGTTCACCTTTGGGCAGGGCAATGATCGTCAGGTCTGGATTGCCGGTGGTATCGGTTTGACCCCGTTCCTTGCAAAACTTGAAGAACTCGCGCTGAAACCGGCTGCGGGCGAACAGAAGATCGATTTCTATCAGGTCGCCCCGAGCGAGGATGCGACCCTGATGGACCGTATCAGGCAACTGGCGCACAAGGCCGGTGTTACCCTGCATGTCTGGCGTGATGATGTGGATGGCCTTTTGAAAGCGGACCGGGTTCGAGCCGATATCCCCGACTGGCATGCCGCCAGTTTCTGGTTCTGTGGGCCACAGCCGTTTGCCGCAGCCCTGAAACGCGATCTGGTCCGCGAGGGGTTGCCTGCCAAATCATTCCATACCGAACTGTTCGAATTTCGCTAGGTCAAAATGCAAAAGGGGCAGGTCTTGTGATCTGCCCCTTTTTTCAATCTGCGATCTGGCGGGCAGCCCGATCTGATCAGGCGCGATATCCGATGCGCAGATTGCCCCATTGTTCGCCGTTCACGACAACCGGGATGTCGCATTCCTTCATGAACACGACTTCCGATCCCATGTCGCGGAAATAGGTCTGCAACAGTTTGGGTTTGGTGTTGCGCGCCGCCATCAGGCCAGCCCGGTCGTCAAAGATGCGCCGGTTGCGGCAATTGCCCATGTTCCATGCCGGTTCACCGGGGCGCTGTGGCTGGCTGTAAACCTTGTTATGCGTCGGCAGGAAGCCGTTGATATCCACCCCGGCGGCAAACACGATATGTTTGTCCTTTTGCAGGATTTCTTCCTGCAAGGGGGTGAAATGCCGGTCGGTAAAGGGGATATAGGGCGTCATGAACTGTATCGGATCAGAGCCCTCAATCGGTTCGTAGCGGGGACGGAACAGATCATCTTTGCGGATCTCGCCATTGCGGATACCGTTTTCGAGTGTCTTTGCCAGTTGGGCCGCCAAGGGTGCGCCCAGTTCGGCGATCTTGTTGTCGTGATCGCGGGTTTTTTGCAAAAGCCCCATGATCGTGCGGTTGGCGTCTTCGTCCAGTTCGGTGAATTGGACATGCGATCCCAGACCTGAAACCGCCTTCAGGATGCCATGCAAACGCGTGCTGCCATCAAGCAGGATCGAAACCGGTTTGCCATTGTCCTGATCGCTGGCCTTGATGCGCGCCAGAAGACCGGCAACCGACATATCGGCGGAAACGCCTTTGCGTTTGTCGCCATTGCCGAAATCCATTTCGATATCAACGGCAATCGGGACGCGTTCCTGATTGCGGCGGTTGCTGCTGTCACTGGTGCGCAGAACAACGCGGAACCGGTTTTCCATTTCGTTGATATCCTTGCGGATATTCGAAGAAAGAATACGCAGGTTTTCCGATGTCTTGCTGGCATTGTGCGATCTTTCACTGGCCAGTGCGATGTCGCTGGAAATGCCCTGCATATGGGTGGACACTTCCTGTGCGCTGGTTGAAATCTCGCTGATGGCGGCGGTCTGTTGCTGGACGGATGATGCGATATCCGATGAAAGCTGGCTGACTTCGTCAATCGCGCCGCCGATGCCCTCAATCGCGCCAACGGCGTCGGAGGTTGCGTCCTGAATGGCGGTGATCTGGGCGTTGATGTCGGAAATGGCTTTTTCGGTTTGGGATGCGAGGTTTTTCACCTCGTTGGCAACAACGGCAAAACCCTTACCGGCATCGCCCGCGCGGGCGGCTTCGATGGTTGCGTTAAGCGCCAGCATCTTGGTCTGATCGGAAATGCGTTTGACGATATCGACAACCTTGCCGATCTCGCTTGCGGTGTCTGACAGGCTGTTCATCGTGACCGATGTTTCCTGTGCACGGGTCACGGCCTGACTGGTGATGTCGTTGGTTTTGTGGATGCGATCGGCGATTTCCTCGCTCGATGCCTGCAGTTCCTCGGTCGCGGAGGCGACGGTGGAGACATTGTTGCTGGCAATGGCGGTGGTTGACGTGATCCGTTCCACCAGTTCCGACAGATCATGCGCATCGGATGCCATGGTTTGCGCGACGTCATTGGTGCGCCCGGCCTGAAATCCGACTTCGGCGATGATGTTATCGGTTTCGCGTTCGATGATTTCCGACATCGACTGGATTTCCGATGCCGACCTTGCCTGTGCCGCGTGGCGTTCGGCCTTGGCCATCAGGCAGGCCATATCGCCCATCAGCATCGAACGGCAGGCATCGAGAACGCCGGGATCGCGTCGGCCGCGTCCCTCGGATGCTGCCAGTCTGGCGAAATTTTCGATTGTGTTGTGGTAGGCCTGCACGATGCGGCTGGCGGGGATGCCGGCAATGGCATCGGCCAGAATGTGATCGGCAAAGCAGGCATCGAAATCCGATCCGCTATTGGCGGCCATCAAGGTGCGCAGGCGTTTGGCCAGTTCGCTGACATGGGCCTTCGGATCGTGCGGATTGCGGCTGCTTTGGCCTGTGCCAAACAGCTCGGCCAGAAGGCTTTCGGCGAGCTTGTCGGCATGTTTGTCAAAGATTTCACGCGCAGCATTTGCACGCGTGAAAATTGTATTTTCCGGTGATGCAGACGCGTGATTCATGAAACGTCTCTCCCTGTTTCCCCATCGGCACATCAGGCCGCGCAGGCTTCGATTTTTCGGTTTTTTACCTGCTGATTAAGGTAATGTTACCACCGTCGGGTGGGTATAGAGATATCATACTTTAGGTTGACACAAGAAAGAGGCCCGTCAAGGGTGACGGGCCAAGTTTGCCCAGGTTTTTCACCGGGGCCACGGTTCGCTAGAGAGACGACATCAGGGGGGCCAATCGTTGGCTATCGGCCCAGAAGACCGCGGGTCACCACATGCGCCTGTATTTCGGCCGCCCCTTCGAAAATGTTCAGGATGCGGGCATCGCACAGAACCCGGCTGATCTGGTATTCAAGCGCGTAGCCATTGCCGCCATGGATCTGAAGCGCGTTATCGGCGTTCGACCACGCAACGCGCGCGCCCAGAAGCTTTGCCATGCCGGCCTCGATATCGCAGCGGATATCCTGATCTTTCTCGATGGCGGAAAAATAGGTCAGTTGGCGCGCGATCATGGTTTCAACCACCATCCAGGCGATTTTGCCGTAAACCCGCGGGAAGCTGTAAAGCGGATTGGAAAACTGGATGCGGTCCTGTGCATAGCGCATCCCGATTTCAAGCGCGTTCTGGGCGACGCCAACGGCACGCGCAGCCGTCTGGATGCGCGCCGATTCAAAGGTCGCCATCAATTGTTTGAAGCCCTGGCCCTCATCCCCGCCCAGAAGGTTTTCGGCCGGGACTTCGAAGCCGTCAAACGACAGTTCGTATTCCTTCATGCCGCGATAGCCAAGCACCTCGATCTCGCCGCCGCTCATGCCCTTGGCCGGGAACGGATCGGTATTCGTGCCGCGCGGCTTTTCGGCAAGCAGCATGGATAGCCCGCGATATCCGGTTTCATCGGGGTTGGTGCGCGCCAGAAGCGTCATCAGGTCGGAACGCGCCGCGTGGGTAATCCATGTTTTGTTGCCGGTGACCTTATAGGTATCGCCATCCTTGGTCGCGCGCGTGCGCAGATGCGCCAGATCCGATCCGTTATTGGGTTCGGTGAAGACCGCGGTTGGCAGGATTTCACCCGATGCCAGTTTCGGCAGGTAATGTTCTTTCTGCGCGTCGGTGCCGCCAAGGCGGATCAGTTCGGCGGCAATTTCGGACCGGGTGCCAAGCGAGCCCACCCCGATATAGCCGCGCGAGAGTTCCTCGGTCACGACGCACATCGCGGTTTTGCCCATGCCAAGCCCGCCGTATTCTTCGGGGATGGTCAGGCCGAAAACGCCCAGTTCGGACATCTCGTTGATAATTTCAATCGGGATCAGTTCATCGCGTTCGTGCCAGCCATGGGCATGCGGGCTGACCTTTTCATTGACAAAGCGCCGGAACTGGTCGCGGACCATATCAAGGGTTTCGTCTTCAAGCCCGGTTTCGCCAAAGCGGCCGGTATCAAGGCTGTCCTTGATCTGGTCGGCAATGGCGCGCCGGGTGGCGTCGCTGTTGCCCGAACCGGTCAGGGTCGCAACCGCGCGGCTGTCGCCAAGGGCGGCTATCACATCGCCGGGAACGCCAAGGGTTGAAAGACGGATGAACTCGCCCTGCGACATCGCGATGCCGCCCTGAATTTGTGCGAGATATTCGCCAAAGGCCGCCTGAAGGATCAATTGTTCAAGCGTTCCGAATTTGCCCTGCGTTTCAAGGCGTTCAGACCATGCCTTCATCTGCTTAAGGGCTGTGACATAGGTGGAAAACCATGCAAAGCCATGGGCGGCATACTGGTTTTCATCCAGTGCGCTGGCATCGATTTTGCCATCCACCGTCACGCTTTCGCGCATGGCGGTTTCGGCGGCGTGATGCACCGGGGCAAGGGCCGCCAGCGCATCATCGCAAAGCCGGGTCAGTTCGGGCAGCAGGGCATTATCGCTCATCGGTCTGATCCTCGGGTTCGGTCCATCTGGTGCATGAAGCAGACTATCATTGTTGTCCTGCCGGTTGGGCAAGGATTGAAAAGTGGCAGCCCCGATGCGGATCGGGCGAGAACGCATCAGGGCCACCAACGGTCAGTCGACGCTTTATGTGGGTTAGGCGTCGACTGCTTCTTCAAGGGTGCGCATGCCCGGGCGTTTGGCCTGAACCAGAACGGCCATGTTTCCGGGCTTGTGTTCGTTGCGCATCATCTTCATATGCGCACGTGGAATATCGTCCCAGCCGAAAACTTCGGACATGCTGGGATCGATGCGGCGTTCAATCACCAGCTTGTTGGCCTGGGCTGCCTGTTTCAGGTTGGCAAAGTGGCTGCCCTGAATGCGTTTCTGGCGCATCCAGACAAAGCGCGCATCGAAGGTCAGGTTAAAGCCCGTCGTCCCGGCACAGAACACGACCATCCCGCCGCGCTTGACCACGTTGCACGATACGGGGAAGGTCTGTTCGCCCGGATGTTCAAAGACGATATCAACGTCATTGCCCTTGCCGGTGATGTCCCAGATCGCCTTGCCGAATTTGCGGACTTCTTTCATATAGTCGCCAAATTCCGGGCCATTTACGGTTGGCAACTGGCCCCAGCAATTGAAATCCTTGCGATTGATCACGGCCTTGGCCCCAAGGCCCAGCACGAAATCGCGTTTGCTTTCATCGGAAATCACGCCAATCGCATTGGCACCCGCCGTGGTGATCAGCTGGATCGCCATGGATCCAAGGCCGCCCGAGGCCCCCCACACCAGAACATTGTGGCCGGGGCGCAGGATATGCGGGCGATGGCCAAACAGCATGCGGTAGGCGGTGGCAAGGGTCAGCGTGTAACACGCACTTTCTTCCCAGGTCAGGTGTTTGGGACGCGGCATGAGCTGCTGGGCCTGCACGCAGGTGAACTGGGCAAAGGATCCGTCCGGTGTTTCATAGCCCCAGATGCGCTGGGTGGGCGAGAGCATCGGGTCGCCGCCGTTGCATTCCTCGTCATCGCCGTCATCCTGATTGCAGTGAATGACGACCTCATCGCCGACTTTCCAGCGTGTGACCTTTGACCCGACCGCCCAGACAATGCCCGACGCATCCGATCCCGCGATGTGATAGGGCAGGTCATGCACGTCAAAGACCGAGATCGGCTTGCCAAGCGACGCCCACACACCATTATAGTTCACACCCGCCGCCATCACGAGGACGAGGACCTCGTGGCTGTCGGGCTGGATGACGGGCAGGACTTCGCATTGCATGGCGGTATCGGGTTCGCCGTGACGTTCACGGCGAATGGCCCAGCCATACATATTTTTCGGCACATGACCCAGCGGCGGGATTTCGCCGATTTCATACAGGTCTTTTTCTTCATGACCACCACGGAACGGCAGAACTTCAGCAGTCGTATTCATGGCCTTCACTCCTTGTTCGGGGTCGATCCGGGATGCGCTGTAAATGGCTGGTAATAAAATTACCTTGTGGTGCGCTGCGGTCGACGAATCCTCCAAGCCACGGAACTTGTGATATTTTCCCTGAAATGCACCGGTTTCCCTTGGGTTTTAGCCGGGTTCCCCGAATGCTTTCTTAGTTTTTGCTTTTATCGCGTTGCACAAATTGTTATATAATTATCCAAGTGATGTCTAGTAGGTAATTTAATAACGTTTTCTTGTAATAAACATAAAGCTTTTGGGTAATAAAGATACGCGAGGTCGCCATGTCGATGGAAAATCAACGCAGTGCAGCAAAGCCGGAACGCGACCGCCCGTGGTTGATCCGTACCTATGCCGGGCACAGTTCGGCCAGCGCATCGAACGCGCTGTATCGCCAGAATCTGGCGAAGGGGCAGACGGGGCTGTCGGTCGCGTTCGATCTGCCGACCCAGACCGGTTACGATTCGGACCATGTTCTGGCGCGCGGCGAGGTCGGCAAGGTCGGCGTGCCTGTATCGCATCTGGGCGACATGATGACCCTGTTTGAGGCTATTCCGCTTGATCAGATGAACACATCGATGACGATCAACGCACCGGCGGCATGGCTTTTATCGCTTTATATTGCCGTTGCCGAAAAACAGGGAACGCCGCGCGACAGCCTGCAAGGCACGACCCAGAACGACATCATCAAGGAATATCTGTCACGCGGGACCTATATCTTCCCGCCGGCACCCAGTCTGAAACTGATCACCGATGTTGCGGCCTTCACCTATCGCGAGGTGCCGAAATGGAACCCGATGAATGTGTGCTCGTACCATTTGCAGGAAGCCGGGGCGACTGCCGAGCAGGAACTGGCCTATGCGCTGGCGACCGCGATTGCCGTGCTTGATGCGGTCAAGGCATCCGGTCAGGTGCCCGAAGAAGATTTTGCCAAGGTTGTCGGGCGCATTTCATTTTTTGTGAATGCCGGTATCCGGTTTGTGACCGAGATTTGCAAGATGCGGGCATTTTGCGAATTGTGGGATGAAATCACGCGGGATCGTTACGGTATCTCTGACGAAAAATATCGCCGGTTCCGCTATGGCGTGCAGGTCAATTCGCTTGGCCTGACCGAACAGCAACCCGAAAACAATGTGTATCGCATCCTGATCGAAATGCTGTCGGTGGTGCTGTCAAAGAATGCGCGCGCGCGCGCCGTGCAGCTTCCGGCGTGGAATGAGGCCCTTGGTTTGCCACGCCCATGGGATCAGCAATGGTCGCTGCGCCTGCAACAGATCATGGCCTATGAAACCGACCTTCTGGAATATGACGACCTGTTTGACGGCAATCCGGCGATTGAACGCAAGGTCGGATTGCTTAAGGACGGTGCACGCGAAGAACTGGCGAAAATCGATGCCATGGGCGGGGCGATTGCCGCAGTCGATCTTGGTTACATGAAACAGGAACTGGTGCGATCCAACGCGCGCCGTCTGGCCGATATCGAAACCGGGCTGACCAAGGTGATCGGTGTGAATGCCTATACCGAAACCGAAGCATCACCCCTGACATCGGGGGAAAAATCGATCCTGACGGTCGATGACATGGCCGAACAGGAACAGATCGAAAAACTGAAAGAATGGCGGGCCGGTCGCGACCCGGCCGCGGTTGCCAGAAGCCTTGCCGATCTGGAAGCCGCCGCCCGCGAAGACCGCAACATCATGGAAAGTTCGATTGCCTGCGCCCATGCCGGGGTCACGACCGGGGAATGGTCGGAAACGCTGCGTCAGGTATTTGGCGAATACCGTGCGCCGACCGGCATCACATCGATGATCGTGACCGGGGATGCAGATGACATCAAAAACCTGCGCAGTCGCGTGGACGAGGTTTCCGAAAAACTTGGCGAACGGATGAAGATGCTGGTCGGTAAGCCGGGGCTGGATGGGCATTCCAACGGGGCGGAACAGATCGCGGTCAAGGCAGGCGATGCCGGGATCGACGTGCTTTATGACGGCATTCGCTGGACGCCTGATGAACTGGTGCGCAATGCCATCGACGAAGGCGCGCATGTGATCGGGCTTTCGATCCTGTCAGGGTCGCATGTGCCGCTGGTGCGCGAAGTCGTGAATGGGTTGCGTGCACACGGGGCGGGGCATATCCCGGTCGTTGTTGGCGGCATCATCCCGGATGCGGATATGCTTGTCCTGCGCCAGATGGGGGTATCGGCGGTTTACACGCCCAAGGATTACCAACTGGTCCGGGTGATTTCCGAAATTGTCGATCTGGTGGATCGCAAATCAACCGAACATCCGGCACCGCGTAACATCGAAGGCAAGCCGGAAGGGGCCGGAACGGCGATTTATTGATTGCGGCGGTTTTGCGGATTTGCTCAGCTCTTGACGGCAACCCGTGCCGGTTCGCTGCCGTGGCGTTCAAGAACCCAGCTTTCAAAGGTTGCGGCGGGCAATGGTTTGGCAAACAGGAAGCCCTGAATGAAGTCGCATCCCTTGTCGCGCAGATATTCGTGCTGCTCGACTTCTTCGACACCTTCGGCGACGACTTCAAGATTAAGGCTGTGGCCTAGGCCGATCACCGCATCGACAATTGCCTTGTCATCCATATCGACATGGATGTCGTTGACAAACGACCGGTCGATCTTGATCGACGAAACCGGGAAACGTTTCAGATAGTTCAGGGATGAATAACCGGTGCCGAAATCGTCAATCGCGATCCGCACGCCAAGGGCCTTGAGCTCGTTCAGTGTTGAAACGGCCTTTTCCGGGTTGTTCATCAGGATCGATTCGGTGATTTCCAGTTCCAGCGTGCCATCGGGCAGGCGGGTCTGATCCATGATTTTGGTAACAGAACGGACCAGTTCGGCATCCTGGAACTGTGCCGGTGACAGGTTCACCGCGATCCGAAGGCCCGGCAACGTGGTTTCCCGCCAGATTTGCGTCTGTTGGCAGGCCTTGTTCATAACCCATGCGCCCAGCCGGTTGATCAGGCCGCATTCCTCGGCCACCGAAATGAATTCGCCCGGCAGGATCAGGCCACGATCCGGGTGGTGCCAGCGCACCAGTGCCTCCGCCCCGACAACCCGCTCGGTGCGGCAGTCGATTTTCGGCTGATAGTAAAGTTCAAGCTGATCATATTCGAGCGCGTTGCGCAGATCTTCTTCGATGGTTTTGCGTTCCTTGACCCTCTCGTGCATCGACGGCAGGAAGAACCGGTAATTGTTGCGCCCTTCGGCCTTGGCGGCATACATCGCCATATCGGCGTTTTTGACCAGCTGTTCGGGGTTTTCGCCGTCTTCGGGGAACAGGGTGATGCCGACACTGGCGGTTGAATGCAGGCGAATGCCGCGGCAATCGAAGGGCAGGGACAGTTCATCGATGATGCGTTGGGCAAGGGCGATGGTGTCTTCGATATTCTGAACGTCGGTCTGGATGATCGCGAATTCGTCGCCGCCAAGACGAGCGGCGGTATCGGAATCACGGATGATCCGCGACAGGCGCTGCCCCATTTCCTGGATCATCAGATCGCCGACATCATGGCCAAAGTGATCGTTGATGTCCTTGAATCGGTCCAGATCGACAAACAGCACCGTGACCCCGCGCTGGAACCGGCGGGCGGATAGCAATGCCTGACGCAGACGGTCAAGGAACAGGGTGCGGTTCGGCAGGCTGGTCAGGACGTCATGCACGGCGAGATGGCGCATGCGGGCTTCGGTCTGTTTGCGTTCGGTAATGTCGGTATAGGTCGCAACGTAACCGCCGCCGGGCATCGGGTTGTGGTCCACCTGAACGACCCGGCCATTCGGGCGGGTGCGTTCCATGCGGTACGGTTCGCGACGGCGCGCAATCGCCACCCGGTCGGAAATCAGGGCCTGAATGCTTACATCGCCATATTCGCCGCGTTCGGCGTTGTAACGGAGGATATCGGAAAGCGGTGTGCCTTCCTTGACCAGATCGCGCGGCAGGTTCAGCAATTCGATATAGCGTTCGTTCCAGACCATCAGGTTCAGGTCCTGATCGAACAGGCAGATGCCTTGGCCGATATTGTGAAGGGTTGCTTCGAGAAGGGCCTGTTTGCGCTGGGCTTCTTCCTGTGCCTGCCCTTGCAGGGTCACCATTTCATTATATTCGCGGATCAGAAGGCCCAGTTCATCGGAACTGTTCCATTCCACCGGGCGGCGCAGGCGGCCATGTTTGGTCATGCGGATGGAATGCAAAAGCCGGTTCAGCGGTTCCTTGATCGACCGTTTGTTGGCGATCAGAAGGCTGGCGGCGACAACCGCAATCAGCAGACCGAACAGGATCATGTCGATCACCATCCGGCGGAACAGCAAATCCTGAACACGGGCTTCTGTGAAGTAAATCACAAGTTCGCCGACGTCATGACGCACATTATTGCGTTCAAAGAACACGCGCCGTGACAGACGCAGGGTGTCGTTCAGTTCGGATTGTGACACGCCGGTATGGGCAAATTCGGTGCCGTCAGCACCTAGTGCCAGCACGGCGACAATATCGCGATCCCGGCTCATGGCATTCAGGGCGGATTCGATATTGTCGACATCCAGATACCAGAACGGTGTCGCCAGAACGCGGGCATTGATGTCGGCGGTCTGTTCGATTTTTTCAGTCAGGTCGTCACGCAGAACCGTGTAACTGACGTATCCGAAGACAACGAACAGCGCGAGGGAGAACAAGGAAACCAGCGGCAGCGCGATAAAAAGCAATCGGCTGCTAAGCGACTTCCGTTGTAAAAAGCCGTACGATCCGCGCGACAAGCGTATTTCTCCTCGGCACCCACTATCGACTAGTTAATGGCAACCATACCCGACCTTAGGATGGGGTCCAACACCCCTGACACTGACGTTACTCAATCTGGAAGTCAGCCCAAAAGCAAGTTTGATTTCATTTTTTTCATATAGCGTTCACAAAAAGCAATCCGATCCATCTATTTTGGATCGAAGTGCAGCAGCTTCAAGCACTTGTATGCCAGTTTATTTCGGATTTCTTATTTAGGGCGGATTTATTTCGGCACGGCCTGACGGGCTAGTTCATCGCATCGTTCGTTTTCCGGGTGTCCGGCGTGTCCTTTGACCCAGTGCCATTCAACTTTATGCG
Organism: Thalassospira xiamenensis M-5 = DSM 17429; assembly: GCF_000300235.2. Taxonomy (NCBI): domain Bacteria; kingdom Pseudomonadati; phylum Pseudomonadota; class Alphaproteobacteria; order Rhodospirillales; family Thalassospiraceae; genus Thalassospira; species Thalassospira xiamenensis. Next base: position 3,830,029 of record NZ_CP004388.1, on the reverse strand, counting down.
TTTTAAGAGCTTCCAGAAGCCTTTGCCAAAGCTCGACATTTTTGACGGGCTTTTTATCCGCCGTTTTCCAGCCGCGTTTCTGCCAGCCGAAAATCCATTTGGTAATTCCGTCGCGGACATAGCTGCTGTCGGTGTAGATATCGACCACACAGGGGCGTTTCAACGCTTCAAGCGCACTGATGGCGGCCATCATTTCCATGCGGTTGTTGGTGGTTTCCGGATCGCCGCCCGACATTTCCTTTTCCACGCCATTAAATCGCAGGATCGCGCCCCAGCCACCGGGGCCGGGATTGCCGCTGCACGCGCCGTCGGTATAAATTTCGACGCGTTTATTGTCCGTTCCGGTCATGTAATTCTATTCCTCGCCCAGGCCATAGGCACTGGCACTGTCGATCCGTTGATGGAAACGCAGTTTATTGATGTATTCGCGCGGGTTTTTCGGCGTAACCAGCGCGTCCTTGGGCGTGTTGATCCAGTCATAAAGACGGGTCAGCAGGAACCGCAAAGACGCCCCGCGTGCAAGGATCGGAAGGGCGGCCAGTTCGTCATCTGACAATGCACGCACCTTGCCATAGCTTGACAGAAGGTTGCGGGCCTTGGTGACGTTGAAGCTGTTATCAGGTTCGAAACACCACGCATTCATGCAGATCGCAATGTCATAGGCCAGAAGGTCATTGCACGCGAAATAGAAATCGATCAGGCCCGATACGTCATCCTTGCCCGGGAAGAAAAACACATTATCGGGGAAAAGGTCGGCATGGATCACGCCCGCAGGCAACTGATGGGGCCAGTTGGCTTCAAGAAAGGCCAGTTCATCCTCGATCAGTTTTTCAAGGCCGGGCTGAACGCCGTTAGCATCGGTACGGCAGCTTTCAAACAGCGGGCGCCAGCCCGTAACGCTTAGCGCATTGCCAAGATACATGTCGAAATCCTGACCGGCGGTGTGCAAGTGTGCCAGTGCCGCACCAAGCCCGGTGCAGTGATGGGGCATGATCCGGCGCGGCGACATGCCGTTCAGGAAGGATGTGATGGCGGCCGGACGTCCGCACAAACGGCGTAACGCGACCCCGTCCCTGCCGTGGATCGGTGTCGGGCAATTCAGCCCCTTGGCCGACAGATGATCCATCAGGCCCAGATAGAACGGCAGATCATCCGGGTTCACACGCTTTTCATACAGGGTCAGGATGAAGGATGCCTGATCGGTCTGAAGCAGGAAGTTGGTATTTTCGACACCCTCGGCGATTCCCTTGAACGAAATCACATTGCCGATATCGTATTCGGCAACAAAACGGGCGATATCTTCGTCAGAAACGTCGGTATAGACGGCCATGGGATATCCGGACTTCCTGCATCAGGGCGGGGTTAGCTGGCAAGCTGGCGGGGCAGCTTGAAGGTGACGTTTTCATTGGTCAGAGTCAGGGTTTCGACCGTGACGTTATAACGTTCACGGCAGGCATCGATGACTTCCTCGACCAGAATTTCCGGGGCGGATGCGCCCGCAGTAATGCCAAGCGTCGAAATACCGTCAAGCTTGGACCAGTCGATATCCTTGGCGCGTTCGACCAGAACCGAACGGTCACATCCTTCGCGTTTCGCGACTTCGACCAGACGGTTCGAGTTCGACGAGTTTGGCGCGCCCAGAACCAGAATGGCATCGGCGTCGGTCGCGATCAGCTTGACCGCGTGCTGGCGGTTGGTGGTCGCATAGCAGATGTCTTCTTTCTTCGGGACCTCGATCGCCGGGAAGCGGCGTTGCAGGATCGAGATGATTTTGGCCGTATCGTCCAGCGACAGGGTGGTCTGGGTCACAAACGCCAGGTTTTCGGGGTTTTCGACCTGAAGGTTTTCGGCGTCTTCTTCGGTCTCGATCAGGGTCATGCTGCCCGGTGGCAACTGGCCCATGGTGCCGATGACTTCGGGATGACCGGCATGGCCGATCAGAAGGATATGTTTGCCATCTGCATGGTGGCGTTCAGCCCCACGATGGACCTTGGATACCAGCGGGCAGGTCGCATCAAGATATTCAAGCTGGCGGCTTTCTGCGGCTTCGGGGACCGATTTCGGTACACCGTGCGCGGAAAAGATTACTGGCACGCCGTCCGGGACGCTATCGAGTTCATCGACAAAAACAGCCCCCATGTCGCGCAGGCGGTCGACCACGAATTTGTTGTGGACGATTTCGTGGCGGACATAGACCGGCGCGCCATACTTCACCAGCGCCTTTTCGACGATCTCGATCGCACGATCCACCCCGGCACAGAAACCGCGCGGGTTGGCAAGGATGATCCGAAGGTCGGCTTTGTCAGACATGATACGGGTCCGAATGTTCATGATGCGCGACACCAGCCGCGCGATTATTCAAATGTCGTAGGGTCAGGACCCATTAATTTGTTTGCAATGGTCAATCAGATTTGTGCGGATACGCGAAGCAAAACCGCAGGAAGATATCTATCTTTCAAGGCTTTGCGACAAAGTAGCCCGTGCAAATCTGATTGATCCGAAGGACAGGTGTTATATTTGCGAACTCCGGCGTCAAATCCCTTGTCCGGGATGCCGACCCGCACGGCGGGCTTTTCCTTGGATTTCGCAAATATAACACCTGCCATTACAACCAAATTAATGGGTCCTGACCCTAGCTACATAACCTGCCAGCACCGTGCACGCAATGACAGACACCGTGTAAAGATGCATGTTCAGCTATGTCCGGCCATGTATTTAGGCCCCATACCGCGATTTGAAACGGAAGCGGGTTGTGTCGCCATATCGGAGCGAATAGACTGCGCGCGGTTGTGCCCATGGTGGGGGATGACCGCGAATTTGACCAGTTCTATAGAGGCTTGGATGACGATTGCGAACGGACTGCGGCGTGTTTGTGCATTGGGTTTGGTGTCGTTTGCCGGTTTTCTGGCGGCGTGCAGCAGCAACCCGTTCGAAGAGCAGCCGGTTCCGGCATGTCCGCGGGCCTTCCTGCCCAATGATACCGCCCGACTGGTGCAGTTCAGCGGTCAGGGCAAGGACCTGACCGATGTGATCCTTGAAGCCGAATTTGGCGGTTATCTGGGCGATTGCGGTTATGACCTTGATGACAAGATCCTGAACGTCGTGATCAGCCCGGTGATCAATGCCGAACTGGGCCCGGCCGCACAGGGCCGCAACGCAAAACTCCAGTATTTTGTGGCACTTAAGGACCCGTCCGGCGAGTTCATCCAGAAGAATCTGTTTGATGTCGACATGGCGTTTCCGAGCAATTTGAACCTGGCGCGGTATCGCGACGAGCAGGTGACTTTGAACGTGCCGCTGGACGATATCTGGGCCGGTCCGGACTATGAAATTTACCTTGGTTTCCAACTGAGTGCCGATCAGCTTGATTACAATCGACGCTTCGGAAAAAATTAATAATCCGGCCTATTATTCATTTTTGGTGAATAATCAAATCCCGCCCGCCTCGCGTGGCGGGATTTTCGTTTTTGAACAAAAGTTCGTTTTCGGTAATCCTCATACAAAATAATGGGCATTTGCCGGAGGGGCAAAAAAGGGCTTTTAATCCTCATACCAATGGATGGGGTGGAGAGGATATGATTTTTGGGGCTGGTCTGGTCGGATTCAAATCCGTATAAGGAGGCATACCCAAATGATCCCCGTGGGAGAGTGCCACGGTCTTGATCGATGTGCGTGATTACATCGATAGGGATTGCGCGGACGCCGAAGGAGCAACCACCCCGGAAACTCTCAGGCAAACGGACCGCGGGGAGATGGGACTCTGGAAAGCAGGCGGCATCAGAAACCGATGTGCGCCTCGCCGAAGATGTAAGCAGACCGGTATCCAAACCGGCTGTGATTCTTTCAGGCTCCAAGACAGAGGGGGACGTGGTTGGCCACTGGTCGGCTATGTTTCGCAACGCCTGTCTGGAGACCTTGATGGCCGATCATCAAACCGAACTGCTGAAAACCGCCCTTTATGATTTGCATGTGGAACTGGGTGCCAAGATGGTGCCGTTTGCCGGTTATGACATGCCGGTGCAATATCCGCTGGGGGTGAAGGGCGAACATCTGCATACCCGTGCGAAGGCCGGTCTGTTTGATGTTTCGCATATGGGGCAGGTCCGCCTGACCGGCGAACATCGCGTCGCCGAGCTTGAAAAGCTCGTACCCGGTGACATCGCGATCCTCAAACCCGGCCGTACCCGTTATTCCGCATTCACCAATGACGATGGCACGATTTTGGATGATCTGATGATCACCAATGCGGGCGACAGCCTGTTTCTGGTGATCAATGCCGCGTGCAAGGATGATGACATTGTCCATATGCGGGCCAATCTGGATAACGGTGTCGAGCTGATCGAGATTGATGACCGCGCATTGATGGCATTGCAGGGCCCGGACGCGGCCAAGGTTCTGGCGCGGTTTGCACCGTCGGTTGCCGATATGAAATTCATGAGCTTTGCCGAGATCGACATTGCCGGTATCGCATGCTTTGTCACCCGGTCGGGCTATACCGGCGAGGACGGTTACGAGATTTCCGTGCCGAACGACCGCGCCGACGAACTGGCGCGCAAGTTGTTGGCCGAGGAAGAGGTCGAGGCGATTGGCCTTGGCGCGCGTGATTCGCTGCGTCTTGAAGCCGGTCTTTGCCTGTATGGCAACGATATCGATACCACGACCACCCCGGTCGAAGGCGACCTTAACTGGATCATCAACAAACGTCGTCGCGAAGAAGGCGGGTTCAAGGGAGCAGACATCATCCTTGATCAGCTTGCCAATGGCGCGGATCGCAAACGTGTCGGGATCAAACCCGAAGGCAAGGCCCCGGCGCGTGAACATACCGCGATCTTGAACAGTGACGGTGAAGAAATCGGCGAAATCACCAGCGGTGGTTTTGGCCCGACCGTGGATGGCCCGATTGCGATGGGATATGTCGCAATTGAATTTGCCGCCCCGGGTACCAAAGTCGATCTGATGGTGCGCGGCAAGGCACGCCCGGCGGAAATCGTCGAACTGCCGTTTGTGGCCCACCGTTACTATCGCGGCTGATCATCAGAAAAAAAGAGTTCGGGCAGCGTTTGCGGCCCGCAAAAGATACCGAGATTTTAGAGACAACTGATCTTACAGGGACGAATTACCATGGCTAAAAAATTCTCGCAGGAACATGAATGGGTTGAATATGAAGACGGTGTCGCGACCGTTGGCATTACCGATTACGCCCAGCAGTCGCTTGGCGATATCGTTTATGTCGAGCTGCCGGAAGTTGGCAAAAAGCTGACCAAGGATGGCGATGCGGCGGTTGTCGAATCGGTCAAGGCCGCCAGCGACGTTTATGCGCCGCTTGATGGTGTGGTTGTCGAAGCCAACGAAGAGCTTGATGACAATCCGGCACTGGTCAACGAAGCACCGGAAAGCGATGGCTGGTTCTTCCGCATGGAACTTTCCGATGAGTCCCAGCTTGATGAGCTGATGGACGAAGCTGCGTATAAAGACTTTGTCGAAGGCCTTTAAGATATGCGTTATCTTCCGCTAACCAGTGCGGATCGCGCCTCGATGCTTGAAACCATCGGGGCCGGATCCGTTGACGAGTTATATAGCGACGTGCCCGACGGCGCGTTGCTGTCCGAGCCGGTCGATCTGCCATATCATCTTGGTGAATTGCAGGTCGAACGCGACATGGCGAAACTGGCCGCCAAAAACATGGGCACGGCCAGCGTGCCAAGTTTCCTGGGTGCTGGCGCATATCGCCACCATGTTCCGGCCACGGTCGATTACATCATCCAGCGCGGTGAGTTTCTGACGGCCTATACCCCGTATCAGCCGGAAATCGCGCAAGGTACGTTGCAGTATCTGTTCGAATTCCAGACCCAGGTGGCATCGATCACCGGCATGGATGTGGCCAACGCATCGATGTGGGACGGGGCAACGTCGTGCGCGGAGGCCGTTCTGATGGCGTGCCGGGCCACGCGCCGCAAGAAGGCGGTTCTGTCGGGTGGTCTGCATCCGCATTACCGTGAAGTCACGGAAACCTATTGCCAGTATAGCGATACCGAAGTTGCCGGTCGTGACGGGCACCCGGAAAAGCAGGCAACCGCGGATGAGCTTGACGATCTGATTGATGATCAGACGGCGTGTGTGGTTGTCCAGTACCCGGACGTTTTCGGACGCATTCAGGATCACACGAAGCTTGCGGATGCGTGCCATGCCAAGGGTGCGCTTCTGATCGTGGTGTTTACCGAGGCCATGGCATTTGGCGCGGTCAAGTCACCGGGCAGCTTTGGCGCGGATATCGTTTGCGGCGAAGGCCAGTCGATTGGTAACAACCTGAACTATGGCGGGCCGTATGTCGGGCTTTTTGCGACGACCAGCAAACTGGTACGCCAGATGCCGGGTCGTTTGTGTGGTGAAACGGTCGATCAGGACGGCAAGCGTGGTTTTGTTCTAACACTTTCGACGCGTGAGCAGCATATCCGCCGCGAGAAGGCGACATCGAACATCTGCACCAATTCCGGGCTGTGTTCGTTGGCCTTTACGGTGCATATGAGCCTTCTGGGCGAAGACGGGTATCGTGGTGTGGCAACACTTAACCATGAAACCGCGTGCAAGACCGCCGATGCGATTGATGCGGTGCCGGGTGCGGAACTTGTCAATGACAGCTTCTTTAACGAGTTCACCGTCAAGCTTGCCAAACCGGCAGCCGAGGTGGTCGAGGCACTGGTTGGCAAGGGTGTCCTTGGCGGGGTTCCGTTGTCGCGCCTGTATCCGAACCGGGACGATCTGGACCATTACATGCTGGTGGCGGCGACCGAAACCAACACCGACGAAGACATCGCGGACCTTGCGTCTGCATTGAAGGAGGTGCTGGCATGAGCTTTACCACCCATACCGGTAACCGTGGCCTTGTGCTCGAGGAAAAGCTGATTTTCGAGATGGGCGAACCGGGTCGTACCGGTGTTGACCTTCCGAAGCCAGCGGGCATCAAATCACGCCTTGGCGGCCTTGATCGCGATAGCGATGTTGGTCTTCCGGGCCTGTCCGAGCCGCAGGTGGTGCGTCATTTCACGCGCCTGTCGCAGAAAAACTTTGGCATCGATTCTGGCTTCTTCCCGCTGGGTTCGTGCACGATGAAACATAACCCGCGCCTGAATGAAAAGGTTGCGCGGATGCCCGGTCTTGCCGACCTGCATCCGATGCAGCCCGAAAGCACGGTGCAGGGCGCGCTTGAACTGATTGACAGTTGCGCGCACTGGTTGCTGGTTCTGACCGGGATGCCAGCGGTTGCCATGTCGCCGGCAGCGGGCGCGCAGGGCGAGCTTTGCGGCATGATGGCGATCCGGGCGGCCCTTGATGCGCGCGGTGAAAACCGTCGTCGTGTTCTGGTGCCGGAATCGGCCCACGGGACCAACCCGGCAACCGCCGCGGCATGTGGTTTCACGGTTGATTCGATCCCGGCCACCGAAGATGGCCGTGTCGACCTTGCCGCGTTCGAAGCCAAGCTTGGCGATGATGTGGCGGGTATCATGCTGACCAACCCGAATACCTGTGGCCTGTTTGAACGTGACGTTCGCAAGATTGCCGATCTGGTCCATGCGGCCGGTGGGTATTTCTATTGCGACGGGGCGAACTTCAACGCGATTGTCGGACGGGTGCGCCCGGCCGATCTTGGCATTGATGCGATGCATATCAACCTGCATAAAACCTTTTCGACCCCGCATGGCGGCGGTGGACCGGGTTCGGGTCCGGTTGTGTTTTCCGAGGCACTGGCCCCGTTCGCACCGATCCCCTATGTCGTGCGCAAGGGCGAGACATTCCATCTGGTGGAAACGGCAGACGAGAAGGATGGCAACAAGCCGTTCGGGCGTCTGAAAGGGTTCCACGGCCAGATGGGCATGTTCATTCGTGCGCTGGCCTATATGAAAAGCCACGGTGCGGATGGATTGCGTCAGGCGTCGGGCGATGCGGTTCTGAATGCCAACTATCTGCTGGCGCGTCTGAAAGACAAGCTGAGCGTGGCATTCCCCGGCTATTGCATGCATGAAGCGCTGTTTGACGATGATTTCCTGAAAGATACCGGTGTTTCGACGCTTGATCTTGCCAAGGCGATCATTGATGAGGGCTTCCACCCGATGACCATGTATTTCCCGCTGGTGGTGCATGGTGCGCTTTTGATCGAGCCGACGGAAACGGAAACCAAGGAATCGATTGACCAGTTCTGCGATGCGGTGCTGGCATTGGTGGCCAAGGCAGAATCGGGTGGTGCGGAATTCTTTAAAAATGCGCCGTATCTGACACCGCGTCGTCGCCTTGACGAAACGGCAGCGGCAAGAAAGCCGGTTTTGCGCTGGATGCCTGAAACTGCTTGATTTGCAACGCAACATAACCTTTTTGCGCACCCCGGCCAGATGACCGGGGTGTTATTTTTCAAGGGCTTGTTCTTGAAACCCATTGGACTTGTAGCAATCTGGACCCTTATACTCGTTTTAATGTGATCATCTGACCACGGGGGTGGGTGATCGGGGGAACAGGGATCGGGTCAAGCCCGTTGCCGGAGGATTGAAGTCAGCCATGACACGTCGCGTGCAGAAGGTTTTCACCGCAGAACGCCGTTTAAAAGAACGTTCGGGTGGTGTGGTCGAAGATTGGTCGGATTCCTTTTTCGATCCGACGCTTGAAACCGGTATGGGTGCAGGTGCGCCATTGCCAGCGCCGAAACCGGCTGCGACCGTTGACGCATCCGGGATCAATCAGGCTGTACTTGATGAAATTCGTGCCCTGAGGTCGGAAGTAGCCCAACTGCGCGATGCGGTGCGTGCCGGTGGCAGTATTGATGCCGCCCATATCGCACCGGCATCGGATGGTGATGCGATGGATGTATTGCCCGATCCGGTCAGCAGCAATTTTACCCATAGCAATCGTCCGGGTGCGTCGGAACCGGACAAAGACGACCTCGAACTGATCCGCAAGCAGATCGAGGAAATGAACGAACATATTCACAGGGCGAAGATGCAGATCGCGTCGCTGCGTCATCCGAAGGCCGAGGATGACCGCCTTGTCAGTGCGACCACCGAACTTGATGCGATCATCAAGGATACGGAAATGGCAACGCATACGATCCTTGAATCCGCCGAACAGATCGACGATCTGGCGATGACACTTAAGAATTCGGCACCATCCGACTTTGTGGCCGAACATGTCGAACAGATCGCGTTTCTGGTCACCAAGGTTTTCGAGTCCTGTAACTTTCAGGACATCACCGGCCAGCGTATCAACAAGGTGGTTCGGACCCTTGAATTCGTTGAAGAACGGGTTCACAACATGATCCTGATCTGGGGCGAGGATGCCTTTACCGATCTGCCGGTTCCCGAAAATGATGACGGGACGCCGAAGAACGAGGATGACGATCTTCTGAATGGTCCGCAGTTGGAAGGCGAGGGGATCAGTCAGGACGATATCGACAAATTGTTCGACTGAGTATTTCCAAATCGGGGTGATGATCTTATATTCAGGGTTGAAACCCAGAAGAAGTCTTGTTTAAGAACAGGATTTTGCGATATCGCGATTTGTAATCGGTCAACCAAAAGTTTACATTTTTCGGATATCGTCGAGTTCATAAAAACAAAAGCAGCGTTGGGATGCGCGTAACGAGCAGTTGCGCGTGTTTTGGTGCGCTTGGAGGATGAAATGGGATTCTGGTCGCTTGGCACTTTGCGCCAGCCGAAAGCACAAGATATCAAATGGCGGAAAAGCCCGCGTGGCGAGTATTATCGCCTGTTCATGATCGATGATTTCAGCGAGCTGAAACTTGATAATGTTGGCGGTGTCTATCTGCTGTGGCATGGCGGGATCAAACCGTCATGGCTTGTCGCCGGGGCCACCGAAGATCTGGGCCACAGTTTTGTTGAACTGTCCCATGACCGTGACATTCGCGAATATGACAATCGCGGCGGTGTCTTCATGAGCTGGTCGCCGATCAAGGAAGATTTCCGCGAAGGTGTGGTGCATTTCATTGCCAAACACACCGACCCGACTTTTGAATGCGATTTTGACAGCCGGTCAGAACCGATACCGGTTTTGCTGCCGCGTTAGGGGCCTGCCCCCAAGGCAAGGATGCGAGATCAAAATAAAAAGCTCCGCGGATCAGGCGGAGCTTTTTGCTTTTTGCAGGTGTTTCGGGCTTAGAGTTTGCCAAGCACGGTTTCGGCACTCGACACGTCAAAGGCACCGGGTTCCTCGACCGCAAGATCAGTGACCTTGCCGTCATCGACAATCATGGCAAAGCGGTTGGCGCGTTTGCCAAGACCGCGACCGGTCAGGTCGAGTTCAAGGCCGGTCTTGCTGACAAAGGCGAGGTCGCCATCGGACAGCATGGTGATGTTTTCACCGGCATTTTCGGCCTTTGCCCAGGCGTTCAGAACAAAGGCATCGTTCGATGCCAGGCAGACGATTTCATCAACACCCTTTGCCTTGATGGCATCGGCATTGGCAACGAAGCCCGGCAGATGTTTGGCCGAGCAGGTCGGGGTGAAAGCGCCCGGCACGGCAAAGACAACGACCTTGCGACCGGCGAAAAATTCGTTGGTGTTGACGGCTTCGGGGCCGTCGGCGGTGGCGCGGAAAAGCGTGACTTCGGGAAGTTTGCTGCCGACTTCGATGGTCATGGGGTTTTCTCCGTCATGCGGGGGGCTTGATTGCCGCCCTTGTTCTGGTGATTGGGTAGAGCCTTTTCCGTTGGGATTGAAGCGATTTTGTTCGCCAAACCCGAACCCTTCGGGCCGGGACATTCTTCTGCCCCGCAGCGTCAGGGATCTTGACCGTAGCCCCGCTACGCTCTGCGATCCCTTCCTTGCGGGACAGAAGAATGCCTCCGGCAAAACGCTTCAATCCAAACGGAAAAGGCTCTAGGGCCATCAAATAGCAAAACGGGTTGATCTTCAATCATATCCGTTGGGGTTTCGATGGTTTCAAATCTTTGTCACGGTTTATCGTGATCCCGAAAAGATGTGCATCACATCACTTTTTCACAAGGTCGGTACCGCCCGATGCGCGGGCGATGGCATCAAGGACTTCCTGTTTGCCGAGCAGTTCGGACAGCAGAACACCGTCCGGTGCCTTGGGCCCGAATACGGCATTGAACGGAATGCCATACCGGCCATAACCCGCCAGATATTGCGAAATCACCGGATCGGGACGGGTCCAGTCGCCCTGCATCAGGATGACGTCATCGGCGGTCAGGGCAGCGGTCATATCGTCGGTTTCAAGGACCAGCTTTTTATTGACCTGACAGGTTACGCACCATTCGGCGGTAATATCGACCAGCACGGTTTTGCCATCGGCAACATGGCGGGCGATTTCATCCGGGGCGAAGGGCCGCCACGGCAGGGTTTCGGTGCTGGTGCGCGATGTGGTGTTCTTGAGCGGGGCCTTGGAAAAGCCCGGTGCGAACAGGGCGGCCAGCACGCCAAGGGTGGCGAGTGCGGTAAAGACATATTTGCGTTTCTGCACCGTCGTGCGATGGCGGGCAAACAAAAGAATACCGGCCATGACAAGGGCGATGCCAACCGCAATCGCCCCGGCCATCCCGATCTGCACGGCCAGAACCGACAGCAACCAGATGGCGGTGCCAGCAAGGGCCACGCCCAGAATGCCTTTGACAAAGCCCATCCAGCGGCCCGGTTTGGGCAGAAGGCGGGCGATTTCGGGACGGGCGGCAATCGCCAGATAGGGCACGGCCAGCCCGATGCCGAGCAGGGTGAATATCCAGAAGATGTCAAAGCTGCTGCCGGCCAGTGCGAAACCGACCGCCGTGCCAAGGAACGGGGCGGAGCACGGCGTTGCCAGCAGGGTTGCGAACATGCCGGTCAGGAAGTGACCGCCAAGATGGTGACCGGATTTTTCGCGTGCGGTGATGGTATCGTTGGCGGCATTGCCGAGTTCGGCCGGGCCATTGATTTCAAACAGACCCCACATATTGAAGGCAAACAGGGCCACGATGATCGTCATCACGGTCAGGAACAGGGGTTGCTGGAACTGAATGCCCCAGCCAATCGTGCCACCGGCAAGCTTGATGGCGATCAGGACGGCCGCGATCAGCCAGAAGGAGGTGATGATGCCCGCCGCACTGGCAAGGAAGCCGCGTCGCGTCGCACTGCGCGCAGAACCTTGGGCCTTCATCGCCGACATCACCTTGAGCGACAGGACCGGCAGGACGCAGGGCATGAAATTAAGGATAAACCCGCCCAGAAGGGCCAGCGCGCCCAGCAACCACAGGCTGGTGGTGGCGATGCTGGTGCTAGACGTCGCGTTGCTGCTGGTGGTGCTGCTTGAGCCAGATGGGGAAGCTGCAATCTGGCGGTCCTGTTCGATGGCAAGGGGGCCTGCAATAACGGTGACGATCACGTCATCGCCAATCGTGGTCTGATCGTCTTTCAGGCCATAGATCGGAATCCGGAATTGCTGTGTGCCGGTTGCGTCATCGGTTGCGGTCGGGACCGGCACGCCAAAGCCAAGGCGGACATTGCCTTCGATCAGGATTTCGACCGGGTCGGATGCGGTCTGATCAAGGCCGGTGATCGCGACATTCAGGACGGTCTGGTCATTTTCGCCTGATTGTGCGGTCGACTGCCAGATATCGGTGACCGACATCGGCAGGTTGTCCCCGCGAAGCGGCACACGGGATGCGAATTTTTCGATATCGTGGGCAAAGCGGCTGATGCCTGCTGTATCGCCGTTTGCGCCATCCGAAAGGCTGGCGGGGATATCGAGGGTGAAGTTTGCCTGTGCCGGGATGCAGACGTCGCTACAGACCAGATAATCGACATCAAGCTCGATATGGGCGGCCTGTGCGGGATCGGTCACCGGGACATCAATCGGCAGGATGATGTGATCCTTGTAGCCGAAGGTTTCCAGCCCAAAGATCGAAAAACGATGCGGGGCGGGCCAGCGGATTTGACCGTCGCCGATATTGGTTGATCCGGCCCAGTCGAGTTGCGGCGGGAAACCGGCATCCCCGGCACTGCGCCAATAGATTTTCCAGTCGGGCTGCAATTCGAATTCAAGACCAAGACGGATTTCATCGCGGCCATTGATGGCATCGCGCGCGCTGATCAGGCGGAGTGATGCAAAATCCTCGTCAACCCAGTTGCTGGCCGCTGTCTGCGCGCTTGCGCCCGCACCAAACGGGGGGATAGTCGCAATCACAAGGCCAAGGGCTAGGAACAAAGATCGGATCACGGTGGCTTCCTTCTGGTCGTGAAGTCTTTTTACATCTTTCGGGGCGCGGCAGGAACGATGATGTTCCATTTCATGGATATGGCACAAACGGCTGCTTTGTGCCATGTGGCGATGGCTAATAGCTGTTGATGTTCATGGCAAGGCACGACTGCGTTACCGGGATGTGTGCAGGTTGGTGTGCCGGTCAGTGTGCCCATCGATGTGATCTTCAACACCATATTTTTATGCCGGTGTTGCTGTCGATTGCGTGTCAGGCTACCTACATGTAACGCAGTGGCGCGTTGCGTCTTTGATCAATGTCATTTTTCACCCGTTTCGACGCCAAGGGTGGCTTTCGATGGTAATGTGTGACGGATCGCGCTAGGCTTGAGTGAACAGCACAGGAAAAGTTCGGGAATGGGAATTAGAGATCACACTGGCGAATATCTTGAAGGGAAGCTGCTTGTGGCGATGCCGGGCATGCGCGACCCGCGTTTTTCGCAAAGCGTGGTTTATATCTGTGCCCATAACGAGGATGGGGCGATGGGGCTGGTGATCAACCGGCTGATTGACAGCATCACCTTTCCGGAATTGCTTGAACAGCTTGGTATTGCGCGCCCGGCACCGACGATTGAAGATATTCAGGTGCATTTCGGCGGACCGGTCGAAAGCGGGCGGGGCTTTGTTCTGCACAGCACCGATTTTGAGAACGAGGCGACATTGCATGTCGATCCGGGTGTTTCGGTGACGGCAACGGTCGATATCCTTGAACAGATTGCGCTGGGCGAAGGTCCGAAAAGCAGCATTCTGGCCCTTGGCTATGCCGGATGGCGCAGTGGGCAGCTTGAAAACGAGATTCTTGCCAATGGCTGGCTGCATGTCGATGCCGATGCCGACCTTCTGTTTGGTGTTGATTGCGAAGACAAATGGGAACAGGCCTTTGCCAAGCTGGGCTTTGCCCCGGAACTTCTTTCGGGCGAAGCGGGCCACGCCTAAGGCCACGGGACCAAACCCTGCACGTGAAAAGCCTGCCGTTTCCGGCAGGCTTTGGTGTTTTGGTGACGTTTCAGGCCAGTAAACGGATCAGTCAAACAGGGCGTCGATTTCTTCCTGCGAGAAGATCTGATCGATTTCGTCCTGACTGACGCGTTCGACGTTTTGCGGTGCGCGGGTGACGGTTTTATCGAGATTGTCCTGACCTTTGGGGTCGGCGGGCAGATCAAATTCGCCAAAGTCATCCTCGCCCCAGATTTCGATCACGCGGGTGACGCGTTCCTCGATATATTTCATGGTGTTGACGACTTTGGTGATGCGCTGCCCGGTCAGATCCTGGAAGTTGCAGGATTCAAACACCTTGACCACCAGATCGACGATATCGTCGGCAAGCCCTTGCGTGTAGTCATCAGGGGCGGCAGAGCGGATATTATGGGCAACGGCATCGATTTTTTCGACGGTTTCAAGGATGTTGGCGGTGGCATCCTCGGTCGCGGCGACGACGGAATCAAGTTCGCCCTTGACGATGTTGATCCGCGTGCCGCTGCTGTCGTCCGGCGCGGTATAGAGGGCGGCGATTTCGCGCTTGGTTTCCTGAATGGAATTGGCAAGGGCGCGAATTTCGGTCTTGAGCATGCGAAGCTCTTTGCGGGCGTCGTCCTGATCATCATCATCGGCGCGCGCATTCAGCTTCTTCTGTTCTTCCATCATGATGCGGATGTCGGACAGAAGTTCTGCCTTCAGATCCTCGATCGCATTATGGAGTGTCGACATATCCGTGCCACCCACTGCGCCGCCGCCATCAGGGGACGGGGCCGGTAGCGGCAGGGAGACGATATCACTCATACTTTCCAGCTTGTTGAGCAGCCGGAGCTCTGCGGTGAAAAGCTTTTTGCTTCCTTGGCGGGACATGAGCGAACCTCGATCTGAAACGTCACGGTAATCCTGTTCCGATGATAATCGACAAATCATCCCGGAACAGAAAAATATAATACTTTTGCATAGAATGGTTTCAGCCAAACGATCAGTTTGGCAAGACCATTCCCCTGATATTGGGGAAGATTCCCTCAATTAAAGGCATCTGCGCGTTTTTATGTAGGTTTCGTGTCCCGAAATACGGAAGCCGGTGCGCTTTTTTCCGGTGATTTCCTTGTGATTACAATCACAGAGATCGCCGCGTTTATCAACCTTTGTGCGGTGCATTCGAAAAACTTCATGCGTGCGGTCGGGGCATGCCGGGCCCGGTGTTGAAACGGGGAGTGATGATTTTACGACTCGGAACAGGGTAAATGATTGATTGTGATGGTTTTGCCTGTGGATAAAGTGGGCAAACGGAGGTGATTCTGGCGGTAAAACACGCGTCGTTCGGGGGATGCCGATAAATCCGTACTTAAATAAGGATTTTACCTGCGGTTTGTATCGCCTAAAGGATAATTTTGCCCTGTCTGTTGCGTGGCAGCAAAGCGGGCTATGATGGTCCGGCGCGATGAGGAATGGCACCATTTCTATCGCAAGGGTAGGCGATTGGATTTAGAAAAAAATTGAACCCATGCGCTAAATTCCTGAAAGGAAAAGTAATATTTTTGTGCAACGCAGCGAGGTTTTTTCTGGAACAGGCTGTTAAGATAGGCTATTCGCCTTCCATACCGTTGTGCCGCAGTGCATGCGGGTTTGAAAATCAGGTTTGTCTGATGTTACGTCGCGATCCTGGTGGCTATGCCGATTTATGGTTGAGTCATCACGGCATACCTTTTCGATGAACGAACAACCCGTTATGTTCGTATATGTCGAGGGTCACGATGTGGCTTTCCTTTGGACAAATTGCCTTGAGATGTAATGCGAGGGGGCAGATTCGCATGTCGATCAAGATGCTGTTTCCCATTCTTTTGCTGGGATTGGCAGTTCTGACCGGACTGGATAGTGCCGCGCTTGCCGCGGTTGGTCAGCCTGAGCCATGGCAACTGGGTCTTCAGCACCCGGTTTCGCCGGTGGCTGTACAGGGCCATGATTTCTTTATTCTTCTGACATGGCTGATGACCGCCGTTACGGTGATCGTCCTGCTGTTGTTGCTTTATGTTCTTTTCCGCTTTAGCCGGAAACGGAATCCCATCCCGTCCAAGACCACCCACCATACGCTTCTTGAAATCGTATGGACCGTGGCGCCGGTCCTGATCCTTCTGATTATTGCGATCCCGTCGTTCCGTCTGCTGTATTTCGCAGACCGCGTCGAAGACGCCGATATGACGCTGAAGATCATCGGCAAGCAGTGGTACTGGACGTATGAATATCCCGACAGCGGCAATTTCACGTTCGATTCCCTGATGATCGACGAGGAAACCGCCGTTGCAGAGGGCAAGATGCGCCTTCTGGATGTGGACAACCCCGTCGTTCTGCCGGTTGACACCAATATCCGCCTGATCATGACATCGGACGATGTGATCCATAACTGGGCCATGCCGTCGTTGTTCATCAAGCTGGATGCCGTGCCGGGCCGCCTGAACGAAACCTGGACCCGCATTCCGGGCGAATATGCAGGCACCACCTTCTATGGTCAGTGTTCGGAACTGTGTGGCGTGAACCACGCCTACATGCCGATCGCGGTGAAGGCCGTGACCATGGAAGAATACGAAGCATGGGTCGCACAGGCCCAGGAGAAGTTCGCGTCGGTTGATCTGCCGTCGCCGGTTTCCGTGGCTTCGGCAGAGTGAGGGAGAGATTTATGGCTCACGCTGACACACATTCGCATGATGATCACATGCCCGGTTTCTTTACCCGTTGGTTCCTTTCGACCAACCACAAGGATATCGGCACGCTCTATCTTGCATTCTCGCTGGTTGCCGGTCTGATCGGTGGTGCGTTTTCGGTCTGGTTCCGTATGGAACTGGCCCATCCGGGCACCCAGATCATCGAAGATCACCAGTTCTTTAATGTTCTGGTCACCGCACATGGCATGATCATGGTGTTCTTTGTTGTCATGCCCGCCATGATTGGCGGTTTTGGCAACTGGTTCGTGCCGATCATGATCGGTGCGCCCGACATGGCGTTCCCGCGACTGAACAATATTTCGTTCTGGCTGCTCGTGCCGGCCTTTGCACTTTTGATGCTGTCGGCGGTGGTCGGTAGCGGTGCCGGGACCGGCTGGACGGTTTATCCGCCGCTGTCGGCCTCGCTTGGCCATCCCGATGCATCGGTTGATCTGGCGATCTTTGCGTTGCACCTTGCCGGTGCAAGCTCGATCCTGGGGGCGGTGAACTTCATCACCACCATTTTCAACATGCGTGCGCCGGGCATGACGCTTCACAAGATGCCGCTGTTTGCGTGGGCGATGCTGGTAACGGCGTTCCTTCTGCTTCTGGCGGTGCCGGTGCTGGGTGGTGCGATCACCATGCTTCTGACCGACCGTAACTTTGGCACGGATTTCTTCAATCCGGCCGGTGGCGGTGACCCGATCCTGTATCAGCACCTGTTCTGGTTCTTTGGTCATCCCGAAGTTTACATCATGATCCTGCCGGGCTTTGGCATCATCAGCCACATCATTTCGACCTTCTCGCGCAAGCCGATTTTCGGCTATCTCGGGATGGCTTATGCCATGGTCGCAATCGGTGTTGTCGGTTTCATCGTGTGGGCACACCACATGTATACCGTCGGCCTTGATGTTGACACGCGTGCCTATTTCACCGCGGCAACGATGGTGATTGCGGTGCCGACCGGGGTTAAGATCTTTTCGTGGATTGCAACGATGTGGGGCGGCTCGATCGAGCTTCGCGCACCGATGCTGTGGGCGATCGGCTTTATCTTCCTGTTCACCGTTGGTGGTGTGACCGGCGTTATCCTGGCGAACTCCGGCATGGATCTGCCGCTGCACGATACCTATTTCGTGGTGGCGCATTTCCACTATGTGCTGTCGCTGGGTGCGGTGTTCTCGATCTTTGCGGGCTTCTATTACTGGTTCAGCAAAATGTCGGGTTACGAGATTTCCGATCTGGGCGCCAAGATTCATTTCTGGCTGTTCTTTATCGGTGTCAACCTGACCTTCTTCCCGCAGCACTTCCTGGGGCTGGCCGGCATGCCGCGCCGTTATGCCGATTACCCGGATGCGTTTGCGGGCTGGAACCTTGTTTCGTCCTATGGTGCGTATCTTTCATTCGCAGCGACGATCTTCTTTGTCGGGGTGGTGGCGCATGCCTTCATCCGTGGCAAAAAGGCCGAAGCCAACCCATATGGCGAAGGTGCGGATACACTGGAATGGACCGTCAGCTCGCCGCCGCCGTTCCATACCTTTGACGAACTGCCGCGCATCAAGTAATTGATCCGATCTTGCGTTCCCCGCCGGTGACCATGGGTTCCCGGCGGGGAACATACGACCGCCCCGAGAAAAGAAGACCAGAATTACATGACCAAGCAGGCCGCCCAGCAGACCCTTGCAATCGATAACATCGCCGCATTACCGGTGTCGGAAGTGCGCGACTATATTGCGTTGCTTAAACCCGGTGTGATGACCCTTGTGGTGTTTACCGGTGCCGTGGGTCTTTTGATTGCACCGGGAACAATGCATCCGTTCCTGGCACTGGTTGCGATTGCCTGCATTGCCGTTGCCAGCGGTGCGGCGGCATCGATCAACATGTGGTATGACCGCGACATTGATATCCACATGAAACGCACCCAGAACCGCCCGATCCCGGCGGGGCGTGTGCCCGCCGACGAGGCGCTTTCGCTGGGGATTGCGTTATCCATTCTTTCGGTGACCGTCATGGCGGTTGCGATCAATTTTGCGGCTGCGGCCCTTCTGGCGGTGTCGATTGCGTTTTACGTGTTCGTTTACACCATGTGGCTGAAACGCAGCACACCGCAGAATATCGTTATTGGCGGTGCAGCCGGGGCATTCCCCCCGATGATCGGCTGGGCGTCGGTGACCGGCGGGATCGATATCAATTCGATTGCGCTGTTTCTGATCATCTTCATGTGGACGCCGCCGCATTTCTGGGCGCTGGCCCTGTTCCGGTGTGGTGATTATGCCAAGGTCGGTGTGCCGATGATGCCGGTTGTGGCCGGGGAGGCCGCAACCAAAAAACAGATGCTGATCTATACGATCCTGTTGTTGCCGATCACGTTTGTACCGGTCGCGACCGGGTTGCTTGGCGTGTTTTACGGTGTGACGGCGGGACTGACCGGTTTGTGGTTCCTGCGTCATGCGGTTCGCGTGTTGCGCAATGCGGAAGAAAAAGCACCGCACAAGATGTTCGGATATTCGATCCTGTATCTGTTCGTTCTGTTCGGGGCGATGGTTGCCGATGTCTGGATCAGAGGATATCTGGCATGACCGAGCCCAAAATGACCAAAGCCGAACTCGACGCGTTTTACGCCAAACGGCGCAAAAAGAACTGGGCGTTTCTTGTCATTCTTGGCGGGTTGGCGGTTCTGTTTTTCGCCATCACCATTCTTAAGATGAGCTAGAGCATATATGGCTGATCAGAAGCATGCGGACAAAACAAAGGCGCGCAACAAGCGCGTATTGCTTGGTTGTGTTGCCGTTGTTGGCGGCATGATTGGCCTGTCTTATGCTTCGGTCCCGCTTTATGCGCTGTTCTGTCAGGTGACGGGATATGGTGGCACAACACAGGTTGGCACCGATGCGCCGCGCGATGTTTCGGAAAAAACCATCAAAATCCGGTTCAATGCCGATGTGAATTCCCGTCTGCCGTGGCAGTTCAAGCCCGAGCAGCGCGAAATGACCGTGAAACTGGGCGAAGACAACCTTGCCCATTACATGGCCGAAAACATGTCGGTCAAACCGGTTACCGGTCAGGCGGTTTACAATGTAACGCCGCTTAAGGCCGGACAGTATTTCAGCAAGATCGCCTGTTTCTGTTTTGACGAACAGACGCTTGAACCCGGCCAGCGTGTGGATATGCCGGTCAGTTTCTATGTCGATCCGGCGATTGCAGAAGACCCGAATACCCGAGACGTGAAGACCATTACCCTGTCCTATACCTTCTATAAGGCCGAGGCATCGGTTGAAGGGCCGGACGGGGACGAAGAAAATGGAGGCTAGGGCCTGATGATTGTGCAGGTATCCCGGTTTCCAATGAAGAGAGCTTTAAAGGTTTCATTTGTGAGGATTGAGGGGGGCGAGGAATGAGTGATCACGCTCAGAAACATCCGTTCCATCTGGTAGACCCGAGCCCGTGGCCGTTGGTGGCTGCGATGTCGGCAGGGCTGTTTACCGGTGGCATGGTCATGTTCATGCATTCGGATCGTGCGCCGACAGATTTCTGGCTGGCAGCACTTGGTTTGGCGGGCATTCTTTTTGTGATGTTCCGCTGGTGGAGCAACGTGATCAGCGAGTCCAGCATCTACCACAACAAGGTGGTGCAGATCGGCTTGCGGTATGGCATGTCGCTGTTTATCGCGTCCGAGGTGATGTTCTTTGTCGCCTTCTTCTGGGCATTCTTCCACAACGCGTTTGTGATTTTCAGCCCCGGCGTGACCGAATGGCCGCCCGCAGGCGTTGAAGTCCTTGATCCGTGGGATTTGCCGTTCCTCAACACGCTGATCCTGCTTCTGTCGGGCTGCACGCTGACCTGGGCGCATCATGGCTGCCTTGAAGGCAAGAAAAAGGATATGGTGCAGGGGCTGGCGATTACGGTTGCCCTTGGCGTTATCTTCCTGTGTCTTCAGGCTTATGAATACAGCCATGCCGCATTCGGTTTTGCCGATGGCATTTATTCGTCGACCTTCTATATGGCGACCGGTTTCCACGGTTTCCATGTGTTTGTTGGTACGGTGTTCCTGGCGGTGTGCCTTGGCCGCGCGATCAAGGACGGCTTCAAACCCGATCATCATTTCGGTCTGGAAGCCGCAGCCTGGTACTGGCATTTCGTTGACGTTGTCTGGCTGTTCCTGTTCTTTGCCGTTTACATCTGGGGCGGCGAATAAAGGATACCGGTCACCCAATGACCACGGATTATTATCCTGCACTTTCCCCCATACGCACCGGGCTGGCATGCAAATGCCCCCGCTGCGGTGGGGGAAAGCTGTTTTCGGGCTTTCTGACAGTCCGCGAAAGCTGTGATCAGTGCGGTCTTGACCTTCGTGGTCATGATGCCGGTGATGGCCCGGCGATTTTCATCATTTTCATCCTCGGCTTTGTCGTGGTGCCGCTGGCGCTTTGGGTCGAGATGACCTATATGCCGCCTTTGTGGTTGCATGCGGTGTTATGGTTTCCGACCATCACCGGGGTAACACTGGCCTTGCTGCGACCGTTAAAAGGCCTCATGGTGGCGCTGCAATATCGCCATCGGTCGACTTCCGAACAGGATTGAACCCAATAGATGCCCCTTCTGACGACACGCCCCAGCCCTGCGATCAAAATCTGTGCCGGTCTTGCCCTTGTGATCCTTCTGGGACTTGGGTCCTGGCAGGTGGATCGCCTGTTCTGGAAACAGAACCTGATCGCGGAACGTCAGGCGCATGCGTCCGAGCCGCCGATTGCCGTGCCAACCGATGTGGCACCGGACCCGGCGATGGCATTCCGGGCCGCCTATGCCGACGGCCATTTCCTGAACGATCAGGAAATGTATCTGATGGCGCGCACACGCCGGGGCAATATCGGGTTTCATCTGATCACGCCGCTGGAACAGGAAGATGGCCGGATCATTCTGGTCAATCGCGGCTGGGTGCCGCAGGATTATCGCGATCCTTCGACACGGCCCGACAGCCTGATTGAGGGCAATGTCCGGGTGACGGGTGTGTTGCGCCTGCCGCAGACCCGACACTGGGTTCAGCCGGAAAACGAGCCGCTGGAAAACCAGTGGTTCTTTGTCGATGTCGATGCGATGGCCGAGGATAGCGGGGCGGATCTTGCCAGCCGCTATTATCTTGAACTTGACGAAACGGAAATCCCCGGCGGGTTGCCGATTGGTGGTCAGGCCAAAATCGATCTTCCGAACAATCATCTTCAATATGCGATCACATGGTACAGCCTTGCGCTTTCGCTGATTGTGATCTTTATTCTGTATCACCGCCGCCCGCAGAAGGATGGCACAGACAGCTGATCTGGCTGCCTGTGGTCCAGCCCTTTGATTGCCGGATGCCGCCATTGTGCGGCATGTTGGCCGTGCTTTTTTTGCCCCGTTTTCCGGTTCCGCCGAACAGGAGTTTCCATGACTGACGCCTATAAATCGCTTGAAGCCCGTTTTCGCCGCATCAATGTTCTGTCCGATATAGGCGGCATGCTGCATTGGGATATGGCGGCAATGATGCCCAATGGCGGGGCCAATGCCCGGTCCGAGCAACTGGCGACCCTTGATGTCATGGCCAATGAACTGATCACCGCACCCGATATGGGGGATCTGATCGAAGCGGCCGGGGGTGAAAACCTTGATGCGTGGCAGAAAGCCAATCTGGCGGAAATGAAACGCAATTGGGTGCATGGCACGGCGGTGCCGTCTGATCTGGTGGAGAAAATGTCGCTGGCGGCGACCAGTTGCGAGGTCGCATGGCGCGGGGCGCGGGCCGATAATGATTTTGCCGGACTGCTGCCGAAACTTCAGACGGTTCTTGACCTGTCGATAGAGGCGGGCAAGGCCAAGGCCGAGGCGCTTGGCACGTCGGTTTATGACGCGCTTCTGGATCAGTATGATCCGATGATGCGGTCTGATCGGATCGATAGCCTGTTTGCCGAACTGGAATCGTTCCTGCCGTCTTTCACCGCCGAGGTGATTGAACGCCAGAAGTCCGAAGCGGCCCCGATCAGCCCGACCGGGCCGTTCCCGGTTTCGGTTCAGAACAAGGTCGGCCTTGATCTGATGCAGGCGGTCGGTTTTGATTTCGAGCATGGCCGTCTGGATATTTCGCATCATCCGTTCTGTGGCGGCATTCCCGATGATGTGCGCATTACGACGCGCTATGACGAGAATGATTTCACATCGGCGATCATGGGGGTTCTGCATGAAACCGGCCATGCGATGTATGAACGCGGATTGCCCGGCGCGTGGCGCAATCAGCCGGTGGGCAAGGCGCGCGGCATGACCCTGCATGAAAGCCAGTCGCTTCTGGTGGAAATGCAGGCCAGCCGGTCGGAAGAATTCCTGACCTATGCCGGGCCGGTCTTCAAGACGGCGTTTGGTGGCGATGACGCGGCATGGAATGCAGGCAACCTGCATCGGCTTTATACACGGGTCGAGCCGGGCCTGATCCGCGTGGATGCCGACGAGGTGACATATCCGGCGCATGTGATCCTGCGCTATCGGCTGGAGCGTGCCCTGATCGAAGGCGACATGAAGCTTGCCGATCTGCCGGGGGCGTGGAACGAAATGATGGGCAAATTGCTGGGCATTACGCCGCCCGATGACAGGGATGGCTGCCTGCAGGATATCCATTGGCCGTCGGGGGCGTGGGGATATTTCCCGACCTATACGCTGGGCGCGATGGCAGCGGCCCAGATTTTTGCCGCCGCCAAAGATGCTAAGCCGGAAATTCCGGGCGCGTTGGCACGGGGCGATTTCAGCCCGTTGATGGGGTGGCTTGGCGAAAATATCCATGGCAAGGCATCGAGCAAATCAACCGACGAGATTCTGATTGAGGCAACCGGTCAACCGCTTGGCGTGGCGGCCTTCAAGGCGCATATGGAAAACAGATATGGCGGGTGAAACTGATTGATTGGCGATAGGTATCTGCTAGCATCACTCGTCCTTCCGGCACAGGTGACGGCAGGCAAATAGCCCCACATCACGATATTCTGATTTAACGCCCATTTTCCCGGATGTGTCATGGGAATAACCGATGGCAACAAGAATGTGATGGATCGGCATGTTTATGCCGCCGATCAGGTGATCTTCCGGGAAGGAAAACCCGGCAGTACGGCCTTTGTCGTGCAGGAAGGCCGGGTTGAAATCTTCAAGACCATGAATGGCAACGAAGAAGTCATCCTTGGCACCATCGAAGCCGGGGGGCTTTTCGGTGAACTGGCATTGGTGGACAACCAGCCGCGGATGGCATCGGCGCGGGCGCGTGAACGCACGGTCCTGATTGCGATCAATCGCCAGACGTTTGAGCAGAAAATGGCGGCGTCGGATCGCTTCATCAAGGCGATCCTGCGGATTCTGCTGAATAACTACCGCACGGTGGTGCGTCGTGCCGCGGTGGCGGAAGCCAAGCTCAAGGAACATGGGATCGAGCTTGATAAATAGGCAGCGATCACGCGGCGTTACGCGATATTGCGCAAAGCACGCCTGATCTGCCGGATTGACCCTTGACTATGGCGGCTGTTCCCCTCACTAACTTTCGGTTTGGAGTGTCTTTGCCCGTTTGGGGCAGGGGTGCCTGAATGTTGTGAAAGCCCAGTTCAGGAGCATAGGTCGTTGCGTTATGTCAGCACGCGGGGAACCGCGCCGGTTTTGCAGTTTGATGATGTCCTTTTGGCCGGTCTGGCCCGTGATGGTGGATTGTATGTGCCGGAAAGCTGGCCGACTTTTACTGCCGATGACATTCGTGCGCTGCGGACCCTGACTTATGCCGAGGTTGCCTATAAGGTGATACAGCCCTTTACGACCGGATCGGTTGATGATGCGGCGCTTAAAACCATCCTTGAAGAAACCTATGCCGGGTTTGATCACGAAGCGGTTGCACCGCTTAAACAGCTTGGTGCCAATGACTGGGTGATGGAGCTTTTCCATGGGCCGACACTGGCGTTCAAGGATTATGCGTTGCAGGTGGTCGGGCGACTGTTTGACCATGTTCTGGCCAAGCGCGGCGAACGGATCACGATTGTCGGGGCGACGTCGGGTGATACCGGGTCGGCCGCGATTGAAGCGTGCCGGGACCGGGAAAATATCGATATTTTCATCCTGCATCCGAAAGGCCGCGTTTCCGAAGTGCAGCGTCGCCAGATGACGACCATCCTGTCGGACAATGTGCATAACATCGCGGTCGAGGGATCGTTTGATGATTGTCAGGACCTTGTGAAGGCATTGTTCAATGATCATGCGTTTCGTGACGAGGTCGGTCTTTCGGCGGTCAATTCGATCAACTGGGCGCGGATCATGTGCCAGATCGCCTATTATTTCTGGGCGGGGGCGCAGCTTGGATCGCCGGAACGCGAAATATCGTTTTCGGTCCCGTCGGGCAATTTCGGCAATGTCTATGCCGGATATGCCGCGATGCAGATGGGGCTTCCGATCAGGCAGTTTGTGGTCGGGGCCAACCGCAATGACATTCTGGCACGCTTTTTCGAAAGTGGTGTGATGAAGATGGAAGGTGTCGAGCCGTCCATCAGCCCGTCGATGGATATTCAGGTCAGTTCGAATTTTGAACGTCTGATGTTTGATCTTTATGATCGTGATGGTCTGGCGATTGCCGGGATGCTGACGAAGTTCCGCGAAACCGGGATCATGGAAATGTCCCAGGGGCAGTTTGCCCGGGCGCGGGAACATTTTGACGGCTATCGGCTAAGCGATGATGAAACCCGGGCGGCGATCCGGGATGTGCTTTCGACCAGTGGCGAGCTTGTTGATCCGCATTCGGTGATCGGTATTGTCGCCGGGCGCAAATGCAATCGCGACAAATCGGTGCCGATGGTGGCGTTGGCGACAGCACACCCGGCGAAGTTCCCGGATGCGGTCAAGCAGGCATCGGGGATTTATCCGGACTTGCCCGAACGGCTGTCTGACCTATATGACCGGCCTGAGAAGGTTGAGCCCATGTCCAATGATGTTGGTGCATTGATGGCGCATGTTCGCGGCAAGCGACGTGCGGCCTGAAATACAGTAATACGAGGGCATGAAATGAAACACAGGAGTAAAGCTATATGACAGTCGAGCTCACCCGGCTTGACAACGGGATGATCGTTGCGACCGACCGCCTTGAACATGTGCAATCCGTAGCACTTGGTGCGTGGGTTGATGTGGGTGCGCGCAACGAAACGCCCGATATCAACGGCATTTCCCATATGCTTGAACATATGGCGTTCAAGGGCACGCGGCGTCGCACAGCCCTTCAGATTTCCGAGGAAATCGAAAATGTTGGCGGGCAGATGAATGCCTATACCTCGCGCGAGAATACGGCCTATTACTGCAAGGTCCTGCATGAAGATCAGGAACTGGCGATTGATGTGATTGCCGATATTTTGCAAAATTCGACGCTGGATGCGAAGGAACTTGAACGCGAACGTCAGGTGATTTTGCAGGAAATCGGGCAGGCCAATGATACGCCCGATGACATTGTTTTCGATTATTTCCAGGAAACGGCCCTGCCGGATCAGGCGTTGGGGCGGTCCATTCTGGGCAGCCCGGAAAATGTATCGTCGTTAACCCGTGATGATCTGTTTGATTTCATGTCACGCCGCTATAGCCCGCAACGCATGGTGTTTTCGGCATCGGGCAAGGTTGATCATCAGCAGATTGTCGATCTGGTATCGGAAAAGTTCGATAACCTTCCGGCGCATGAAGATCATGAGATGGAAGCCCTTCGCTATGAAGGTGGCAACCGGATCGAGCAGCGCGACCTTGAACAGGTGCATGTGATTTTCGGCCTGCCGACGGTTTCGTACACCGATGACAGTTTCTATGATTTGCAGGTGTTCAACACGCTTCTGGGTGGCGGCATGTCTTCGCGGCTGTTCCAGGAAATCCGTGAAAAGCGCGGGCTTGTCTATTCGGTCTATAGCTTCTCGTCACATTATGTCGATGGCGGGCTGTTTTCGATTTATGCCGGAACCGGGCCGAATGACATTGGCGAATTGATGCCGGTGATGTGTGACGAACTGGTGCGCGCCACGGTCGATTTGACCGAGGAAGAAGTGAACCGGGCGCGCGCACAGCTTAAGGCGTCGGTCGTGATGGGCATGGAAAGCAATTCCGGCCGTTGCGAAACGCTTGCGCGCCAGATCCAGATTTTCGGTGGTCCGCAGACCATGGAAGAAATCATTGCCAAGGTCGAGGCGGTTGACCTCGAACGGGTGCGTGCGGCGGGCAAGTCGCTTCTGGGCGGGACACCGACGGTGACAGCCCTTGGCCCGGTCAAGGGCATGCCGGGTTATGATGATCTGGCGGCACGGCTGCGCGCCTGATCAATCTGATTGTCGATATGGAACGGCGTTCGCACATGTGGCGGACGCCGTTTGTTTTTGCGGGCGGCGGTCCTGTGGTATATCCGATAGGAAAGATCACGGGGTTTTGGGCAGACGGGCATGCAGTACGCATTTGATATTGGCGGATCGAAAATCGAGTTTGGGGTGTTTGATGGCGGGGGCGATATCCGGTCCCAGATCAAGGTGCCGACACCCACGCAAGATCGCGATGCCTTTGTTGCGGCGATTGCCGGGCTGATTGCCGATGCGGACCGCGAATTTGGCGAGAATGCCGATATCGGCATCAGCTTTGCCGGGGGGCTTGATCCCAAGACCGGGGCGGTGATTTCGGCCAATATTCCGGCGATCAAGGGATGGCCGTTTGGCCCGGAACTTTCCAGAATTCTGAACCGCGATGTGCGGGTTGCCAATGATGCCGATTGCTTTGCACTCGCCGAGGCACGCAGCGGGGCGGCCAAGGGCGCGCGGACGGTTTTTGCCATCATCCTTGGCACCGGGGTCGGCGGCGGCATTGTGGTGGATGGGCAGTTCATTGGCGGGCGCAGCGGCATTCGCGGCGAATGGGGCCATGGCAATGATGTGTCGGGTGCGCTGATCCGTCATGGGCTTGCGCCGGTGGTGTGCGGCTGTGGCCGGACCGGGTGCCTTGATGCCTGGGGCGGGGCGCGGGGGCTTGAACGGATTTACGCGCAGATTGCCGGACTTTCCCCCGGACAGGAACGGCCGAGTTACGAGATCACCGACGGCTGGCAGGCTGGGGATGCACTGGCGACCCGCGCGGTGGACATCTTTGTTGATCTGATCGCGGGGGAGCTTGCATTGATGGTCAATGTGCTTGACCCCGATTGCGTGCCGGTCGGCGGCGGGCTGGCATCCGAAAGCCGCCTGATTGCGATGATCGATGACGCGGTCCGCAAACGGGTTCTGGGCCGCTATGACGCGCCTTTGGTGGTGCCGGGGCAGCATAGCCGCGATGGCGGGCTTCGCGGGGCGGCGATGCTGCATCTTCTGGATGGCGGGGCGGGTGTATGACAACCGGGATCAAACCGCTTCTGGAAATCTGTGTTGAAAGTTTTGACGATGCGATGGTGGCCGCGCGCGCCGGGGCGGACCGCATTGAATATTGTGCGGCCCTTGCAGTGGGCGGGGTGACGCCAAGTGCCGGGGCGATGGCCCGTTTGCGCGATATCCCGGTGCCCTGCCGGGTGATGATCCGGCCAAGGCCCGGCGATTTCACCTATGGCGCGTCTGACGTGGCGATGATGAAACATGACATCGCCCTTGCCCGCGACCACGGGGCAGAGGGGATCGTGTTGGGCGCGGCGACGCCGGACGGGCGGCTTGATCGCGACATGCTGGCCGATCTTCTGTCCGTGGCGGGCGGGCTTGGCGCGACATTGCATCGGGTGTTTGACGCAGTGCCCGATCCGTTTGACGCGCTTGAAGGTGCCATCGACCTTGGCTTTGACCGCATCCTGACATCGGGCCAGCAGCCGACCGCCGAACAGGGGGCGGACATGATTGCGCGCCTGATCACACAGGCCGACCGGCGGATCACGATCCTGCCCGGATCGGGCATCACGCCGGAAAATGCGGCAAAATTGCTGCGCACAACCGGGGCAACGGAACTGCATGCATCGTGCAAGAAAGCGAACCCGGCGGGGGACGGTTATGCTGCCGGACGGGTCGCCACCGATGGCGAAATCGTCCGGGAGCTTAAGGCGGTGATGGCGGGGTTTGCGATATAAATGAAAATGGCGCTGCCCTATTCAGGCTGCACCGCTTTTATTCGAAGCTTTTGATGCCATGAGATTTATTCTTCTGTAAGTTATATATTAATGTTCTCTTATTAGGTGAGCGCGATGAGAAAGTGGGAACATCCTGGCCTTTTATTGCTTTTGGGAAGCGTTTTGGGAGGGCTTGTTACCGCCATTTATTTGACGGATTTATTCGGTTTTCATCTTGTAAGTGTATTGCTGCCGGAGAGTATTGACAGTGGCTGGGGCAGTTTGGTAGGCGCTTTTATTAGCGGGGTATTTGCGTTTGCGGTGTTTTGGGTGCAGAGGATATGCGACCAGAAAGATGCAAGAAAGAAGCAAATTAAGAATGTTCTATGGTGTTTGGATGTGCTGAACACAAAGGTTGTGCTTGTACTTGATGCTTTTAGTCCGGCGCGCACTCGCAACGCTTTGCAGGTATGGGAGCTACACGAGGGTTACGAATATATCGCTCGTAACTACGAAGAAGCCGATTTAGCTTCCAGAGCTTCTAGGGTAATCTCTGAACGTGTTTTGGAGAACATCCGCGATGCATCCATTTCTCTATCTGCAAGTGAAGTCATTTGGGCAGAAAGTGACGCTGCAAATCGATTGCTATGGTTGCGTGAGACGATTCAAGTTTTTGCAAAGGCGTTTGAAAAATTTTTCCAAAATATAGAAGAAAGCTGCACAGGTGATTATGGTGTAGAAGATTTTGTTGATAGAGTATCCACTAATATTGGATATGTGCTTAGGCAGCGTGATCGTCTGATTCTTTTTCAGAAAATGATTGATGATATCAGGTCTGAGTTTGATGATTTAATTTAGAACTTATCATTTATAATATGTTATATTTGAATATATTGATTTTTAAATTTTTATTAAAAATCATCGTTGATTTGATTCACATATAAATTGATATGTATTTATTTTTAATTGGTGTTTTGTGACGTTGTTATTTACGTCATCCCTATACAAAAGAAAACCGCTTTGAGGGAAAACCTCAAAGCGGTTTGTCTTGGCTGGGGCGGTAGGAGCCTAAATCGAGTAGGCCTCAATCCATTGAGTGTATTGATTTTGTTGACTTTAAGAGGCCCCGTGTACTAGGAGCGTGTACTACCAACGTGTACTACCGGGACCGAAAATGGCCGATACGACCTACCTTAAGAAACGTCGTCAGACGTGGTACTTCGCAATGAAAATCCCGGCGGATGTGCGTCATGCCTTCGATGGAAAGTCAGAGGTTGTTAGGTCGCTTGGGACGCGTGATTTGACTAAGGCGCAAAGTGCCCGATGGCCGCTGGTAGCAGAGTACAAAGCCCGGATTGATGTGGTTCGAGGGCATCGTGAGTTAACACCTGCCGAAATCGAAGATCGGGCGAGCCATGAATTCGACCGTGCTTTGCAAGAAATGCAAGATTATCAACAGGATGAAGATGCTTGTGGCATCCTGATCGGCCATGAAGGCGACAAGATTGAGACGGGTCGGCTCAGTGATTTAGAATACGCCCTTTCATTTGCCCGTATCAAAGCAGCAAATGGCCGGATAGCGGCATTAAACGGTAAAGTCTTTGAGAGACCTGTGACGTTTGGTCGTTCTGCAATCGATCCGCTGACGCTAAGACCAGTAACAGTGGTCAAGAAAAGCAAAGGGGCATCCTTCAAGGACGTAGCAACTCGTTACCTTGAGGAGGTGCAGCGAGACCGTTCTGCGAGCATCACTGCGCAAACCAAGGGGCAATATGAAGCCGTTTACCGTCTGTTCGACCAATGGGGGGACAGCCCAACGTTTGAAGATATTGATCGTGCGAAGGCGTCGAAGTTCCTAACCTTGATTAGCGGGCTTGATCCGAACTGGGGACGTAGCTCGAAGACAAAGGGAAGAACCTTCAGCGAAATCATGGAGTTTTACGGGGATCATGATGTTGGCTTGAGTAATCGGGCTATTAACAGGTATTCGATGGCTTTGGGGCTTGTTTGGAAGTGGGCCAAGCGCGTTGGTGAGTTCAGCGGTGATAATCCTTGGGAAGGTCAGCAGCGGCGTGAAGGTGATAGGCGCAAGGTTGGGAAGCTGCCCTTTACAGTGGACGAACTGAAAATCCTGCTCAAAGAAAAACCTGAAGTTAATCCCGAGAAGCCGAGTTACGAGACGACTTTAAGTTGGGTCTGTTGGATTGCTGCCTATAGCGGAATGCGCCTGAATGAAATCTGTAGTCGCACTATTGCCGACATCAAGCAAAAAGACGGTATCTGGTGTTTTGACATCACGAACGCCAAGACAGAAGCAGGTGATCGTCTGGTGCCGATCCATAGCCGTTTGATCGAGTTGGGCTTTATCGACTATTTGAAGCGTCAGAAGGGTGATTGGCTGTTTCCGGTTCTGAAGCCCGGTGGGCCAGACCAGAAGCGTTCTTGGTATCTTTCAAAGACATTCACGACCTATCGCCGCAAGCTTGGCGTGACGCATCTTAACCCGGATAACAAACGTGATCGGGTAGATTTCCATTCATTCCGACGAAGTGTCATTCAGGTCTTGGAACGCGCAAGGCTTCCACAGACAGAAGTGGCGCAGGTTGTGGGACATGAGAAGGCAGGGATTACCTTCGGCACGTATAATCCAGACGGATTGGAAGTAGAGACACTCAAGGATGTTGTTGAGGCAATACGATATGAAATCACTCTATAACTGGTGAAACCGTAGAAATTATTGAGATGGGATAAGGCGAATTCGCTGGGTGTTTTCAAAAACCAGTTCAACTATTAGAGAGTTAATTCCTACTATCACCGCTACCATTGGTTCTTTGTCTACTCGATTTTTCGCGAGTTTTATCCACTCACTTATATCTATACACGAAGGAGTTGGATCGTTCTCTGGATGTGTGTGCCACTCACCCAAATAACGGACTTGCCCTTCTGTCTCATTCCATAATTTAGATGTAACGTATGAGTGGTAGAACTTGTCTCGCTCAAAAGAGTATCTGGTTCGTCGATCTGTTTTTGTGGGACTAGTTAAGTGAGTTAGATGAAAATGAGGGCCTTTTCGTAATCCTAGAAGAAGTCCACCTGCTTCTGTGTCGCTTTCTTTAACTTGCCTAAAACCAAGAAGATTGCTCATTACGTCGTCTTCAATTCGAAGCAATTGTAAGTGGTTGGGGGTTATCCAGTCGTTTAAGAATGACATGCGGGGCATTCTTCTCGCTGAGGTATGTCGGTATCAGGCGTTGCCAAATTGAAAGCGGGGTCAGTAATTCTTGTGCGGAGTTGGGGAGACGTAATGCCATTAGCCCAATCAATAGCTGCGTCAAGTGCTAAGCTTGCTGCTTGAACAGATACCGAAAGAGAAAACGGTACATAGAGACTGCTACAATCGCCACCTTCAAAGTTTGGTTCCCATTTCTCGACGGTTGATTTGAACCGGTCTTCTCTGTTGAAATCGCAGAGGCACTTGAAGCAGGCTTGTTCAACGTTGGCCCTGAGTAGTGATCTAACTGCGATGCCATTTCCCTCAATCCAAGTAGTAAGCAGAGGGGTTTTGCCTGCTAAGTTCTCAGTGAGCCATTGCCCGAGAGGTTCTTCGCCTGTTGCATCAATTATCAAGTCTGCTCGGTTTAATGCTGCTTCTCTAGCGTCGTAGGGTACGTCAATGATGTTGGAGGTTGGCGATGTCCGCATCAATTCTGAGCGCAATGCTTTTGCTTTTAGACGAAACAAGCTATCGATACCCAATCGATGTCGACCAATATTCTCTGGTCCAATGTACTGGTCGTCAACAATCCTCAGTTCACCCCCGAGCATTCCTGCGCCAGATTTCACCAGAAAATCGGCCAGATATCCACCAATGGTCCCGGCACCGATCAAGGTTATTTTCTTTCCGTGAAGCGTGTTTTTATGTGGTGTATTTCGAGTCAAAATGAACTCATCATCAATTCTTAGGAACAAGTAACGGTCTATGATTTGACTTCTCGTCAGTGATTTTGATTGCCGCTTATTTTTGTTTTTTCCTTTCTGTAATCTTATTAGGAAACCGATGTGGCAATTTATAGATCTTATAGAAACTAATATCGCATCGTTCTCGTAAGAATTGTAAACCCTAATTTTGCGGAGTATTTTTTTCTTTAAGCTAATGTCTATGTGTTCAATCCAGTCCAATATTTCTCCCACGTTTGAGGGAGGCCATATTTGGTTGGAGGGCCGTAAATATTCTTCTGTGCTAAATTCAATCAACTCACAGGCAAGTTCTTCCAAGAATACAACATTTTGTACCTTGCATTCCGTTCTTCTTGGGTTGTCAGATATGAATAGAAATTGGCGATCACCGCTATAAACTTTACGAGTGAATTGAGAGTGAGTATCCGTGTCGGAGTATGCTGAACGCGCTCGCCAATAAGTGAAAAACTCCTCTCGTAGGTTGTCGTTCATTTTTCCAGAGAGCACTTTTGTTAAGACATCTTCGCATTTCTTTATGCAACTTGTTATGCTTCGTGCAGGGTTGAAAATGTCGAGAATGGCTGTGCCAGGCGATACATAACAAATTGAACCATCTTCTCCAATGTGAGGTGCAATTGGGCGAAGACGGTCAGGTATCTCGAGTAGCCTTATCCTTGGGAGGCTGAACAAATGTCGATCAACCGTCATCTCAACGGCGAAGTGTTCACTGGATGACAAAAGGTTGCCAGTGAAGACGAGGTCTCTGTGCAGATTTCTTCCTAAGTATCTATACCCTTGGCGGGCTAATTGCTCCGTGACCTCAGGTAAACCTTCGCTAACTCTGCTCATCCTGCCTTTGTTCTTGTAATAGGTTCGTCCGGGCCAGAAATGACAGGGGTTGCCGCGAGAACGTCTTTAGCTGCAGATTGAGTAGCTTCATTAGGAAGGTTTGGTAGGCGAGCGCCAAAGATGCCGATTAGTATTTCGCAGGCAGCATGAGGTGCTGAATCGTAAATAGCTGTGTTTAGATCGCTAGAAACTTTCTCAAACAGAGAAACTACAGTATTCAATTCTTCTTGGCTCAAGCGGTCAGTCAAACTCTCGTTTGTTTGGCCTTTTGCTGGGTTGTTCACTCCATTGCGAAGGTGTTCAGGTAACTGTTGCAGTACATTGAGTAATGCAAGGTCATCTCGTTTGTCATGGCGTTTAAATAGTGGAGCGGATGCCGCCATCAATAAAATTGAAGAAGGCCCGCCCGATTTCCAGTGCATATCACGTATCGACTTTAGATAGCGGACTACCCTTCTTAGCTGTTCGCCTTTGGCATCAACTTCGTCAAGAAACCACTGCTTGATTGGTCGCGGGTCAGAGGTTATCCAGCCTTCTTTCCTGTGGGCGAGTAGCACCTCATCCGAGGGTAATTGCGTCCAGCTCTCCTGATCCCTTTTGCTTAGGGCATCAGCAAAATTCCCGTACCCGCGATCAATAGCTTCAGTAGCCATTTGGGTGAACGCACCATCCGGGATAGCGTATAGCGGAATGTCAAGGTGAGCCCGCTCTGTCAATATAAGGCGTACGCAGGTATCCTTGCCTGAATCTAGCGTCCAGCCTTCTTTCTTCGCGAGCTTCTCCAAAATACCTTCAATTGCAGCAAACAGAGTTGTACTAGCGATGCTGGGTTTTTTCTCTTCTTGCATGATGCTCAAAGGAAAATAGACCCCGTCATCAATGTCGCATTGTTGAGGAGGTGTGTGACAAGGGCTGTTTAGGGTTTTGTAAGCCCATGAGCCTTGTGTGAAGAACTTTGGGGAGACGGTTTGCTCAACAGAGAAAGTCTCTTTGAGTGTAGCAGTAAGCTCGTCGCGGATGCATGCCCTCACCTTGTTCTTACATTTCGAGATGAAGTCCTTTTCATTTGCTTCCAAGTCGAGTTGTTTAAGTAGGTTGTCGTTGGCAGTGCTATAAAGCAGTGAGCTAAGGT
Organism: Thalassospira xiamenensis M-5 = DSM 17429; assembly: GCF_000300235.2. Lineage (NCBI taxonomy): Bacteria > Pseudomonadati > Pseudomonadota > Alphaproteobacteria > Rhodospirillales > Thalassospiraceae > Thalassospira > Thalassospira xiamenensis. The sequence goes on along the minus strand of NZ_CP004388.1, from coordinate 3,795,093 downwards.
TCAACATCTTCCTATCCGTTCTTTTGAGGGCCATGGAAAAATATGGGCTGAGCTGCAGTGTGGTGCATAAATTCTTTGAATCTGTGATCACCAAGGGCTGCCTGCGCGGCATGATCGCCTCTCGAGATTAGTGTGCTCTTCGCGCTTTCGCTCGCGTTGTCGAGTTTATCGATATCTTTGCTTTGGTCGGGAGTGATCGCATCATCAATCTGGAAGTAATTGTCACCGAGAGTATGTGACAACATGTAATGGGTTAGAGACTCTTGGGCAGAAATTGTCAGGTCAAATATTTTGGCCCTCCATCGGAAGAAGCCTCGGTCTAGGTTCTTCCCGCTAAAGGTTGCTCCTTTAGTCATCGTCCCGATTGAAAGAACGCGAATGACGTCCTTATCAGTTGCACCTAAAAAATGTTTGAGCTCATGTACACCCAGCAGTCCGGGAGCATTTGCGGCCAATCCACCGTCCGCAAACACTCCGCGTTCATTTCTGAACAGAGGAAAATATACAGGTGCTGCCGAGGTGGCGAGGGCGGCATCAATGATCGGTAATTCCCAATCACGACTGAAGTCTTGATGGTGGGGAGTCTTGAAGGTTTTGAATAAGCCGGTCGAGTAGTTAATCGTGGAAATGAGGACCGGGTGTTTGAGGTCGCCTATTTGAGTGTTTTTAAAAATCTTCTCTAGAGAGCTTTTTAATCCGCTTTGCGAGTGTTTTGCGCACCACCAAAAACCAAAGATTTTTCTTGGCAGGCTACGATTTTGGAAAATTGAAGTTCCATTGTCTACGAACAACTTCTTCAATTCAGATGCAGAGTGCTCGTTTGCGAGGCCTAAAGCCAATAAGCCACCTGCTGACGTGCCGCAGATTAGATCAAACTTTCTCGCGAGTGGTTCACCAGCAGACTTTTCTAATATCTCAAGTGCCGTTGCTGTATAAAGTCCTCTGAAGCCTCCGCCGGAGAGCGCCAGTACGTGGTATGTCGCCATCTGGTTACCTCGTGTAAAAGTAACAATTGCGAGTATCCTATCGTATAGATGGCTGGTCTGTGAACTTGTTTATTTTGAGTTTCTTATATTTGTGGTGCGTACTTCTCAAAGTTGAATTATGGGTTGGTGTCGTGTGTTGATTTATGGTGTCAGAGTGATTGGACTTTCGGCTCATTAGAGGCGTTCCAGTAGGCTTTCTAACTGTAGGGCCTATTATTCGACCTCTCGCGGTTTCAAGCGGAGCATGATGCTTTTTACAAGACCACCGGGGCTCAAAATTTGTTGCGTAAGGAGGATGATCTCCTGAAAGCGGAAATTTTCCTAGCATGTGATCCACAAGTGTAAAAGATCAAACGATTGTTGGGCTTGAGACGGCTCGGGGGTGCTCTCCACATGTGTATTAGTCAATTGATATTGTTGATTTTTTTTATGTTGACGATATGACTCGTGGTGACCCATGGTTGGCGTGTTTTCAACCATATGCACGAGGAAAAATCATGCGTTTCACCATTGGTCACAGCTTCGAAGTCGAACGCGGTTTCATTCGCTTGCCTTACTTTGGGTCTCTCTATTGGGAGCCTTCTAAATATGCACAATGGAACAAACTTGAAACTGAACGGCATGACCGGGAGGTTGAGGGTGTTTGGGGGCGTTGGCGCTTTATCAATAACACCGCAGCCAAGATTAGTCCGATTGTCGAAGCATTAGGTAAGGACATCTGGCCGTGCCCTCACACCGGGAAGACAGCTTCATCTCTCGCCGCGATACTTGAAGCGATCTTTGGTCACAAGAAGCCGTTCATTAAGTGGGAATTTGAGGTCATGCGGGGGGCTTTTGGGGTCAAAAATCTGAATGGGCATACGCTATGACCGAAGCAGTAACTTCCCCCCGTGGGGGCTGATGTCATTTCGTTCTCGTATGCTGTGGCTATAACGCAAAGGGGAGGGGTGGGTAGTTGGAGTGCCTTCATTCTTACCGGAAAGTTCCGTTGTAACACTCACAACGTTCGTTGACATTTGTAACATCCTGTCTTATGTGCCTGTAACAAGGTAGTGAAGCAGGTGGGGACCATGCAGCAATATGTGATCTACAAGCGTGTGAGTACAGCAGATCAAGGGCGGAGTGGATTGGGGCTGGAAGCGCAAACGAGAGATATTACCCTCTATCTGGATACGTTCAGCCCTGAGCCTTTCGAAGTGATCGGGGAGTATCTTGATGTGCAATCAGGTAAGGATGATGACCGCCCGGAGTTACTCAAGGCTATTGAACATGCCAAGACTGCCAAGGCCACACTGCTTGTTGCGAAGCTTGACCGACTAAGCCGCAAGGTGTCGTTCATCTCGCAACTCATGGAAGACAAGCGGTTAGACTTCCGCGTTGCGGCAATGCCGACCGCCACACCATTCCAGCTACATATCTATGCCGCACTGGCCGAACAGGAGCGTGAGTTTATCTCTCAGCGTACCAAGGCTGCACTCAAAGAGGCTAAGCGGAGAGGGGTTAAGCTTGGTGGTCTCCGGGACAGCACCATGAAGCGGAATGACGTGCTTAAGGCTCAAGCGCAACAGCGAGCTGGTAAGCTGGAGAATATCGTGGTTCCAATGCGGGAGAGGGGGGATAGTATGCGAGCAATAGCTTCCGCGCTTAACTCAGCAGGGATTGCAACGCCAAGAGGCGGCAAGTGGCAGGCACCGCAAGTCAAAAGGCTTTTGGATCGAGTTGCGAAATAAAAGCCTTTTGTTGCTAAGCTTAGGCGATAGGGTTCTGTTGGTTTCTGTCTCTTGTGTCCCACAAGTCGATAAGCCGAAATGCCGCATCTAGTGATGCAACTTTGGCAAGTACGCTGATCCCCTTTACTTCGGGTCGATCTATCGCCTCAAATAGAAAGTACCCATCAAACCCCAAGTGTTCTGCGCCTGAATTTACAATCGTTTTGCGCGACAGGGTTGCAATGTGTATATTCGAGCCATCTGATAAAGTTGTGCTGGCGAGGATATCATCCATGGCTGCTGCTCCGAGGGTTAACAACGCTCCACGCCTATCTGCAAATGAACTTGCAAACTACATGATGGCGACTGATCAGGGGAGACTAGGAATTCTTAAGCGAGCCAAGTTCCCGTCTACATCCACAGTGATCCGCTATAAAGATGTGCGCAGCGTAATAAACAAGTTTTTATCAGACCGCACTAGAAATCTTGATCTTCTACTTAATGCTGAACAAATGTTTGAGCAACGAATGGAAGACCCGGCTGTTAGCTCATTGATGCAAGATGATGCATCAAATTCTATCGAAGTTCTTAAAAGCATTGCGAGGATGTCAAATAAGCTTTCTGCATACGATTTCCATCCATCGCCAAAGAACCAATCACACCTTGTAATTTCTAATGTACGAGTTTCAGTTTACGCCGACTTGATTGTCGAAGGATTAATCAAGGGGGTTAAACAGCGGGGCGCAGCTATCTTACGAATGACTCAGGATAACTCCGAGACTGAAGCTGCAAAATCGAAACGCCGTGAAATGGGAATGTTTGCCGCGACCATTTTGCGAATGCACGTAGATCAAAACTTAAGCGGTGATAATTTGGTCTCGAACAAGTTTTGCATGTCGATTGATATACAGTGTGGTGAGGTTTTTTCTGCACCACCACAAAACGCTACACGCCAGAAAAACATCGAGGCTGTGTGCCAGATGATAGCCAGCTATTGGCCTTCGATTACGAGATAGAAGGGTTATTAGGTTGCACCTTTGAGGGAGGTGGTATTTATATACCACATCAATCTATTATCATCTGTTCGCTTGTTCTAGCTGGCGGGATGACCAAGCTTAAAGTCAACACATGGCTCGCCAGAAGCCCGCACAGAGGCCTTCTGGGAAAACGGCACCCATTCAACCAAGAAACCCAAATCCTCTCCATCGCCCGAAAATCGGCTTTAAGCGATATGTGATTAGGTTGCACCTAAGAGAAGGGGAAACTCTGCTCAGGTGTGACGGCGGGCGACACTCAGTCAACAACGAGTTTCGTGTCAGTCACCTCCTTACTGTTTAGCCTTCTCGGCATGAGCCACCTCTCCCCTGAAAAGGGCAATGTGCAAAGCGTGAACCGGGCATAGGACTTATCGAGAAGTGGTGACGCTCGATAGGGTCCGGGCACCTGAAAGGGGTCAGTAAGACGGGTGACTTAAGGTGTTTAAACAGGCTCAATCTAGTCAACATACTGTTGTTGTCTTTAAGTATGGCCGTGCTCCGCTCATAGCCAGCTTCAAGCCTGCTTAAGGTCTGCTTCAAGTCCTCTCAAGGTCTCTTTGAGTGGTCTTGTCTCTCCCTGTTTCCTGTCCTTTCCAATCAACCACACAGCTATGAACCCATGCTTCAAAGTATGGGGTCTTTTTTCATGAGTTAATGAACTTCCCTGTACAAGGTACTGACCAATGACCAAAATTGAATTGTTTGCCGATGGCGCTTGCCTCGGAAACCCCGGCCCCGGTGGGTGGGCTTATTTGCTACGGAAGCCCGGTAAAGAGAGGCTCAGGGCCGGTAAAGACCGCCATACGACCAATAACCGGATGGAGCTAACTGCCGTTATCAAAGGACTGGAAGCGCTCAAGTCGCCTCGTGTCGTTCATGTAGTAACCGATAGTCGCTATGTGGTCGATGGGATGACCAGTTGGATCATCAAATGGAAAGCCCAGGACTGGTCTTTGAACAAATCAGGGAGCAAGCCGGTCAAGAATGCTGAGCTATGGCAAAAGCTGGATCAGCTTTGTCAGAAGCATGAGGTCACTTGGGAATGGACCAAGGGACACGCAGGGCACCCCGAGAATGAACGGGTAGATCAGGAAGCCAGCAGGCAGGCGGGGATTGCTGCTGAGGCTCCTCGTAAGGGAACTGATCAGGCTAATTGTTGAATTGGCGTTTAACAGACCTGATCAGTAACCCGTAACGAGGCCAAGGGTTGGCTTCAAGCTAACCTTTGGTCCCTCCGAATATCTCATAACGAGGCTAGGGGGACAAGGTTGCTAACGGTATGTTTTGTTATTGTCGGAAAATAGGTGGAGGGTAGAGCCGCACCCAAATTGTCTAGGTGCGGCTCCGAGATTTATCTCTGGTTACTTATCGCCAGCCATATCATCAAGATTGTTGTAGTTCCGACCATCAGGATTAGTCCTGAGGTGGTCTTTGCGTCCATCAGTTGGATGCACGACATGCGTGTTTTCGATCTCTCCACGTTCTGCCATCGGAATTGCCCGTTCTACGCTTGTAAAACGAGTGTTTCCCTCGAAACGAACATGGGTGATATCGCCATCCTCATCAGCACGGGCGTCTGCAATACGTTTAGTCATCGGTCTTAATCCTTACACTGAATGGTAGGGGCCGCTTGACCAGAGATACCAAATTGGTACAAACTGTACTTGTAAGCTTGATATCGCCCCATAGCGGCTCCAGAAATTGGACTGATATGGGAGATTTAAGTAAAGCCCGTGACCTGCAAGTCATGGGCTTTTTCTTGGTCAAACGTATAGTCGCGTTCTTCTTTTGTTTTGTCAACGACGAGTGACCCAAAAAACGGCGGAAAACCGAGAAAGTTTTGTTGATTTTTTTCCCATTTCGCCCTATAACCCGCCCACTTTCCGAGCGCTTTTCGACCTTTGGAAACATTGCGGTAATATTTCCGTATAGGCATCATTGAAGCTTTCCAGTGACGGGTCATTTGCTCCTTCCGGGGCACCACCAAAAGCACTCCACGACCAACACAGCACCTATCGTCACCCTCAAAGACAACCAAGCGTTCGCCAATAGCCGGGACGTGGCGGAGTTCTTTGGGAAGCGCCATGACAATGTGCTTTACGATGTTGAAAAGCTCGTGATGCAAGTGAGGCGTCCTGAAATCTCAGGAGACCTCCGCATGTTCTTCCCAAAGCCGTATGTTAACCCGCAGAACAAACAGACGTATCGCTCTTGGGATATGACCAAGGATGGCTTCACGCTGCTGGTCATGGGGTACACCGGCAAGAAAACCATGCAGTTCAAGCTCCGGTATATCGAGGAGTTCAACCGCATGGAGGCGAAACTTAAGGAGCAAGCGAACGCTTGGTTGGTTTAAATTTTAATATTATCCTTTAAATATTCTATAAGATTTCTTTATTTTTTTTAGTAATTCATAAGGTGAAATTTTCTCATTAAGATCATATTTTGCCTGCGTTCTTGGGTTTTTGCTTTTAACTGTATTCACGTTCTCTATAGCTACTCTCATAAATATATCTCCTTAAAAGTTTTTACTTATCATATTAGGTAAAAATGATCAATAGTGTTTTTATTTGTTGGTTCTGATTTTAAATTCTCTTTTCAAGTTATCGTTCCCCAAAAAGAACCGCTAATACACTGACCACCTTCACCTTCCAGACCAGCCCAACCAAAGGTCCGAACCACAAGCATGACATCCGGGTTGTGACGATTGATGGTGCCCCTTGGTTTGTGGCTGCGGATTGCCGCGACGTGTTGGGTCTTTCCCATTACGGCGGGATGTATGATCACCTTGACGATGCCGAAAAACAATTGTGCGGTCGAGCCTCACTTAACCTCGGGAGGGGCCGCGCAGTTTGGCTCATTTCCGAAAGTGGCCTCTATAAGTTGGTCATGCGGTCAGACAAATCGCAGGCTAATGCTGGAGAACAACGCGGCCAATATCCCGTACATCCAGAAACAGCGTGAACGTGCTGAGAAGGATCAACAGGACGCGGACGCAAGAGACCTGAAGTTTGCTGAAAGCCTCTCAGCGGTGCTTCTGGAGCCGGGGAAGGACCATGAGCCGCTTCTGGCGGAACTTGCGAATGACCCGAACTATGCGCCACTGGTCTCCCCATTGCGATCTGCGTGGTCTCAGCGGATGAATGCACAGGCCGACGTGAACATGACCCCGGAACTTGTAGCCGCTGCCGGTCAGCTTGAAGTGGACATCATCCGTGGCGATGCGACGGTTCAGGATGTTCTGGAGGCGGTTAAGAGCAAAAGCATTGATGCGTCTACTATGGGACGCTTGATCGCCAGATGGGGCTCGCAGTACCGCTATAAGTCTCAAATAGAAACTAGCGGAGCACGTATCAAAGAGACGGCGGATGAAGGGGAGGTTTTCTTGAGCCGCATTCTTTCTAAGTCAGATGGTATGGGGCAGGAAACCAACGGTGCGTTAGTGGTTCAAGCAATCATGCACTATCAGGAGGAAATGTCAGAGTTCCTTACCGAAAGCCCCGAAGTGTCATTGGCAGTGATACGGCGCAGGCGTAACGAGATCATCAAGGAACTTACGGATGATCCTGTTTATCGGGCTGATATGAACCTTAACGGACGGCCTTCAATTACTTTACCCGGACAGCAGGCTCTTACGAACATGCCGGATTGGGTAAAGTAGCTCGAAGACAAAGGGTATTTGATGGCTGCAAGCCGCCCCAGCAGTACAACAAATGTGTACCACCAACGTGTACTACCCCGCGCTATGGCAGGGTAGTAACTCGTTGATTTTACTGGAAAAATCACATTTGGCTGGGGCGGTAGGATTCGAACCTACGGTACACGATACCAAAAACCGATGCCTTACCACTTGGCCACGCCCCATCAGCGTGTGTGGCGCGGAAAATAGCGTTCCCCGCGCCGGAGTGCAACCCTCTATTTGAACCTTTTTTTGCCGGGGATTTAGGCCGGGAAGGATGCGCCGATTTGCGCGCGTGCGCGATCCTGCATTGTTTGAATTCCGGTGGCCTGTACCCACCAGTCGGGCTGGCTTTCGGCGATGGCATTGGCGGCACGTTCTGCCTGATCGCTGGTGTCATAAATCGCAAAGCAGGTCGCCCCGCTGCCTGACATGCGGGCCAGCAGACAGCCGTCTTCGCGGGCCAGCGCATTTAGCACGTCACAGATTTCGGGCAATATGCCCGATGCCGGAAGGGTCAGGTCGTTGCGGCAGTCCTGAAGGGCCGCGGCAAGCGATGCCCCGCTGTTAAACTTTGCCGTGCGATCCCACAGGTTTTCGTCGGTAAAAGCGGCATCGCGCGCAGCAAAGATTTCAGGCGTTGAAACCGCCTTGCCCGGATTGACCAGCACCAGTGACAGGCTGGGCAATTCCGGCAGGTCAATCAGCTTTTCCCCGATCCCCTGCATCAAAACGGTTTTGCCATGCAAACACACCGGCACATCGGCCCCGAGCTTAAGGGCGAGTTTTTCAAGGGCGTCGGTCGGGATATCAAGCTGCCAGACCCGGCAGAGCACGCGAAGGGCGGCGGCGGCATCTGCCGATCCGCCGCCGATGCCCGATGCCACCGGCAGGTTTTTTTCAAGTGTGAGGTCGGCACCCTGTGATACCGCACCCTCCGCCCGAAGCAGGCGGGCGGCGCGCAGGATCAGGTTGTCTTCGATATTGCCGGTGGCAAGGTCGCCCGCCATCGGGCCGGTGATCGAAAGGGTGAGTTCAGCATCATCGCGCGCGGTTGCGGTAATCACATCGCCGCAATCGGCAAAGCAGACGAGGCTATCAAGCAGGTGATAGCCATCGTCGCGTTTGCCGGTGACATGCAGGAACAGGTTCAGCTTGGCCGAGGCCGGTTCGGTATGGGTCGAAGACATATGCCCGATATCCCCGATCAATCAGTTTGCGGCAACCGCACCAACAAGGGGTGTTTTGCCTTCGAGCTTGGCCTGAACATCGGCGCGCAGTTCTTCGGTCGGGTTGAAGGAAAGGGCGCGGTGCCACTGGAAACGGGCTTCGTGGAAGCGGCCGGTCTGCCAATAGGCATCGCCCAGATGATCATTGATGGTCGGATCATCGGGTTTGAGTTCAACCGCCTTTTCAAGCTGTTCGACGGCGTCGTCATAACGGCCGAGCTTGTAATAGACCCAGCCAAGGCTATCGATGATGTAACCGTCGTCAGGTTGCAGTTCGACCGCGCGTTTGAGCATGTCTTCGGCCTGATCGAAGTTTTTGCCCATATCGACCCAGCTATAGCCAAGATAGTTCATGACATAGGGCTGATCTGGTTCAAGTTCGAGCGCCTTGAGGAAATCGGCCTCGGCCTTTTGCCAGTTTCCGGCGCGTTCATAGGCAATGCCGCGACGATAGAGCAGACGCCAGCCGACAGCATCGGCCCCGCCCAGACGTTCAATCGCCCGGTCATAGGCATTGGCCGCACCGGCGAAGTCCTGATCAAAGCGGAGGATATCGCCAAGCTGGATCAGGGCATCGGGACGGTCGCTGCGTTCATTGACCATGGTTTCGAGCAGGGCAATCGCATCGTCGGTCTTGCCAAGCTGTTCATAGCTTGAGGCGGCGCGCAGGCGCGCGTTCCAGCTATGCGGGGATTCGATGGGGATCGATTGATAGACAATGATCGCCGCGTCAAAGCGTTTCTGGATTTCCATGATTTCGCCGACCAGAAGGCGGGTTATGTCATCACCGGGGCGCAGCGACAGCGAAAAGCGCGCCATGAGCAGGGCCGGATCAACCGCGTTTTCCTGGCTGAGCAGGGTCGCGATATCAAGATATGCCTCCGCCAGACCCGATGCCGGGGTCACAACCGTGCTGGTTGGTGGTTCGCCCTTTGCCAGACGGTCAAGGTGATAGGGCATCGCCAGCGACTGCGGATGGCGATCCATATAGCTTTCATACAAAAGCGATGCCTTTTGCGTCTGGCCTTTGCGTTCGTAGACCGACCCCAGTGCTTCGGCCGCGCGGAGCGGCGCATCGGCCGGATCGCCATAGGCGCTGGCAAGGGCGACTTCGGCGGCGTTCAGGTCATTGAAATAGGCAAGGATCAGGCCACGATGATATTCCGACAGCGGATTAAGCGACCCGTTGCCCTGCAATTCGTTAAGGGCAGTCATGGCGTTTTGCGGCTGATCAAGGCCGGTATAAAGCCATGCCTTGGCGAGCGGCACAATCAGCGATGTGATCCCGCGTTGCGGCAGGGTTGATACGGTATCAAGGGCGGCCTGATAATCCTGATCGCGGATTTCGGCATCCATGACGGCCATCACGGCAAACAGGTCTTCGGGGTTTTCATCGACCAGTATGCGGGCAATCGGTTCGGCGTCCGCAATGCGGCCTTCGGCGATCAGGGCCAGAAAGGCGCGGCGGCGCAGATCATCGTTGCCCGGGTCGATTTCATGGGCGCGCAGCAGATAGCGCGAAGCATAATCCGTGCGGTTTTCGATCTGGGCGGCCTTGCCGGCAAGGAAGTTGCCAGAGAAGCTGTTGCTTTGCGGATAATCGAACTCGGCACGGTCGGCGCGCTGCGACATGGTGCCACAGGCCGAAAGGGCAAGAGCCGTCATCGGAATGACGATGTTTAACAGATGGCGTTTCAAAAACTTGTCCTGCGTCTGCAATTCGCAACCGGCCGCATTTTTTGCCTTCAATGCGGGCCACTAACTTTTGTTGAGCTAACCCTAACTAGTCGGCAAATATAAGGCAAAACATTTGCCATTTCGCGCAACCGGTCATGAGCCAGCATACGTGATTGTACGATGACTTCCCACAGGTGGTTGCGCAAAGCCAGAAACGTTCTCGTGATGGGTCCTGAGCCTAGCAGTAAAGCGGGCGTTTGGCCGGAACATCAAGCTGCGGCACGATGATGTCGCGCGCCTGTTTGGTGAATTGAGATTTCTGGCCGACCGGGGCGACATATTCCAGGATCGACATTGCCCTGTCGGTGCCAAGCGCACGCGCCAGAACCCATCCCGCCAGATATTGCGACGACAGGCAGCCGCCACTGGTGACGATATTGCCCTGCGCGACCAGCGGGCGGTCTTCAAGGACCGTGTCGGTGCGCGCCAGAAGGGACCGGGTTTTGGTATCCGTCGTGATGGTTGCGGGCAGAAGGCCCAGTTTATGCAGGAACAGCACACCCGAACATTGCGCACCGATCATCTGGCGTGACGGATCAAGGTTGATCTGTGCCATCAGGTCGGGATCATTGATATGATCGCGGGTGTGGATGCCACTGCCAAACAGGACGACGTCGGCGGTGGCGGTGAAGGATAACGGTTCCTGTACCCTGACTTCGATCCCGTTCATCGAGGTCACGGACTGGCCCGCGCCGGTAATGACGGCACGAAGGCCATTGCCCTTGGCCCGGTTCAGGATCGAGAGCGCGACAAAACTGTCGAGTTCGTTAAAACCATCAAGCGTTACAATCGCGATTTCCATCACACATCCATCGCCAGTCAAAAAAGGGCGGCTATTGAACGCGCAGATTGGGGCTTAGACAAGGAAAATGCGATATTTCCGTCAGAAAATCATGCGGAAAGGCATTCTTCGACCAGTGATATCCAGTAACTGATGCCGTATGGGATGGCAGCGTCATTGAAATCATAGGCGGCGTTATGCAAAAGGCAGTTGCCATCGGTCGGGCCGTTGCCAAGCCAGACATAGCTTCCGGGTTTGGCATTGAGCATGAACGCGAAATCCTCGCTCGCCATGGAGGGTTCGGGGTTCTGGTCGATCTGATCGGCGCCGACGACGCGTGAGGCCGCGGCAAAGGCGATGCCGGTTTCGGCTTCGCTGTTGATCGTGGCCGGGTAGCGGCGCTGATACATAACGCGCGCGGTGCAATCAAAGGCCCGCGCGGTGGCATCGGCAACGGTTTTAAGCCGTTCTTCGACCAGATCCTGAATGTCGGGCGCGAAGGTGCGGACCGTACCGCGGATGGTGGCGGTGTCGGGGATGACATTCCATGTGTCGCCCGCGAAAATCTGGGTCGGCGAGATCACCGCACTTTGCAGCGGATTGACATTGCGCGCGGTAATGGTTTGCAGGGCCAGCAGTACCTGACCGGCAGCGGTAATCGGATCGCGGCCCAGATGGGGCATGGCGGCATGGCAGCCCCGGCCATCCACAATGATTTCAAAAATATCGTAGCTGGCCATCATCGGGCCTGGCTTCATCGCCATGGTGCCGACATCGCGGCCGGGCCAGTTATGCATGCCGTAAACCGCATCGGCCGGGTGGCTGTCAAACAGGCCTTCTTCGACCATTTCACGCCCGCCGCCTTCGTTTTCTTCGGCGGGCTGAAAGATGAAATCGACCGTGCCGGCGAAATCGGGATTTTCGGCGAGGATTTTGGCAGCCCCCAGCAGCATGGTCATATGGCCATCATGGCCACAGGCATGCATTTTGCCCGGATGTTTCGAGGCATAGGGCAGATTGGTGGTTTCGTGGATATCAAGCGCATCCATGTCGGCGCGAAGGCCGATGCGTTTACCTGAACCCTTTTTGCCGTGAAGGGTGGCGACCACGCCGGTTCTGGCAATGCCGGTTTTGACATCGAGCCCGAAGGATTGAAGCTTTTGCGCGATAAAGGCGCTGGTCAGCTTTTCCTCGAACGCGGTTTCGGGATGGGCATGCAGATGGTGTCGCCATTGGGTGAATTCATCAACGAGTTCGGTGGCGCGAGGATGAAGGGAGGATTGGGTGACAGTCATCTGCATACTCTGTTGCGTGTCATAAAGAACGGGGGCGTGATGGCCCCCGTTTATATGGTGTTGGATCAGACGCCTTGCAGGCGGAGGATCAGTTCGGCAACCAGCACCGACCCGGCATAGGTGCCAAGGAAGACAAGGCAGGCAACCAGTGCCAGTTTCCAGCCGGAATGCTTGGCGACTTCGATTTCCTTTTTGGCAATCGCAAAACCGGCATAGGCAAGGGCCGGGGTGGCAAGGGCCAGGAAATTGACCGATTTGGCCTGTGCGACGATCCATTCCGACCCCGGGGTCCAGGGCAGGGTTGCAAGAATACCGACCAGCGAAATCCATGCGACACTTGGCAGGTAAAACGGTGCAAAGCGGGTCAGAAGCAGGCCGACCATGGTGATCAGATAAATCACCACCATGCCGACAAAGCCATCGGCAAGCGGGATGGCCGGGCCGACCGTATTCATCACCAGCCCGACAAGGCAGACGATGACAAGAGTGACGGCGTGATCTGTCAGATCAATGTTCGGACGGGTACGTTCCATTGCAATTGCGTTCTCGGACATGATCAGGCCTCCTTCTTGTTTGTGGTGGCGATGTCGTTTTTGCCAGCCGTCGCGTTATAGAGTTTTTCAACAATCGGAAGGGCGATGAACAGGCCGGCATACAGCCCGGTCGCATAGGTCAGCAGGTTGCTGGCCCCGGCAAGGGCAAGGATTTCGTCCTTCATGGATGGGATGACTTCGGTCAGCGCGCCGGTGCAGGCCGCCATCATCGAGCCACTGCCGATGCCACATGCCATGGCAAGGGCGCGCGGATCAAAGATATCCGCACTGGCGAAAAGGGACGCCAGAATGGCAAAGATGAAGGTGCCAAACAGGGTGCCGATCACGTAAACGCCCATCACACCCGTGCCCTCGGGGCTTTTGAGGGTATAGCGGTCGGCGATGATCGCAAGGTTGGGTTCACGTGCAATCGAGAAGGTCGCACCAATCGCCTCGCGGCCCATTTTCAGGCCCCAGACCGCCAGCGGGAAGGCCAGAACGATGGTGCCAAGGTTGCCCAGTTCCTGCAACAGAAGGGCCGGACCGGCATCGATGATGGTATTGATTGCCGGGCCGATCGTGGTGCCGAATTTCGCAATAAACGGCATGATCGCAATCACGATCAGCGGCGATGCGGCCTTGACTTCCTTCTGGCGGATGAATTTCCCGAATTTCGGCATGATATTGGGGTTCATCAATGCCGCCATGACGAAGGCGTAAAGCAGCGGCAGCAGCAAAATCGCGCCGATGCCAAATGGAATTTTCTGAATGCCGATCAGTTCGGCGATGGCGCCGAGTACGATAACGGCGAGGTGGAGCCGCCAGAGCTCCAATTGTCCCCGAAGCGCGTTCATTTCCCAGTCTCCTTGACGTGGCGTGTTCGACGCAACCATGGCCACGGTCAAAAAAGGCCAGAACTGTTGCATCATCCCTGCGGTATCCCGGCATTGGCATATTTCACAATTCTGCCATTTTTGGCGCCGGGGATTTTGTCCGACAATGAAAACTCGACCGGGGTGGAGCAAGTGCCATTTTGGGATGCTTGTGTTGCCAGAACGGCAACAGGTGCCTTGATGCTATGCGTGTTCTTCGGGATACCAGGCGGAGCCGAAGGCTTCCATCCGGTCGCGGATCATGCCGGTAACCGCCCGAACAGCGGCGGTTTTCGGGCGTCCCTTGCGCACCAGAAGATGGGATGGAACACGGGCGAGAAAAGGGTCGGTCATCGGGATCGCAACCACCTCGCCCCTGCGTAATTGTCGCGATACGGCAAAGGCCGGAAGAAAGGTGATGCCGCCGCCTGACAGCACGAAATGCACCGCGACATTGATCGAATCGGCGGTCAGGAACGCATCGCGGGCCAGCCGGTTGCCCTGATCGACATTGGCCAGAAGTTTGGCAACGCCAAAATGCGGGTTAAGCAAGGCCGCCGGGTAATTCAGCGTATCGGAAAGCGTGCAGCTTTCCTTTTTCGCCAGATCAAATCCCGGCGGGACAAGGGCGCAAAGCGGTGCGTGATCCTCGGCCAGCAATTCCAGATCGGGATTGCGCGGCGGGTTGAATACAAGCCCCATATCGTAATCATCGCGCAGGATGCCGTGGGTGATTTTTTCGGTGCCCGCGACATCGATTTCAAGGCGGATATCAGGGAATTCATCGCGAAGCGGGCGGACAACGTGATTGACCAGATCAACCACAAAGCCCTCGCCCGTCGCAATGCGGACGGTTCCGGCAATGGCACCGCGCGCAGCCGCCAGATCGACCGAAAAGGCTTCGTCCATTTCAAAGCGGCGTCTGGCATGGGCGGCAACCATATGGCCCGATTCCGTAAAGATGATGCCGCGTTTGGTGCGTTCCATCAGAAGCGTTTCAAGATGGGCTTCGAGGGCGGCGATCTGGCGGCTGATCGCGGATGGGGCGATGCGCAGATTTTCGGCCGCGGTGCGGATGGATCCGGCCTCGAACACGGCAAGGAAATAACGCAGCGGCTTGTCGTCGATCTTCATGATGTTACTGCATGACAATGGTGGTCGATGTTTCGGGCGGTGTGCCTGATCACCTAATCAGACCACATGTGTTGCTGTTTCGGCAACAACATGTTCCGGCAATTGATCTTGAGTTCGCCGGGTATCCACCGGAAAGTTCGGGGGCAAAATCAAAAAATCACATCGGACCGCATCGGTGCCGTGACGGGAAGGCGCGTGCCTTGACCGGCTGTGCCCGGCTGTCTGAAAGCAAAGAGGCAAATATCGTGAGTAATCCAGAAACCGGCACCACTGGTGTCGTTGGTCTTGGCAATATGGGGTTGGGCATGGCGCGCACCCTGTTGCGGGATGGTTTTTCGGTCATCGGGTTTGATGTTTCGATGGAATGCCAGGCCAAGGCCGCCGCATCGGGGGTGACGATTGTCGCCGGACTGTCCGAATTGTTTGAGGCGTGCCCGACGATCATCCTGTCATTGCCGACGGCAAACCATGTGCGCAAGGTTCTTGGCGGTGATGAGGGCCTTGGCGGACGCGATATCGATCCGCGATTGGTGATTGATACCACCACGTCCGAGCCCGATGTGACCCGCGAACTTGATGCGGTGCTGCGCATGCAGGGGCATATCCTGATTGATGCCCCGGTCAGTGGCGGCCCGGCCGGTGCCAATAGCGGCAATCTGACCATGATGGTTGGCGGCGGGGATGCCGATGTGGCGCGTGCGATGCCGGTTCTGAATTCACTGGGCGGGAAGATTACCCATGTCGGGCCGGTGGGGGCGGGTCATGCTGTCAAGATCGTTAACAACATGCTGGTGGCAAGTCACCTTCTGACCATGAGCGAGGCGGTGCGGCTTGGCAATGCGGCGGGGGTAACCACCGAAAACCTGATCGCGGCCCTGAATGCCGGATCGGGCCGCAGTGCGATCAGCGAGGTCAATTATCCGAAATGGGTGATGAACGGGGCCTTTGACAGCGGCTTTACCATGGGATTGATGCGAAAGGATGTGCGCCTTGCCATGGCGTTGGCCAAGGACAAGAAGGTTGCGATGCCGGTTTCGGAACTGGCGGGGCAGATCTGGGCGGCGAGCGAGGAACTGCTGTCTGACAATGCCGATTTCAACCGTATCACCGAATGCGACCCGACCCATGCAGGAGCCAAATCATGAGCAGCGATAGCAAACTGATGGCGCGTGACTATCACAAGGCCATGGCGCCGTTTTTTGGCAGCGATGAGATCGGAAGCTGGGTCAATGGGGCGATGATGCCCGGACGTGGCGATATGTTCGACCTGATTGATCCGGCGACCGGCAAGGCGTTTGTGACGCTTAAGGATGCTGGGGCGGAGGTTGTCGATGCGGCAATGAAGGCGGCCAGTGCCGGGCAGAAAGTCTGGTGGGGCATGACGGCGGCCGAACGTGGCCGCATCCTTTGGCGGATCGGGCAGCAGGTGCGTGATCACCTTGATCAGTTGGCGTTGCTGGAAACCGTGAGCGCGGGCAAGCCGATCCGCGATACAAAGGTCGAGGTGCTTAAAGTTGCCGAGATGTTTGAATATTACGCCGGTTGGGCCGACAAGTTGCATGGTGATGTGATCCCGGTGCCGACCAGCCATCTGAACTATACCCGGCCCGAGCCGTATGGCGTGGTGACACAGATTACGCCGTGGAACGCGCCGATCTTTACCGCCGGATGGCAGTTGGCCCCGGCCCTTTGCACCGGCAATGCGGCGGTTCTGAAACCATCGGAAATGACGCCGTTGACCTCGTTGGCCCTTGGGGTTCTGTCGAAAAAGGCCGGATTGCCCGATGGGGTGATTACGGTTCTGACCGGGCTTGGCACCACGACCGGGGTTGCGGCGACCACCCATGACGTGACACGCAAGGTGGTGTTTGTCGGATCGCCGCGCACCGGGGCGATTATTGCCGCACAGGCGGCCCAGAATATCGTGCCCTGCGTGCTGGAGCTTGGCGGCAAGTCGGCCAATATCGTGTTTGGCGATGCCGACCTTAAACGGGCGGTGCTGGGCGCACAGGCCGCAATATTCAGCGGGGCGGGGCAAAGCTGTGTCGCGGGATCGCGGTTGCTGGTGCAGCGTAATGTGGTTGACCGTTTCCTTGATATGCTGGTCGATGGGGCCAATCGCATTCCGGTCGGCGATCCGATGGATAGCGCAACCCAGATCGGCCCGATCAACAATGACGCGCAATATCAGACGGTGCGCCGGTTGGTGGCAGCAGGCCAGAAAGAAGGCGCGGAACTGCTGGCCGGGGGCGTTCGCCCGGATGGGTATGAGGAGGGTTATTTCCTGCGTCCGACGGTGTTGGGCAATGTGCGCAATGAGATGGCGATTGCGCGCGAGGAAATCTTTGGCCCGGTGGTTTCCGTCATCCCGTTTGACGATGAGGCCGAGGCGGTTGCGATTGCCAATGACAGCAAATTTGGTCTGGCCGGGGCGGTGTGGACGCAATCGGTGGACCGGGCGCACCGGGTGGCGGCGAATGTCCGGGCCGGGACGTTCTGGATCAACAGTTACAAGACGATCAATGTCATGTCGCCGTTTGGCGGATTTGGTGCCAGTGGCTATGGAAGGTCGAGCGGCAAGGAAGGCTTGATGGAATATATGCAGCCCAAAAGTGTCTGGACCGAAACGGCGGCCAATCCGCCCGCCGCATTTGGTTATGCCCCGGAATAGGGTGCATATCGATCATCGACATTACGAAAAAGGGCCGCACGACGCGGCCCTTTTGACGATTACATATTGGGATAGTTCGGGCCACCGCCCCCTTCGGGTACTACCCAGACGATGTTCTGGGTCGGGTCCTTGATGTCACACGTCTTGCAATGCACGCAGTTCTGCGCGTTGATTTGCAGGCGTTTGCCGCCTTTGTCCTCGTCCGCGACAAATTCGTAAACGCCAGCCGGGCAGAAGCGGGCTTCGGGCCCGTCATAGACCGCAAGATTGACGTTCACCGGCACGCTGGCATCCTTGAGCATCAGATGGATCGGCTGATCTTCTTCGTGGTTGGTGTTTGACAGGAACACCGAAGACAGCTTGTCGAAGCTGACCACGCCATCCGGTTTCGGATAGTCGATTTTCGGCATGTCGGCCGCCGGTTTCAGGCAGGCATGGTCCGCATGGTTCTTGAAGGTCCAGGGGGCCTTGCCGCCCAACAGATAGGTATCGACCGCACTATAGGCCATGCCGCCCCAGAAGCCCCATTTGGCGAAGCTTGGGCGGATGTTGCGGACCTTGTGCAGTTCGGGATAGACCCAGCTGTTTTTAAGCTTTTCCGGGTAGCTTTCCATCGAGGCGGGTGGTGTTTCGGCAGTTAGCGCCTCGAACGCGGCTTCGGCGGCGAGCATGCCGGTCTTCATCGCGGTGTGCGAACCCTTGATTTTCGGCACATTCATGAAACCGGCCGAACAGCCGATCAGACAGCCACCGGGGAAGACCAGATCGGGGATCGATTGAAAACCGCCTTCGTTCAGCGCACGCGCACCGTATGAAATGCGGCGGCCCTTTTCGAAAATCTTGCGGACTTTCGGATGGGTTTTGAACCGCTGGAATTCGTCAAACGGGCTGAGATGCGGGTTTTCGTAATCAAGCCCGATCACGAAGCCGACCACGACCTGATTGTTATCAAGGTGATACAGGAACGACCCGCCATAGGTGTTTTTATCGAGCGGCCAGCCGGTGGTGTGGGTGATTTTGCCTTCTTCGTGAACTTCGGGATCAACTTCCCACAGTTCCTTGATCCCGATGCCATAGGTTTGCGGATCGGAATTTTTGCGAAGATCGAATTTTTTGATCAGCTGTTCGGAAAGCGATCCACGGCAGCCTTCGGCAAAGAAGGTGTATTTCGCATGCAGTTCCATGCCCGGTTCGTGGTTCGGGCCGGGCGTGCCATCGCGCTGGATGCCCATATCGCCGGTCGCGATCCCCTTGACCGAGCCGTCTTCGTTAAACAGGACTTCGGCGGCGGCAAAGCCGGGATAAACTTCGATCCCCATGGCTTCGGCCTGTTCGCCCATCCAGCGGCACACATTGCCGAGGCTGACGATATAGTTGCCCTTGTTATGCATTTGCGGCGGGGTGGGGAGCTTGATACCGCCGGTTTCGCTCAGCATCAGGAACTCGTCCTTGCCAGCGGGGACATTCAGCGGTGCGCCGCGTTCTTTCCAGTCGGGGAAAAGTTCGTTCATCGAACGCGGTTCCATCACCGCACCCGAAAGCGTATGCGCGCCGACCTCGGAACCTTTTTCCACCACACAGACGGTGATTTCTTTTTCATGTTCCTGGGCGAGTTGCATCAGTCGAATGGCAGCCGACAGACCGGATACACCGGCACCGACGACAACCACGTCAAATTCCATGGATTCGCGTTCCATATGGCCTCTCTCCTTTGGCTGCCGACCGTTTCGGACTGTTTTCGTCCGTATGGGTCACAAGCCGGTATTCACCGATCAGAGTCTCGCCCAAGCCCTGATTTCTCACATTCATTGTTTAATCGGTATAGGTGTACCGATTTGAGTCACGTTTGTATATGGTGCAAGTGATCCAAAATCGTTAAAGTCGATTGAAATCCATGCGCCATTCCAAAGAGTGCGCCGCAACATACACCGTTCCTGTGTAGATGAGCAAACCAATTACAGATTTTGATGTAAATAACCTGGACCCGCTGCAGGCATTGATCTGGCAGTTTGAAATGGGCGCGGACGAGGCAATCGCCGACGAGCCGCTGGACCGTTTCAAGGCATCCGAAAGCCTGAGCCGACAGGCAGCAGGCCAGCCCGGCCGTGCTTCATTGCCGCCCAATGGTGGCGCGGCCGCCCGCCCGGCGATGCCACGGCCCGCCGGTGGTGCAACCCCGATGACCCCACCGCCGCCAATGGCACCGGGGGCGGGGTTCCTGTTATCCGATACGCCACACGAAGCCCGGCAATCGGCCCGTGATCTTGCCGCGGCGGCAACAAATCTGGCCGATCTTAAGGAAGCGGTCGAAAAGTTCGAGGGCTGCGCGCTTAAGAAATCGGCCAGCAATACCGTCTTTGGCGTGGGGAACCCCGAAGCACGTTTGGTGCTGGTCGGTGAGGCACCAGGTGCTGAAGAGGATCGGCAGGGCGAACCCTTTGTCGGACCGAGCGGCAAGTTGCTCGATGCGATGTTGCGATCCATCGGCTTTGCGCGCGAGGAAGTCTATATCACCAATATCCTGCCGTGGCGTCCGCCGGGAAACCGGCAGCCGACCACCGCCGAAATCGCGGTGTGCGAACCATTTGTCCGCCGTCATCTTGAACTGATCGGGCCAAAGGTTGTTATCTGCCTTGGCGGCAGTGCGGCCAAGACCCTGATGGAAGAAGACCGCGGCATCACCCGGTTGCGGGGCACGTGGAAAGAAATTCCGCTGGGGGCTGCCAGTGTTGCCGATGTGACGGCGATGTTCCACCCGGCCTATCTGCTTCGGACACCGGAACAGAAACGGATGGCGTGGCGCGATTTGCGGGCCGTGGCGCAGAAATTGTCGTAAATTACCTTACGAAACGCACGATGCATGGCCGATATGCAGCGGGCAGGCAATGTGCGGCCACCCCCGCCAAGTGGTTGATTTCGGAGAAATCATTTCGCGGCACCGGCTTTTGCTGGTATATATCTCTGCCAAATGCGGGGGGACACCGCACTCTACAGGTTGCGACGAGAAACTGCTTCGGGATACAAACACGGCTTTGCCGGAGTCTCGTAGGGGAAAGACTGGTTTTGATCGAAGCACTACAAACAAGCCTGCCGCGTGCCATATCGGCATTTCGGCGCACCGTTTTCATTACCGCACTGGGTGCCATTGCATTGGCGCTGCCTGTAACCGACGCCCAGGCGACCAAGGAACAGGCCGCCCTTAGTGCGCCTGCGGCCAGTGATGATGCGGGATCGGTCAAAACACCGACTGTGCTGTCCAAGCGTGATGCGGAACTTTATGAACAGATTTTTGCCGTGCAGGAGCAGGGCCGCTGGAAAGATGCGGACAACCTGATTTCGCGTCTGTCCGATGACCTGCTGATGGGGCATGTCCAAGCACAGCGCTATCTGCATCCGACGGCGTATCGGTCGCGCTACAAGGAACTCAAGGATTGGCTGGCACTTTATGCTGATCTGCCCGAAGCGCCGACCATCTACAAACTGGCGTTGCAGCGCCGTGGCAATGCCACCTATCCGAAAAAGCCGGTGGGCGGGTATGTCAACGGTGCCGGATATGATTACGAAGACATCCGTCCTTATCACCATAAATCGACCAAAAGCCTTTCATCGGCACAGCGTTCGCGCGCTTCGGTTCTGAAACGCCGCATTCGCCAGCGGATCGGCGGCGGTTGGCCGACAGGCGCGCTTGAGGTGCTTGAGGCACTGGAAACCAAGCGTTTGTTTGATGCCTATGAGCAGGACGAAGCGCGGACGTCGATTGCATCGGGATATTATTATTTCGGCAAGCCGGATCTGGCTTTGCGCCATGCCGCCGAAGCCGCAAAGCGGTCGGGCAAATATCTGCCGCAGGCGCATTGGACGGCGGGCCTGACGGCGTGGCGGCTGGGCAAGATGGATCAGGCGCATGACCATTTTGTGGCCCTGACCAAGAACGACTATGCGTCAAGCTGGACGCGGTCGGCCGGGGCGTTCTGGGCGGCACGTATTGATCTGGCCGCCGGGCGTTTTGTTGAAGCGGACAAATTGTTGCAGATGGCCGCGGAATATCCGCGGTCGTTTTATGGGCTTCTGGCGTTGCGGTCGCTTGGCCGGGATGACGTGTTTGACTGGGACAGTCTGGCGCTTGATGAAAATCGTGCCAACAAGCTGAAGCTTGATCCGCATGGCCGTCGTGCCCTTGCCCTGATCCAGATCGACAGGCGTGAAGAGGCCGAACAGGAATTGCGCAAGGCCGCAGCCAGCGACGATGCCAAACTGCGCCGTGCGGCCCTGGCGCTTGCCGATAGTGCGAATTTTGCGTCGCTGACCATGCGTCTGGGCGGTTATATCGCGCAGAAAACCGGCGAGGTCATCGTCAATGCGCTTTATCCGATTCCGCCTTGGGCACCGGAAGGCGGTTATGAAGTCGACCGGGCGCTGATTTATGCGTTGATGCGTCAGGAATCCGGCTTCAATGCCGAGGCGCGGAGCCACGCCGGGGCGCGTGGTTTGATGCAGCTGATGCCCGCAACCGCAAGCTATATCGGCAATACCCGTTATCGCGGTGAAAAGCGTGCAGAACTTTACGAGCCGGAAGTCAACCTGTCGCTGGGGCAGAAATATGTCGATCATCTTCTGGGGCAGAACGGGGTCGATAACGGCTTCTTGCAGTTGATGGCGGCTTATAATGGCGGGATCGGCAATCTGGGGCGCTGGCAGAAGGCGCTGAAGGATAACGAAGATCCGCTTTATTTCATCGAAAGCATTCCGTCGCGTGAAACGCGCCTGTTTATCGAGCGTGTGATGGCGAACCTTTGGATGTATCGTTCGCGTCTGGGGCAGGACAGCCCGTCGCTTGATCGTCTTGCTGCGGGGAAGTGGCCGGTTTACCAATCGCAGGACCTTGGTGCTGGTGATGACGGCCTGACCGCCGAACGCTGACCGGGATTGATGACCGCAGACAATAATCGCAATGGTGAACCGGCATCTGATCGTCGTGATCAGGGAACGGTTCTCGACCGGATGCAGATGCCACCGATGAGTGGCGATGAGGCGCTTCGCCGGTTTCACAAGGAACGCGAAGCAGGCGGCCATAAATCACAGAGCGATGAAACCACGGAACTTGCCAAACTGCATCCGGTGATGCGATTTGTGGCGGTCGCGGGAACTTTCATTCTTATTGTCGCGGCTTTGCTGGGTGTGCTGTATCTGATTGGTTCCTAGGGGACGGTGCAATCTGTGCCGTGTCGTCGGACCACATAAAAAACGGGCGCAGTCTCCTGCACCCGTTTTTTTGTTGTCCGAAGATCAGACCTGATTACAGCGATTGGCAGAACTTTTCGAAATCCTGCACGGTTGCATATGATTTCTGGGTACCCGGACGGGTGATGCTGTCAGCCGCATACCGCACGGCCATTTCAAGGGCGGCTTTGACGTCACGGTTTTCGGCATAGTAGCGCGCAAAGCTGCCGATAAAGGCATCGCCAGCACCGGTCGTATCAACCGGTTTGACCGATACCGGATCAATATGAACCGCCGCATCGTTCCCATTGATCAGAAGCGCGCCATCGCCGCCCAGTGTCACAATTACGGTTTTGACACCACGTGCGATCAGGCTTCTTGCGGCGGCTTCGGCATCGGCCAGTGAATTCACGGCCATACCCGAAATCGTCGCAAGTTCCGTCTGGTTCGGGACGAGGAATGTGGCCTTTTCGATTTTGGTGCTGTCGAGGTCAGCCGGGGCCGGGGCCGGATTAACCAGCGTTTCAATGCCATGTTCGGCACCAAAGGCGACGGTGTGATACACCGTTTCCAGCGGAATTTCGAGCTGCATCAAAATCAGGTCGCATTCCTTGAGCGCATCGGCAGCACGGTCGACATCAGCCGGGGACAGCTGTGCATTGGCCCCTTTGACAATCAGGATGCAGTTTTCGCCTGACGGTTCGACAAAGATCGGGGCGACGCCGCTTGAGGTGCCCGGTACCCGTTCGACAAAGCGGGTATCAATGCCCGATGTTTCGAAATTGCGGATGGTGTTATCAGCAAAGATATCGTCGCCGACCTTGGTGACCATCATGACATCGGCGCCAAGACGTGCCGCCGCGATGGCCTGATTGGCACCCTTGCCGCCACATCCCATTTCGAAACGTGGTGCTTCGATGGTTTCGCCGGGCAACGGCATACGATCCGTATAGGTGATCAGATCGACCATGTTGCTTCCGACAATGGCAATTTTGCCTGCCATATTCATTCTCCTGATTTACAGCGAACGGATCGCCTGTTCGGCCGTGTCACTTTCGGCCTGCGTCATATAGCCCAGCCTTACCGAGAAATTCCGGCTTTCGCCAGATCGCAGGGAAATGACATGTCCCTTGGCTTTTTCGGCGTTGAAGCCTTCGGGTTCGCAGGTGGATGGCAGGGCAAAGGCCGCGACCTTCTGATCCTGATTTGCCAGTATCCAGCGGACCGTTTTGGGAAAATCATTGGTGTTATAGGCAATGTGGAAGCCATCGCCTTCGACCCGGCGCATCATGCAGGCGGTGTTGCCATGCGCATCGGTTTTGGCGTTGCGGATGTAAAACACCTGTTCGGGATCATAGCGATGCGGTTCGTCGAGGGTTTCCATCGCCGCCGGATTTTGCGCCAGCGTTTCAAGAAACGCATCGTAATCCGGGTTGCGCGGCACATGTGCCGGGACTTCGGTGCGAACGATGGTGTCGGTGGGAGTGAAACCGGCGGGCTGGATGATTTGTGCGCCGTCACAGAACGCGAAATTGACGTGGCACATATACATCAGGTCCATTGCCGCACCCGACAGGTTTTCGACATTCATCTGAATATCGAAAAGCGTCGCATCCGGGCGCAGAACCACACGGGGCCGCGCCATGTAATGCGCACCGAAGCCCATGACATATTCGCGGGTGCCACTGATCGCCATAAAGGCACCGTCGTCGTCATGGCCAAATTCAATGGCGGCACTGTCCATTTCGGCACAGGGCATTTCACCATGCAGCGGATGGGTATCGGTCGGACCGGGGCAGCCATTGGTCAGCAGCCCCGAATGGAACGCAAAACAGCCATAGGTTTCGACAATGACGTTGGCCGGGCGCGGCATGCTGAACATGTTTTCCATGGTCAGATCCACGCCATCAAACACCGCATCCCAGATCATCTGCCCCATGAAGGGCAGAATGACCAGATAGCCGCGTTCGTTTTTCAGCCGGACTGCTTCGATGCCGGTTTCATAGCGAAACAGGCTGGCCGACATGCCACCGTGCGATGCGATGACATGTTCGGCGTCGCCGAAGAAGGTTTTGCGCAGGTTAACCTTGGTTGACGCAGTCATGAAGTCACCTCGTTTAACGCGAACGGTTTTTATAGGCGTTGAGCGCAATCACCAGCAGAAGGAACACGCCCCAGATAAAATCGATCAGATGGTTGGAAAACCGCAGAATCTGGAAGCCGCTTGACAGCAGCATCAGGGCCGCAACCGCGATCGACACACCGAGCACCGTGCCACGGCCACCGGCCGGGTTGGTGCCGCCCAGAACCGCAATCAGAACCGCCTGAAGCAGATAGGATGTGCCGTAATCCGACTTTGCCGCATTGGTGCGCCCCGAAAGAATGATTCCGGCGATGGACGCCATCACCCCGGTCAGCATGTAGCTGAGCAGGACCATCTTTTCGCGTTTCAGACCGGCAAACAGGGCGGCCTTCGGGTTGGTACCGATCAGCATCAGATTGATGCCAAAGGTCGTGCGGCGCAGCATGAAGGCAATCAGGCAGGCCAGAACCACGAACAGGACAAACGGCGTTGCCAGACCAAAGATCTTGCCATTGCCGATAAAGGCCCAGGCTTCGGGGAAGCCGACAATTGCCGGACCGCCGGTCATGACGATGGCAAGGCCGGTAAAGACCTGCCCGGTGCCAAGGGTGGCCAGAATGGGCGTGATTTTTAACCGGGTAATCAACAGACCGTTCAAAGCCCCAGCGACAAGCCCGGTGCCAAGGGCGACAACACCACCCAGCAGAACAATGCCAAAACCGGTATCGGCAACACCGGCGTCGGTAGCGAATTTCTTGAACATCACCCCGGCAAAGATCCCCGACAGGTTGGCAATGCCGATCACCGAAAGGTCAATGCCGCCGGTCAGCATGGCAATCATCATCGCAATCGACAGAAGGCCCAGTTCCGGGAAGGTGTAGGTGATGGATTCAAAATTGTAATAGCGCAGGAACTTGTCTGGGCTAAGGGCGGTCATGACAACAAAGATCAGGATCGTCATGGCGATCAGCTGAACGATATTGTTGTCCTTGTTCAGAAGGTTGCGGAAATCGAGTTCACGTTTCATATCGGCCCCCTCACGCATTCGCACGGCGGTCACGCCATGCCGTAATGGCGGTGGCAATTACAATGATGACGCCGACAACAACGCGCTGCCACGTCGTGTCGATCTTCATGATGATCAGGCTGTTTTTCACCATCACCAGCATGAACACACCCAGCATGGTTCCCAGAACGGAACCGCGCCCCCCAAAGATGGAAGCACCGCCCAGAACCACAGCCGCGATCACGTCCAGTTCAAGACCGACGAAATCGCGCGGGTTGGCAAGCCAGATCATGCCGCTGTGCAGGAGGCCGGCAAACCCGGCCAAGGCCCCGGCCACACAATAGATGAAGAAGGTGATCTTGCGGATGTTGAAGCCAACGCGGCTGGCGGCTTCGGGATCGCCGCCCATGGCATAAACCCCGCGGCCGATCATGGTGTAACGCAGCACAATATGCAGGGCCACGGCCAGAACGACATAGACAGCAACCATCGCGGTCAGGCCATAGGTTGTGCCATCGGGTTTGACCATGCTGATGATATCGGACTTTCCGAAATCAATCAGGGCATCGGGCATTTTGTTGATGTTGATCATGCTGGTGCCAACAACGCCCAGCAGGAACCCGCGCACCATGCTGCCCGTACCCAAGGTCACGATCAGCGGGATCATGCGGAATTTATAAACAAAGAACGCATTCAGGCAGCCAAACAGCGCCCCCATCGTCGCCGCGGCAACGAAGGGCAGGACAACACCGTCATAATTGAAATACAGCATGCCCTTGATGGTCAGATACATCGCGGCAACAGCGAATGCCGGGAACGAAACATCAATCCCGCCGGAAATCATCACCAGCAAAACGCCAAGCGCCATGATGCCGATGATCACGTTGCTGCGCAGAAGGCTGAACATGTTGTCCAGGCTCCAGAAGGCGGGGTTGACCAGCCCGATCAGGATCATGGCAAGCACAAGAATGCCCGCGATGACCACCTCTGATTTTTGAAACCAGGCCATCGAGTTTTTCCTTACGTTAAATTCTTGAGCTTGTCGCTGATCTGGTCTTCGGAGGTATCGGCAGATGCCATTTCCTCGACAAAGGCTCCGCGATGCATCAGGACAATACGGTTACAGTTATGGACCAGTTCCGGCACGTCGTCGGAAATCATCAGCACGGCCAGCCCTTCTTTTTGGGCCAGTTCGCGAATGATCCGGTGAATTTCCGCCTTCGATCCGACATCCACCCCGACGGTCGGGCCGTTCAGGATCAGGAATTTGGCATTGGTCAGAAGCCAGCGGGCAATCACCACACGTTGCTGGTTGCCGCCCGACAGTTCCTTGACCAGCTTTTTGCCGGTGGGGGTTGCTATCTGCATGTCGCGGATCATGGTTTCAACCCATTCTTCGGCCTTGTTATGATCAATCAGCAGGCCGGGGGCCAGTTTTTCGTAACTGGTCGCAAGCATATTGCGATCAATGCCCTGGGTTAGAAACAGTCCTTCGCTGAGACGGTCTTCCGGAACATAGGCAACCCCGGCCCTGATCGCCTTTTGCGGCGTATCAAGTACGGTTTGCGTGCCGTTGATCGAAATGGTGCCGCTGTAACCGGGCATCATGCCAAACAGGGACAGGGCAAGTTCGGTGCGACCCGATCCAAGCAGGCCGGAAACACCGACAATTTCGCCCGGTTTGATCGCGAGGTTGATATTGTCGAGATCGTTTCCGTGGGTCAGGTTTTTGGTTTCAATGCGCGGCGGCATCGAACCATATTTCTGCTGGTCCCAGATATAGGGTTCGGAAATGATATCAGACCCGGTCATGTGACGGGTGATCAGGGCTTCGTCAAAATCGCCGGTCGGGCCGTCGGCCACTTTCTGGCCGTTACGGATGACGGTGATATGTTCGCTGATTTCCAGCATTTCGCGCATTTTGTGACTGACAAACAAAATGGCAATCCCGCGCGACTGGATATCCTTGACGATGCGAAAAAGCGTTTCGATTTCCTTGCCGGTCAGGGCGGTTGTCGGTTCGTCCATGATGATCAGACGGGCATCTGACATCAGCGCACGGGCAATCGCGACAAGCTGTTTGCCCGCCGTGGACAGTTTTTCGACATCGGTATCAAGGTCAAGATCAACCCCGAGACGTTTGACCGCTTCCTTGGCAATCTCGCGGACCTTGCGCCAGTTCAGAACCTGACGCTGTTCGCGAAGCTGCACATTCATGGCAAGGTTTTCGGCCACGGTCAGGTTCCCGAACAGGGAGAAGTCCTGATAGATCACCTGAACCCCATGTTCGATGGAGGCCATGGGAGACAGGCTTTCAACCTTGTTGCCATCAATGTAAATCTCGCCGGCATTTGGCTGATATACACCGGACATGATCTTGATCAGGGTCGATTTGCCCGAACCGTTTTCACCGGCAAGACAGTGGATTTCGCCTTTTCGGATCGTCAGCGAAAGATCCTTAAGCGCAACAACGCCGGCAAATTCTTTCCGGACGTTTCGCAATTCAATGAAATTTTCAGACATGACAAGCCCGTCAACGTGAAACAAAGGGCCTGATCTCATAATAAAATGAAGGCGTCCTTAATGGACGCCTTCACCAAAGGATGAAATCAGAAGTTATACTTGTCCATGTTTTCCTTGGTCACACCGACCCAGCCCTGGCCATAAACCAGGTTGGCATTGCTGCCTTCCGGGGTGCTGAGGTTGGTGTAACCCGGAAGGCCAAGGTCGAGACCAGCCTTGATCTGGTCGCCTTTGCCGTCGAGCGCCATAATGGCCAGCATGTTCATGGCATAGCCAGCAACCGCCGGATCCCAGAACTGGATGTATTCGATGTCGCCATTTGCCAGATATTCACCGGCAACCGACACCAGACCGGTCCCTGCGAAGTGCAGTTTACCCTGAAGACCGCGTTCGGCGATCAGACGACCGGCACCTGCTGAGGTCGGCATCGGGCCGCCAACGATACCCTGAAGGTCCGGGTAGGTGGTCAGGGTTTCTTTGAGTTTGGTGTAGTCGGTGTTGGCGTCGTCATAGGTTTCGAGACGCTCGGTCGCCAGTTCCATGTCCGGGAAATGTTCTTTCTGGTATTCGACGGCACCGTCGATCCATTCATTCTGGGATTTGGAGGTCAGGCTGCCGACGGTGGCGGCATATTTGCCCTTGCCACCCATGGAGGTCCCGAGGACTTCCATCAGCTTCGCGCCATATGCCTTGTTATCAAACGCTTCGAGGATGTAGTCGGCGTTTTTCAGGTTTGATGCTTCGTGGGCGATCACGATGATACCGCGGTCACGGGCCTTTTTCAGAACCGGTTCGACGGCTTCGACCGAGAACGGCACGATGTTGATGGCATCAACGCCCTGTGCGATCAGGTTTTCAATCAGCTGCACCTGTGCGGCAGCGTCCGCGGCACTCGGTCCGACCATCCAGGTATCGTGACCGGTGTCTGCGCCGAACTGTTCGACACCTTCGCGCATACGGTCAAACCATGCGATGCCGTCAACCTTGACCACGGTGGCGATGGAATATTCCTTGCCGGTGGTTTCGGATGTGAATTTCGAAATGATGTCCGGCGTTTTGACCGCTTCGTCTGCGTGGGCCGCACCTGCAAGCAGGGAACCGGCGACGACAAGCGATGAAAGAAGCTTGTTCATTGTTACCTCCAAATTGAAATCGTTTTTATAGCTGGCAGTTTTCTGCGTCTTATTGGCATGAAAGCCAAGGCTTTTCATGCGGTTCGTTCCGAAAACAGCAATTTTCCGGTGGCCGGGATGCGGCCACCGGCACCGTTTACTGACCGATAATCTTAATGCTGGCGCTGGCACCGATGCGCGATGCCCCGGCTGCAATCATCTTGAATGCGTCTTCGGTGGTGCGAACCCCGCCCGACGCCTTGACCCCGATATCCGGGCCAACGGTTTTGCGCATCAGGGCGATGTCTTCGGCAGTGGCACCACCGCCGGCGAAACCGGTCGAGGTTTTGACGAAATCGGCACCGGCCTGTTTGGACAGTTCGCAGGCAAGGACTTTCTGTTCGTCGGTGAGCAGGGCTGTTTCGATGATGACCTTGAGGGTGGCATCGCCGCAGGCTTCTTTTACCGCGGCAATATCGGCGCGAACGGCATCGGTATCGCCAGCCTTGAGCAGGCCAAGTGCTATGACCATATCGACTTCGCGGGCACCCTGTTCAACCACCCAGCGGGTTTCGGAAACCTTGGCGGAAACCGGATCGGCCCCGAACGGGAAACACACCACCGAGCATGCCAGAACATTGGTATCGGCCAGTTCGCGCACGACCAGCGGGATATAGATCGGATTAACACAGACCGCCTTGAAAGCGTGTTTTCGCGCATCGGCGCACAGCGAGACAATCTGATCGGGGGTGGCATCGGCCGCCAGAAGGGTGTGATCAATATAAGCGGCAAGATCGCCTGCAACGGCGGGAAGTGGAGCATTCGACATGTAACGTTTCCCTCGACGATAACGGGTTGCTATCGCCGTTTTGTTAAATTTTTAACATTTATTGAAATGATCCTGTCATCGGGTTAACATCCGGTCAAGCCAAAAACATATCAGAACAGAACTTGATTGAGTTGCTGCCCGTCTCGCTATAATCAGGGGTTTTAGGATGAAATTTATGGTTGTGCTGAGCGGTTGCCGACATCATTTCAGGTGTGTCTGCGGCCTGTCAGCCAGTATATCGGCAGTGAACGGAGTCTGAATGTCGATCAAATCGCAGGACCGGATAGAAGCCCTGACCCGCAATCTGGAGGTCAGCAATGTCATTCGGTTGAAAGATGCCGCCGATCTGCTGGGCGTTTCGGAAATGACGGTCCGCCGTGATGTCGCCAATTGTGAAAATATTTTCACATATATGGGGGGGTACATCACGCTCAAGTCGCCAGCAGCCGGTGGCCTTGGATACATCTTGGACCGTGAACGCGGTTCGCATACCGATCTCAAACGCACAGCCTGTCAGATTGCCGCGCGTTATGTCAAACCGGGCGATACCATATTTCTTGATTGCGGGACGACCATTCCCTATCTCGCCAATGCGTTACCAGAAAATCGGGATATCACGGCGATCTGCTATTCGATCAATGTTGCCGAAATCCTGTGCAAAAAGCCGGGCCTTCGGGTCATCATGCTGGGCGGGATGTATCACGCGTCTTCGGCATCCTTTGCCGATAGCAACAGCGTGAATGCCATTCTGAACCTGAATATCAATACCGCCTTCATGTCGGCGGGCGGGGTCAATATCAGCCGGGGTGTCAGTTGTTCCAACCCCCATGAGGTTGATATCAAACAGGCGGTTCTTGAGACCGCGGCCAACAAGATCCTTGTTGTCGATTCAACAAAGTTCAATGTCATCAAGCCGATGCTTTTTGCCAAGCTGGAGCAGTTCGACATGATCTGTACCGATCCGAAATGTGATCCGGAACTGGCAACCAAAACCGGTTGTCCCCTGATTACGCAATAGCGAAGGGCACAAAACGCTTTAGTTCGGTTCGGCCTGTGTTGCGTCGGCGATTTCTGCGTTCAGCAATTGTATTTCCGCCTCGGTCGCACCGCTGAGCGGGTCGTCCTTTGGAATGTCACGATAGAGATCGGTAAAGACATTCAGGGCCTGCTGATACTTGTCCTGCTGTTTGAGCATCATGCCATAGTAATAGCGGCTGAGCTGATGGTTGGGCATCTGGCCAAGCGCATGCAGGATCAGATCGCGGGACACCTTGTCAATCTGGCCTTGTTGGGCGGTAATGCGTGTATCGGCATATTCGATGGCGAGTAACGGATTATGACCGGAAAGCGCATAGGCACGCGCAAAGGCGGCAACCGCCCGCTCGATATCGCCCAGACGCAATGACCCACGCGCCAGAACGACCCAGCCCTGCAAATTGCGGGGATTGGCTTCAAGCGACAGGACGATCTGGCTGAGCAGACGGCGGATCTGCTGATCGGTCTGAAAGTCGGGATCAGTCACATCGTTTGCCGCGGCCGCAGCGGCGGCAAGATTGCGTTCCCCCGCCCGTTCGGAATAGGGGCGCGACGGAATTTGTGGCATGCCGATCGCGCTATACAAAATAACTGCGGCAATCATGGGCAGGGTTGAAAAGCCGATCCGCGCCATCGGGCCAAAGGCGCGGCGGGCATCGGGTGTATTGTGGTTATCCACCCCCGCAGGCCGACGCGGCAGGCTGGCATAGATCGCAAGCCCGCCAAACGCGGCAAGTATGACAAGGCCAAGCCAGATCAAAAGGAACCTCGCGACGGGAGAATACTATATGCGGGGCGGCCAAACTGCATCGTTACGAGCGATCCTGTGACGTGCCAAGGATTTCATCAAGCCGCTTCTGTTCCTGATTGGAAAGCGATTTCGGGCCCGCACCGTCTTCGCGCTGTTTGCGGCGGTAAAAGGCGATCACCGCAATCAGGGCCAGAAATGCCAGAACGGCGGGGCTGATCCACAGGATGTAGGTTTCGGGTTTCAGCGGCGGGTTCAGCAGAACATAATCGCCATAGCGTTCGACGATGTAATCAACGACTTCTTCGTTGGTGTCGCCAGCAACCAGACGTTCACGCACCAGAATGCGCAGATCACGGGCCAGATCGGCATCGGAATCGTCAATCGACTGGTTTTGACAGACCAGACAGCGCAAGCCCTGACTGATGTCGCGCGCGCGTTCTTCAAGCTTGGGATTGGACAGCATCTCGTCAGGATTGACCGCAAAAGCCGGTGCCGTATGCAGGCCCAGCAGAATGACAAAGGCCGCGAACAGTGAATAATTTCGACGGATCATCCTTTTAACTCCGCAATCTTTGGCAGTAAGACTTCTTCAAGAACCTGATTTGAGATGGGCCCGACATGTTTGTACCGGATCTGACCGGTGCCATCGATAATAAAGGTTTCCGGCACACCATAGACCCCGAAATCAATACCGGTCCGCCCGGATAAATCCATCCCGACCGCTGCATAGGGATCGCCAAGTTCATCAAGCCAGTTGACACCGTCCTGCGGGTCTTTTTCCTTGTAGTTCAGGCCATAAACCGGAACGTCAGCCTCACGCGCGAGGCGCTTGATGAGCGGATGTTCCGCACGACATGGAATGCACCAGCTGGCGAACACGTTCAGAACCGACACCTCGCCCTTTGAAATATCGGCGCGTGACAATCCGCGGTCACGGCCTGGCAATGGGGGCAACTGGAAATCGGGGGCCGGTTTACCCAGCAAGGCCGACGGCACAACAGATGTATCTTTACCAATATTCGTCAGAAAGACACCGGCAAGAGCAGCAAAGAGTACCAGCGGGATGACTGCGATCCAGAATCTCATGAAGCGGGAACTCCGTTTTTCTTATAGCGCAGGACAATGCGCGTACAGATACTGATGGCACCGCCGATCAGCATCAGTAACATTCCGCCCCAAACCCAGGGCATCATTGGCAGGAACCGGACGGTCACGACACGCCCGCCATCTTCGGCCCGTTCGCCGACGGAAACATGCAAATCCCCATCGCGTCCATGCCAGATATCGGCTTCCTTGGTTTCGATGCCGCGGATCGGATAATAGCGGACTTCGGGGAACAGTTCGGCGACGGGCTGGGCGTTGCGATAGATGATGAAGGTCGCCTTGCGGGTGGCGAAGTTTTCACCGGGCAGCAGCGCCACACCTTCGTATTGCAGGTTATAGGGGCCGATCTGAATACTTTGTCCGGTGCGCGCCGAAAGCGATATCTGCTGTTCCCAGATGGCACTGGCCGATCCCCCGGCGATCAGGATGGCGATCCCGATATGGGCAAAGGTCATGCTGAGATAGCGCGGACCAAGAAGCTGCAGATTGCGGTATTTGCCTTCGCCGTGGTCGGGTTGACGCCACAGGCGTTCCCAAAGATCACCAAGGGCAGCGGTAAAGACCCAGGCCGCAAGACCGATCCCGAGCAATGGCAGGGGAGACGCATCGATAAAGCGCATCCAGACAAACAGGATCACGATCAGCGACATCATGGCGGCCAGCTTCATCCGCCGCCCGATCTGCCATGTTTCGTCCTTGCGCCAGCGCAGCGTCGGGGCAAAGCCCATCAGAAACAGAAGTGGCAAACCGATGGGGATCAGGGCCTGAACAAAGAACGGTGGGCCAACCGTTATGATATCGCCGCCCAGCCAGCGCAGGAACAGCGGATAAATGGTGCCGATCAGAACGGTGGCCGCCGCAACCGAGAGCATCACACTGTTGAGGAACATGCCGCTTTCGCGCGATACCAGCGAGAAGTCCTTGTCATCGATCATGTCGGTCGCGCACCGCCAGAACATGAAATAGGCCCCGCCAAACAGAACGCAGAAGGCAACCAGAAGGGCAACAGCGTCGCCGCTGCTGAGCAGGGCGGTTGGCAACGGACCCAATAGATCGGAGCGTACGAGGAATGTCCCGAACCAGCCCGCAGCAAAGGCCGATAGCGCCAAAAGAGCCGTCCAGGGTTTCAGGGTTTCGGTTTTTTCAAGAACAGCCCGACAATGCAGGAATGCCGTGGTCAACAGCCAGGGCAGCAATAATGCATTTTCGGATGTATCCCAGTACCACCAGTTGCCCCATGCCTGTTCGGTATAAGCACGGTAGGCGTTGATGGCGATGGCACCGCCCAGCAATGTCCAGGAAACCATCGTCCACGGGCGTAGTTGTTCCGACCATGCACGGTCAAGCTTCGCACCCGGCAGTGCGGCAAAGGTCACCGCGAAAATCACCGATAATCCGGCAAGACCGGCATACAGGATCGGCCCGCGTGCCATACCGGCAAGGTCCTGCAATTCCGGATCAAGACCGTTGCCGTCAAGCGGTGCGATGCCCGACCGGATAAACGGATCGGCATCAATGATTGTTACCGCCGCCAGAAGGGCGACAATGATGCCAAGGATACCAAGGGCGACACGATCCTGTTCGGTAACGCCGCG
Organism: Thalassospira xiamenensis M-5 = DSM 17429; assembly: GCF_000300235.2. Taxonomy (NCBI): domain Bacteria; kingdom Pseudomonadati; phylum Pseudomonadota; class Alphaproteobacteria; order Rhodospirillales; family Thalassospiraceae; genus Thalassospira; species Thalassospira xiamenensis. The sequence goes on along the minus strand of NZ_CP004388.1, from coordinate 3,760,172 downwards.
CGCAATGCTTTGCAGGACGTATATCAGTGTCGCCAGTGTGCTGGTCGCAACCCAGAACAGCATGGCGCCGCTATCGGAGATGACGGAGGCACCGATACGGTAAATCATCGGGGTAGATGAATGACTGTAATCGGCCACCACGGGCAGGGTAAAATCACTGACAATAAAGGAATGGATCAGGGCGGCTTCGGCAATGATTGCCAGAACGCACATGGCAAAGGGCAGGGGCCAGACACCGACACCGACATTTTCGGAAGTCCGGATATTGCCGGTCAGTCCATCTGGCAAGGTTCCGCCAGCAATTGCCGGTGTCATTGTCGTTGTCGGGGCCGTTGTCGGGCCGAGCGCGCGATAGCTTGCGCGAAACAGGGCCGGACAGAACAGGACGGCCTGACAGGTTCCCAATGCAAGAATCAGGATAAGGGCAAAATGTCCAAACTCTGCGATCATGCGTTCTTCAGATTTCCCCGATATGTGGTGTTCACCAAACGAACACCACTCAGCCCCTGCTGTCAAACAGCAAGGCATCCACCCAGTTTAATGCCGCTTTGATGGCTTCAATATGAGGTTTTTATGATGGCAGAATGTGGCTTAATTACGCATCTCTTCGGCGTTGCGGGCTTCGATTTCTTCCCAATAACCGCTTTTTTTCAATGAGTCAGCGACCTCGGGCGGCATGTAGTTTTCATCATGCTTGGCCAGAACTTCGGATGCGATGAACTGGCCCTCGGAACCCATATGGCCCTCGGCGACGACGCCTTGGCCTTCGCGGAACAGGTCGGGAAGGATGCCGGTATAGGAAATGGTGACCGCATTTGCCATGTCGGTGACGATAAAGGTGACGGTTTCACCGCCGCCGAGTTTTTTAAGCGATCCTTCTTCGACGAGGCCGCCGACGCGCAGGCGCTGATCGGGATCAATCGGCGATTTTTCGGCGATTTCGGTCGGGCTGAAGAAGAACACAACCGAATCTTCAAATGCCGTAAGGGCCAAGGCAGCCGCCGCCCCGACCGCCAGAAGGGCAGCCATGACGATATACATGCGTTGACGTTTGCGGGATTTGGCACGCGAAAGAGACACTTTGATATTCTCCGCTCAGGAAGGCTTGGGCTCAGGAAGTCGGGGACTGGTCTGTTGTGCGGGCACGTCTGGGACGGCGAGCTTTCAGAACAGTTTCAAGCTGATCAAGTTCGGTCTGGCTCTGACGAAGGCCACGCAGGGTCATGATCAGAAGAATGATCATCGCAAGGGCTGCGATACCGTAACTGGCCCAGATATAGCTGCCATAGCCGCCCATTGAGAAGAATTCGTTCATTTGCTGGCTCCGGCGTTGTGACCCTGATCATAGGCGAGTTCGTCATGATCGCCGCTGGCAACGGGGCGTTCGTCAAACAGGCCGCTGAGTTGAAGCGCACGGATGCGCCGCTGGTTGAGTTCAAGGCGAACGCGCAGCACCAGAACGATGAAATAATAACCGGTGAAGGCAAAGGCCATGATCAGAAGCGGGGCGAGCATGCTGGGATCGATGCTGGGCCCGCCCATGCGGGCAACCGATGCCGGTTGATGCAGGGTATTCCACCAGTCGACGGAAAATTTGACGATCGGCACATTGATCGCGCCGACCAGTGCCAGGGCCGATCCGGCCTTTGATCCGCGTTCGGGATCGTCAAAGGCATTCACAAGCGCGATATAGCCAAGATAGAGGAACAGCAGGATCAGCATTGATGTCAGACGCGCATCCCACACCCACCATGTTCCCCACATCGGTTCGCCCCAAAGCGACCCGGTAATAAGCGTAAGGGCGGTGAATGTTGCGCCAACCGGTGCGGTGGCGCGCGCGCAGATATCGGCAAGCGGATGTTTCCAGATCAGGCTCATGGCCCCGCAAAGAGCCATGCCGACATAACAGAACAGGCCCATCCATGCCGCGGGCACGTGGATATACATGATGCGGACGGTGTTGCCCTGCTGATAGTCAACCGGCGATCCGATCAGGGCCAGATAAAGCCCGGTGGCGGTCAGAATGACGGTCAGCGCGACCACCCAGGGCATCATGGCCCCGGTCAGTTTCAGAAACACGCTTGGTTTGGCGAAACGATGCATTTTCTCTCGTCCGTTTGCGGCGATGCCGCCGAAGGTCGTCTGTTTTAAGTTATTCCACGGCCTGCCGGATGGCGTGGGCCGTGGCAAACGGGGCAGCAGCCAAAGACAGTAACAGGATCGCCCCCATGATCTGTAACTGTGCCTGGGCGGAAATGCCAAGCAATGCGGCCTCGACCGCACCGGCACCGAAAATCAGTACCGGTATATATAGTGGCAGGACCAGCAATGACACCAGCACACCGCCGCGTCGTGCTCCCAAAATCAGTGCCGCACCAATCGCCCCGATCAGGCTGAGTGCCGGTGTGCCGATCAGCATGGCGATCATCAGGGTGCCAAAGCCATCCTGATCCATATTGAGCATCACGGCCATCACGGGTGCCGCAATAATCAGCGGCAGGCCGGTCGTCAGCCAATGGGCGCACACCTTGCCCAGAACCAGCAATTCCAGCGGTGCAGGCGACAGGGTCAGCAATTCCAGCGTGCCATCCTCGTAATCGGTCTGAAAGACACGTTCGAGTGACAGCATGGCCGCCAGCAGGGCCGAGACCCAGATCACACCCGATGCAATGCGCGCCAGAATATTGGCTTCGGGGCCGACACCAAACGGAAACAGGGTGGTGGTTACGATAAAGAAGGCAACCACCATCACGGAATCCGCGCCCTGACGCAGGGCCAATCGCAAATCACGACGCAGGATGGCGACAAAGGCATTCATATCGCGGCCTCCGTCGTTCTGCCTTGATCCATGTCGAGTGAGAGATGCTGGTTGGCATCTTCATCATCATGTTCGATCAGCCATTCCATCATCGGGATGGCAAACGGATCAAGATCAAGGATGATCGGTGCCGCGATATCCAGATCGACATGGGTGGAATAAATCACGATGCCGCCTTTGGCCCGGAATTCGGCGATCAGACGCGCCAGTTCGGCACAGCTTTCGCGATCAAGGCCAACGGTCGGCTCGTCGAGCAGCCAAAGGTCGCTTTGACCCAGCAGGATACGGGCAAGGGCGGTGCGGCGTTTTTGACCACTTGAAAGATATCGCCCGGCGGTTTTGCCAAGGTGATGAATATCAAGGGCGCGAAGCGCCTGATCGATTTCGGCATCAATATCGGAAATACCGCGCAGTTCGGCCCACAGGCGCAGATTATCGCGAACGGTCAGGACCGGTTTGATCGCGTCCTGATGACCAAGGTAATGCAGGCGCGCGCGATGGCCGATTTTATCATCGGCGATATCGTCACCCTGCCAGCGGATGGTGCCGCGGCGCGGGGCCATGAGGCCCGCCATCAGGCGCAAAAGGCTTGATTTTCCTGCACCATTGCGACCGCGCAGCATCACGGCATCGCCGGTATTGGCGCTAAAGGAAAGATCGCCAAAGACCAGACGTTCGCCACGCAGACAGGTCAGATCAGAACCGGTAAAAACTGTCATCTAACTCGTTTGACTGTCGGAATTCGTGCCGGATGCGCTTTTTCTATACCGCGCCCGACGTCATTAATCATGCTTTATCCGACATTGGATGTGATGACATTGTTTCAAATCAATCCAAAAAGACGCGAAACGCCGCAGCGATCAAAAATCGGCTGCGGCGCGGGCAAAGCGATAGCAGATCAGAAGCGGATGACCGAGGCACTTCGAACCGGGCCGCCGCGGCCTTCCTGAACAAGGACCGCGACACCGCCGTCGCAAGGCTGGTTCAGGGCGAAATCAAGTTCGCGCTGCATGCCGTCCCACTGCCCAAGATCGATCATTTCGCGCACGACATTGGCATGAACCAGACGCCGTCCGGCATTTTCGCCAGACCGGACGTCGCGTGCCTGTTCGCGATCAAACCCGATCAGCCAAAGCTGATAGGACTGCCCGGCAGGTGGGGTATTGAGCATGCCGAGCTTTAATTTGCCACTGGCGGGGCTGGTTTGATTATCCGATAGCAGGGCCAGTTCCGCCCATTCCCGAAGCGGGGTCGTTTCATTGCTGGTGGTGACGATTCGGCCTTTTTCGGTGGCGCGAACGACCTGATCGCCATTGATCACGACCTGCGGGGTGTAGACATAGCGTTCACGCATGCGACCAGCATATTCGCGTTGCCGTTCGGTATTGGCCGCACTGGAAAACGGATCTTCCCAGCCCAGATAGTTCCAGTAATCGACATGAAACGACAGGGCAAGAAGGTCACCATGTTCCTGATTTAATTCGTAAAGAACACGATCCGCCGGAGGGCAGGAATTGCATCCTTCGGATGTGTAAAGCTCGATCACGGCGCGGGGTGACGTGGACTCGCCAGCATGTGCCAGCGATAAACCACCCATGAACGCGGTTCCAAGCATGAAGATAATGGGGCGAAGCTGTTTCATGGATGGATGATGCCCCAAAATGCCTATCAACCACCAATCACAAGGCGTTGAAAGGTCCGTTTGCGCCAAAACGACCGATTTTTGCGCAAAACACGGCAATTTAGACAGGAGATTTCGGGAGATCGGTGTTATTAGCTCCGGTCAATTCCGAAAGGAGGCAAAAGGTCTTCACGGAATGCGTGAGGTGAAATCACCTTTGCGTTTATAGAGAAAAATGAGGAACCGGCACTGCGGCGGGAGCGACTTACCGCGGATGCCAGTCCAAGAAAGGTTTGCAGGCAATGATTAAACGAGAGCATTGGGGGTCACGCCTCGGCTTTATCCTGGCGGCTGCCGGGTCGGCGGTGGGGCTGGGCAACATCTGGAAGTTTCCCTATATGGCGGGCGAGAATGGCGGTGGTGCCTTCTTGCTGATTTATCTGGCGCTGGTTTTCACCATTGGCCTGTCGGTCATGCTGGCTGAAATGGTCATTGGCCGGATGACGGCAAAGAACGCCATTGGCGCGTTTGCAAAGCTCAAGGGCGGTGCATGGCCGCTTGTGGGGCTTTGTGGTGTTGCGGCTGCCTTTATCATCCTGTCATTTTACAGTGTCGTCGCTGGCTGGACGATTTCCTATATGGTCAAATCGATCACCGGGGCGCTGGCGATTGAAGACCCGGCCGCATTGGGCAGCATCTTTGGCGGGTTCATTGCCGATCCGGTTTCGCCGCTGATCTATCATGCGATCTTCATGGCGTTGACGGTTTTTGTCGTCCTGGCGGGTGTTGGTTCGGGTATTGAACGTGCGTCAAAGATTTTGATGCCGGCCCTGTTTGCGTTGTTGCTGGTGCTGATCGTGCGTTCCGTGACCCTGCCAGGTGCGGGCGAAGGCATTGCCTTCCTGCTGTCGCCGGACTTTTCCAAAGTGACATGGGCAACGGTATCGGAAGCGCTTTCGCAGGCGTTCTTCTCGCTCTCGCTTGGGATGGGGGCGATGATTACCTATGGCTCGTATCTGAGCAAAAAGGAAAATATCGCCAGTTCGGCCGGTTGGGTGACGCTGCTTGATACGTCGGTTGCGGTCATGGCCGGTCTTTTGATCCTGCCAGCCGTGTTTGCATTCGGCTTTGATCCAAGTGCCGGTCCGGGGCTGACCTTTATTACGTTGCCAGCGGTGTTTGCGCATATGCCGATGGGGTCGATCTTTGCGTTCATGTTCTTCCTGTTGCTGGGTATTGCGGCATTGACGTCGGCGGTTTCGATCCTTGAGGTGGTTGTTGCCTATTTCGTTGATGACCGTGGCATCAGCCGCAAATGGGCATCGATCACGGTGGGGGTGATCATCTTCCTGCTGGGGATTCCGTCCTCGCTGTCGATGGGGCTTATGGGCGAGTTCAAGATCTTTGGCCTCGGCTTCTTTGATCTGATGGATTATGTCAGCTCGAAATTGCTGCTGCCGATTGGTGGCCTGTTCATCTCGCTGTTTGTTGGCTGGGTTGTCTGGGGCAAGGCCAAGGAAGATATTGCCGCCCATAATGGCGTGGTGCCGTTCTGGATCAATGGCTGGGGCATTATCGTGAAGTTCATCGCACCGCTTGCGATTGCCTTCATTCTGCTGAAGGGACTTGGCGTGCTTTAGGCCGCTTTTTTCACAGCAGAAGACATGCGAAGGGCGGGGAATTTCCCCGCCCTTTTTGCTGGGGATCAAACCGGATCAGGAGGCTTCGGCCGGTCTTTGCTGAGACAGGGTGAGGATTTCATCCGCACACATCGGTTTGCCCAGAAGGTATCCCTGTATGTAATCGCATCCGGCATCGCGCAGCAGTTTGAGCTGCGCGTTGGTTTCGACACCTTCGGCGACGCATTTTTTGTGCAGGTTCTGCGCCATATTCAGGATGGTGATCGCAAGCGCACTGCCTTCGCGTCCCTGATTGATGTCGTCGACAAAACTGCGATCCATCTTGATCGTGTCAAACGGCAGCTTGCGCAGGTAGCTGAGACTGGAAAAACCGGTGCCAAAATCATCGAGTGCGATTTTGACACCCAGATCGCGAATGCGCTGCATGTTGGCGCGCATTTCTTCGATATTCTGCATGAACAGGCTTTCGGTGATTTCGATTTCCAGCCGGTCTGCCGCCATGCCCTTTTCGACCAGAATGGTTCTGATCTGTTCGGCAAGATCAATGGTGCCATAGAATTGCTGGACCGAGACATTCACCGCCATCGTGACGTTGTGCAGGCCCTTTTCACGCCATGCGACCGCCTGACGGCAGGCGTGGCGCAATACCCAGCGCCCCAGTTCGCCGATCACGCCCATTTCCTCGGCTACCGGAACAAAGACCGAGGGGGGGATCGCCCCCCGTTGCGGGTGGTTCCAGCGCAAAAGGGCTTCGACCCCGTGCAGGTTGCCGGTGCGGGCTTCGAATTGCGGTTGATAGACCAGATGAAATTCATCGCGATCCAGCGCCTGACGCAGGGCACTTTCAAGGGCAAGGTCGGCATCGCTGCGTGAATGACTGGCGCGGTTATAGCGGCTGAAGCGGTTTCGTCCTTGTTCCTTGGAATGCATCATCGCAATTTCGGCATTGCGCAAAAGATTGGCGGTATCGTTGGCGTCGTGCGGGAAGGATGCGATGCCGATGCTGGCCGAAATATAGATTTCCTGTCCCTTGCTGGTCAGGTGCGGTTGGTTTAACGCTTTTAAAAGATCATCGGCCAGTGCGGCATCATCATCGGCGGAAGTCCCCCCCGAAAGCAGAATGGCATATTCATCCGCACCAACACGCGCCAGAACACCCCCCTGATCCAGACGGCGATGCAGGCGACGCGCAACTTCGACCAGAACGTCGTCACCGTCACTGTGTCCCAGTGTGTTGTTCACCCGCTGGAAGTTATCGATATCGAGCAGCAGGATCGTCAGGCGGGTTCCCTTGCGGCGGGACTCGCCGATGCCGTGGGCCAGCAGTTCAAGGAACCGGCGGCGATTGGGATAGCCGGTCAGTTCGTCAATATGGGCAAGCCGCAGAATGTCTTCGCGGTTTTTCTTGCGTTCGCTGATGTCGGTAAAGATCGAGGCATACTGGCTGATCTGGCCATCGGCATCACGGATCGCGATGATCGACAGCCATTCGGGATAAATTTCGCCGGATTTGCGGCGGTTCCAGATTTCGCCTTCCCATTTGCCGTGCTGTTGAATATCGCGCCACATCGAGGTGTAAAATTCGCGAGACTGACGACCCGATTGCAGGATATTGGGGTTTTTGCCGATCACGTCCGATGCGTTGTAACCCGTGACCCGGGTGAAGGCCGGATTGACCAGTTCGATCGTGCCATCGGCGGCACAGACCATGATCCCGTCAGGTGATGTTTCGATGATCTTGTCTGCCAGAAACAGCGACCGGCGCGCCTTGGTCAGTTCGACATCGCGGCCTTCCATCACGGACCTGAGATGGGCGAAGTAATCCTGTTCGATGAATTCCAGCAGATCGGCGAATGACAGAACACCGATGACATTGCCGGTTTCATCAATCACCGCAAGATGGCGGATATGTTGGGCCAGCATCGTGTCGCGGGCGTTGTTCAGGCTGGACTTGGCGGAAATGACACGCAGCGGGCGGCTGGCAATTTCGATGGCCGGTGTTGCGTGATCGCCATTGGCAAGATTGCGCAGGATATCGCGTTCGGTAATGATCCCGGTGTGATCAAGTATCGAAACCGGGTCGGTCGCGACCGACGGATCATAGACAATCGCACAATCGCATTTGGCATCATGCATGCGCGCGCGCAGTTCCGACATCGGGATATCGCCATCGACAAAGATTGTCGTGCGGCGGATGGCGGCCCCGACATCCCCATCGCCCAGTTTGCGCCAACTGCCCTGTTGGCGGATCAGGTCAGACTGGCTGATGATTCCGGCAAGGCGGTTTTCCGCGTCCACGCTGACCAGATGACGGACATGGCGTTCGCGCATACGGATGATGGCGGCTTCGGGCGTGGCATGGACCGATATGCTGTGAACCGGGGCCGACATCCATTTCGATATCGGCTCGTTCAGGGTGGCTTCGCAGTCGGCGGGCAGGGACAGGCAATCCTTTTCCGTCCAGATTCCGATCGGCAGGTGATCCTGTGTCACGATGATGGAGCTGCAATTGGCTTCGCGCATCATGTCGATGGCCTGACCAATCGCGGTTTCCGGCCCGCAACGCAACACGATGCCGGGGGAAATCGTACCTACGGTCAGGTGGGTGGTATTGCCATCGGCAAAACTGGGGCGCGTCATGATAACCTGTTGCTGTCCAAATCCTGTCAGGTGCCCGGTTTGCGGGCATTATTGCTCTAGCCTCATCCCTATCAAATCGTCGGGACGGCTGACTTGTTATAAATCAATGGATAGATGTGGTTTGGATTTGGCGCAATTTAAAGGTGCGGGTTTCTGCAAAAACACCCCCGTCCTTGACAGACGGGGGTGTTTCGCATTCAGCAAGCTTCTGATTTCAGACGAAATCAGGCAGCTTTCATCATGTTACGCAGAACGAACTGCAGAATGCCGCCGTTCTGGTAGTAAAGGACTTCGTTTTCGGTATCGATACGGCAGGTGGCGATGATCTCTTCGGTGGAGCCATCCTTGCGCGTGATACGAACCGTAACGTCCTGCATCGGGTTGATACCGTTGCCGATACCCAGAACGTCGAAGACTTCGGTGCCATCCAGCTTGTAAGTCGCACGACCTTCACCATTCTTGAACTGCAACGGCAGGACGCCCATGCAGACCAGGTTGGTGCGGTGGATACGTTCGAAGCTTTCGGCCAGAACAGCTTTGACGCCAAGCAGGTTGGTGCCTTTGGCTGCCCAGTCACGGGACGAACCGGTGCCGTATTCCTTACCCGCGATGACAACCAGCGGGGTGCCTTCTGCCTGGTAACGCATGGCAACATCATAGACCCAGCCCTGTTCGCCAGACGGGTAATGAACCGACACACCGCCTTCGGTGCCCGGTGCCATTTCGTTGCGGATACGGATGTTGGCAAAGGTGCCGCGCATCATGACTTCGTGGTTCCCGCGGCGTGCGCCATAGGAGTTGAAGTCACGAACCGCAACGCCGTGCGCCTTGAGGTATTCACCTGCCGGGCTTTCTTCCTTGATCGAACCGGCCGGAGAAATGTGGTCGGTGGTCACGGAGTCAGCAAGGATCAGGAGCGGACGTGCACCATGAACTTCCGAGAACGCACCCGGTTCTTTCGCCATATTGACGAAGTAGGGCGGGTTCTGGACATAGGTCGATTTGCCATCCCATTCGAAGGTTTCGCCTTCGGTGACTTCGATTTCCTGCCACGGTTTCGGGCCGGCAAAGATGTTGTCATAACGATCTTTGTACATCGAAGCAGAGATCGAGGACGCGATGGTGTCCGCGATTTCCTTGTTGGTCGGCCAGATGTCTTTCATGAAGACGTCTTTGCCATCTTTGTCGGTGCCGATCGGGTCTTTGTTCAGATCGACCTTCAGGTTACCGGCAAGGGCATAGGCAACAACCAGCGGCGGGGAGGCAAGATAGTTTGCCTTGACCTGCGGGCTGATACGACCTTCGAAGTTACGGTTGCCCGACAGAACGGCGGTCACGAGCATGTCGTTGCCGTCAATTGCCTCGATGATCGGGTCGGCCAGCGGACCGGAGTTCCCGATACAGGTGGTGCAACCGAAACCGGCAACGTTAAAGCCGAGCTTGTCGAGATAGGTCTGAAGACCGGCTTTTTCGAGATAGTCGGCAACAACCAGCGAGCCCGGTGCAAGCGAGGTTTTCACCCACGGTTTGCTTTTAAGGCCGAGTTCAACCGCTTTTTTCGCCAGCAGGCCGGCTGCGATCAGCACGCTCGGGTTCGAGGTGTTGGTGCAGGACGTGATGGCGGCAATAACGACGTTACCGTCTTTCATTGCGAAGTTTTCGTTCGAAACCGGAACAGAACGATCCGCATCAACACCCGGTGCCATGTCGGCAAAGGTCTTGGTGAAGCTTGAAACGGCATCTTTGAGCAGAACGCGGTCCTGCGGACGTTTCGGACCGGACAGAGCCGGTTCAACGGTCGAGATGTCGAGTTCAAGGGTCGAGGTATATTCGGCTTCGAAGCTCGGGTCGCGCCACATGCCCTGTTCTTTGGCATATGCTTCGACCAGTGCGATCTGTTCTTCGGAACGACCGGTGTTACGCATATAGTTCAGCGTTTCATCGTCAATCGGGAAGAAGCCACAGGTCGCACCGTATTCCGGGGCCATGTTACCGATGGTCGCACGATCCGGCAGGCTCATATGATCCAGCGCGTCGCCATAGAATTCGACGAACTTGCCAACAACGCCCTTCTCGCGGAGCATCTGAACGACGCGCAGCACGAGGTCGGTTGCGGTGATGCCTTCTTTCATCGAGCCGGTCAGTTTGAAACCGACGACTTCGGGGATCAGCATCGAGATCGGCTGGCCGAGCATGGCTGCTTCGGCTTCGAGACCGCCAACACCCCAGCCCAGAACGGCAAGGCCGTTGACCATGGTGGTGTGGGAATCGGTACCAACCAGCGTATCGGGGTAGGCAACGGTTTTGCCGTTATCATCCTGGCCGGTCCAGACGACTTTGGCGAGATGTTCGACGTTCACCTGGTGGCAGATGCCAGCCCCCGGCGGAACGATGCGGAAATTGTTGAACGCATTCTGGCCCCAGCGCAGGAACTCGTAGCGTTCGCCGTTACGTTCGAACTCGACTTCCATGTTTTTGTCGAGTGCGTCGTCGGTGCCAAAGAAGTCGATCATGACCGAGTGGTCAATGACGAGGTCAACAGGTGAAAGCGGGTTCACCTTCTGGGCATCGCCGCCCATCTTGACGACGGCATCGCGCATCGCGGCAAGGTCAACAACGGCAGGAACGCCGGTGAAGTCCTGCATCAGAACGCGGGCCGGACGATAGTTGATCTCGTGCGAGCTCGAACGGGATTTGAGCCACTCGACAACAGCTTTGACATCGTCGGTTTTGACAGTGAAATCGTCTTCGTAGCGCAGAAGGTTTTCCAGAACGACCTTCAGCGTAAACGGAAGCTTGGAAACGTCGCCGATTTTTTCGGAAGCAACTTTAAGGCTGTAATAGTCGTAGGATTTGTCCCCGACATTCAGCGTGCGGCGCGTTTGCAGGTTGTCTTTGCCACAAATGGACATCAGACCCTCCTCAAGGTGGTTAAAGGGCTTGTCGTGACAAGACACCCCGACCGTCGGAGCGCCGAGCGGTGGGCTATCTGTATCTCGTGACGCGGGTCACGGCTACATATGTATGTGCCACGGGGTTACACCACAATTCCCCCGGAAAGTCCAGACCCGCAAAAGGGTCATTCTTGAAATCCCTGCGATAACAACGAATTGGTGAATGGTTGGCGCGTAATGGCAATCAGAAGGTATCTGATTCGGGTGAAAAACACCGTAAATCCGCCCGGAGATCATTCGCGAGTCCACAGGATCGCCGCCATATCTTGAAAGACTCGAATGTAGAGGATGCCCTGTACTATCGGGGGAAATCCTGTCCGAAGGGGAACGAATCGGGTGATCGCCTGAATGCAACAGGGGACAATTTCGGCATTTGTCAGAGCACAGTTGGTGCAGCGCGAACAGGAACCTGAATGTTGCGATGCAATAATTTTCAGCCTTTCAGTATGCGGGTTGTGTCGTGATGACCTTACGGAATTATAGGTGGAAATGCATTCATCAGACCAGAACGCAAAAATTGTGCGGCGCGAATTTGTGAAAAGTCTCAATGCGTTGCTGTGCAACACGTTGACGGCATTTGCTGAAATTGGTACTTAAATACGTATTAAATGTGCCAAGCCCGGTTTCCGTAAGGTCCGGGTCAGATAAAAACCGGCACATCATCAGGGAAACTGAACAAGAGGCACGGGGTATCCACCTTAAAATCCGGTCAACCGGAAGAAGGGGTGCCTGCGGCCCAAGTCAGGGAGGATAAGCGACGTTATGACGTCACAGGGTCCCATTTTGCAGATCAGCGACGTATCGCTTGTGTTTGGCGGCGTGCGCGCGCTAAGCGACGTCAGCTTTTCCGTCCAGCCCGGCGAGCTGTTTTCAATCATTGGCCCGAACGGGGCCGGCAAGACATCGATGCTGAACTGCATTTCGGGTCGGTATCAGCCAACCACCGGGTCAGTGTCCTTCAAGGGGCAGGATGTCACGGGGCTCAAGCCCAATGACCGGGCGGAACTTGGCATCGGGCGTACCTTCCAGAACCTGGCCCTTTTTGGTCATATGAGTGTCCTTGACAACATCATGGTCGGGCGGCACCACCTGCTTAAAAACAATTGCTTTACCGGGCCGCTTTACTGGTTTTCCGGCGCGCAGAAGGAAGAGCTTGAACATCGGCGCTTCTGCGAGGATGTGATCGACTTTCTTGAAATCTCCCATATCCGCAAGGCAACCGCCGGGACGCTGTCCTATGGTTTGCGCAAGCGTGTCGAACTGGCGCGTGCGGTTGCGCTTCGTCCCGATCTGATCCTGCTTGATGAGCCGATGGCGGGCATGAACCTCGAAGAAAAAGAGGACATGGCGCGCTTTATCATCGACCTGAATGAAGAATGGGGCATGACGGTTGTCATGATCGAACATGACATGGGGGTGGTGATGGATATCTCCAACCGGGTCATGGTTCTTGATTTCGGTCGAAAGATTGCCGCTGGCCTGCCCGAGGAAGTCATGGCCAACAAGCATGTCAAAAAGGCCTATCTCGGCGAAGACGATGACGCAACCGACGAAGACGAGCAGGTGGCCTGAACATGAGCAGCTATACCCCTGAATATGCCAATGTGCAGGCGCTTGATACCTTTCCGAAGGTGCTGGCGTATAACGCGCGCCACTGGGCTGACGAAATTGCCATGCGCGAAAAGGAATTCGGCATCTGGCAGGAATTCACGTGGAAAGATTATAACGACCGCGTCAAATGGATGGCGCTTGGCCTGCGCAATATGGGAATCAAGCCCGGTGACGTGATTGGCGTTATTGGTGAAAACCGGCCGGAATGGGTCTGGGGTGAAATCGCTGCCCATGCGCTGCGTGCGATGTCGGTCGGTCTGTATCAGGACAGCCTTCATGAAGAAGTCGCCTATCTGATCACTTATTCCGGTGCGCGTGTTCTGATCGCCGAAGACGAGGAACAGTGCGACAAGCTGATCGAACTGGCTGAACAAATCCCGACGGTCGAACATATCGTTTACTGCGATCCGCGCGGGATGCGGAAATATGACGACCCGCGCCTGATGGATATCGAAAAGCTTTATGAACTTGGCCGCGAGGTCGAGGCCAAAGATCCCGGTGCCTATGACGTGATGGTGGCCGATACGCGCGGTGATGAATGCGCGATCCTGTGCACCACGTCGGGCACGACGTCCAAGCCGAAAATGGCGATGCTCAATGCCGGGGATTTCCTGGATCACTGTGCGGCATATCTGCGGGCCGACCCGAAATATCCGGGCGACAATTATGTTTCGGTCCTGCCGCTGCCGTGGATCATGGAACAGGTTTATGTCGTCGGTCAGTCGTTGATCAGCCGCCAGATCGTCAATTTCGTTGAAGAACAGGAAACGATGATGGCCGATCTTCGCGAGATCGGACCGAATTTTGTTCTGCTGGCACCGCGCGTCTGGGAGTCGATTGCCGCCGATGTCCGGGCCCGCATGATGGATGCCACCCTGTTCAAGCAGAAAATGTATGATTTCGGCATGGCTTTGGCCCGTACCGCCCTTGATGGTGGGGGGCATTCCAAGGTCGCCGATGTTCTGTTGATGAATGCGTTAAAGGACCGGTTGGGCTTTTCCAATTTGCGGTCTGCTGCGACCGGCGGGGCGGCGATGGGGCCGGAAACCTTTAAGTTCTTCCATGCCATGGGTGTTCCGTTGCGCCAGCTTTATGGACAGACCGAACTTTGCGGCGCCTATACGATCCATCAGCCCGATGACATTGATTTCGATACGGTCGGGCGCGCGTTCGATAATTCGGAAATCAAAATCATCAATACCGATGAAAACGGAGTTGGCGAAATTGTCGCGCGCACATCGGGGATGTTTACCAGCTATTATAAAAACCAGTCTTCCTATGACGAGGACGTCCGGGATGGCTGGATGCATACGGGTGATGCCGGATATTTCAAGGAAGGCAACAAGCATCTGGTGGTGATTGATCGCCTGAAGGATCTGGCGGAAACATCAAAAGGCGTGCGGTATTCGCCGCAGTTTATTGAAAACAAACTGAAATTTTCGCCCTTCATTGCCGAGGCCGTGATCCTTGGCAAAGGGTTGCCGTTCCTGTCGACCATGATCTGCATCCGTTATTCGATCATGGCCAAATGGGCCGAGCAGCGCGGAATTGCCTTTACCAACTATACCAATCTTTCGGCCCAGCCGCAGGTCTATGACATGATCATTGATGAAATCCGTCAGGTGAATGAAACCCTGCCGGAAGCCCAGCGCATCAAGCGGTTCCTGCTGCTTTACAAGGAACTGGATGCCGATGACGGCGAACTGACCCGGACGCGCAAGGTTCGCCGCAGTGTGGTCGCCGAAAAATACGCCGACATCATCGATGCGGTTTATGCCGGGAACGACAAGGTTGATATCGACACCATGATCACCTTCCAGGACGGGTCGAAAACCCGCATCCAGACGAGTGTGAAGGTTGTCGATCTGGACGGGGACAAGGCCGCCGAGACGGCCCCCAAAGCCGCCGAATAAGGCAGCCATAAAACAGTGCGCCCCAAACGCCATCAAGGGTGCGGGGCCGCCATTACAGGGATGGCAACATGAATTTCGAACTTCTGTTCCAGCTTCTGCTTAACGGGCTGATTGTCGGAACATTGTATGGCGTCGTCGCCATGTGTTTCGTGCTGATCTATAAATCGACCCAGATCGTGAACTTCGCACAGGGCGAGTTCCTGTTGATCGGGGCGTGGGTCTGTTACGCATTCCTTGTCGAAATGCAGATGCCCTTCTGGCTTGGTTTCCTGTTTACCCTGCTGTTCATGATGGCGTTTGGCATCGTTTTGCAAATGGTGGTGTTGCGCCCGATGATCGGCGAGCCGATCATTTCGGTGATCATGGTGACGATCGGGCTTTCGATTTTCTTCCAGGCGGCGACGAAATGGATATTCGGTGCGACCACGGCGACCTATCCGCAGGTGTTTGAAACAAGGTCGGTCAACCTGATGGGGATGCAGATCGAAACCGCCTATATCATGAGTTTCGTGATCTCGCTGGTGATCATGGCGGCGTTTTACTGGTTCTTCAAATATTCCAAGCTGGGCCTTGCGATGCGGGCTACGGCCTTTGATCAACAGGTCGCCCAAAGCCTTGGTATTTCCGTCAAAACCGTGTTTGCCATGTCCTGGGCGATTTCGGCCCTGGTATCGGGGGTTGCCGGTATCGTGATCGGGATGGTCAACGGGGTTTCATCGGCCCTTTCGGTGATCGGGATCAAGGTGTTCCCGGCGGTCATTCTGGGCGGGCTTGATTCCATCGTCGGTGCCGTCGTCGGCGGGGTGATTATCGGTCTTCTGGAAAACACCGCCGAGTTTGTCGACGGTCAGTATCTGCACTGGGGCAACCTGTTTTCGATCGCACCGTTTTATGTGCTGATCATCATTCTTTGCATCAAGCCATACGGTCTGTTTGGCACCAAAGACATAGAACGCATCTAAGGGGCGGAGTAATAGGTTATGGCTGGATTTTCGATGCGTCCCTGCGGTGATTTTCGCACCACCTACCGACAGGATACGCGGATTTTTGATACCACCGTTGTGCGCAATGCCGCGATTTTGGGTGTGATTGCAACCGCGCTGATCCCGTTTGTTCTGGATGGTTATTACGTCAATCTGTTCATTCAGATTTCGTACTTTGCCATTGCTGCCCTTGGCCTGAATATTCTGGTCGGCTTCACCGGGCAGATTTCACTGGGCCATGCGGCGTTCTTTGGCTTTGGTGCGTTTGCATCGGCCTGGATCAACAATACGACCGGTATTCCGGTTTTGCTGTCGATCCCGCTGGCCGGGTTGATGACGGCGGCCGTCGGGCTTTTGTTTGGTTTGCCAGCGGCCCGGATCAAGGGGCTTTATCTGGCGATTGCGACGCTGGCGGCCCAGTTCATTCTGGAAGATTTCTTTGCCCGTGCCGACTGGTTTACCGGTGGCTCATACGGGGCGGCGGCGAACCCGGTCAATGTGTTTGGCTATGAAGTGCTGGATGATTTCAGCTTCTTCTATGTCTGCCTGTTCTTTTTGGTGATCATGTATCTGTTGGGCACCAACCTGATGCGGAGCCGTGACGGGCGCGCCTTTGTGGCGGTGCGCGATCATTATCTTTCGGCCGAGATCATGGGCATCAATCTGACGAAATACCGTCTGATGAGCTTTGCGATTTCATCCTTCTATGCCGGGATCGGCGGGGCGATGTATGGCCATTACCTTGGCTTCGTTTCCGCCGAGGGCTTTACCATCCTGCTGTCGATCCAGTTTTTGGGCATGATCATCATTGGCGGCCTTGGCTCGGTCAAGGGCACGCTGATGGGGACCATCTTTATGGTTCTGCTGCCGGAAGTCATGGAAAACGGTGTTGGGCTTTTAAGTGTTTTCGACTGGGCCAATTCGACGGCTGTGACCGACGGGCTGGCTTATATCAAGGAGATGGCGATCGGTCTGGCCATCATCCTTTTCCTGATCTTCGAACCGGACGGGCTCGCGCACCGCTGGCAGCAGATCAGGGCGTACTGGAAGCTTTATCCCTTCTCGTACTGATCAATATCGCCGAAACCCGAACCGCCAAAAAACACAAAGGATCGGGACAAAAATCGGCGAAGGCCGGGAGGCTACTTTGTTTAGAAAAACGTCCAAGGGAGACGTCGTGATGAAAAGACTGATTGCTGCAACCGCGATGGTTGCGACCGGCCTGTCGGTAACGGCAGCCAAGGCAGACGAAGTATTTGTCGGCCATCTGATGGATATTACCGGTGCGACCGGCTTCATCGGCAAGTTCTATGCCGATGGTGTTCGTGATGCGCTGTCCTATGTGAACACCCATGGCGGGATTGACGGCACGATTCTGGATTCTGAATCGGTCGATTACGCCTACAAGGTGCCGCAGGCGATTGCGAACTACAAGAAATGGCGTTCGCGTAATGAAATGATTGCGATGCAGGGTTGGGGCACGGGCGATACCGAAGCCCTGATCAGCTTCGCGGCCCAGGACAAGGTGCCTGTCTATTCCGCATCCTATTCCGGTCACCTGACCGATCCGACCGCGAAAAACCCGAAAACCGCGAAACCGGCCCCCTATAACTTCTTCTATGGTGCATCCTATTCCGATGCCTGCCGTGCGATGGTTCAGTGGGCTGCCGAGGATTGGAAAGCGTCGGGCGGTTCGGGCAAACCGGTCTTCTCGCATATCGGGGATAACCATCCCTATCCGAATGCGCCCAAAGAAGCCTGTGCGGAATATGCAACCGAACTTGGCTTTGAAGTGACCGAGCCGGTCGTCGTTTCGATGAAGCCGGGTGATTTCAAGGCGCAGTGCCTGACGATCAAGGAAGCCGGAACCAATTATGGCTATCTTGCAAATCTTGGCCCGTCGGTGGTTTCGCTGGTGAAATCCTGTGACACGGTTGGCGCAACCCCGAAATGGCTTGCCAATATCTGGGCGGGTGACGTTGAAACGCTGAAGACTGTCGGCGATGTCGAAAACTATGTCTTCCCGGCCATGACCAGCTTCTGGACCGACGAGGGCGTACCGGGCATGGATCTGGTGCGTGAAATCTCGAAAATGTCCGATAGCTCGGGCGAGCAGTTCCGGACCCACCATTACATTCGCGGCATTTGCTCGGTCTATTACATGAAAGAAGCCATGGAATGGGCCAAGGCCAATGGCGGCATCACCGGCGAGAATATCAAGGCCGGAATGTATGCCCGCACGGATTGGGTGCCAAAAGGTCTTGAAGGTGTGTGCATGCCGGCAACCTGGACGGCCGAAGATCATCGCGGCATCAACACTGTCAATATCTATAGCGGCAGTGCGAAAGGTGGCGAGCCGACGGTCGAAAAACTGACCACGGTAACCCTGCCGCGTCGTGACGACTGGCTTGGCTACTAGGCCGTAGCCAGAAGACGGATGTCTCCCGATGGTGTGCGGGGGCGGGGTGGCAGCAATGCATGCCCGCCCCCGGCACCGGGGGATGCAAACAGAACGTGATCGAAGGGGACACCATGGCAGAGCCCGCCCGCAAAACCGAAACCGCAGAACCGTTGCTGTCGGTCAATAATATCGAAGTTGTGTATGACGAGGTGATCCTTGTCCTGCGCGGGGTGTCGCTTGAAGTCCCGCAAGGCAAGATCGTGACCCTTCTGGGCCCGAACGGGGCCGGTAAATCCACGACGCTCAAGGCTATTTCCGGTTTGCTCAAGACCGAGGATGGCAAGGTCACCCGCGGCGAAATCAATTTCATGGGGCAGCAGATCGCCAACGGCAACCCTGAGGATATCGTGCGTTCCGGCCTGTTTCAGGTCATGGAAGGCCGCCGCATCATCGAAGACATGACCTGTGTCGAAAACCTTCGGCTTGGCGCCTATACCCGCAAGGACAAGGGCGTTAAGGACGATATCGACATGGTGTTTGAATATTTCCCGCGCCTGCGCGAACGTACCGGGCTTGCAGGTTACCTGTCGGGCGGGGAGCAGCAGATGCTGGCGATTGGCCGGGCCTTGATGGCACGCCCGAAAATGATTTTGCTTGATGAACCGTCGATGGGTCTGTCACCCTTGCTGGTGAAGGAAGTGTTCGGGATCATCGAAAAGATCAACCGCGAACAGGGCATTACCATGCTGATCGTGGAACAGAATGCCAATTTTGCGCTGAAGGTTGCCGATTACGGTTACATCATGGAAAGCGGCAAGGTGGTTCTGGATGGTACCCGTGACGAGCTTCTGAACAACGAAGACGTCAAGGAATTCTATCTTGGCGGTGGTTCGGAAGAACGCAAAAGCTTCAAGAACATCAAATCATACAAGCGCCGCAAACGCTGGCTTTAACACGCGCCTGCGCCTTTCAATGACCAGAAAACGGACCCGGCCATCATGCTCAATACCTTCTTCGATGCCAGTGAAACCCGAAGCCCCAAAGACCGTGAAACCGGTTTGATGGCGGCATTGCCGCGGGTTGTTCATCACGCAAAAAGCAAGGCAGCGGGCTTTGGCCGTATCCTTGAAGGGGTTGATCCGCAGTCGGTCAACAGTCGCGAGGCACTGGCAAAACTTCCGGTGACGCGCAAATCCGATCTGATCACCATGCAGGCGAAAAATCCGCCCTTTGCCGGGTTGAATGCAACACCGGTTCCGGCCCTTGGCCGTATTTTCCAAAGTCCGGGGCCGATTTATGATCCCGAAGGCAAGGGGGATGACTGGTGGCGGATGGGGCGCGCGTTTTTTGCTGCCGGGTTCCGGCCGGGCGATATCATCCATAACTGCCTGTCCTATCATCTGACGCCGGGGGGCTTCATTTTTGACAGCGGCGCACGTGCGTGTGGCTGTGCGGTGATCCCGGCCGGTGTTGGCCAGACCGAAGCCCAGATCAAGGCGATCAGCGACCTGAAGCCGACCGGTTATTCCGGGACGCCGTCGTTCCTGAAAATCCTGATGGAAAAGGCCGATGAACTGGGCGGGGATGTATCATCGATCACCCGTGCGCTTGTTTCGGGCGAAGCATTGCCACCGTCATTGCGCGACTGGTTTTCGGAACGCGGTGTTGCCATGCTGCAATGTTACGCCAGTGCCGATCTGGGGCTGATTGCCTATGAAAGCGATGCCAAAAGCGGGATGATCGTTGCCGAGGACATCATCCTTGAAATCGTGCGTCCCGGCACCGGTGACCCGGTGGCCGAGGGCGAGGTGGGCGAGGTTGTCGTTACCACCCTTAATATGGATTATCCGCTGATCCGGTTTGCCACCGGTGATCTTTCGGCGATTGCACGCGGACCAAGCCCGTGCGGGCGCACCAATATGCGTATCAAAGGCTGGATGGGGCGTGCCGATCAGACGACCAAGGTCAAAGGCATGTTTGTCCATCCCCATCAGATTGCCGAGGTCGTCAAACGACATGCTGATATCGGCAAGGCGCGCCTGATCGTGACCCGTGAAAATGATGTCGATGTCATGACGCTGGCCTGTGAAACCGATGCCGCCGGGTTCAGTGCCGATGCGGTGATGGATAGCCTGCATTCGATCTGCAAGCTGCGCGGCAAGGTCGAAATTGCAACACCGGGCAGCCTGCCCAATGATGGCAAGGTGATCGACGACCAGCGCGACTATTCCTGAGCAACCGCCAGAACCCTTTTTGACGCTGTCCCGTCACGGGACCGGGCCCGTCAATAGGGCATCGATATTTTTCATTCCCGCTCGGGAAACTTGATGCCGTCCGGCTTGGTTCGGGCGGCATTTTTTTGTTTTGTGCATGGGGCCACTGTTCATCGCCCTTCGGGAATGTATGATGGCGCATAAATTTGAATGATTACAGGGGAAAGCATGGCGCAGGCAGGCAAACCATTTGCCGTTGGCATGATTACGATTTGCCAGTTGATGGCGCTTTCGCTGTGGTTTTCGGCAACGGCGGTATTGCCGCAATTGCGCGCCGAGTTTGACCTTGGTGCCATTCAATCATCCCTGTTTACCAGTTCGGTCTTGCTGGGCTTTGTTCTGGGGACTTTGATCAGCGCCTTTTTCGGTCTGGCAGACCGGGTCGAAGCGCGGCATTTCTGGGCGGCATCGGCATTCATTGCCGCGACGGCCAATATCCTGATCCTTGCCGTGCCCGTCGACGGGGTTGTTGTGATCGGGCTTCGCCTGATTACCGGTATCTGCATGGCAGGGATTTACCCCATTGGCATGAAAATGGTCGCGACCTGGTCTCGCGGTGATACCGGGTTTCTGGTCGGCTTGCTGGTTGGGGCATTGACCATGGGGTCGGCCCTGCCGCATCTGTTTGCGGTGGCGGTGCCGCTCGATTGGCGCATGGTGATCGTGGCGGCAAGTATTTCGGCCTATATCGCGGGTGTGGCGATCCTGTTTGTCAAACTGGGCGGGACACCGGGAAAATCCCCGCGCTTTGATCCGCGTATGGTCGGGCACATCTGGGCGAACAAACCATTGCGTCATGCGTGCTATGGCTATTTCGGGCATATGTGGGAACTGTATGCCATGTGGGGCTGGATCGGGTTGTTCCTGTATGGGGCCCTTTCCGGGCGTGAATTTGATAATCCGGGTATCTGGGCAGCACTTTTGACCTTTGCCATTGTGGGGATCGGCGCGTTCGGAAGCCTTGCGGGCGGTTTGCTGGCCGACCGGATCGGCCGGACGACGGTGACCATGGCGGCGATGGCCATCAGTGGCATCTGCGCACTTGTTGCCGGTGCGCTAGGCGATGCGTCGATCCCGATCCTGATTGTTGTCTGTATCGTCTGGGGCATTTCGGTGATTGCCGATTCTGCGCAATTTTCATCCTGCGTGATCGAACTGGCCGATCCCCATCAGGTCGGAACAGCGTTGACCCTGCAAAATGCCATCGGCTTTATCATTGCACTGGGATCAATCCATCTGGTGCCGGTGATTGCCGACGCGTCTGGCTGGTGGGGGGCGTTTGCCATGCTGGCGGTGGGGCCGTTACTGGGGTTTGTTGCCATGTGGCGGCTGCGCGCAATGCCTGAAGCAACTTGGTTAGCGGGCGGCAAAAAATGATTCACTCACGACGCACGTTTTGAGTTTATGTCTGTGTACTTATTAGAGGCTGTGATCAAATTCTACCTTTCCTGTAAAATGTGACCGAGCATTTGCATTTTCCATCGTAAGCCACACATTCGAATTTTTTTGCTTCACATTCATCTTTCCAGTAGGAACGGTTTTCAAGCCACTCTGAGTAGTCATTTTGGATCAACAGACTCTTGATTGGCGTCTTGCTTTCTACTGTCCAGCTAGGCACTATAATACATTTTGCTCCGCGCGATTTTAGTTCGTTCTCCGAAGCTTGTATTAACTTTGTTCCTATGCCGTGTCCTCTAAATTTTCGGCGAATAGCGATTGTCTTAATGATCCCGAGGTTCCCATCTTCGTTTGCTATTCTTACGTCGTCGGGCAGTACCCGTGTGTCAAGTTTAGTTATTCGTTCAACTGAATTAGCTACTTCTATCTTTCCAAAGCAGTAGCCAGCGAATTCACCATCAATGAGTGCCACAACGGCATAATTTTCAGTGTCGTTCGCGATTGCGGTTCTGTCGAAATATCCATTCCCAAAGGCATTAGCAGAAGTATGGAGAATGTCGTTTAGGTATTCCTGATCATAAGGGATAATCTGGCAGTTTAAAACGCGTCGAAACCAATATCTTCCTGAGTTAGTTATCTTGTTTGCGTGGTCGTAGCCATTCCACATTCCATCCAGAGTGTTTGGATTTATTCTTAAATAAAAAGATCCAACACCTTCGTCATATATAGCGTCTGCGGAATATACTCCGGAGATGTGTCCCCCTTGAAGAATTGTTCCTTCCAGTGTCCAGCTTCTGCCTTCAGATACTTCATTCGTAATTTTGATATCTGATCCTTTTTGTTTGATCGTCGCAACACTTGGTACAACAATTTGCTCTCCGTCCAGTATATCCTCGAAGAACGAGATGTATTCACCTGAAACGGGGAATTTGGCCTCAATCTGTTTTCTTTTGAAGAGTTTTGTGCCGTATGTCGCTGCTGCGACCACAGTTCCACCTAGTAAACCTGTTATTAGTTCACTAAGTATGCCTGATATGCTTGGGATATATTCAATCATTATCTGGTCATAGAGAATTAATGTAGGTATCTAAATTTTAATAGCGGAGCTTATCGTCTTCTAAATTAGTAATCTATTTCGTAAGCGGGGCACAACTATAAAGTGTTTGTCAGTGGAGTGGTGTTGCGCCTGGGGTGAGCGGTGGTATGCCTTCTGGTGATCCGCTTCACTTGACAACCGGAAGGTAAAAAACTGCGCCGGTTGGGTTTTCTTGACCATTTTCAGTACAAATATTACTTTCTGCCAGAATTTTCTTGCTGTTGCGCAAATTGGGGGCGCTGCGGCGTTTTCCAAAAATAAGGGTCTTTCATGAGTCTCACCCTCATTGTTTTGCTTCCCTTCCTTGGGGCGGTGTTACCCGCCGTCATGATCAGGGCCGGGCGCAATGCGTGCGCCACAGCAACCGGCTCGGTCACGCTGCTTGCCTTGATCCTGCTTATCGCCAAGGCACCCGCCGTCATTGGCGGCGAAGTGTTTCAGGTCCGCTATGACTGGCTGACCGATCTTGGATTGAACGTGACCTTCTTCCTTGATGGTCTGGGTTTGCTGTTTGCGACCCTGATCCTCGGGATTGGTTTGCTGATCATCATTTACGCCCGGTTCTATCTGTCGAAAGACGATCCGATGGGGCGGTTTTATGTGTTCCTGCTGCTGTTCCAGGGCGCGATGGTCGGTATTGTTCTGTCCGACAACATCCTGCTTCTGCTGATTTTCTGGGAACTGACGTCGCTGTCATCCTTCCTTCTGATCGGTTACTGGAAGCATCTGCCCGAAGGTCGTCAGGGCGCGCGTATGGCGCTGACCGTGACCGGGGCAGGCGGACTTGCGATGATTGCCGGGATGCTGATCCTTGGAAATATCGTCGGGTCCTATGATCTGACGGTGATCCTGCAAAATGCCGACCTGATCCAGGCGTCTCCGCTTTATGTGCCAGCCCTTGTTCTGATCCTGCTGGGCTGCTTTACCAAATCGGCACAGTTCCCGTTCCATTTCTGGCTGCCGCATGCCATGGCCGCACCGACCCCGGTTTCGGCCTATCTGCATTCGGCAACCATGGTCAAGGCGGGTATCTTCCTGATGGCGCGCATGTGGCCGGTTCTTTCGGGAACGGAGGAATGGTTCTATATCGTGGCGAGTGCGGGCCTCGTGACCATGGTGCTGGGCGCATGGATTGCGATCTTCAAACATGACCTTAAGGGGCTTCTGGCGTACTCCACGGTCAGCCACCTTGGTCTTGTGACCATGCTGTTTGGTTTCGGAACGCCTATGGCCGCCGTTGCGGGCGTGTTTCATATCATCAACCATGCAACCTTCAAGGCGGCCCTGTTCATGACCGCCGGGATCATTGACCATGAGACCGGAACGCGCGATATCCGCCGTCTGGGCGGGTTGCTGAACCTGATGCCGATTGCCGGGACCATCGGGATCATTTCGGCGGCATCGATGGCCGGAATCATTCCGCTGAACGGGTTCCTGTCCAAGGAAATGATGCTGGAAGAAGCATGGCACACCGTCTGGTTCGATCAGAACTGGCTTGTGCCGTTGCTGGCAACGATTGGTGCGGTGTTCTCGGTCGCCTATTCGTTGCGCTTTATCTTCCATGTCTGGTTTGGCAAAACCCGTGACGAACTGCCCCATCATCCCCATGACCCGCCGTTTGGCATGTGGGCACCGCCCGCGTTTCTGACGGTTCTGGTGGTTCTGATCGGTCTGTTCCCGGCGGCCATTGCCGGACCGCTGGTTGCGGCCACGGCCAATGCGGTCACGGGGGGGAACCTTCCGGAATATCATCTGGCACTTTGGCACGGCCTGACCCCGGCACTTGGCATGAGCGTGATTGCCCTGATTGCCGGTGCGCTTATTCTTCTGCGTCATGGCGGCCTGATGTCGGTAACCTCCAACCTGTCGCGGCCGGATGCAAAGGCAATGTTTGATTGTCTGATCGTCAAGGTCGTGGCGCTTAGTCGCGTGATTTCCGACAATCTTCAGAACGGATCGCTGCAACGTTATCTGGCGATCATGATCTTTGCCGCCATAGCCATCGGGCTTTCGGGTTTCTATGCCGAACCCGATCACACCGCTGGTACGCGCGAACTTCTGGCCGTTTCGCCACCTGCCGCCATTGGCTGGGTGCTTCTGGTCGGGACCTGTATCGCGGCGGTCGCGATGCATCATAACCGGCTTCTGACCCTACTTCTGGTGGGGGTCATCGGTTTGATTGTCTCGCTTGGCTTCATCTATCTGTCGGCACCTGACCTTGCCCTGACCCAAATCTCGGTCGAGGTGGTAACGGTCATCCTGATGTTGCTGGCGTTGAACATCCTGCCAAAGGAAACCCCGAAAGAAAGCCAGCCGGGGCGCAAATTCCGCGACTGGGTGATTTCAATCGCGGCCGGTCTTGGCATGGGTGGGGCTGTCTGGGCGATCATGACCCGTGAACTGCCCAATTCGATTTCGGCGTTTCATCTGGCCAATTCGAAAACCGAAGGTGGCGGCACCAACGTGGTCAACGTGATCCTCGTTGACTTCCGTGGTTTTGATACCTTTGGCGAGATCATTGTTCTTGGTATTGCCGCATTGTCGATCTTTGCCCTGATTGAAACCGTCACCCAGGGCGAGGCCGCCAAACGCCTTGCAAGCTGGGTGGTCGATAATCGCCGGTCGGCAGACCGTCATCCGATGATGATGGTCATTGCAACACGCGTGATGCTGCCGCTGTCGCTTCTGGTGGGGGTTTACATCTTCCTGCGCGGTCATAACGAGCCAGGTGGTGGCTTTATTGCCGGTCTGGTCGTTTCGGTTGCCTTGGTCATGCAATATATGGCGTCGGGCTTTGGCTGGACCCAGAATCGCATGAAGGCCAATTATCATGGCATGATCGGGCTTGGTGTGATTGCCGCGGCCATTACGGGGCTTTCGGCCTGGGTGGCGGGGCTGCCGTTCCTGACCAGTGGTTTTGTCCATGTTCATCTGCCGATTGTCGGCGAATTTGAGCTGGCATCTGCCATGGGCTTTGATCTTGGCGTGTTCCTGACGGTTGTCGGGGCGGTGACCCTTGCGCTTGCCAAACTGTCGCAGGTGGAACGCATGGCCGAACATGTCGACATCAATCCGGAACCGATGGACCATGATCCGTCCGCCGCGACCGCGAAGGTCGCGACAGCTGAGAAAGAGGCCTGATATCATGGAGTTTCTTGTAGCAAGCAGTATCGGGCTTCTGACCATGTGCGGCACATATATGTTGCTGCGCGGTCGTACTTTCCCGGTGGTGATCGGTTTGGCGATGTTGTCCTATGCGGTGAACGTGTTCCTGTTCGCCATGGGACGCCTGACCATCGATATGCCGCCCATCCTGCGTGATGGTGTTACCGAATATACTGATCCGCTGCCCCAGGCGCTTGTCCTGACAGCGATCGTGATTTCGTTCGGGATGACCGCACTGATCGTTGTGCTGTCAATCCGGGCCTATCTTGAAATCGGTAATGACCATGTTGACGGTCGCCCGGAAGGCGCACCATCCGAAGCAGGAGATAAAAACTGATGGGTCACTGGATTGTCGTCCCCATTTTGCTGCCTGCCGTGATGGCCGCCCTGATTGTTCTGGCGGTGCGTCACGACATTGTCTTGCAGCGCATATTCTCGATCACCGCGACCGTCGCCCTTGTGGCGGTCACCCTGTCGCTGGTGATTTTTGCCAATAACAACAACCCGGAAATGTACGCGCTTGGCGATTGGCCGGCACCGTTCGGGATCGTGATCGTATTGGATCGTCTGTCGGCGATGATGATCTTTCTGACATCGATCCTTGGTCTTGGCGTCATCCTGTTTGCATCCAGTGAATGGGACAAGCGCGGCCAGCATTTCCATGCCCTGTTCCAGTTCCAGCTGATGGGGGTCAATGGTGCCTTCCTGACGGGGGATGTGTTCAACCTGTTTGTCTTCTTCGAAGTCCTGCTGATCGCATCCTATGGTCTGATGCTGCATGGGGCCGGGGCGGAACGCCTTAAGGCGGGCATGCAATATATCGTCATCAACCTGACGGGGTCGTCGCTGTTCCTGGTCGGGGTCGGCATGATCTACGCCGTTACCGGTACGCTGAACATGGCTGATCTTGCCGTTCAGGTGCCGCTGGTGGCGGCTGGTGATGCCGCGCTGCTGCGTGCCGGGGCGTTGATCCTGCTTTTGGTGTTCTGTGTGAAGGCGGCCCTTGTGCCGGTTCATTTCTGGCTACCGGGCACCTATGCAAACGCACCGGCCCCGGTGGCGGCGCTGTTTGCCATCATGACGAAGGTCGGGGCCTATTCGATCCTGCGCGTCTATTCGCTGGGCTTTGGTGAAAATGCCGGTGATATGGCGTGGCTCGCACAGCCCTATATCCTGCCAGCCGCGATTGTGACACTGGCGATTGGCATGATCGGGGTTCTGGCGGCCAAGCGGCTTAATGGTCTGATTGCCTTTTCCGTGATCGGATCGATGGGAACGCTTTTGATTTCCATCGCGCTGTTTACGCCCGAAAGCATTTCGGCCGGTCTTTATTATCTGCTGCATTCGACCTTTGCCGGTGCGGCCCTGTTCCTGATCGGTGATCTTGTGGCATCGCGCCGTGGCCAGTATGGCGATCGCCTGAACACCGCGCCGGTTTTCCATCAGTCCGGATTGCTGGCGGTTCTGTTCTTTATTGCCGCCATCGCCATGGCCGGGATGCCGCCGCTTAGTGGCTTTATCGGCAAGCTTCTTATCCTTGATGCTGCGCGCGATAGCGCGTTCGGCGTCTGGATCTGGGCGGTGATCCTTGTGACGTCGTTGATGGGGATTGTCGGTTTCGGTCGGGCTGGCAGTGTGCTGTTCTGGAAAAGCGCGTCTGCCGAAGGCGTGATTGAGGTCGAAGGCGCCAATTGGCCGGTTCTTCCGATCATTGCAGCCTGCGGCATGCTTGGTGCGCTGGTTGTGCTGACGGTCTTTGCCGCCCCGATCACGGATTACCTGCAGGGAACGGCGGCGCAATTGTTTGACACCACGGATTACATCCGGGCCGTGCTGGGTGAAATACCCGCCACACAGCCTGGCCAGTAAGCGGTGATGAAAGGATAGTGATGATGTTGAAACGTTGTCTTCCCCACCCGCTGCTCTCGCTGGCCCTGCTGGTTGTCTGGGTGTTGCTGGTCAATGAAATATCGGCTGGTGCCGTGGTCTTTGGTGCGATCCTGGCGATTGCCATCCCGCTGATCACGTCAAACTTCTGGCCCGCGCGCCCAAAGGTCGGCAATGCCTATGCCATCTGCGAATACGGGTTGATCGTGTTGTGGGACATTCTGGTCGCCAATGTTGTGGTTGCCGGACTGATCCTGTTTCGCAAGACCGAAAGCCTTGAATCCAAAAGCGTGGTTGTGCCGCTTGATCTGACCTCGCCCGAGGCGATCACGACCCTTGCCGGGACGATCACCATGACGCCGGGCACGGTGACCATTGATCTGAGTGCGGATGCCAAAAGCCTTCTGGTGCATTGCCTGCATGCGCCGGACCCGCAGGGCGTGGTTGATGATATCAAGACCCGCTACGAAGGCCGTCTGAAGGAGATTTTCGAATGATCGAATATGCACTGAATTTCGGCTTTATCTGTGTGGCGGTGGCCCTGTTGATGAATCTGTGGCGTTTGGCCAAGGGGCCGACCATTGCTGATCGTGTTCTGGCGGTTGATACCATGGCGATCAACGCCATTGCCCTTCTGGTGCTGTACGGAATCAGCCGCGCGACCTCGATGTATTTCGAAGGCGCGCTTCTGTTTGCCATGTTCGGCTTTGTCTCCACCGTTGCCTATTGCAAGTTCGTCTTGCGTGGCGACATCATCGAATAGGGAGAGACAGGATGCCGTTTATTGCTGAAATCGTCATTTCTGTTCTGATCGTGATTGGCGGGATTTTCCTGCTGGTCGGGTCGTTCGGGATGATCAAACTGCGCGAATTGCTTCCGCGGCTCCATGCGCCGACCAAGGCAACCACCGTGGGTGTTGGCGCCATTCTGATTGCTTCGATGCTGTTCTTCTGGATCGAACGCGGGCATTTCACCATTCATGAATTGCTGATCACGCTGTTCCTGTTCCTGACGGCACCGATCACCGCAAACCTGATCGCCAAGGCCTATTTGCTGCGTCATGTTGACCCGCATAAGGACCTTCCGGAAAGTGGTCGGGACGAAGGTTGGGCGACCTTTGATCCGGTTGGCCCGGATGGCTATGACCCCAGCGAAGAATATAAACCCGACGAAAAATAGCCGGGTTTGCAAACCTTAAAACGGCACCGTTCAAGCGGTGCCGTTTTATTATGCTGTTGCGGTGCTCGAATGGCAGGAAAACCGAATGATACTGGAAACCGAACGTCTATGGCTGCGCCCGCGGACATTGGATGATCTTGACGATTGTTTTGCGATGGATCGCGAACCCGGCGTAACCGATTTCGTTCAGGGACCTTGGGCCGATGAAACCGAACATTGCGCCTTTATCCATGATCGCATCACCATGGATTACGGGCCGGGGCTGGGATATTGGTCGCTGTTTCGAAAAACGGAACCGGACAGTTTCATTGGCTGGGTTCTGCTGATCCCCGAGGACGCCGTTGGACCGGAAATCGAAATCGGCTGGCGTCTGAAACCGGCTTTCTGGGGGCGGGGATATGCATCCGAGGCCGCCAACGCCGTGTTATCGCACGGGTTTGAAAAAATGAAACTGGACAGTTTCATTGCCTGTATCGATGCACGCAATATCGGGTCACTTGCGGTCGCACGAAAGATCGGCATGCGTCATCACAAGACCGATAATGATGGCGTGCGATATGCCATCACGGCGGATGATTTTGCCAAACGCCATCACAGATGACATTGTCGACCGCCCTACATCCTTGTTATGAGGAAAGGCAGGAGGGACAGGTTTTACATGCCGGATTTCAGCATCGAGGATCAATATCGCGGACGCATCGCCGGGATCGACGAGGTCGGCCGCGGGCCGCTTGCCGGGCCGGTGGTTGCCGCGGCCGTGATCCTGCCGCGTGATGAACGGCTGCCTGACATCCTTCTGGGGGAACTCAACGATTCCAAAAAGCTGTCGGTCAAGAAACGCGATCTTTTGTTTGACCTGATCATGGGATGTGCCGAGGTTGGTATAGGCGCGGCATCGGTCCGTGAAATCGACCGGATCAATATCCTTCAGGCGACCTATGTTGCCATGCGCCGCGCGGTGGCGCGTTTGCCGCAATGCCCCGATCAGGCGCTGGTGGATGGCAATCGTGACCCGGGGCTGCCGTGTGCGGTGGAAACGGTCATCAAGGGCGATGGCAGATCATTATCCATCGCGGCGGCATCCATCGTTGCCAAGGTCGTGCGCGACCGCGCCATGACCCGCCTTGCCGTGCGCTATCCGCATTTCGGCTGGGATGGCAATGCCGGTTATGGGGTGAAAAAGCATATGGACGGGCTTGGCATTGTTGGCCCGACCCTGCATCACCGTCGCAGTTTCAGACCGATTGCCGAATTGCTCGGAATTCTGTCCTGATCCTAGGCTAATGCGGTACGGTTTTTGGGCACGACGTGCGCACGGACCAGATCAACCCCGTCGCCATCACGTGTAATCGCGGCAAATCCGTCCTTCTGGCGCACCGTGACCCGTTCCTGAACCCGGCATTCGGTGCGGAACTGGATATCGATGCTTTCGGGATGGAAGTCCGGTTTTGAATCCGCACCGGTTGCGCCAAGCACCCACTGCATCAGGCGCACATTATTGACATGCCCATACAGGTCAAGATCGGATGGGCGGGCCTTTATGCTGTCGATTTCGGGTAACGGGTCGGTGGTGAAGGGCGGCCGGAATGGTGGTTCGATCAGTTTCGGGCCGGGCGGTTTTGGCAGCCGTTCTTCGATCCAGTCGGGCCAGCTTGCCGCGCGCCGTTCCAGCAGGTCAAACATCACCCAGAAGCTTTGCGCGACCGCAATCACATCACCGCTGCTGTCGATCAAACGGAAATCACGGGTCGCCACGCGCCGTGCAACACCCGATGGCCATGTTTCGACAATGATATCCTCGCCATTGCCGGGATAGCGTCGGACATGAATGACCATCCGCGCCAGCACCCATGCCATGCCTTTATCAACCGTGTCGTCATAGGCGAGTTTCAGGATGCGTGCGCCCCAACCAGCGGCGTCTTGCATGTAATCGGCCAGGGCCGGCAACATCGCAAGGCCGTTATCGCCAATTTCCGAATAACGCACCCGGTAGGTCCCGCGCCATCCGCAATTGGCGGGCAGGGCGGGCTTGGCAATTTCGTCCCATTGGATTGTCATGTTGGCAAATCCTGTGTCATTCCATGACAGTTATAGAAACCCGGTTGGCTGCTTGCAAATCCGGATTGGAAATCCGCAATACGAACCGGGATGTCCCGAAGGTTCATCTTGCTCATTTCGGCAAAGCTGGTGATGATGGTTAAATTCAGGGTTGGGCTGCATCATTTGTATTTTGTGGCTCTTTGGGGAACTGCCAAAAAGTGAATGATCATATGTGTTCATTTAAAATGAAGAACGCAGTTCCTTTGGTTTAAATTTAAAAGAACAGTGATGTTTTATTAAATGGAAAAACGAAAATACAACAAGACATTACGCGCAGAAAAAGAAGACGAAACGCGCCTCAAGATTCTCGAAGCTGCGATGAAATTGCATGGCGAAGTCGGCCCGGCACGCACCACCATCAGCGCGATTGCAGACCGCGCCGGGGTGCAGCGTTTGACGGTCTATCGGCATTTTCCCGAAGAAAATGAACTGCTTGATGCGTGCTCGTCACATTGGCGGAGCCTTAACCCGCCACCCGATCCCGCATCGTGGCGCGAGTCGGTGGCACCAGTTGACTGGGGCCTCGCGATACTGAGCATGCTTTATCACTATTATGGTGAAACGGCTTATATGTGGGATCATTGCTATCGTGATCGGGAAAATGTCGCAGCCCTTCATGAACAGATGAAGGGCTTTGATGGCTATCTCGACATGTTGTCTGCCGATGCACTGGCAAGCCTGCCTGCCGAACGGCGCAAGGGCAAGATGTGCCAAGCGGTTGCGCGACATGCGGTGCAGTTCTCGACCTGGCAATCGCTGTCACAGGCGGGTGTGGAAAATTCGGAAATGGCTGCCTTGATGGATGACTGGCTGCATAAATGCCCGCTGTCCTGACCGGTATCTGCGGCCTAATCCATCGGCCTCTGGCGCATTTTCTTTACGTCGCCGCGTTTCTTTTTCGTGTCGACCCGTTTGCGTTTGGCCGATAGAGACGGGCGGGTTTTGACGCGGAATTTCTTGCGTTCGGCGGCCTTGCGCAACAGGGCCAGAAGCCGTTCGATGGCATCCTGCTTGTTCCGTTCCTGGGTGCGATAACGCTGCGCGTCAAAGATGATTTCCCCGTCATTGGTCAGCCTGCTGCCAGCCAATTCACGCAGGCGATCACGCACGCGTTGCGGCAATTCCGTCAGGTCATCAATACGCACGCGCATCTGTACCGCGGTCGATACTTTGTTGACGTTCTGGCCGCCCGGTCCGGATGCGCGCACGAACTGGAATTGCAGATGGCGTTCATCAAGATAAAGATCATTTGAGATTTCGAGCATGGCGGATCGTCTAAGTAATAGGGGCGGCAAGTTATGCGGCGAACCCGCACGGCAGAAGCCCGAAAACCGGTGGGTGCTGTTGATTGAAAAACAATGGCATTCCACCTACATTGAAGGCACTTACCCTGTCAGGGGCGGGCAGGGCTGTAAACAGGAAATAAGACGTGCAGGTATCGTATCTTTATCTGGCCTTGGGCTGGCTTTCGGTAGGGCTTGGAATTATTGGCGCATTTCTGCCAATTCTGCCGACCACCCCCTTCATGCTGCTGGCCGCCTGGCTGTTTAGCAAAGGGTCACCGCGCCTGCATGCGTGGATTTACAATCATCCGCATTTTGGTCCGTCGATCCGGCACTGGAACGAACATGGCGTGATCCA
This sequence comes from Thalassospira xiamenensis M-5 = DSM 17429, assembly GCF_000300235.2. Classification (NCBI taxonomy): domain Bacteria; kingdom Pseudomonadati; phylum Pseudomonadota; class Alphaproteobacteria; order Rhodospirillales; family Thalassospiraceae; genus Thalassospira; species Thalassospira xiamenensis. The sequence continues at coordinate 3,726,852 of NZ_CP004388.1, read as the reverse complement.
TCGCCGGGCCAAGATCATGGCGATGTCGGCCTTTGTCGTGGTGATTGCCGCATCCCTGATCTTTGTCGAAAACCGCTGGGTGGTGATGATCCAGTTGCTTGTCGCGATCCCGGTCAGCTGTTTTATCCTGTCGCGCCCGTCGCGTCTGCCCGCATCGATGCCGATGGCACAGGTACAGACGCAGGGCGGGGAGCCGGGTGCAGGCTCCTGACCCCTGACCCCTGCCCCCTGCCCCCTGACCACGTCAAGGCACACAACAGTGCAGATCAGTTCCCCGATTTGCGGGTCAATTCTTCCTGACAGGTTTCTTCAAGCTTATCGAGCTCATCAAGTGTCGCATCGATATCCTGACGCTGTTTGCGCAGCGTGTCGCGGCGTTCATTGATCTTGTCGACAAGGATGGTCAACTGCATGATTTCGCTGCGGTCGGTGTCATAGAGATCAAGCAGATCGCGGATTTCCTTAAGCGAAAAGCCAAGCCGCTTGCCCCGCATGATCAGGCGCAGGCGCACCCGGTCGCGATGGCTGTAAATGCGGGTCTGCCCCTGACGGGCCGGGGCGATCAGTTCCTGATCCTCGTAAAAACGGATGGTACGGGTCGTGACGTCGAACTCGCGGGCAAGGTCGGTGATGGAATAATTGTCGCTCATGACATCCCGTTCAGGTTTACGCTTACGTAAACGAAAGCTACATGCTTTCTGGCGGGATCACAATCGGCAATTCTTTCGGCAATTCAACGCAGAACGTGCTGCCTTTGCCCGGTTCACTTTCTACCGAAATCGTTCCGCCATGCCGGTCGACGATCTTTTTGCAGATCGCAAGACCGATCCCTGTCCCGGCATATTCACCATAACCGTGCAGGCGTTTGAAGATTTCAAAGATTGTCGCGTGATATTGCGGTTCGATCCCGATGCCGTTATCGGCAACGAAAACCTTCCAGCTTTCATCGGTTTCGGTGGCATAAATCCGGACTTCACCCTTGTCAGGGTCGCTGTATTTAAGGCCATTCGAAACAAGATTCTGAAACAGCAGCAAAAGCTGGCTGGCATCCCCGGTTACGGTTGGCAGGAACCCGTCACGCACGATATTGCCCGCCGGACCAAGGCCTGCGCGCCGGAAATTGGCGGCAATCGCATCAAACAGACTATCAAGGGGGACCGCATTGAACGGTTTGCCATGCCGTCCGACCCGCGACAGGGTCAGAAGGTCGTCGATCATGCGCTGCATGCGCTGGGTGCCATCAACCGCATAATGGATGAATTCATCTGCGGTTTCGTCAAGCTGATCCTTGTATCGCCGCGCAATCAGCTGTGTATAGCTTGACACCATGCGAAGCGGTTCCTGCAAATCGTGGGACGCCGCATAGGCGAATTGTTCAAGTTCGCTGTTGGAACGTTCCAGTTCCGCCATGGTGCGCTGGATTTCCATTTCATGGCGTTTGCGCTGGGAAATATCGCGAAGCGTGATGATGTAATGATATCGCCCGTCTGCCGAAAAATGACTGATCGCAACTTCAAGCGGCACGTTGCGGCCATTTGGGGTGCATGCCAGAACCTCGATCACGCCGGTCCCCAGATCGGTCAGTAACCTGTCGGCGGTCGGGCGTTGTGGCGGGGTATGTTCGCTATCAGGCAGCAGAAACCGGATAATGTTGCTGAGTTCCGGGTCGCCTTCCGGGCCGCAAAGTTCCTGTGCGCGGGCATTCAGCGGTTCTATGTTGCCGTCATCAGATGCGACCAGAATGGCATCAATTGTGTTTTGCAAAATCGCGCGCGTGCGGTCCTCGCTACGTCGGGTCTGGGTGACCAGGTCGGCCAGTTCGGCAGCCTGTTGGCGCAAAAGCCGGTCACGCTGCACGGCAAGGGTCACATCACGCACGGTCAGTGAACACAGCTTTTCGCCGCGCGATGTCGTAATCGGATGAACGCGAATGGATTGTTCCATGCGGTCAAATGTTGCGGCAAATTGCGGCAATGGGCGAAGCGGCAGCGCACCTTGATTAAGTGACGGCGAAATCACCGCAGGCATGCCGAATTCCAGGCAATCCTTGATTGCTTGGCAGAGCCGCCCCAAACGTGTTTCGGTGAAAACCGCACTCAGCCGTTTGCCAATGGCCTGATCGGCCGGAATACCCGACCGGCTTTGCATCCACTGGTTCCAGTGACAGATGGCATGATCCGACCCGATCACCACCAATCCGACATCGGCAGTATCAAGCAGATTGCTGTATAGGTCGGCGGCCTCGGCGGCATTCTTGATATCGACAATCGGGGGGGTAGGGTTTGTCATCTTGGCGCTGCCCGTCAACCAAGTGCGTTTTCAAGGAAGCGTCGTACCAGTTCCTTCAGGGTTTGGATGGAGTCAAGATCCATGACAAACAGCACATAGCCATCAATATCGTTCTGGCGCAGCATGAATTGCACATGCAGGATCATCAGAACCGGCATCTTGCCAGACGCGGCATCAAATGCGGTGTCTTCATTTAACAATGCACGGGTTTCGCGTTTGCGAAATGTCGGCATCGAACAATTGATCGGCTCGCCCAGCACGTTGGCAATGCTGCCAAGGCAGGCATTGAGGATGATGTTGCCGACCTCCATCAGGGCTTCCTGTTCAAGATCGGTCAGGGTATCGAGCGGCACATCAACCTTAAGCAACCGCCGCACCAGTTCAAGGCTGCGCTTTTCCGGGAAAACCAGCATCGCCTCGCCCTTGAACGGGCCATCGAATGACTGGCTGACGGCGGAAACCACTTCTTCGGGCGAAGATGTCAGGTTTGAATCGGAAAACCTTTCGACAAAGGTGATCGTCGGAACTGTCAGTTCCACCGGCTGATCAACCATTTCCGACAGGGACGCGGCAGCACGGCCGACCCCGATATTGATCAATTCGCTGATTGTGTCGTGTTCAAGCTCGCTAAGGTCGATCATCGCCCGGCTTCCTTGCCCTTCAGATAATCGCAAATCTTTTCTTCGGTTGGCGGTTTTGCCAGAAAGTCCATGCCAAGCCCGTGGGCCTTGTTCTGGATTTCCTTCTGTATATTGGCTGTCAGAAGCGCAATTGCAGCATCGGGATAAGCCGCGCGCAGCTTTTCCCCCAATTCGAGCCCGTTCATGCCCGGCATGTTGAAATCGATCAGAAGGTAATCATAGGCATGCTCGGCGGCCATTGCCTGGGCTTTTTCGGCTTCTTCGGCCTCGTCCACCCGCCAGTCGGCATAGTTGCTGGTGATAAAGGCCTTTACCAGCAGTCTGGCAAATTTGCTGTCATCGACAAGCAGGACGGATCGATTCTGGGACATGTTTTTCTCTGATTTTCGGTTTGTGTTCTTGTTGTATCAGGCATCATCCGCAAGGATAGGGCCGATTATAGAATAGACGCAACCGTGCGCGAAAGCTGTTCGATCTGTCTGGCTGTGATATTGGCCGGTCGTGGTTCGGAAATCAGGAAGCCCTGGATTTCGTCGCAGCCATGTTCGCGAAGGAATTCAAGCTGTTCCTGTGTTTCAACCCCTTCTGCAACCACCTTCAGGCCAAGATTGTGCCCCATGATGATAATCGTGTTGGTGATCGCCGCATCGTCGGGATCGGTCGTCACATCGCGGACAAACGACCGGTCGATCTTGATCGAATTGATCGGCAATCGTTTCAGATAGGCCAGCGACGAATAACCCGTCCCGAAATCGTCAATTGCGATCTGCAGGCCAAGCTTGCGCAATTCATCAAGGATTGATGCCGATCGTTTGATTTCATGCATCATCACGGTTTCAGTGATTTCAAGAACGATGCGTGATGCCGGTGTTGCGGTTTCATCAAGGATGCGGGAAATCGTTTCTGTGATCCGGCCTTCGATCAATTGTCTGGGGGACAGATTGACCGCAATGCTGACCGGCGGCAGACCCAGCAGATCCCATTCGCGGATCTGATCACAGACCCGGCGCAATACCCATTCGCCGATCTTGCCAATCAGTCCGGTTTCCTCGGCCACCGGGATGAACTGCATTGGTGATATAAAGCCACGCCCCGGCTGGTTCCAGCGGATCAAGGCCTCAAGCCCGGCAAGCTTGCCTGATAGCAGTTCGATCTTTGGCTGGTAATAAAGTTCGAACTGTCCCTCTTTCAGGGCTTCGCGCAGGTCATTTTCAATGGCAAGCCGCGCAACCGCACTTTCATTCATCGTCTTGGTAAAGAAGTGATAGGTCCCGCCGCCACGGGCCTTTGCACTATACATCGCCGTATCGGCATTGCGCATCAGGGTCGGGAAATCATCGCCATCCGCCGGGCAAAGGGCGATGCCGATTGACGGTGTGATGAACAAGTGCCGCCCCTGAATATCAAAGGCCGGGGCCAGCGCATCCAGAACCGCCTGCGAAAGTGTGGCGGCATCCTGTGTTTCGCGCAGGCGCGGGATGATAATCAGGAACTCGTCCCCGCCCAGTCGGCCGATGATTTCCTGTCGGCTGATCACCCGGCGCAAACGGTCCGCCACGGCCTTAAGCAGCAAATCACCGACATTGTGACCAAGGCTGTCATTGATCAGCTTGAACCGGTCCAGATCGATAAACAGGATCGCGGTTGCCCGGTCATGCGGGCTCGCGGCATCACGTTTGTGATTCTCAAGTGCTGATTTAAGGCTGTATTCCAGCATGCTGCGATTGGGCAGGTTGGTCAGCGCATCGTGATTGGCCATATAGACCAGTTGTTCCTCATAGCGTTTGCGCGCGGTGATATCGTGAAGAACAACCGTAATCAGCGGTGTTTGCGCATCGGGGATCGGGCGAAATGCGGCGCTTACCTCGATCTCGGTCTTGTCCATCCGTACCAGCGGCAGCGTCAGGCGCTGCTCTGCGATATGATGACGCAGGTCCAGACCCGAAAGCTCGGCAAGGCTTTCCTCGAAATTCGGAATGGCGCGCGGGGCGATAAATTCCAGAAGCGACCGTCCCTTTGGTGTTTCACCTTCTTTCAGGCCCAGCAGGGGATAGGATGCATTGTTAAACTCAACAATGGTGCCGTTCGGCGTGATGGTCAGAATGCCATCGGCCACGTTCTGAACAATCGCGCGCAGGCGGGACTCGTTATCACGCATCTGCTGTTCGGCCTGGCGCAATTTGCCAAGTGTTGATGCAATCCCTTCGACCAGTGTGGCAACGGACCGAGACAAAAGGCCCAGTTCATCGCGTTGATGATGACGGGGAACGGTCAGCCCGGTTGCATCGGGACTGTCTGGATCAATGCCGGTGACGGCCTGTGAAATGCGCAAAAGCGGTTTGGTGAGTGTCAGGTAAAAGAATGCCACCAGCGCAAGCCCCAGCAGGAAGTTGCGCAAAATGCCCGACGTCAGGATGCGGGTGGCGCGATTGATGAAACCATCGGCAATCAAGTCGGTATCGATCCGAACGACCAGATGGCCGACAAGATCACGGCTTTCACCGGTCAGCAACGGCACGTTATATTGCTGGTTGTTGCCAAACATCACTTCGCTAAATGCGGACCGCCCCGATGATGAGGGGGCACGCGATTTTTGCGCCAGAACATTTCCGAAATTGTCGCGCAGCGTCGCGCTGTAAACCGGTTCATATTCAAACAGGCCCGACACCACGCGTGCGGCAAGCGTTTCGTCAAGGCCATAGGCCGCCTGTGTTGCGGATTCGCGCAACGTCGACAAAACCTGATTAACGGTTCGGTCAATCAGGCTGCGTTCTTCATAAAGATCCCAGACAATCTGTACGACACTGAAAAACAGGCCAATCAGAAGGGTGATAACGACAGCGGCACGTGCCTGTTTGACAGACAAGCGGTCACGCCATCTGAGCCGTTGTGTTTTCAGGCTACCCTCCGCCAATCCACACCCCTGCATGGCTCTATGACCATGTTTCACAGTCCAGACTATGTGCTTGGCACCGCAAAAGCAATTGTTGCGCGGGTTCTAATACTGGAAAATTGCCGGGATTTATGTATTTTCCCGCCAAAGCCGGTTTGAACGTCCGATGCGGTCTGTTTAACTGCGATATCGCAATGCACCGAAACGGCAATACTACTAAAAAAAATGGGATTTTATTGGAGTTGCACACAACCGCACTGCGTGATAACCCAATGCCCCGAGAGAGAACAAGGCCGAGCGCGGGCGCAGCCGCATCACGGCCTCGCAACCTGAACGGAGTTACACCATGACCTATGTGGTGACAGAAAACTGCATCAAGTGTAAGTATCAGGACTGCGTCGAGGTTTGCCCCGTCGATTGCTTCTATGAAGGTGAAAACTTCCTGGTTATTCACCCGGACGAATGCATTGATTGCGGTGTCTGCGAACCTGAATGTCCGGCCGAGGCCATTATTCCCGATACGGAACCGAATCTGGATAACTGGCTTGAGATCAACCGCAAATTCGCGGAAGTCTGGCCGAATATTACGCGCAAGGGTGATGCACCGGCCGATGCCGACGAATGGAATGGCAAGTCGGGCAAGACTGAATTGCTCAGCGAAGCACCGGGAACCGGTGATTGATAAAACGCGTTAAACGCCTGTAAAACCAATGTTTTTGCGCCCTGATTTTATTGGCGCATGGCTGCATTGAGCCGGTCGCACGGAAAAAATCTGTGATAGGCCGGCTCTTTGTGTTATTGTGGGCAACTCGCGTTCAAGGGCTCGGCAGGCTCGCTCCGCGCAGTCGGATCTCCGCTATTATATCCTGTCAAAAACCGCGACTTCGCCAAAAGCATCGTCGTGTGCAGCTCTTCGTGTCGCTGGGTCTATAGTGTTACAGTTGAATGACCAGGCCTGTTTGGGCCGGAAGGAAGCTTGATGTCGGATAAGTTGCCCTTTGCTGTTGGCGATTACGTTGTTTACCCCGCACACGGTGTTGGCCGTGTTGATGGCCTGGAGACCCAGGAAATCGCGGGTCAGGAATTACGCCTTTACATCATCACTTTTGATTCGAGCCGCATGACCTTGCGCGTGCCGGTCAACAAGGTGGGTAACTCCGGGCTGCGCAAGCTGTCCTCTAAAAAACAGATGGACTCGGCGCTTATCACCCTTAAAGGCCGTGCGCGCGTCAAACGCACCATGTGGTCGCGCCGTGCGCAGGAATATGAGGCAAAGATCAATTCCGGTGACCCGGTTTCGATCGCCGAAGTGGTTCGTGACCTGCACCGCACCGCCACCCAGCCTGAACAGTCGTTCTCCGAACGCCAGATTTACGAAGCAGCGTTTGAACGCCTCGTGGATGAACTGGCCGCGATCGAAAAGATCGACAAGGACAAGGCTTCGGGCAAGCTTGAAAAACTGTTGCAGAAAGCTGCCTGATACGCCTGTACAGCTTTGTTATACAGAGACCTCTTTTTAAAAACCGGCCTACAAGGTAATCTTGGGCCGGTTTTGTTTATTTTGGGCACGTTATGGCGATGAGCGCAGTTCTGGCACCGATAAAACCGGCGGATAAAATATGGACCGTCGGGGCGATCAATGGCGATCTTGCCGCGCTGCAAGCCGTTCATGGCAAGCTTCGGGGCAAAATCACAGCCGGTGATCGCCTGATCTATCTTGGCAATTACTGGGGCGATGGCACGGCCGAGGCCGTATCGGGTGCTATCAATGAATTACTGCTGTTCCGGCGTTACTTCCTGGCGAAAGAAGGCGTTGATATTGCCGATATCGCCTTTTTGCGCGGTTCCACCGAAGAAATGCTGAGCAAACTGCAACAGATTCACTTTGCCCCGAACCCGGGCGAGGTATTCGACTGGATGCTGTCGCGCGGTATTGCCGGGACGCTGCGCGCCTATGGCTTTGATCCGTCGCATACCCAATCGCTGATGCGGCAGGGTGCGCATGCGATTTCGCAATGGACCGGCCAGTTTGGCGAAGCATTTCGTCGCAGGCCTGGTCACAGTTCGCTTTTGTCGGACCTGAAGCACGCGGCCTATGCCACGGATGGTTCGTTGATCTTTGTGCATGCCGGGCTTGATGCGTCGCGTCCGCTGACCGGACAGACCGATACCTTCTGGTGGGGTGGGTCGATGTTTGAAAGCATCACGGATCGTTATTACGATTGCCGCCGGATCGTGCGCGGATCGGCCTTGGCCAATCTTGGCCTTCAGGAACGCGAATTTACCCTGTCGATTGACGGCGGGGCAGGGCGCGGTGGCCCATTGATTGCGGTTGCCATCGGGCGCGACGGCAGGATTGTCGATCACATCGAAAGCTGATTTTTCAGGGCATTAAACACAAAACGCTTTAGATACCAAAAGGGGCAGCAAACCGGATTTGCTGCCCCTTTGTTCTGGTTAGTCGATGACAACCTTGACCATCGAATTGGTTGCCGGTGGCTGCCCGGGTTCAAGCCCGTTCAGTACGGCAAAGGTTTCGGCCGGTTCACGTGATACCGCCATCTGGCCGACAAAGGTCGAAAGATCATATTCCGGGTTCACGGCGCGCACCTTGATGCGCAGCGGATGGTATTTCTGCTGCTCTTCGCGGGTCAGTGGGCGGAAGCTGTATGTCGTGCGGCGAAGTGCAACGTTATAGGCATCAACCTGATCAAGCGGCATGATGAACAGGAACTGATAGGCGTTATCGCCGTGCCGGATGGCAACCACCCGAAGGCGCGCCTTGCCACCGGAATTCAGGTTGACATCGGCATATCCGGTGGCGGCTTCCTGACCGTTGATATCGATCTTTTCGATATTGGTGATGGCGATCTTGCTGGAAAAACCGCGCGCCAGATATTGATCAAGCGCGACACCCTTGGCCTTTGGTGCGCCTTCAAACACGATCTGTGCGCCGCCCTCATCCTGTGCAATCACCGCATCGGGCTGGTTGATCATCGAAAATCCGTCGGGCACCTCGAACCGGAAATCAAGCGGCACATGGATAAACGACGTTCCACGGACATAACCGTTATCAGGGCCGTCACCGTAAATAATCCCGTCAATGGCGCGCATATAGCGGACACTGCCGACTTCGGGATTTGCGACCGGTGTAACATTGGCGGCCTTGTGGGCCTGTTCGATGCGGTCAACGGTGCGCGGGTGGGTGGCCATGAAGTCAAACTGATCGATTTCATCGGGCGACCGGCCTGCCAGTTTTGCCTGAAGGCGCGAATGGGCGCGCAGTTTTTTCAGGAATGACGCCATGCCTTCGGGGTCGTATCCGGCGCGCGTGATGTAACGCACGCCCAGCATGTCGGCTTCGAATTCATGTTCGCGCGAAAATGACTTCAGATAGGCGTTCGCGCCGACACCGACGATATCGCCAGCACCATTGCCAAGGGCCGCCGAAAGGCCACCGGCCAGAATCTGGGTCAGGACACCACGGCTGTAACGCTGGGCGGAATGGCGTGCAACGACATGGCCGATTTCATGGGCGAGAACCCCGGCAAGCTCCGCCTCGTTCGAGGCAAGCGAAGCCAGTCCGCGCGTGATGTAAACATAGCCGCCCGGTAAGGCAAAGGCGTTGATCACGGGTGAATCAAGGACGGTGAAGGTAAATTTCTCGTCGGGGGCTTCGGAAACCGCCACCAGCTTGTTGCCGATTTCGGTCACATAGGCCTCTATATTCTTCTCGTCATAATCGCCGCCAAATTCGCGCACGATTTTCGGATGTTCTTCCGCGCCGACCTGTTTTTCCTGATCGGGGGACATAAAGGCGGTAAAGCTGTCCTCGCCGGTCGCGCGGTTGGTCGAACAGCCCGCAAGGGTTGCCACCAGACCCAGCGCGCCAAGGGCGGTTGTCAATCGTCTTGTCTTGCGATGAAAAAGCCAGCTCATTGAAGTCTTTCCTCTTGTGCCCGCGATGCGTATCCTTTGCCGGAACCGCAATTTTATCCCTTACGATGTGGTAGCGCGTGTTGGCTTGCCAATCAATATCTCGCAACAATCAAACCTATTCGCAAAAATCGGGAAATTTTGCGGCGATCTGCCATATGTCGCTGTTTTTATGTCTGATTGCCGGAATTCTGGCCTTTGGCATCCCGGCAAAGGCGGATCAATGGCTGTGCGGGCCGTCCTTTGGTTCCGTCAATGCTCGTGGAAGTGATGTCAGGTCGATGCCGATCCGGTTGGCAAAGCCCGAAACCGTCGATGCGCTGATTGCGACCTCCCGGCCAGATATCCTTTGGCGGCTGGCCGATGTCGCCTTTGTTCCGGAATTCGAGGATGCGGCTTTAAGTGTCATGCAAAACGGGGCTTCTGCCATCACCGACCTTCTTGCCTATGATCAAACGCCCGATTTCGCCGGGCGGCATCTGGCCGATATGCGGGATGGTTTTGGTCAACTCTGGCAGGAAAAGCTGCTTGAAGCAGGGCTTGTGATGCTTTTGCCCGAAACAGGCCGTCCGATTGATGCTTTGCTTGCGGCCGAGCAATCGGCCATGTCGCAGCAAATCGGGCTTTGGGCACCGGGCCAGAGCCCGGCTTATCATTATGCCGGGTCCTCGGAAATTGATGGTGATCTTCCCGATGCGGCGCGGGCCGTTGGAAGATTTGCCGTAATTGATGGCATCCTTCAACGCATCGAAGACCGGGAATGGCGCAGCTACCTTAATTTTGGTTCCGACTGGCGCAACGATTTCACCGTGATGGTCGATCGCGATCTGCGCGATGCGATCAAAACGGCCGGACAGCATATGGAAGACTGGATTGGCCATAAAATCCGTGTGCGCGGCATGATCGAAGATCGCGGCGGACCGTACCTGGAACTGACCAATCCGGCGTCCCTATGTGTGGAACAGTCTGTCGGTCAACCGTAAACGGCTTTGGACTTGTCCAATTACACTCTGGACGTGTAGAAGAATGAACCGCTAGATTCCAAGAGGCTCCCCAATGCTTTATCCCGAGATCGAACCTGCTTATTCCGGCTGGCTGGAACGGCCCGACGGGCATGCGATCTATTGGGAGGAAGTCGGCAATCCCGACGGCATTCCGGTGATTTTCCTGCATGGCGGGCCCGGCGGTGGGATATCGCCCAAGTCGCGCCGCTTCTTTGATCCCGAAAAATACCGGGTGATCCTGCATGACCAGCGCGGTGCCGGTAAATCCCGCCCGTTCGGCAGCCTTGAAAACAATACCACCGACCATCTGATTGGCGATATCGAAGCGCTCCGTCAGGATCGCGGCATTGATAAATGGCTGGTGTTTGGCGGTTCGTGGGGGTCAACGCTGGCGCTTGCCTATGGGCAGGCCCACCCGGAACAGGTGCTTGGTTTTGTTCTGCGCGGGATATTCCTGTGCCGGGATCAGGAAATCGACTGGTTCATGGATGGCATGGGCAAATTCTTTGCCGAGGCCGAGAAAAAATTCCTCGCCGCTGTCGGGTTTGATCGCAACCCCGGAAGTGCTGCCCTGCTGGATCGCTATGGCGATGTCTTTGCTGGCAGGGACGGCGAAGCTGCTGCGGTTGCAGCGGCGCGCGCATGGTCCGGGTTCGAGGCGACCTGCTGCACGTTGCTGCCCGATGATGGCTTGGTCGCGGATTTCGAAGGTGACGGGATCGCATTGGCGCTGGCGCGGCTTGAACATCATTATTTCGTCAATAAGGGGTTCTTTGCCCCTGACCAGCTTCTTCGGAATATGGATCGAATCCGTCATCTGCCGGCCCGCATTGTTCAGGGCCGCTATGACGTTGTCTGTCCGCCGGTTTCCGCGTTTGAGCTGCACGCGCAATGGCCGGGTGCTGAAATGAATATCGTTGAGGATGCCGGTCACGCGGCAAGTGAACCGGGGATCGTGCGCGAACTTGTGCGTGCCACGAATTCCTTTAATGGCACCGGCTTTGATAAAAATTAAAACAGTCGTGTCATTGTTTTGTTGTTTATATCATACGGTTGGGTAGTATATGCCCAAATTTATCCTAGAGGGGACTTAGGTTAATGCGGTTGGTTTTGGGGAAAATCCTGGCCCTGCTTTTGGTCGCAGGATTTGCAGGTGCGGCAAACGCACAGCAGTTTCTTGGCAATAACAATGACAGCGGCCTGCTGGAATTCTCGACCGGTATGGTCGATATCACGCAGGATGAAGAAGCCGCTGAATTCCGTCTTGATTACCGTTTCCAGCACGCGATGTTTGGCGTTCTGCGTCCGATCACCGGCGTGATGGTCACCAGCGACAAGGCAGCACACGGTTATGGCGGTCTGGCGATGGATGTGCTGTGGGGCGATCACTTCGTTTCCAGCATTTATACCTCGGTTGGTGCCTACCATCAGGGTGACGGCGAAGACCTCGGTCACTGGATCGAATTCCGTTCCGGTCTTGAGCTCGGCTTCCGCTTTGACAGCCGCGAACGTCTGAGCCTCGGTATCGCCCACATTTCGAACGCCAGCATCGGCGACGAAAACCCGGGCACGGAAATCCTGTCTCTGACCTATGCCATTCCGATCGACGCGATCTTTGAGTGATCCGACGTTCCGGAATGCCGCTTCAAGCCCTGCATTTTGCGGGGCTTTTTGCTTTTCTGGCCATGGTACGACATATTTGCGGCGCTGGCGGATTGATCGCAGCTATCGAAGCTGCTAATTGAATGCCTCTTGCCGATAAAGTGCGCCCGTAGCTCAGCAGGATAGAGCACCAGATTCCTAATCTGGGGGCCACAGGTTCGAATCCTGTCGGGCGCACCATTTCTGTTCCCCTATTCCTCCGAACGATCCGTGCCTTCCCGGTCCCGCTCATAGTGTTTCGCAAGCGGAAATTCCGGCAGCCACCCCTCGCGGCGGATGGTCCAAAGCTCGTAGGTGGGCTTTAACTGATCGGGCGCGTCGAGCGACCCGATATTCACCTCGATCTCGTCCCCGCTATGGCCGAAAACCGATGATCCGCAGGTCGGGCAGAAATAGCGCCCCTGATAATCACGCACGTCGCCTTCGACCGTTACCGCGTTCTTTGGATAAACCGCCGACGCGTGAAAAAGCGTGCCATGGTGTTTCCGGCAATCAAGGCAATGACACAGGCCAACCCGGTACGGTTTTCCCGTTGCCACAAGCCGGACTTTGCCGCATAGGCAGCCACCGGTGATTTTATCCATAGGTTTCTCCAGTCAATCAGGGAGCGGGAAGTTTAGTGCCTTGGTCATGCGGGCGTCCATTGCCGATTTCGGCCGATTTTCGTCCTGACGGCTTCCTTGTCGCGGGTGCAGCTAAAAGTTGTATTTTTGCAATTTCCTGCACGCCTTGAAATGACCTCCGGGTCTGCACATATCCTTATATAACGGGCAAATCCGACAAGCCCTTTTATATGGCCGATCCGGCCGGGAGGTGTCAGGTGAAGAACTGGATTCGTCTTCCGAACAGCGAAGGCAATTGCGTTGCAGCGTCCAAGAATGCCGCAGGTTCAACAAATTCCCCATCCGTTACCGTTCATGAACGCGAAATAGGGCGTAACGGGTTCCTTGGGCCATCAGCCCACATTTATCATAAACACCCACCGGCAGGCTGGGCCTCTTTCGAAGGGCCGCTTCGACCGCGGGCGTTCGATCTGAACAAGTTGGCCGCCGGGCCGGATTGCCCGTTGCAGGCGCGCCGTATTGTACATAATGCCGTGATGGAAGTCCGCTATTGGCGGCTTGATGGCAAAATGCATGCGCTGGCGCGCAATGCCGATGGTGATACGCTGGCTTTTGTTCACAATGGCAGCGGCGCGCTTTATTGCGATTACGGCCACATGCCGTATCGTGATGGGGATTACATCCTGCTGCCACGCGGCACGGCCTGGCGTTTCGAGGCAACCGATCCGTCCGAATTCCTGTTTATCGAGGCCACCAACGATGCCTTTGGCCTGCCAAACGACACCCAGTCGGCAGGTCATCCGTCGATCAACCCGACCAGTTTCGAAGTGCCGCGACTTGATGACAAATTCCGTGCCCAGCAGGACGAAGCCTATTGGGAAATTCACATCAAGCGTCGCAATGCGATTTCGACCCTGACCTATCCCTATAATCCGCTGGATGCGGTGGGCTGGCAGGGCGACCTGAGTGTCGTAAGGTTGAACTGGCGCGACTTGCGACAGGACCGCCAACCGGGCCAACCGGTGCCGCCCGCGGCACACAGCACCTTTGTCGCCAACCGGTTTGCCATCAGTACCTTTGTGCCGAAAATTGGCGAAGGTGAATCAGGGACGCTTCGCGTGCCGTTTTATCATTCGAACGAGGATTACGACGAGTTCATCTTCTATCACCGGGGCGAGTTTTACAGCCGGGGCAATATCAAGCCCGGTATGGCAACCTTCCACCCCAGCGGTTTCCCGCATGGTCCGCATCCGTGTTCCTATCAGAAAACCATGATCAAGGTGCCGGTTGAAACCGACGAGGTGGCGGTGATGATCGACTGTGCCGACATGGTCAATATCGATGAAAGCATCCCCGATGGCGCGGAATGGAAGGCTTATGTCAATACCTGGGAAAAGGCGAAGGAAACACTTTGATGTTCGATCTGACCCCGGGCGCAGGGGGCAAAAGTTGTTTTGGGGCGGATTTCTGCACTTTTGCGGTTATTGATCATTGATCTTCCGGCCTGTTTGACCTATCCGAAGCGTTAAGGGTTTCATCAGCTTGTCCCGGTAACCTGCAAGTTCGCAAAACCGGTTCCTTTGTCGTGGACTGGCCTGCGCGTTAGTATAAGCTTGGCAGCGGTACTGATGGCGTGAGCTGAGAGCGCGAAAGGCCAAAAGCAGATGGACCGAAGAATAGATTAGTCGGGATGGGTTGATCAAAGCCGAGAATGACCAGACAGCAGCTTGCAAATAAAGGGGCAGGTAGTTCCCCCAAAATCGGTGCAGGGCAGCCCGATGCCTTGTCCTGTTTGCCCGCATCTTTTGCGTCGCGCGGCGTACGGACACCATTCACGACCAAAAGCTTGCGCTATTCGCGCGTATTGATCGGCCAAAGCGGTCGCACGCTTGTCAGTCTTCCGGGGCTTTCGGGCGGGCTTGGCACCTATGAAATGCCGCTTGAAACCCTGCGCGAGGTTTTTGATCTGTCGGTTCATGACCGGATGCTGTTTGACCGGTTGATCACACTTGAAAAATTCACCCCGGAAATGGTGCGCGAGCATGCGCGCGCGGTGGCGGTCACCGGTGTTGGCGGTGTTGCGCTGGCCCGTGCCGGTATTACCGGCAACAAGGACGAAAAGGCTGCACGTGAACTGGGGCAACTGACGCTGCTCTATCAGGCGCTGCGCCAGCTTGGCGGCAATGACGTTCAGGACATGAAGCGCGAAGACCTGCTGACCATGGATGGTCAGATCAGGGCGCGCAAGGCGCTGAACCGTTTTGCGACATCGACCGGTTTGGAAAATGATTCGATCATCGATACCCTGGGTGACTGGAGCATCCTGAGCGCGCCGGTAGGCCTTGCGATAGAGGGTTGCGAAGGGCCGCTGCGTCATTTGACATTCGGTTTGCAGAAACTTGCCGGTGAGGTCGAGGAATGGTCGATTTCCGAACAATCCGATTTCCGCTTTATGGCGACCCGCGTGATCAATGCCGCCAGCGCCACAAAGGACCATGCCTTGCGGTTGCTGCGCAAGATTGATTTGTGGAACAATGAACTGGGCAAGGTCCTGCAAGACTGGGCCAAGGCCAAGGAAGATATGCAAAAGCATATTGACCGCTT
The DNA here is from genome assembly GCF_000300235.2 of Thalassospira xiamenensis M-5 = DSM 17429. NCBI lineage: Bacteria > Pseudomonadati > Pseudomonadota > Alphaproteobacteria > Rhodospirillales > Thalassospiraceae > Thalassospira > Thalassospira xiamenensis. Next base: position 3,711,260 of record NZ_CP004388.1, on the reverse strand, counting down.
GTGGTGGGTGCTTGACGGGTGGCAGGAGCTGATTGATCTGTGGCGGTCGCGTCCGCAACATGATCGGGTACGCCAGCGCGAGATTGTCGAGGAAATCGCAAGTTTTGCGCCGGTCCTGCCGATCGAGGCACTAGAGAAAATTGAATATGAATTCTGGGTCGATGTCCGTGTTAACCAGATGCTGTGGGCGTCCGAGTTGCGCAAACTGGGCAGTGGTGAAATTGACGCCGACATGGTCGACCGGCTGGAGCGGTTCCGGAGGCAGTCGGCGTGAAGGTTGAAAATGCCGCAAATATGGGTGTTTCCCAGCTTGGTGATCTGTTTGAATCGCTGAGCAGTTCGGAAATTGCCCGTTTTACCCGCGCAATCGAAAGTGACCGCGCCGATCCCAAGCTGCCGCTGCCGCATGAACAGATTTTGCAAATCCTGCGCCCGCGTCTGGCGTCGCTGAAGCCTGAACGCTATCCGACGCCGATGCGCCAGTTCTGCGATCCTTTCGAAGATCTGCTGACTTCGGCACCACCGGTCGAGAAAAGTATCCGTATCAGCCGTTCATCCCTGATGCCGATCTGGAAGGTGGTCGAGGCCACGGGCGGCCCTGACATGACCAAGGCGATTGCCGATATCGAAAAGGCGGCGGCCAAACGTGATCAGGATATGCTTGAGCAGGCAGAACGCCGGATGTGGAAGCTGGCGTCGGTGTGCATTGCGCAGGAAATCGAAAATTCGCTGAACGGGGTCAAGACCGAACGCGCATTGGCAACGCGGCTTGGTTCGCGCAGCCATCTTCCCGCATTCGAGCAGATCGGCAAAATCCTGAATGTTGGCGAAGAAATCACTGCGATGCGCAAACGGTTCCCATCGGCCCCGATCAGAAGTCTGGGCACGGCCGATATCAGTTGGCTGCGCGACCGGTTTGTTGAGATTTCCGAAGAAAAACCGGGATACGAGCCGGTTTACCTTTTGGCTGTTCTGGCCCGGCTGCTTCGGCCAAGCGAACTTTTCAAACTGATCCGCGTGCTATCAAGCAAGGCCGATGACCGAACGATTTCCAGCACCAATCTTGCGACCACCGGTGATCTGATCATCGATCTTCTGGCGGAAACCGTGATCGAGATCGAACAGGGGGTCGGTGCGGGCAAGGGCGAACATCACATCCTGTCGCTTGCGCGTTGGTATGCGTCGGAATTTACCCGCATCACGCGTGAATTTAACATCCGCAAGGATGGCCGCTGGGGCGAGAAGCTTCTGGAAACGCGTCGTCGGGTGTCCAAGGCGATGGCCAATACCATGTTTGGTGCCAGCCCTGATCGCATCATCGATGCCCTGCCACAGATCGAAACCAAGCAGGGCCCGGGGTCCGGCCGGCAGGGTGTGCGTCCGATCTTTGCCCAGCCGTTTGACGAGGAAAAGGTTCTGGCCGCCGAACAATCAGCCGAGGCGATTGCCGAAACCGCGCGCATTTCGCATGTTCTGGCCGCGCAAAGTTCGGCGACAAAGGCGGTGGTAGAACTCAAGAAAAAGCTCAACCAGATCGGGCGTGCCGGGGTGGATGGCATGGGGCGGCTTGATGCCGACGAACTGGATAATGCCCAGCGCAACATGATGGCGATTGTCCGGCTGCTTGAAATCATCGATGGCCCCGAAGAAGCCGATCTTCTGCGCCGTCGCGGCATGAATGCGCTGCGCGCGCTTGAAGGCAGAAAGGCAAGTTGAGGCTGCCTTTTATGCCGTCAGTTCTTCCTGTTTTTTGCGCTGATCAAGCCAGGTCATGAAAGCCCGGATTTTCGGATTGCGTGACCGGCCGACCGGGCTTGTCGCGTAATAATGAAACGGGCTTGCGCGTGGCGGGCCAAAGGGTGCAACGATCCGGCCATTGGCCAATTCATCCTCAATCGCGAATGTCGGCAGCAACGCCACCCCAAGGCCTGCTATGGCGGCTTGCATCGCCATGGTGAAATGTTCGAACTTCGGACCGTTTTCCCCATCAATATCGGTAAGGTCACTCGCGGCCAGCCAGTCGCTCCATCCGCGGGGGCGGGTGGCTATGTGTAAAAGTGAATAATCACGAAGATTATTTGGTTTTGGTGAGTAATCGAGATTCTCGATCAGCTTCGGGCTGCAGATCGGGACCATTTCCTCGCCATGCAGCAAATGCGCATCCAGCCCCGGCCAGTTGCCATCGCCAAACAGCACCGCAATATCGATCTGTTCGCGGTCAAAATCGGGAATGCCGATCCGTGAAATGAAATTGATTACGATATCGGGATGGCGGCCGCGAAAATCGGGCAGCAACGGGATCAGGCAGCGTGACCCGAAAGTCGGCGGGGCAGCAATGGTCAGAACCCCGCCCTCGGCCCCGCCAGACAGGAATGTCAGGGTGGCGGTTTCCAGCTGATCAAGTGCGGGGCGGATTGCCTGTAAATAACTTTCGCCTTCGACTGTCAGGACGAGGCGCTGCTTCTGGCGGGCAAACAGTTTGCAGCCCAGCCAGTCTTCAAGCCCCTGTATCTGGCGGCTGACGGCACTTTGCGTCAGGTAAAGCTCCTCGGCGGCGCGTGATGCGCTGCCAAAGCGGGCGGTCTGCTCAAAACAACTCAGCGCTTTGAGGCTCGGGATGCGGCGGCTCATGATCTGATTGCTCGAAATATGGCGATATTTGCGTTTTATCTGGACTTGTTGTCGATAGTTTATGAGTCTTACGCATAAACTATATCCGATTTATCATTTGCAAGCTTGCCTGCCAATCCCTAGCTTTAGCCCAGAAGCGATAAGCTTTCAGGGATGATGCCGTCTCGCCCTTCTATGGCGTCATCCCTGCTTTGGTTTCAAAAATTTCATAAGGGATCAGGACGATGGCAGGCCGCGCACCTTTTCACTGGGAAGACCCGCTGCTGATTGAAGATCAGCTGAGCGAAGAAGAACGCATGATCCGTGACGCGGCGCGCGCCTATTGTCAGGAAAACCTTCAGACCCGCGTTCTCGAAGCCAACCGGCACGAGATTTTCCATCGCGAAATCATGACCGAGATGGGCGAACTTGGCCTGCTTGGCCCGACCATCCCCGAAGAATACGGCGGACCGGGTGTCAACCATGTCGCCTATGGTCTTGTCGCGCGCGAAGTCGAACGCGTCGATAGCGGTTATCGTTCGGCAATGTCGGTGCAAAGCTCGCTTGTGATGCATCCGATCTATGCCTATGGCAGCGAAGAACAGCGCAAGAAATACCTTCCGAAACTGGCGACCGGTGAATGGGTCGGCTGTTTTGGTTTGACCGAGCCGGACCACGGGTCCGATCCGGGCGGCATGAAAACGCGTGCCCGCAAGGCCGATGGCGGTTTCACCCTGTCGGGATCGAAAATGTGGATCACCAACAGCCCGATCGCCGATGTGTTTGTCGTCTGGGGCAAGGATGACGAAGATGTCATTCGTGGCTTCATCCTTGAAAAAGGCATGAAGGGCCTGAGTGCGCCAAAGATCGAAGGCAAGTTTTCGCTGCGTGCGTCGATCACCGGTGAAATCGTGATGGATAACGTCTTTGTCCCGGCGGAAAACATGCTGCCCAATGCCAAGGGCCTTGGCGGGCCGTTCGGTTGCCTGAACAAGGCACGTTACGGCATTGCATGGGGGGCGATGGGGGCTGCTGAATTCTGCTGGCATGCGGCACGTCAATATACTCTTGATCGCAAACAGTTCGGTCGTCCGCTGGCCGCCAATCAACTGATCCAGCTGAAACTGGCGAACATGCAGACCGAAATTACCCTTGGTCTTCAGGGCGCGCTTCAGTTGGGCCGTTTGCTGGATGCAGAAAAAGCCGCACCGGAAGCCATTTCCCTGATGAAGCGTAATAACTGCGGCAAGGCGCTTGATATCGCGCGTGTTGCCCGTGACATGCATGGCGGCAACGGCATTGCCGATGAATTCCATGTCATCCGCCATGTGATGAACCTTGAAGCGGTCAATACCTATGAAGGTACGCATGATGTGCATGCCCTGATCCTTGGCCGTGCCCAGACCGGCATTCAGGCGTTCAGCGCCGAGGGCTGAGGACTTCGATTACGGGCGGCACCGATCTTTGGCGTCGCCCTTTTTCCTTTTTGACGACGATCCCGGGATGGAATGATGACCAGCGCGCTTTCTGGACTTCGTGTGCTTGATCTTTCGCGTGTCTTGGCGGGGCCTTGGGCCAGCCAGACACTGGCCGATATGGGGGCCGAGGTGATCAAGATCGAACGTCCGGGTGCGGGCGACGACACGCGTGGCTGGGGGCCGCCCTATGCCAAGGACGTTACAGGTAACGATACCAGCGAGGCGGCCTATTACCTGTCGGCCAATCGCGGCAAAAAGTCGCTGACGATTGATATGACCAAGCCCGAGGGGCAGGAAATCCTGCATAAACTTGCCGCTGAATGCGACGTGGTGATCGAGAATTTCAAGGTCGGTGGCCTTGCCAAATACCGGCTGGATTACGCATCACTGTCGGAAATCAATCCAAAGATCGTCTATTGTTCGATCACCGGTTTTGGGCAGGATGGCCCCTATAAGGACCGGCCGGGTTATGATTTCATGATCCAGGCCATGGGCGGGCTTATGAGCATCACCGGCGCACCCGATCAGGAACCGGGCGGCCAGCCGATGAAGGTTGGTGTGGCGGTTGCCGATATCTTTACCGGGCTTTATGCGACGATTGGCATCCTTGCCGCCCTTCGCCACCGTGATGCGACGGGCGAGGGACAGCATGTCGATCTGGCACTGCTGGATGTTCAGACCGCGATCCTTGCCAATCAGGCGATGAATTACCTGACGACGGGCAAGGCGCCTGGGCGACTTGGCAATGCGCATCCCAATATCGTGCCCTACGAAGCGTTCCCGACGGCGGATGGTTACATCATCCTTGCGGTCGGCAATGACAGCCAGTTCAGAAGCTTTTGCCACGTTGCCGGGATCGGGCATTTGCCCGATGACGCACGATATGCCTCCAACCGGTCCCGGGTCGCCAACCGCGAAACGCTGGTGCCGCAAATCCGTCAGGCGATGGTGATGAAAACCACCGATGACTGGATCGCCATTCTGGAAACCGCCAATGTGCCATGCGGCCCGATCAATACGCTGGATCGGGTGTTTGATAACCCGCAGGTCAAACATCGCGATACGGTGCGATATCTTGATCATCCAACCGCGGGCAAGGTGCCCACAGTTGCCAATCCGATCAAATTTTCCAAAACGCCAATTGCCGGTGAAACTGCCCCGCCGATGCTGGGCCAGCATAGCGATGACATCCTGCGTCAGGTGGCTGATCTGAGCGACGCGCAGATTGCCAGATTGCGCGAAGCCGGAATTATCTGACGCCGTCTTCCTGCTTGGCAGAATGCCCGCCGGTATGAAAAGGTAACGGCAGGAACATTCATTCAGGACAGGATACCGGACATGAAAATCGCGGTGATGGGGGCAGGGGCTGTTGGCTGTTATTACGGGGCGATGCTGGCGCGGGCCGGGCATGATGTGACCCTGATCGGACGGCCAGCCCATGTCGATGCTGTCAATCGAGATGGACTGCTTCTGGAATTTGGTGGAACGCAGCAGTATATTGAAATGAATGCCTGCGCCGACGCGGCAGCAATTTCTGGTGCCGGTCTGGTTCTGTTTTGTGTCAAATCCACCGATACCAATGATGCCGGGGCGCAGATCAAGCCGTTTCTGGCCCCTGATACCATTGTCATGAGTCTTCAGAACGGGGTTGATAACGCCGAACGTTTATCGGCCGTCATTGGATTGCCGGTGATCCCGACAGTGGTGTATGTCGCGACCAGCATGGAAGGGCCGGGGCATGTCAAACATCATGGGCGCGGCGAACTGGTAATCGGGCAGTCTGCGCAAAGTGCAACCGTTGCCGAAACGCTGCGCCCGGCGCATATCCCGGTCGAGATTTCGGATAATGCCGAAGGTGCGCTTTGGGCCAAGATGATTTTGAACTGTGCCTATAACGCGTTATCAGCGATCTCGCAGATGCCCTATGGCCGTCTGGTTCAGGGCGAAGGCATTTGGGATGTCATGCGCAATGCGGTTGATGAATGCCTTGCGGTCGCCAAGGGATGCGGAGTGACCGTACCCGGCGATGTCTGGGGGGCGATTGAAAAGATCGCCGAAACCATGCCGGGGCAATATTCATCCACCGCACAGGATCTGGCGCGGGGCAAAACCAGCGAGATCGATTTCCTGAACGGCTATATCGTGCGCAAGGGGGCGGAACTTGGCATTCCAACCCCCACCAATCTTGCCCTGCATGCGATGACCAAATTGCGCGAAAGCCGGGATTGATCCGGGCTTTGTAATGGGCCGGGGGCTATTTTGGGGGCTATTCCCCCGGCTTTCCCTGTGCTTGGGCGGCTGTGATATCGGGTTTGGGAACGGGCACACCGAGCTTGTCCCCAAACATCACGATGGCGGCGGCCAGCACGATCAGGAAGGCACCAAACAGGGAAACCGGTTCGGGCAGCAGGCCAAATACCGTGACATCCAGCAACAATGCCCAGATCATTGCGGTATATTCGAATGCCGCCAATGTGGATGCGGGCGCACGTGCGAGTGCCTCGGTCATGAAGATATGGGCAAGACCGCCGGTAAGACCCGCCCCGATCAGCCACATCAGGATTTCAGGCGACGGATCGGCCCAGCCGAACGGCAGGGTCAGCAAACCGCCAAGCGAGCAGATCACGGCAAAATAAAATGCGATGGTGCCCGATGATTCCGTGCTGGTCAGGGCCTTGATCTGCACCTTGGCAAAGGCGGTGGTGACCGCCATGGCAAGACCCGCCCCGATGCCGATCAGAACGCCGGTATCGATCCCCGGTGTCGAGAATGTTGGCCACAGCATCAGGAACACCCCGCCAAAACCGGCAAAGGTCGCGGTAAAGACCGCCATGCCGGGCTTTTCACGCAACATTATCATCGCGACCGGCAGGACGAGAAGCGGGGCGAGGAAGCCAAGAGCCGTCGCAAGGGCAAGCGGCAGATAGGCCAGCGATAGGAACGAAAAGAACATCGACACAAGGCCGAAGGTGCTGCGTTTAAGATGCCCGAACGGCCGGGCGGTGCGAAGGCCGCGCGGAAACTGGCGTCGCCACATCAGATACAGGACGATAGGGATCAGGGCGACAGAGCTTCGCCAGAACATGATTTGGCCGACCGGTGCCTCGAACGAGGCCAGACGGACAAACAAACTCATCACTGCAAACAGACCGGTGGCGGCAAGCCGCAAGCCGATCCCGGACCATACACTGCCCATTTCGGGATTACCCTGCATTTGGCGGGAAGGATGTCCCGCTTATCAAGCAGTACCCTGAATAAGTCGTATGAAATACTGAGATTTTTTCATATCAGGGTCGAGCGAAACTCAGTGGTCGGTTTTGAGGATCGCGCGCCGTCGATACACCAATTTGCCAGCTGTTCCTGCGGACCCGTCTGGATTCATGCCTTCGCAGGAATGATGATTGTGAGGGGATAATTAGTGACTTTTGCCATCGACATGATGCGGGGTCAGGCTGCGCGGGTCGACATCGTCAAGGCAGTTGACGTTGATGGCGGCCATTTTGCTGCCGTCGGGCAGTTGGCCATAGGCAAAGCTTTGGATGCCGCAGGTTTTGCAGAACTGGTGATTGATCTTTTTATCGTTGAAAAGATATTCGGTCAGGTTCTGCCCGCCGGATTTCAGCACGAAATTATCGCGCGGGGTAAAGGCCAGAACCGATCCGAGTTTCTGGCAGCGTGAACAATTGCAGGTGATCGATTTATCCAGATCAAGCTTGTCGACACGATAACGCACCGCACCGCACTGGCAGCCGCCTTTGTATGATTTCTCGCTCATTTTATCCTCCTGCGTTACCGGAAATACCCACCCGGCGTTTTGCCGGTGGCCTTGCGAAACATCGCGATAAAGGCCGAGGTGTTTTCATAACCGAGATCAAGGGCAACCTCGGTGACCGGTCGATGATGGGCCAGTTTTTCAAGCGCGTAAAGCAGGCGCAGCTTTTGCCGCCAGTCGCGAAACGGCATGCCGGTTTCGCGTTGAAACAGGCGGGCCAGCGTGCGTGACGATGCACCGCAATCGCGCGACCAGTTATCAAGGGTTCGGTTATCAGACGGATTGGCCTGCAACTGTTCGCAGATGCGCGCCAGGCGCGGGTCCTTGGGGGCGGGCAGATGCAGGTTATCGTCTCTGGGTGGTTTAAGCTGATCAAGCAGCACGCGGATCAGCCGCCCCTCAGCCCCGGCTTCGTCATATTCAATCGGGATTTCGGTTGCGGCCCGGATCAGTTCACGCAGAAGCGGGCTTACATCCAGCACCGTGCAGCGATCCGGCAAATCGACCGGGGCATTTTTATCGATATAGATATGGCGCGCACGGGTGAAGGTGGCGTGACTGACGGCATGTTCAACGCCCGGCGGCACCCAGACCGCGCGCTGGGGCGGGACGACCCAGATGCCAGCTTTGGTGGTGACGGTCATGGTGCCTTCGATGGCAAAAATCAGCTGATGCCAGTCGTGACTGTGCGCGCCGATGCTGTATCCGGCGGGAAGGTCGCTCATGCGGACATAAACCGGACGCGGCAGATGATCGGGCCGGGGACGGGAATGTTGCGGATATTTCGGGATATCCCGTGATCCATCCATAAGAATGTCCTGTTTGCGCTATATGATGGCAGATTATCGCAAGACAGACGTGTGCGGCAACGCTAGTTTGAAGTCCTTCCAACCAAACAGATAAAAGCACGTGCCCCGATTGCCACCGGTTCCGTGCGGGGAAACATCATGTCCAAGGATTTACCACCGGAAACAAGCACCCATGCCGCCCCCATCGAGGTGCCGGGCAATCCCGATCTGTCGGGTGGGGCGGTTGCGCACAAGGGATGGCGCAACCCGGAAGTGTTGCTGATTTTCATGGCGGCTGCGATGCCGTTGTCGTTTTCGACCTGGATGGCGTTGTTAAACAACTTTTCGGTCGAGATGGCGGATTTTACCGGTCGCGAGATCGGGATTTTGCAGTCGTTGCGCGAAATTCCGGGCTTTATGGCCTTCACCGCGATTTTCGTCCTCATCATCCTGCGCGAACAGACCTTTGCCCTGATTTCGCTGCTGGTGTTGGGGATTGGGGTGGCGATTTCTGGCTATTTCCCCACCGTTGTCGGGCTTTATTGCACCACGGTCCTGATGTCGATCGGGTTCCATTATTTTGAAACCATGCAGCAGGCATTGTCGTTGCAATGGGTGAAAAAGGACCGCACCGCGATGGTGATGGGCCGACAGCTTTCGGCGAAATCGTTATCGTCGCTGGTGATGTTTGGCATTGTCTGGGCGATGCTGGAACTTCTCGATGTCGAATATCGCTATGTCTATCTGTTTGGCGGGGCCTTGACGATTATTGCCGCGCTGTTTGCCTGGATGGCGTTCCCGAAATTTGCCGATGCCCACCCGCAGACCAAGAAACTGATCCTGCGTAAACGGTACTGGCTTTATTACGCCCTGACCTTCATGAGCGGGGCACGCCGCCAGATTTTCACCGTGTTTGCCGGGTTCCTGATGGTCGAGAAGTTTGGTTATGATGCCGCCACCATTACGCTTCTGTTCCTTCTGAACCATGCGATCAATATGGTGATGGCCCCCAAGATCGGGAAGCTGATCGGCAAGTGGGGCGAACGCAAGGCCCTGACATTTGAATATATAGGTCTGTTCATTGTATTTGTGTCTTATGCCTTTGTCGAAAGCGACAAGCTGGCCGGGGCGCTTTATGTCATCGATCATCTGTTCTTTGCGATGGCGATTGCGATCAAAACCTATTTCCAGAAGATCGCCGACCCGGCCGACATTTCATCGACGGCGGGTGTCAGCTTTACCATCAACCATATTGCCGCAGTGTTCATTCCGGTGGCGTTCGGGTTGTTGTGGCTGATTTCGCCGTCAGCGGTGTTTCTGGCCGGGGCGGCGATGGCGCTGGTGTCACTGGTCCTGGCGCTGAATGTGCCCGATGACCCGGAGCCGGGGAACGAGGTGGTTATGGGATACAAGTCCGATCAACCGGTGCTGCGCCCGGCAGAATAGAAAAGCCGCCTTAACTGGTGCAGAATTTCAATATGTCAAACGCCCGCGATCATCTTGCGGGCGTTTTCATTTGTGTTTGCCTTGCTATTTTCGCAAAATCTTCAAATCCTGACCAAACGAACAATCATAATGTCAGGCACGAGCATCGCTTCAACAGGGACCCTTTCACATGTCATATTTTCGTCTGGCCGGTCGTGCAGTTTTTGGTCGTGCAGTTGCGGGATCAGTCTTGTCGCTGACGGTCGCACTTGCTAGCGGCACGGCATTGGCCGACAGCGCCGTATCGTTGCGCATTCTGGAAACCACCGATATCCACACGCATCTGGTCAATTACGATTATTATCGCGACAGTTCGTCGGATACGGTTGGTCTGGCCAAGGTCGCGACCCTGTTGAAAAACGCGCGCGGTGAGGCCGAAAACGTCGTCCTGATCGATAATGGTGACCTGATCCAGGGCAACCCGCTTGGCGATTACATGGCAAAGCGCCACGGCCTGAAAGAGGGCGAGGTGCATCCGGTTTACAAGGCGATGAACCTTTTGGGTTATGACGCGGCCAATATCGGCAATCATGAATTCAACTATGGTCTCGATTTCCTGGGCAAAAGTCTTTCTGGGGCCAAATTCCCCTATGTCAGTGCCAATGTTTTTGCCGATGACGGCGATAATGATGCCGAAAATGACAAACCGTATTTCCAGCCCTATGTGATCCTTGATCGTGAATTTACCGATGGCGACGGCAAAAAGCACAAGGCCAAGGTCGGCGTGATCGGGTTTGTCCCGCCGCAGATCATGCAGTGGGACAAGGCCAATCTGGAAGGCAATGTCGTGACCAAGGACATTGTCGAAATGGCCAGAAAATACGTGCCGGAAATGCGCGAAAAGGGCGCGGACATCGTGATTGCGGTGCCGCATTCGGGCCTGTCGACACTGGCACGTGAAGGTATGGAAGAAAACGCCACCTATTATCTGAGCCAGGTTGACGGCATTGATGCCATCTTGTTTGGCCATGCCCATACGGTGTTCCCGTCCGATGCCTATGCAAATATAGACGGTGTCGACCTTGCCAAAGGCACGATCAATGGTGTGGCCGCCGTTATGCCGGGCTTTTGGGGCAGCCACCTTGGCGTGATTGACCTGACACTTTCGGTCAATGATGCCGGGGAATGGAAGGTGACCGACAGCTTTTCGGAAGCACGTCCGATTTATCACCGCGAAGGCCGTGATATCACCCCGCTGGTCGATGCCGACCCGGAGGTAATAGAGGCGGTTAAAGAAGAGCACGAGGCAACCATTGCCTATATGCGCGAAGGTGTCGGTACGACGGTCGCCCCGATCAACAGTTTCTTTGCACTGGTGGCGGATGATCCGTCGATCCAGATCGTGACCAATGCCCAGAAATGGTATCTGGAACGTATCCTGAAGGGATCGGAATATGACGGGATGCCGATCCTGTCGGCGGGGGCACCGTTCAAGGCCGGTGGCCGTGGCGGCCCGGAATATTTCACCGACATCCCCGAAGGCAAGATCGCACTAAAGAACGTTGCCGATCTTTATATCTATCCCAATACATTGCGGGCGGTGCTGCTTGATGGTGCGCAGGTCCGTGAATGGTTGGAAATGTCGGCCGTACAGTTCAATCAGATTGACCCGAACAGCCGGGAAGAGCAGCCGCTGATCAACGAGACATTCCCGACCTATAACTTTGATGTTATCGACGGGGTCAATTACCAGATCGATGTAACCCAACCGGCCCGATACAACGCATCGGGCGAGGTGGTAAACAAGGATGCACACCGCGTCATCAATCTGACCTATGATGGCAAGCCGGTTGCCGACGATCAGAAATTCGTGGTTGCGACCAATAATTACCGTGCTGGCGGCGGGGGCAATTTCCCGGGACTTGATGGTTCAAGCATCATCATCGAAGCACCCGATGAAAACCGTACGGTTCTGGCGAACTATATCCTTGAGGAAAAGGAAATCGATCCGAAGGCCGACGGCAACTGGAGCCTGGCCCCCATCGGGGAGGCATCCAAGGTGACGTTTGTCACCAGTCCCAAGGCATCCTCGGCAATGAACGCACCCGACAATATCAGCTTTGTCGGCGAGGATGAAAACGGTTTTGCCCAATATGTCCTTCAGTCGAAATAGGACTGGACCCGAAACAGAAAAAGCCGCCCATCGGAAGAGGGCGGCTTTTTAATTGGGCGTGCGCGAAGACCGTTAAGGTCAGCGACAGCCAGACTGTTACTTTTTGGGACCGTGCGACATATGCGGCGCATTCGGGCGACCCGGAACATTCCGCGGGCCGTCTTCGCGCGGGTTTTTGCCGTTCAGATAGGCGGCTGCGCAATGTTCGTCGCAGTAAGGTTTGCTCGGCACAGATTTCTTGCCGCAGAAATGGAAGTCTTCATCGCCCGGATCACCGAACGGCCAGCGGCACATACCGGCACCGAGATCAAAGATGCTGATGCCTTTGCTCTGCACTTTCGGGGTCGGTGCCTTTTTCGGCTCGCTCTCTTCGGCGCGGCGCTGGATCGGGGAGGGGCGCTTGGGCAGGCCAAGGCGGTGTGCCTTGCCAACGACGGCGTTTTTGCCAACGCCCAGTTCTTCACCGATGCGTGCTGTGGTCCAGCCCTGATTCCAGAGCGAGGTCAGCAGTTCAATCTTTTCCGGCGTCCAGCTCATTTCGAGTATATTCCGTGTTTCTTTGTCTGCCCGGTGGAAAATCCATAGGCAGGTGCTTATTGTCCGAAGTCAAACAGGGATACAGACGTATCCGCTAATATCACGCGGCGCAAGGGTCTTAGCCATTTTGGACCAATCGGGACCAGTTTGACGACCGGTTTGCTGCACGCGGAAAGATGCGCAATTTGCATGACAGCGCGTCAATGTAAAGGGGAGATCGTCATTTGACATGGTTTTTCGTTTCAGTCGCGGTGTTTATGGCGGGGCATATCGTGCCCGGTCTTCTGCGCGGTGCGATCACGGCAAGGATCGGTCACACGGCATATATTATAACGTTTTCGGTCACGTCGCTGTTCCTGCTGGGGTGGGTCATTTATGAAGTGCGTCATGCGGACTTCATCGCGCTGTGGCCCTACGAAATCTGGCAAAACCATGTGACGCTGACCTTCATGCTGCCTGCCTGTATTTTGTGGGCTGCGGCGATTATTCAACCCTGTCCTTTGTCGATAGGACGAAAAAAGGGCTTTGATCCGGCGCGCCCGGGGATCAACCGTTTGACCCGTCATCCGCTGCTTTTGGGCATGATGTTGTGGGGACTTGGGCATATCGTGCCCAATGGTGATCTGGTGGCTTTCATGTTCTTCGGCGGGGCGACGGTTTTTGCCATTGCCGGGTTCTGGCGGATGGAAAAAATCCGCGCCCGCCACATGGACGTGGCCGAATACAAGGCAATCCTTGACGGGACTCGACGGTTTGACGTCGCGGGGCTTGCCAAAGGCGCGCTTGGCTGGCGCGATATCGGGCTGGGAATTTTGCTGTATGTCGTGCTCCTTTGGGCGCATCCCTATGTCATCGGGGTTGATCCATCGGCGGTAATCGGCGGCTGAACCACCATTGACCGCATTTTGCGGTTGTGAGGTCTGATGCAGAAAACCTTGCCGCAATGCTTGAAGTTCCAAGGCTTCATTGGGATACTGGTTCGCAGAATGTCCATCCTGGACAGGTTATTTCTGTGAGGTGTTATGACGTCTCCTGAACTTGCGACCAATCTTGCCCGTTTCGCCGAGATGGAAGGCCGCCACCCCAGACTGCTTCTGGCGACGGCATCGTCGGCGGAAGAACCCCATCACAAGCATGTCGCGACCCTGTTTGCCGATGGCGGGTTTGACGTTGATATCGCCCCGAAAAATTCCGACGCACAATCGATTGCCCGTCAGGCGGTTGATTGCGATGCCGATATTCTGGTTCTGATCCGTTTGTCGCTGACGGCCGAAGACCGGGTGGGGGTGGCCGATGTGATATCGTCGCTGGCCGCCCTTGATGCGGAATATATCAAATTCGGCATTGTCGGGAAAACCGATGACCCGGCGCGTGACAATGTTGATTTCGTCTTTGATCTTGAACATCTGGGAACGGATGATTGCGAGGCGCTGGTTGGTTACATTCTTGAGATTGAAGAAGACCGGGTTGCGCAACATATATAAGGCGTTGCGATATTTCTTGCCGGCCGCAGGCAATGATTTTGAAACCCTTTGGGTGCATGATGGTTGCCTTGTGATGCGGGCAACCAAACCATAACGGGAACGATTGATGGGAATGCTAAAGGAGACGCTGCTGCGCGTTTTCGTAGGAAAACGCGGACGGGAGGCCCTTAAGGCCTATAGCGATGCACAGTCCCTTCAACTCACTGATCCCGAGCTGGCAGCACGCAGTGCTGCCCAGGCCAAACAGGCACGCCGGATCGAAGACCGCGCGATGGCCTATCAGGAAAGTGGCATGTCCTTTGAGGAGGCCCGCGCACAGGCCTTGGCCGAGACCCTGACAGAACAGTCGGATAATCCGCAGGCCGCGATCCTTAAGGCTCTTGAAGCCGCCGATGCCAAGATCGGCAAAAAGAAAAGCCGGATGCCAAGTGCAGCCGACGATGCGCGCGCCAAACTGATTTCCGAAGCATTGGTTGCCATCCGCAACAAGCAGGAAGATCTGGACAAGCTTGATCCGGAATTGCGCGCCAAATTGACCCTGATGGCGGTTGGGGCGCTTATGGGCGGTCCGCCGACCAAACAGTAAGTTTGGGGCGCTTTTGCGCGGGACAAATCAACAAATCCCTATCGGAAAATATTGCGATGCAGCCCGGTGGTCAGCTGGCTGTAATCCGGTTCATTGTCGGCGGTCAGGAAGCCGTGGCGAATCAGGAAATCGATGATCACCAGCGCGCAATTGAATTTGAAATCAAAACTGCTGCGTACGATTTCGGCAACCTCGGCCAAAGGCATCAATTCAAACCGTTCGACTTCGCCGTCCGCACATCGCGGCACGAAATCGGCGGGCAATTCCAGATCATAATTGACCATGACATCGGGCTTTAGCCCTTCGGTGGTTTCGTAAAGATAGGAAACGGTACCGACCGGTTTCAAATTTCTGGAGAGGTTTTCGGGGATGGCGGCTTCTTCGGCACATTCCTTGATCATGTTTTCAAGAAAACCAAGTCCGGTCGGCTGGCCGCCTGCAACCATATTGTCGAGCATGCCGGGATAGGTCGGTTTGTCCTTGGCGCGGTGGGCAATCCACATATGGATGCCATCATCTTTTTGCACATAGCCGTTCATATGCACCCCCCAGGACCGGAACCCGAAATAGGGCATGGCGGACCGATCCAACTGACACAGGGGATCGTGACCCAGTGTCGGGCGAATATCGAACCGTTCGCCATGCAGACGACGGATGACGCCCTGATCGCAAAGCGCCTTGGTGGCGGTATCGAGCGAACGGTTGCGGTCATCAAGGGTTCCGATATGTGGCGCAAAGCAAAATTCGCCATTTTCATCGCGGACAAAGTCCGGGCCAAGTGCGGACAGGGCGGTGGCAAAGTCCGGACGCAAGGCACCCAGAGACATTCCATCAATGCGGAATGGCACATAGCGCGATGGATTGGCGTTGTTGCAGGCTTTGATATGATCAAGATAGGTCAAGACGGGCTCCGTCGGTTGGGGCGCACTGCAACACGATCATGTTGCAGTGCCGCGACCCAGACAGACTAAGCGTGCAAGGCCTAAGCGCCAAGGGCAGAGTTGGAATAACCCTTTTCTGAGGTCAGAACCGTATTCACATGCACGATCTGACGCAGGCAACGCGCGATATGTTCGGCAACTTTGGTTTCGAGTTGCTGAATCTGGATATCGATCTGCAATTCGCTGAAACCGGCATGGCTGTCGGCGACGGTGGAATGCCAGCTTGCGGGGACAAGATTGCGTTTGGAAAACAGTTCAAGCACACGCGGCATAACATCGGGTTCTGCGGCGGCGTGAACGGCGAAACAATAAACGGATTTGGTCGGCTGCGCGCTTTCAAGCGGCGCGAGAAAGGCATGATCGGTCATGACAATGCACACACATTTTCATTGCATCCAGTAGGCGAAAAGACACGTCCCGGGGTCCTCAGACCACCGGGCTGGTAATTCGCGTAATGGCAACGATGAAAAGGCGGCGGTTGTTCATGAAGATGTTCTTGAGCTTTCGGGTCGTTATCCCCGATTGGCTAACGACCGGTAAAATGACAAAGCGCTTGGATAAAGATCAGAGGATCAGGAGCGATGCAATCAGGGCCAGAATGGTGCCAGCAAACAGGATTTCCATCGAACGGGCGATCTGCTGTTCACGAGCAATGGCGATAGCAACGGCTTTGCGCTTATTCATCATTTTTACTCCGTCTTATGACAGGTATCTTTTAATGCACCACACGGTGCACGACTGAAATATATGCAGGCATATGGTCCCGATACAAGTGCTGTCCTGATAAAAACGTCAAAAAACTTTCAACCTGATGGAAAAGGCCAGCTTTTCTGCACCTGTTTTGGTCACAAATAACCAAAGGTTGATGGTGCGGCGCATGAAAAACGCGAGAATCGGAATTGGCACGTGGCTCAGTTGCTGCCGATTCCCGCGATATTGGCATGCTGTGCTGCGATACCCGTCGGCAATGTCCATGTTATCCGCAGCGTTATCGGCGGCGTTGTCAGCGAATGGCAAGCTCGGTGATGCCGATTTCCCTGGGTGGTTGGCCGGGGCGGGTAAAGGTGACTTCACCGCGATAGGCCCCTGCGGGCCAGCGATCACCGGGGCGGTTGATATTGACGTAAAACCACTTGGCGCGCGGGCCGTTATCGTTTTCGACATTTATGGTGAAATCGCGGTGTCCGCCAATGCCGTTCGGGCCATCCATGCTTAATCGGATGATATCGCCGTTGCTGGCACCAATCAGATAAGCCCAGAAAAACAGGCCGGGGCTTGAGGCGGGGAGTTCGCTGCTTTTGCCATAGCCGCGTTTAATGTCGGTGGCATTGGGTTTGGCCGACGAAAATCCCGACGCATAAAGCGTTATGGCGCGATAGGACATCTGTTCCTTGGCGGCCTCGGTCCAAAGAACGGCGTTACTGGCATTGCAATCCTGCGGGGTGACGGCACCCATCGGAGTACCGCTGAACGGATCGACCAGCTGGTTATCCTTGCGCAGGTTGAAATGAAGATGCGGGAAGGTGGCCTGACCGGACATGCCGATCAGTCCGATTGTCTGACCGCGTTCGACCGTATCACCTTTTTTCACCGCCAGCGATCCGCGGCGCAGATGGCAATACTGGCTTTGCCAGCCGTCATCATGGTTGATCAGAATGCCATTGCCGCATTCGATCCCCTTAAGCGCATCCCCGACCAGACGGCCGGCGTCGATATCCTCAACCCCGTCGCGGGTGGCGATCACGGTTCCGGCGGCAACTGCATTGACCTCGACCCCGCCAATCATGGTGGCTTCGTCAGGAATGGAAAAATCGGTTCCGCGATGGCCTTCATAGGTGGTGGTGCCACAGGCAAAATCACGGATTTCAGGGCCGGGATCGTGATCGACATAATGAACCACATCGCACTGGCCATAAAGGCAATCGACCGGCAGGTCAAAAGGCGGGCCATCAGCGCGGGCGATGGTCGCGAACGGCACGAGGATCAGAACCCCGAATAGCATTGCCGCAATACGTCCTGTCGCCTGACCCATCAAATCCTCCTGCCGGTGCCCCGCGACAACCGGTTCAGAAACGGTTTTTGGCAGGACTGCTTCGTCACACATCCTTCATCTAACATAATGGTGATGGACTTGCGATGGGCAAGGTACTGTATTGTTTCAATATCATCGACTATGACCATAAAGACACAGTCGTCGTTGCAGTGCGTGGTGTTTGGCAGGAACAAGATGGATCAACAGGCAGGGTTTTTAAGATTGGGCATCTTTGCCGCCATCCTTGTCGTTATGACAATGTGGGAGGCATTTGCCCCCTATCGTCCGGCGGGCGGGCTTCGCCATCCGGGGCGGTGGCTGACCAATTTCGGTTTGTTGCTGATGGGGGCCGCGCTTAGCCGGTTTACCGTTGGTGCGGCGATGATTGCGGCCGCCATTCTGGCAGGTCAGCATGGCTGGGGCGTGATCAATCAGGCCAAAGCATTGATCGGGCTTCCGGAGTGGCTTGGCGGTTTGATCGCGATTGTCGTTCTGGATTGTGCGGTTTACTGGCAGCATCGCCTGACCCATATCATACCGGTTTTCTGGCGGTTTCATCGGGTGCATCATTGCGATATCGAATTTGATGTCTCGACCGCCGTTCGGTTTCATCCGTTCGAAATCGTCGCGTCAGCAATTTACAAATCGACCTTTGTGATCGTGCTGGGGGCCGATCCGTGGGCGGTGGTGATTTATGAAAGCATGCTAAGCGGTTTTGCGCTGTTTAATCATGGTAATGTTCATTTGCCGGGCGGGTTTGACCGGGTATTGCGCCGATTGATTGTGACGCCCGATATGCACCGGGTCCATCATTCCAGCCTGATGCGTGAAACCAACAGCAATTACGGAAATATCCTGTCGGTGTGGGACCGGCTGTTTGCCAGCTATGTCGATCACACGCAAACCAATGATCATGACATGCAGATCGGACTTGAAGATTTTCGCGACAAACGCAGCCAAAGCCTTTGGGCGGTGTTGTGGATGCCATTTCGCCGTTCTTGATGGGATCGCCGCTTATTCCCCGACGATCCCGCGTACGACCATGGCGGATGCCACCAGCGACCGGCGGCCATCATCCTTGCCCCCCAGATAGGACCTTTCGGTGGCGGTGCGCAGTTGGTGGGCCAGTTCCGGATCAAGATCGTTAAAGAAATCGCGGATCAGGCTGTGTGCCCCCAGAAGCGACTGCCAGTAATCTTCGAAATCGAGAAAATCCATGCGGATCGACAGGGTCGCGGTATCAACATCGCCCAAACCCGCATCGGACCAAAGATCAAAAAGCGCGTCTTCGCTTTGATAGGGGATATCAAAAATCCTGCTGCGCAATTCATCGCCTGATGGATAGGCGACAACCGCGGCAGCATCCAGAAACAGCCGGATAAAGGATAATCCCCCGGCACGGTCCCAGACACTTGCCGCAATCCGCCCGCCCGGTTTCGTGACCCGGACCATTTCCGAAACAGCACCCGCCGGACCATCCAGATCGTTTAACAGCAATTGCGAAAAGGCGGTGTCGAAACTGTCATCGGCAAAGGGCAGGTTGCTGGCGTCGCCGGTTTCAAAGCTGACATTTTCGGCAGCACTGAGAAGGGCTTCGGACAGGTAGTCGGGGATCAGGTCCACCCCGACAATCCGGGCCTTGGGATAGCGCGTGGCGGCGGCAAGTGTGAGGCTCCCGGTACCGCAACCGACATCAATCAGCGCACCGCAGGATGGGGCGGCAACGAAATCAAGGAAGCTGCGCGACAGGCGGCGGCTCCATCGGCCCATGGCGATTTCATAGATGTCAGCAGTGGTCGCATTCATGGACGTTTTCCGCAATTTGTTGTTCTGAGAGGCAGTTTGCACCGTGACGGGGCGTGACGGAAGTTCCCATTTGGGCAGGCATAGCCGATATGGCAAGCCGGTTAAATTACCCTGTTCAACCAATTATCCATTGCCGAAAAAAGAAAACACGAAATAATATTGCGAATGCTGCGGCGCAAAAATAAATCACAAGTCAGGCGCGGCGATCAGAAACAGGCAAGGAAAGTCAGGAAATGAGAGAGATGAACGGACTGGAAGGGCTTTATCTTGAAGATATCGAGATCGGCATGGTCGGAAGTTACGCCAAAACCGTGACGGAAACCGATATCGTGATGTTTGCCGGATTGTCCGGCGATACAAATCCGGTTCATCTTAATCAGGAATTTGCCGAAACCACGATGTTTGAAGGCCGCATTGCGCACGGCATGCTGTCGGCCGGTTTCATTTCAACCGTTCTGGGCACGCGTCTTCCGGGGCCGGGCACGATTTACCTGTCGCAGAATTTGCAGTTCAAGGCACCGGTCCGCATTGGCGATACCGTTACCGCAAAGGTCACGGTGCGCGAAATCATCGCGCCCAAGCGCCGTGTGGTTCTGGAAACCAATTGTTATGTCGGTGATAAATGCGTGATTGCGGGCGAGGCGATGGTGATGGTGCCGTCACGCCAATAAGCATCTTTTGTCGGAAAAGTCTTTACGCTTCGGGCTTGCGCGCTTTATAGCTGCCCGCTGGACCGTGCGGATATGCGATCTGCCGGCATGATGACGAGCAAAAAAGAGAGACCGGCGCGGATGCGCGTTTTTCGATCTTTTGACAATCTGACAGATGACGCACGCGGTGCGGTCGTTGCGATTGGTAATTTTGACGGCCTTCACCTAGGCCATCAGACATTGCTTGATCATGCGCGCGAAATCGCCCGCGATCTGGATGCGCCGCTGGGGATCCTTACGTTTGAGCCCCATCCCCGGATGCTGTTCCGGGCGGGCGAACCGGAATTCCGCCTGACATCGGCTGATGACAGGATTACGGCGGCGTCTGATCTGGATATTGAGCTGTTTTTCGAAGCCCGCTTTGACCGCGATTTTGCTGCCATGAGCGCCGAAGAATTCATCGAGCGCATTCTGGTGAACGGGCTTGGTGTGCGCCATGTTGTCGTTGGCTGGGATTTCTGCTTTGGCAAGGGCCGGGCAGGCAATGTCGATCTGCTGCGCGAAATTGGCGAAAAATCGGGTTTTGGCGTGATGGCGATTGAGGCGGTGACGCATGATAACGGGATCATCTATTCCTCGACCGCGATCCGACAGGCGCTGCGCGATGGCCGCCCGCAGGATGCGACCCATTTGCTGGGGCGCCCGTGGGAAGTAGCCGGTGTGGTGATCAAGGGCGATCAGCGCGGCCGGACGATTGGTTTCCCGACCGCCAATGTTGCACTTGGCAATCATCTGCGTCCGAAATTTGGTGTTTATGCCGTTCAGCTTGGCCTGATATCGGACGCAAATGACGAAACCGTTGAACGCTGGATCGACGGAGTCGCAAATATTGGTGTTCGCCCCAGCTTTGGCGGGGATGCGGATGCCGGGCTTGAAGCCCACCTGTTCGATTTCGATCAGGACATCTATGGCCGTCGCGTTCGCGTGCGTTTGCACGGCTTTATCCGGGGCGAACAGAAGTTCGACGGGCTTGATGCACTGAAAGCCCAGATCGCCGCGGATGTGATTGCCGCCAAAGAGATTCTCGGCAAGATTTGAATTTGTCGACGAACCCGTTATGATCCGCGCGCCTTTACGGGGGCAGCCAGTATCACCGGGGGTTCGCCCTTGTAATTTGTTTAAAGACGACAGGACCGTCACGATGAGTGTCGAATACAAAAAGACCGTTATCCTGCCCAAGACCGATTTTCCGATGCGGGCGGGTTTGCCAAAGATGGAGCCGACCCTGCTGGAACAGTGGGCGAAAGAGGACCTCTATGGCAAAATTCGCGGTATTTCGGCGGATCGTGAAATGTTTGTCCTGCATGATGGCCCGCCCTATGCCAATGGCCATCTGCATATTGGTCATGCACTCAACAAAATCCTGAAAGACGTGATCACCCGTTCGCAGCAGATGCTGGGCAAGAACGCGGTTTATGTTCCGGGCTGGGATTGCCACGGGCTTCCGATCGAATGGAAGATCGAAGAACAATACCGTGCCAAAGGCAAGAACAAGGACGACGTGCCGATTGCCGAATTCCGCAAGGAATGCCGCGAGTTCGCCCAGAAATGGCTTGATATCCAGCGCGAGGAATTCAAGCGGCTTGGCGTGATGGGCGACTGGGACAATCCCTATGTCACCATGGATTACAAGGCCGAGGCATCGATTGCCCGCGAGCTTGGCAAGTTCCTTATGAACGGCTCGCTCTATATGGGCTCGAAGCCGGTCATGTGGTCGGTGGTTGAAAAAACCGCCCTGGCCGAGGCCGAGGTCGAATATCACGACCACACCAGCAAAACGATCCATGTCCGGTTCCCGGTTGTTTCATCCAAGGTCGAAGCCCTTTCCGATGCGACGATCCTGATCTGGACGACGACCCCCTGGACCATTCCGGGCAACCGCGCGATTTCGTACGGGGCGGAGATCGACTATGTCGTGATTGAAGTGACCGAAACCGCCGAAGACGCCTGGGCCAAGGTCGGCGAGAAAATGGCGATCTGTGCCGATCTGGTCGAAGACGTTTGCAAAAACGGTCGCATCACCGGGCACAAGGTCGTTGGTAGCTTCAAGGGGGCCGACCTTGAAGGCACCATTGCTGCCCATCCGTTCCGTGGGCAGGGTTATGAATTTGACGTGCCGCTTCTGGCGGCGGATTATGTCACGACCGATACCGGTACCGGCTTTGTCCATACTGCGCCGACGCACGGCCCGGACGATTACCAAACCGGTCTGAAATACGGTCTTGAAATCCCGGAAATGGTGGATGGTGAAGGGGCTTATTACCCGACCGTGCCGCTGTTTGCCGGCAAACGCATCTATGATGAAAACGGCAAGGAAGCCGATGCCAACGAAGCGGTCATTGCCAAGCTGGTCGAGGTTGGCGCGTTGCTGTCGCGCGGGCGTCTGAAGCACTCCTATCCGTGCTCCTGGCGATCCAAGGCCCCGATTATCTATCGCACCACACCGCAATGGTTCATTTCCATGAAGGATAATGACCTGCGCGAGAAGGCACTTAAAGCAATTGATGAAACCCGCTTTGTGCCGGAAGGCGGGCGTAACCGTCTGCATTCGATGATTGCCAACCGCCCGGACTGGTGCGTTTCGCGCCAGCGTGCCTGGGGTGTGCCGATCACGGTGTTCATCAATAAAAACACCCGTGAACCGCTGCGCGATCAGGACGTGCTGAACCGTGTTTACGACGCCTTCTGCGAAGAAGGTGCCGATGCATGGTTCACCCGCGATGCGCAATATTTCCTGGGCGACAAATATGATGCCAAGGATTTCGAACAGGTCACCGACGTTCTTGACGTCTGGTTTGATTCCGGTTCGACCCATGCCTTCGTGCTGGAAGAACGTCAGGACCTGAAATGGCCGGCTGATCTTTATCTTGAAGGATCGGATCAGCATCGCGGCTGGTTCCATAGCTCTTTGCTCGAATCGTGCGGTACCCGCGGTCGTGCGCCGTATGACGCGGTTCTGACGCACGGTTTCGTTCTGGACGGCGAAGGCCGCAAGATGTCCAAGTCGCTTGGCAACGTCATCGCGCCCCAGGACATCATCAACAAGCTTGGTGCGGATATCCTGCGTCTTTGGGTGGTCAGTTCCGACTATCACGATGACCTGCGCATCAGCCACGAGATCATCGAACGTCATTCGGACATCTATCGCCGCCTGCGTAATACGCTGCGTTTCCTGCTGGGCAATCTTGACGGCTTTACCGAGGCGGAAAAGGTCGCGGATAACGAATTGCCGGAACTGGAACGCTGGGTCCTGCATCGTCTGAGCAAGCTGGACGATCTGGTGCGCAAGACGACGGCGGATTTCGATTTCCATACGCTGTTTATCGAACTGCATAACTTCTGTGCGCTTGATATGTCGGCGTTTTACCTCGATATCCGCAAGGACGCGCTTTATTGCGACGCGCCAAGCAGTGCCAAACGCCGTGCGGCGCGTACCGTTATGGACCGCGTGTTTGACAGTCTGGTGCGCTGGCTGGCACCGGTTCTGTGCTTTACCGCCGACGAGGCATGGCGCGCGCGCTATGGTGCCGACAGTTCGGTTCATTCGGAAACCTTCAACACGGTTTCGGATGGCTGGAAGAACGAGGCACTGGCTGCCAAGTGGGAAAAAATCCGCAAACTGCGCCGTGTCGTGACTGGTGCGCTGGAACTTGAACGTGCGGAAAAACGCATTGGCGCCAGCCTTGATGCCGCGCCAAAGGTCTATGCGACGACGGAATATGTCGAAGCGCTTAACGGCCTTAATCTTGCCGAAATCGCCATCACATCTGATGTCGAACTGATCACCGGCGGTGCGCCCGAAGGGGCCTATACCCTCGAGGAAGTCGCAGGCGTTGGTGTGGTTCCGGCATTGGCCGAGGGCGAGAAATGCGAGCGTTGCTGGCAGACATTGCCCGAAGTCGGCAGCCACCCGGTGCACAAAACCGTGTGCCTGCGCTGTGCTGATGCCGTTGATGAAATGGGGATCGAGGCCGCCCAATAAGGCGGCCCGTTTCCGGTTCTGGTCTGTCCATTCGGAAGACCGTGTTCAGGCAAGACAGAAAGAGTGTTGATGAAACATCGTGCCTTTGTCTTTGGGCTGGTCATTATTGCGGTTGTCTTTGCCGTCGATCAGTGGACCAAGCAGCTGGCGATTGACGGATTGTCAAACCCGCATCGCGTGATCGAAGTCACGCCGTTCATGAATTTCCTGCTGGCATGGAACAGTGGCGTTTCATTCGGCCTGTTCCAGGGGCAGGCGCCGTGGGTCATGATTTTGGCGACGGCGGCAATTACCGTCGGCTTCCTGATCTGGATGTGGCGGACGCGCGACCGGTTGTTGGGCATTGCGCTGGCGCTTGTGGTTGGCGGGGCGGTTGGCAACCTTGTTGACCGGTTGCGTCACGGGGCGGTAACCGACTTTATCGATATGCATGTTGCAGGCTATCATTGGCCGGTTTTCAACATTGCGGACAGCGCAATTACGATTGGTGCAGTCCTTTTGTTGATCGATTCCCTGTTTGGCGGTAAAAAATCATCCAGGTAATTTTTGATCCGGCATTTGCGTGCCGGAGACTGAGTGGTAAAGAGGCATCAATGGCCCGGAAACTATCGACATCGATTTTCAAAGTTGCGCTGCTGGGCGGTTTGGCATTTGCCGTGTCCGGTTGTGAATCAACGCGTGAAACGTTTGGTCTGAACAAAACGGCTCCGGACGAGTTTCAGGTTGTTTCCCGTGCACCGCTGAGCCTGCCGCCTGATTTCACGCTGCGTGTTCCGGAACCGGGCGCACCGCGCCCGCAGACCGGCACGACCACCGATCAGGCGCGTCGTATCCTGACCGGTGAAGACCCGGACGCGGTCAAGCGTGATATCACCGATGGCAATCGCAGTCAGGGGCAGGTTGCCCTGCTGTCGCAGTCGGGTGCGCAATATGCCGATCCGGCAATCCGCACCACGGTTGATCGTGAAACATCGATCTTTATCGAAGAAAGCGACAGCGTCGTCGACAAGCTGATCTTCTGGCAGGAAAAGCCGCAATTTGGTACCCAGGTCGACGCCGAAGCCGAAGCCAAGCGCATCCGCGATCAGCAGGCATTGGGTGAGTCGGTTTCCGAAGGTGAAACACCGGTCATCGAACGCCGTCAGAAAGGCTGGCTGGAAGATATCTTCTAGGGTGTTGCGGTCACTTTCCGGTGAGTTGTCCCGGAAATAGAACAAAATTCGAATTATGGCAGGGCGCGGTCTTTCCGCGCCCTTGTTCTGTCATATTCAGTTCTTAATCAAAACTTGTCCGTTGCCGTATAGATCAGGCACCCTGCCTGCTTCCTGGCGATCCTGCTTATAGCATTGGGATGACGTAATGACATTTCCGACCCGATCCCCGATTTCGATATTTGCGCGCGGGCCAATTGGCCTGCTTGCCGCTGTTCTTATGATCCTAAGCCCCCATTTGGCCGGGGCGGCGGTTTTCAGCCCGCAAACCATGACCCTTGATAACGGCATGCAGGTTGTGCTGGTGGAAAATCACCGCGCCCCGGTCGTAACCCATATGGTCTGGTACAAGGTCGGATCCGCCGACGAGACTGAGGGTGTATCAGGGATTGCCCATTTCCTTGAACATCTGATGTTCAAAGGTACGAAGGACATTGCCCCGGGTGATTTTTCCAAGATCGTTGCGCGCAATGGCGGCAATGACAATGCATTCACCGCATGGGACTATACCGGCTATTTCCAGAATATCGCGCGCGACCGGCTTGAAATGGTCATGCAGATGGAAGCCGACCGGATGCAGAATCTTCAGCTTTCCGATGATGTGGTTTTACCCGAACGCGACGTGATCATCGAAGAACGCAGATCACGGATTGATAACAACCCCGGTGCGCTTCTGGGTGAACAGATGCGGGCTGCCCTTTATATGGCCCATCCCTATGGCCGGTCGATCATCGGCTGGCTCAATGAGATGGAAACCCTGTCGACCGATGACGCGCTGGCGTTTTATCGCAAATGGTATGCGCCCAATAACGCCATTCTGGTCGTGGCCGGGGACATCGCCATGGATCAGCTTAAACCGCTGGCCGAAAAATATTATGGTGTCATTCCGGCGGGCGACGTTGCCACCCGCCACCGTGTCAAGGAACCGACCCAGCATGCCCCGCGCAAGGTAACGCTGACCGATCCGCGCGTCGGGCAGGCATCCATGTCGCGCTATTGCCTTGCACCGTCCTACAACAGCGAAAATGCCGATCAGGCCGCCCCGCTTGAGGTCCTGAGCGAAATCCTTGGATCGGGCACGACCAGCCGTTTCTTCCGCTCGCTTGTTGTCGATCAGTCGATTGCGACCAGTGCCGGGACTTTCTATGACCCGGTTGCGGTTGATCTGGCAAGCTTTGGCCTGTATGCCGTCCCGCGCGACGGTGTCGAATTGGCCGATCTCGAAAAGGCGGTTGATGCCGAAATTGCCAAGGTTGCGGAAAATGGCGTGACCGAGGAAGAACTGGCGCGTGCCAAGCAGAAGCTTCTTGATAGTGCGGTTTTTGCCCGTGACTCCCTTTCGGCGGCTGCGCGTACCCTGGGCGAAGCGCTGGCGGTTGGTTTGACCGTCGATCAGGTTGAAAGCTGGCCGGATCGGATCAAGTCGGTAACGGTCGAGCAGGTCAACGAAGCTGCCAAATCGGTATTTGACGATAAACGTTCAGTAACCGGCTGGTTGCAGCCGCCCGAAGGCGGCCCGGTGAACGGCATGCCAACCGCGCCGGTCACCGGCGAGCAGGAGGTGCATTGATCATGAGCTATATTGCAAAGACAATCCCGGTGATGAAAATGCGCAAAACCCTGCTGGGGCTGGCATCGGCCACCCTGTTGATGACGTCATTTGCCAGCCACGCAAGGGCTGTCGAAGTACAGGAAGTCACATCGGATGGCGGCATTACCGCATGGCTGATCGAAGATCACCTGAACCCGCTTCTGACGGTTGATTTTGCCTTCAAGGGGGCCGGTTCCGCGACCGACCCGGAAGGCAAGAGGGGCCTTGCCAATATGGTGTCGGGCCTGATCGACGAGGGGGCTGGCGAAATGGACAGCCAGACCTTCCGCACCGAAATGGAAGATCGGTCGATCAGCATTTCCTTTGATGCCGGTCGCGATGATTTTTCCGGATCGATGGTGACATTGACGCGCGAACGTGACACGGCGATTGACCTTCTGCGTCTGGCGCTTACCGAGCCGCGCTTTGACGACGAGGCGGTTGAACGCATCCGTGCACAGGTGATTTCGGGCCTGCGCCGGGCGGAAAATGATCCGGGCGATATTGCCGGCAAGGCGTTTTTCAAATCGATCTTTGGCGATCATCCCTATGCCAATCCGGTATCGGGCACGATGGCATCGGTCAGCAGCCTGAACGCCAATGATTTCCGTGAATTTGTCCGTCATGCCATGGCGCGTGACAATCTGGTGATCGGGGTCGCGGGCGATATCACGGCCGAGGAACTCGGCCCATTGCTTGACGAAGCCTTTGGAGGATTGCCGGACAAAAGCGACCTTCCGGCCATTCCTGAAGTCACGCCGAAATTTGGCGGGGTCGAGGTCATCCAGCAGGACATTCCGCAAAGCCAGGCAGTCTGGGGCCAGAAGGGCATTGCGCGCAAGGACCCGGATTTCTATGCCGCCTATGTCATGAACTATATTCTTGGCGGGGGCGGTTTTTCATCGCGCCTGACCGAAGAAGTGCGTGAAAAGCGCGGTCTTGCTTACGGCGTTTACAGCTATCTGGCCGATATGGACAAGGCGGAACTGATCACCGGTGGGGTTGCGACGCGCAACGATGCCATCGGCCAAAGCCTGTCGATTATTGGCGATGAATGGCAGAAGATGAAGGACAAAGGCGTGTCGCAGGAAGAACTCGATAACGCCAAATCCTATCTGACCGGGGCCTTTCCGCTGCGCTTTACCAGCCTTGGCAATCTGTCGGGCATGCTGGTCGGTATGCAGATGCAGGATCTGGGTATGGACTTCCTTGATAAACGCAACAGCCTTGTCGAGGCCGTCACCCTTGATGACGTCAATAGGGTTGCCAGCGAACTGCTTGATCCGGCCAATGTTACCGTGACGGTGGTGGGTAAACCCGAAGGCGATCTGGCGTTTTAAGCCGATCCTGACTTTAAAATGTACAAAGCGCGGTGAAAGGCATTTCGCCGCGCTTTGTGCTTTGATAGGTTCGTTTCAATCACAATAATATCACCCCGTATAACGAGCATTTCCCTTCATGACCTTGCGCGTCCTGCCCCAGAACCTGATCAACCAGATTGCCGCCGGTGAGGTGGTTGAACGCCCGGCCGCGGCGTTGAAGGAACTGGTGGAAAATGCCCTGGATGCCGGGGCAACGCGGGTAGACGTAACCTTGCGCGATGGCGGGCGGACCCTGTTGTCGGTGACTGACGATGGCAAGGGCATGACGCCCGATGAACTTGGCCTTGCGGTTGAGCGTCACGCGACGTCCAAGCTGCCCGATGATGATCTGTTCAATATCGGTTTTATGGGGTTTCGCGGCGAAGCCTTGCCATCCATCGGATCGGTATCGCGGATGCGCCTGACCAGCCGGGTGCGCGGGGCGGAAAATGCCTGGACGTTGACGGTCGAAGGCGGGGCGAAAAGCGTACCGGAACCGGCGGCCCACCCGTTTGGTACGCGGGTTGAGGTACGCGACCTTTTCTATGCGACACCCGCGCGCCTGAAGTTTCTTAAAACCGCGCGGACGGAACAGATGTATGCGCGCGAAATCATGGATCGGCTGGCGATGGCCCGGCCCGATGTTGGCTTTACCCTGTCGGGGGACGGCAACAAGCAGATTTTGAATTACCCGGCCTGCGAAGGTGATTTGTTCGATGCCCGCCTGAAACGGCTGGGGGCCGTCATGGGCCGTGAATTTCAGGATAACGCGCTTCAGATCGAGGCGGAGCGCGAAGGCATTCGCCTGACCGGCTATGCCGGGGTGCCGACATTGAACCGTGGCAATGCGCAGATGCAGTTCATGTTTGTCAATGGCCGCCCGGTCAAGGACCGGCTGTTGCAGGGTGCTGTGCGCGGGGCCTATCAGGATTTTCTGGCGCGCGACCGTCATCCGTTGCTGGCGCTGTTTTTTGAACTTTCGCCCCGTGATGTTGACGTCAACGTCCATCCTGGCAAAACCGAGGTCCGGTTCCGTGATCCGGGCATGGTTCGTGGGTTGATCGTCGGCGCGCTCAAACACGCCTTGGCCGGGGCCGGGCACCGGGCATCGACCACGGTGGCCGATATGGCGCTGGGCGCAGCCCGGCGCGAAGGTGACGGACCCTCTTTGCCCTATGGCGGCGGGCGCCCCGCCTCGGGCGGGTATAATTTCGGGTTCTATCAACCCAGCCATCCAGGTTCGGCAGCCATACAGCGCGATTACGCGGCACAGGCACCGGCAACCTCGTTTGGTGGCCTGTTTGATCGCGGGCGTGATTTTGCCGGTGGAGAGACCGGCGGTGATAATGGTGGTTTTGCCGCGGCTGCGGCCAGTGCGCTGGCCGGGGGATATGGTGGCGGGTATGCCGGTGCCGCCCCGTCGGGACGGATTGATGACACTGATGTCGCCAAATTTGTTGATCATCCGCTGGGTGCTGCGCGCGGGCAGGTGCATGCCAATTATATCATCGCCCAGACCCGCGATGGCTTGGTGATTGTTGATCAGCATGCCGCCCACGAACGTATTGTCTATGAACGCATGAAGGCCGATCTGGCGGAAAATGGCGTTAAACGGCAGGGATTGCTGTTGCCCGAAGTCGTCGAACTGGACGAGGCATCTGCCGAACGGGTGGCTGAGCGTGCCGAAGAATTTGCCGAATTGGGGTTGGTGATCGAGCCGTTTGGCCCCGGTGCGCTGGTGGTGCGCGAAGTGCCCGCGATGCTGGGCAAGGTTGATGTTGCGGGGCTGGTGCGCGATCTGGCCGACGAGATCGTCGAACTGGGGCAGGGCATGGCCCTTAAGGACCGGCTGATGTATGTCTGTGCGACCATGGCGTGCCATGGGTCGGTGCGGTCCGGGCGGAAGCTCAATGCTGATGAAATGAATGCACTATTGCGCCAGATGGAAGCCACCCCGCATTCAGGGCAGTGCAACCATGGCCGCCCGACCTATGTTGAACTGAAACTGCACGACATCGAAAAGATGTTTGGTCGGCGCTAGGCTTTAAGCCTGATCCTTAATCCTTGAGCTTCATGTCACGCGGCAGGCGGGTATTGGCGTTGATCCGTGCGCCTTGGATCTGTTCGGCGAACAATCCCTTCGCCGTGGACAGATCGGCATCGCGGAAATCGGTTTGGGCAAGATTGGCACCGCTCAGATCGCAATTGTGCAGTGTCATGGCGCGAAATGACGCACCTGCCAGATCAGAGCCGAGAAACACCGTGTTGCGCAAGATGGCATCGGTAAAGCTGGCACCGGAAAGACGGGTGGCGGCAAGCACGGCATGATCCAGATTGCAGCCGATGAAATCGCCCGCCGTCATATCGCAACGACGCAGCACCGCCTTTTTGCAATTGGCATTGCGAAATGACACATGCGGCAAGGCACATCGGGTCAGGTCGATGCCTTCAAGATCGGCATCGCGCAGATCGGCGTGCCGGATCGACATCATCGCCCCCTCCTTGCCGCCGGTATCAACCCAAAGCCGATGCCCCTTAAGGGCTTCGGTCAGATCGATTTCAACCAGCTTTTCATCAATGCTGGTCTCGACCGGGTCTGTGTCTTCTGCCCTGTCATCGGTCAGTTTGGCGGTTTCAACCGGTTGCGGCACGGTGGAAAGCACCGCGCGCACGGATTCTGCCGCATCAAGGTTATAATCGCGCTGCGTTTTCCCCGGTTTGGCATCAGAGGTTTCAATGCCGATCTTGGCACTGGTGGGGCGTTTGGTGTCCAACGTCTGTGTGACCGTGGCAGCGTTGCGTGATGATGTTTTGGAGTGCATCGCAGGTTTCAGGGTGACGGACCGCGACGGTCGCGGTTTGGCTGCGGGCTTTTCGCCATTCTGGTCCGATGCCGGTTCCTCGGCAGGTTCAGGCGATTTGATGTCGTCATGACGTCGGGCCGGTTTTTCAGTCTCGCGGTCGATCAGGGCGCTGGCATTGCGGGGCTGGCGTATTTTGCGCGATGGTTCGGCGACATTATCGCCTTCGCGTGCCGGGCCGAAATAATTGCCTTCGAATACGAAGCGGCGCGGCTTTTTAATCACGGTTTGAACGATCTTGCGCAAACGGTCGGCGTCGACCGGCTGGCGAAAGACGCCTTCAATCCCGGCTTCGACCGCATCGCGCATGGCGCGACGATCCAGTTTTGGCGCGCCTAGCAAGACCGGGACCTGATTGCAGAATGGATCGGCATCCGACGCGCTTTGACGCAGGTCGCGAATGGTCGAAATACCGCGAATACCGTCCAGATAAAGACCGATCAGAATCAGATCCGGGCGGTGCGTACGGGTCAGTTCGATGATGGCGTCGCGGTCGTCACTGGCATGAAAGGCCGCCAGATGCAGCGGTTCAAGTGCTGTCTGCACTGCCTTGATGTTCCGATCACTGTAATCGGCATACAGGACGGATAGTTTTTTTGGCGACCGCGTTGTCATTCCACCAAGCTTGCCTGCTTTATCGGGTTTTGTCACCCGGTTGCATCCGATGATTACTGGTTGCCCGGTACTGAAAAGCTTCGACGTTGTTCGGGTGATGGAATGCCACCACTGCCTGTTTCCGTGTTTGTGCCACCGGTCGGTCCGGATGTCGTCGCGCCGCTATTGTTTCCGGCGTCATCGACCATTTCGATCATGATTTCGACGCGTCGGTTTTGTGCCCGGCCTTCGGGGGTGCTGTTGTCGGCAATCGGGCGGCTGTCACCGTGGCCCTGCACAACCATGCGGGCCGGGTCGGTGCCATTCTGATCAATCATGTAATGGATGACCGATGTGGCCCGCGCCGCCGATAAATCCCAGTTCGAGATATAGGGCGAATTTGACGATACCGGAATGTTATCGGTGTGGCCGGAAACCACGACCTGACCTTCGGTCTGGTTGATGACCGGTACAAGCCGGTTCAGGATGGCCGCAAATTCCGCTGTCATCCCCGACGAGCCGGATGGAAAGGCAATCTCGTTTGGAAAACGGACAACCACGTCGCCGTCTTTTCGATCAACGCCGATCTGGTTTGTCATGCCCATTTTATGAAGCACGGTTTCCAGTGTTTCTTCGAGGGCCTCGGCCTTTTCAGATTTGCTGTCGCCTTCCTTTATCTCGACCTCCGGCGTTTCGACGGGCGGGATATTGGAAACAATGCGGGGGGTGTCAGGGGTCGGCTGTTTCAGCGCCTTGCCAAGGATCGAACCATCAAGTTCGACAACACCGGCCAGTTCGTCCTGCTTGCTAAAGCCAAACGCGGTTTTGACCGATCCGGCAATCTGTTTGTATTTGATGACATCCATTTCGGCAAAGGTGAGCAACAGAACAAACAGCACAAGCAGCAATGACATGAGATCGGCGAATGTCGCCATCCATGCGGGAGCTCCTGCTGCCGGTTTCTTTGCCATCTTCTACGCCTGTTGCCTTATGTATCTGTCGTCAATGAATGTTGCGCGGTTTATTCGCCGCCTTCGCTGTCGGTATCTTTGGGAATACCGCCCGGCAAATAGGGACCAAGAATTTCCTTCATCACCAATGGGCTTTGGCTTGATTGAATCTGGACCACAGATTCGATAATCAGCTGCTTGGTGCTTTTAAGCTGTTCGACCTTAAGGGCCAATTTGTCGGCAACCGGAAGCGCAATCAGGTTGGCTAGAACCGCACCATAAAAAGTGGTCAGCATCGCAATCGCCATGGCCGGGCCGATGGCATCGGGGTCCGACAGGTTGGCCAGCATCTGCACCAGACCGACCAGTGTGCCGATCATGCCAAAGGCCGGGGCGGTATCACCAATCCCGCGGAACATCAGTTCGCCTAGCTCGTCATTCTGGATCGATTTTTCGACCTCGCTCGAGATCGAGCTTCGAATGACTTCGCCACTGTGGCCGTCGACACACATGCGAATGCCGCGTGCCATGATGTCGTTTTCAATCTCGACATTCTCAAGCCCCAGAAGGCCGTTCTTGCGCACCAGTGTTGAAAGTTCGATGGCCTTTTCATAGATCGACAGCGGATCTTCCTTTGGATTCTTGAAGGCGATCCTGATCCCGATCTTCAGCGACTTGATCACATCACGCATCGGGAATTTAATCAGCGTTGCCGCCGCCGTGCCGCCAAAAACAACCATGATCGATGGCAGATCGACAAAGGCATTCAGGCTGCCGCCCATAAGGATGGCGCCAAAGATAACCCCCATACCGGCGACGATCCCGATAAGTGTTGCAATATCCATGATGCTTATACGTTTTCCGGCGTTATGAATTCATGCGGCAAAAGCTGGTTCGGGATCGAAAAAGGCAATCTTTCTTCCAGGCTGTCAGGCAGCCATTCTGTTCTGGCAAACATCAAAACGCGGTACCCCTGATACGTGTCATGGTGTTGGCGGTTATATTTTCCGTTTCAATCCATCAAATTGGGAGGTTGCAGACGGATTTTCCATAGCAAGCGGATAAAATCCGGCATAATTCGTTCGCTCGGCGCGAACAATCCATGTCTGTGCCTTCCCGATCCGCTTATATGCTTATCGCGAATGTCTAGGACATACTATACGTTTGTTAGTCGACTTTTGTCGGGGGCTCAACCCACCGGTAAGGATAGTCAGCCTAATTCAAACGATGTAATGCCAAACGTCATTTCAAGATTCAGTTCTGGGGCTTTGCCGCGATACATGCGCGCGGTTTCAAATTCCGCCTGCATGCCGTGTTCTTCAACGAGCACACGTGCAGCCTCATTTCCATCGGGAATATCCAGATAGACCGGCTGATCCTGTTCCTTGCGGGTGGCAAGCAGGGCATGGAAAAGGCTGCGGGCATCGTCGATATTGTCGGCAAAAAGCGGCCCGACCTTATGCCCTGTGCGACACGGCCGGATCACGCCATAGCCGCGCAATCCCATCGGGCCGCGAAGGGCCAGTGCGATGTGCTTTTCCGCAGAAATCCAGCCGCGCAGAAACTCGATCCGGCTTTCGGGGAACAGGTTGCAGGTCTGTTCGAAGGCATCAATGATGGCGATATCATTGATCAGAAGTTCGAACAGGTCGTCGTTTTGCGGGTTTTGTGCCGTAACCACGCCGCCAAAGCGCAGGTTGCGATGGGCCAACTCAAAGCCGGATTTACGATAGTTTTCCTGCTGATCGACAACGCCATCAAGACCGATTGTTTTGGCAACCGCCTCGCCCAGCACGGTTTCCCAAAGCCGCAAACCAAGGCCTTCGCCGCGACGATCAGGGCGGCAGATGTAAAAGCCGACAAATCCGTAATCCGAATTGTAATGCACGGCTGAAATCACGGCGGCCAGCCCCTGTTTGTCAAACGTCCCCCAGAAGCCCAGCGGGTCGGTATTGAAAAACGCATCCGCGTCCGAAAAACCCGGATTCCAGCCTTCCTGTGCGGCCCAATCAACGGCAGTGGCGAATTCAAAGGACTTCAGGCGGCGGATTTTATCGGTCATGGCATTGTTTCGTCTTTATGGATCATGGACTTCCGGCCGCTCATGTGTCTGGCATGCATCGGGCCGGTGCGGTTCAGGCCATGATGTAACATGACCCGGCGATTGCAATGACAATAATTTTATTGAGAATGCCTATCAGTTTTATTATCAATGATGCACGGTCAATCTTTGCCGCCAACCGCCACCGAAAGTCATCTAATGCCTGTAAAGTCTGACAGCCCGCTGATTGCCAAAACCCGCATCGTTCTGAGCGCAAGTGCCGATGCCGCAAATGCGGTTGCGGCCTATTATGCCGAACACGATTGTGATGTGACGAACGATGACAACGGTGCGAAGATTTCACTTTCGGTCGGGCACCTGATTTTGCGGCCCGGTGAAAAGCACCTTGATATCGAAGTCGGCTCAAAAAGCGAGGCCGGTGTTGCGCAGATGAAGGCAGCACTTATTGCCATCCTGCAAAGCATCGTACCCGAAGCCGATCTTGACTGCCGCTGGAAGGGGGCGGGGGAAAGCAACGGCAAGCTGCCGAACTTCCGGGAACTTCGTGTAATTGGTGTGACGGACCTGTCATCGCATATGCGCCGATTGCGGCTGGCGGGGGATGATCTGCAATTTTACGACGGCGATGGCATTCACATGCGCCTTCTGATCCCGCCACGTGATGTTGTCGAGCCACAATGGCCGACCTTGGCCCCCAATGGCATGGTGGTTTGGCCCGAAGGTGAAAATGCGGTTGCGCCAAGGGTTTACACCATCCGCCGGATCGATGCCAAGGCAGGCTGGGTCGAGGTGGACTTTGTCATGCATGGCGATAACGGCCCCGGGTCTGCCTTTGCGCTTCATGCGCAACCGGGGGACCGGATCGGCATGACCGGGCCGCTGGGTGGGGAACTGCCCGATGCCGACTGGTTCCTGTTTGCAGGTGACGAAACCGCCCTTCCGGCGATTGGCCGTTATCTTGAAGAACTGCCCGAACATGCCAGCGGCCATGCATTGATCGAGATACAAAGTTCGGCTGACATCATCGATCTGGCCACCAAAAGCCGGATCGCGATTGAATGGGTGTGTCGTGATACCCATCCCGCAACCGATACCAGTCCGATCCGCGAGGCGGTCAGTCGTATCGAAGTGCCCAAGGATCGGGCGCGTGTCTATTGCTGGGCCGGGGTCGAGCAGGCCAGCTATAAATCCATTCATCAGATATGGCGCAAGGAAGTCGGCCTTGACCGTGATCAGTGTCTGGCGATGACTTTCTGGCGCAAGACGGCCTGATTTTTGTTCAGGTGCTATTGGACTGATTTGTTCCGGTCGTGCAGTTCGGGGGCGAAATGGGCGATGGCCTGATCAAGGTCTACCAGAATTTCCGCAACCAGCAGATTGCCTTGTTGCGTGCCTGCCAGTTCGATCACGGCGCGAATGATATCGTGATTGGTCGGACGGGCACCTGTGGTGATGGCTTTGGCGTGATCGAAGACTTGTTGTCGCGCCGCAAGAAGGGCTGCGATTTCGTCGGCAGCCGTCGGATCGTTTCCTGATTGTGTGTCATGCAAGGCACGTTTCAGTGACAGGCCGGTCATATGGCTGCTGCTGGCAAGCAGGGTCGCGGTGATCATGCGAAATGCCAGCGCATCCTGCGCCAGCTTTTTACGAACAACCGGATCGGTGATAACGTTTAGCGCGAAAAGATCTGCTTCGATTTCGTTATCACGTTCCTTGTTGCCGCCATCGCCAAAATGTGACGGATCGCAATGGCGCACTTCGTGGCGCATCAACCAGCCATAGGTCAGATCGGCACTGCTGGAATAGTGAAGCTGATTGCCAAACCAGCCGCGCATCAGGTCGGCAAAAATTTCAGTCCCGCTACCCGGTGCGATTTTTGCCGGAATGAAAATCTGGCACGGTACTGCCTGATTGTTGCCGCGGCGTCCCGATACGGTAAAGGGTGACTGCGGCAGTTTGGCAAACAGCAGATCCGCACCTTTTATGTTATCAAGGCCAAGCGTCCGATCAATGATCGATAGAAAGGAAACACGGTCGGCGAAACTGTGCAGGGCAACCTTTCCATAACGGTTCAGGTCACGTTCGATGTCTGCAAGGGTTCTGAATTCCTGTGCTTTTGCAGGTAATGCTATGCCACCCGCCATGCCCGACAGCAGACAGCTAAAACAGGCAGCCGACAGATAGCGATAGAATGCAGATTTCACCATGCTCCCAGTATGCCGTTCTGGAAGGCTCAGGGCGAGATCAAACTGGTGCCGGTTTCAGGCACCCAGCTTGCGGGCGGCGGCAATCGCGCGGCGGATTTTTGCCAATCGGCGCGATGCCCGTTTGAGATCAAGTGTTGATCCGGTCCGTTTTGTCATTGTCATGCAAGCCTCCTTTACGCTTCGGCGCGCTGGCCGGTGCGTTTGCGTTGCGGTCCGAACAGACAGGCCAGCAACAGGATAATACCGGAAATCGTGGCAATCATGCCCGCCGCGCTGACCGCATAGGGCGACCCGAACCAGCCCAGCCCGTATCCGGCAAAGACATAACCCAGAACTGCCGAAATTACGGCAAACACAACGCTCCATCCGATCTGCCGGCCAAGCTGGTTGGTCATCAGGCGGGCTGCGGCAGGCGGGCAGACAAACATCGCAATCACAATGATCGATCCGACCGCATCAAAGGCGGCAACTGCGGCAATTGCGGTGGCGACAACCAGCGCAAATCCAAGCGCACGGGTTCGAATGCCAATCGCCTCGGCAAAGGCGGCATCAAAGGTCGATATTTTCAATTCTTTCCAGAATAGCGTGATGAACAGCACGATCCCCAAAAGAACGACCGCCAGTCGCGGTAACTGAGGCGGAAGTGTTGCCAGAGCCGCCGGGTCAAGCAACGATTGCCAGCCTTCGGCATCAAACCAGATCAGGCTTTCAAGATTGCCCAGCAACGCATGTTGCACATCGATGTGCACCGAACTGGTGTCTGTGATTTCAAGCAGCAGCACGCCGGCGGCAAAAAGGGTTGTAAAAACAAGCCCCATCGCGGCCCCCGGCTCAACCCGGCCAAGCCGTTTGACAAGCTCGATCACGATGACGGCAACAATGGCGGCACAGCCCGCACCGATCATCATCGGTACGGCCGTGATGGTGCCGGTTACCAGAAATGCCACGACAATACCGGGTAGTACGACATGACTGATCGCATCTCCGATCAGGGCCTGGCGGCGCAGCAAAAGGAAATTCCCGGGCAGGGCGCAGGCAACCGCACCCAGAATACCGATCACGATTGGTGTCAGGCTGAGTTGCACAAATTCAGCCCCCAGGGCGGTGATCAGATTGTCGATCATGCGGGGGCTCCGGTCTGTTCGGCAATCACGCGGTCGATTTCGTCGATCTGATCCTGTGTCATCATATCCTCGATCGGGGTCAGACCGTCATAGCGTTCAATCGCTGAATCATCGGGCAGGATGCGCCGCGCCATCGCCCATCTTGCTTCGTCATGGGCGGCCTTTTGTGATGCGGCTTTACCGCGCAGGGTTGCCACCCCGTCAGGCCGTATCATGCCGGACTGATGCAGGATGCGAAGGGTAAATCCGTCATAGATCGGTTCGCGTCGCGCCAGTGCCAAAAGCCCCTGACGGCGATGCACGCGGCGCTGGAAACGCCAATGACGCAGGGCCGATGCCAGACCGCCACGAAGCGGTGAAAACAATGCGGAAAAGACAAAGAACCCAAACGCCACCAGAACAATGATCGGCCCGGTCGGGAGCGACGCGGCGGCGGCCGAAAACACTGCCCCGATATAACCGGCAAGTCCGCCAATGGCGGCGGCAATACCGATCATCGGTCCGACCTGATTGGTCCAGAACCGGGCGGTAACCGGCGGAATGATCAGAAGGGCGACAATCAGGATCAGACCAACAATCTTAAGCCCGATCACGGTAACAATCAGCGCCAGCCCCATCATTGCCAGATCAATATGGCGGACATTGATGCCGGTTGTTGCGGCATATTCCGGATCAAATGCCACCAGCGTCATCGGACGGCGCAGCATGAAGACAAAGGCGGTGGCAAGGGCGCCGGCAATGGCGATTGTGGTTGCCTCGCTGATCAGCATGCCAGCGGTCGATCCCAGCAGGAAGTTTTCAAGCCCGGCCTGACGCCCCGAAGACATGGTTTGAATAATCGTCAGCAAAACGATGCCAAGCCCAAAGAAAACCGACAGAACCGCCCCGATAGCCGCATCCTCGGTCAGGCGGGTCTGGCGGGTAATCCATTCGACCATCAAAAGCCCGATGCCCGATGAAATGGCCGATCCGATGATCAGGCCGGGTAACCAGCGGCCATCCCCGCCAAGGGCCACCATCAACATGAACGCAATACCGACACCGGGCAGGGTGGCGTGACTGATCGCATCAGAAACAAGGGCGCGTTTGCGCAGGAAAATAAACGCACCGGCACCACCCCCGGCAAGGCCCAGCAACCCGGCCCCAACCGCGACAAGGGCGCTGTTATATCCGGCCTGAAGGAACAGGGCGCTTATGAAGTAATCAAGAAAACTCATCTGAGTGGTTCCGATGGCTTTGCCGAGACGGGCGTGTGATCAGGCAAGACGCAATTCATCGATATGCGTGGTCGCCAGTCGCCCGCCATAGGTTTCCTGCAAATTGGCGGCGGTAAAGGTGGTATCGACCGGGCCTTCGGCTATGCGGCGCACATTGATCAGAAGCACGCGGTCAAAATACTCGGCAACCGTGGATAGGTCATGATGCACGCAAACAACTGTCCGGCCTTCGGACTTAAGGTCCTTAAGGACGGCGACAATGGCCCGTTCGGTTGCGGCATCGACCCCGGCAAAGGGTTCGTCCAGCAGGTAAAATTCGGCATTTTGCGCCAATGCGCGTGCAAGGAATACGCGTTGCTGCTGACCGCCGGAAAGCTGCCCGATCTGACGGGTGGCGAAGTCGCTCATGCCAACCCGATCAAGGCATCCCATGGCCTGTTGGCGGTGGCGCGCCCGCCAGAAACGAAACAGCCCGACCGAGCCATAAAGCCCCATCAGGACGACATCGATAACGCGTGCGGGGAAATCCCAGTCAACACTGGCGCGTTGCGGGACATAGGCCACCCGGTCGCGTGCCTCGTGAAACGGTTTGCCGAAAATGCGTATTTCGCCAGATAGGCGGGGAATGACGCCCAGCGTCCCTTTCAGGAAGGTCGATTTGCCCGCCCCGTTCGGCCCGATGATTGCGGTCATGGAGCCCGCCGGGATAGAGGCATCGACGGAAAAGACCGCCGGTTTGTTGCCATAGGATACCGTAAGGCCACGCACCGTCAGCGGCGCATCCTTGCCCGCGACATCAACGATCTTTCCGGCTTCTGCAATCAGTTCTGCGTTGCTCATGACAGTTCCTTCGGTGGCGCGGCTCAGGAGCCGGCGGCCAGTTTGCCCTGCATTCCGGTGGCCGGGGCATCGCCGCCAAGCGCACGGGTGATCAGGGTCGCGTTATGGTCGATCATGCCGATATAGGTGCCGTCATAAGTTCCGGGCTCTCCCATGGCATCGGAAAACAGCGTGCCGCCGATTTCAACTTTCTGGCCGCGTGCGGCGGCCCCCTCGATCAGGGCGCGCACATTACGCTCCGGCACGGAACTTTCAACAAAGACCGCGGCAATCTTGCGATCAACAATGGTGTCGACCAGTTCCTCGACCCGACGAAGGCCGGCTTCGGATTCTGTTGAAATGCCCTGAATGCCCAGAACCTCGAAATCATAGCCGCGCCCGAAATAGCTGAAGGCATCATGTGCGGTCAACAGCACACGGCTTTTTTCCGGCACGGTTTTGGTGACCGATTGCATGTAGGTAATCAGCTTTTCGATATCGGCAATATGCTTGTCGGCATTGGCGCGATAGGTGGCCTCGCCCTCGGGATCGGTCTTGATCAGCGCGTCACGCACGGCCAGCACCACGGTTTCCCACAATTGCGGATCCATCCAGACATGCGGGTCATAGCGGCCTTTATATTGTGCGTGGCTCAGAAGCTTTGACTTGTCGATTGCTTCGCCGACGGCAATGACATTGCGGCGCTTTTCCAGATCAAGGAAGAATTCCTCAAGCTGTGCCTCAAGATACAGGCCATGCCACAAAACCAGATCGGCGCGCGCCATGGCGGCAATGTCGCTGCGTGTCTGGCGATAGGAATGCGGATCAACCCCGGGGCCCATCAGGGCGGTGACCTTTGCGCGGTCGCCTGCAACCTGACGCGCCGCGTCGGCGATCATGGATGTCGTGGCGACAACATCAATCGGCTTGGCAGAGGCAGCTGTCACCGAAACGGCAACAAAGCCGCAGACGGCAGCAAGGGCAAAACCGAAATTCCGGGCGATGCGGCGAAGCGACATGTGAGACGGTCCTGTGATGCAAGTTAAAATCAGTCTGCCAATATCCTCTATTTATGTGCGGACTTTTAAAGTTAGTCAAGGCTAAATTGATTTTTGCGCACTATGTTGATATGAAGAGCTTGGGGATTTCAAAGGAGCTGTGAATGGGCGATCCGACTGCGCGTCATCCGCGACACAACAAGGCCGAAGTTTTCGCGCAATTGCGCGACGCCCATGCGCGCGAAGTGACCGAGGATTACGTAGAAATGATCGCCGACCTGATCGAGGAAGAAGGCGAGGCGCGATCCGTCGCCCTTGCCGAACGCTTTGGCGTGACGGCGGCCACGGTCAATAACACGATCAAACGCCTGGAGCGTGACGGTTTTGTCACCTCACGCCCATACCGTTCGATTTTCTTGACCGATCAGGGTAAGGAGCTTGCCGAGAAATGTCGCAAACGCCACGAGATCGTCTATAATTTCCTGATCGCATTGGGCGTCGATCCCGCGATTGCCGAATTTGATGCCGAGGGGATCGAGCATCACGTGAGTGAGGAAACTTTGGCGGTTTTTGCGAGCTTTGAGCGTAAGGCGTAAAAGTTGTGATTTCTCGCACTTACGTGATGAGAGGCAAAAGGTACTGAGCTTGCCTGAATATTTGCTTTTTTTTTGAAGTTCGAAGCGCGAAAAATGGCGGAGAGGGTGGGATTCGAACCCACGGTACTATTGCTAGTACAACGGTTTTCGAGACCGCCCCGTTCGACCACTCCGGCACCTCTCCGCATGTGTGGTCTGGCGTTCGAGGCGCTGTTTAACGATCCTTAAGCCAGAATGCAAGAGGGAAAACGTATTTTCCACGAACTCTTTTGCCGGTTGGGCCGGGTTGGGTTGGGAAGCAAACCTCTGCCATGCGCCCCGGCCATGGCCAAAGCCCGGAAAAGGCATGCTTTGCGGTTGACTCTGACGGGGGAAAAAGGTATTTCAGCCGTCTCTCGCAGCGGTTCGGTTTCAGTTAGCAGCGACACCGAAGCGCGCGTGTGCGTTTCCAGAATGATTTTTCAGGAACTATATCGATGTATGCAATCATCAAAACTGGCGGCAAACAGTATAAAGTTGCTGCCAACGACGTTATCAAAGTCGAAAAGATCGCTGCCCAGGCTGGTGACACCGTGAAACTTGAAGAAGTTCTCATGGTTGCTGGCGACGGTGCGCCGAAGGTTGGTGCTCCGTTGGTCAAAGGGGCTTTTGTGAATGCAGAAGTTCTCGAGCAGACCAAGGGCGACAAGGTGATCGTTTTCAAGAAAAAGCGCCGGCACAACTACCGTCGCAAAAATGGTCATCGCCAGAACCTGACTGTTCTGCGCATCACGGACATCACGGCCTGATCGGCCGGGATGCAGTTTTAGGAGAGTTTCATGGCTCATAAGAAAGCTGGTGGTAGCTCCCGTAACGGTCGCGACTCCGAAGGTCGGCGCCTCGGCGTCAAGAAATTCGGCGGCCAGACGGTTGTTGCAGGTAACATTCTCGTTCGTCAGCGTGGCACCAAGTTCCATGCCGGCGACAATGTTGGCCTGGCCAAAGACCACACCCTGTTTGCGACGGCTGGCGGCAACGTCCAGTTCAAGTCGGGCTTCAAGGGTCGTACCTATGTATGTGTCGTTCCGGCCGAGGCGTAAGCCTCCCGTCGGCTGCGCTCATCCGTAGCAAAGATTTCGAGGGAGGAATGAGCAATCATTCCTCCCTTGTTTTATGTGTTATATGAAAATTTCCCGTGCCGTCGATGCGAGGCGATCTGTTTCGAAATCGCGATCCGGCCGGGCGGAATGATTGACGGGCATCGCCCAAAGGACCGGTTATGAAGTTTCTCGACGAAGCAAAAATCCACGTACGCAGTGGCCGCGGCGGTGCCGGTGCGGTCAGCTTCCGGCGCGAAAAATTCATCGAATATGGTGGCCCGGATGGCGGCGATGGCGGACGCGGCGGTGACGTGATTGTCGAAGCGGTCGAAAACCTCAACACCCTGATCGATTTCCGTTATCAGCAGCATTTCAAGGCCGAAATCGGCATGCATGGCATGGGCCGCAACCGTACCGGCCGCTCGGGCAACTCGATCACCATCAAGGTGCCGGTCGGAACGCAGATCCTTGAAGAAGACCGCGAAACCCTGATTGTCGATATGCTTGAACCCGGGCAGACCTTTGTGCTGTGCCGGGGCGGTGATGGAGGCCGGGGGAACACCCATTTCAAATCCTCCACCAACCAGGCCCCGCGCCGTGCGGAAGAAGGCTGGCCGAACGAGGAAATGTCGGTCTGGCTGCGCCTTAAACTGATTGCCGATGCTGGTCTGGTCGGCTTGCCCAATGCGGGGAAATCCACCTTCCTTGCCGCATCGTCAAGCGCACGTCCGAAAATCGCCGATTATCCCTTTACCACCCTGCATCCGCAGCTGGGTGTGGTCGAGATCGATGATCACGAGTTTGTTCTGGCCGATATCCCCGGTCTGATCGAAGGTGCATCCGAGGGCAAGGGCATCGGGACCCGGTTCCTCGGTCATATAGAACGTTGCGAAGTCCTGCTGCATCTGATCGATTGTGCTGACGAAGACCCGGTCGGAACCTATCGCACGGTGCGCGAGGAGCTTGAAGGTTACGCCGATATCCTGATCGACAAACCCGAAGTCGTCGCCCTTTCCAAGGCCGATCAGCTTCTGCCGGAAATGGTCGAGGAACAGCGCGAAATCCTTGAGAAGGGGATCGGAAAGAAAGTCTTTATCGTGTCCGG
Organism: Thalassospira xiamenensis M-5 = DSM 17429; assembly: GCF_000300235.2. Classification (NCBI taxonomy): domain Bacteria; kingdom Pseudomonadati; phylum Pseudomonadota; class Alphaproteobacteria; order Rhodospirillales; family Thalassospiraceae; genus Thalassospira; species Thalassospira xiamenensis. The sequence goes on along the minus strand of NZ_CP004388.1, from coordinate 3,667,161 downwards.
TGCCACCCAGCAGGGGGTCAAGGAAGTCCATCGCGAATTGCGTCGCCACATCATCGGTGAACGCGAACGCCGCGCGATGGAAGGCCGCGAAGACGAGGGCTTCCAACCGTGAGCCTTGCAGATGCAAAACGCCTGATCATCAAGGTTGGATCGGCCCTTCTGGTCGATGAAAATACAGGCAAGCTTCGCCGCGCCTGGCTCGAAGCACTTGCCGATGACGTCGCCCTTCTGCGTGAACGCGGGGTCGAGGTCATTGTCGTATCAAGTGGTGCGATCGCCATGGGGCGGCGTTTGCTCGGGCTTGATCACCGCACCATCAGCCTTGCCGACAAACAGGCCGCTGCCGCGACCGGCCAGATCAGCCTGTCGCAGGTCTGGCAGGAAGCACTGGGCCGCAATGGCCTGATCATGGCGCAGGTTCTGGTGACGCTGGAGGATATGGAAAGCCGCCGCCGTTACCTTAATGCGCGTGGGACATTGAATGCGTTGCTGGCACGCGGTGCGGTACCGCTGATCAATGAAAACGATACGGTTGCCACCGAAGAAATCCGCTTTGGCGATAATGATCGTCTTGGGGCCAAGGTTGCGCACATGATTTCGGCCGATACGCTGGTATTGCTGTCCGATATTGATGGCCTCTATACCGCCGATCCGCGCAAGAACCCGGATGCGACCCTGATCCCGACCGTTCGCGAACTGACACCTGAAATCATGGGTATGGCCGGTGCTGCGCCGACGATTTACAGCTCCGGCGGGATGGTGACAAAGTTGCAGGCCGCCGAAATCGCGATGAAAGCCGGGTGCCGCATGATGATCGCGCGCGGCACGATCTATCATCCGCTAAAGGCGCAGCTTGATGGCGGCCCCCATACCCTCTTTCTGCCCAGCGAAAGCCCGCTTGCGGCACGTCGCCACTGGATCGCAACGTCGCTTTCGGCCCGTGGGGCGATCATCGTTGATGGTGGTGCGGCAAAGGCATTGCGGGCAGGCAAAAACCTGCTGGCGGCGGGGATTTCCGGTGTTGATGGCAGCTTCAAGCACGGCGATGCGGTACGCATCCTTGATGCGGATGGTGCCGAAATCGGACGCGGCATCTCGTCCTATTCGGCCGAGGAAACCCGCATGATCAAGGGGCATTCTTCTCAGGAAATCGAAACCGCATTGGGATATAGCCGCGGCAACGCGGTCATCCATTCCGATGATCTGGTGATTGCCGACCAATAGATGCCGGACATGGGTTTTGCGACAAAGGGGTAGCCATCGGCTGCCCCTATTTTGCATCCGGATGATAAAAGGACTGCATGCGGACGTTTTCGGGGGCGAGGGTGCCGTTTCCGGCAATCACCTGACCTGTTTCAAGGATAATCCCCCGTCCCTCGCCAATCCCCTTTAAAACCGCGCCGCGTTCATCGGCAATCGGGTGGCGAAATGATCCGCCCGCGCCAAGCTGCACATCGCGGACAATGATATTGCCAAGGATCTGGCTGCCATCACCCAGAACGGATAAGCCGGAAATATGGATTGACCCGCGATAACGGCCATCTGATCCGATAATGATCGTTGCACCGGGCTGGTTGGTGGCAACATGGACGCATCCCTCGCCAAACAGATTGCCATTGCCGATCGTGATCAGTCCTGTCTGGGCATCAATCACCGTGTTGCCGTAGAACGTATTTCGGCTGCCAATTTCAAGCATCTCCGGGGAGGTGGCATCAAGCCGGACGGCAGGATAGAAAATATTGTCGCGCCCGATCTCGGCATGGATGCTGATCAGGGTTGAAAACGGATCAAGGATGGCATTCCCGGCCCTTGTCAGTGCCATAAGGGCCGATATCGACAGATAGCCAAGTTTGCTGCGTTGCTGGTCGATCAAATCGATCAGGCCGGATTGTGTGATATCGCCTGTCATGCGGTTTGCCCCTGTCTTGGTCTTGCCGTGACGCTATCACAAAAATCGTGCCTGTGATCAGCCACAAAAAAAGGCTGCCATCGAAGGAAGGCAGCCTGATTTTTGCAGCAATGCTGAAGATCGCAGTGATCAGGCTTAGGCAGCCTGATCGGCCAGTGCGCGTGCCATCTGGCTCAGCGCTTCCTGGTGTTTTTCGTGCTTGATGCTGGCAAAGTTGCGCGCCAGTTCAAGGCACATGCGCTGACGCGCATTAAGCTCGGTTTCCTGGTTGCCGTCGAGACCTTCATAGAAGTAGCTGACGGGAACGCCCAGGACCTGGGAGATTTCGTAAAGACGACCGGCAGAAATGCGGTTGATGCCGCGCTCGTATTTGTGAGCCTGCTGGTAGGTGACGCCGATCAGATCGGCCATCTGCTGCTGGGACAGACCCAGCATGATGCGACGTTCGCGAATACGCTGACCGACATAACGGTCCGTATCGGTTGCGCGATTAGCACGTTTCGGTTCTTCGTTTGATACAATCTCAGTCATTGCATATTTTTCCGTTATCAACCGCCAGTTATTGATTCCCACTCGGGACGCTGTCAGGCTTGTTAATTTCGCCTATTTATCACAAGCAGGGTGACCCGGTTTGAAGGTTGTCTGCTTGCAAGAAATATCTGAACTTTGGTCAGATAGAAGTCTCAGCGATCCGCCAGAAGCTAGCTATATAGGTCAATTCGCCTGTCGTTGTCTAGTGCGTTAGGCGAAAAAAAGACATGGCTTTCTGAGCCGTAAGGTGTGGAATGACGTGCATAGCTGGCATGCAATTCCTGAATGACCGCAGGTTGCAAAAGGTTTTCCTGAGGTAGGAGCTGTCCCAAAAGCTGCGCCCAAAATGCTGCACTGCCCCCAGGATCATGGGGTTCAAGCCATGCGCCACCGTTCTGCGCGATTTCCCGTACAGGCGAAACCAGTGCAGTGACATCCATCCCGATCCCGGCAGGGCCGTCTGTTCCACTACTTGCAGCGTCGGGCCTGCGGGCCGGGGGCAAGGGGATCGGCGTTATCGCTGTCATGTCATTTTGCGGTTTTGTGCGTTCAACCGGGGTATTTAACTGGCCTTATGCAAGGGACTCCGTTCAAAGGGGCTTGAACCCGGCAAAAATTGCCGCCTTGCGACAGGTGCCGGGCGGTGAAAAACGTTAATGAAAAGTTTATGCAGGAATGATGCCGCAACACATGCGGGCAAAAACAAAAAAAGCCCCGGAAAATCCGGAGCTTTCTGCGTGATGCTTTGAAATGAACGGGTTTTGGGCCGTTTACTTGCTGGCCTTGTTGTTGACCAGACTGTTGAGCTGCGCCTGCATGGCTTCAAGCTGGCTTTTCAGGTCATCAAGGGATGCGTCATTTTTTGCCGGTTTGCCATTTTTGGCTGCCTCGGCACTTGCATTGGCCTTGTCGGCCTCTTCCTGCAGGAAGGGGGAAAACATCTTCATGGTCTGTTCAAACAGCGCCATGTTCTGCTTGTTCATTTCCTCGAACTGGCCGAACGGGAAAATCCCCTGCATCGTGCCCTGCATATATTCGCGCATCTGTTCCTGATTATGCGCAAACGAACGCATCGCCTGTTCCAGATAGCTTGGCACCAGACCCTGAAGACTGTCGCCATAGAATCCGATCAATTGACGCAGGAAGCTGATCGGCAAAAGATTCTGCCCCTTGTTTTCTTCCTCGACAATGATCTGTGTCAGGACCGGACGGGTGATATCCTCTCCGGTCTTGGCGTCATAAACGACGAAATCGGTATTGTCCTTGACCATCTGCGAGAGGTGGTCAAGCGTCACATACGAACTGGTCGCAGTGTTATAAAGGCGGCGGTTCGCGTATTTCTTGATAACGACGCGATCCTGATCATCTGATTTTTTCGTGGTCATGACGTTATTCCCTGCTTCCCTGTTTCCCGGACGTCTGGCTTGGGCAGTGCGGTATGAAATACCTTGTTTGCGTTTGCACAAATCTGAATGTTGCGCAGCATTTTGAATTTTGCGTCTGCTCAAGCGTGCACAAGAGTGCCGTGTAAATTCCAATGTGTCCAGTGTTCAACGCGATGTGCGCTGCGAAAAACAACCTCTGGTCCCTGTTGTTGCCGCGCAGCAATGGATTTCGTTTTCGGACACGCCCGAACCGCCTATAGTGTTTGCCAGCGACAAGGCGCATGTCATCTGCGTGATCCGAACCAGAACCGGGGGAAGCAACATTGTCCGAAACAGGGGCGAAAAAGGATCAGGATCCCGATCCCGACGATCTGCCAAATGATAACCTCGATGATGAACTTGATGATCAACTCGATCATCTGGCCCGCCAATTCATGGATCTTTGGCGCGAACAGGTTGCCGCGACAGCCGATGGTGCCGACGCGGCGAGCGCCATCGGGCGGCTTTATGCATCGCTCGGGGCCGATACATCGCGGATCGGCGAAGGATTTGAGGCATGGGGCAAGCTGATCGGGCAATTGGCGACCGGCCAGAAACCCGGGGCTTTTCCCGGTGCTCTTCCGGGGGCTGTGCCGGGTGGGTTCCCCGGAATGATGTCCGGAATGATACCCGGTATGACGCCCGAAACGCTTCCGGAAATGATGAAGGGCACACCGATGGACCCGGCGGCCAATCCCATGGCGGCCATGATCCATCAGATGTCAAAAATGGCGATACCCGGAATGACCGGCACGACCAGCAAGGCCAATGTCGATAAAAAGGCCGATCCGGGCACTACCGCCAAAGAGGCAGGAAAGGCTGAAGCGACCAAAGGCAAGACATGCAAAAGCAATAAATCGGGTCAGGGAAAAAATGAGCGCGCAAAACCGACAGCAGACAAACCCGCCGAAAAGGGCAAGCAATCGTCGCGCCGGGCCAAGGCCGCTGGCGATGCATCTGGCAGTCGAGATGACGAGCTGGTTGAGCTCGCGCGCCGCCTTGCCGATCTTCAGGAAACAATATCTGCCCTGGAGGCCGGAACTGCAGGATCAGGCGATGAAGCTCCTGAACGAGATGGAAAAACATCATCCTGATGATATCGCGCAGGCACTGGACCGTGTTGCCTTTGCCAGTCAGTCAGCGTTTCATGATGGTGTGCGCGCCTATCAAAAACATGGCTATAAACGCGGGGCCGATGATGCGCCCGTGATCTGGGAAGATGGTACAACCCGCATCCGCGATTACGGCGCAGTCGAAGAAGCCAAACCAAAAAGCCCGCTTGGCATTGTTGTGCTGGTGCCGTCGCTGGTGAACCGCGGCTATATCCTTGATCTGAATAAAAAACGAAGCTTCGCACGTTTTCTGGCCAAGGCCGGATACCGCCCGCTTCTGGTCGATTGGGGCTATCCCGGAGAAGAAGAAACCCATTACGGCCTTGATGATTACATCGCGGGCCGTCTGGTCACCGCCCTTCAGGACATCGCTGATATGAATGGCGGGCCGGTGCCGATGATCGGCTATTGCATGGGCGGCGTGCTCGCACTGGCCGCGACCTTGCTTGACCCCGCACAGGTATCGCGTCTGGTCCTGCTGGCAACGCCGTGGGATTTCATGGCGGCTGGCCCGACGCAGGGGCGCATTGCCGCGGCCTTCGCACCGTCCTTGCCCCATATGCTGTCGATCCATGACAGCCTGCCGGTCGATGTACTGCAAAGCCTGTTTGCCAGCCTCGATCCCTTTATGATCGGTGAAAAATTCCGCCGCTTTGCCTCCATCCCGGCCAATTCGGCCAAGGCCGATGATTTTGTCGCGCTTGAAGACTGGCTCAATGACGGTGTGCCGCTGACCCGCCGGGTGGCGATTGATTGCCTGATTGGCTGGTATGTCGAAAACAAACCGGCCAAGGGCGAATGGCAGATCGACGGCATTGATATCAACCCGGCTGATATCAGCTGCCCGACACTTGCCGTCATCCCGGAAAATGACCGGATCGTCCCTCCTGAAAGTGCACAGGCCCTTTTCGCAAGCTTGCCGGAAGATGTGCGAACCGAACTGCACCCATCGGCAGGTCATATCGGCATGATGGTCGGATCGCGCGCCGAAAAATCAACATGGGGACCGGTGCTCGACTGGCTGGCGGAAACGAAATAATCAGGAGCCGGTTTCGGGTGCCGCCACCGGTTTGGTTTGCCAACGTAGCGTCAGGCGCGCAAGGGCGGCAATGATCAGCAATGTCAGGATCACACGCCCGACCAGAACGACCCAGATATCCGCGCCAAGGGCCAGCATGATCGCCGTATCCTCAATCAGGGAATGCGACAGCGACAGCCAACTGAGCGACAGGAAAAGCGTGCGCGGCGGGAAGTTCTTTTTGCGCGCCTCGTTAATGATCAGCGCCCCGCCATAAGTCAGGCCCAGCAACACACCGATGGTCGTTACCGGGGCGACGTCGCGCGATAATCCCGAAACCCGCAGGATCGGCATCATGCCACGCGTGATGCGCTCGGTAATGCCGGTTTTATCAAGGATATCGAGCAACACCAGCAAGCCGACAATCACGCCAAAGGTCACGACAAGCGATTTTATCGTCTGGATGGTCCATTCGATCCAGCCATCCATACCGGTGGCGACCACAGCCGTCTCGCCGCCCGCCATCCAAGAAAAATCAACCGGTTCGGAAAGCCAGCCGGTGGCATCGCTGATCCATGTGACCAGTGCGGCGTAAAACACCGCCGCGCCAAGCCGAAGGGCCGTGGTCGCGATCAGGCTGGCCCCGGCCCGTTTGACAATCGCCTGTTCGACCGGAAGCCCATGTGCAAACAGCATCATCGCGCAAAGCGCGCTTAGCTGGGCGGCTGTCATATCCAGATGGGCGGATAACCCGATAAACGCCCCGACCGCGCCATACATGCTGACCAGCGCACATGTTGCCCAGATCAGACCGGCTTCGGGCGGCAACCCGATCAGGCTCATGATGGGGGACAGCAGGTCGGATGCAAAGGCAACCGCGCCGAATTCATCGGCAATCCGCACAATGATCATGACGGGTAACATGACCTTGATCAGGGTGATGAACAAACGCTGGCTGCGGTTTAGCAAATTCAGGAAATAGCGATGCATGGGGCGCGAGGTTCCGGGCTTCTTGGGTGGTACGAGGGGCATATGTGGGGCAGTCATTTAACGATGCGCATCCTCGCACAGTCGATATATTATTGTGCGGCGAAATCACGTGTTTCCGTGCAATAATAAAGCGTACTTTTATCATACTGCGCTTCGGAGTTGCAGATATTGGCCGATCTTGACCGTATCGATACCAAAATACTTGGGATATTGCAGAACAACGCGGATATCGCGAATGCAACGCTTGCCGATCATGTTGGCCTGTCACCATCGGCCTGCTTGCGCCGTGTTGCCAAGATGCGCGAGGCTGGCGTCATTCGCAAAACCGTGGCGGTGATTGATCCCGCGCTGGTCGGGCGGCCATTAACTGCGGTGATCAATCTGGAATTTCATCGCCACGGCAACCGCTACCGGCAGGACTTCATCAAAAAAGTCCACACCCTTGAAGCCGTTCGGCAATGCTACCTTGTCACTGGCGAGGTCACCGGTGTTCTGGTCCTGCATATGCGCGACATGGCGGAATATACCGCCCTATGCGAAACCCTGTTTGACGCGGACGACAACATCGTCTGGTACCGCACCTATATCGTAACCGAGGTCCTTAAGGACGAAGTAACCATCGCGCTTTGATCAAAGTCATGGACGTGCGGCAATCAGACAGCTACAGCTTGATCACCATGAAAAACATTTTGCGCATTATAATGACCCTCTCCCTGCTGGTATTTGCCAGCAGCGCGGTCTTGCGTGCGGGCGATATGGTGGGGGACGGTTCCGGCACCTATCGCAGCATCTCTGTTGCCGTAAACAATAGTGCGCCCCTGCATGATGCCCAAATGCGCGATGCCATTCGCTGTGATGATTGTACGGATATGACGGCGGCGATTGCGTCCTGTCATTTCCTGTGTACCATCGTTGTCATGCCCGACCTTGCCGGGTTTGAAAATATGGCGATGCCTGCTGGCTTCCGGATGGTTTTACCGGCCATTGATCGGGCAACCGGCCTGTCGCATGTGCCAGACCCGTTGCCTCCCCGATATTTTACCTGATTTCCCTTGGGGGCCTGATGGACCGCCAAGGATGTTGTGATGTGTTGAGTTGTGTTGTCGTGCCATGCCCGATATCCGGGCAGGTCGGCAGTCAATAAACCAATTCAGGAAAGATTGTCGGATGACTTTCAAATCTTCCTTTTGTTCCACCCGGCGGGGTTTCCTGCTGGGCGGGGCGACTGTCATCGGGGCTGTTGCAACGGGTGGCCTGCCTCTTTGGTCTGCTATTGCCCGTGCGGGCGAAACGCCTGCACCCGATATCGTCGATATGCTTTTGCGTCCCGGTGCTGCGCGCGCCAGTCTTGTTTCGAACCCGGCCATTCAGACCGATGTCTGGGCCTATAACGGCATGGTTCCCGGCCCGGAAATTCGCATCCGGCAGGGGCAGCGTCTGCGCGCCCGGCTGGAAAATACCCTGCCGCAGGAAACGACCATTCACTGGCACGGGCTTCGTATTCCCAATGCCATGGATGGTGTGCCCGGTGTGACGCAGGATGCGGTCAAGCCGGGGGGCAGTTTTGATTATGTCTTTGATCTGCCCGATGCGGGAACCTACTGGTACCACCCGCATGCAAACACGACCGAACAACTGGGGCGTGGCCTTTACGGCCCCCTGATTGTCGAGGAAGCCGATCCGTTGCGCGTGGATCGCGAACTGGTCTGGATGCTTGATGACTGGCGACTTGGCGATACTGCCATGATCGATGACGGGTTTAATGCCATGCATGATGTCAGTCATGCCGGGCGGATCGGCAATGTGGTGACGGTCAATGGTCTGGCACCCGGGGAGGTGGCCGTGCGGCCGGGCGAGCGTATCCGTCTGCGCCTTTTAAATGCGGCGAATGGGCGTATCTTTGCCCTCGACTTTGATGACCTTGTCCCGACGGTGATTGCCATGGACGGGCATCCGGTCACACCGCATCGGGATGACGCGCCGCTGCTTTTGCTGGGGCCGGGGATGCGACTTGATCTGGTGATCGATATCCCGGTGAAAGGCAAAACGTTGTTTACCGTAATGGATCGCTTCTATGACGGGATGGAAAACAGGATCGCCAGCCTTGCTGTTTCCGGCGAAGCCGTGCGTGACGGGGTAGCTGACTGGGATATGGCGTTAAAACCCAATCCTGTGCCCGAACCTGATCTGGATCAGGCAACCCGGCATGATCTGGTCTATAGCGGCGGCATGATGGGCGATATGGTCCTGCAACAGATGACGCAATCGGGCCATATCACGCCGGAAATGCTGAGCCGCATGGGAATGGATGCCTCGGGTTCGCCGGGGATGGCTGGGACGGGGGGTATGGGAAACATGATGCGCTCCATGTTTGGTTCGGGCAATGTCTGGGCAGTTAACGGGCGTGATCCCGACCGCGATGGGGATGGGCCACTTGTGACACTTGAGCGCGGGCAAAGCTGCCGTCTGACGTTGATGAATGCGACGGCATGGCTTCATCCGATCCATTTGCATGGCCATGCTTTCCGCTTGCTTGCCCGCAACGATGCACCCGTCAACCACCAGCCGTGGCTTGATACCGTACTGATCAAGCCGGGCGAGCGGGTCGATATTGCCTTTTTCGCCGATAATCCCGGTGACTGGCTGATCCATTGTCACATTCTCGAACACAAGGTCGGCGGCATGTCCGGCATCATCCGTGTTCTTTGATCACCTTTGAGGATAATCACGATGCTTAAAACCATGAAAAGCCAAATCGCCCGTACCTTGAGTGCGGTTGCCTTTGCCGTCACGGCGGCTGTTATCTTGCCGTCATTTACGGCCAATGCGGCGGGTATCGAAGCCAGGATCATCAAAAACCCGAATTGCGGTTGCTGCACAATGCATGGGGATTACCTTCGGCAGCACGGATTTGATGTTACAATCACCGAAGACGAAAATGTTGCTTCGCTGGCCATTATGGCCGGTATTCCCGAAGACCTGCAGGGATGTCACCTGACCATGATTGATGGCTATGCCATAAGCGGCCATGTGCCGGTCGAAACCATTTTAAGGATGCTTGAAGAACGTCCGGCGATTTCTGCAATCACCTTACCGGGAATGCCAATGGGCTCGCCTGGTATGGGCGGGATCAAGGAAGCCCCGTTCGAAATTTACAGTCTTGTCGACGGCAAAACCGAAATCTATGAGCTGAGATAACAGGCTAATCGATATAGGACCGGGGCGTTATGGCGTACCCGGCCCTTCAGTTTATCACAATTGCCGCCGCGCCCTTGCGAACTTCGGGCAATAAGCACACACTCTTAAATACAGGGTCTGCAACAGCATCGGATATGCCGATATTTGGCCTTGGTCGGAATGGCTGAAGATGACTGTCCGAAAGTGGTGCGTATCAATGCTTGGCTTTTTGTTGCGTCGCGATAAGATCGTAGGTGGATTGCAGGTCCGATCAGCAGGATCGTAAAGGTCCGGGGAAAAACGTATTCAAGATATAATCGGAGGGTTTCATGACAGACGTCGTAATTGTGGGTGCCGCGCGCACACCGATCGGCGCTTTTAGCGGTTCGCTGGCCAATACCCCAGCACACGAGCTTGGCGCTGTTGCCATCAAGGCGGCTCTGGAACGTTCCGGTGTCGAGGCGGATGCCGTAAACGAGGTTATTTTCGGTCAGGTTCTGACCGGCGGAGCCGGACAGAATCCGGCACGCCAGGCGGCCATCGCGGCGGGTATCCCCGATAGTGCCACCGCCTTTGTCATCAATCAGGTCTGTGGATCGGGCCTTCGCACCGTTGCCCTTGCCGCCCAGCAGATCATGGCGGGTGACGCCAAAATCGTCGTTGCCGGTGGTCAGGAAAACATGTCCATGTCGCCGCACGTTGCCAATCTGCGTGCCGGTCACAAGATGGGTGATGTCAAATTCATCGACAGCATGATCAAGGATGGCCTGTGGTGCGCTTTCAATGGCTATCACATGGGCAACACCGCGGAAAACATTGCCACTAAATGGCAGATCACCCGCGAAGAACAGGATGCCTTCGCGACCGCGTCACAAAACAAGGCCGAAGCCGCCCAGAAATCCGGCCGCTTCAATGATGAAATCGCCCCTGTTACCCTTTCCTCGCGCAAGGGCGATGTGGTCTTTGATGCCGATGAATATCCGCGTCATGGTGCCAGCCTCGAAGGCATGGCGAAACTACGCCCGGCCTTTGATAAGGAAGGCACGGTAACCGCCGGTAACGCATCGGGCATCAATGACGGGGCCGCTGCCCTGATTGTCATGTCGGCTGACGAGGCCGCTAAACGCGGCCTGACCCCGCTTGCTACGATCAAAAGCTGGGCGACCGCCGGGGTTGATCCGGCTGTTATGGGCTCCGGCCCGATCCCGGCATCGCGCAAGGCACTTGAAAAAGCCGGTTGGTCGGTTGGTGATCTTGACCTGATCGAAGCCAACGAAGCCTTTGCCGCACAGGCAATTGCGGTGAACCGTGACATGGGCTGGGATACCGACAAGGTTAACGTCAATGGCGGGGCCATTGCCCTTGGCCATCCGATTGGCGCATCGGGCGCACGTGTCTTTACCACCCTGCTGTACGAAATGCAGAAACGCGATGCCAAAAAGGGCCTTGCGACATTGTGCATTGGCGGCGGCATGGGGGTCGCACTGTGCGTCGAACGCTGATTGCTTCGAACCATCTGATTGGATGAAACGTGCAGGGCGGCCTCCTTTGGGGGCTGCCCTGTTTGTTTATCCCCTCGGGCGCAGATGAAATTCGACCAGAGTTTACGCATTTTACGTGACATGAATCATGGATGGGAAATAAAGTTACGTTTATAATTGGTTTTGCGGATTAAAATTTCGCATATCGTAGAAGGGCAAACTACGGGATACCGATACATGAATTGGATGACTGAAGTTTAGGGAGGCGACCATGACAAAAACGGCACTGGTAACCGGTGGCACACGCGGAATTGGCAAGGCGATCAGCCTGGCGCTCAAGGAAGCGGGCCATACGGTTGTTGCAAACTATGCAGGCAATGATGACGCTGCCCGCGCTTTCACCGAAGAAACCGGCATTGCGACCTTCAAATGGAGTGTTGCCGATGCCGATGCCTGTGCGGATGGCATTCGACAGGTGGAATCCGAAGTCGGGCCGGTTGATATTCTGGTCAATAACGCGGGGATTACCCGTGATGGCTTCATGCACAAGATGTCGGTTGACCATTGGCAATCGGTGATCGAAACGAATTTAAGCGCGCTGTTCTATATGACCAAGCCGGTGCTTGAAGGCATGCGCGAACGCGGGTTCGGGCGGGTCGTCAATATCTCGTCGATCAATGGTCAGGCCGGTCAGCTCGGCCAGACCAACTATTCCGCCGCCAAGGCTGGGGTGCATGGTTTTACCAAGGCACTGGCACAGGAAGTCGCGCGCAAGGGTGTGACGGTCAATACCATCGCGCCAGGCTATATCAATACTGACATGGTCGCCGCCGTTCCGGAAAAGGTTCTGGAAGGCATCATCGCCAAAATCCCGGTTGGTCGTCTTGGCGAGGCCGAGGAAATCGCACAGGCCGTTCTGTTCCTGTGTGGCCCGAATTCCGGCTTCATCACCGGTTCCTGTCTGTCGCTCAATGGCGGACAGCATATGTTCTGATCGTACTGATTGCGCTCACACTCATCAAAACACCCCGCAGCAATCCTGCGGGGTGTTTTGCATTTACAATCAAGCTTTTAGAACATCCCCGGTCGTCACAACCTTGGCAAACGCATCGGCCAGAATGGCCAGTTCGGCGCGGTGCAATTCCTTGGCCGGGATAGTAGCGTGGTCGGATGTTGCGGGCAGGTCGCGTGTGGTGGCCGCATCCCCCGCGATGGTGACCTGCAATCCCTGTTCGTTGGCGGAACGTGCGGTGGTCGACACGCAGACATGTGTCATGAAACCGGCCAGCACCACATGTTTCAATCCGGCCTGATCAATCAGGTCGCGCAGATTAGTCCCGCCAAAGGCATTGGGTACATTCTTTGTCAGAACCGGCTCGCCGTCGCGCGGGGCGACTTCGTCCATGATCTTGGCATACGGACCTTCGGGATCAAACAGACCCTGTCCGTGATGCTGGATATGGATCAAGGTGCCGTTCTGCGCGCGCCAATGGGCGATCAGGCGGGCCACATTGTCCAGTGCAGGTTCAAGCCCTGATAGCTTCAACCTGCCACTGCGATATTCTTCCTGGGCATCGATCACGATCAATGCAGCATCCCGCGCCGATCCGGTCGGAAGTTCAACGCCAAGAATTTCAAAGATGGATTGTGCACTCATGGTGGCTGTCCTTTCAAAGTCATTTGAATGGCCTGATCATGTATCTGCATGTTTGCAGTTTAAATCCGTCAATTTGCAGATATGATCTGCGTATATGCAGAAATTATAACCGGTTGATGATCCATGGATTGGGAAGCCTTGCGGACATTCGCCGTCGTTTGCCGCGCAAATACCATGAGTGCGGCCGCGCGTGAACTTGGCGTCAACCAGACGACGATTGCGCGCCGTATTGCCCGCCTTGAAGAAGCCACCGGCTTTCCTGTCCTGCTGCGTCGGGATGGCCAGATGCGCCCGACATTGCGCGCACAAAGCCTTCTGAAAACCGCAAGGGCGATGGAGGCCGAAGTCAGTACCTTGCTCGAAGCAAATGGCACTCTGTCGGAAAAGGTAGCCCGTCCGGAAATATCGGGTGTTGTTCGCGTTGCCGGGGTGGATGTGATTTTTGAAAACTGCATTGCCCCGCGTCTGGGGGAACTGACATCAAACCATCCATCCCTTTGCGTCGAACTGATTGGCGGCAACCGCAATCTAAGCCTGCCGCAACGTGAAACCGATATTGCGCTACGCCTTGCCAGGCCACAAACCGGGGCATTTCACATCCGGAAAATCGGTGTGATGGAATACGGTATTTATGGTCCCGCCGGGATGGATGACCCGACCGATGCACCGTGGGTCGATCTTGACGACGCATTTGCCGACAAGCCCGAACAGATATGGCTCAACCGCCATTTCCCCAATCGCCACACCATCAGCCGTTCCAATCGCGGATCCATCATGGCGACGATGGCATGTTCGGCCAATGCCTTTGCCCTGTTGCCAAGATGTTTGGGAGATCGCCTCGCGGGGCTGACGCGCAAACCCGATATCGAGCCGGAGGGACGCGAAATCTGGCTCCTGATCCATCAGGACATGCGCCATGTGCCGCGTGTGCGGGTTGTTGCCGAATGGGTGTCTGATGTGCTGATTGGCAATCCGGCAATTAAATCCGTGTGATCCTGCATTGTTCGTTTGACAGTCCGCTGTATTGGTTGTGATTGTTGAAGTGCTACAACTTATGATATTGGTGGGGCGGGCCATGGACGAGAACAAAAAATACACATCGGCCAACCGTGCCGCATGGGATGCCTCTGCACCATTGCATGAAGCCGGTGAAACCTGGCAACGACTTTTGGCCGAGGTTGCGAAAGCCGATTTCTCGACGTTTGACGAAACCTTGCGGGAAACGTTGGAGGATGTCGGTGTCGTGGGAAAACGCGTCGTGCAGGTGTGCTGCAATAACGGTCGCGAAGTGCTGTCCTTGTCGGCCATGGGAGCAAAAACTGTGCTTGGGATTGATCAATCCGATGCATTTCTCGCGCAAGCCCGGAAGCTGGCGCATCTATCGGGACGGAAATGTGATTTTCTCTGTGCTGATATTTACGAATTGCCGCAAGACACGCCGGGCGATTTTGACCTTGGTTTGATTACCATTGGTGTTCTGAACTGGATGCCGGATTTGAAACGTTTCTTCGATGCCGTCTCAGGGCTGCTGGCTCGGGATGGGGTGCTCGTTATCTATGAAACCCACCCGTTTCTTGAAATGTTTGATCCGACTTCTGCCGATCCGTTTTCACCGTCTCAATCATATTTTGACCGTGGGCCACACGCAAACGAAGATACCATAACGTATGACGGATCTGATGGTGGGCAGGGGCCGGTTTCATGGTGGTTTAGCCATACGATGGGCGAAATCGTGTCTGCGGCTGTCGCGGCCGGATTAAAACTGGAACGTTTTAACGAATATCCGCATTCAAATCGGGAAACTGAATTTGATATCTATGAAGACAGGAAAGTCCAGATCCCGATGTGCTATACGCTGGTGTTGCGAAAAGAACGGTAATTCAAACCATCCTATCAGGCGTTATTTATAATAATGGCTGTGCCGAACTTGCTGTACTCGGCAACAGTTCTGGCATTGGGGATATCATTATCCAATGCTTTCTGCCGCGCTGAAGGCTGGTCATGTCCGTGGTCAAGCCACCGCTGAGCAAGACGCTTTTCCAAAACCGCAAGCGGTGTGTCGATGAACAGGGTCAGGTCGAACAGGCTTGCCAACTGATCCCACGGCGACTGGTTGAGCAACAGATAATTGCCTTCGACCAGCACAATGCGATGGCTTCGTGAAACGCATCGGGCCGATCCGCGTGACAGTTCCAGATGGCGGTCGAATACCGGGACATAAACATCGTCATCATCGGTACGGATCGCTTCAAGCGTGCGTTTGAAGCCGCCGGTATCAAACGTTTCCGGCGCACCTTTACGCGGCAGCAATCCCCGCGCAGAAAGGATGGCATCATCGAAATGATAGCCATCCATCGGCACGACAACAGCCCCGGCTTCATCACCCCCCAGATGGTGATGAAGCCGGTCGGACAAGGTTGACTTGCCCGAGGCTGGTGCTCCGGCGATCGCGACAAGGAGGCGTCGATCACCAATCTGTCTGGCCCTGATCATCGCCGTCAGGGTGTCGATATCCGGCACCATGAATTCAGGCCGCCGCAGATATTTCTGGCGGCTCCTTTGCCCCGGTCATAAAGGCAACCGCGTCCGACATGCTGTAATCATCAGGATTGATCGTGCAAAGCCGCTTGCCCAAACGATGCACATGAATGCGATCTGCCACTTCGAACACATGGGGCATATTGTGCGAAATCAGCACAATCGGCATGCCGCGCGATTTGACATCGGCAATAAGTTCCAGCACCCGGCGGCTTTCCTTGACGCCCAATGCCGCGGTCGGTTCATCCATGATCACGACGCGTGATCCGAAGGCCGCCGCACGGGCAACCGCAACCCCCTGCCGCTGCCCGCCCGAAAGCGTTTCGACCGCCTGATTGATGTTCTGGATCGTCATCAGGCCAAGCTCGGAAAGCTTTTCCCGCGCGATGCGTTGCATTCCTTTATGGTCAAGGGCCCCGAAATATTTGCCCATAAAACCCGGTTGGCGTAGCTCGCGCCCCATGAACATGTTATCCGCAATCGACAGGGCCGGCGAAAGCGCAAGGTTCTGATAAACTGTCTCGATCCCGGCTTCGCGCGCTTCCATCGGTGATGAAAAACGCACCGGTTTGCCATCAAGCTCGATGCTGCCTTCGTCCACCGTGATCGCACCCGAAAGCGCCTTGATCAATGATGATTTGCCCGCGCCGTTATCACCGATCACCGCAAGGACTTCACCGGGATAAAGGTCAAAATCCGCCTGATCAAGTGCGGTCACCCGGCCATAGCGTTTAACGATACCGCGTGCGGTCAGGACAGGTTTTTTATCCGTGCTCATGACGATACCTTTCTGATCCACTGGTCGATTGCAACGGCGATAATCGTCAGCCAGCCGATTGCAAACACCTGCCAAAGAACATCAACCCCGACAAGCCGAAGCCCGGAATTGAACACCCCAACGATCAGCGCCCCGATCAGCGGCCCGATGATCGACCCGCGCCCGCCAAACAGCGAAATGCCGCCAATCACAACTGCGGTAATCGATTGCAGGTTTGCTTCCTGAAAACTTTGCGGCGAAACCGAGCCAACACGCCCGATCGATGCCCATGCGCCAATCGCGCATACAAGCCCGGCAAGGCCATAAACCATGATAAGCGTTCGGTTGGTGCGAATGCCTGAAAGTTCGGCGGCTTCCTTGTCATCGCCGATGGCATAAACATGCCGGCCCCAACTGGTATGGTTCAGGATGTACCAAAGGACGGCAAATATGACGAGCATCAGGACCGAGCCATAGGTGATCCGCGCCCCACCAATCGCGATGCTTTCGCCAAAGAATTTCAAAAGCGGTGCGATTTCATCCAGTGTCTGGCTGCGGATCGACTGCGCGCCCGAAAGCCAAAGGTTCAGCGCAAAGAAAATATTCCACGTGCCCAATGTCACGATAAAGGGCGGTAACTTGATGCGGGTGACGAGAAACCCGTTCAGCATCCCGGCCAGAATGCCGCCGACAAACCCGATCAGGATGGCAAGCGGTGCGGGGACGCCAAGCGTGATCGCAAGTTGCCCCATAATGACCGACATCAAAACCATGATCGCACCGACCGAAAGATCAATCCCGGCGGTCAGGATCACAAGGCTTTGTGCGGCGGCCAGAATGCCGATGATCGAAACCTGCTGCACAATCAGCGACAGGTTGAACGGCGAAAAGAACTTCGGTCCCGCCAGTGCACCAAAGATGATAATCGAAATGACAAGGACGATCACCGGCACCATCGTCGGATTGCCATGCAGGAAATGTTGCGTGGCATCCAGAAAGTTCCGGCTTTTATGGTCGAACTGCGCAACCGCCTTGTCGCTGGCGTCAAGCGTCTGTTCGTATTCCTGTTTCGTGCGAGATGTGCGAGCAGGTTCGCTCATCGCTTCCTCCCGGCTTGGTCGTGAACATGGGTTGCGAAAAATCATGCACAACAGTTCATCAAATGCCCCGCCGGTTCTGATGACCGGCTTGGATCGGGTAGGGGCAGACCAAGTGTAACCTTTTTGTGGGACAAGAGGGCGGCGTTTATGACCGCCCTCCTCGAATATCAGATCGTCACGCTAAGGGGCTTAGCCCCAGCAGCGTTTCATGCCTTCATCGATATCAATCGACGGAACACCTTCGGCTGGATCACCCGTCACAAGGTTGACCCCGGTATCATAGAAGTTAAGACCTTCGGTATTGGCTGGTTTTTCACCGCTTTCGGCCCAGGCCTTGATTGCTTCAATACCTTTATAGGCCATATCAAGCGGATATTGCTGCGATGTTGCGCCAATCACGCCATCCTGAACGTTCAGAACGCCCGGGCAACCGCCATCGACCGACACGATCAGAACGCCGTCTTCCATGCCAAACGATTTCAGCGCCTCATAGGCACCGGCGGCTGCCGGTTCGTTGATGGTATAGACGACGTTGATTTCGGAATCCTGCTGCAACAGGTTTTCCATCGCCTTGCGGCCGCCTTCCTCGTTGCCGTTGGTGATGTCATGGCCAACGATGCGGGGATCATCTTCGTCACCGATTTTGTTCGGGTCCTTGATGTCGATCCCGAACCCTTTCATGAAGCCCTGATCACGCAGAACGTCAACCGATGGGGCACTTGGCGTCAGGTCAAGAAACGCGATTTTTGCTTCCGAGGCCTTGTCGCCGAGCTTGGCAGCGGCCCATTGGCCGATCAATTCGCCCGCCTTGAAGTTATCGGTGGCAAAGGTCGCATCGGCGGAGTCGATTGGCTCAAGCGGGGTATCAAGTGCAATGACGAGCAATCCGGCATCACGCGCCTTTTTGACAACCGGCACAATCGCCTTGGTGTCCGATGCGGTCAGAAGGATACCCTTCGCACCCGATGCGATGCAGGATTCAATCGCCTGCACCTGGGTTTCATGGTCCCCATCGATTTTACCGGCAAAAGTCGAAAGGTTGACACCATTGGCAACCGACGCGGCCTGCGCGCCTTCCTTCATTTTCACGAAGAATGGGTTGATGTCGGTTTTGGTGATAAGGCAGGCACCGATTTCATCGGCTTTGGCAGCATGCGGTGCAGCGGCAAGGCCAAGCGTAAGCGCCCCAAGGGTGGCGCCAACAAGAGTCTTCTTCATCTGTTTCCTCCCAGGAATAACCTGATATTCAGCCCTTTGGGCCGGATTTGTTCATTTTGCGACAGGTGGAACGTATCGTTACGCACGTCTTTTGTGCCTGTCTGTTGCCTACGACACACCAAATGCTCGGGGCTGTCAATTAATAAATCCGATTGATTTATTAATTAATCCTGTCACTCTCAAACCCATTCGGGCAATAAAGAACCCGAGTGGGAGGATAAAAATGACACCTTCACTGTATATCAACCCGGACATTGCCGGGGATGAGGGACAGGGAGCGCGTCCGCTTCATCCGGGCGGGGGTGCGAACCAGTTACGCGTGCGCGCCTATAATGAACGGCTGGTATTGTCACTGGTGCGTCGCAATGTCGGATTGTCGAAGGCCGACATTGCCCGTCTTTCCGGACTTTCGGCGCAAACCGTTTCCGTGATCATGCGTGCGCTGGAAAAGGATGGCTTGCTCAAACGCGGCGATCCGGTGCGCGGCAAGGTTGGCAAACCATCAATCCCGATGGCACTTGATCCCGATGGCGTTTTTTCATTCGGCCTTAAAATTGGGCGACGCAGCGCCGAACTGATCCTGATGGATTTTGTCGGGACTGTCCGCGCCAGCCTGAACGAAGCCTATAAATACCCGACCCCGGACGGCATCCGCAAATTCGTCCGTGCCTCGGTCGAACAATTGTCGCGCGACCTGTCAACCACGCATCGCCAACGCATCGCCGGGATCGGCATTGCCGCCCCGTTTGAATTGTGGAACTGGGTCGAAGAAGTCGGCGCCCCGCCCGAAGATATGAGCGCCTGGCGTGAAGTCGATCTGATCGACATCATCGGCGAAATCGTGCCGTTCCCCGTGTTTCAGCAGAATGACGCCACGGCGGCCTGCGGGGCGGAACTGGTATTTGGGGCAGGGCCGAATTATTCCGACTTCGCCTATTTCTTTATCGGATCGTTCATTGGTGGCGGGGTGGTGCTCAATCAGGCGCTTTATGCTGGTAAAACCGGCAATGCCGGGGCCTTTGGCTCGATGCCTGTGCCCTCGCGATCCGGCCATCCCAGCCAGTTGATCGATCAGGCATCCATCTTCGTGCTCGAAGAAATGCTGACCCGCGAAGGCCGTGATCCCGCCCTGCTTTGGAAGGATCCCGATTACTGGCGTCAGCTTGGCGCAACCCTTGACCTCTGGATTGACCATACCGCGCGCGGCCTGGCAATCGCCATTACCTCGGTCTGCTCGGTGATTGATTTCGAAGCCGTCATTGTCGATGGCGGCTTCCCCAAAGATGTCTGTGCCAGAATCGTCGATGCCACGCGCAAGGCCACCCTCAAACTCGACCTGCAAGGCATCGCCCCCCCGCATATCGAACAGGGTGCGGTCGGCAGTGCCGCACGTGCCATCGGTGCCGCCAGCCTGCCACTGTTTTCGCGCTACCTTCTTGATCAGAACGTCCTGTTTAAACAGATGGCCTGACTTCTTTTGGCGCAAGCTTCCCGTTTAGAGTCAACAATGGTGATCCTTTCAGTGACCAGGGCTTTAAACTCCTTGGAACTGAAAGCTGTTTCCAACTATAACAGGGGCTGTTGACTTTGGTTTGATAGCCTCTGGGATCGGTTCTTGAAATGACAATAAAAGAAATTACACCTGTTGTGCTTTGCGGAGGTTCCGGAACGCGCTTATGGCCTTTGTCACGCAAGGGTTTCCCCAAGCAATTCATTCCTGTGTATCATGGTAAATCCCTGCTTGAACTTACGTTCGAACGGTTGTCGTCATTTGGCAATATTTTGGCGTTATCGGGTGAAGAGCACCGTTTCTTTGTCGAAGAAGCTGCTGAAAAATCCAAAGTAAATCTGACGCAAATTCTGGAACCGATCGCAAGGGACACCGCACCTGCGATGGCGCTTGCCGCCTGTCATGCAAGGCAAGAAAATCCCGAAAGCATTTTGCTTTTCTGCCCAGCGGATCACTTTATTTCGGACAATGATCTTTTCCGTAAAATGGTGCTCGAAGCGGCATATTATGCAAAGAGCGGCAATATCGTCACTTTTGGTGTGCGCCCTACGTCACCAAGCACGGCTTACGGATATATCGAAACCGGTGACGAAGTTGGGCCGGGCATATGGAAATCGGCAAAATTTCTGGAAAAACCTGATCTCGAAACCGCGATGGCGTTTCTGTCTTCAGGAAAGCATCTTTGGAATGCGGGGATATTCCTTGTCCGCGCAGATGTCTTGGCCGATGCGATTGCCCGCTTTGAGCCACAAACCTTTGACGCCTGCAGTGAAGCGATAGCATCCGCACAAAGAGATGGTCATTTCCTCCGCCCCGGTGAAAAATTCAAAGACGCGGTGGCAAAAAGCATCGATTATGCGGTAATGGAACGTGCTGAAAATGTCCTTGTTGCCCCATTCCAAGGCGTTTGGAGCGATGTCGGCAGTTGGAATGCGATGTCAGACTTGGGAACAAAGCTGCCGAACGGAAACTGTGTTCTGGGCGTCCAAGAAAACGTTCATATGATCAAATCGGAAAACACGGTCGTTCATGGGACAGACCGTCGCTTGGTCGTCACATTGGGGACGAAGGACCTAGTGGTGATTGATACGCCCGATGCGCTTTTGGTCAGTTCTGCAGCCGAAGTCGAGGCCATCAAAAATGTCGTTGGAGATCTGGCCGCGCGCAATCACGGACAAGCCATTGAACATCGACGGGTTGCACGTCCTTGGGGCGATTATGACAGCATCGATCACAGTGATCGATATCAGGTCAAACGCATTACCGTAAAGCCAGGGGCCCAGCTCTCCTTACAACGGCACCACCATCGTGCCGAACACTGGATCGTTGTCAAAGGCAGTGCCTTGGTCACCTGTGATGACAAAAAATTCCTGCTGGGCGAAAACCAGTCAACCTATATCCCGGTTGGGGCCGTGCACCGCATGGAAAACCCGGGGAAAATCCCGCTGGAACTGATCGAAGTCCAATCTGGTAGCTATCTCGGTGAAGATGACATTGAACGTCTTGACGACGTTTATGGACGTATCCCCGAATAAGTCCTGAGCAACGCCTTTTATCGCACGATTACAGAAGCAAGAAATTGCCTTCTGCCAGCAATTTCTTGCTTCATGCCATGATTAGAACCGATCCTTCCGCCCGCGGATTTCGGCAAAAATCTCGGTGGCGGTTGCACCTTCCATGCCAAGGTCGCTGGCAACCGATGCATGATCGGCGCGCAGGAACGGGTTGGTTGCCAGTTCCTTGTCCATGCGTGATGGAATGGTCGGGATACCGCGTGCGCGCAGATCATCAATTTCCGCGCAGCGCGCCTTAAGCGCCACATTGCCGGTTTCAATCGTTGCGGCAAACCGGGCATTGGACTGGGTATATTCATGCCCGCAATACACCAGCGTCTCGCCCGGAAGGTTGCGAAATTTTTGCAGGGACTGCCACATCTGGGCTGGCGTTCCTTCAAACAACCGCCCGCAACCCAATGCAAACAGACTGTCGCCGGAAAACAGGGCCGATACCGCCGGAAAATAAAATGCAATATGGCCGCTGGTATGGCCCGGCACGTCAAAGACCTGCCCGGAAAGCGCACCAATCATCACCTCATCCCCCTCGGCGACCGTCTGATCCATGCCGGGAATGCGCATGGTTTCGGCCTTGGGGCCAATCAGTTTCGCGCCATATCTGGTGATCAGTTCCGCATTGCCGCCGATATGGTCATTGTGATGATGGGTATTGATCACGATATCAAGCGACCAGCCGCGATCTTCAAGCGCGCTTATCACCGGGCCCGCCTCGCCCGGATCGACAATCGCGGTCGTACCTGTTTCGTGGCAGCGCACAAGATAGGTGTAATTATCGGAAAGGCACGGAATGACAAAGACATCGCCTGCGGACATGGCCGACCTCGCGTGTGTGAATGGAATATGCGCCAAGCCTATCAGCTTGCGGCTTCTTAAAACAATCACGCATCGTGCAAGGTTTTTGCGCTTCAATCCAATCAGAAAAGGCTCTAGGCTATTTTCATGCGTCAGGATGTTGTTGATCTTCACCGTTTTTATGCCGGAAGCCTCGGACAGGCCGCTCGCCGCCTGATCCGTCGCCGCTTGCGCGTGATGTGGTCGGATGTCCGCGGCATGCGCGTGCTGGGTTTTGGTTATGCCACGCCCTATCTGCGCCCCTTCATGGGCGAGGCAGAACGCGTGCTGGCTTTCATGCCCGGCCAGCAGGGTTGTGTTCCTTGGCCCGCGGGCGATCCCAATCATGTCGCCCTTACCGAAGAAACCATGCTGCCGCTGCCCGATAGCTCGGTCGACCGCATCCTGCTGGTGCATCTGGTCGAACATTCCGATTCCATGCGCCGCCTGATGCGCGAATGCTGGCGGGTATTGACCCCCAACGGCCGGATCGTGGTGGTCACACCCAACCGAAGCTCGCTCTGGTCCTGGTCGGAAAATACGCCCTTTGGCTTTGGCCATCCCTATAGCGTGTCACAGCTTCAGAACCTGATGCGCGAAAACATGTTCCTGCCCGTGCAGCACAGCCGCGCTCTTTTCCTGCCCCCGACCCAAAGCCGGTTTCTGCTACGCTGGTCGCAGGCATTCGAAAATATCGGATCGCGTCTGTTCAAGGCCTTTGCCGGGGTTTCGATTGTCGAAGCGGGAAAACAGCTTTACGCCAGCACCGGCACACCGGCGCGTAAACGCAGGCTGGTACATATCCCTGTGACTGTTCCGCCCCTTCGCCCGGCGGACGGCAATCATTCGACTGGCAACCATTCCAGCGGAAATCACGCTGACATTGCGTGCGAAACCGCATTGACCTGTGCCGAACCTCTGCCCGCCAACCCCAAATCCTGATCACAGGCGACAGTTCCGTGCGACGACGCTTTGCGATGCGCCAACAAATAAGGCCGCCGGTTTCCCGACGGCCTTTGATTTTTGACGATATCGCGAACGCTTAATGTTCGATATCGCGCCAGATTTTGCGTTTCACCGCATAGAGCATCGCGGTCAGAACGATCAGGAACAACAGAACTTTCATGCCCATTGATTTGCGGGCTTCAAGTTCCGGCTGTGCCGTCCAGTTCAGGAACGCAACCACGTCATGCGCGTGCTGTTCCATGGTCATCGGGGTGCCATCGGTGTACTCGACCGCTTCATCATAAAGCGGCGGTGCCATCGAAATCTGATGACCCGGGAAGTAGTGGTTGTAATACTTGCCTTCCGCAAGGTCGAAGCCTTCAGGTGCTTCTTCCTCGTAACCGGTCAGCAGGGCATAAACATAATCCGGACCATGCAGGCGTGCCTTCGTCATCAATGACAGATCGGGCGGAATCGCACCCCCGTTCGACGCAGCGGCAGCTTTGTCGTTCGGGAAAGGTGACGGGAAATAGTCCGACGCAATACCGGGACGGGTGAACATGTCACCATCATCGTTCGGGCCGTCTTCAATATCGTATTCCGCCGCGATGGCCTTGATCTGGTCTTCGTTAAACCCGATGCCTTCCAGGTTACGGAACGCAATGAAACGAAGACTGTGGCAACCGGCACACACGTTTTTGTAAACCTGGAAACCGCGCTGCATCTGCGCCCGGTCATAGGTGCCAAAAAGCCCCTGCCAGCTCCATTCCTGTGCTTCCGGAACCGGAGCGTTGCCTGCGGCCTTTGCCGAAGTGCCGGCAAAGGCGCTCAGTGCGAATGCCGCAGCAATGGCGGTCAATGCAAACTTACGCATTTGCGCCTCCCTTGAGTACGGATTCGCTGATGCTGGCCGGAAGCGGTTTGGGCCGTTCCAGTTTACCGACAATCGGCATGACCAGAAGGAAATGCGCGAAGTAGTAAAGCGTTGCCAGCTGGCCAACGGTGATCACTTTAAGTCCTTCGATCCCCAAGAAGTAGTCATCCGGGGCCTTCTTGCCGCAATATCCAAGGATAAAGCAGTCAATGAACAGGATCAGGAAGAACCACTTGTAAACCGGGCGGAACTTCGAGCTGCGCACCTTCGAGGTATCAAGCCACGGAATGACGAACAGAACGATGATGGATGCAAACATCGCCAGCACGCCAAGCAGCTTTGCCGGAATACCGAAGATGGTGAAGTCGATGGATCGCAGGATCGCATAGAACGGCAGGAAGTACCATTCCGGCACGATATGCGGTGGGGTCACCAGCGGGTTCGCCGGGATATAGTTATCCGGCTCGCCAAAGAAGTCGGGCGCAAAGAACACGAAGAACAGGAAGAAGATCAGGAACACGCCCATACCGAATAGATCCTTGATCGTATAGTACGGGTGGAACGCGATTGCATCCTGCGGTGTCTTGATTTCAACGCCGGTCGGGTTGTTCGACCGTACGGTGTGCAGGGCCCAGACATGCAGGACCACAAGGCCAAGGATCACGAACGGCATCAGGTAATGCAGCGAGAAGAACCGGTTGAGCGTCGGGTTATCAACCGAGAAACCGCCCCAAAGCCATGTCACCAGCGGATCGCCAATGATCGGGAAGGCCGAGAACAGGTTGGTAATAACCGTCGCCCCCCAGAATGACATCTGGCCCCACGGCAGGACATAGCCCATGAACGCGGTTGCCATCATCGCCAGAAGGATCAGGATACCGATCCACCACAGCATTTCACGCGGTGCTTTGTAAGACCCGTAATACAGGCCACGGAAAATATGGATATAGACGCAGATGAAGAACATCGATGCGCCGTTCATGTGGATATAGCGGATCAGCCAGCCATAGTTCACATCACGCATGATGCGCTCGACCGACCAGAACGCCATATCGGCATGCGGGGTGTAATTCATCACCAGGAAAATCCCGGAGAGAATCATCGTCACCAGAACAAAACCGGCCAAAGAACCGAAGTTCCACATATAGGACAGGTTCTTCGGGGTCGGATATTCATAAGCGGAGTGATGCAACATGGAGAAGACCGGAAGACGGTCATCGACCCATTTCACTACCTTGTTATTCCAAACGGGTGCACTCATCTACCTGCTCCTTAGCCGATCTGAACCGACGTGTCGGTGAGGAAGGTGTAGGTCGGCACGACAAGGTTCAGCGGTGCCGGACCTTTGCGGATACGACCGGACGTGTCGTAGTGCGACCCGTGGCACGGACAATACCATCCGTCATAATCACCGCGTGTCTCACCGGTTGCCGTGCCCATCGGAATGCAGCCCAGATGGGTGCAGACACCGACCACGATCAGCCATTCCTTTTTCTGGACACGGGCTTCATCGGATTGCGGATCGACCAGCTCGTTCAAGGAAACCTCTTCGGCTTCATTGATTTCACGTTCGGTACGGTGGCGGATGAATACGGGTTTACCGCGCCACATGACCTTGACGGCCTGACCGACCGGAATATTTGACAGGTTAACTTCGACCGAGGCCAGCGCAAGAACGTCCTTGGACGGGTTCATGCTGTCCACGAACGGCCACAGCGCCATGCCGGTGCCAACAACACCGACTGCCGTGGTCGCTAGGGTCAGAAAATCCCTGCGGTTCTCGTCCGGAGTGTGGTCCCCGGATGATTGCACCGTTTGCGACATAATGTATTCCTCTTTCTGCCCCCAAAACAGGCATGCGGAATGCCCAACTGCACACTTAGGGCAAAGACCTTTAATTTCCATTGATGGAAATCAAACAATGCTTTTGCCCCAAAGCCTTCAGGCCTGAAACCGGGTTCGTATACTAACAAAAAGGGGGTTTGTTAAGGGGAACTTGGAGTTGCAAATTGTTCGCATTCGATTTGCCTATTTGGTTTTGCGGTGCACAATCGAAGCGAACGTAGCGTTTTCTAACAGACTGGCGTATTCACAACCAAGTGGTTATATCCTTGTCTCGTCTTATTCCAAATAAGTCTAATGGCGATATATCGGCGTAATTTTGTAAGGTTTTGCGCCCGGATTTCAGATCGAAAATGTTGCGAGTCTATAAAGCCTTATGAGAATCTGTCTGTTCGAACCCGACATTCCACAAAACACCGGTACCATCCTGCGCATGGCGGCATGTCTCGGGGTTCCCGTCGACATTATCGAACCCTGCGGTTTTCTTCTGACCTCGGCGGCGCTAAAGCGTGCGGGGATGGATTATCTGGGGGCGGCGGATTATACACGCCATGCCGATTGGCGCGGCTTTGTGCAGGCGCGTAATGATGGAACCGTTCCCGGGCGTCTGGTATTGCTGACGACCAAGGGGGCGGTGCCTTATTGCGATTTTGACTATCGACCCGATGATATTCTGATGCTGGGCTCCGAAAGCAGTGGGGTGCCCGATCAGGTGCATGATTATGTCGATGCCCGCGTCGTTATTCCGCTTAAACCCGGAATGCGGTCGCTTAACGTCGCGATGGCTACGGCAATGACATTGGGCGAAGCCCTGCGCCAAACCAACAGCTTCCCGGAGAAGGCCTGATGACCAGTACTGATAACGATCTGATCGCCCAAAAGATCGAAGAGCACAAGGAAACGGCGCGGAACTGGTTCCGCCAGTTGCGCGACGAAATCTGTGCCAGTTTCGAGGCGCTCGAAGACAGCTATATCGGACCGCTCGCCGATCAACCGGCCGGGCGGTTTGAACGCAAAAGCTGGGAACGTGGCAAAGATCAGAATGGCGAAGATCAGGGCGGCGGCGAAATGTCGGTCATGAAGGGCCGCGTGTTTGAAAAGGTCGGGGTCAATATCTCGACCGTTTATGGCGAATTTTCCGAAAAATTCCGCGCTGAAATCCCCGGTGCTGCCGAAAATCCGAATTTCTGGGCGGCGGGCATTTCACTGGTGGCCCATCCCTGTTCACCGCATGTCCCGGCGGTTCATATGAATACCCGCCATATCGTGACCACCAAGGCATGGTTCGGCGGTGGGGCTGACCTGACCCCGGTATTCCCGCAGGATGCCGACACGGCGGATTTTCACGGCGCGCTGAAGGCGGCCTGTGACGCGCATGGCGATGATTATTACGACCGGTTCAAAAAATGGTGCGATGAATATTTCTTCCTGCCGCACCGGAACGAACCGCGTGGGGTGGGCGGGATTTTCTATGATTATCTCGATGCCGACTGGGATGCGGATTTTGCCTTCACACAGGATGTCGGCCGCGCCTTTCGCGACATCTATCCCGAACTGGTCAAACGCCATTACAACAAATCCTGGACCGACGATGAACGCCGCGCCCAATTGATCAAGCGCGGACGCTACGTCGAATTCAACCTGCTCCATGATCGCGGCACGCGCTTTGGTCTGATGACCGGCGGCAATACCGAGGCGATCCTGATGTCCTTGCCGCCCGAAGCCAACTGGCCATAAGCCAGAGGGCGGGGGCTGTCACTGCGATGAAACGGTCGGATGATCCTTGTCGACCGTTTCTGCCGTTGCGTTCAATGTGTGCCAGTCCTCGACTTCGGGATGGATGACGCCATTATTCATCAGGCAAAGCCTTATAAAACCATTGTCGCGCAATGTCTTGATGCCGCGGTTCAGGGCTTCGATCACCTTATCGGCATCTTTCAGTTTTCGCGAAACCATGAAATGCTGCGTTTCGGGCAGGGATACCTTTATGCCGGGAATGGGGTACAGCCATATGCCGTCGACTTCCCGGCCCATATCCGGCCGGGATGAAAATTCAAGCAACGTGAAATCGGCACGACCGGCATTGATGATCGAAAACATTTGTTTGACTGTCGCCGCATTGGTCAGGCTTGCCAGTGGCAGACTTTCAAGAACCTGCCAGTCCAGTCGCCAGTTGCGGATGCCCACCGCCCGGAGTGTGTGAATATCTGGCAGGGCGTTATCGGCTTTGCCCTCCATAAATCCGCGCGGTGCATAAAGGCCTTTCTCGATCTCGCCTGCTCTTAAAAGCGGATCAGTTTTAAGGAAATCGTCATTTCCGGAAATGTTGAAGGCCCAGTCTGTTTTGATATCGGCCATCCCCGATGCAATCATTTTCCGGCTGCGCTCGGAATTGGGGGATATGACGGGTTCGACCTCGGCCTTGATGCCGCCGGCATGCAGGGCTTCGTGCAGCAGAGTATAGTTCATCAGCGAAAGGTTCGATTGATTGCTTTCCCGGCATTTTCGGCAATCATCTGATGGGCTGCGAATGCATGCTTCAACGCCCTCAATATCCGCCTGCCTTACCGGAAGCCGGATAATCTGGTCCTGCTTCAAGGGCGCCGTACTGGCGCTGGTGGCGAGAAGCATGAACGACGCGGCGATTGTCATCACAGATTGCATGATCCGCATGACGTTCCTCATTCACATTTATTCTTATGTGTTTTCTGTTTTACCGCAGGGAAAAGTAAAAAACTATCCAAAAGTATTAGTTTTAAGGGGCGCTTTTCAATCGGCATGTCAGCGCCTTAGGTTTCGTTGATCAGCCAATCCAGAAGAGCGGCGGTTGTGCCGTGGGCCGACGGGCTTGGCACCAGCCAGTATCCCCGATCATGGCGGGTGATTTCGGGGCCTACCTGTATCAGGCTGCCCTGCGCCAGATGATGATCGACAAGCCCGATCCAGCCCAGTGCCAGTCCCTGTTCGGCAAGGGCTGCCTGAATGACAAACCCATATGTGTTCAGGCCCAGATCGCCCTGTTCGGGTTCGCGGGCAACCCCGTGTGCCGCCAGCCACGTCGCCCATGTCAGCCAGCGGGCCTTTTCCGTGGTTTCAAGATGCAGCAACGGCACATTGGCAAATTGTGCCGGATCGTCGAACGGGCCATATCGTTCAAGGAAACCGGGTGCACAGACCGGCACGACGCGTTCGGGAATCAGAAGCTTTGCGCTTGGCGGAAAATCGCCTCTGGCGCCGAACACCATCGCCGCATCGGTATCGCGTTCCAGTTCGTCCTCAAGACTTTGCGACGCCACGATATGGACTTCGGCCTTGGGATGCAGGCGACGGAAATCCGCCACGCGCGGCATCAGCCAGAAGGCAGCAAAACCATAATCGGTAAAAATCCGGATCGCCGGATCGCGCGCCTTGCGCAACGTTTCCTGTGCCGCGTCATCGATGCGTTCCACACTTGCCCGCACCGCCCGAAACAGAACCTCGCCCGCTTCGGTTAACCGGCTGCCGCCCTGTGATCGGTGAAAAAGCGACAGGCCAAGCTGCTCCTCCACCCGCCGGATCTGATAGGTCACGGCGGGCTGTGTCAGGCCAAGTTCCTGTGCGGCCCGTGTCAGGCTGCCCAGTCGGCCAACTGCGTCAAAAGTCCTAAGCCATCCAAGGTCAAGATGTCGCTGGGCCATAAATAATCTTTATAATAGCAATTAAAAAACACCGGCTTTCGCCATGGATCGATTTGTGAATTTAATGGAGCATATCAGATCAGCACCAAAAAGAATAAGCGGAGCTTCGCCAGAATGACGCACCACTTCCCTGCCATCTCGCAGTTCCTTGCGGTGTCGGATCGTTCTGGCTGGTGCTGTCCGTCTTTTTCCGCGTGATACCCGTTAAAAAGCAGTACATTAAATGAAACGCCCGAATATCCTTATCGTGATGGCCGACCAGCTAAACGGAACGCTTTTCCCCGATGGTCCGGCTGAATTCCTCCATACCCCGCATCTTTCCGCCCTTGCGGCCCGGTCTGCGCGGTTTCGCAATTGCTATACCGCATCCCCGCTATGTGCGCCGGGGCGGGCATCCTTCATGGCCGGACAATTGCCCAGTCGCACCCGGGTCTATGACAACGCAGCCGAATTCTGTTCCGACATTCCGACCTACGCCCATCATTTGCGCCGCGCGGGATATCACACCTGCCTGTCGGGCAAGATGCATTTTGTCGGCCCCGATCAGTTGCATGGCTTCGAAGAACGTCTGACCACCGATATTTATCCCGCCGATTTCGGTTGGACGCCCGATTATCGCAAGCCGGGCGAGCGCATCGACTGGTGGTATCATAATCTGGGTTCCGTCACCGGGGCCGGCGTGGGCGAGATTTCCAACCAGATGGAATATGATGACGAGGTCGCCTATCACGCCACCCACAAGCTGTATGACCTGGCCCGGGGCAAGGATGACCGCCCATGGTGCCTGACCGTCAGCTTCACCCATCCCCATGATCCTTACGTCGCGCGCAGGAAATTCTGGGACCTTTACGAAGACTGCCCGGCGCTGGAACCCTCCGTTTCGGCAATCCCGTTTGATGAACAGGATGCCCATTCAAAACGCCTGATGGCGGCGTGCGACCATACGGCCTTTGACATTACCGATGACAATATCCGCCGGTCGCGCCGCGCCTATTTCGCCAATATTTCCTATATCGATGACAAGATCGGCGACATCATCGATGTGCTCGAACGCACCCGGCAGGTGGATAACACCATCATTCTGTTCCTGTCCGATCATGGTGATATGCTGGGTGATCGCGGTCTTTGGTTTAAAATGAGCTTCTTCGAAGGTTCGGCACGTGTGCCCTTGATGATGGCGGGGCCGAACATCACACCGGGCAGCTACACCGATCCGGTATCGACCCTTGATGTCACGCCGACCCTTGCCGAACTGGCCTGTATCTCGCTTGACGATGTCATGCCCTGGACCGATGGCATCAGCCTCGTGCCCGGCTTTTCCGGCACCCGGCGTAGCGAACCCGTTCTGATGGAATACGCCGCCGAGGGATCAAACGCCCCGCTGGTCTGCATTCGCGACGGGCGCTGGAAATACGTTTATTGCGAACTCGATCCCGAACAGCTTTTCGATCTTGAAACCGATCCGGACGAATTGCGCAATCTGGCCCCCGATCCGGCATATGCCCGGCAGATTGATGCGTTCCGCAAGCAGCGCGATGCGCGCTGGGACATGGCGGCATTTGACAGTGCGGTTCGTGAAAGTCAGGCCCGGCGCTGGATCGTTTATCAATCGCTTCGCAACGGCGCCTATTTCCCGTGGGATTACCAGCCCCTGCAAAAGGCATCCGAACGCTATATGCGCAATCACATGGACCTCAATCAGCTGGAAGAGAGCCAACGCTTCCCGCGTGGGGAATAGATATCTGCGATATATCAGAACTGCCTTGGGGATGATCCGGCTTAAGGAGACGGCTGACCCTGGTCATGGGTTTGACCGCTATAGCCGGTTTGCGCCATCGATGGACGGGCGCAGAAATCCTCATACCATTGGCTCAGCATCGGGCGACCGGTTCTGAAATCGGCCAGTTCGCGAAACGCGATCCAGTCAAGCCCGGTCGCGAGCGCGATTTGACCTCCATTGAGCGGCGCTTTGGGATCAAGTTCGCTTTCCAGATAGTCAAATGCTTCGATCAGCTTGGTTTTCTGTCCCTCGGCCAGCGGCGGGTACCGCAGGTTTTCCGGGCGACGATTGGTTTCCCAGCGATAAGCCACACCGGCATCACAGATACCCTGCGCCAATGCCTGCAAACGCAGCACCTGCCAGCGTTCCGTGCCCGCCACCGGGATCAGCTTCCGACTGGTATGCAGGCTATCAAGATACTCGCAGATCACGTCCGAATCAAACAGGGCCATGCCATCTGGCAGGATCAGAACCGGGACCTTGCCCAGCGGATTGGCTCTAAAAACCCGGTCATTGCGATTGGTCGGGCTGGTTTCCTGATGGATGACCTCGATCCGGTCGCCCAATCCGCATTCAAGGGCAAAGACCAGTGCCTTGCGCGCAAATGGGGAATGGGTCTGATACAGCAGGGTATGGTTGCCGTTTTGTATATCATCAGACTTTTGTGAAAATGGCGTCGTCATGATGCGTTTTGTCCCTGGATCAAAAAATAGCCCGGCAAACGGATGCCAGGCTATTTTTCATTAAAAGTGAATAATCGGGCTGATTATTGAATTTTACTACTCGGCGGCAACAGCTTCTTTTTCACCGCGCACCAGCGCCATATAGTCTTCCATCAGCGTCTTGCAGACATGGGCCGGGGTGAAGGTGTAATCGGCGATGGAGGCCACCGGGGTCACTTCGGCTGCCGTCCCGGTGAGGAAGCATTCCTCGAATTCGGCCATTTCTTCGGGCATGATCGCCCGTTCAATCACCTCGAAACCGCGCGCTTTGGCAAGCCCGATCACGGTGCGGCGCGTAATACCATCCAGGAAGCAATCCGGGGTCGGGGTATGGATTTTGCCGTCCTTGACAAAGAACACGTTCGCCCCGGTCGCCTCGGCAATCTGACCACGGTAGTCAAGCATCAGCGCATCGGCAAAACCGTTGCGTTCCGCTTCGTGTTTCGACAGGGTGCAGATCATGTAAAGACCGGCTGCCTTGGCCGAGGTCGGCGCGGTATTCGGGGCTGGACGTGCCCATTTCGAAAGGGCGAGACGAATGCCTTTCAGGCGTTCTTCCGGCTTGAAATAGCTGGGCCATTCCCAAGTCGCAATCGCGACATTGATGCGCGTGGTCTGGGCCGAAACACCCATCATTTCACTGCCGCGCCATGCAATGCGGCGGATATAGCCATCGGTGATATTGTTGGCCGCAAGTGTTTCGATCACCGCATCATCAAGTTCTGCCGCGCTATAAGGCACTTTCATATCGAGAATTTCACCCGATTTGATCAGACGCTGACCATGTTCGGCAAGTTTGAACACTTTGCCGTTATAAGCCCGTTCCCCTTCGAAGACGGCACTGCCATAATGGACCGCATGGCTCAGCACATGGAGGGTGCTTTCACGCCAGGGTTTAAGTTCGCCATTATACCAGATAAAACCATCACGGTTGTCGAAGGTCGGAGTGATCATTTGCCAGATTCCAATTCAAAAGGGCACTTGGACGTAACTTTATGTCCTTAATTGTCTGGCCGGAGTAACATTCATCGATTAATATGTCAATATAACTGACATAACGGAAAAGCATGGCTGATATCTCAACACGCAAGGTAAACCCGCTTTTTTTGCGGGAAGAAGAGCTTAGGCAAGGCATTGAACTGCTGTTCTATGCCTATCGCGATTTCACGGCAGTGGCAGATCAGATACTTGAGCAATATAATTTCGGTCGCGCCCATCACCGGGTCATTTATTTCGTCAGCCGCAACCCCGGCATTACGGTAAGCGAGCTTCTGTCGATTCTCAAAATCACCAAGCAGTCCCTATCGCGTGTTCTGGGCCAACTGGTGCGCGAAGGCTTCATCGATCAGAAAACCGGTGTGCAGGATCGTCGCCAGCGGCTTTTGACCCTGACGGAAAAGGGCGAAGCGCTGGAACGTGAACTGACCGAAAATCAGCGCAGCCTGATCGCGGCCGCCTATCGCGAAGCCGGGGCCGAGGCGGTTGAGGGTTTTCGCAAGGTGATGCTGGGTATGCTCGAAGAACCCGACCGGGCCCGTTTCACCGATGACAGCCCGCCAGGTATGCGCCGCCGGGCGAGTTAGCGATGTTTCGTTAAAATTTTTATCGCGACAATCACCGGATCAGGATGCTGACCTGATCCGGTGTCTTTTGGACAGATACAATTTTGAAACTTTTTTTTGCCTAACTCGCATAGGATAAAGCGTTTCAGATGTTCAGGTTTCAGGAGAGCCGTGTATGAGCCGTCACGATCAGCCGCACATTCTTGTGGTCGATGACGATGACCGTCTGCGTGATTTGCTGACCCGTTATCTGGGCGAAAACGGATTTGTGGTTTCGGCCGCGCGAAATGCTGCCGAAGCGCGGTCCAGCCTTGCCGGCATGCAGTTTGATCTTCTGGTGCTGGATGTTCTGATGCCCGGGGAGAAAGGGGTTGATCTTGCGCGTAGCTTACGCGGCGAGGGGACGAAGGTGCCGATCCTTCTGCTGACAGCACTTTCGGAAACCGAAGACCGCATTTCCGGGCTTGAGGCGGGGGCGGATGATTACCTTGCCAAACCGTTCGAGCCCCGTGAGCTTGTCCTTCGGATCGAAGCCATTTTACGTCGCTATGCCCAAGTACCAGCGCCGTTAGATGAGAACGCGCGCGATGACAAATCCACCATGGCGCAGTTTGGCAACTTCACCTTTGACCTCAGTCGGATGACGTTGCAGCGCGGATCGGAGCATATCTATCTGACAAGTGCCGAGCAGGCGCTTCTGGCCGCTCTTGTCCGCAGACGCGGTGAAACAACAAAACGTGAAGACCTTCACCGGATGATGGGCGGAAATGCTGTTGATCCCGGCGCATCGCGCAGCATTGATGTGCAGGTGACGCGCCTTCGGCGCAAGTTCGAGGAAGACCCGAAACAACCAAGATACTTGCAGACGGTACGCGGACGGGGCTATGTCCTGTATGTTGATTAACACAGATTGGCCGAACCGCCGACTGGCCAGTGACGGATAGGGATTAAGGGTTTTGGGCAGCGAAAACGCAGGATGGATCAAGTCACTTATGCCGAAAGGTCTTTTGGGCCGGTCGCTTCTGAT
This sequence comes from Thalassospira xiamenensis M-5 = DSM 17429, assembly GCF_000300235.2. Lineage (NCBI taxonomy): Bacteria > Pseudomonadati > Pseudomonadota > Alphaproteobacteria > Rhodospirillales > Thalassospiraceae > Thalassospira > Thalassospira xiamenensis. The sequence goes on along the minus strand of NZ_CP004388.1, from coordinate 3,631,905 downwards.
CCTGATGACGCCGATGCTGCTGTTGCAGATCGTCACCGTGCTGATTTTTTTCGAACGGCATTGGGATACAGTCGCGCGCCAGCTAAGCCGTGGTCTTGCCGGTGATGTTGTTTTCGTCATTGATTATCTTGGCGAATATTCAGATGCGGAGCATTTTGAGTGGCTGCAGCATTCCGCACGCACGCGTTTGCAGCTTGATATCCTGTTTGAACCCGATGAAATCCTTGAGCAGCAGATTACCCAACCGCCTTTCGGGCTGGTGTCGCAGGAACTGTTCACCGCGTTGGATGAGCGTCTGGAGCGCCCATTCTTCTTTGATCTTGATATCGATAATCGCCAGCTTGAAATTCGGGTACAGTTAAAGGACGGAGTCCTTTCTATCATTGCCCCGCGAAAGCGTCTTTATTCGTCGACCACTTATATCTTCTTTATGTGGATCGCGGGTTCCGCCCTGATCCTGTATGGCGTTGCCGTGATGTTCATGCGCAATCAGGTCCGTCCGATCCGTCGTCTTGCCAAGGCCGCCGATCAGTTTGGTCGCGGTGTGGAAGTTGACACCTTCAAACCCGAAGGTGCGGCCGAGGTGCGATTGGCGGCATCTTCCTTCATTTCGATGCGTGATCGTATTGCACGGCACTTGTCGCAACGGACCGCTTTGCTGGCCGGGGTGTCGCATGATCTTCGCACGCCGCTGACGCGCATGAAACTGGAACTGGCGATGCAGGGGTCGTTGCCCGGTGTTGACGCGCTTAAGCAGGATGTTGTCGACATGGAACGTATGGTCGATGCCTATCTTGCGTTTGCGCGCGGCGAAGAAGGCGAAAAGGCCGTGCCAACCGATATTGGCAAGCTGATTACCGATCAGGTTGGGGAAGCGCTGCGCGATGGCCAGCAGATTGATCTGCATATCGCCGATAGTCTGGAAATGGAACTGCGTCCGCAATCCGTGCGGCGTTGTCTTGCCAATATCATGTCCAATGCCGGGCGCTATGCCAATAACCTGTCGGTTCGCGCGGGACGTCGCGGGCAGGATTATGAAATTGTCTTTGACGATGATGGTCCGGGTATTCCGGCTGACAAGCGCGAAGACGTTTTCAAGCCTTTCTATCGTCTTGAGGAATCGCGTAATCAGGCGACGGGTGGTGTCGGTCTTGGCATGACAATTGCGCGTGATTCAGCGCGTGGCCATGGCGGTGATGTCTACCTTGAAGATGCGCCGGGCGGCGGGCTTCGCGTCCGTCTTGTCCTGCCGATCGGGCATTAAGCGTCTTTGGAATGTAAAACAGAAAGCCCCAAGCCCCGCCGTGCCGCGGGGCTTCTTGTTTTGGGTTTGATGTGTTTCAGAAGAAAGTCGCGATTTCTGAAAGGTCTTTTTTCTCGGTCGCGTGTTTCGGGATCGTCGCATCCGCTGCCGGATATCCGGTGACCAGAAGGATATAGGGCTTGTTGTGGTCCGGGCGTTGGCAGATTTCGGTCAGGAAGCTCATCGGGTTTGGCGTATGTGTCAGTGTCGCAAGCCCCGCACGATGCAGGGCCGCGATCAGAAAGCCGGTCGCGATGGAAACGGATTCCGGCACGTAATAGTTTTTGCGCAACTTCCCGTCGGCCGAGGCACTTTTACGTTCGCCGAAAATGCAAATCAGCCATGGTGCGATTTCCAGAAACGGTTTGCTGTCATCCGTGCCAAGCGGTCGCAGGGCTTCGATCCATTCTTCGCCAGCGCGGCCGGCATAAAAGGCGCGTTCTTCTTCCTCGGCAGCGGTGCGGATTTTCTTTTTCATCGCCGGATCGCCGATAACCGAAAAATGCCATGGCTGATGGTTGGCACCATTGGGGGCCGTACCCGCCGCGCGAATGCATGTTTCGATGATGTCGCGTGGCACCGGCCGATCCGAAAATTCACGTACCGTGTGGCGTGTACGGATTTCATCATAAAATGCCTGCGCACCAAGGCGCATCTCGTCAAGCGGTCGTTCCTGATAATCGGGCAACGGGATCGGCAAAAATTCGGTGGTCGGGGTGGGGCGGGTTGTCATGGTGCTCTCTAATATTTGTTTGTTTAAATTGTCAGACAATCGTAATCGAGGGAATTCGGGGATGCAAGTTTCATGTCCAGCGCCGCTAAAGGAGCTGATGAAGGACCCACGATAGACTGGCAATCTGGTTCGGAGATGTGCCGTGAGGTGGGGTTCTATGCGGTCGCACATCCGGCAAGGGACCGGGTTGGCAGGGGGAATAGCCGTCAGTCTGCCGGGCTTTCGGCGAAATGATTGTCAGGCAGCGATTGCACCAATTGGCGCGAATGATCGACATGATCAATCATGATGGCCTCGGCTTTGGCGGCATCCCCGCTGCGAACTGCGTCAACAATGTTACGATGCCGGGTATTGGTTTGCAGGACCTTGTCATCAGCGACCAGAACGCGGAATTGCAGCCAATAAACACTGTTGGAAATCCGTCGCAACTGTTCACATAAAAGCGCGTTGCCGGTGACATCGGCAAACAGCATATGGAAGGCAAGGTTGTGGCGCGACATGGCGGCAAGGTCGTTACGGGTTTCGGCAGTGTCCAGCTCGGCCTGGATGGCAAGCAATTTCGACGCGTCGTTTTGAAGTGTTGGGGTTGCCAGCCGCACGGCAAGGCCTTCAAGCGCACCCCGCACGATAAACAGATCATCGACTTCGCGTCGTGTCATGTGGCGCACGCTGACCCCGCGATAGGGTTGGCTGTGCAGTAGCCCGTCTGCGGTCAATTGACGAAAGGCTTCGCGAACGGATGGACGGCTGACGCCAAGGCGTTTGGCAAAATCGATTTCCGTCAGGCGTTGACCCGGTACCAAGCGCCCGTCGCGCACTGCATTGGTGATGGCATCTGAAACCTGCTGAACTGTCAGACTATCGTTGGGTAATGCGGCGGTTTCTGTCATTTCTCACCGGATTGCGATGGATCATTGCCGTGCGGTGCATCGTAGCCTATCTATGTGGCAGTTCGCGTTTGCGATATAGACCTGATGCGATTATCGTGCACTATTGTCAGACAATATTCTACACTTAATTTGTATGCTTCTATGCCGTCCTGCATAAAAATACACAAATGATGAATGTTTTCTTGCGATATACGTTTGATTGATGTTAAATCGCCTCAACTTGGCATGGATATGGTGCTGGGAAAGTGTGTCCGTCGTTCCCGCCACGGTCCAGTAGAAAGCTTTAGACGAAACGGATTGATGCAGCGTTATGGCCAGCAATTTAAACGAAGAAACAGTCACTTACGTCCATCACTGGACTGACACCCTCTTCACATTCAAAACCACCCGTGATCCGGGGTTCCGGTTCATCAACGGTCAGTTTGCCATGATTGGACTCGAAGTCGAAGGCAAGCCGCTTTTGCGCGCTTATTCGATGGTGAGTGCCAATTATGACGAAGAGCTTGAATTCTTTTCGATCAAAGTGCCAAACGGTCCGCTGACATCACGTTTGCAGCATATCAAGGTAGGTGACAAGATACTGGTCGGGCGCAAGCCGACCGGCACCCTGATCCATGACAACCTGCTGCCAGGCAAAAACCTCTGGCTGCTGTCGACCGGCACCGGTCTGGCCCCGTTCATGAGCGTTATTCGCGACTATGAAACCTACGAGCGCTACGACAAGGTCATTCTTGTTCATGGTTGCCGCGAGGTTCGCGAACTGGCCTATCAGGAATTCATCCATAGCGAACTGCCCAACAATGAATTCTTTGGCGAGGAAGTGACCAAAAAGCTTCTGTACTATCCGACCGTCACCCGCGAGGAATTCAAACATCAGGGCCGCATCACCGACCTGATGACGTCTGGCAAACTTTACGATGATCTTGGCCTGCCGAAGCCGACCCTTGAAGATGATCGCTTCATGCTGTGCGGCAACCCGGAAATGATTGCTGAAACCCGCCAGATGCTGATCGATTGGGGCGGCAAGGAAGGCAATATGAACGAGCCGGGTCATTTCGTGATCGAGAAGGCATTCGTCGAGAAGTAATACGTTTCAGCGAAAGAAATTGCTTAATCAAAGGCGCACTTTCGGGTGCGCTTTTTTGTTTGTATCCGTTAAGGTGCTGATAAATTTTAGTTTTCTGGGAATACTATTTATCGTTTAACACTCCCCATATGGGGATATGGCGGCCTATACACCTGTATTATCTTCTTGGCAGTTCCCAGCCAGATCGCGGAAACAGCTTTGACGCTCTGGCACTCTGATTTTCAAGAGGTGTATGATGTCTGTGTTGAGCTTCCTTTCGTCGAAAAAGAACGGTCTGGCTTCCGAAACTCTGGTTGCGCTGGAGAAATCACTGGCCGTGATCGAATTCAAGACCGATGGTACGATCACTCGTGCCAATGAGAATTTTCTGAACGTCGTTGGTTACGATCTTTCCGAAATCGTTGGTAAACATCATCGTATTTTCGTGCCTGCTGAAATGCGCATGACACCGGAATATGATTTGTTCTGGAAGGATCTGGCGGCGGGTGAATTCAAAAGCGAGGCATTTCCGCGTATCACCAAAAGCGGAAAACAGGTCTGGATCGAGGCTACCTACAACCCGGTCTTTGATGCCCGCGGCAAAGTTGCAAAAATCGTCAAGTTTGCGTCCGATATTACCGCACGTCAGGAGAAACTTGCAGAACTTGATGGCAAGGTAAACGCAATTGGTCGCAGTCAGGCGGTGATTGAGTTTGATCTGGAAGGTACAATCCGGGACGCGAACGACAATTTCCTGTCTGTAATGGGGTATGAGTTGTCTGAAATTCAGGGCAAACATCACAAGATGTTTGTCGAGCCGGAATATGCAAATAGCGCAGACTATGCGGATTTCTGGAAAAGCCTGCGTGCGGGCAATTTCACATCGCAACAGTTCAAACGTATTGCCAAGGGTGGTCGCGTGGTGTGGATTGAGGCATCCTATAACCCGATCTTTGATCCAAATGGGGTGCCCTACAAGGTCGTCAAGTTTGCAACCGATGTGACCGAGCAGGTCAATTTGCTGATCGATCTGAAGTCTATGATCGATAACAACTTTTCCGATATTGATCTCAGCCTTCACCAGTTGGATGAAAAGTCAATCTTTGCTGCGACGGTTTCCAGCGAAACGTCGGCAAATGTACAGGCCGTCGCCGCCGGTTCCGAGCAGCTGGCCGCGTCAATCGCAGAAATTTCACGCAGCATGTCTGAAGCCAGAATGTCCACCGATCAGGTATTTGAAAAAACGGTTCTGGCTGGTCAATCAACCGACAAAATGAACGAGGTTGTTGCGGCAATGGGCAATATCGTCGAGGTGATCCAGAATATTGCCAGCCAGATCAACCTGCTTGCGCTGAATGCAACAATCGAATCTGCACGCGCCGGTGAAGCTGGAAAAGGTTTTGCGGTTGTTGCGACCGAGGTCAAAAATCTTGCCAATCAGGCCGCGCGGGCAACCGAGCAGATTTCCGGCGAGATCGGGGGAATTCAAACCATTGCGAGTGAAGTTGTCGGGGTGCTTGGCTCCATCCGCAGCGATGTTGAAACCGTTCTGAACAATGTCACGACAATTTCTTCGGCAGTCGAAGAACAGAGTGCTGTGACCCAAGAGGTTTCTGGCAACATGCAAAGCATGGCGAGCTCAGTCGAAAGTTTCGCATCCACAATCGATCAGATCAAGTCGTCGGCAATCAGTGTAGCCGGGACGGTTGGACGGACGCGGGAAGCAGCAATGGTTCTGGCGCGTTAAGAAAACAGAAATATAGGTGGGGAAGAGGGCGTGGCCGGATTAAGGCCACGCCCTTTTTTGTGCCGGATTGGCGGTGGGGAAAGCATCCTAGAACAGGCGTCCGCCATTGGGGATGTTGCGTTCCGGTGCGATCAGGACGATGCCTTTGTCGTCCTCGCCATCGGGGAAGCCGAGGCAGAGGAATTCGGACATGAAAGGACCAACCTGTTTTTTGGGGAAATTGACCACACCGGCGACCTGGCGGCCGATCAGGCTTTCGGGCGTGTAATATTTGGTGATCTGGGCTGATGTTTTGCGGGTGCCGATTTCAGGGCCGAAATCCACCCAGAGCTTTAAAGCCGGGCGGCGGGCTTCGGGGAATTCCTGTGCATCGATAACCGTGCCAATGCGGATATCCACCTTCAGGAAATCTTCAAAACTGATCTCGCTCATAAATCTTTCTCCGTTGAATTTGAGCCAGATTAGCGGGGGCACGGTTTGCCGTTAAGGGTTTATCGATGCGTTTGACCAGATCAGGAGTTTGGGCAAAAGCACAAATAAAAACGGCAGAGCCAGAAGGCTCTGCCGGAAGTTGATAACGGGAAGTTATCAGCTAGATTATTTCGCAGTGGCGGTCTTTTCGATCGCGGACTTGAATTCGTCCAGGGATTCGGTAAAGCGGCTCTGCAGAAGAGCAAGAGCTTCTTCCTGAGACTTGCTTACCAGACCGGACAGTTCCTTGGCATTGGCGAGGGCTTCTTCGTAAGCGGCTTTCGCAGCTTCGGTCTGCTTTGCAGCAGCGGCCATCGGGTTGTCAGCAGGAGTAGCAGCGAAATCTTTGCCCTGGGTCTGAACTTTATCCAGCAGCGTTTTGAAAATTTCGCTCTGACGCTGAGCAACAGCCTGGAAACCATCGAAGGCAACCTTGTTGGCTTTGGTCAGGGCTTCAACGTTTTTACGCTGAAACGCCATCATCTCGTTCACGTCGACACCCGGCATTTTGAAATCTGCAGTGTATTTGGTGAAGTCGAGATCGAAGAACGGGTTGGTAGCCTTTTTAGCGGCAGTCATGGTGTGCGCTCCATCAGCAATTTGCAACAGATGTGGAATGAGGCGCTATTGTGCGCCGCACAAATTCAACTGCAATATGAAGGAATGAACCGTTTTCGTCAAGGTTTATTTTGCAGTGCACAAAAACTTCATGGTTTGGTTTTTGTTTAATGAAATAACCTTGGGTTATGCTGCGGCTGCCCTGTTTCAGATCAGATACTTAGGATGCCGTGCTGTTATTTTCAGTCGTCGGCGACGTCTGTTCTGTGTGATCGGTTCGGCGACATTTTTGGGCAAACCGGTCACATTTTTTCTGAATTTTTCCGCAAGTCCGGCTTAGGCGGGAAATACCGGTACCGATCCGTTTATCCCATTCGCTGCCGCGCGATAGTGCGCGATCAAGGGCGGCCATTGTCGGACCGAAGTCGGCGGTTTCATCCTCAAGCCATTGTCTGAAGCACCGGGCATAAATCGTGCCCATCCCGGCCACACGCAGGCTGCCATGCAGGCCGCCGGTGGTGAAGCCGCTGGCATCAAGCATCCAGCGCATCGAACCGAAATGGGTTTTGATCGCGCGCATTGTATCAGCCGGGCCAAGGTCGCCGCCACTGGCGATGATCGACCGAAGGGCGGGGCGATAGGGCATCAGTGCATCGAACCGCGCCATCATCACGGCGATCAGGCGATCATGCCCCGGTTCATCGAAATCGGCGGGATCAAGATCGGCAAGAACAATCCGGTCAATCCGGCGCACGAATTGGCGCAGGATATCGGCCTTGCTTCTGAAGTGATCAAAAGCCACGCCAATGTCGACATTGGCAGCCTGCGCAATATCGATCATGGTGACGTCATGCCAGCGCCCTGATGTGGCCAGTTCCATGGCTGCATCGATCAGTGTGGTTTGCGGATCTTTCTTTGCCGACATGATCGTCTCCTTGATCGGTTTGTGCTTAGCCCGCCAGTTCGACGGAACGTTTCCGGGCGGCTTCAACCGCGCGGGTCATCAGGTCGGGCAGGCCGTTCTGGGTATCCATCAGTACCGAAAGTGCTGCCGCCGTCGTGCCACCGGGGCTGGTAACATTTTCGCGCAGGGTCGCCGCGGTTTCTTCGCTGGCGTCAAGCAGGAAACCGGCGCCGACAACCGTCTGGCGGGCGAGCATCATTGCCTGATCGGCTGGTAGTCCCGCGGATTCGCCCGCCTGTGCCATGGCTTCGACCAAATGGAAGATATAGGCCGGTCCACTGCCCGAAAGGGCGGTGACAGCATCCATCAGGCTTTCATCGCTTAACCACGATACCATGCCGACAGTGGCCAAAAGCGTTTCGCACATATCGCGCTGCGCCTGACTGACATTATCGGTCGGGCACATCACGGTCATACCACGCGATACGGCAGCCGGGGTATTGGGCATGGCGCGCACAATGCGTGCGGTTTCGCCAAGGTGTCCTGCAAAAAAGCCGATGGTTTTTCCTGCGGCAACCGACAGGAAAACCGTTTCAGCCCGGACCAGCGGTTTGTAATCTTCGATCACATCGGGCAGGACCTGTGGCTTGACGGCAAACAGCACGACTTGCGGGATGAAATCCTGCGGGACTTCGGTGATATCGGTAATGCCGTGCACGCCATAGCGGGTTGAGAGTTTCTCGGCGGCTTCGGCCTGTTCGATAATATAGACATTATCCGATTTAAGCCCTTTGGCCAGCCAGCCTTCCAGCATGGCACTGCCCATTTTGCCACAGCCGACCAGCAATAGACGCGTATTCATGAAATCTGCTCCGATTTTTCCATCCCTGACTGCCGAATATGTGTGGATCAGCAATCGCAATGCAATGCCGTAGCGATGTTCTGAAGGTGGGTCAAGTCGGTGACAGGGGCAAGGGGCGTGAGGAAATTCACAACAGTTTGCCCTCAGATATCACGCTGCGGGGTGTTTTTCTGACAACACCAATCCGCGCGGGATTTTGTATCGTCCGGGCTATTGTTCAAGCCTGTCGACCGGGATTTATATCGCGATGACCATTCGCGGGTGGTGGCAAAAAATTTTCAGCTCCGGCAAACAGAAAGGGTCGGCACACTGTCCGACCCCATTGAAAATGCGTCTGGCGGTAACGCGCCGCCTATGCCTGGCCGACAGGTTCCAGCATCGAATGGGTCAATGCCTCGTCCGGGGTTTTGCCCTGACCCAGCACAAAGTTGAAAGCCGGGAAAAAGCGTTCGCATTCGGAGATGGCGATATCAATCAGTTCTTCGAACTGTTCGACCATCGGCGGGACATCGCCGCCAAACAGAAGCGTATGGCGGAACAGCGGCATGTTTTCATCCAGCCACAATCCGAAATGGCCGAGCCAAAGCTGTTCATTGCATTTTGCCAGCAATTCATAGATGCGCGGGCGCAGCGGCTCGGGAACGAACAGGTCATAGCAGCAGGCAATGTGAAGCGCTTCGGCATCTTCGCGCCAGGTGAAATAGACCAGATACGTGCACCAGTGCGCCGGGATTTCGACAACGACTTCATCGTCGCTGCGACGTTCCACGTGCCAGTCATTGGTGCGGGCGATATCTTCAACAAGCAGCAACGGATTTTCGTCACCGAGGTCGCCGATATCTTCCAGGTGGTCGTTCATATAAATTTGCCAGTCTCTGCATATGCGAAAGGGCGCGCACTATATGCCGGTGCCCGCCGCGTTTCAACCGCCCCGCGACGCGTGACGGAAATGAATTTCAAATGATCGGCAATCCGCTGTCCCTGGCCGACCTTTCCGCGGCCCTGCGATGAACGGCGTTCCTTGCCTGTATGTGGGGATGATTTCCCGGTTATGCGTCTTTTTTTGCTGCCGGTTTGCTGCTGGTGCGTTTGGTGGCCGGTTTTTCAGCTTTTGCCAGACGATCTTCGAGTTCTGCAATCCTGGCTTCGAGGCCGTCGATGCGTTCAGCCGCGCGGATGGCGACATCGTGAATGACATCGAATTCTTCACGCGTGACCATGTCCATCCCCGCCAGGATTTTTTCAAACTGCTGGCGGACAAGTGCATCGATCTCGCCTTTGACACCGGTCATGGTTCCGAGGGCGGAATTGGTGACACGGGTCAGGTCGTCAAGAATACGGTTATTGATCTGCATCTTTGTCTCCGGCTTTTGGCGGTATCTGTGTGTTACGGCATATCCGCAAAACATGCGCATAATATGGGCTTTGCACAGCGCAAGGCAAGTTGATCGTCAATCAGGCACCTGTAAAGGAAAAACAAACGGCTTTCCTTGCCCCGGATCGGGGCGGGGCCTATAAAGTTGTCAGTTTTCATAATTGATTGCCCCAAAGGCCCGACAGGGTCGCAGCAAGGGCTGGCGCACAAGACCAATGTGCCGCGAGGAGAATGCAATGCTGATCGTAACCGGTGGTGCCGGATTTATCGGGTCCAATATCGTGGCCGCCCTTGAAGAACGCGGTGAAACCGACATTGTGGTCGTTGACCGTCTGCGCGACGGGATCAAATGGAAAAACATCGCAAAACGTAACCTGCGCGATATCGTTCATCCCGATGATCTGCCGGCGTTTCTGGACGCGCATAACGATATCAAGGCGATTTTTCACATGGGCGCGATTTCGGCCACCACCGAACGCGATGCCGACAAGATCGTGCAGAACAATTTCAAACTGACCACCTGGCTTTGGGAATGGTGCGCGCGCCATTCATCGCGGTTGATCTATGCATCGTCGGCGGCGACCTATGGCGATGGCAAGCAGGGCTTTAACGACAGTTTTGATCAGAATGATCTGGCAAAACTGGCACCGCTGAATGCTTATGGCTGGTCAAAACATGCAACCGACCGCCGGTTCAGAACCATCCTTGATCAGAACGGTTTCCGTCCGAAACAGTGGGCCGGGCTTAAATTCTTTAACGTCTATGGCCCGAACGAATATCACAAGGGCGGCATGCGGTCGGTCGTGTCGCAGATGTTTGACAAGCTTTCGGCGGGTGAAACCGCAACCCTGTTCAAATCGCATCATCCCGACTACGAGGATGGCGGGCAGCTTCGCGATTTTGTCTGGGTCGGGGATGTTGTCGATATCATCATGTGGCTTTACGACAACCCGCAGGTTAGCGATCTGTTTAACGTCGGCACCGGCAAGGCGCGCAGTTTCAAGGATCTGGCGCTTTCGGTATTCAGTGCGATAGGCAAGGAACCCGATATTCAGTATGTGCCAACACCTGAAAGCATTCGCGACAAATACCAGTATTTCACCGAGGCGAATATGTCCAAGCTGCGTGCGTGCGGATACGGTGCGAACATGACCCCGCTTGAAGAAGGGGTGCGGCAATATATTCAGGATTACCTTGCGACCGAGGACCTGTTCCGTTGATCCGATGCCGGGCAGGGCGTCTTGCCATGTTCCTGCCCTGATCGTTTGCGACCAGTCGGTAAATTAACAAACATACGTCACGGAGTTTCCCCTGATGCTAAGCCTTGCCTTTCCGGCGATTGATCCGATCGCGATCTCTATCGGTCCGATTGCAATCCGCTGGTATGCGCTTGCCTATATTGCCGGGTTGCTGCTTGGCTGGCGGTATGTGGTTTATTACTGTGCCAAGACGCCCAACATCATGAGCAAACGCGACATTGACGATTTGCTGTTCTGGGCGACGCTTGGCGTCATTCTTGGCGGGCGTACGGGATATATCCTGTTTTACAATCTGGAATATTACATGGCGAACCCGGCCAATATCCTGAAAGTATGGCAGGGTGGCATGGCGTTCCATGGCGGGTTCATGGGCGTGATCGTGGCGATCATCCTGTTTGCGCGCAAACGCGGCATTTCGATTCTGGCGGTACTGGATGCGGCGGCGGTGGCAACGCCGATCGGGCTGTTTTTCGGGCGGATCGCCAATTTCATCAATGGCGAGCTGTTTGGCCGTGTGACCGATTCCCCGCTTGGCATGGTGTTTCCACATGGCGGGCCGGAACCGCGCCACCCAAGCCAGCTTTACGAAGCAGCGCTTGAAGGTCTGATCCTGTTTATCGTGCTGTTTGCCCTTTCGCGCAGTGCCTATGTCCGCCATCGGCCGGGTATTCTTGGCGGAACATTCGTTGCCGGTTATGGTATTTCGCGCATCATCGTCGAATTTTTCCGCGAACCCGATGCGCAGCTTGGCTTCCTGACATTCGGGGCGACCATGGGGCAGTTGCTGTCGATCCCGATGGTTCTGGCCGGTATTGGCTGCATTGTCTTTGCGATGAAATCCGATCCGATTGAAACGCGCAAGCTTCCAAAAGAAGACCAGCGAAAAGACGGACAGAAGGCGTGACCGAGACTTCCGAAAACCCGCTGCTTGATCATCTGAAACGGCGCATCGCCCTTGGCGGGCCGATCACGATTGCCGATTTCATGAGTGACGCGCTCGCCCATCCCGAGCATGGCTATTACCGCAAACAGGACCCGTTCGGGCGCAAGGGTGATTTCATCACCGCGCCTGAAATCAGCCAGATGTTTGGCGAACTGATCGGGCTTTGGGCGGCGGTGACATGGCAGCAGATGGGAAGCCCGCGCAAGATCAATCTGGTGGAGCTGGGACCAGGGCGCGGGACGCTGATGGCCGATGCCCTGCGTGCGGTGCGCAATGTGCCGGGGCTTTCCGATGCATTAACCGTGCGGTTTGTTGAAACCAGTCCGGTCCTTAGAACCCATCAGCAAACCGCGATCATGCCCTATGGCATTCCGGCAACGTGGCACGAGGCATTTGACGATATTCCGGTCAGTGGCAATGCGCCGATGATCGTGATCGGCAACGAGTTTTTCGATGCCCTGCCGATCCGCCAGTTTGAACGCGCAAGCCATGGCTGGTCCGAACGGCTGGTTGGGGTGGATGCCAATACCGGGGAACTTGGTTTTGTCCGTGGGGCGCAAACGCCGGTGATGGATGCGCTGGTGCCAGCCACATTGCGTGGCACGGCAAAGCCCGGCGATATTTTTGAAAGCTGCCCGGCGGCGATTGCGATTGCAGATCAGGTCGCCCGCCGATTGAACGAGGTTGGTGGGGCGGCGTTGTTTATCGATTACGGCCATCCCCACAGCGCGTTTGGTGATACCTTGCAGGCGCTTAAGGACCATAAATATCATCCGGTTCTGGAGCAGCCCGGTGATGCAGACCTGACCGCGCATGTTGATTTTGCCGCCATCGGGCGGGCGATGCTTGAGGCAGATGCGCGGATCGGTGCGGTCCTGACGCAGGGCACGTTCCTTCGGATGCTGGGGATCGAACAGCGTGCCGAACTTTTGAAAGAAGGTGCCGATGATGTACAGGCAAAATCGATTGATGCGGCCTTGGCACGCCTGATCGATGCCGATCAGATGGGAACCCTTTTTAAAGTGCTGATCGGATATGGTCGCGAAACGGCGCCGCCACCCTGTGTCAGCGGTGCCGAAGGATGACGGAGCTTTCGATGACCAGCCAGATAACCCGCGGAATTGAACGCAATGCCAATGGCCTGATGTGGTTCGAGGCCGAAAGCCTGCAACATCAAGATGGTCTGCGTCATGGCTTTCTGACCCGCAAGGGCGGGGTGAGTGATGGCATCCATAGCGGACTGAATGTCGGGTTTGGGTCGGATGACAGCCGGGACCGTGTTACGGAAAATCGCGCACGTGCGGCAAAGGCGTTTGGCACGAAGGCCGACCGTCTGACCACGGTTTATCAGGTACATGGCATTGATGTTGCGGTGCTGAAACGCCCGCTGGAGCGCGAAGAAGCTCCGAAGGCTGATGCGATGGTAACTGACCGCCCCGATGTGATGCTGGGCATTCTGACGGCGGATTGCACGCCGGTATTGTTCCATGATGCAAAGGCGGGCGTGATTGGTGCGTGTCATTCAGGATGGCGCGGATCATTTGCCGGGATATCAGAGGCAACCGTAAGTGCCATGGAAAAGCTTGGCGCGTCGCGTGACAATATATCGGCCTCTGTCGGGCCGTGCATTGCGCGTCCGTCCTACGAAGTCGATGCCGGGTTCCGTGATACGATCCTGTCGGGCCCATCCGGGGACGAGGACCTTTTTGATCGATCTGTCCGCGATGGTCACTTCATGTTCGATCTGCCGGAATATGTCCGCCGCCGGACCATGGCGACCGGTATTGCCGCAGTCGAGCTGGTGGCGCGCGACACCCTGGCCGAAGAAGAATTGTTTTACAGCTATCGCCGGACGACCCTTCGCGGCGAACCTGATTACGGACGGCAGTTGTCAGCGATCATGCTGACCGGTTCCTGATCCCGGGATTGCGAGGAAACATGCTATGCCCCATTTGATCATGCTGTTCTTCTTTATGATCATTGCAGCCATGGTTGGCTGCGTTTTGATGTGACGCGGTGAATTTGAATAGATGATTTCTCGATTACGGTTTCTGGTTCTTTTTGCGTCCTGTGTTTTGCCGCTTGCGGCATGCGGTGATTTACCGCGCCCGTTTGAAGGGGCCGGTCGCGAAGGTGATCCGACATTGCTGGAACTGCGCGATACCAACACGGTCCGGGTCGAGATCGGTGAAGATCTGCCCAAAGGGGCATCGGTGCATTTGTCGCGCGCGATGGCACGCGCGCTTCGCAATCTTGATATCCCGGCTTATAGCGACAGCCAGATCGGCGGTGACTTTATATTGCGGCCCAATGTCGAGTCCCGTCTGGCGAGCGGTGATGCGGCCTATATTGATGTGACCTGGGTTTTGATGAACCCGGATGGCCTGGCGATTGATACCGCCCGCGGGGCGGGGGAATTGCAATCAGGTTACTGGTTTGCCCAAACCCCGAACGGCCCCGAAGAAACCAACCTTGCCGTGCCCAAGGAGCTTGCCGACAAGGTTCGCGACCTTAAGGGCGAAAAGGTCGATCCGGCACAGCAGGCATATGATCAGCTGGTGGACGAGCCGGCCAAGCGGATTGCGTTTCTGATTTCGGGGGATCGTTCCCAACTTGCCGAGGCACCGGTGGTCAAGATCGCACTTGTTGATTTTGCAGGGGCACCGGGCGATGGGAATGAAGCTCTGGTACGTTCCGCGGGGGCGTTGCTGCGTGCTAAGGGGATCGAGGTTGACGATGAAATAGATGATAGATCGATCATTTTATCGGCGACAATTTCCGTTAAACCGGTGGAACGCAAAACCACGACGCCGCTTGATCAGGTTCAGATCGACTGGGTGATCATGGACCCGGATGGCACCGAATTGGGCCAGATGGCGCAAAACAATGTCGTGCCGCACGGACGGCTTGATGAACGTTGGGGGTCGGTGGCATCGATTGCCGCCCAGGCCGCTGTCGATGCCCTTGAAGGGGCGCTTAATCAGGTGGCGCGCAAAAAGGGCATGATGCTTAAGGCCGATAAAAAGACGGTATCGTCGCGCTAACCGGTGCATTGATGGCCGGTATTGTGCCAATCTGCATGACTGCCTTGTCGATATTCGGCACCGCGACCATTTACAGACTGTTAACGGCTGGTTATAACACCGCCGCGGTTCACTGATATGTGGACTTGCTCATTATTGGTCTTTGAGTGTCGTGGATATGTCGTTGGACCGGAAGGCGAAAGCGCCGAATTATACGGTCAAGTGGACGACAGGAAAGACGTGACGGGATCTGTTACCGGCAAGTTTGCATCCGGCCTGTACCGCACAGGACATTAGATTTATTCACTTTCCCGGCACCCATTAACCGAGGCCCCGCCATGAAGATCCTCGCTTGTAACAGCAACCGCCCGCTGTCTGAGGCAATTGCTGATCACTTGAGCCTGCCGCTTACCCGTGCAGATCTCAAGCGATTCTCCGATCAGGAAATCTGGTGTGAAATACAGGAAAACGTCCGCGGTGAGGACGTTTTTGTCATTCAGAGCACTTCTTTCCCTGCAAACGACCATCTTATGGAACTTCTGGTGGTTCTTGATGCGCTTCGCCGTGGTTCGGCCCGCCGCATTACCGCTGTGCTTCCGTATTTCGGATATGCGCGTCAGGATCGTAAATCGGGTCCCCGTACCCCGATTTCGGCCAAGCTGGTCGCCAACCTGATCACGGTTGCCGGTGCAGACCGCGTTCTGACCATGGACCTTCATGCCGGTCAGATTCAGGGCTTCTTCGATATTCCGCTTGATAACCTGTTTGCGTCCCCGGTTCTGACCAGTGACATCCGCAACAAGTTCGAAGGCCAGAAACTGGTCATCGTCAGCCCGGACGTCGGTGGTGTGGCACGCGCGCGTTCCGTTGCAAAACGTCTGGATGCCGAACTGGCCATCATCGACAAACGCCGCCCGCAGGCCGGTGTGTCCGAAGTCATGCATGTTATCGGTGACGTCAAGGATGCGGCCTGCATTCTGGTTGACGACATCGTTGATTCGGCTGGCACCCTTTGCAATGCGGCGACCGCCCTTAAAGAGCGCGGTGCAGCATCGGTTGCGGCCTATGTTTCGCATGGTGTTCTGTCGGGCCCGGCTGTTGAGCGCATTGCCAATTCTCCGATGACCGAAGTCGTGACCACGGACTCGATCAAGGCATCCGAAGCGGTGCGTGGCTGTTCGAAAATTCGTCAGCTTCCGATTGCACCTTTGATGGCCGAAGCCATTCGTCGAATTTCGGAAGAAAAATCTGTTTCCGTTCTTTTCGATTGAGGGTATAAGGCGCTGCTGCGCTGGCACCCCTGGAGGCCAGCGCGTTTGCTTTCGTGGGTTTTCACCGGTGATTTGCACCAGCCCACGGTCGCAATATGTTTTTAGTTCAAGGAGATTTTCCGATGGCAAACACTGTTATCACTGCGGAAATCCGTGAACGGGCCGGAAAGGGGGCCGCCCGTGCCGTGCGTCGTGCCGGTATGGTCCCTGGTGTCATTTACGGAGCAAAACAGGAACCTGTTCTGTTCCAGATTGACCCGCGTCCGCTCAACAAGCTTCTGCACAAGCAGGGTTTCTTCTCGCACATTCTTGATGTCAAGATTGGCAAAGAAACCTACGAAGTCCTGCCACGCGACGTACAGTTCGACAAAGTGACGGATGCTCCGATCCATGTCGACTTCCTGCGTTTTGCAAAAGGTCAGACCATGACCGTTGAAGTCCCGGTTCGCTTCGTTAATGAAGAGAAATCCCCGGGTCTGAAAAAAGGCGGCGTTCTGAACATCGTTCGTCACGATGTCGAAGTTGAATGTGCACCGAATGCCATTCCGGAAGAACTCGTCTTCGATCTGACTGGTGTCGAAGTTGGCGACTCGATTCACATTTCGGCGATCAAATTGCCGAAAGGTGTCGAACTCACCATTACCGACCGTGACTTCACGGTTGCGACTGTTGCTGCTCCGTCTGCGCTTAAATCGGAAGAAAATGCCGAAAGCGCTGACGACGAAGAAGCGACCGAAGAATAAGATCGAGGTCTACGATGTTATTGGTGATTGGATTGGGGAACCCGGGTTCGGGATATGCCGCCAATCGCCACAATATCGGCTTTATGGCGGCGGACGAACTCGTCCGCCGTCATTCTTTTGGACCCTGGCGCAAGAAATTTCAGGGGCAAATTGCCGAAGGCGAAGTGAACGGCCAAAAGATTCTGGTATTAAAGCCGGAAACTTTCATGAACCTTTCGGGCCAAAGCGTTGGCGAAGTCCTGCGTTTTTACAAAATTCCGATCGAAGACGTTATTGTCCTGCATGACGAGCTGGATCTTCCACCGGGCAAGCTGCGCGTCAAACGCGGCGGCGGCCATGGCGGGCATAACGGATTGCGGTCCATCGACGCCCATTGCGGCAAGGAATATCGTCGTGTGCGGCTTGGTATTGGCCATCCTGGGGAAAAGGAACGTGTTCACGGGCATGTTCTGGGCGATTTTTCCAAGGCCGAACAGAACGGTTGGCTTATGGCGCTGCTGGATGGCGTCGCACTTGAATTCCCGCGTCTCGTCAAGGGAGACGATGGCGGTTTCGTGAACAAGGTTTCGCACATTGTCTCGCCGCCAAAACCCAAGGCCGAGAAAAAGCCAAAACCGGCTGCGGCGGGTGAGAAATCGGCCAACGCTGTGAAAGGCGACGGCAAGATAGAAGATAAAGGTGCGTCTGATGCGCCGGAGGTTGAAGGCAAGCCCGACACCCCGGTCAGCAACGCCGCAACCGCCATGGCGCAGGCACTGGCCCGCGCCTTTAACAAAAAGAAATAGCATCGGGATCGGGGCCTGCCCCATCCTGTTTCAGACACATTCGAAGTGACGGAGCCCGGAAAAGATGGGATTCAAATGCGGTATTGTCGGTCTGCCCAACGTTGGTAAATCGACCCTGTTTAACGCCCTGACACAGACGGCCGCGGCCGAAGCCGCGAACTTCCCGTTCTGTACCATCGAACCGAACACCGGTCGGGTCAGCGTTCCTGATGAACGCCTTGACAAGATTGCCGCCATCGGCAAGTCGGCGACCATCATTCCGACCCAGCTTGAATTCGTTGATATCGCCGGTCTTGTGCGCGGTGCATCCAAGGGCGAAGGGCTTGGTAACCAGTTCCTGGCCAATATCCGCGAAACCGATGCCATCGTGCATGTTTTGCGTTGTTTCGAAGATGGGGACATCACCCATGTCGAAGGATCGGTTGATCCTGTGCGTGATGCGGAAACCATCGAAACCGAATTGATGCTGGCCGATATGGACAGCCTTGAAAAGCGCGTTACCGGCCTTCAGAAGCGTGCCAAGGGTGGCGATAAAGATGCCAAACTGACGCTGGAGCTGATTGAACGTACGCTTGAAGCCCTGCGCGAAGGCAAACCGGCACGTGTTGTTGAAATCAACAACGATGACGAAGCCAAGGCGTTTCGCATGTTGCAGCTTCTGACCAGCAAGCCGGTCCTTTATGCGTGCAACGTGGATGAAGACAGTGCGGCTGATGGCAATGCGCTTTCGGCCAAGGTTGCCGAAATGGCTGCCTCACAGGGTGCGCGTTCGGTTGTGATTTCAGCCGCTATTGAGTCCGAGGTTGCCCTGCTCGAGAGTGCCGAAGACAAGAAAGAATTCCTTGAAGGTCTTGGCCTTGAAGAAACCGGTCTGGCACGTGTTATCCGCGAAGGCTACAAGCTGCTTAACCTTTTGACCTTCTTCACGGTTGGCCCGAAAGAAGCGCGCGCATGGACGGTATATTCCGGCGCAACCGCACCGAATGCCGCCGGTGTGATCCATACCGATTTTGAACGCGGTTTCATCAAGGCCGAAACCATCGCCTATGACGATTTCATCACCTTTGGCGGTGAAGCCGGTGCACGCGATAACGGCAAACTGCGTCAGGAAGGCAAGACCTACATCGTCAAGGACGGTGACATCTTCCACTTTAAATTCAACGTATAAGCCGATTTTCGGCATTATATGACGATTGGGAAAAGCCCCGAAGGCCATCGCAGAAATGCGGTGGCCTTTTGTCATGTCGTTTTGCCTTTTATGGTCTCGGGGCTTGTCAAAACGGTTCTAAACCGCCACCCTTTCGCTATCGCAGCAACGAGGTCGGCATGAACGAATTAAGTCCCGTGAAACGCGTTTTGATGGTGTTCAACTCTGCCACCGGTCAGCCCGGTCGGGTGGGGGCCGTTTTGCGGCGGTACGGGTATGAGTTTGATATTCGCCGTCCGGGTGAAGGTGACGCCTTGCCAAGTGATATGTCAGGCTACCATCTGGCGATTGTGTTTGGTGGTCCGATGAGTGCCAATGACGACCATGAGGCCAATGTCGCAAAAATCATGGAATGGCTACCCCACGTCGTGAACAGTAACGCGATGTATCTGGGCATTTGCCTTGGTGCGCAATTGATGGCCCGCCACTTGGGGGCCAAAGTCACCTCGCGTGCTGATGGTATGACAGAAATCGGTTATTATCCGGTCGAAGCGACGGAAGCCGGACGTGACCTTTTCCCCGCTGAAATGATGGTTTATCACTGGCACAGTGAAGGGTTCGAACTTCCTGACGGGGCCGAACTAATGGCCCGCGGTTCGATTTTCCCCAATCAGGCCTATCACATAGATAACCGCATCTGGGGCATTCAGTTCCATCCTGAAGTCGATGACGAAACGCATGAACGCTGGCTTGCGAAATCGGCGGAGAAGACGGAACGACCGAATGGTCAGAACCCTGATCAGCAACGTGCCGGGCGCGCGAAATATGACGCGGCATTTGGGGCGTGGTTTGAGGGGTTTGCGACGCGTGTGCTGATCGACGAGCGTGTTATTGTCGATTCAAGCCGTGGTGCATGCAGCGTTTAGGATGCAGCCTGATGAAAGGTCATCAGGCTTCCTGCGTTGCGCATTCCCTGATTTGTTCCTGCCACCAGGTGATGATTGAGGCCTCGTCAAAGGGCAAGGTTTGGGCATAGCCACCGTGGAAGTCCTGCCAGGCGGCGTCATATTCATCGCGAACACCGACCAGTACCGGAATTCCCAAATCCATTGCCTTTGATATCACGTCGCGCAATCCGCGCCCGTCGGCTTCGCTACGCCCGAACCGGCCAATAATCAGGATATCGGGGGTATGATCCAGATCGCCTTCAAGCTGTTCTGACAGGGTTGCCAATGCATCGCCATCCAGCTTGCAGCCACGCGCCATTGAACCGCGATTTTTGGTAATCGGCATTTCATGACCGGTGCCAAGATTGCGGACATAAACCAGAGTCCCGCAATCACGGTCAGCACGGCGTTTCTGCACATAACCCGCTACGCGCAGCCCTTTGGCAACGACGTGATTTGCCAGACGATCCAGCAGATCGTCGATAGCGTCTTTGGGAAGAAAGGGGATACCAGCCAGCATTTATCTAGCCCCGGTTGCCATGTGGCAAAACGCCGGTGTCGCCAAATATCGTCAAAGTCATAGCCCGTCCTTCGCGCGGATTTCGGCGTGATCGCCACACAGATGCGATCACGCCGGATAATCGGTTACTGCCACTCGGGAACACCCGACATGTCAGGCAGATGATGCGCGATACCTTTGTGACAGTCGATACATGTCTTTTCGCCGGTGAACAAAAATTTCTCGTGCGCTTCGACGGCACGGGGGCTTTGGCGGGTGATGTCCATCGATTCAGCAGAATGGCAGTTACGGCATTCCAGCGAATTGTTGGCTTTCAGGCGGGCCCATTCGTGCTGGGCCAGTTCAAGACGCTTTTCAACAAACTTGTCGCGTGTGCTGATGGTGCCGAAAATCTTGCCCCAGACTTCCTTGGATGCCTGCATTTTACGTGCAATCTTGTCAGTCCATTCATGCGGAACATGACAATCCGGACAGGTGGCGCGCACACCGGACCGGTTGGAATAGTGGATGGTTGATTTAAGTTCGGCAAAAACGTTGTCCCGCATTTCATGACATGAAATGCAGAACTTTTCGGTATTTGTTGCTTCAAGTGCAGTGTTGAACCCGCCCCAGAAGATAACACCGGCAACGAAGCCGCCCAGCGTCAAAAAGGCGAGGCTGAAATGCACACTTGGTGAATTCAGGACCTTCCAATAGCGTTTCAGAAGATCGAACATTGGCAATCTCCCTATTCCGCGATCCGCGTGCTGTTGTTGGGCAGCAATGCATCAATATCGACAAAGCTGTTGCCGACCAGCGGCTCGACCTGACGTTGGGACACATGGCACTGCGTGCAGAAATAGCGCCGTGGGCTGACCGCGGCCAAAAACTGACCGTCCCGATCCATGAAATGGGTGATCGAAACCATCGGTGCGCCGCTTTCGCCGGTGCGCGAACGCGCATGACATGACAGGCATTTATTGGCGTTTTTATCGATCTGATATCCTTCGATATCGTGCGGGATGGTTGGCGGCTGTTCGGGATAATTGCGCGGGCGTTTCTGGTCCGTATCCTCGAAGTTGCTGATCCGTGGTGCCGCGCTCTCCTGATCGGGAGCGGTGCTGCGCAGGGTGGTGATCGGTTCGGCGGCATATGCCGCACCAGCAATTGCAATAATCGCCAGCGCCATGAGCCATTTCGGGGTCATTTTCATGGTTTCCTCCCTCACACCTTTTCCAGACGGACGGCGCATTTTTTGAAGTCCGTCTGTTTGGACATCGGGTCGGTGGCGTCCAGCGTGACCTTGTTGATCAGCTGGCTTGCATCGAACCACGGCACAAAGATCAGGCCACGCGGCGGTTTGTTACGGCCGCGTGTTTCAACGCGGGTACGCATTTCACCCCGTCTTGAAATCACCCGGACCTCGTCGCCGCGTCGCATGCCCATTTCGGCGGCATCGTCGGGATGGATGAAGCAAAGTGCGTCCGGGAACGCCCGGTAAAGTTCGGGCACCCGTTCGGTCATCGAACCGGAATGCCAGTGTTCCAGCACACGCCCGGTACACAGCCAATAGGGATATTCTTCATCCGGGCTTTCGGCAGGCGGCTCATACGGCAGGGCAAAGATGCGTGCCTTGCCATCCTTGTGGCCGTAAAATTCGACCCCGGCCCCCGGCGTGACATAGGGATCGTATCCTTCACGGTAACGCCACAGGGTTTCCTTGCCGTCCACAACGGGCCAGCGCAGGCCGCGTACTTCGTGGTATCTGTCGAACGGGGCAAGGTCGTGACCATGCCCGCGGCCAAAGGTCGCGTATTCCTCGAACAGGCCCTTCTGGACGTAGAAACCGAAATGCTTGGCTTCGACGTTGTTATAGTCCGGTGCGGTATCTTCGAGCGGGAATTTATTGACCTGTCCATTCTGGAACAGCACGTCAAACATGGTTTTGCCACGCAGTTCCGGTGCCTTGGCCAGAAGGTCTTCGGGCCAGACTTCCTCGATCTTGAAGCGTTTGGAGAATTCCATTAATTGCCACAGATCGGATTTGGCTTCGCCCGGCGCGTCGACCAGCTGATGCCACATATGCGTGCGGCGTTCGGCATTGCCATAACAGCCTTCTTTTTCGACCCACATCGCAGTCGGCAGGATCAGATCGGCGGCCTCGCAGGTGACGGTCGGATAGACGTCGGAAACGGCAATGAAGTTTTCCGGGTTGCGGTAACCGGGCCAGCCTTCCTCGTTCATGTTGGCGCCAGCCTGCATGTTGTTATTGCACTGGACCCAGTACGCGTTGAGCTTACCGTCCTTGAGCATCCGGTTCTGAAGCACGGCATGGTAGCCGACCTTGTCCGGAATTGTGCCTTCGGGCAGTTTCCAGATTTCTTCGGCGTGTTTGCGGTGTTCGGGATTGGTCACCACCAGATCGGCGGGCAGGCGATGGGAAAACGTGCCGACTTCGCGTGCGGTACCACAGGCAGACGGTTGCCCGGTCAGCGAGAAGGGTGAATTGCCCGGTTCGGCGATTTTGCCGGTCAGAAGATGGATGTTGTAGCAAAGGTTGTTGGCCCAAACCCCGCGGGTATGCTGGTTAAAGCCCATGGTCCAGAAGGATGTGACCTTGATTTTCGGATCGGCATAAAGTTCGGCCAGAGCTTCGAGGCGCTCCTTGGGAACGCCGGTCATTTCATGGACCTTATCAAGGGTGTATTCCGAGACGAACTCGGCGAACTCGTCAAATGTCATGTCGGTCGAGCCACCGGCATCCGATGCATTTTGGGCCGATTGTTCGCGCGGATCTTCGGGGCGCAGGCCATAACCGATATCGATGTTGCCGCGGCGGAAGATCGTGTGTTTGTTGACAAAATCGGTATTGACCCGGTCGGTCTGGATGATGTGATTGGCGATATAGTTCAGGATCGCCAGATCGGTCTGCGGCTTGAACACCATCGGGATATCGGCAAGGTCAAAACAGCGATGTTCATATGTTGAAAGAACCGCGACCTTGACATGCGGGGCCGACAGGCGACGATCAGTGACACGCGTCCAAAGGATCGGGTGCATTTCCGCCATGTTCGATCCCCAAAGCACAAAGGCGTCGGCGGCTTCCATGTCGTCATAGCACCCCATCGGTTCGTCCATGCCAAATGTGCGCATGAAACCGACAACGGCGGACGCCATGCAATGACGTGCATTGGGGTCTAGGTTGTTGGATCGGAAACCGGCCTTCATCAGTTTGGAGGCGGCATATCCTTCCCAAACCGTCCATTGGCCGGACCCGAACATGCCAACAGAAGTCGGACCTTTTGCCTTGAGTGCGGCTTTCCATTTTTCGGCCATCACGTCAAAGGCCTCGTCCCACGAGACGGGCGTAAAATCGCCATTCTTGTCATAGACACCGTTCTTTTTACGCAGTAACGGCTGTGTCAGGCGGTCCTGGCCATACATGATCTTTGACAGGAAGTAGCCTTTGACGCAGTTCAGGCCACGGTTAACCGGGGACAGGACATCGCCATGGGTGGCAACCACATGGTTGTCCTTGGTCGCGACCATGACCGAACAGCCCGTGCCGCAGAACCGGCAGGGGGCCTTTGACCATTTGAGTTGGGTGTGTTCCGAATCAGTCACCAGATTTTGTGCCGCAGCTGGCAAACTGATGCCAGCAGCCGCGGCGGCAACGGCGGCGGCTTTTGCTTTCAGGGCATCGCGACGGGATATCTTTGCCTTGAACATTGTTAATTTCCTCGAGCCAAAGGTCAGACGGATTATTGGTTGTTATTGGGCGTTTTCATTGTGATGGAAGACCAGGTTAACCCCCAGAACACCAGGGATGTCGCCGATCTCTTTCATGCCGTCTGCGAGCTGTCGGTCGCTTGCGGCTTCCATCACGACAACGATCTTTCCGGACGGGTCATCGGCACTGATTTCAGTGTCGGGCATGTTCAGAAGGGCTGCCTTGATTGCTGTCATATTTTCAGGGCGAGACTGAATGATCATGCTGGAGATCACGCCGACTTTGTCATCCATGGGCTATCTCCGTGGCGGGTTTGATTGAAATGGCATCAACCGGGCATGCGCTAAAACAGGCACCACAGCCGGTACAAAGATCGTCGTCGATCAATACGCGGGCGCGACCGCCCAATTGCGGAATGATGCGGATCGCGCTTTCCGGGCAGACATCACCGCAGGAACGGCAATAGACACCGTTTTCGGCAAAGCATTTGCTGCTGACAGAAACGTCAAGATGCCAAGAGGCAGGAGCCGAACGATCAAAAACCGGTTCGTTACAGGCATCCGCACAGGCGTCACAGAAGGTGCATTCGCCTTTTGCGAAGTCGATTTCCGGGTGTCCGTCCGGACCGGCCTTGATGATGTTTTCCGGGCATGCGGGAATGCAGTCACCACACGCGGTGCAGTGATCTTCGAACCCCCATGACCAAGGAGGCCGGATGATATTTGGCGTGCGCTTTTCCCCCGTGTCTGCGGGCAATCCGCGCAGACCGGAAAAGAAAGCACGCCTGCTGGTAAGTTTCGGTGCAGATGACATGGCGACGTTCCCCGATATTACATCGGTGGTCCAGGAGGCCCGGCAAACATCTGATAAATCCAGATTGAAAATCCAAGCCCGCCCACCAGCGCAACCGCCAGTACCGGGGCCAGGACAACAGCCAGCAAGACGAAGCAGCGCAATTCAGTTTTGCGCCGTGTGCCGGAATCCATCGTTTGAATATCTGTCATCGGTTCCCTCTCTTTTCAGGCTGGAAACCGTTTCTTTCGCACTTTGTATCCCCTGCGAAAGCCGGTGTTCTCTTGTGAATTATTTTGAGTACCCACAAGCAACGTAGGGGCTATGCACAGAGCATTCAACCATGAATGATTTAAAGTTTGTGATTCTTAGATTATAAGTATTCTAAAGAAGGCGGTGAGGGTGCGGGATGCTTGGCATATTAATTGTTGGTGTTAGAAGCGGTCGATCACAGTAACACCGGTGCTGACGAAATTATCCATATTCATCAAGGCCGTTGCGCCCTCGGCCAGGGTGACTCGATCCCTGATCAGTTTTTGTGGCGCGAGTTTGCCGGTCATGATCATGTCGATCATCGCGTCATAGCGAGATGCCTGCATGCCGTGGCTGCCAAGGATTTCAAGTTCGTGGGCAACCACGCGGTCCATCGGAACGCGAGCATGGGCATGGTCGCCGGTCATAAGGCCGATCTGGATGTGCTTGCCACGTTTGCGCAAACATGACACCGAATTGAAACTGGTGATGGCACTGCCAAGGGCATCGACGGATACATGCGCCCCGCCGCCAGACAGGTCCTTGATCGCGGACGGAATGTCATCACAGGTTTTGGCGTTAAGGATATCGATCGCGCCCAGTTCACGGGCAAGGTCAAGCTTGGCATCGTCGATATCAACCGCGATTACGCGCGCACCAGCTGCTGCTGCGATCATGATGGCTGAAAGCCCTACACCGCCACAGCCGTGAACGGCCACGATTTGACCGGCACTGACTTTGCCCTGGTCAATCACGCCACGGAAACTGGTGGCGAAACGACAGCCAAGGCTGGCGGCGGTGGCGAAATCCATTTCATCGGGCAGGCGCACCAGATTGGTATCGGCATAGTCAATCGCGACATATTCGGCAAAGCTTCCCCAATGGGTAAAGCCCGGCTGGAACTGATGATCACACACCTGATGATTGCCGCTGTGGCATTCCGGGCAATGGCCGCAGCCCGAAACGAACGGGACCGTGACCCGGTCGCCGACTTTCCAGCGTTTGATATCCTTGCCAACCGCTTCGATGGTGCCGGCAAATTCATGGCCGGGAACGTGGGGCAGTTTCACATCGGAATCATGGCCCATCCAGCCGTGCCAGTCGCTTCGGCACAGCCCGGTCGCCCCAACCTTGATGACAACGCCGTCATTTTCCGGTGTCGGATCGTCCAATTTCCTGACTTCAATTGGACCCTGATATTCGGTGAAAAAGGCAGCGCGCATGATCGTTCCCCGGTTCGGTTGGAAAGACTTTGATCAAGTATTGTCGGGTTCATCCCCGCGATGCAAGCGCGTAACTTTTGGTACGCCCACACCTGGTTTTGGTTGTGGCTTTGGCGGCTGATACCGGCCCCACGGGGATTTATCCATATTGGTTTCACCCGGGCGTCCCCATGGTCCACGGCCCGCACGTTTCATCCGTTCACGGCGTGCCGCACGTTCGGCCTCGTATGCCGCGGCCCACGGCGGTGGTGAGGCATTGGTTGCATTGCTTTTGCGACCTGGCCGGTAAACACCGAAAACCGGGACCTGTTTGGGGCCGCCCTGCCAAAGCGGGATATAGCGATATTTAAAGAACGGGATCAGCGCCAGACCGGCAAAGAAACCGGCAATATGGGCCAGAATGGCCACCCCCTGTTCGGCACCACTCGACAGATTGACGAACTGCATGCCGATCCAGAGACCAAGGACGGCAACCGCCGGAACGTAAAAGATAAAGACCCAGAAGAACCACACCAGAACCCGTGCCTTGGGAAACAGAAGGAAATAGGCCCCCAATACCCCGGCCAGCGCCCCGGATGCGCCGATCATCGGAATTTGCGATGTGGTATCAAGCAAGCCATGGCCGAGTGCGGCGGCAATACCGCAAACAAGGTAAAACACCAGAAATCTGAAATGCCCCATGGCGTCTTCGACATTGTTGCCGAATACCCAAAGATACAGCATGTTGCCGCCGATATGCATCCAGCCGCCATGCATGAACATGGCGCTAAAGATCGACAGGAATTCAAAGCCCGGCGGAAAAACGGCAAGCTGCGGGGGTAATTGGGCATTCCCGAACAGAACCGCTGGAATGGCACCATATTGCAAATTGACCTGAAACTGGCTTTGCGGTGCAAGGGACATGGTTAACAGGAACACGACGACATTAACGGCGATCAGGCCATAGGTCACCCATGGGGTGATTGTCGTCGGGTTGTTATCCTTGATTGGCAGCATCGGCTATCGTCCGGTCCCGTGGCTTATCCAAATGGGCTGGGTGGTACTGCACAATCAGGCGACATGTGATCGTTCACAGGTTTCAAGTGTATTGCGCAAATAGGTCCCCAACTGGCGGAACTCCTTTTTACGGGCGGAACTGCGCCGCCAGACCAGTCCTATACGTCGAACCGGAACCGGATTCTGGAAAGGAAGGATGGCGAGAGAGTCGGGGCGGCGCGCCTCCACCTCCAGCGACATTTCCGGAAGCAGGGTGGAGCCGATCCCGGCCGATACCATCTGAACCAGCGTTGACAGGCTGTTGGCCTGGAAATCGGCAGATTTGCTCCAGCCGGCTTTCTGGCAGACTTCCAATGCCTGATCGCGCAGGCAGTGGCCGTCCTCAAGCAGCAGCAGCTTTTCATCCTTGATGTCGGTGATGTCGATTTTCTTTTTGCGCGTCAGCGGATTGTCCGGGCTGCAGGCAAAAACGAATCTGTCTTCGAACAGGTCCATTTCTTCGAGCCAGTTTTCCTCGATCGGCAGGGCAATCAATGCGATATCAAGTTTTCCGGCGGCCAGAAGTTCTATAAGCTTGGCTGTCTGGTCTTCGCGCAGGAAGGGCTGCAATTTCGGGAAACCTGCCCTGAGGCGGTTGATGACATCAGGCAAAAGATAGGGGCCGATTGTCGGGATCACGCCAAAATTGATCGGACCTGAAAGGGGTTCGGTCGCTGACTGCGCCATCATGGTCAGTTCATCAACTTCCTGAAGAATATTTCGCGCCCGCGAGACAACTTCACGTCCAAGCGGCGTGATCAGGACCTGACGCTTGTTGCGTTCCACCAACTGGGCGCCAAGCAGGTTTTCAAGCTCGCTGATGGCAGCCGACAGGCTTGGTTGCGTGATAAAACACGCTTCGGCAGCCCGGCCAAAATGGCCGGTTTCCGACAATGCGACCAGATATTTGAGCTGCTTTATGCTTGGTTGGGCAGCCATAAATTTTTCCTATCGAACATCGAAATTAATTCTATTGGTCTTAGTTAGTTCATTTAACTACAAATCGCCAGCAAGGAGTGCATTATTGCACTTGCGAACAAAATTTGTACGGCCTGTCGGGGGCCGTCTTTGGGATAAATTCAAACCAAGGTTAGGAGTAACCAATATGCTTACAGTTGGCGATACGCTTCCAGAATTCAATCTTACCGGCGTTTCGGGCAAAGGTCCGGACAGTTTCGCACCGGTTACCGACAAGTCCTATGAAGGCAAATGGAAGATTCTGTTCTTCTGGCCGAAAGACTTCACCTTTGTTTGCCCGACCGAAATCGTTGGTTACGGCGAACTGAACGGTGACTTCGAAGACCGCGATGCGGTTCTGCTTGGTTGCTCGACCGATACCGATTTCGTCCACGCTGCATGG
Organism: Thalassospira xiamenensis M-5 = DSM 17429; assembly: GCF_000300235.2. NCBI lineage: Bacteria > Pseudomonadati > Pseudomonadota > Alphaproteobacteria > Rhodospirillales > Thalassospiraceae > Thalassospira > Thalassospira xiamenensis. The sequence continues at coordinate 3,602,987 of NZ_CP004388.1, read as the reverse complement.
CGTACCCACCATGAAGATCTGGGCGACAGCCCGTTCGTATGGCTGGCTGACGAGAAAAAAGAACTGTCGAACGCTCTTGGTGTTCTGGCCAAAGGCGAAGGTGTTGCTTTGCGCGCGACCTTCATCATCGATCCGGACAACATCATCCGTCACGTTCAGGTTAACGACCTTTCGGTTGGTCGTAACCCGCAGGAAGCCCTGCGTATTCTTGACGCGCTGCAGACAGACGAACTCTGCCCGTGCAACTGGAACCAGGGTGAAGCAACCCTTTAAGGTTTTCCAGACCGATTTGGATCCGGGCTTTTGCCCGGATCCGCTTTCAGTCCATCGGTGAAATTAATCCATGTGCCCGCAAAACTTGCGGTGTGCGCGATGGCTGTGGGCCTTTTTCAGTTTTGAATTTCATTCTTCAGTTAAAAGGGGATGCTTCAATGTCTTCCATTTCCGAAATCAAAGACGTCATGCCGGACTATGCCAAGGATCTGAAGCTGAACCTTAGCAGTCTTGCCAACAATCCGGGTATGACCGATCAGCAGGTCTATGGCACAGCCCTTGCGTGTGCCTATGCATCGCGCAACGCAAAGCTTCTGAAAGCTGTTGCCGCCGAAGCCAAAACCAAGCTGAGCGACGAAGCGTTTCAGGCTGCCAAGGGTGCGGCGGCGATCATGGGGATGAACAATATCTATTATCGGTTCACACACCTTGTGTCCGAACCGGAATACGCCACCATGCCCGCGCGCCTGCGCATGAACATCATCGGCAAGCCAGGCATCGACAAAGCCGATTTCGAACTGTTTTCGCTTGCGGTTTCGGCGATCAATGGTTGCGGGATGTGCATCGACAGCCACGAGAAAGTTCTGAAAAACGCCGGAATCAAAAAAGAAACCGTTCAGAATGCGGTGCGCATTGCATCGGTGATACATGCGGTTGCGGTTGTTCTCGATGCCGAGGATGCGTTGGCGGAATAAGCCAGGTGCACCAAACTATTCGAAAAGCCCCGCTGCATTGCACAGGCGGGGCTTATACATTGAGAGGCAGAAGGATTTGTTATGATCCTTCTGCCTCTTTTTCGTTTGATCAGGCCGCAACCGGTTCGATCTGACGAAGCAGCTTTTGACTGGCTTCGATGATCTGATCCGGCTGATCGAAATGCGGGATGTGGCCGCAGTCGGCAAGGATCATTTTGTTCGCAGTACCGCTGACCTTATCGCAAATAATGTGGACCTGATCGTCGCTGCCGAACTGGTCGTCATTTCCCTGAATGACCAGTATAGGGCAGATGATGTTGGGCAGTTCGTCAATCATCTGCCAGTCGCGAAATGCCGGTTGGCGCCACGTATCGACCCAGGCACGGAATACGTCATCGGTCTGGAAGAAATGATGGCGTTCGAGTTTTGATTTCCAATCCGTACTGGAATAGATCGATGCCGCTTCATTGATCCCGGCAATCGTGACGTCCTCGACAAAAACATGTGCGGCTTCGCTGACGACGGCACGAACATTGTTCGGGAACCGGGCGGCATATTTAAGCGCGATGGTGGCCCCGTCGCTGTGGCCAAACAGGATCGGGCGATCAAGGCCAAGTTCCCTGATCAGGCCATGGAGATAGATATCGGTTTCCGTGTTGTGGAAATCGATGGGCCGCGGGATATCGTCCGGACCGTGCGGATCGGATTTTCCGTGACCGCGCCGTTCGTAAACAATCACCGGATGGCCGGTTGCGGTGGCGAGCTTTGCCGGGAAATCGCGCCACATGCGGATGGTCCCGAGTGCCTCGTGCAGAAACAGGATCGTTGGGGCATCCGGCCTGACATTGGTCGGGATGATCTGCTGACAGGACAGGCTGATGCCGTCCACAGTGACGTAGAAATTCTCGTTTTGCATGGTGCGTCCGATTTATCGGTAATTTAGTGCGTAAATATTGAATTGGATAATGGACAAAAAAACGGGGCCCGGCAAGTACCGGACCCCGTCGAATTTTCCGTGATCGGAAAACCGGCTTATTTCAGCGCGGCGCAGGCACGTTTGATGCGTGAGCAGGCTTCGGTCAGTGCCTCGGTCGAGGTGGCATAGGAAATGCGGAAATACGGCGCAAGACCGAATGCCGAGCCTTGAACCGCGGCAACGCCCTCGGCTTCGAGAAGGTATGTCACGAAATCGGTATCGGTTTCGATGACTTTGCCATCCGGGGTTTTCTTGCCAATCGTGCCGGCACAGGACGGATAGACGTAAAACGCGCCTTCCGGCTTTTTGCAGGTCAGACCTTCGCATTCATTCATGGCCTTAACAACCAGATCGCGACGTTCCTTGAACACTTCGGCGCGTTCTTTCAGGAAGTCCTGCGGGCCGTTAAGGGCTTCGACCGATGCGGCCTGGCTGATCGAGGAGGTATGCGTGCTGGACTGCGATTGAACCTTGTTGATCGCCTTGATCAGTTCAACCGGGCCTGCGGCATAACCAAGACGCCAGCCGGTCATGGCATAGGATTTCGACACGCCGTTACAGGTGAGCGTACGCGATTTCAGTTTCGGTTCCACCTGTGCGATGGTGGTGAATTCGAAACCGTCATAGACGAGATGTTCATACATGTCGTCGGACATGACCCAGACATTTTCATGTTTGAGCAGAACATCGGTAATTGCGCGCAGTTCGGCGCGCGAATAAGCGGCACCGGTCGGGTTCGATGGCGAGTTCAGAACAACCCATTTGGTTTTTGGCGTGATCGCGGCTTCAAGTTCGCTTGCCGTGATCTTGAAGTCGTTTTCTTCCTGACATTCGACGACAACCGGAACGCCTTCGGCCATCAGGGTCATGTCTGGATAGGACACCCAGTACGGTGCCGGAATAATGACTTCATCACCCGGGTTCAGCGTTGCAAACAGCGCATTGAAAAGCGTCTGTTTACCGCCGCAACCGACGGTGATTTCGTCGATCGTGTATTCCAGGTCATTTTCACGTTTGAACTTCGCGACAATCGCCTTGCGCAATTCCGGAGTGCCAGCGACCGGAGTGTATTTGGTCTTGCCAGCATCAAGGGCTGCTTTGGCGGCGTCTTTGATGTTGTCGGGGGTATCGAAATCCGGCTCGCCTGCGCCAAGGCCGATCACATCAACGCCGGCAGCCTTGAGTTCGGCAGCCTTGGTGGTGACAGCAATGGTAGGAGAGGGTTTGATACGGCTCAAACGGTCGGCAATAAACGCCATTGGTCTGTTTCCCTGGAATGAAATGAAATAGAAAGAATCGCTTTCTTTCGGTTCGGACCCTACGCCCGTGTTTAAAGCAATTCAAGGCAGTTTCGCGCCTTTTGCGGGTTCTTTGGGATGAAAACGGCCCGTCGCAGCATCCGATCCGAAAGTCATGACGATTTAACGCGATAGTCCGGTGCCTGTTCCGGCATTTTTTGTCCTGACGTCTCCTGACAACTACTGACAGCAGTTGTCAGGGCTGGGGGTTGCGATGTTGTCGCGGTGGCCTATAACTATAGGCTTGTCGAAAAAGGGATCGATCCGATGAACGCGCCGATACATGACGGCTTGCCGGAATTCTTGCTGAAACGCCGCCCGCCGGTTGCGGGATCGCGGGAATTCAAACTGGTGACGGATTACCAGCCCGCTGGTGATCAGCCAAAGGCGATTGCCGAGCTGATGGAGGGGATCACTCGCGAAGAGCGCGATCAGGTGCTGCTGGGTGTGACCGGGTCGGGCAAGACCTTTACCATGGCCAACATCATCGCAAAGACGCAGCGCCCGGCACTTGTTCTGGCCCCGAACAAAACGCTGGCGGCACAGCTTTATTCGGAAATGAAGGCGTTTTTCCCGGAAAACGCGGTCGAGTATTTCGTATCCTATTACGACTATTACCAGCCCGAAGCCTATATCCCACGCTCGGACACCTATATCGAAAAAGACAGTTCGATCAACGAACAGATTGACCGGATGCGCCATGCGGCAACGCGCGCGATTCTGGAGCGCAATGACTGTATCATCGTGGCGTCTGTTTCCTGCATTTATGGTATCGGTGCGGTCGAGACCTACCTTGAGATGACACAACGAATTGCGGTTGGCGATGAGGTTGACCGTAACCTGATCATGAAGCGGCTGGTCGAGTTACAATATACCCGCAACGACGCCGCATTTTCGCGCGGAACATTCCGGGTGCGTGGTGACGTTCTGGAAATCTTCCCGGCCCACGCCGAAGACCGGGCATGGCGTGTTTCCATGTTTGGTGACGAGGTCGAGGAACTGGCGGAGTTTGACCCGCTGACCGGGAACAAATTTGCCACCATGGACTCGGTGACCGTCTATGCCAATTCGCACCATGTCACACCGCGTCCGACACTGGTGCAGGCGATGACCGGCATCAAACAGGAATTGAAAGACCGGCTGGCGCAGTTCCAGCAGGAAGGAAAACTTCTGGCGGCCGAGCGTATCGAACAGCGCACGATGTTCGATCTGGAAATGATGGAAACGGTCGGGCATTGCAAAGGGATTGAAAACTATTCCCGCTGGCTTTCGGGACGCAATCCGGGTGAACCACCGCCGACATTGTTTGAATATCTGCCGGAAAATGCGTTGCTGTTTGTCGATGAAAGTCACGTTGCCGTGCCGCAGATCGGCGGCATGTTCAGAGGTGACTATAATCGCAAATTCACCCTGGCCGAACATGGCTTCCGCCTGCCGAGTTGCGTGGATAACCGTCCGCTTAAATTCGAGGAATGGGAAGCCATGCGCCCGCAAAGCGTGTTTGTGTCAGCAACGCCGGGCAATTGGGAAATGGAACGCACGGGCGGTGTATTCACCGAACAGGTCATTCGCCCGACCGGCTTGATTGATCCTGTTTGCATCATTCGTCCGGTGGAAACACAGGTCGATGATCTGCTGGCTGAGGCAAAGGCCTGTGCCGCCAAGGGGCAGCGTGTTCTGGTCACGACGCTGACCAAACGCATGGCCGAGGATCTGACCGAATATCTGCATGAGCATGGGGTGCGGGTCCGTTACCTGCATTCGGATATCGACACACTGGAACGGATCGAAATCATTCGCGATCTGCGGCTTGGCGTGTTTGATGTTCTGGTCGGCATCAACCTTTTACGCGAAGGTCTGGATATTCCGGAATGTGCGCTTGTTGCCATTCTGGATGCGGACAAGGAAGGTTTCCTTCGGTCTAAAACATCGCTGGTGCAGACCATCGGGCGTGCGGCGCGTAACATTGATGGCCGGGTATTGCTCTATGCCGACAAGATGACCGACAGTCTGGAATATGCGATTGGCGAAACCAACCGCCGCCGCGAAAAACAGATTGCCTATAACGAAGCCAATGGCATCACGCCAGAATCGGTGCGCAGCAAAATCCGCGATGTTCTGGAAAGCGTTGCCGAGCATGATTACGTCACGGTCGATACCGGCGTTTCGGGTGATGTCCTGATCGGGCACAATCTCCGTGCGCATATCGAAGACCTTGAAAAACGCATGCGTGAAGCCGCTGGAAACCTTGAATTCGAGGAAGCAGCCCGCCTGCGTGACGAGATCAAGCGCCTTGAAGATCAGGAACTTGGCCTTGCCGATGCCGGGCCGATGGCACGCAGTGTCGGAACCGTCGGGCCGGGGTCAAAATCGGCCAACAAGTCGAAATACAAGGGGCGTCGGCGCAGCGGACCTTGAGGCCTGTTCGTCTGGATAGTTGTCTGACATTTCAATGTAATCATATAAGTTGAGTCTAATTGAATGGCCTTGAATTTTTAGACTAAGGAAGCAGCCTTTCGTTGAAATCGATCAGCTAGCCGGTCTGCCGGACGGAGACGCTTTTGCCGGGCTTTGCGCACCGCCTGATTGCATTATGTGCCCTGATTGTCTTGTGCGGGGGCGGGAAGGCTGTGCTTGCCACAGAATTTCTGGTTGCAATAAACGATGCGCCGCCTTACCGCATTGTTGCCGGGGAAGGGCAAGAGCCGAAATTTTCCGGCATATATGTCGAGGTTTTGAAAGAAGCAGCATCACGTGCCGGGCATACTTTGCGGTTTGATGTGGTTCCGTTCCGTCGGGCCCTTTATCTGATGGAAGAAGGTGGGGCGGATATAATGCTGGGACCGAACCGTTCGGCAGAGAGGGAGAAATTCATGTATTTCTTCGATGCCGCACTGCCCGACGAACCAAAAGCGATTTATCAATCGGCATTAACCCCGGATATCAGGCAGATTGAAGAGCTGGCAGGCCAGCATGTCGGCGTGCTTCGCGGTGCGTCCTATATCGATGCGCTGTCGTCAGAAGAAAGTATCGAATGGGTGGAAGCAGCAGACTATCTCACACTGTTTCGGATGCTCAATCAACAGCATGTCGACGCGGTCATTGTGCCGGAATTGCTGGCAGCGGATTTGCTGAGCGACAAGAATCTGGCGGTGCGCAAGGCAAGTCTGGTGTTGCAGGGCGAACCTTCCCTTATCGGTCTGTCGCGTAAGTCGCAGTTCTTTCTCAGCCGGGAATATCGCGGTCTTGAGAAAGAACTGATCAACATGCGCGACGATGGCACGTTTAATGATATTTATCGCCGCTACGCGGGATCGGGGTCATGAGGGCCACCGATCCCGTGACGTTTGGCCGTTACATGAACAGTTTTTCGTCTTCCATGCCCTTGTAAAGATCCGCGACATATTCCTCGTAGCCATTGTAAAGCTGTGTCGGGACTTCTTCGCCGGTGGTCAGCAGGCGTTCCTGTGCCTGGCTCCAGCGCGGGTGGGGAACTTTTGGGTTCACGTTGGCCCAGAAGCCATATTCGCCATCGTTAAGCTGTTCCCAGAAACTGACGGGGCGTTTGTCGGTAAAGGTAAATCGGACAATCGATTTGACGTTCTTGAAGCCGTATTTCCACGGAGTGACCAGACGCAACGGTGCGCCGTTCTGTTTGGGAAGCGGTTCGCCGTAAATGCCGGTCGCGATCATTGCAAGTTCGTTGGTTGCCTCGCTGATTGTCAGGCCTTCGATATAGGGCCATGGATACCAGAACTGCCGCAGGCCCGGCATGGTGTCCTTTTGTTCCGCAGTTTGCATTTCGATGTATTTTGCACCTGAAAGCGGTTTGGCATAATCGACCAGTGCCTTCATCGGGAAACCGGTCCAGGGCACGGTCATCGCCCAGGCTTCTACGCAGCGGAAGCGATAAACGCGTTCTTCCAGCGGCATTTTGCGCACCAGATCCTCAAAATCGATTTCAATCGGTTTTTCAACCATTCCGTCAATCTTGACCGTCCATGGGCGGATTTTCATCGCCTGTGCAGCATCGGAAATGAATTTGTGCGATCCGAATTCATAGAAGTTGTTATAGGTCAGCGCCTTTGATTTGTCGGTAATGGCGCGATCAACAACGTAAGCCGGATTGCGCATCGCCGGATAAAGATCGGCGGTGGGATCGGATCCCTGGGCCAGTGCGCGACCGAAGGGCAGGCTGGTTGCTGCTGCGCCGATCGATCCTGCAGCAATGCCCTTCAGAAACTGGCGACGGTTTTTGTAAACGGATTCCGGGGTCACATCGCGTTCGGCGATTTCCCAACCCTTTTTGCGGCGTATCAGCATCTAACCCTCCAAACTGGCTGTGTTCAATGTCGAAGGAAAAGGCGCTTTGGGCAAGTAACGCCTCGGTGAGGGGGGAGTGATGAGCATTTCTGATGTTGTGCAATTAAGCCAGAATGCCCGAAAAACGTATCTTTTCTATGGTCATGTTTTGCATACGATCCCAAAACCGCGATGGATTGATCGTGCCAGATGATCGGTTGCAGGGTATTGTGATCTTAAATCAAACGATCCGACTGACAGGATCGACGATGCAGTTGCTATTCAGGGAACGAAAACGTGTTTGAATTCAAAGATATTGAGATTCTGCAGGATATCGTCAAGGCAGGGGGCTTTCGCGCGGCGGCCCAAAAATATGATCTGTCCCAGTCGGCGATTTCATCGCGGGTTTCCGCACTTGAGAAAAGGCTGGGCATCATGCTGTTTGACCGGTCCAACCGGCAGGTGCGTCTGACGGCGGCAGGTCTTCGTTTTCTTGAAGAAGCGCAGCGTTTATCGCGTGCACGCGATCGTATCTGGCAGGAATTGACCCATCCTGGGGAACTGAGCGGCACGGTCCGCATTGGCGTGGCGGAAACCATCGTCCATACGATTCTGACCGATATGTTGAACAAGCTCAAAGACGATTACCCGAAAGTCCGTTTCGAACTGTCGGTTGATACATCCGGCCAGTTGGCGATGACCATGGCCGACGATGCACTTGATGTTGCGATCATGTTGCGGGAATCGGTGCCGCAGGGCGCGGTTGCCGCCGCCCTTAAGCCGGTTCAACTGGGCTGGTATTGCACCGGATCGATGGAATTACCCGATCATCCGCTATCGCTGGCCGAGCTTGCCGAACATGCAATTGTTACCTTCCCGAAGGGAACGCCACCGTTTCGTGAGGTCGAAAGCATCTTTTCCGCACCCGATATTTCACCGCCTGCATTACATGGATCGGCGTCACTTTCGACCGTAAAACACCTTGTCGGCGGGGGATTTGGTATTGGTGTTTTGCCGTCCCTGATGGTCACAAATTCCGTTTGGGATGAACATATTAAGGCAATTCCGGTACAGGATGAAGCCCGACTGACCGACCTTCATTTCGTGATCAGTTACTTCCCGGAACGCAACCGTGAAATTGGCGAGGCGGTGATCGAGGCGGCCAGATTGTTCGATCAAACTGATCTATAAATTAGATCATAAATTGACGAAAATGATTTCTTGACAAGATCGGTTGAGTTTCTCAAGCTTATTGCGAGGCTGAGAACAGGACCGAATAAATGAACGCGACAAAAAGCGCATCTTGTTCCCCGACAACCGTTTCGGAATCTGCATCGACGATATCGCCACTGGCCTTGCGCCACGCAATTCGTTCCGGAAAACATCGGGGCACCACGACTGGCTATGCATCCGGGTATCTGCAGGGCAATCTTGCGATCCTACCGGCAAGCCATGCCGACGAGTTTCTTAAATTCTGTGTCAAAAACCCGAAATCATGTCCGTTGATCGGCATGTCCGAACCGGGTTCACCGTATATTCCGGAACTTGGCACCGATCTTGATATTCGTACCGATCTGCCGGGTTATCGCGTGTTTCGTGGAACAATCGATTTTGAAAGTGTTTCCGATCTAACCGCGGTCTGGCGCGATGATCTGGTAACCTTTGTTCTGGGCTGTTCATTTTCGTTCGAGGCAGCAATTACGCGCAGTGGTGTGCCACTGCGTCATATGGATGCCAACCGGAACGTGCCGATGTATGTGACCAATATTGCGACCACCCCGGCCGGGCGTTTTCATGGCCCGCTGGTGGTTTCGATGCGGTCCTTCAAACCCTCCGATGCCATTCGTGCCATTCTGTATTCTGATCGTTATCGTCTGGCGCATGGTGCGCCGGTTCATATTGGCGATCCGGCCAGCATTGGCATTTCCGATCTCATGAAGCCGGACTTCGGCGACGAACCTGTCGTGAACGAGGGGGATATCCCGGTTTTCTGGGCCTGTGGCGTTACGCCGCAAATGGCGATCCGCAATGTTTTGCCGGACCTTGCCATTACGCATGAACCCGGTCTGATGCTGGTGACGGATGTCCTAGCAGAAGCCGCGGAATTTTCATTACAGACAAAGACCGCCTGAAATCACAAACAAAACCCAGCTATCAGAGAGGACCATCTCATGAAAAAGACAGTATCATCGTTACTTGCCGTTTCGGCCCTTGGTGCAGGCATGATCGCAACCCCGGCCTTTGCCGAGGACCTTGCCGTTGTCGGCAGCTGGAGCAGCCTGCCACTGAACAAGCAGTTTGAAACACCATTCTGGACCGAAGAACTCCCAGCAGCATCGAACGGCGAAATCAATGTTCAGATGACCACCCATGATCAGATGGGCATCGGCGGCGGTGACGTTTTCCGTATCCTGAATGACGGTGTTTTCGATGTTGGCATGACGGTTGCCGATTATGCGGTTGGCGATGCCCCGGAACTTGAAGGCCTTGACGTGCCGCTGGTTGCCAATACCGCCGAAGAAGCGCAGGCAATGGTTGAGGCTGCCCGCCCGATGGTCGAGGATATCTTCAAGGAACGCTTCAATTCCAAGGTTCTGGCAATTGCCCCGTATCCGCCGCAGGTCGTTTTCTGTAAAGGTGACGTGACGTCACTTGAAGACCTTAAAGGTAAAAAGGTTCGTGGTTCGGGCCGCATGACCACCAAGTTCCTTGAAGCACTGGGTGCCAACGGCGTCAATGTTGCGTTTTCCGAAGTGCCGGGTGCGCTTGAACGTGGTGTAATTGACTGTGCCGTTACCGGTGCCGGTTCGGGATACAGTGCCGGTTGGTGGGAAGTTTCCGACCATCTGATGACCATTCCGCTTGGCGGCTGGGACCCGGTCGTAACAGCGATGAATTTCGACAAGTGGAACAGCCTGTCGCCGGAAATGCAGAAACTGATCACTGATGAAGTCAATTCCAAGTTCGAAGCCCCGGCATGGGCCGCGGCCGCAGGTGCGCTTGAAGCCGACATCGCGTGTCTGACCGGTAATGGAACCTGCCCGGCGGGTGATCCGGCAAGCATGACCCTGGTTGAGGCATCTGATGCCGATCTTGCCAAGGCCAAGGAAATCCTGACGACTGTTGTTTTGCCGGAATGGGCCGAACGCGCCGGTGCGGACTGGGTTAAACGCTGGAACGATACAGTTGGCAAAACCGTCGGTGTTGCCGTACCTCTGAGCTAAGCAGAAAACCAGCCGGAGGAGGCCGCAACCGTGACTACCTCATTGATTGCGGCCATCCGCCGCATTAACCGCATGATCGCGTTGCTTGTTGGACTTGTTCTGACAGGCTGCGTGATCCTGATCATCGCAGATATTCTTTTGCGTGAAGTCGGCATTTCCTTTGGGGGTGCGGATGAAATATCGGGATATGTGATGGCCGGGGTTGCCAGTTGGGGCATGTCCTATGCCCTGACGGAACTGGCGCATGTCCGCATTGACCTTATCCGTTTGCGCCTGCGCCAGCGTGGCAAGGCGATGCTTGATCTTCTTGCGATCATTGCCCTTGCCGGAACGTCGATTGTTATTGCCGTTCAAAGCTGGCCGGTTCTGCAAAAGACGATTGAGCGCGGGTCACGCGCCAATACCCCGCTTGAAACACCGCTATGGATACCGCAGTCGATCTGGCTTTCCGGCTGGATATGGTTTGCCGTGTGTTCAAGTGTTCTGGTGATCCTGACATTGTCGCTTCTGGTCAAGCGTAACCTTGAGCAGGCTGATGCGCTTGTTGGTGCGCGCTCCGAACTGGAGTTGGAAGCATGATCTTTACAGTTACCGCATCGCTTCTGGGGCTTTTGGCCCTGTCCATTCCGGTCGGGATTGTTCTGTTCCTTCTGGGGTTCGGGGTCGATCAGCTGTTTTCGCCTTTCCCGCTTTTGCGCGGGCTTGGGCAGGTGGTCTGGTCATCGTCGAATTCATCAACCCTGATCGCCATTCCGTTCTTTGTGCTGCTTGGGGAAATTCTGGTGCGCGGGGGCATTGCCGAACGCACCTATGAAGCCCTTGATAAATGGTTTTCATGGCTTCCGGGCGGATTGATCCACGCAAATATCGGTACCGCGACGATGTTTTCGGCAACGTCGGGGTCATCGGTGGCGACGGCGGCGACGGTGGCAACCGTTGCCATGCCGCAGGCCGAAAAGCTCGGTTATGATCCGAAACTGTTTTCCGGTGCGATTGCCGCGGGTGGGACGCTTGGCATCATGATCCCGCCTTCGATCAACCTGATCGTCTATGGCTTCCTGACCGAAACATCGATCCCGCGTCTTTTTCTGGCCGGGTTGATCCCGGGGCTTCTGATGGCGGTGGCCTTCATGATGGTCACGGCGATCCTGTGCAAGATCAAGCCGACCCTTGGCGGCACAAGCCGTTCATTCACCTGGTCGGAGCGGATCGGTAGCCTGCAGCATCTCCTGCCGATTGTGGTTCTGTTCCTTGTGGTGATCGGGTCGATCTATGCCGGTTGGGCAACGCCAACTGAATCAGCCGCCGTCGGGGTTGCGATTGCGATGCTGATTGCGGCTTTCAATCGCGGTGTTTCGCGCGAAATGATCGAACGCTGCCTGTATGGCACGGTTCGGATCACCGCGATGATCATGCTGGTGATTATCGGGGCTTATTTCCTGAACTTTACCCTGACCGCCGCAGGCATGGGGCGCGAGCTCAAGGATCTTCTGACCGGTCTGAATTTTTCGCCGATGGGGACTTTGATGGTCGTGATCCTGCTTTACATCGTGCTGGGTTTCTTCATTGAAACCCTGTCGCTGATGGTGGCGACCATTCCGATCATTGTGCCGATCATGACCGGCATGGGATTCGATAAGGTCTGGTTCGGAATCCTCCTGATCGTTCTGATCGAGATGGCCCTGATCACACCGCCTGTCGGACTTAATCTTTACGTTGTGCAGGGCGCACGCAAATCTGGTCGATTGTCCGATGTGATGCTGGGCGTCATTCCGTTCGTTCTGGTGATGCTTGCCATGATCGCCCTGCTTGTCGCGGTGCCGTCCGTCGCCCTGTTCCTGCCCGACATCCTTTGATCCGGTCGGGATAAACACGCGCGACAACACGCATCATGTCTTGATCTTTTGTGCCTTCGGGGCGGACCGGGAAACCGGTCCGCAACCGCCAGATGCGCGCAAAATTTGTAAAAATCAGAATTGGGATAACGCAAATGCAGATGAATTTTATCCTTGATGGCGGTGCCGTCAGCTTTGAAATCGGCCATTGCACGGTTGCTGGCTGGACCGGCCGCGATGCCAAGGCGATCCAGCATCACATTGACGAACTGGCCGTCATCGGGGTCAAACCGCCTTCGACCGTGCCGCTTTATTACCGCACATCGTTTGGCATGCTGACCCAAGCACCGGTGATCGAGGTGGTTGGCAAAGGCACATCGGGCGAGGTAGAGCCGCTGGTGATTGCAAAGGATGGTGTTTTGTATCTTGGACTGGCATCCGATCATACCGACCGCGAACTTGAAGCCCATTCGGTTGCACTGTCAAAGCAGATTTGCGCCAAGCCGGTCGCCAACACGATCTGGAAATTTGACGATGTTGCCGATCATCTGGAACAGATCGAACTGAAATCCTGGATCCGTGAAGGCGACAGTGATGAATGGGTTCCATATCAGGAAGGCACGATTGCATCGATCCGTCCGCTTTCCGATCTTATCGAAGGTTCGGGGCTAAAGTCGGCAGGGGCCAGTGGTAAGGCGGCTGTGATGCTGTGTGGAACTTTTGGTGCGAAGGGCGGGGTGCGTCCGGCACGTTCGTTTAAAATGGCGATGAATGACCCGGTACGGGGGCTGAGCATTACGCACAGCTATGACATTGTTGAATTGCCTGAAATCGCCTAGGCTCGGTTTCAGAAAATTTCCATAAAAATCAGAACGTAACGGAGGCAGCCCGATGGGTGCGATCATCGACAAGGCAAAGGCGGCAATCGACAGGGTCGATCAACTGGGCGATTTGGCAGCCAGGATTTTCACCGAGTTTGACCGCGACCGCATTTTGCGTGACGCCGCGGCGGCCGAGGAACGCGTTGCGCAATCGGCAACAGACTTGCCGTTGGCCGGTATGCTGGTTTCGGTAAAGGACCTTTACGACGAGGCCGGTGTGACCACCACGGCAGCATCAAAATTGTTGCAGGGGCGTCCGGCAGCAACGCGGGATTGTGAAATCATCGCGCGTATCAAGGCTGCCGGTGCCGTGCCGTTTGGTCGCACCACGCTCAGCGAATTTGCCTATTCCGGTGTTGGACTTAACCCGCATTACGGAACGCCGGGCAATGTGTTTGACCCTGAAGGCATTCCGGGCGGGTCGACATCGGGCGGTAGTTTGACGGTTGCGCTTGGTCTGGTCGATATCGCGTTGGGTACCGATACCGGCGGCTCGGTCCGCATTCCGTCGGCGATCAACGGGCTTTATGGCTATAAGCCCAGCCGTTTGTGGATGTCGGGCGAAGGCATTCATCCGCTTGCCAAAAGCTTTGACACGGCAGGGCCGCTTGCCGGTGATTTGCAAACCGCCATAGCCGCATTTGAAGTCATGTCGGGCAAAACCGTCCCCGCACAGGATGGCAAACCCGCCCCGATCAAAATCGGTGTGCCGGCCCATGCCTTTGTGAATGATCTTGATGACCGGGTGCGGGCGGATTTTGATGCGGTTTGCAAAAAGCTGGCAAATGCCGGACATCAGTTGATCGAGATTGATCTGGGCTTTTTGGCCGAAAATGCCGTGATCAACAAAATTCTTGTCGCGGCCGAGGCGCATAAAATCTATTCACAGGATTTCAAGGCGCTTGAAACTTGTGGCGATCCGCGTGTTTTGAACCGGATGCGTTTTGCCGATACGCTAAGTGCGGCAGACCTAATTGATGCCTATGCCAAGCGAACCGACGTGATTGCGATGTTCAGTTCGGCCATGGCGGATGTCGATGTGATGATTTCACCGACATTGCCAATGATGGCACCCAAGATTGCCGAAGTCGAAGCCGACTTTGACCGTTTGAATGCGATGATGTTGCGCAATACTTCCTATCTGAACCTTTCGGATGCCTGCGCCATTTCAATCCCGGTTCCGGCTGGTGACGGCGTTGCGCCGGGGGCATTGATGATTGCGGCACCGCACGGGCACGACTTTGCCGTCCTGCATGCGGCGCGCCGGATTGATCCTTTGCTGCGTGGATAGTGTTCGGTTGGCTTCACCGGATATGAAAAAGGCCCGGATGGATTTCCGGGCTCAGACTGCTGACAAAGTCCTCGCCATTGGCGGGGATTTTTGATTCAATGGGGAATGCTTAAGAAACCCAGCCCACATCAAACCGAACTTGAGATGGTGACACTCGACAGTTTGGTCCCCAGCGATCATTTGCTTCGTAAGATCGATGCCGTGATCGATTTCAGTTTTATCCATGCGCGCGTGGCCGATTTGTACTGCGCGAACAATGGCCGTCCCGCCCTTGATCCGGTGATGATGTTTAAGGCGCTGTTCATTGGCTATCTGTTTGGCGTGCGCTCGGAGCGCCAGCTTGTGCGCGAGATTGAGGTCAATGTCGCCTATCGCTGGTTTTTGCAACTCAAGCTGACCGACAAGGTCTTTGATGCCTCGACCCTGTCGCAGAACCGGCGGCGTCGATATCATGATGCCAGTGTTGCGCAGGATATTTTTGACGAGATCGTCGAGCAGGCGATCAGGCACGGGCTGGTGGATGGTAAGGTTCTCTATACCGACAGCACGCATTTGAAGGCCGATGCCAACAAGAACAAATGGGACCGCGAAGTGGTTGCCAAATCGCGCGCGGCCTATTGGGATGATCTGGATCTGGCGATTGAGGAAGACCGGGCGGCTCATGCGAAAAAGCCGCTCAAAGCCAAGGAACGCCAGCCGGTTGAGAAAGAAACCAAGATCAGCCGAACCGATCCCGACAGCGGATATATGGTGCGCGACGGCAAGCCCAAGGGCTTTTTCTATCTCGATCACCGCACGGTCGATGGCAAGCTTGGGATCATTACCGACAGTTACGCCACCCCGGCCAATCTGCATGACAGCATTCCCTATCTCGACCGTCTTGACCGACAAAGGCAGCGTTTTGACCTTGATGTTATCGCCGTCGGACTGGATGCGGGCTATGCGACCGCCGCGATTGCCAAAGGCCTTGAAGATCGTGACATCCTTGGCGTGACGGGCTATCGCCGCCCGAACCTTCGGGAAGGCTACATCCCCAAACGCAAATACGTTTATGACCCTGAACGTGATGCTTATCGCTGCCCCGAAGGTCAGCTTCTGTCTTATGCGACAACCGACCGAAATGGATACCGCCATTATCACAGCGACCCGGAAAAATGCCGCACCTGTCCTGTGCTGGCTTCCTGTACCGCCAATGCCCACCACCGAAAAACTGTCACGCGCCATGTCTGGCAAGACGCCAGAGACCGGGCTGACGCCTATCGTCTGACAGAGTGGGGTAAGCGGGTTTACAAGCGCCGAAAAGAGACGGTCGAACGCTCTTTTGCAGATGCCAAACAGCTTCACGGTCATCGATATGCAAGGTTCCGGGGACTGATCAATGTCAAATGCCAATGTCTGCTGGCCGCCGCCGCCCAAAACATCAAGAAAATAGCCCTGGCTTTGGGCCCCAAGGGGCCAATCGCTGAGGGATAATCCCCTCGGCACACTCAAGCCAGCTTTCAAACACCTCTAAAAGAAAAACCCCGCCAAAATATGACGGGGTTTGTCAGCGGTCTGAGGCCCGGATGGATTTCCGGGCCTTTGTTTTGAACATGACGTCGGCGTTTTAGCTTTCCAGCAGGGAGCGCAACATCCATGCGGTTTTTTCGTGGACCTGAATGCGTGCGGTCAGGAGGTCGGCGGTGGCATCATCGTCTGACGAGTCACAGATCGGATAAAGCGAACGCGCGGTCTTGATCACGGTTTCATGGCCTTCGACCAGTTGTGTGATCATGTCCTTGGCGGCGGGCACACCGGTTTCTTCCGGGATCGACGAGAGTTTGGCATAAGCCGAAAAACTGCCCGGGGCAAACGCCCCCAGCGAACGAATACGTTCGGCAACTTCGTCAATCGCCATGGCCAGTTCGGTATATTGTTCTTCGAACATGGTGTGCAGGGTCTGGAACATCGGCCCGGTCACGTTCCAATGGAAGTTATGGGTTTTGAGATACAGCGCATAAGAATCTGCCAGAACGCGGCCAAGGCCGTCGGCGATCGCAGTGCGGTTGGTTTCATTGATTCCGATATCAATCTGCATGTTTTCACTCCGGTAAAAGGGGCACATGCCCGAAGGTTAGCTCTTTGTCTGCAAAGAGTATCAACGATTGGAAAACTTTACGCCAATCAATAGTTTAATGATTAGCGATAGATCAATTCTATTACTTTTTATGTGGTTTTTGTCGGGCACTGACGATCAGATCGGCCTGCTTTCCCGCAATCTCCTGCATGTGCGAGAAACTTCGCGTGAAAAAGCCAGTGCCCTGTGTGAGTGACCGTAATTCCATCACCATGTTGCCGGTTTCGGATGCTGGCATCTGCACGTCGATTTCGTCCCATCCCTGCCAGTCATCCTTGGCGCTGAACCCAAGGATCTGACCACGCCGGGTGCTGACCAGTCGCTGGGCTTTTGACGTGAATTCGGACGGAATTGAAATCGCATATCTTTCTATGGGTTCAAGCAGGACAGACTGCCCTTCTTTAAGCGCTTCGGCGATAGCGATCCGCCCGGCCATCTGAAACGCCTGATCGGAACTGTCGACCGCGTGATAGGACCCGTCAACCAATTCAACCGCGATGTCGACAACTGGGAAACCGAGCGGCCCGGAACGCGTGGCGTCACGCACCCCTTTTTCGACAGCTGGGATATATTGCCGGGGAATGGCCCCGCCGACGATCCGTTCAGTGAATGAAAAACCTTCGCCGCGTCCAAGGGGTTTCACTTCGATCTGGGCATCGCCAAACTGCCCGTGACCGCCGGTCTGCTTTTTATATCGCCCGCGCGCCTGGGCCGGTTTGCGCACGGTTTCCTGATAGGCGGTTTCAACAGGCCGGGTTTCGATTTCAAGGTGATAGCGGCTGCGAAGCTGCGCCAGTGCGACCTGAAGATGGATATCACCATGCCCCCGTAAAACAAGTTGTCCGGTATTGTCGCTATGGATGAAGGACAGCGACCTGTCCTGTTCGCACAGATGGCGCAATGCTTCGGTCAGTTTGACGTCATCACCGGGTTTGGTGACTTCCAGCCCTGTTTCATAAAGCGGGGGCAATGGATCGGGCCACAGATTATCCATTTCACCATCGGTGGTGCAGAGCGAGCCGGTTCGAAGATGATCGATGCGCGGCAGGCCGATGATGCTGCCAAATGTGCCGATATCGAGCTTTTCGTGCTTATCGCCAAAGACCTGACACATGCCTGCGACCTTGTCGCGATCAAGTGTGTCGCCATTCTTTAGCTGTCCCGAAAGGACGCGCCCATAACAAAACCGCCCCGCATGGGGCAGATGAACAGTTTTAAAAATCTGGACGGCGACATTGTTGCCTTCCGGTTCAATGCCCAGGCGGTGGGCGCAGACATCCGCATTCGGGGCTTCGTGGCGCAACGCCTTTAACAACCGGATGATCCCGTGATCATGTTCGGCAGACCCGAAAAAGACCGGAACAATCAAATCCTTGGCCAGATCTCGTTCAAGATTGTCATAGATCGTTTCTCTTGCCGGTGTCTGATCTTCAAGGATTTGTTCAAGAAGATTGTCGTCAAAATCGGCAAGTGCTTCGAGCAATCCATCCCGGACCTCGGCTTCGCGTTCTTTGGCGTTGGCGGGCAGAGTGATCAGTTTTGAAGGTTGTCCTTCCAGATATTGATAGGCCCGTTCGGAAACGACATCGACGAAACCGGTTATCGTATCGTCCGGCCCCTTGCCGTCGCGGATCGGAATTTCACGGAGCACAAGCGGACGCTCCGAGATTGATTGCAGCGCATCAAGGCTATCGCGCAGGCGAATGCCGCTATGATCGGTTTTATTGATGAAAATCAGATGCGGAATACGGTTGCGATCCAGAAATTTCAGGATCGGTGCGGCGATCATGGCGCGTGTCGGGTCGGGTTCGACAACCACGATGGCAACATCGCATATCATCGCGGCTTCACGGGAATCCTGTGCAAAATCAACCGAGCCGGGGCAATCGATAAAATGCCATTCCTCGTCAAGATACCGGGTTTGGGCAACCGTCATTTCGGTGCTCATTTGCCGTTCGCTTGCCTCGGCTGTTGCATCGCCGATTGTCGTGCCATCACGAACGGACCCCTTGCGATGTACTCGACCTGTCGCGGCAAGAAGGCTTTCAAACAGGCTGGTCTTGCCACTGGAATAGGGGCCGATTAACGCGGCACATCGCGGAACGTGACGGGGGCTAGCGAGGGGATTTGTGGTGTCTGCTTTGTCTTTTGGGTCTTTGGACGAGGGCATGGACATCTCCTTGATGCATCATGGGACGCATGGGGCCGGCCCGCGCATGGAGATCTGTATTATCCCGCCTAAATAAGCGGTTTGCCAATTCCATGTGCTTTCTGCAAATGATGCAGCCGGTCAGGACGTTGCGCGCGCCCGGTTTTTCCGGGTCTGTGTGGTGCGGGTGTCCGGTCTGCGTTGGCACAGAAGGCAACAGGGTACGGGTGCCGGAAGGGAATGCAATTGCATGAGTCATTCCGGATTGGCGTGTTTCTGCCAATGCGGAGCCGGACAATCTTCAGGATAGATCATTATTGGCAATATCGCTATCAAGGGTTTGCGGGTTCATATGCCCCTTTTTGACCATAATTCGCCCTCAAATGGCCCTATGCGACCTGCTTTCCTGCCCTATTCACAAGGCAGATTAGGCATTGTCAGTCGAGGCAACGGCCAGAACCTTCTGTCCCCCCTCAAACGTCTTCTGGCCCGTTCTTTCATCTTCCCCCGAAGAAAGAACAATTGCAGACCTCGCTGATCGGTCTCCCCAAGACCATGAAGACCCCGAAAATGGGGCGGGTAAATCCCGCCCCTTCTTTTTTCCCGAACGGAAACAGGTTTTTCGCGGTTTCAGCTCCAAACTTTATTTTGCCCCAATTTGCCCCTGAATGGTCATTACCGGCCGGTTTTTACGCCCCAATTCAAGGGCATATTCACAATTGTCAGATGCGGAAACGCCGGTGAAGCGCCCCTCCCTCGCTACTCACCGGGACCTTTAAAATCACTGTCCCCCGCAGTGATCTGCACCCCAAGGTCAAGGCACCGTATCTGACCGGTCTCCCCAAGACCATCTGTCCCCCAAAAGCGTGGGGCGGGCAAATCGCCCGCCGCGCGCTTTTTCTTTGTGGGGCCTGCCCCTAGAGACTGAAGATCGGTGTTGGCGTTTCGCGCCCACGCACGGTGACTTCACCGCGCGCCTGCCAGGCAAAACCTTCCTCGCAGGCCCTGACGGTATCCTCGGTCGCAAGGATGTAGCTGCCATATTGTTTGTTTAGCTGTTCCAGTCGGGCGGCAATATTGACATTGTCACCATGGACGGTGAAGGTCAGGCGGTTTTCCGAGCCAACCGCACCGATCACGATATCGCCGGTATTGATCCCGCAACGGGTTTTGAGCCTGCCGCCATGGCAAAATGTGGTTTCAGCACAGACCCGTGTGATATCGATTGCTGTCCGAACTGCGTTTAACGCGTGGTCGGGATCGGCTTTTACCGCGTTGAAGGTAATCAGCATTGCGTCGCCCTGAAACTGGGTGATCACGCCACCATGTTTATTGATCACATTGCTGGTCGCGGCGAAATATTCGTTGAGCATTGCAGCAAGTTCTTGCGGGCTCAGCTTTTCGGAAACGCCGGAAAACCCCTCGATATCGGTAAACATGATGGTGGCCCTTGCGGCTTCACCATCGCCAGGTTTGATTTGCTGGTTTGCGTGGGTAATGCGCGCGGCGACCTCGGGCGAGATAAAGCGTGACAGCTCGCTTGCCGCGATTTCATCTGTGACGGCACGGGTGAACGAACGTTGTGCGCGCAAAACTGCAATCGCCAACACGGTTGACACCAGAACAATGGCAATGATCTTGTCGATCTCGGCCCCGATCAGGATCGAATTGGATGTCAGATAAGTCACATAGTCCCGTGTGATCATACTTTGGCCGCGTTCGCTCCAGATCACATAGAAGACCAGTATCAGCCAGCCAATTGCCGCCGTTGCGCCCGCCAGCAAAATATAACGCGGGTCAAACCGCAGGGTGCGCAGCGAGATGAAGATGAACACATAGATCATGGTCGGCGATTTGAGATAGAAGCTTGCCGGTTGCATATACTGGATATGGAAGCTCCAGATCAGGACCATCAGCAAACCAATATCGACAATAACCGACAGGGTCAGGAACCAGTTTGACAGGCTGCCGCGATAAGACAGCGCCAGTCGGATAAAGGTGAACAGGAAATATAGTCCCAAAGCCCATGGGACAGGATGAATTCCGGTGTTCATGAATGTTTTGGGTGAGACGGTGTAAAGGGTCGCAAAGATCGTCACCAGCAACAGCTGCACCCAGCCGATCAGTTTTTCGCTCTCTTGCTGCTGAAGGGCAATCGCATGACGCACACGTTCCGGCAGGCGATCCTCTGCCGGTTTGCCAAACAGGAACTGGCCGATATTTTTCTGCATGATTTTAATCCCCGATTACCAGACGCACGTGCGCGCAAGCTTCATACTGCGTGGTTTCAGTGTGACTGCCAAGGTGAAGACGGTTGCAACGGGTCACAGTTGCGCGTGGTGATGGTGAGGATATCGTCAGGGCAAAAAAAAGCCGGGCAAATGAATGCCCGGCAAGTTTATCAGGGAGGCTTCACGTCTGGGAGACGTAGGACCCTTCTCAGGGCCCTGGGTATGCCGGGCAGGGCGCCCGGCAAAGACCGAAATTCGGTCAGGGAGAAAACTCTGTACCGCGATGCGGTTGTTCACCGCTGCGGTTCGAAGAGGAAGATAGCGTTTTTGACGGGAAACACCACTGTCAAATTGCTCATTCAGCCATGCGTAAATTGCATAAATCTTGGGCTGCAAAAATTTTTCCTATAAGTGACTGAAATATATAAAATATTTATGGATTCTAATGCGCTTGTTCCCAATCTTTTGATCAGTTTACTGCCGCTTAATTGTGCGAATGCGAAAAAAATGCCGGTAGCTAGGGGAAGCTACCGGCAAGATCAACAGGGAGGCTTTAACGTCTGGGAGACGAGGAATCCAGGGAAGATTCCAAGCCGAATAACGTTTCGGCGGACGGATCATGCGGAGATCAGGAAAAGATGAAAGCGCTCTTCGCGTTTGCGGTCGCTAACAACTTCTGATGTGAATATACGCATATGATCTTACGCTTAAAAATAGAATAACGACAATCCAACCATGCGCTCAGTGCATGGCGAAAAAATGTCATTAAATTGAAGCTATTATGACAGCGTTTTCCTGAAAGGCCCGATTTTGCATCCTGATAAACCTGCGCATCACGTCAGTGATTTACTAATGCGCGCTCAGGTTTGGCCGTCGTCGGTATGTCATCGTGCGGGGTGCTGTAAATCAAAGGTTGTATTGTTCCGTTGAGACGCAAGAAAAAAGCCCCGCAACCAGATTTGGTGCGGGGCTTTGGATTCTCTTGGTGCCGTTTGCGTTAGTCAGCCGCAGCGGCAGCATTGACTTTTGCTTTGACCTTGTTGATTTCCTCGATCAGGAAATCACGGAACACCGCAATGCGTTTGGAATGGCGCAGTTCTTCGGGATAAACGAAATAGGCATCGAAACTTGGCCCTTCGAGTTCCGGCAGAATGCGGACCAGATTGCTGTCGGCGGGTAGCAGGTAATCGGGCAGAGCTGAAATACCAAGCCCGGACTCCGTTGCACGGAAGATACCATAGATATTGTTCAGCTTCAGGATCGGCCGCATATCCGGTTTGAACTGCTGGGCGACGGCCATCATCCAGTTGACGTTGGAAACCGGCGGGCGCGCATCCGCACCATAAATGATCAGGCGATGATCTTTCAGGTCTTCGGGTTTCTTCGGAATGCCGAACTGCTTGATATATTCGGGGGATGCGAAGACATGATAACGCAGCGTCATCAGTTGACGCTGCACCAGATCGGCCTGACGTGGGGGCTGCATGCGGATCGCAACATCGGCCTCGCGCATGGCAAGATCAAGTTCCTCGTCGTTGAGTACCAGCGACAATTCGATTTCCGGATAGCGTTCAAGGAATTCGTTGATCCGCGGTGTCAGCCAGGTTGAGCCAAAGGCGACCGTGGTGGTGACCTTCAGCGGACCGCTGGGGCGTTCCTTGGATTCGCGAATGCGGGCTTCGGCCATGGAAAGCTTGGCAAACACATCATGGGCCGTGCGATACAGAAGTTCACCCTGCTCGGTCAGGATCAGGCCGCGGGCGTGACGGTGGAATAGCGGCACCTTGACGCTTTCTTCAAGTGCGCTGATCTGCCGGCTGACAGCCGACTGGCTCAGATTGAGATTTTCCCCCGCGTGTGTGAAGCTTCCCGCTTCCGCAACAGCGTGAAAAACACGCAGCTTGTCCCAGTCCATAGACCTGCTCCTAATGTCACTGTCGCGCTATTGCCGCAACAGTCCCCTGATACTTCTTTATCTTCTTCTTAGAAGCATTTGGTTTCCACACTGTTAAGCCGCATGCGGAATTGCTTCCAAACTGATATCATTAGATCAATATGAGGCCTTTGACGCGATCTGCAAGCAACCAATTGCGAAAGTGGTGATTTCGTTCACGCCGAATTCGTAAATGAACTCAGGGGATTGCCCGGAAACAGCGTGTTCGTGCATTGCGAGCAAGGTTGTATTTCCGGGTAACGCACAGAAAAAAGGGGCACCATGAGCACCCCTTTATCATATCTGGTTCTCGTGTTGCCGTGTTTATTCGGTGTGCTCGGCAATAAACTTTTCGGCTTCGAGGGCGGCCATGCACCCCATGCCTGCTGCGGTAACCGCCTGACGGTAAATCTTGTCGGTCACGTCGCCTGCGGCAAAGACGCCCTTGACGTTGGTTGTGGTACTGCCCGGTTTGACAAGGATGTAATTTTCGTCATCCATGTCGATCTGTCCTTTGAACACGGCGGTTGCCGGATCATGGCCGATCGCAACAAAGAAACCATCCGCAGTAATGTCTGTCAGATCGCCGGTTTTTACATTGCGCACGCGAACGGCTTCAACGCCATCCATCGGGCCGTCACCGCCAAGAATATCGTCAATGACGCTGTCCCAGACGACGTCGATCTTTTCATGCTTCAGCAGGCGATCCTGCAGCATTTTTTCCGCGCGCAATTCGTCGCGACGGTGCACGAGCGTCACCTTCGAGCAGATCCCGGCAAGATAAAGAGCTTCTTCAACCGCGGTATTGCCGCCCCCAACAACCACAACCGGTTTGTTGCGATAGAAGAACCCGTCACAGGTGGCACATGCGGAAACACCGCGACCGTTGAATTTTTCTTCGCCCGGAAGGCCAAGCCAGCGGGCCTGTGCGCCGGTTGAAATGATCACGCTTTGGGCAACATAGACATCACCCGAATCGCCTTTGCAGACGAAGGGGCGTTTCGAAAAGTCGACTTCGGTGATCAGGTCGTGGACCATTTTGGTTCCGACATGCTCGGCCTGCGCCTTCATCTGATCCATCAGCCACGGGCCCTGGATGACATCGGCAAAGCCGGGATAGTTTTCAACATCTGTCGTGATCGTCAACTGACCACCTGGTTGCAGGCCCATAACCATCATGGGTTCCAGGTTGGCGCGTGCAGCATAAATCGCTGCTGTGTAACCGGCCGGGCCGGATCCGATGATGAGGACTTTGGTGTTATGTTCCTGGGCCATGTGCTTTGCATATTGTGGTCGGTGAAAAACAGGTTTCGAACATATGGGGTGATCTGGCATTGCGCAACCGCCTCGCACGATGTTTTGCAAGGTTTTCGGAACGGTGTCCGATGATGCTTTTCAGTCTGACATTTCGATTGGCGGAAAATAGCGGTTTGCAACGTTTTGATACAAAATTGTGCAGTGCATTTGTACGCGTTACAAAAGGGCAGATTGCATTCTGCTGCCGAATATATTATTGCCAGCGTACTGGCCCCCTGTAATATTGTTTCGTCCGGGGTAAGTTCAGCGCACAGAATCGAGGGATAAATGCAACGGGTCAAACTCGACAAGATCGACCGCAGAATTCTGCGCGATCTCCAGGAAGATGGCCGCATGACCAATGTGGAACTTGCACGCCGTGCAGGTATTTCTGCGCCACCCTGTCTGCGTCGTGTCCGTGCGCTTGAAGAAGCCGGTTTCATTCAGGGCTATCATGCCGATGTTGATGCGCAGGCGCTTGGATATAATGTAACCGTGTTTGCGCTGGTCGGTCTTGCGAGTCAGGCCGAACATGATCTGCGCGCCTTTGAAGGCCGTGCCGCTGCATGGCCGGAAGTGCGCGAATGTCATATGGTTGCCGGTGAAATGGATTTCCTTTTGAAAATCGTTTCACACAGCTGGGACGAATATCAGAAGTTTCTGACAACCGAACTGACGGTTGCGGAAAACGTCAATCACGTGAAATCGGCACTCTCGATTCGCACCGCCAAAAACCAGCCCGGTGTTCCGATTGATATCGAGGCCGAGGACTGAGCTGAATTGCATCAGTCCGATAGATAAAAACCGGCACCTTCGAGGTTGCCGGTTTTGTTTTGTCTGCGTGCCAGAAACAGGTTTGTCGTTAATCAAAGCGGAGCCAATCATTTGACTGGCTCCGCTTTGAGACGCCCGTTATCCCCCCGGCCGGGCGTCGCACGCTGTTGGTGTTCTCGATCTTTCCAGAACGATCATTTCAGAATGATGCCGAAAAATATTATGAATTCAATTCTTTGTCACGTGCTTGATGATCAGTGGTTTTATTGGCCAAGGTTCTTTAACTCATCCCCATCAATTTCATATTGCAGGGCCCCGGAGTTACGCGCGCCTAGCCGTTCGTAAAACCGGCAGGCGGCTTCGTTGCGATGCAGGACGGACCACCACATCGAAATATAGCCGTGATCCAAGGCGTATTTGCCAAGAGCCTTCATCAGTTTGTTGCCAACTTTTTCCGAACGCATGTCTGGCACAACATAAAGTTCGGTCATCCATAACCCGATTTTTGAATAATCCGGGTTATAGAACGGCTGAAAGATCGCCTGTCCGACAGCGCGACGCCCATCCCATGCGATCAGGCTTTTGATCAGCGCTCTTGGCCCGAACATCATTTCATGGATGCTTTCGGTCGTATGGGGCGGATTGTCGTAATCAAGTTCAACATGCAGGGCATTGGACATGTCGGCGACATGGACGCTGTCTTCCGGGCGGGCATGGGAAATGATGATGTCAGGTGTCATGGCAGATGCTTGTGCAGGGTATTTGGATCAAAAAAACGGCCCGATGTTTATCGGGCCGTACTTTCGCAAAATATTACAATCGGATCAGGCGAATTCGACCTTCAGTATCTCGTAGCTCTTCGTGCCACCAGGCACGGTAACTTCTACGGATTCACCAACGGCCTTGCCGATCAGCGCACGGCCAATCGGAGAGGTGGTCGAAATACGGCCGGAATTGATATCAGCCTCGATCGGACCGACAACCTGATAGGTGGTTTCCTCGTCGGTGTCCTCGTCGACAAGATGCACGGTCGCGCCAAATTTGACGACCGACCCAGCCAGCGACTTGATATCGATGACTTCGGAGCGGCTAAGAACATCTTCCAGTTCGGCAATTCGACCTTCGCAGAAGCTCTGTCGTTCACGCGCGGCATGGTATTCGGCGTTTTCCGAGAGATCGCCATGCTCGCGCGCTTCCGAGATCGCCTTGATGATTTCAAGGCGTTCGACGGATTTGCGGTGCTTCAGCTCTTCTTCGAGGCGCTGATGCCCTTGCGGGGTCATAGGTACTTTTTCCATCGCGCTCACAGCCTATTCTTATTAGCGATCGATACTACAAAATCGACCGCCCGGCAGATACCGCCGGGCGGTCTAAACTCGTTGAACGGGTTCGAAAAGGAACCTCAGTACTCGTCCCCAAGATATTCCTGAACGGGTCGCACTGCAAGTGCTCCGCGTTTCAGGTTGTCGATGGCACGCAGGGTGGCGCGGGCACCGGCAATCGTGGTGTAGTACGGAATATCGTTGCTGAGTGCCGTCCGCCGGATCGAGAAACTGTCGACCACAGCCTGTTTGCTCTCGGTGGTATTGAATACCAGGTTGATATCGCCGTTCTTCATCATGTCCACGATATGGGGACGTCCTTCCTGTACCTTATTGACCGGGGTGACGTCCAGCCCTTCTTTTTCAAGAGCTTCGGCAGTGCCATGCGTCGCAACAATCACAAAGCCAAGCTCGATCGCGTCGCGTGCGAGTTGAACAGCGGCCGGTTTGTCATAGTTTTTGACTGACATGAAGATCTTGCCAGATTGCGGCAAATCGTGACCCGCCGCCATCTGGGCCTTCGCAAAGGCGCGACCGAAATCGGTATCAAGGCCCATGACTTCGCCGGTTGAGCGCATTTCCGGGCCAAGCAGGGTATCGACACCCGGGAAGCGGTTGAACGGAAGCACCGCTTCCTTGACCGCAATATGCTTGAACGGACCTTCGTTGATCTTGAAGTCCGAAAGCTTTTCGCCTGCCATGATGCGCGCGCCGATTTTTGCAATCGGGTTGCCGGTGGCCTTGGCAACAAACGGAACGGTACGCGAGGCACGCGGGTTGACTTCGATCAGATAGATCACATCACCCTTGATCGCGAACTGCACGTTCATCAGGCCAACAACATCAAGTGCCTTGGCCAGCTGAACAGTCTGTTCTTTCAGGCGGTCAATCATGTCCTGACCGAGCGAATAGGGCGGCAGTGAGCAGGCACTATCCCCGGAATGGATACCGGCTTCCTCAATATGCTGCATGATGCCGGCGACAAAGACATTTTCGCCGTCCGAAACCGCGTCGGCATCAATTTCAATCGCATCCTGAAGGAAGCTGTCGATCAGAACCGGGCTTTTGCCCGAAACCTGAACGGCTTCGGTCATGTAGCGCAGCAGGTCTTCGGTGGTGTGAACGATTTCCATCGCACGGCCGCCTAGCACGTAGCTTGGGCGGATAACGATGGGGTAACCGATGCCTTCGGCGATCTTGACGGCTTCGTCGACCGAACGAGCAATACCGTTGGCCGGCTGCTTCAGGCCCAGCTTGTGGATCAGTTCCTGGAACCGGTCGCGGTCTTCGGCAAGGTCGATGCTGTCGGGGCTGGTGCCGAGGATCGGAATGCCGGCCTTTTCAAGGGCGGCTGACAGTTTAAGCGGGGTCTGGCCGCCATACTGAACGATCACGCCCAGAAGTTCACCCTTGCTTTGCTCAAGCTGGCAAAGTTCGATCACGTCTTCGGCCGTCAGTGGTTCGAAATACAGGCGGTCCGAAGTGTCATAGTCGGTGGAAACCGTTTCCGGGTTGCAGTTGACCATGATGGCCTCGATACCGACTTCACGAAGCGCATAGGCCGCATGCACACAGCAATAATCGAACTCGATGCCCTGACCGATACGGTTCGGGCCACCGCCAAGAATGATGACTTTCCTGCGATCAGTTACTTCGGCTTCGTTTTCCGGTTCAAAGAAACCGTCGCCTTCGTAAATCGAATACATATAAGACGTGCGTGACGGGAATTCGGCGGCACAGGTATCGATGCGCTTATAAACCGGGCGAAGTTCCATCGCGTGACGGATCGCGCGAACGTCGTCTTCTTCCATACCCACCAGTTCCGCGAGACGCGCGTCCGAGAAACCGAGTTTCTTGAGACGCAGCAATTCCTGCTTGTCCTTAGGCAGGCCTTTGGCACGAACCTGTTCTTCTTCGGCGACCAGCATTTCGACCT
Source organism: Thalassospira xiamenensis M-5 = DSM 17429 (assembly GCF_000300235.2). Classification (NCBI taxonomy): domain Bacteria; kingdom Pseudomonadati; phylum Pseudomonadota; class Alphaproteobacteria; order Rhodospirillales; family Thalassospiraceae; genus Thalassospira; species Thalassospira xiamenensis. The sequence goes on along the minus strand of NZ_CP004388.1, from coordinate 3,574,455 downwards.
GACGCAGATACCATGGGTCAAACTTGGTGGCCGACTGGATTTCCGAAAGAGTCAGACCGTGACGGAATGCCTGTGCCGCATAAAGAATGCGGAACGGCATCGGTTGCGTCAGTTTTGCGCGGATCGCGGCCTTGTCCGGCGCGCCTTCGATTTTCACTTCGTTCAGACCGGTCAGGCCGGTTTCCATCGACCGCAGGCCCTTCTGAAGGCTTTCGGCAAATGAGCCGCCAATCGACATGGCTTCGCCAACCGACTTCATCGCCGTCCCCAGAAGCGCTTGGGCACCCGGGAATTTTTCGAAGGTGAAGCGCGGAATTTTGGTGACGACATAATCGATGGTCGGCTCGAACGAGGCCGGGGTCACGCCGGTAATATCGTTATCAAGTTCGTCAAGCGTGTAACCAACAGCCAGTTTGGCCGCGATTTTGGCAATCGGGAAGCCGGTCGCCTTGGACGCCAGTGCAGACGAACGCGACACGCGCGGGTTCATTTCAATGACGATCAGGCGGCCATCATCGGGGTTGACCGCGAACTGAACGTTCGAACCGCCAGTATCCACACCGATCTCGCGCAGGACCGCCAGCGAGGCGTCGCGCATGATCTGGTATTCCTTGTCCGTCAGGGTCAGGGCCGGGGCAACGGTGATCGAATCCCCGGTATGAATGCCCATCGGGTCGACGTTTTCGATAGAGCAGATGATGATGCAGTTATCCGCGTGATCACGGACGACTTCCATCTCATATTCTTTCCAGCCAAGAATGGATTCTTCGACCAGAACCGTATGGGTCGGCGAAATCGCCAGACCATTACGAACGATCTGTTCGAATTCTTCGCGGTTATAGGCAATGCCGCCGCCTTCACCACCAAGGGTGAAGCTCGGCCGGATGATGGCCGGAAGACCAGTGGTTTCAAGGGCGACAACGGCTTCTTCAAAGGTACGGACCATTGCGGAACGCGCGCTTTCAAGGCCGATCTTGTCCATGGCTTCGCGGAAAAGCTGACGGTCTTCGGCCTTTTCGATTACGTGCTTTTTCGCACCGATCATCTCGACGCCATATTTATCAAGCGTGCCATCGTCATAAAGTGCCAGCGCGGTATTCAGTGCTGTCTGACCGCCCATGGTCGGCAGCAGGGCATCCGGGCGTTCCTTTTCGATGATCTTGGCAACCATTTCAGGTGTAATCGGTTCGATATAGGTCGCATCGGCCAGGTTCGGATCGGTCATGATCGTCGCCGGGTTCGAGTTGACCAGAATGACGCGATAGCCTTCTTCCTTCAGGGCCTTGCAGGCCTGTGCACCGGAATAGTCGAATTCGCAAGCCTGACCGATCACAATCGGGCCGGCACCGATGATAAGGATGGATTTGATATCTGTACGTTTCGGCATGTCTTTTTCCGCTTTTGGCGTGGCGGGCGCGATTGCTGCACCGCCCGAAATTAAGTCCGTAAATCGCTTGTCGCTGATGTTGTCGCGCTATCAGGCTTTCGCGTCTTCGATCAGGCCAACGAAACGTTTGAACAGGTAATGGCTATCGTGCGGTCCCGGGGATGCTTCGGGATGGTACTGAACCGCAAACACCGGTTTGTCTTTCAGGCGAAGCCCGGCAAGGGATCCGTCAAACAGTGAGAAGTGCGTTGCTTCAACATTGTCGGGCAGGCTGTTCTTGTCGACGACAAAGCCGTGGTTCTGGCTGGTGATTTCGACGACACCGGTTGTGGTGTCCTTCACCGGATGGTTCGCACCGCGATGGCCAACATCCATCTTTTTGGTTTTCGCACCAAGGGCGAGCGCCATCATCTGATGACCAAGGCAGATGCCGAAAACCGGTTTGCCGCTGTCGATCAGTTTTTTGATGGTCGGAACCGCATATTCGCCGGTTGCTGCCGGATCACCAGGGCCGTTCGACAGGAAAATCCCATCGGGGTTCATCGCAAGGATTTCTTCGGCGGACGTCGTTGCCGGAACAACCGATACCTTGCACTCAAGGGCGGCAAGGTTGCGCAGAATGTTGCGTTTTACACCGTAATCGATGGCAACGACATGGTGTTTGGCATTGCCCAGTTCGCCGTAACCGCCTTCGCGGGTCCACAGCGTCTGATCCCAGTCATAGCCTTCGGTGCAGCTATTGTCCTTGGCAAGGTCCATGCCTTCAAGTCCCGGCCAGTCTTTGGCCTTGGCGATCAGCGCATCAATGTCGAACCTGCCGTCCGGATTGTGGCAGATTACACCGTTCGGTGCGCCTTCGTTCCGGATGCGTTTGGTCAGGCGGCGGGTGTCGATACCGGCGATGCCGATCCGGCCATGTTTTGCCAGCCAGTCATTGAAATGACCTTGTGAACGGTAGTTGGATGGCTCGGTAATGTCCTGGCGCAGGATGCAGCCAAGGGCGACGGGGGTGGTGTTTTCGATATCCTCGTCATTGGTGCCGACATTGCCGATATGGGGGAAAGTAAAAGTGATCATCTGCCCGGCATAGGACGGGTCGGTCATGATTTCCTGGTAGCCCGTGATCGAGGTGTTGAAGCAGACTTCACCAACAACCTCTCCTCGGGCACCGGCGCCTCGTCCCCAGAAAACAGAACCATCGGCAAGTACCAGAACGGCAGAAGCACCAGGAGGCGGGGTGTGCGTGGGCGCTGACATTGGCGAATGTCCTTTCGATCTTTCCACGGTGAGACACGGAGTCTTTATATATAATAATTACGAGCAGGCCGAGAAAAACGGCCCAATTCGCCTGCATATCGGGCATGCGGACATGGCAAGGTATCCCCAGTCGCATCTACCGCAACGCCAAAAGACGTCGGTACAATATGCTGAAAGCGGGTAAAAACCTCATCCCGGCAGGCAAATTGGCGGATGTCTACGGGAGTCGTGCTGCCCTGTCAAGGATGCATCCAAACTTTTATTTTTCCTTTTAAATCAACAAGTTAAATGGAAAGGTTTTCTTTGCCTAGATGGCGCTTTTGGGGTATGTTCGCTCCTTTCTTCCACAGAATCAGAGATAAGCCATGCTGCGATCGCAGCTTACAGACGCTTTGAAAAAGGCCGTCCTTGCGAAGGATGCCGTATCCGTGACCACCGTGCGCCTGATCCTGGCAGCACTCAAGGAACGCGATATTGCGGCACGCGGCGAGGGGAACACCGATGGCATTTCCGACGAGGAAATCCTGACCCTGCTGCAGGCGATGGTCAAACAGCGTCGCGAAAGCATCGAAATGTACACCAAGGGCAATCGCCCCGAACTGGCGGCACAGGAAGCCGCAGAGATCGGTGTGATTGAGCGGTTCCTGCCCAAACAGATGTCCGATGATGAAATCGAGGCGGCTGTCAAAGGTGTGGTTACCGACCTTGGCGCGACCTGCCTGAAGGATATGGGCCGGACGATGGCAGCACTTCGCGAAAAATACGCCAGCTGCATGGATTTCGGCAAAGCCGGCGGTGTTGCGAAAAAACTTCTCGGCTGATTTCGAGAATAGCTATTTTTAATGGAAGCCGGGCGTGTAAAATCGTCCGGCTTTCGTCGTCCCTAAGCCCGGATTCCAGACAATGGAACAATAAAAGGGTAGGATGGGATTTGGTATCAACATGATCACGGGATCGGGACAATCATGAGCTTTCCCCAGTCGTTTCTTGACGATCTGCGGGCACGCGTCGGACTGGCGGATATTGTCGGTACGTCGGTGAAGCTGATCAAACGCGGCCGGGAATATTCCGGCCTGTGTCCGTTCCATTCCGAAAAATCCCCGTCTTTCACGGTCAACGAACAAAAGGGTTTTTATCACTGCTTTGGCTGTGGCGCGCATGGCGACGTGATCAGCTTTGTGATGAATACCCGCGGCCTGACTTTTGTCGAGGCGGTCGAGGTTCTGGCAAATCAGGTGGGCATGGATGTTCCCAAACCATCACGTGAAGCCCAGGAGCGTGAGAAAAAGGCCAAAACACTTTACGAAGTGATGGAAGCGGCCTGTGTATTTTACGAGCGCGTGCTGCATATGCCCGAAGGCCGCGATGGGCTTGAATATTTTCGCCGTCGTGGCCTTGACGATAAAACGATTGCGGATTTTCGACTGGGCTTTGCGCCTGATAACCGTGGGGCGCTCAAGGCTGCCCTCAAGCGCGAAGAGTTTGACGAGTCCCTGATGATCGAGGCGGGGCTTCTGATCGAGCCCGAAGATCAGGGACGCCAGACCTATGACCGATTCCGTGGGCGTGTGATGTTTCCGATCCTTGATCGGCGTGGCAGGGTCGTCGCTTTTGGCGGGCGTGTCATGGGTGACACTAAGCCGAAATATTTGAATAGCCCTGATACACCCTTGTTTCACAAGGGGCAGCTCCTTTATGGCCTGCCGCAGGCGCGTGAAGCCAGCCAGCAGGATGCACCGATCATCGTGACCGAGGGTTACATGGATGTGATTGCCCTTCATCGGGCCGGTTTCCGCGGGGCAGTGGCGCCTCTTGGAACTGCGGTCACAGAGGAGCAGATCGGCGAGCTTTGGAAAATGACCAACGAACCGATCCTGTGCCTTGATGGTGATGCCGCGGGTAAGCGTGCGGCGGTGCGTGCCGCGGAACGTGCGCTTCCGATCCTGCGTCCGGGCAAATCATTGCTGTTTTCAATTCTGCCCGAAGGCGAGGATCCCGATAGTCTGATGGCCGGTGCAAACGGTTTTGCCAATTTCCGCAAGATCCTCGATATGGCGGTGCCGCTGGCCGAACTGGTCTGGCGTATGGAGGTTGCCGGGCGGGCAACCGATACACCGGAACGCCGTGCCGCCCTTGAGGCCGATATTCAGAAACGCATTTCGGCAATCGGTGATGATGCCGTCAGATCGCAATACCAGTCGATGTTTCGTGACCGTATCTGGCAGTTGTTCAAGGGGGATCGTGCCACAGGCGGAGCAGGGCGCGCCGCGCGCAGTAGTGGGACATACCAGAACAAAAAATTTGCCAGGGGTGGCAAGGGCGGAAAAAAAGACTATTTCTGGGAACCAGCTGGCAAAGCTGTTCCGGGGATGTTGCGTCCGCCCATGCATAAGCGACGGAGCCTGCAGGATTGTATTTTGCTGGTGACGCTGATCAATCATCCGCATTTGCATGATGATGTTGGCGAACGGCTCGGAATCTACTCTTGTGCTGACTCCGAACTTGACAATCTTCGTCGTGCCGTCTTAAAGCTCCTTGACGGTGATCCCGGACTTGATTCCGATGCAATCAAGGCCCATTTGGAGCGCGACGGGCTGTCAGAGACAGTTTTGCGGGTGGTAGGTGCGGATATTTTGGCGCACGCCGCTTTCGCTAGGCCCGAAACGCCGCTCGAACGGGCTCGCGCGGGTTGGGAACAGGTTTTTTCTATGGCTGTAAGCTCCCTGGAGGACGAAGAGGCAAAATACGCCGTCCGACAGTTGGCAGCAGATATCAGCGAGGAAGAATGGGAAAGATTTTCGCATAGACGCGACGATCTGGCCCGGCGCCGGGAAAAAGTGTTTAAGCTCGACGACTGATCAATGCATGCGTTTGTGTGCGGGATCGGCGTTCGGGCTATTTGTGATTTGCGCTGAGCAAAACAGTGCTTGGGATAACAACGGTACGAACTGTACCCAGCGGGAAACGGGGAATAGATGTCGTCTAAGACTTCGAACGCTGAAGAGAAAAAGAACTCTTCTGAAACCGCAGACGGACCTCTTCTCGATACATATAAAGCGGCCATCAAGAAGCTCATTGCCAAGGGCAAAGAGAAAGGCCACATCTCGGTCGATGAATTGAACGCTGCCTTGCCGTCGGAGCATTTTTCCTCCGAACAGATCGAAGACGTGATGAGTAATCTCAACGAGATGGGCATCAACGTTATCGATGGTGAAGATGGGGACGACTCGGACGACGATGACGAGAAAGACTCGGATCCGAGCGGCAATATCTCTGAAGATGATGTTGGCCGTACCGATGATCCGGTCCGTATGTATCTGCGTGAAATGGGCAGCGTCGAGCTGCTGTCGCGCGAGGGCGAAATTGCCATTGCCAAACGTATCGAGGCTGGCCGTGACATGATGATTGGCGGGATTTGTGAATCCCCGCTGACCATTCGCGCGATCGTCAACTGGCATGACCAGCTTCAGGCTGGCAATCTTCTGCTTCGCGATGTGATCGATCTGGAAACCACTTATGGTGGTGGTCCGGATGCGGAAATCGCAGCCGCAGAAGGTGACGAAGCCGAAGAAACCGAAGGCGATGATTTCGAGGCAGCCGCCGTCGAAACCGATGCCGACGAAGACGAAGAAGCCGAAACCGAAACGCCAGAACCGACCGGTGCTCCCGCCAGCGACGAGGAAGAAGAGGACGACGACGAAGAAGAGTCGGACGAGGGTTCTGAAGGTGATGGCGACGATGAGGATGATGACGAGAACGAACAGGTCAACGTTTCACTTTCCAAAATGGAAGAGGAACTGACCGAGCAGGTTCTTGAGAAGTTCGAACTGATCGCCAAAACCTATGAGAAATTGCACAAGGCACAGGAACAGCGCCTTGTCGCGATGAACAAGGGCGAAAGCGTTCCGGCGGCGACCGAAAAACGTTATGCCAAGCTGAAGGGCGAGATGGTTGACCTGATGGAAGATGTTCACCTGAACAACTTCCGGATTGAGGAGCTGCTTGATCACCTGACCGGCCTGAACAACCGTTTGCTTGGCCTTGAAGGCAAGCTTCTGCGTTTTGCCGACCGTTGCAAGATCAAGCGTCCCGATTTCGTCAAACAGTATCAGGGCCATGAACTCGACCCGAACTGGATGGAACGCGTCAGCGAATTGCCGGGCAAGGGCTGGAAGGCTTTCATCGAACGCTACCCGGATGAAATCGCGCAGCTGCGTGAACAGGTGGGCGGTGTTTCCGCCGAAGTCGGTTTGCCGATTGGTGAATTCCGCCGTGTTTACGGTGTCGTCAACAAGGGCGAACGCGAAGCGGCACGTGCGAAAAAGGAAATGATCGAGGCCAACCTGCGTCTCGTGATTTCGATTGCCAAGAAATACACCAACCGCGGTCTTCAGTTCCTCGACCTTATTCAGGAAGGTAATATTGGCCTGATGAAGGCGGTGGACAAGTTTGAATACCGCCGTGGTTACAAATTCTCGACCTATGCGACCTGGTGGATCCGTCAGGCGATCACGCGTTCCATCGCCGATCAGGCCCGTACGATCCGTATTCCGGTTCACATGATCGAAACCATCAACAAGCTGGTCCGTACCTCGCGCCAGATGTTGCATGAAATCGGTCGCGAGCCGACCCCGGAAGAGCTGGCAGAAAAACTGCAGATGCCGCTTGAAAAGGTTCGCAAGGTTCTGAAAATCGCAAAAGAGCCGATCTCGCTCGAAACCCCGATCGGGGACGAGGAAGACAGCCATCTTGGCGATTTCATCGAGGACAAGAACGCCGTTCAGCCGCTTGATGCTGCGATCCAGGCCAACCTGCGTGAAACCACCACGCGCGTTCTGGCATCGCTTACACCGCGTGAAGAACGTGTTCTGCGTATGCGTTTCGGGATTGGCATGAACACCGACCATACCCTCGAAGAGGTTGGTCAGCAGTTCTCCGTGACCCGCGAACGTATCCGTCAGATCGAGGCAAAGGCGCTGCGCAAGCTCAAGCATCCGTCGCGCTCGCGCAAATTGCGTTCGTTCCTCGATTATTAAAAAATCTTGCGACGTTCGGGCTTGACCTTGGCCCGAAAATCGCTAGTTTTCGGGACCGCGCCAAACAATTGGCGCGGTCTTTTCCATTCCCCTTGGGGGCCCGTAGCTCAATTGGTTAGAGCCGACCGCTCATAACGGTCTGGTTGGGGGTTCAAGTCCCTCCGGGCCTACCAAGGAGCAATACTCATATTATATGAGTATTGCTCCTTGGTCCCAAACCTCCCAGATTTTCCGATGAAATCCCCCTAATTCCCAAGTTGTCATAATTCGGGGTGATAGTCTCTGGCGCGAACGCCAATCAAAGCCGTTCAGAAGGCATCACCGCGCGCTTTTATCGGGGTTTTACGCATTTTTTATGCCTGACATCGGTTCAGGACACATTTCTGCCATCGTATTTTTACGGCCCTCCCTCCTAGCCTGTAGCGGTTGATCCGAACACTACAGGAGTATCCCATGTTCGATCTGATCTATGCGGTTCTGGCATTGGGTGCCTTTGCCATGTGCGGGCTTGCGGTACGCGGCTGCGCACGGATCTAGGAGGTTCCATGATCAGTTACATCCTTGGTGGTGCCATATCGGCAGCACTGATTGTCTATCTGTTTTACGCCCTGATCCGGGCCGAAAAATTCTAGGACGGAGTTCCCGATGACAACCGATCTCGGCCAGTTCGCGCTTTATTGCGCGATCCTGCTGGCGTGCGCCCCGTTGCTGGGCGGGTATATGTACCGGGTTTACAGCGGACAGGCGGTTTTGCTGTCCCCCGTTTTCAAGCCGGTTGAGAAAGTCATTTATCGCATCTGCGGCATTGATGCGCAGGCGTCGCAACATTGGTCACGCTATGCCGTGGCCCTTCTGGCCTTTAACGCGGCCGGATGGGTTTTGCTGTTTGCCATTCTGCGTTTGCAGCATCTTTTACCGTGGAATCCGGCCGGGCTGGCGCCGATGTCGTCCGATCTGGCGTTCAACACGGCGGTCAGTTTTGTTACCAATACCAACTGGCAGGCCTATGGCGGTGAAACTTCACTGTCCTATTTCAGCCAGATGGTCGGCCTGACCATGCAGAACTTTGTCAGTGCGTCGACGGGCATGGCGGTTGGTGTTGCTGTGATCCGCGGGTTTGCCGGTCGCAAGGTCCGCGATCTTGGCAATTTCCATGTCGATATGACGCGCGGGGTTCTTTACGTTCTGCTGCCGCTTTCGATTGTTGCTGGGATTTTCCTCATGTCGCAGGGCGTTCCGCAGAACCTGAATTCCTATGTCGATGCAACCACGCTTGAAGGAACAAAGCAGGTTCTGGCGCAGGGGCCGGCTGCATCGCAGATCGCGATCAAGCAGCTTGGCACCAATGGTGGCGGCTTCTTTAACGTCAATTCATCGCATCCGTACGAAAACCCGACACCTCTGAGCAATCTGCTTCAGATGGTTTATATCCTTCTGATCCCGGCGGCGTTTTGTTTCCTGTTTGGCAAGATGGTTAATGACAAGCGCCAGGGCATTGCGATTTTCGCCGTGATGGCCCTGCTGTTTGTCGGTGGATTTGCCGCGACCTATAGCGCGGAAAAGGCAGGCAATGCGTTGCTGACAAATTCCAGCACGATCATTGCCGATCCGGGCAATATGGAAGGCAAGGAAACCCGTTTCGGTATCTTGAATTCCACCCTCTGGGCAACGGCAACGACGGCCGCGTCGAACGGATCGGTCAATGCCATGCATGACAGTCTGACACCGCTTGGCGGCATGGTCACGATGCTCAACATGCAGCTTGGTGAAATCGTCTATGGCGGTGTTGGTGCCGGTTTCTACGGCATGCTGTTGTTTGTTGTTCTGACGGTTTTCATTGCCGGACTTATGGTCGGGCGGACGCCGGAATATCTGGGCAAGAAGATCGAAGCCCGCGAGATCAAGCTGGCTGTTCTGGCCATTCTGACCATGCCGATCGGCATTCTGGTATTCGGGGCCCTGTCGGCCACCGTTCCGGTCGCTATGACGGCAGTACAGGATGCCGGACCGCACGGGCTTTCGGAAATCCTTTATGCCTATAGCTCGGCGACGGGCAATAACGGTTCGGCCTTTGCCGGGTTCGGGGCCGGAATGCCGTTCCATACCACCTTGCAGGGCATTGCGATGCTGCTGGGGCGTTATGGCTTCATCATTCCGATCCTGGCGATTGCCGGGTCGCTCGGGACGAAGAATGTCGTTCCGGTATCGGGCGGGACATTTCCGACCCATGGTCCGCTTTTCGTTACCCTTCTGATTGCCGTCATTCTGATTGTCGGCGGCCTCACTTTCTTCCCGGCACTGGCACTCGGTCCAATTGCGGAGCATTTCGCAATGCTGGCCGGAATTGCCTACTGACCGGAGGAGTACAGAAAATGAAGAAAACAGAAAATTCCCGTCTGCTGGACGGGGCGCTTGTCCGGACTGCCAGTATTGAGGCGTTTCGCAAGCTTGATCCGCGGATCATGATCTGCAATCCGGTGATGTTCATGGTTGAGGCCGGTGCAGTGATGGCAACCGTCATCAGCATCCATACCGGCATGACGGGCGGGGCAGATCTGTCCACCATGATCCAGATTACCGTCTGGCTTTGGTTTACCGTCCTGTTTGCCAACTTTGCCGAAGCGGTTGCCGAAGGGCGCGGCAAGGCACGGGCCGATAGCCTGCGGTCAACCAATAAGGAAACCCAGGCAAAAAAGCTCCGCAACGGGGAAAAGACCGCCGTTGAAATGGTCGCAAGCAGCCGTCTTTCGCCCGGTGACTTTGTACTGGTCGAGGCGGGCGATGTCATCCCGGTCGATGGCGAGATCGTCGAAGGGATTGCTTCGGTCGATGAATCTGCCATTACCGGTGAATCGGCCCCGGTAATCCGCGAAAGTGGCGGGGATCGGTCGGCGGTAACCGGCGGGACGCGGATTGTGTCGGACTGGCTTAAAGTCCGTGTCACCGCCAAACCGGGCGAAAGCTTTCTTGACCGCATGATTGCGATGGTCGAGGGCGCGCAGCGTCAGAAAACACCAAACGAGATCGCGCTTAATATCCTGCTGGTCGGCATGTCGATCATCTTCCTGATCGTCGTCGTCACGCTTGAGCCGTTCGCGCTGTTCTCGGGGACGTCGATCCCGATGGCGTTTCTGATTGCGTTGCTGGTGACCCTGATCCCGACGACAATTGGCGGTTTGCTGTCTGCCATCGGGATTGCCGGTATGGACCGTCTGGTCAAGGCCAATGTCATTGCCAAGTCCGGGCGTGCGGTTGAGGCATCGGGCGATGTCGATACGCTGCTGCTTGATAAAACCGGAACCATTACCTTTGGCAACCGTATGGCAGACGAGTTTGTGCCACTCAAAGGTGTCACAGATCGCGAAGTCGCGGAAGCTGCGGCAATTGCATCGCTTGCCGATGACACGCCAGAGGGCAAATCGATTGTCGAACTGGCAGGTAAGCTGTTTGATTTCCGGGGTGATAAATCGAAACTGTCCAAGGCGATTGCCTTTAGTGCCGAAACCCGTATGTCCGGTGCGGATATCGGTGAGGATGAATATCGTAAAGGTGCCGGGGATGCGATGCGGGCATATGCCGAAGCGGGTCCGCAGGTTGCCGAACTTGGCCGGATCGTTGATGGCATCGCCAAATCAGGTGGTACGCCGCTTGTGGTCGCGAAAAACCACAAGATCATGGGTGTCATTCATCTGAAAGACATCATCAAGCCGGGCATTCGTGAACGGTTTGCCGAACTGCGTGCCATGGGCATCCGGACCGTCATGATTACGGGGGACAACCCGTTAACCGCTGCGGCAATCGCCGCCGAGGCCGGGGTGGATGATTTTCTGGCCGAGGCAACGCCGGAGAAGAAACTGGAACTGATCCGTCAGGAACAGGAAGGCGGGCGTCTGGTGGCGATGTGCGGTGACGGATCAAACGATGCGCCGGCCTTGGCACAGGCCGATGTCGGGGTTGCGATGAATGATGGCACCCAGGCTGCACGCGAGGCAGGCAACCTTGTCGACCTTGATAGCGATCCGACCAAGCTGATCGAGATCGTCCAGGTCGGCAAACAGTTGCTGATCAGCAGGGGCGCGTTGACAACATTTTCGATTGCCAACGACGTTGCCAAATATTTCGCGATCCTGCCCGCGCTTTTCATTGCGGCCTATCCGCAGCTTGGTGCACTGAACATCATGGGGCTTGCCAGCCCGCAAAGTGCGATCCTTTCGGCGGTGATCTTTAATGCCCTGATCATTATCGCCCTGATCCCGCTGGCTCTGCGCGGGGTACGGTTTACGCCGGGCAGTGCGGCGGCTCTGCTGCGTCGAAATCTTCTGATCTATGGCCTTGGTGGCCTGATTGTTCCCTTTGTCGGCATCAAGGTCATTGACCTTCTGATCAATGCCGTTGGTCTGGTTTAACGGAGAATTTGTCATGTTGAACTTGTTACGTCCGGCCATTGGCATGGCTGCTGTGATGACGGTGATAACCGGGGTTGCCTATCCGCTGGCAATGACCGGGATCGGGCAGGGGCTGTTCGCGGAAGAAGCCAATGGCAGCCTGATTGAAAAGAACGGTGTCGTGGTTGGTTCGCGTCTGATCGGCCAGAAGTTTGAAAGTGACCGCTATTTCCATCCGCGTCCTTCCTATGCCGGCGATGGCTATGAGGGCGATAATTCCGGTGGTTCCAACCTTGGGGCGACGAACCGGGAACTGGTCAACGGGATCAAGGCCCGTGCCCTTGACCTTTCGGCGGAAAACGGCAATCGCCCGGTGCCAATAGATTTGCTGACGGCGTCGGGCAGCGGACTTGACCCCGATATCTCGCCCGAAAGTGCCCGCTTCCAGATGGAAAGGGTGGCGAAAGCCCGAAACATCCCGCTCAATGACCTGGAAGAACTGGTTGCAGCCCATATTGAAGATAGAACCTTTGGGTTGATCGGAGAGCCGCGGGTCAATGTTCTGATGTTGAATCTGGCTCTGGACGAAATGTCGTCCTGATCCGATGGATTATTCCAAAAATACAGGGTATCGGGCTGTCTTTCGGCAGTCCGGTGCCAGGCAAAGACAGGTTCAGCGCGAGGCAGAGGAAATGCGCGCTGTCTGGCTCCGGAGCAAGGTGCTGTCAGTCTATCGGCGATTTATCCGGGTGATCCGCCGATGGTTCTGATATGACAGGATAAATACGAAAGGCTTTGATCGACGCAAGATGACCGACGAAGAGGACCGTCCATCCCCCGAAGCCCTGCTGGAACAGACCCGCAAGGATGATCGGGGCAAGCTCAAGATCTTTCTGGGCGCCTATCCGGGCGTCGGAAAGACCTATGCCATGCTTCAGGCCGCGCAGGAACGGCGGAAGGAGGGGAGGGACGTTATTGTCGGCATTGTCGAAACCCACGGGCGCGTGGAAACCGAAAACCTCTTGCGCGGTCTTGAAGCATTGCCGCGCAAGAGGCTTTTGCATCGGGGCCGTGTTTTTGGGGAAATGGACATTGACGCGATCATCTGGCGCAAGCCGGAAATCGCCCTTGTTGATGAACTGGCACACACCAATGTGCCGGGCAGCCGCCATGAAAAACGCTATCAGGATATTGATGAACTGCTTGATGCCGGGATTGATGTCTATACGACGCTGAACATCCAGCATCTTGAAAGCCTGAACGATATTGTCGCCCGGATCTCACGTGTTCGCGTACGCGAAACCCTGCCCGACAGTTTCCTTGAAAAAGCCAATGAAATCGAGCTGATCGATTTGCCGCCTGATGATCTTTTGCAAAGACTGCGCGATGGCAAGGTTTATGTCATCGATCAGGTGGGGCGCGCGCTTCGGCATTTCTTCAGCAAGGGAAATCTGACCGCACTTCGCGAACTGGCGATGCGTATTGCCGCCGAACGCATTGATGCGCAGATGCTGGAATATATGCGTACCCATGCGGTCAGCGGCCCATGGCCGACGCAGGACCGCCTGATGGTGTGCCTGAATGAAAGTCCGGTGGCCAAGAAGCTGGTGCGCACCGCCAAGCGGATGGCCGAACGCCAGCGTGTGCCCTGGATCGCCTTGCATGTCGAAACACCACGCGACGACCGGATGGCGAATGCCGAAAAAGATGACATTGCCGAAGCACTGCGTCTGGCGGAACAGTTGGGGGCGGAAATTGTCACGCTTCAGGCGGAATCCCATTTGGCACGCGAGATTTCCGCATTGGCGTCCAAACGCAATGTCACGCGTCTTCTGATCGGACGGCCAAGGCGAAGACGCTGGACCGGATTGTTGCGTGAAAATGTGGCGCGCAAGCTGCTTGAGAATGCCGAGGGTTTTGATGTTACAGTCATTGCCGCGGACGCGGATGAGAAAAAACGTTCGCTGATCTCGGACAATCCGTTCGAGCCCGGAAGCTGGCGATCACGCAGCCTTTCATGGGTCTTTGGCAGCGTTACTGTGGCAACCGCTGCCGCACTTTTTGCCGACCGCTATGTGCCGCTTGGCAATCTGTCCCTGATTTATCTTCTGGCGGTACTGTTAACTGCAATCCGTTGCGGCATGTGGCCGTCGATTGCCGTCAGTCTACTGTCTTTCATTTCTTACAATTTCTTCTTCACTGTTCCCTATTACACCCTGTCGGTGTTCCATCATGAACAGCTGATTACCATCGTATTTTTCCTGATTGTTTCGGTCATTGTTGGCAATCTGGCAGGGCGTCTGCGCCTTCAGGTCGATGCCATGAAAACCAGTGGCAAGCGCACCGCCAATCTATATGATTTCAGTCGCAAGATTGCGGCGGCGGCATCGCTTGACGATGTTTTGTGGGCGGCGGTGCATCATGTGGCCGCGACGCTTGATTGTCAGTCGATGGTCCTGCAGCCGAGCACGGATGGATCGTTGGAAATTACCGCAGCCTACCCGCCAGAAGACCAGTTGGGGCTAAAGGATTGGGGGGCCGCCGAATGGGCGTGGGAGCATTCCAAACCGGCCGGATGGCGATCGGAAACCCTGCCGACCGCAGAATGGCTATTCATGCCGGTGAATACCCCGCAGGGACCGCTTGGTGTTCTTGGTGTCCGCTTCAGGGAAGATGCGCGCACATTGGGGCCTTCCCAGCGTCGCCTGCTTGAGGCGCTTGTCGATCAGGTTGCGGTTGCTGTTGAGCGTACCCGTCTTGCGACCGATATCGAAGAAGCACGATTGCTGAGCGAGACCGAGCAGCTCCGCGCGGCACTTTTGTCTTCGGTATCGCATGATTTGCGCACCCCACTGGTATCGATCATCGGGTCGGCGACGACATTATCCAGCTATGGCGACAGCATGGGAGAAGAGGACCGCGGGCAGCTTACCCAGACCATCCTGGAGGAAAGCGAACGTCTGAACCGGTTTGTTCAGAACCTTCTGGATATGACGCGCCTTGGCTATGGTGCCTTGCAGCCGAAAAAGGAATGGTCCGATCTGGCCGAGATCATCGGTCGTGCGGTCAAGCATGTCCGTAAATATGCCGGGTCGCGATCCTTTGATGTGCAGGTATCGCCCGATCTGTCACCGATCCAGCTTGATCCGGTTCTGATCGAACAGGTTCTGTTCAATGTTCTTGATAATGCTGTAAAGCACACCGCTGATGATGGTCGGATTACCGTAAAGGCCAAGGCAGATAAAACGCGGATGGTGGTCGAGATATCGGATAACGGGCGTGGTATCCCGACCGAAGCACGGCAGGCTGTTTTGATGTTTTCTACCGTGTGCGCGCAGGCGATAGCCAGGTGGCGGGCACGGGGCTTGGATTGTCGATCTGCCGTGGTTTTATCGAGGCGCATGGCGGAGGTATCGTTGCACACGACGGGCCGCAGGGGGTGGGCACAACGATTGTCATAACCCTGCCGATGACCGCGATGCCGACGGTTGCAGAAGATGACGAGGATTTGCAGGATGGCAGTGCGGAAGGAAACTGACATGCGCGATCAGGCCAAAGTGCTGATCATTGATGACGAACCGCAAATTCGCAAATTCCTGCGGATCAGCCTTGGCGCGCAAGGGTATGAGGTGATCGAGGCCGAAAACGGCAAATCCGGCATCGAGAAATGTGCCCTTGAAACCCCGCATCTTGTAATTCTTGATCTTGGACTGCCCGATCTGGACGGGCAGGAGGTTTTGGCGAAAATCCGGGAATGGAGCGAGGTCCCGATTATCGTACTGTCCGTGCGTGCCAATGAGGAAGAAAAAGTGACTGCCTTGGACCATGGCGCAAACGATTACGTGACCAAGCCGTTCGGAATTGCCGAATTGATCGCACGGGTGCGGGTTATCTTACGCAGCCGCAAATCCGAAGACCTGACCAGTAGCGAGATTGTTTCGGGCGATCTGAAGATCGACCTGGCCGCGCACAGGGTTTTCAAGGGTGAGAACGAATTGAAACTCACCAAAAAGGAATTCGCACTCCTGACCCTGCTGGCGCGTAACGCAGGCCGGATTGTGACCCATCAACAGATTTTGCGCGAAATCTGGGGACCTGCGCAGGAAAGTGAAACGCATTATTTACGTATCTATATCGGCCATCTGCGCCAGAAACTTGGCGATGATCCGCTGAACCCGACCTATATCGAAAACGAGCCGGGAGTTGGATATCGGTTTTGTTGATAGCGAAGCTTTCCAGAGGTTAAAGTGAGCGAGAGTTTCCTTCTGTCTCGGGCTCACAATTCGGGATTATATAGCTTCATGATATGAGCTTAACGGCACTTGAAAGTGCCGCCCATTTTGACCGCTCTCGTCCCGGATGTCGGATGGTATTGAAGTTTCGAAGTCATCAATTTTAGAGAGCGTGATCAAAAATGACGTTTTTGCGTAGATAAAACGACAAGCTATCAGGCAATTGCGATTTCGCAATTTTGACATGACGTGAGTCAAGTGATGGCGTTTCCGGATCCGATAAGGTCCCTCTCACTGGTGTTCAGATTACGGAACATCAGTTTGGTGGGGACGTGCCGTGGTTGTTGTATCTGGATCATTTTCGTTATCGGGCTTGCGCCTGCTTCTGCTGGCAGTGATCAGTTGGGGGCTTGCGTTCACGAGCAGTTTTGCCGGGACGCTTGACGATTATGTCGTGTCGCTTGATGCCGGAAGCATCATGCCCGGAGCCGATCATATCGGCGAGGAGCAAACAACAGATCATCTTGTTCCCGTCTATAGCGGCAGTAACCAGCTTGGTTACATTTTCCTCAATAGCGACTGGGCCAATTCGGTTGGTTATTCCGGCAAACCAATCGACATTCTGGTCGGCATCTCGATGCAGGGTGTTATTACCGGTGCACGACTGGTTGCCCACAAAGAACCGATCGTGCTGGTTGGCATTCCTGAAAGCAAAATCACGGACTACATCGCGGGCTATACCGGTTTTAACATAGCCGAATATGCCCGCAGCGAAGAGCTGGATGCGTTGCCTGACGATATCGTGAGTGGTGCCACCGTCACCATCATGGTGATTGACGATTCAATTCGGCGCTCGGCAATCAAGGTGGCCCGAACACTTGGTCTGGGCGGGTTGGCGCAGCCGGGCGGCAAGGGCGACAAATTCGCCGTCGATATGTCGCAAGACGGGCAGGCAAGCTGGGATGAATTGCTTGGCGACGGGTCGGTTAGGCGTCTGTCGCTATCGCATGACGATGTTGCGCAGGCCTTCGAGGGAACTGACGACAGAGGGCAAGGTAAAGGTAGTGGCAACGATCAAGCCAGGATCGCTACCGACGGCCCGTTCATTGATCTATATACCGCTCTCGTTTCCATTCCGATGATCGGACATAATCTGCTGGGCGATGCGGAATATGCCAATCTTCAGAAGGTTCTGAAGCCCGGCCAGCAGGCGTTGCTTGTTGCGGCGAACGGTGAATATTCCTTCAAGGGTTCAGGCTATGTCCGCGGCGGGGTGTTTGACCGTATTCAGGTTATACAGGGCGATAACAGTGTCCGTTTCCGTGACAAACATCACAAGCGCCTCGGGGAAATTGCGGCCGAGGGTGCGCCGCGTTTCAGGGAAGTTGCCCTTTTTGTTATCCCCGAGGAAGTGCCGTTTGATCCAACTGTGCCGTGGCATTTGCAGCTTCTGGTCCAGCGCCAGCTAGGCGCTTTGGAAAAGGCCTTTACGACATTTGGCGTCGACTATGCACCGCCGGTGAAATATCTGCGCAAGATCGATGTTGCGACGGCGGCACCGGATAATGTTTCGGAAAAAGCCAACGAGGTTGGCGTACAGAAATCCGGTACCGATACCCAAAACCGGGACGCGCTTTGGAAGCGGATATGGACGAACCGGATTGTCGATATTGTTATCCTGTCTTGCGCAACCCTGCTTCTGACCGGCTTGTTCTTCTTCCAGGACTGGTTTGTCCGCCGTCGCAAACTGACGCAGCGGATACGGACCGGGTTCCTGATCTTTACCGTGGTCTGGATTGGATATTATGCCAATGCACAGCTTTCGGTCGTCAATGTCCTGACGGTTGCCAATTCCTTCGGGTCGGGTTTTGACTGGTCCTATTTCCTGATGGATCCGCTGATCTTCATGCTGTGGTTTGCGGTTGCGGCGTCACTGATATTCTGGGGACGCGGTGCATATTGCGGGTGGCTTTGCCCGTTTGGCGCACTTCAGGAACTTTTGAACAAGCTGGCCAAACAGCTTCGCATTCCGCAAATCGCGGTTCCCTTTGGCCTGCATCAGCGCCTTTGGCCGATCAAATATATCGCCTTTCTGGTTCTGTTTGGCATCTCGTTCCATGCGTTCGATCAGGCCGAGCATCTGGCCGAGATCGAGCCGTTCAAGACGGCGATCATTCTTTCCTTCATGCGCGATTGGCCGTTCGTCCTGTTTGCGGTTCTGCTGTTGGTCGCGGGCCTTTTCATCGAGCGGTTTTACTGTCGTTACCTTTGCCCGCTGGGGGCGGCTTTGGCGATACCTGGTCGGATCCGGGTCAATGACTGGCTGAAACGGTATCGTGATTGTGGTTCCCCCTGCCACCGGTGCGCAAACGAATGCATGGTTCAGGCCATTCATCCTGACGGGCACATTGACCCGAATGAATGCCTGTACTGCCTGCATTGCCAGGAACTGTATTATGACGACCAGAATTGCCCGGTCATGATCCAGAAACTGGCCCGGTTTGAACGTCGCATGGCACTGCAATCCGGTTCAAAAACTTCCAGACCTCAAACGAAAACCGGAACGACTTCTCATTCGAAACCATCGTCCGCGAGCTGTGGCTCCGGTGGATGCGGCGCAAGTTGTTCCAATCCGAAGTCTTCGGACGGAAACAACGGTGCGTCTAACCAGCTGTGACATATCAGGAGTTCCATTATGTCGAATGAAACAGAGAACTATAAAATCAGCCGACGCGGCTTGCTCGGCGGAACAGCAAAGATGGCAGGACTGGCAGGGATTGCGGGTGCAACCGGTGCTGCGGGCATTGCCGCGGGTTCAATCCTCGCACCAACGGCTGCAAAAGCGGCTGCTGGATCGGTTGAGGTTTTGCCAGGTGATCTTGACGAATATTACGGCTTCTGGAGCAGTGGGCAGGCTGGCGAAGTCCGCATTATGGGGGTTCCCTCCATGCGCGAGCTGATGCGCATTCCGGTCTTCAACCGATGCAGCGCAACAGGTTGGGGCCAAACGAATGAAAGCCGCAAAATCCTGACCGAAGGTCTGTTACCGGAAACCAAAAAGTATCTGGCCGACAAGGGTGAAATCTGGCTGAACGGGGATTTGCACCACCCGCATATGTCCTTCACGGATGGAACCTATGATGGGCGATACCTGTTTGTGAATGACAAGGCGAACACGCGTGTGGCCCGCATTCGTTGTGACGTCATGAAATGCGACAAGATCATAGAAATTCCGAACGCGTCGGACATTCATGGTCTGCGCCCGCAGAAATTCCCGCGCACCGGCTATGTCTTTGCCAATGGTGAACACCGGGTTCCGGTTCCCAATGACGGTAGCATTCTAGACGATCCGTCGCAGTATCATGCAATTTTCACGGCAATCGACGGCGACACGATGGAAGTTGCCTGGCAGGTGATGGTCGATGGTAATCTTGATAACTGTGATGCCGATTATCAGGGAAAATATGCGGTTTCGACCTGCTACAATTCGGAAAACGGTGTGTCGCTTGCCGAAATGACGGCAAGCGAGCAGGACTGGGCGGTCATTTTTTCGATCGAGCGCATCGAACAGGCGATCAAGAATGGCAATTACAAGGAAATCAACGGTGTTAAGGTCGTTGACGGCCGCAAAGGATCGCCGCTGACCCGTTATGTGCCGGTATCGAACAGCCCGCATGGTTGCAACACGGCACCGGATGGCAAGCACATTGTCATTAATGGCAAACTGTCCCCGACGGTTACCGTGCTGGATGTACGCAAGTTCGAAGATTGCTTCGAAAACAGGATCGAACCGCGCGGTGTTGTGGTGGCCGAGCCCGAGGTTGGATTGGGTCCGTTACATACCGCATTTGATGGTCAGGGGAACGCCTATACCACCCTGTTCCTTGATAGTCAGATGTGCAAATGGAACATCGATGCTGCGGTTCGCAAGTTCAACGGTGAAGACGTCAATCCGATCCTTGCCAAGGTCGATGTCCATTATCAACCGGGCCATAACCATACTTCCATGGGTGAAACCAAGGATGCGGACGGCAAATGGCTTATTTCCCTTAACAAGTTCTCGAAAGACCGGTTCCTTAATGTCGGTCCGCTGAAGCCGGAAAACGATCAGCTGATTGACATTACCGGTGATGCACCAAAGGTTGTTCATGACGGTCCGACATTTGCCGAACCGCATGATTGCATCATCGTCCATAGTTCGGTGGTCAATCCGGTCAATCTTTGGGATCGCAACGATCCGATGTTTGCTGAAGCCCGCGACTGGGCGAAAAAGGACGGTGTCGATCTTGAAGGCGATTCAATCGTCATTCGGGATGGCAACAAGGTGCGCGTCTATATGTATTCCAACGCACCGATGTTCAGCATGGACAAGTTCGAGGTCAATCAGGGCGACGAGGTTACCGTATTCATCACCAATATCGATGATGTCGACGACCTGACGCACGGGTTCACAATCGGGAACTATGGTGTGGCAATGGAAGTCGCACCGCAGGCAACGGCATCGGTGACCTTCAAGGCCGATCGACCCGGTGTGCACTGGTATTACTGCCAGTGGTTCTGCCATGCGCTGCATATGGAAATGCGCGGTCGTATGCTGGTTAAACCGGCGTAAGGATAAGCACGATGTTTCCGGTCATCCGTCCAAAGACTGCCATTAGAACCGCCTTATCTGCGCTGGCGGTTTTGGGGGCAACATTCTCGTCGCTGCATGCGTCGGAAATCGAGGCAGGCCCGTCAGATAAGGGATTGCAGGAGATTGTCGACACGGCACAGGACGGTGACCGAATTCTGCTCGGCCCGGGAGATTATTCCGGGCCGATCAGTCTGCATCGTCCGATCAGGCTTGAAGGCGGCAATGACGTTCGGATTGTCGGGAATGGAACCGGCAATGTGATTACCATCGACGGGCCGGATGTAATGCTTCGCGGTATTACCGTGACGGGATCGGGACTGGATTTATCAACACAGGATAGCGGGATTTTTGTAACCCCCAATGGCGACGGTGCCGTCATTGAAGACAGTGTGATCAGTGACAATCTGATCGGCATTTATCTTTCCGGTCCGGAAAACGCGACCGTGCGAAACAATATCATCGTCGGCCGGCAGGACCTGCGCGTAAACGAACGTGGTAATGGGGTGCAGCTTTGGAATACACCGGGATCGGTTGTGATCGGCAACGCAATATCTCAGGGCCGAGACGGTATTTTTGTGACGACCAGCAAACAGAACCGGTTCATTGGTAACGAATTTCGCAATGTCCGTTTTGCGGTTCATTACATGTATACGCATGACAGCGAAATCCGGGACAACCGTTCCTTTGACAATACGGTCGGCTATGCGTTGATGTTTTCGGATGGTTTGAAGGTAACGAACAACCTGTCACGCGGGGATCGTGACCACGGCATTCTGCTGAACTATGCCAATAAGTCCGAATTTAGCGGAAATGTCGTGGATCGTGGCGGCGAAAAGTGCGTTTTTATTTATAACTCCAACAAGAACGATTTTCGGGGAAACCGGTTCGAGGGCTGCGGGATCGGTGTGCAGTTTACCGCCGGATCTGAACGCAATGTCATTGTTGGCAATGCGTTTTCCGGAAACCGGACACAGGTCAAGTATGTCGGCACACGCTGGCTTGAATGGTCTGAAAACGGTCGCGGAAATTACTGGAGCGATAATGCCGCATTCGATCTGGATGGTGATGGTCTTGGGGATCGGGCCTATCGGCCAAATGACATGCTTGATCAGGTCGTCTGGGCCCATCCATCCGCCAAGCTTTTGCTGAATGCACCTGCAATACAGATTTTGAAATGGGCGCAGTCCCGGTTTCCGGCACTGCATCCGGGGGGCGTGATTGACAGTCATCCGCTAATGGCACCGCCGGTTATCGCCCGATTTGAAGGAGACGGCTATCATGCCGAATGATCCTGCAATTCTGCTTGAAAAAGTGACCAAGACGTTCGATCAGCAAAACGCTGTCAACGATCTGTCATTGGAAATTGGCGCAGGCGAGAGTGTTGCGTTACTTGGCCATAATGGCGCGGGTAAAACGACACTTATCAAGCTGATCCTTGGTCTTATGCGTCCTGACAAGGGAAATATCCGCATTCTTGGTGAGGAGAGCACATCCCGCCATCGCGGAAAGAACGCGCATGCATTTCTTGGATATCTTCCGGAAAATATCGCGTTTTATAACAGCATGAGCGGTGCGGAGACGCTGGCTTTCTTTGCCCGGTTGAAACGCCATCCCGTGTCAGACTGCGCACGGATCCTTGAACGTGTCGGGCTTGCCGACGCCGCGCATAAGCGGGTTGGGCATTATTCCAAAGGGATGCGTCAGCGTCTTGGTCTTGCACAGGCATTGCTGGGCAATCCGCGGATATTGATGCTCGACGAGCCCACGACCGGCCTTGATCCGGAATTGCGCAACGCCTTTTATGACATCGTGCGCGAACTTGAAGACAGTGGTGTGACGGTCATTCTGTCGTCGCATGCGCTGACGGAACTTGAAGCCCATACCCGTAAAATTGCGATCATGCGAAAGGGCCAACTGATTGCATCGGGAACCATCGATGATCTGCGCAGGCGGGCCAATCTGCCGGTGCATATCCGTCTGATCACCAGACCGGGAATGGGGGCCGCCTGTGCTGAAAAAATTCCCGACGGGATCGGCTGCGAGCGGATCAACGACCATGGTCTTGATCTGACCTTGCCGTCCGCACGCAAGATTGACGTATTGCGGCATCTGTCGGCCACCGTGCCGGAGCTTGACGACGTTGACATCAGGTTGCCGTCGCTTGGCGATCTCTACATGCATTTCCAGAAAGAAAGTGTGGTGTCATGAGAGAACTTGTCATCATTGCAATCAAGGAATTTCGGGACGGAATTCGCAATCGCTGGTTTTTGGGCGCGACCGCGGCGCTGGTCCTGTTTTCGCTTAGCCTTACTTTTCTGGGAAGTGCGCCGGCGGGCACCGTTGGCGTCGATCAACTGGCTGTTACGATCGTCAGTCTGGCCAGCCTTTCGGTCTTTTTGCTGCCATTGATGGCGTTGTTGCTGTCCTATGACGCGTTGGTTGGCGAGGTTGAACGCGGGACGATGCTTTTGTTGCTGACCTATCCGCTGTCGCGATCCGACATCATTATCGGAAAGTTTCTGGGCCAGACGCTGGGCCTTGGATTGGCAACTGTTCTTGGTTTCGGATCAGCGGCACTTGTCCTTGTTTACGGGGGGATTGAAAGCGCCAACTGGATGGCCTTTGGTGTTCTAATGGGGAGTTCGGTTGCGCTGGGGGCGGCTTTTGTCGCACTTGGATTGGCCATCAGTGCCATGCCCCGTCAACGGAGTGCCGCGGCGGCCCTGGCGTTTGGTTTGTGGCTTTGTCTGGTGATCGTTTATGACATGGCGCTTTTGGGGGCGTTGGTTGCCGATGGCGGCGAAGGCATAAGCGCACCGGTTTTCGATGTGCTTCTGACTGTCAATCCGGCTGATGCATTTCGCATGATCAATCTTTCGGGTTTTGAGGATGTCCGGGTTGCGGCCGGGCTAGTGATATCGGACCTTGAAGGTATCGGTAACGGTTTCGCACCCGTGCTCTCGCTCGGCATGTGGGTTGTTGTTCCGCTGATACTGGCGGTGGTGCTGTTCCGGAGGAAGCAGTTATGAAAGCCATTTTACCGTTTGCCGTTCTCGGAGCGATCCTGCTTGCGGGATGCCGCGAGCAGGAGATTGTCGCGCGGCCCGATCCGCAGGATCTGACACGCGATGTTTCTGGCTTTTTCTGCGGCATGATTGTTGCCGATCATCCGGGGCCAAAGGCCCAGCTGCACCGTAAATCGAATGGCGAAATTTTATGGTTCCCGTCGGTACGTGACGCGATTGCGTTTACGCTTATGCCCGGTGAAGCCCGTGACGTGGCGGTCATTTACGTCAATGACATGACCGGTTATGCCGACTGGCAATCCCCGCCGCCAAACTGGGTGGCCATTGATAGCGCACATTTCGTGATCGGCAGTGACATGACAAGCGGTATGGGAATTGGCGAAGCCGTGCCATTCGGGACCCTTGCCGCCGCCCAGTCATTCGTAACCGCGCATGGGGGGCAGATTGTCGACTATAAAGACATCCCTGATGACTACGTTTTTGATCTTGGACCTTCGGACGGAGGTGCGTCATGACAGACTTGAACCGTCGTCGCTTTATCACCCTGTTTGCCAGTGCGGCATCAATCGCCTTGGTATCCCCCAAGGCCTTTGCCGCGCCAGATAAGCTGCACCGTTGGCAGGGAACCGCCCTTGGTGCAGCGGCTGCAATCTATCTGGACGGCCTTTCGCAAGATCAGGCCGATGAAATGATTTCGTCGGCACTTTCCGAAATCGAACGACTGGAAAACATGTTCAGTCTGTATCGACCGGAGGCGACAATTTCGCGTTTGAATCGCGATGGATTTGTCGAAAACCCCGAACAGGAATTTGTTGAACTGATGTCGCGCGCGGCCATGATTTCCAGACATACCGATGGCGCATTCGATCCGACGATCCAGACCGTTTGGGCGCGGCTAACAGAACTGTCGCAGCAGATCGCTATCACTGATGAAGGTGCAGTTCATGCAGAAATCGGGAGGCTGAAATCCTTGATCGGATATGAGGCAATCCGGATTGAACCGAACCGGGTTTCCTTTGCGCAACAGGGCATGCAGGTCACGCTGAATGGTATGGCACAGGGTTATATCACCGACCGTGTCGCGGGGGTTTTCCGGCGAAACGGCATGAAGAATGTGCTGGTTGACCTTGGCGAAAAATACGCGATTGGTCCCAGAATAGACGGTACGGGATGGCCGGTAAGATTTGGCGGGAACGATGCGCAGTCGTCCAGTGGAGTCAGGATGTATTATGGTGCATTGGCAACGTCGTCAGGTTCGGGATTCAGGTTCAGTTTGAACGGGAATTATACCCATCTGATCGACCCGCGCAGCGGACATTCGCCCGCCTTGTGGGAGAGGGTGAGTGTCTTTGCAGATACCGCAACGGATGCCGATGCGTTTTCAACCGCGTTTTCGATGATGCGTGAAACCGAAATACGGCATGCAGCGCGTCATCTGCCTGTTCGAAAAATCCTTCTTGTGCCTTTGGGCGAGGTGCAGGAAATAGAAATTGATGTGTGATCCAAAAGCAGGAAACCCGCAAAGGCAGTCCTAATTGACGACCGTCAAGGAGTATCAAAGCAAATCAATTATACTCCAACCATCGTCAATACATTGAGCTGTCCACTCCCCTGCACAATGTATCGAAGGGCCACAGTTCATCAGGCTGTGGCCCTTTTCATATCTGTATTCGGGATATGGATATTTGCGCGGTGGGGAAGGCTATTCTGCCCGGGAACCAAGCGTTTCCCGGAGATCTGCACCCGGAAGGCTGTGCAGGAAGCCATCGGCGAAAGCCAGATCGTTTTGCATTTCCAGCAACGATTGCCTGACCTCGTCAGACGAGGTTTCACCGTCAATCAGACGACGGTAGAGATTGGCAACACGCACCATATCAAGAGTGTGCGGTGAAATCCGGAAGGCGTTAACACCGGCATCTTTCAGATCATCAATAGCGGTTGATAATTCCAGATAGTGACTGGACAGGGTTTGCAGACCATTGACGGCAAGAAACGGTGTGTGATCCAGCGTTTCGACATCCATGCCATCAAGGGCCTCGCCACAGACATATCGGCAGCCATCCTTGTGCAAGCCATGTGCGCGTGCAGAGTAGCACCGGGCTGATATGGCAAGCGGGACACGACCGAATATCTGGACTTCGATCTCGGCCGTTTTACGCGCGTTGCAAAGGGCTTCAATCGATGACATCGGCAATTCCCAGGGAAGCGATGCGCGGTGTGCACCTCTGGAAATCAGGTAGTCCAAGGTGCTTTCGTTATATGTATTGATGTACGGCCCGACGACATGCGGGCGGCCGGAAAGCAGGCCGATGGAAGATATGTCGTTGGCTTCGATCAGAAGGTTCGGCATTTCGGCAATTTCACGCAGCTGGGCGATCTCGCGTTCATTCATCACGAGGGCCAGTGTCGAGAAGACGACTTCCTTTCCGGCATTCTGAAGCCGTTCGATGATGTCGGGCAGATGTTTGTCAAAGAACGGCATGCGTTTGGCACAGACGACTTCACCAACATGGACTGTATCAACATCGATTTCATCGGCAATGCGGGCATAGAAATCCTTTTTACGGTTTTCGTCCCAGTGAAACAAAATAGGCCCCATGACCAGTCTTGATTTTGTCATTGCCAGCTTCTCCGATAGGCACCTGTTGTATCTGCCTGACCTTCGCTAAGGGCAGCCAGATTACTGCGCGTACCGGTTTGCCCATTGGCAATGCGATCAAGGGACGCGCGGAATGCGCCGACAACCTGCGTGATATAAGCCTTGCCGCGTTGGCGTCCTTCTATCTTAAGGGCGGTTACACCGGCATCGGCGAGTTCGGGCAGGATTGCGGTAACGTCAAGGCTGGTGGGTTCTTCGAACAGGTAACCGGCCTTGTCCATGGCGCGAAACCGGCCTTTGCAAAGGGTCGGATATCCGACCTTTTCATCGTTGCCGTAAACATTGATTGCAAAATTGCCAAGGCGGGAAACGGTGCTGTCGCCGCGTTCCTCGTAATGGACGTGGGCTGCTGGTGAACAAACGCCATTCATGTTGGGGCTTTCCCCTGTGGCATAGGAAGATAGCGAACAACGGCCTTCGGCCATGACACACATGCCGCCAAAGGCGAAAACTTCGGTTTCCACTGAAATGCGCCGGTTTAACATCCGGATTTCTTCGAGCGACAGGACACGCGGCAGAACCACACGGCGCACGCCAAACTCGCGGTGGTAAAAACGAATGGCTTCCTCGTTCGAGGCGGATGCCTGTACCGACAGATGCAGGCGTGCATCGGGATGTTTATCGCGGGCATAGCGCAGCAAACCGATATCGGCCAGAATGACGGCATCAACACCGATTGCAACCGCATCATCGACGGCCTTATGCCAGATATCTTCGGAACCGGCCTGCGGATAGGTGTTGCAGGCCAGATAGACATGCACGCCATGTCTATGTGCGAATGTAACGGCCTCGGCCAGTTCGGGTCGGGAAAAATTCAACCCCGGAAAGTTGCGGGCATTGGTCGCATCGCGGAAACCGCAATATACAACATCCGCACCGGCCTCGACGGCGGCACGCAGACTGGCGGGGGTTCCTGCCGGGCAAACTAGTTCCATGAAATCCCTGTATGTGTTTGTCGGTTATGAAGGATCGGGCAGGGCGAAATCATCACCTGCCAGCGCGGTCTGAGCGGTGCGCGGCGTGCGACGTTTTACTGATTTCTGAAGCCCTGAAATGTTTTCCGCATGTTCGCCAAGACGCCGGTCAAGTCCGCCCAGACGTTTTTCAATCGGGGACATCAGGGTGTCGGCAACGCGGTCCATGTCCGATTGCATCTGGCGATATGCCGCTTCGGCGGCGCGAAGTGCCAGACTTGCCACAGGACCCAACGCGCCGAAGCTTTCAATGACGGCCGAACGCAAGTCTATTTCTTCGCCGTCCAGAGCATTGCGAAGGGCAACGACAAGGTCGGTCCGGCCCTCTATTCGTAATGCGCGCGAGAAAAACAGCGCGTCCCCGTCGGATTTTCCTTCGAGCAGTTCCAGAAGGACCGGAAGCGGGCCGATGATCCGTGCCGCGATGATATTGTCATCCCCCTCATGGGCCGGGCGCAGGACGGGGGCCTTGGGATCAAGGGCAAGGAAAAGGTCGAGATCAAGATCGGTCGGGCATACGAGCAGGGCAAATGTTTCGCGTTCGGTGACCCGTTCGAAAACGGGTTTGTGTCGACGATACATGGTTGCCATGGCGTGCTGGCACAGACGTTCCAGCGCGAATGCCGGACCATTTCGAACGATGGGGTTCATCAGCAGAAAGGGTGTAAATGACGGGCGTTTGATTGACACGGCGGACTCCGGACCGAATTGGTTCCGGAAGTATTGTCATGTTTGGGTCTTAAGGTGTTGATGTCCGTCAAATCACTGAAAGATTTGAATTTTTACGGTTCTTGATAAGGCGGAAAGGTTCTGCTTTTGCAAGACAGTATCGGGCAGGGGGGATCGCAAAATTCCACGTAGGGCTACTTGACCATCGTCAACGTGACTTTTGGGAAGGTGCCTAAACTTGGGTGGATCAATATCCGGGGATGGAGGTCCGCCAGCATGCAATCCGATTTCACACATGATCAGGAGCCTGCCAATTCAGCAAATCTGGTCCATCGCAAGATCGGCGATCTGGTCGCAAGCTTTCCGGGGGCAACCCTGGTTTTGCGACGCCATAAAATCGGATTTTGCTGTTCAAGCAACAAGTCGCTGGACGAGGTCGCCGGTGCGAAAGGATTGGATGCCGGTCTGATTGCCCGTGAATTGTGCGATTTGCCCAAGGGGCCACTGACCTTGCCGGATCCAAATGATATCGATGGCTTCATCGATTTTATTCTGGATCGGTATCATCAGACCCATCGTGATGAACTGGCCGAACTCATCCTGCTTGCCCGGAAGGTCGAGGCCGTTCACGGAGATCATCCGGACGCCCCGGCGGGATTGGCCGACGCGCTGTTTGAAATGACGGAGAAGCTTGATTCCCATATGGCGAAAGAGGAAATGGTTCTGTTTCCGGCGATGCGCGAAATGCAACGCAACAGTGCCAGCACAATCCCCCTGATCATGCCGATCCATTGCATGCGCGAAGAACATGACGAGCATGCCGAAGCCATCCATAAACTGCAAAAGCTGACCAACAATTTCACGTTGCCCGACGGTGTCTGTGGTTCATGGCGGGCGCTTTATTCCGGCACGGCCAAGCTGGTCGAAGACCTGGTGGCGCATATCCATCTTGAGAATGAAATACTGTTTCCGCGTTTTGAATAGCCTGACGCGGTTTGCCTTATCCTTCCTGCCGTGCATTTCCGACCTCACCTGCCCCGCCATTGTGCGGGGCTTTTTTCGTTTGACGGTAGTCAAGGTGGGAAACGTCCAGTCGGGAAATGATTGCATGACGCCGTTTTGGGGACAGAGCGGCATTGAACTGCCAATCGGAGTGAGGATCCGTTCACATGTCGGAACGACTGACAAAATCTGCCGCCCGAAACATCTTCTACGGCGGAACGATCTTCTTTCTGGTCATCTTTATCGGACTGACCTTGCACAGTCACAACTATATCGTCAACGAGTCCAGCAATCAGGATCAGCTGACGCCATCGGTTGTCGCGGGCAAGCATGTCTGGGAACGCAATTCATGCATCAACTGTCATACGCTTTTGGGCGAGGGTGCCTATTTCGCACCTGAACTTGGCAATGTCTGGGTGCGGTATGGCGGTGAAGATGATCCGGAAGGTGCGCGCGATATGCTTAAGGCATGGATGGCCGCACAGCCCACAGGCATCGAAGGCCGCCGCCAGATGCCGCAATTCAACCTTACAGATCAGGAGCTCGATGAGCTTGTCGACTTCCTGAAATGGACCAGTGAAATCGACACCCAGAACTGGCCGCCGAACGAGGCGGGATAATCCGGTGCTGATGGAAACGAGGCTACAATGAAATATCAATCGCAAAAGGTTGCGCTGTATTACATATACGGCGCGCTGACATTGTTCGCAGCCCAGATTCTGTTCGGCGTGGTGGCGGGCACTGTCTATGTTTTTCCAAACGTCTTGTCCGAACTATTGCCGTTCAACGTCATTCGCATGATCCACACCAATGCCCTGATCGTCTGGTTGTTGATGGGGTATTTCGGAGCTGCTTACTATTTGCTGCCCGAAGAATGCGAAACCGAACTGCACAGCCCGAAACTGGCGATTATCCAGTTCTGGCTGTTCATGGTGGCAACCGCTGCTGCAGTTGTCGGATACATCCTTGGCTATCACGAAGGGCGTGAATTCCTTGAACAGCCATTGCCGATCAAGGTCGGTATCGTCGTGGTGGCGCTGATGTTCCTTTACAACACCACGCTGACACTGCTTAAGGGGCGGAAAACCGCAGTATCAAACGTACTGATGGTTGCCCTTTGGTTCGTCGCGTTGCTGTTCCTGTTTGCGTTCTATAATCCGTCCAACCTTGCGGTGGACAAGATGTACTGGTGGTATGTCGTGCATCTTTGGGTTGAAGGCGTATGGGAACTGATCATGGCGTCGATCCTGGCGTTTCTGATGATCAAAATGACGGGTGTTGATCGCGAAGTCGTTGAAAAATGGCTTTATGTCATGGTTTCACTTTCGCTGTTTACCGGCATTCTGGGTACCGGCCATCACTATTACTGGATCGGAACCCCGGGATATTGGCAGTGGATCGGCAATGTGTTTTCCACGCTTGAGGTCGTCCCGTTCTTTGCCATGGTTGTTTTCTGCTTCTACATGGTTTGGAAAGGCGGCCGGGATCATCCGAACAAGGCGGCTTTGCTTTGGTCGCTGGGCTGTTCGGTCATGGCGTTCTTTGGCGCTGGCGTATGGGGATTCATGCATACCCTGTCGTCGATCAATTACTACACCCACGGGACTCAGATTACCGCAGCACATGGACATCTGGCTTTCTACGGGGCCTATGTGATGCTTAATCTGGCAATCTTTACCTATGCGCTGCCTTATCTTCGCGGGCGTGAACCTTATAACCAGCAGCTCAATATGTGGGGCTTCTGGATCACGACCAGTGCGATGGCCTTCATGACCTTTACCCTGACATTTGCGGGTGTCGTACAGACCCATCTGCAACGTGTTCTGGGAATGAATTACATGGAAGTCCAGGACCAGGTTGCCCTGTTCTACTGGATGCGCTTGGGATCGGGTGTTGTCGTGCTGATCGGTGTCACCATGATTATCTGGTCACTGGTGGTGGCACCGCGTGATGCAAGCGTAACAGCCGGGGCACGTCAGCCTGCCGAATGACGGCAATCAAGTCTGTGTGTTCGATTTCATGCTCTCTTCCATGACGACACATGGCGGACAACGACCGGTTGGTTCCCGCGACCGGTCGTTGTCATTTTCGGCCTCCCCATTTTCCAAGGAGCATTCAAATGCAGACCGCTCTTAAAGACGTACTCGCCCAGCAAGACGTTCCTTATTATCAGTCTACCGGCAACGAACAGCAGCTGTTTGAAACAGCCTGGCAGCAGCATCTGCCCTTGTTGTTAAAGGGACCGACCGGTTGCGGGAAAACACGTTTTGTATCCCATATGGCTGCAAAGCTGGGCGTTCCGCTTTATACCGTTTCCTGCCATGACGATTTGACCGCTGCGGATCTGACGGGGCGCTATCTGATCAAGGGCGGGGAAACGGTTTGGGTGGATGGTCCGTTGACACGTGCGGTCCGGCACGGTGGTATCTGCTATCTTGATGAGGTGGTGGAGGCGCGCAAGGACGTGACGGTGGTCCTTCATCCGTTGACGGATGATCGGCGTCTGTTGCCGCTAGACCGGACGGGCGAGATGCTTGAAGCTCCTGCCAATTTCATGCTGGTGGTGTCCTATAACCCCGGTTACCAGAACCTTCTGAAGCAGCTTAAACCATCGACCCGACAGCGTTTTCTGGCCGTCGAGTTCGATTTCCCGGACGCGGAAACCGAAAAAGCGGTCATCATGCGTGAAACCGGGATCGATGTTGAACGGGCAGCCCTTCTGGTGCGCATTGCGGGCAATATTCGCAAGCTTACCGGTATTGATCTTGAAGAAGCTGTTTCAACCCGGTTGCTGGTCTATGGCGCGACGCTTCTGATGGCCAATGTAGCATTTGATGACGCCATCAATGCGGCCATCATCGAACCACTGTCGGATGATGCGGATATCAAGGCGGGCCTTCGCGAGGCCATCGGGATTATCCGGGGCTGACAGCCGGGAGGCGATGATGAGTTTCGATTTTCTGGAATTCGAAGAACAGGTCGGCATGATCTGGCACCGGATTGCATCACGCAATCAGGAAAGCTATCGCGATCATGTTGAACACGCGATCACGTTTGCTGAATTGCGCGGTCATTTGCCGGTGATTTTTCGCACCCTTGGTGGCGACCCGGCGTTGGAATTTGCCCAGATTGATAAACGGGTTTCGGGGCATCGGCTACGCTGGCGGCAACGGATTGGTCTGGTGGATGAACAGATCACGATGGCCGAAATGAACGAGGCATCGGTAAAGCTGCCCGCGTCCATTTCACTGTTTCCGTCCCGTGATCTTAACCGTGATTTTTATATCTGGCTGATGGCATGGTTCGCGGTTTCGGTACCACAAGCCATTTCGCTGGACGTTGCGCAAAGCCCCTTATTGGTCGATATCATGCGACTTTCCCGGGCACGGCAAACCGATCAAGATGTATGTCGCCATTTCCCCGGCATCATCGGTTTGCGTCAACGCCTGTATGACGCGTTTCTTGTGTTGCGGCCGGTGCGTCCTTTGCCCCGTGTCGAACAACAGGTTGAAGAATGCGTTCTGCGGATTCTTATGGGTGTAGGGCAACAGGATGAAAATGATTTGTGGCCCGTTGTTAACGCCGTCGGCACAGGTGTTGATATTGCTGCGATGGTCAGTGTTGCGGGTTTGCAATCGCATCGTTATTCGCCATTCCTTCCCGTTCCACTTTGGGGGGAAGCCATGTGTTCCGGAACGGCTGGTCGTGTTGCCAATACCGACACGGACGAGGATGGAAATTCGTCAGACGGCAGTCAGGAACGTAAAAAACGCGCTCGTCGACGCAAGAATGATCAGGCTGGTCGCAATGATCCCCTCGCATTAAACCGGTTTGAAAAAATCCTTTCGATAGCCGAGATGGTCAATGTCAATCGGCCGATGGATGACGAGGACGAGCAGGATGCAAAGAAAGCGGCTGACGAGCTTGACGAAATGGAAATTTCCGACTGCAAACGCAAAGCGGCAACCAAATTGCGTTTCGATCTGGATCTGCCGCCACGCGAAGCTGATGAAGGACGCGTGATTGGTGAATGGACCTATCCGGAATGGGATTACCGTCATCAATCGTATCGCCCGGATTTCTGCAAAGTCGTCATGCAATCCGGTGATGAAAAAGTCAGTGAGTGTGATGTCTGGCATCCGGGTGAAACCGAACGGCGACAAATCCGCCAGGTTCGCCGCCAATTCGAAGCGTTTCGGCCGCGCCATGAAATTCTGCGCGCGCAAAGTGATGGAAGCGAGCTTGATCTCGAAGCATTGGTGCGCGCCCGCTGTGACCAGAAAGGCAGTGGAGAACTCAGCGACAGGCTTTATCTGAACACGGTTCGACGGGCACGCGATTTGTCGGTTGCGGTACTGGTCGATGTATCATTGTCGACCGATGCCTGGATACAGGATCAACGGGTTCTCGATGTTGAAAAGCAGGCGCTTTCGGTGCTGGCTGGTGGGCTGGATGCATGTGGGGACGAGTTTGGTATCTTCAGCTTTACATCACGTCGTCGGGATTGGGTGCGTATTAATGCGATCAAGATCTTCGACGAGGAATGGTCACGTTCTACGCAGGACCGGATACAGAAGCTCCGTCCAGGGTATTACACGCGGTTGGGGGCTGCCATCCGCCATGTTGGAAAGCTGTTGGGGGATCGACCGCACCAACACCGGTTGATGCTGGTAATCACGGATGGCAAGCCAAATGATATCGACCATTACGAAGGTCGCTACGGCATAGAGGATAGCCGCCGTGCGGTACGTGAATGCCGAAAGGCAGGGCTTGGCCTTTTCGGTGTAACGGTCGATCAAAGGGCACAGGATTACTTCCCCTATATCTTTGGGGCAGGCGGGCACGCAATTGTCAGCAAGCTGGAAAACCTTCCGGCGGCCTTACCACGTATCTATCGCCAGCTTGTATCTTGAAAACGGGTGATAATATGCAAGCTCGTCAGGAAAATATGGCACAACATGATAGCTCGACCGCGAATGAAAGTGATCAGCACAGTGTATCGGTAACTTCTTCTGCCGGGGCTGATGCCTGGGGCGGGCTTGAAGCCTTGCCCGGGCATCCGTTGATGTGGGTCCTGATCCTGTCGGAGTTGGTTGTTTTCGGGGCTTTTCTGCTGACATTTTCCGCGGCAAGAATTGGCGACCCGTCTGGGTTTGCGGCGGATCAACTGCGTCTTGATCGTGTTATGGGCGGGCTTAATACGGTTGTTTTACTGACAAGCGGTCTGTTCGCGGTGTTCGCCGTTCATGCCATACGCCAAAATGCTGTTTTGCGGTGTCGGGGCTGGATGGCGGCAACTGCAATTCTGGGCATCGTTTTCCTGATCATAAAACTGCTGGAATAT
This sequence comes from Thalassospira xiamenensis M-5 = DSM 17429, assembly GCF_000300235.2. NCBI lineage: Bacteria > Pseudomonadati > Pseudomonadota > Alphaproteobacteria > Rhodospirillales > Thalassospiraceae > Thalassospira > Thalassospira xiamenensis. Next base: position 3,539,851 of record NZ_CP004388.1, on the reverse strand, counting down.
AGCAGTAAAATCGATGCCGGGATCGGTTTGGAAAGCAGTACGTTCTTCACGCTTTACTATCTCATCACCGGTTTTCATGCGCTGCATGTGGTGATGGGGCTTGGTCTTTTGGGGATTGTTTCCATTTGGCCCAATTTAACCAACATCGAAACCGGTGCCGCCTTCTGGCATATGATCGATATGGTTTGGGTGCTGGTCTTTCCTGTGATCTATCTGTTGCGATGAGGTAATCATGGACCATCATTGTACCATCAGTGCGAAATCCGATGATGTCGTAAGGAATGTTGGCAAATCTTGCGACACGCAGGCTTTATCGATGCGAACAGCAATTCTGGTCTGGCTGATCGCAACCAGCACGACCATCCTGTCACTGGTCCTTGCGCTTGTGGGAGAAGAACGCACAGCCACGATGCTTGGTCTGGTGCCAGCCACAATTATTATGGCTGTGGGTAGCTTTAAGGCATGGTTGATCTTGCGATACTATCTTGGGCTTGGGCCATCCGCGGCCGGATGGCATGGATTGTTTGTTGCCTTTCTTATTGTGATTTTTGCCGGTGTTCTGGCCGCACAGGGGGCGGTGATTTTCTCAAGCCACTAGGGCGTATCTTCACGCCGTCACAAGATGGCTAAATCATCGCGTGACGGCTGATCTGGTGTTAGTGACTGGTGCCGGCGGAATAGGTGATTTTGTTGAAAACATTATATTTCCCAACCGGCTTTTTCATCGGGATGCGTTTGATTTCCTCGAATGTTTGGGCATCGTAAACGATGATTGCACCGTCATCGTCCCAGATCGACAGCAGCGCGTGTTTGCCGCTGCGGTCAAATTCGACATGGGCCGCGACCTTGCCGGGTTCGGGGCGGAGCGTTTTGACGATTTCGAGGGTGCGTTTATCGATGATATGGACAACATCCTTGTCCGGGCCAAAGAATACATCGACCCAGGCATAAGGCGTGTTGTCATGGCTGCGCGTGAAAAAACCGGGGCCTTTTGTTTCGATGGTTTTGATGGTCTGCCAGCTTTCCATGTCGATCACACTGATTTTGGAATCTTTCAGGTGCGGTGTCGCCAGCACCGAATGGCCCTGATAGTTAAAGGTGATGCCCGAACCAAGATGGGGCATACCTTCCAAGGCAATGTCGGCCACCTTTCGGCCGACATTCAGATTGATTACCTGCCCATCGCGGCCATTGCGCGCCGCCCCGATCAGGTGGCGATAATCCTGATCGAAAAAGAAATCATCCAGACCATCATCAAGATGAATACGCCTTACCGGAAAAGGGCCGTTCTGAACGTCCAGTGCTTCGACCATATTGGCTTCGTAGTTATGAACGAAACCGGGATAGACCGGACGTGGATCATCGGCATAGGAAATTTCCCAAACTTCGGGCAGGTCTTTCAGGGCGACGATAAAGCTATGGCGCGGAGGGGCGGTATAGACCGCCGAAACACGCGATGATTTGCCATCATCACCGATAACGGCGAACTCGCGTATTGGTGTCAGATCCCGTGCATCCAGCAGAACCAGATTGTGCGGCAGCATGTTGCCCGCCATCACATATCGGCCGTCATCGGATACCGCCACATTTCGCGTATTCAGGCCGACCCGGATTTCAGCAACGGTTTGCAGGGAATAAAGGTCATACATCTGGACCCATCCATCACGCGACGCCAGATAGACAAACCGACCGTCCGGTGAATATTTTGCCCCGCCATGCAAGGCAAAGCGGGTCGGAAAACGATCAAGGGGTTCGAACGTGTCACCATCAAGGATCGTGACGTGATGATCGCCCGCCTCGACAATTGTGAACAGGTTTAGAGGATCACTTTTGAATTTCGGTTTGTCGGGTAGTTCGACAGGATCGGCAAAGACGTTGTGACTTTGTAAGATTTCAGACATACCCCATTCAGGCGACCTGTCCATCGGTTGCCGCAGCCAGTCTGCCAGAAGCGTGATTTCCGTCTTTGCAAGAGTTTCGCCAAAAGCCGGCATTTGTGTCGCTACGCGGCCATCGCGGATGACATCCGAAATGCCATTGCCCCGCAATTTTTCAAGGCTTTCGGGCAAAAGTGCCGGGCCCATGCCGCCCAACCGGTCACCATTGTGACAGGCAGCACAATGCGTTGCATATAACGCATTGGCATCGGCAATCTGCGCGGAAGAGAGTGCGGTTTGGCCAAACGCGTTCGTTGTGCTGATCAAACCGGATACCAATACCGTTCCAAGGCAAATCCTGGCTAGAACAGGCTTAACGATGGGGATCATGATGTGACCTCCACCTGACCGTGGCGTTTGGTTGCGGAAAACGGAACGGTTTCAAGACGGTTATGTTCGCCAACAATGCCAAGTTCGGCATCATCAAGATAACAGCCCGGATCTTCGGCCCAAGGATCGCCGGTCAACTGATAGGCGCGCGTTCGCGTATTGCCGCCGCAAATATCGCGATACCGGCATTCGCCGCAGCGTCCGTGAACGAGACGGGGACGCTGTTTTAACCCGGCCATCAAGGGATCACTGATATCCTGCCAGATTTCCGAAAACGGACGTTTCAGGACATTGCCCAATGTGTGCTGCCACCACATGGTATCGGGATGGACATTGCCCAGATTATCGATATTGGCAACATTGACACCCGATGCATTCCCGCCCCAGCGTTGCAGCATTTTACCGATCTGGCTGGATGCTGCGGGGTAATGTTCGTCAATCCAGAATTTCAGGAAAACCCCGTCGGCATCGTTGTTGCCCGTCACGTAGTCGCGCGCGATGCCTGCTTTGACATCTGCTTCGCAGCGGGAAAACATCATCAACAACGCTTCGCGGGTCATATTATAAAATGCGTGATCCTTGCGGTTGTGATTACCGCGACCGGCATAGTTCAGATGCGAGAAATAGAACTTGTCGATCTTTTCCTGTTCAACAAGGTCCAGAAGACCGGCAAGGTCCTGATAATTTTCGCGGGTCATGGTGAAACGAATGCCAACCGGCAATCCGGCATCACGGCATAGTTTTGCCCCGCGAAGGGCAAGATCAAAACCGCCTTCAAGACGGCGAAAATAATCATGTGTTGCGCCAAGTCCATCCAGACTGATCCCGACATAGTCATAGTTGGCGGCGGCAATCTGATCGATGTTTCTATCATCAATCAGGGTCCCGTTGCTCGACAGTGCGACATAGAAACCAAGTTCTTTGGCATAGGCCGAAATATCAAAAATATCGGGTCGCATAAGCGGTTCGCCCCCCGACAGGATCAATACCGGAACATTGAAATCACGCAGGTTTTCCATGGTATGGAAAACCTGTTTTGTCGTTAGCTCACCGGGAAAATCCTTATCAACGGCAGAGGCATAGCAGTGCCTGCATGTCAGGTTGCACCGCCGGATCAGGTTCCAGATAACGACAGGTCCGCGGTTGGAAAGCGGGGCATGTTTGCGGGGGTTCGTAACGGGTGCTGTGCCATTCTCGGCAATATCGATTGCAGCACGGATATACTGGCTTAACCGCAACATTTCTTTTCTCCGCTTTTGCGCCAACGCAGGCCGGTTTTTTTAAGAATTCGGTTGCTGTAAAGGATGCGATGGTCGCGGACATTCCCTCCCAAACGGTTGCGGATATCTTCGACCTTGGCCTCGACCGTTTCGCGTGTTGTTCCGTGGACCATGGCAAACAGGTTGAATGGCCAATCGGGCAGGTGGCGCGGCCTGCGATAGCAGTGCGATACGAAATCCAGCTTTCCGATCATCTCGCCCATGGCATCAACGGTTTTATCGTCGATGTCCCAAACGCTCATGCCATTGGCGCGATAACCCAGCCGATAATGGTTGGGGATGATGCCGATACGTCGAATGACGCCAACATCAAGCAAGCGTTGCAAGCGCTGTTCAACTTCATCCGGGCCAAGTCCAAGGCCCAACGCGATATCCCCGTATGGTGTGGGACTTAAAGGCAATCCGGTTTGCGTCGCACGGATCAGGGCATGATCGATTTCGTCAAGTTCCGGCAGTTCTGGTTGGTTCAGAAAGGAAATCATTTTTCGGGTACCTCCAGATGCAATTCAAGGAAGTATTCCTGTTCCTTTGGGAAGCTCAGAACCCCAAGCCCGGTTGTGTTTTCGATCCGCTTTATGACGTCCTGAAGCGCTTCTTCATCCTCGGCAAGGATCACAAACCACATGTTAAGAACATCTTCACGGGCGTAATTGTGGGCGACTTCCTCGTATGCGTTGACCTGTTCCGCGACCTCGTCAAAGCGATCAGGTGGGACTGCAATCGCGGCAAGGGTTACAGCACCACCAAGTCTTTCCGTGTTGTAAAGCGGTCCAAACCGGCTGACATATCCGTCCGCGATCAGCCTTTTGACACCGTCAATGACGGTTTGTTCGTCATAACCAAGACGTTCGGCCAGCACCTGGAACGGGTGCGCGCAGATCGGAAAACCACCCTGCATATTGTTGATCAGGTCGCGTTCAAGCTTGTTCATGATATTTCCCTGACTTCATCGGGAATTGGGCGAGTTTCTGTTGGCGCCGGCAAGGATACGGATGCCCTCGGGGCGCCATATTTGCCCGCCCGCTGGGTGAAGCATTGCTTGCTGAAAAGAACCTTGTGGGGCGCATCATGCAGTTCCAGACGCGCAATCAGGTGCCGGATTTGTGCCCGAACTGTCAGCCGGTCTCGACCATGGATCATGCAATAAAGATTGTATGGCCAAACCCCGGCAACCCGTTCCCGGCGGTAACACAATGTGACATAGGGAAGGGCTGCCATCGCCTTGCCAATGTCGGGTGCCGCATCATCACCGATATCGAAAACGCACATCGCATTGGCCTGATAACCAAGTGCGCGATGACGGATGATCATGCCAAAGCGGTTGATAACCTTGTGGGCGATAAGCTGTTCAAGCGTTTCGATCACCGTTTCCTCGCTCGTGCCGAGGTCATTGGCAATATTTGCATAGGGACGTTTGCCGATTGGCAAGCCGTCGCGCAGTCTTTCGATCAGCCGGTGTTGAAGATTGCTCAGTTCCATTTCAACGCAAATCCCAAATCGAGACGGTAATGTTCGATCATCGGCATCCGATATACCGGTAAGCCGGTTTTGGTTTCGATTGCCTTGATTGTCGTGTCCAGACTGGCCTGATCGGCGGTGGTCACGACGAACCATAGATTGAGTTTATCTTCGCGTTCGTAATTGTGATTGATTTCGGTAAAGTGGCTGACTTGGGCGGCAATTTTTTCAAGCTGATCATTTGGAACTTCCATCGCCGCAAGGCTTGATGCCCCTGCGCGCCCGGTCACATAGGTCGCGCCAATCCGGTCGAGATAACCTTTGTCCTTCAAATCGGAAATGGCGGAAATCACCGTGTCTTCGTTGGTGCCCAGTTTACTGGCGATGGTTTCAAACGGGCGTGGCGTCGTCGGAAATCCGCGCTGAAAATGTTCGATCAGCCGGGTCTGAAGGCGGGTGAGTTCGGTGCTCATGATGGCCTCCTACAACCCGATCCGACCGGCACGGTCAGACATGAAAATGCCGCTGGGACTGGGGAGCGGAAGTTCGGCAATCGGCTGGAGCGTGTAGGGATTGTATCCAACGACCTTGTTGTCATCGCGCACCGACAACCAGATCTGATCGCCACGTGGACTGAATTCCATATGCAGGACACCGGTGCCGGGTTTCAGTTCTCCGACGATTGCCAGATTTTCCGTGTCGATTATCTGGACCGTGTCGTAATCCGGGACCGAGAAATTGACCCAGACATGCCTGTTATCGGGATGGGCCATGACGAAAACGGGCTGTCCATGGACGGGAATACGTCCGATCTGCTGCCAGTTTTCGGTGTCAATCACGAGAACTTCGTGGCGACCGATGGCGGGTACAAATGCGCGTTTCCCCGCAATCGCCCAGCCTTCAAGATGGGGCATTTTGTAAACGGGTAAGCGTTCTTCACCCATGCCATAATGATCAAGGATGCGGCGCACGCCATTTTCCGGATGCCAAAGATCAAGCAATGCCATGCCGTCTTCGCCAAACAGACCGGCAATGTAATAACGACCATCGGATGTGATCAGCGCATCGTAGGGCTGTGTTCCGATATCTTTGTAGCGGCTGATCTTTGGTTCGTTGCCGGTTGAGAAGTCGGCTATCCAGATTTCGCCGGAATCCCAAAGGCTGAAAACAAACCGGTTCCCTGGCGCATCAACCAGCCCGATGACTTTTGAACGATCCGAACTGCCGTCAATGGTTGCAGGAATATCGGCCAACAGTTCGAGGGTTTCACTATCGAAAACGCGGACACCGCCGGGTTCGTAATTGGCAACCGCCACCAGTCTGCCGTCCTGGCTGATGGCTCCGCCAATACTGTTGCCCGCTTGCAAGGTTCTAACGACAACCTCATGTCTGAGAATGTCTACCTTGGTCAATCCCCCGTCGCGGCCAAAGACGAATGCGAATCGTCCGTCCCGGGAATAGACGATCGATGCATGTGACAGATCGCCAAGGCCTTCAACGATCCCGATAAATTGCCGGGTGCTGGTGTCAAGGATGGCAACTTCGCCAGTGGCCCGGGCAACCACGGTTGCCAGGTCAGCCGTCCCGCGAACGGATGAGATATTTGCGCAGCCGGCCAAAAGCAAAATGCCCCCAACAACCAAAAGGTTGCGGGTTGCCTGTAACGCGGTGGAAGGAATGCGGGCCGAAAATGCAATGCGCATCATTCGGGTTCTCCTGTTTTCAGATAGCGGGCCATCCACGTGGCCTCATCGGGTGTCACGATTGCGCGCCAGGGTGGCATGGCTGTCCCGGGCAATCCGTCGAGGATGATGGTTGTCAAATCCTCGACGCTGTAAGCCGCAAGGCTTTCCGGTAAAAGGGGCGATCCCAGACCTCCCTTAAACGTTAGGCCATGACAGGAACCGCAATCCTGACGCACCATTTGCTCCAGCGCATGGGGGCTTCGGGAAGAAGTCGCGTTTTCCGCACTTACTGAATAGGTCCCCGCCAAAGCGAGCGTGGTGATCAGGATCACGAGGGAATTACGCAGTATGGGCATAACGTAGACCCCCATCGGGGAAGTCGGGTGCTGCGTTTTGGTCAAACCGGCTTTCGGATAGAAGTTCGGCCTCGGGCAGTGATAGTCGATCCGCCAGTGAAATGACGCGGCCAATGACGATCATGCAGGGCGGATCAAAATCCAGCCGGTTCAGGTCGTCACAGACATTGCCCAATGTGCTGCGGAAATGTCTTTGATCCGGTGTTGAACCATTTTCGATAATCATCACCGGCGTATCGGTGGGCAGCCCATGTTCAAGCAGTTTACCCGCGATTACCGGCATGGTTTTGACCCCCATGTAAATCGCAAGCGTAGTGTCCGGATCGGCCAAAGAACGCCAGTCGTGATGGGGTTCTGCGTCTGCCTGCATGTGACCGGTGACAAAACGTACACTGGTTGCCAGACCGCGATGGGTCAGCGGTAGATTAAGTTGTGCCATGCATCCTGCGGCGGCTGTAATTCCGGGAACAACTTCAAACGGAACATCATGCAGGCTGAGCCATTCTGCCTCTTCACCCCCGCGTCCGAAAATATACGGATCCCCGCCTTTCAGACGAACGATGTGGCAATGTTTTCTGGCCATATGAACCAGAAGTGTATTGATTTCGGACTGCTTCAGGCTGTGGGATCCTGTGGATTTTCCGACATAAACGCGTTCTGCAAACGGGTTGGCCAGTTCAAGTATTTCATCGGAGACAAGCCGGTCATAGATAACGGCATCCGCGCGGTCGAGAAGGCGTGCTGCCTTGATGGTCAGCAATTCAGGATCGCCTGGCCCGGCTCCGACAAGATAAATACGCCCGGATTTTTGCATGGCTTTTCCCCTGTTTTGGCAAGGTTTCAAATGCGGGAAGTCCGGAGGCCGTGTATGGCCTCCGGTTCTGCAGATCAGTAGATGTCGTGTTGGGTGTTGTAGATGTTGAATTTGCCCGTCGGGGTCACAAGGCGATCGTCTTTGATGACCTTCTTGAGCTTCCGGGTTTTGTCATCAACAATCACAATGGCTGACTTTTCAGCTTTGCCGTTCCAGACAGAGAACCAGATTTCAGTACCCTGTTTGTTATATTCACCCTGAACGACGCGCTGGGCACCTTCGTCGCCCAGATCGGCCCATTCGGCAATCGGCAGTGTTTCAACACCGGCATCAAGGTTGTTGATGTCAAGGACACCAACCGAATGATAAATTTCGGCATCCGAGTTCAGCGGTGCATCAACCCACAGGTTTGTCGAATTCGGGTGGGTTTTGATGAACAGTGAACCGCCACCGAGCCCGTCAATGGATGCCGCCATTTTCCACGCATTTTCCGGATGTTTTTCCGGATCGGTACCGATCAATGCAATGGTGTCATCGCCAAGATGACTGGTTGCCCAGACCGGGCCGAGTTCCGGGTGGATGAAGTTCGCCCCGCGACCCGGATGCGGGGTTGTGCCGACCTCGACAAGTTTGGTCAGTTTACGTTCTTTGGTATCTATAACGGCGACTGTGTCACGAGCATTGGCGGCAACCATGAAATATCGACCGGATGAATCAAAACCACCGTCATGGAGAAACCGTTCGGCACTGATTGAAGTGACTTGCAAGGCGTCGAGATCTTCGTAATTTACCAGAAGTACCTTGCCGGTTTCCTTAACGTTAACGACAAATTCCGGGTTGTAATGTGAGGATACAATCGCGGCAACGCGAGGCTCTGGGTGATATTCCTGTTCATCATATGTCATGCCGCGAGTAGAGACGATTTTAAGTGGCTCAAGCGTTTCGCCATCCATAATTGTGAATTGTGGTGGCCAGTATGAGCCCGCAATCGCGTAACGATCCTCCCAACCTTTCATTTTAGAAGTTTCGACTGAACGAGCTTCCAAACCAACTTTGATCGTTGCAACGATCTTGGGATCCTTCATCCATAGGTCGATCATATCGATTTTTGCATCGCGACCGATAACCATGAGGTAACGCCCGGACGCGGATACACGTGAAATATGAACGGCATATCCAGTGTCGATGACATATTTGATCTTGTAGTCGTGGCCGTCGATCAGTGCGATCTGACCCGCATCACGAAGTGTGACCGAGAACAGATTCTCGATATCGAGATCATTCATTTTTTGGGTCGGGCGCTGGTCGACTGGAACAATGACTTTCCAGCTTTCTTTCATCGCGGCCATACCCCATTCTGGCGGTTGAGGCGGGTCCTGCATGACATATCGCGCCATGATGTCGATTTGCTCTTCTGTCAAATCTCCGGAGGTTCCCCAGTTTGGCATACCAGCTGGCGATCCATAGGTAATGAAGTCATGCAGATAGTCATAACCAAGATCGCGGGTGCGGTCCGTTGTCAGGGCCGGGCCCGTTGCACCATTGCGCAACACGCCGTGGCAACCTGCGCAACGTTCAAAGAAAATCTTGCGGCCCTGATTGAATTCATCGGCCGTCATCGTTGGCACACCTTCGTGTGTACCGGGTTGCGACCCATCGGTCGGAAGTGACTCGAGACTGGGTTCATAGGTGCTTTCGCTGTCAGGATGTTTTTCCTGGGCGATTGCCACCGAGGCAAAGATAAGGCCGAAACCAAGTGCAAGCGGCGCTGCCGACCGTCTCAGCCGAGTTGTGAGTTTCATGCGTCCCTCCATTAGGAAAATGAAAGCCTTCGCTCCCGGTTGCGGAGATTTGATCTTTCGACGCGAGCCAGCCTTGATGATGATCAAATAACCATATGAACATTGTGGTTTTGAGCCGTTCCACTCTTGACGGGAGTCAATACGCTTGGGGGAAAAGCCCGCAAAATGCGTTCAGAGAGAGTGAAACAGGGGAATGGTTATGTCCGTCTGCGATCCGGTTTTGATGATTGTCGCGCATGGAACGCGACGAACTGGTGCAGTGCCCGGCGGGATGTTTTCCGCGCATCTGCAACGTCAGTTACCGCATTTCGACATCCGCCTTTCATTTTTGCGATCAACGCCATCAGCGGGAAATGTGTTGAAGGTCATGACGCGGAATTCGGCGTCTGACGTGCTTGTCTTTCCCCTGTTCTTTACGCCGGGCGCCGGTTTGGTGGCGGAACTGTCCGCACTTGTTGCCGATGCCCGGTTGGAAGCGGAGGCACTTTTGCCATTCGCAGGACATTTGTCTGGATATGACCGCATGTTGGCGGCACGAATTGCCCAGCGATTAAAGGCCGGTGGAAATCAAAAGGATAAAAAGGCAATTTTTCTGGTGGCTCACGGGCAGAAGCAGGACATCTGCCCGTCGCCCGAAATGCAGCAGTTGCGAGCGATACTTTCGCACCATCTTGATCACGACGAAATCTACAATGTCCAGATTGATGGCCAACCGTCTCTCGCCAACTGGCGAAACATGACAAGGTGCAGAAATGCTCTTTTTGTTCCCCTTATGACGGGGGATGGGGCGCATTGCCGCATTGATATTCCGGCTTCTGTTAATTCCCGGTCTGATGAGAAAGTCGGCATGCTCGCACCGGTTGGCACGTGGTGGGAGTTGTCTTCGCTGTTGGCCGATCATTTGAATTGCGGCCGACATCATCGCAAAAGCAGTTGTCAACCATCGCAGTCAGCTCGGACAGAGTTTGGAGCCGATCATGTCACGCCGTAACCTGAATGATGCGGATTTCAGTCTGATGTCGAAGGTGGCAGTTCTTTCTGCCTTCTCGCGCGATGAAATCGTATCGATGACAAATGGTGCGACCGTTGTGATTTATAACGGCCGTGAATTGCTGTTTAGCGAGGGGGAGCCCGCCGAACAGTTCTTTATTGTCATCAAGGGGCAGGTGCGTCTGTTTCGAATTCTCGGTGACGGGCGTGTCGCCCTTTTTCATCTTGTTTCAGCAGGCGAGTCTTTTGCCGAGGCTGTGGTCCTTTCCGGGCAAAAGTATCCGGTATCTGCCGAATGCGATCCGGGCAGCCAGATCATCGCAATCAGCAGGCTGCAACTGGTCAATCGCCTCAGGAATGACAAGGCGATGATTGGTCGGATGATGCAGTCATTGATCGAGAGGGAACGGTTTTTCTACAGGGAGCTCAATGATTTGCGTCAGCGAAGCCCATCGCAGCGCCTTGCCGGATTTTTGCTCTCGCAGTCTGATGATGCGGAAATCGTACCCAAGCATGTCATTGCAAACCGGATCGGTGTCACCCCGGAAACATTCTCACGTGCGTTACGCAAACTTGAAGACGACGGATTTATTGCCCGGGATACAAGGATGAGCATCCTTGATGTCGAAGGGCTAAGGCAGTTCTCGCGCCGATAAGCGTTTTCCGATCAAAATTGATCTGGAACAAACTTGATCATCTGGGCTGATGTTAGAGTTATTCCAGTAAATGCAATCTTCCCTTTTTTCTACAATGGACGATGCCGTGATGAATGATGTCGAACGCATTTCCGGTGTTCTTCGCTTTGCGAACTATTTCCGAACCTGGCCGCAGGAAGATATCCTTGAACTGGCATCCCTATGCCAATGGGTCAGGTTTGACACTGATACAATGATGATTTCGGCAGATGAACCGGCGTCAGCGCTTTATCTGATTGTGAACGGGCATGTCGAATTGTCTTTCAAGGATCAGGACGGTAAAGACGGGGTCATTGATCTTCTGGGGAATGGTCAGCTTGTCGGGGAATGCGCATTGGTGCCCGATGGCTGTTATGCGGTTTCGGTTCGTACCTTGGAGGCAACAACAGCGGTTCGTATTGATGGTGCGGGCTTTGCCGATTTTCTTGCGGCCCATTTCGACCGTGCACTGACCATGATGTCGGCCATGACAGAACGGTTGTGTCAGATGTTGCGACAGGCCGAAGAACTTAAATGCCGGTCTGCGGCACAACGTCTGGGGATCTATTTCCTGGCAGATGCGGTGCCGATTGACGGTGTGCATGAAACACCCCTGACCATTGAAAAGTCTGCCTTGGCCCGCAAGTTGGGAATGACCAGCGAGACGATCTCTCGCGCGCTTAAGAAACTTTCTGAAATTGGTGTTTCGCAACATGCCAATGGTCACATTATCCGGATTGCAGATGCGGAAATGCTGGCCGATTGGTGCGGGTTGTCTGGGAATGATGCCAAGGAAGGGGGCGAAGATGCGTTCAAGACCGCTGTCTGAAATCGATTACGATATCGTCCGACAGGTCCCGTTTCTGTCTGCTCTTGGCGGGGCGCGGCTTGATAGTCTGATGGCAAAATGTCGTGTGGAATGCCATTCGCGCGGCGAACATCTGTTTCGTGCCGGTGATGTTGCCCGTAACTTCTATGTTCTGCTTTCCGGGCACTTGCGCCTCGTAAAGGTTTCCCCGCAGGGCGAAGAAACCGTCATGCATTTCCTGACCCAACCGGGGGCATTCGCCGAAGCGGTTTCGTTGGCCGGTCGGGCATATCCGGTGGAATGCGAGGTCATGGAAGATTGCGAGATCATCGCCATTCCGCGCGATACCTATCTTTCCGTTTTACGCAGTGCGCCCGATGTCATGGCCGAAGTCCTTGCCGGACTTCTGCGGTGGGAACGATTCTTCCTCGAAGAAATTTTCAAAATTCGCCACACCAAACCGATCCAGAGAATTGCGTCTTTCCTGATCGATTTCGAAGAAAGAAGTGGCGAGAATCTGGGTGGCGAGGACGAGACGAACTTTCCTGAAAAACGTCAGATCGCAAGCCGGATCGGCATTACGCCAGAAACATTCTCGCGCTCGCTTCGAAAGCTAGAGGCAACAGGCGCAATTGCCGCCGGACCGAAACTGCGCATCCTTGACCGGGCGGTTCTGTACGAGCTTTCGCGCTAGAATTATGACGGCTGGTCTTAGCTGTCGCGACGTGGAAATGTCTGCAAAAGGGTTTTCCTCTTCGTGAACAAAAAGGCTGTGGCACATATGCTGCCGAAGCAGCAGGCTGCTTTTATATTCCCGGTATGCGGATCTGTTGGTGGTGCTGTAATTGAGGATTTATCCGAAGCCGAACCGGGCATCCGATGGGGGCGCGTCGGGTAGGGCTCATCAATTGCCACGCAATAGCGAATAGCCATTTCTGGTGGACGTACCCGTGAGAATTGTTTCTACATTTCCGAGCGCGCAGGCTGCGTCGTATCGAATCCTCCTTCCCATTCGGTTTCCTTAAAAGTTCTTGATTTGTTCTTTTTTCTGTGGCATAAGAGTAAAGTCAACGGGAGAAATGCACCCGGACGGAAACCCGCAAGGCCTTGTGCCTTGCGGGTTTTTGCGTTTGGGGCTGAAGGAAAGAGGATATCGGGATGCATCGGCAAAGACGCGGACATAGACACAGGCAGGGCTGCGGGGGTCCCCGCAGGATATGGGGCGGCGGATGGCGGAGCCATTATGGCGGCATTCTGCCCGAGGGCTAGGACGAGGACTAGTACGAGGGCTAGGGGGGGCTAACCCGATCATTTGTCATGACGGGAGAGGTGCGTCTTGTTGAGGAGGGAGCTTTAAATTTGCCGGTAGCGGCAAGGATGGCAGCAGGGGGCAGCGTTGAGCTGTGGCCCGTCAAGGGTGGACCGGCGGGGCCCATGAGCCCGAAGTGTGTCCGGACTTCATCAGTTGCCGGAAATGTCGATATGGCCGGGAGTGATGGGAGCGGGACGTGAGTCCGGAGACCGTCCGTTGGCGAGGATGGCGAATGCCCGAAATGTGTCCGGGGTTCATCGGTTTCCGGAAATGTCGCCATGGCCGGGAGTGATCGGAGTAGGCCGTGAGGTCGAAGGCGGCCTGTCTGCTCTGCCGCGTTGGCGGGGATGCCGAAGTCCCGCGTTTGTCGGGACTTCCCGGATTGAGGGACGTCCGGTTTTGGCGGAGGTGGTTTGTCGTTGGGGCCGTCGTCGGCTGTGGGGCGGGTTGGGGTTCGTCGCGTGGCTCTTGCGGGGAAAGCCATGGGTCGAGGCGTCATATCGCAGTGTTGGTCCCGGGTTTGCGGCAGCTTTGCAAAGGGCCCGGGCATCGGGTTATTCGCCCGCAAGTTCAGCGCATCCCGTTTCCAGAAGGGCGATGACATGCGGGGCGAAGGAGCGCCAAAGATCGAGGCGGTAATCCTGATCGCCATCCCGCCAGAGGACGGCTGACACACCGTCAAAAACCGTGCGGCGTGCTTCGCCGGTCGGTAATTGATCAAGGTCGCGCGGGCATCCGATGGTGATAAGGTCGCTGGCCTTTGGGCCTGTGATCCGCACGGTAACTTCGCGGTCGGAAATTTCCGTCAGGCTGTGCGGGGTTTGGGCATAAATCGCCGCACAGGCATCGGTGATCGTCGCGGCCTGATCTTCGGGGGCGATGATCGTCCATTCGTCCGGGCCAAGGCAGAGGATTTCAACATCCCCTTTGCGCCCGCACTGACCGATTTTGGCCGGAAGGGTTACGCCAAGCGCCTTTGACAGTGCCTTCTGTTCGGGCGTTGCGGCCCGAAGTGAAAAGCGGGCGACGGGGGGCAGAAGTGCTACACGCACGGCGGCGCTTTCGGCGAGTATCCCGGCTTTGGACAGGTCGATATGTGCATTCATTGCAGTCATCTCCGCTTGTCTGACCTTGGAATTTAAAGTTTGAGACGCGCATTTTCGGGGTCGTAAAAGACCGTGCCGGTGATGGTGGCCCTGATCGTCCGGTCGGGCATCGGGATATAAACCGTTTCGCCGGTCTTGCCGTGGCCGCCTTCGATCAGGGCAAGGGCAATCGGGCGACCTGCCGCGTCGCTATGGTAGGACGATGTCACGTGGCCGACCATCTTCATCGGGATCGGCTGGTTCGGATCAAGGACAATCTGCGCGCCTTCTTCAAGTTTGGACGTGCCATCATCGGTCAGAAGCCCGACAAGCTGCTTGCGGCCTTCTGCCGTCAGGTCCGGGCGGCTAAGGGCCCGCATCCCGACAAAGTCGGGCTTGTTTTTGCCAACGGCCCATCCGGCACCCGCGTCATAAGGCGTCACCGTCCCGTCGGTATCCTGACCGACAATGATGAAGCCCTTTTCGGCACGCAGGACATGCATGGTTTCGGTACCATAGGGGCAGATATCGTATTTCTGACCCGCCGCAAAAAGCGTTTCCCAAAGGGCGCGGCCATGACGGGCCGGGACATTGACCTCAAAGCCAAGCTCGCCCGTGAAGCTGACCCGGAACAGGCGGGCCGGGAAACCGGCAACCGAGCATTCGGCAATCGACATATGCGGGAAGGCTTCGTCGGAAATATCAAGCCCCTCGACAAACGGGGCCAGAAGATTGCGGGCATTCGGACCATTGAGCGCAATGGTCGCCCATTGTTCGGTGGTCGAGGTCAGCCAGACTTTGAGGTCCGGCCATTCCGTCTGAAGGTAATCTTCCATCATGTTCAGCACGCGCGCGGCCCCACCGGTGGTGGTGGTGATGTGGAAACGGTCATCACTCAGACGGCCAATCACGCCGTCATCGCGGATATAGCCATCATCGCCAAGCAAAAGGCCATAACGGGTGCGACCGGGTGCAAGTTTGGTCCAGGGGTTGGTATACATGCGGTTCATGAATTCAACCGCATCGGGGCCGACCACCTCGATCTTGCCAAGGGTGGATGCGTCAAACATGCCAAGCGATTTGCGTGTTGCGCGGCATTCGCGACGCACGGCAGCGTCCATATCCTCGCCATCCTTGGGGAAATACCATGCACGACGCCACAGGCTGACCGGTTCGAACACCGCACCATTTTCTTCGGCCCAGCTATCGATGGGGGTTTTGCGGGTGACTTCGAAATGATCGCCCTTGTGATAGCCGACAAACGCCCCGAACGTCGTCGGGGTATAGGGCGGGCGGAAGGTGGTCAGGCCGACTTCGGGCTGTTTCTTGCCAAGGGCATCGGCGGCAATGTTCAGGCCGTTGATGTTTGACATCTTGCCCTGATCGGTTGCCATGCCATTGGTGGTGTAGCGTTTGACATGTTCGATCGAGCGCATGCCTTCGCGCACGGCAAGGCGCAGATCCTTGGCCGTCACATCGTTCTGATAATCGACAAAGGCGCGGGCCTTGCCAGCGTCAAGGTCGGTCGGAAGTTCGGTGTGGCTGGCACCCGAACCGGGGCGGTCATCGGCAACCGAAAGCGTTTTGACCGTCGCGTTTTTGCCAAGCGCCCTGGCCGCAGCAGCGCCCATCGCGAACCCGTCATTAAGGGCGGCTTCGATCCCCCAAAGGCCACGCCCGGCACCGGCGATCTGGCAATCCTCGGTAATGCGGTCGGGCAGGAAGGTCTGGCTTTGATCATCCCATTTAAGCGTCCCCTTGGTATGGGAAAACAGATGGAGCGACGGGGTCCAGCCCCCGCAGACCAGAAGGCTGTCGCAGGCCAATGTCTGGGCGGCCAGAACGGTGCCGTTTTCAACCTTGTTGATCCGCACCGATTTGATGCGCAGGCGGCCCGACGTGCCGGTTGCGGTATAACCGGCAAAGACCGTGATCCCGCGTGCGGCGGCTTCCTTGACAAGGTTGGCATTCGGGGCGGGGCGGGTGTCGACAATGGCCTTGATCTTCGTTCCGGCCGATGCCAGATCAAAGGCCGCATACCATGCGCTGTCATGGCTGGTGACCGCGACGGCCCTGTTACCCACGCGCACGCCATAGCGGTTCAGATAGGTTTGCGCCGATCCGGCCAGCATCACGCCCGGACGATCATTGCCATCAAATACCAGCGGCTTTTCAAGCGCACCCTGCGCCAGAATAACCTGTTTGGCGCGGACCCGCCACATGCGTTCCCGCGGGGCCCCATCGGCCGGTTTTTCCAGATGATCGGTCAGTTTCTGACACAGGCCGATCATGTTCTGATGGTAATAGCCAATGGCTGTGGTGCGGGTCATGATCCGGACACCAAGCCCGGTCAGGGCATCGCGTTCGGCCTCCAGCCAATCCCATGCCGGTTTGCCGTCAATTTTTGCCTGTGGTTCGCTTAAAAGCGTTCCGCCCGGTTCGGCGTTTTCATCGACCAGCGTGACGCGAAGCCCGGATTCGGCCGCCGCGCGCGCCGCGGCAAGACCGGCAGGACCGGCACCGACAACCAGAATATCGGTATGCAGATAACGCGATGCGTAATTGTCAGGATCTGGTTCGGTCGGTGACACGCCAAGACCGGCAGCCGCCCGGATAAAGGGTTCGTAAACCTTGTCCCAGAATGAGCGGGGCCACATGAAGGTCTTGTAATAGAACCCGGCGGAAAACAGCATGTAAAGGCGGTCATTGATCGCGCCGATATCAAATTTCAGGCTGGGATATTTGTTCTGGCTGCTGGTTTCAAGGCCGTTCCAGATTTCCTGCACGGTTGCACGTGTGTTGGGTTCAAACTGCCCCTTGCCGCGGCGCGTTCCGATCAGGGCGTTTGGTTCTTCCGAGCCTGCCGCAATCGGGCCACGCGGACGATGATATTTGAACGAACGCCCCATCAGGTGAACGCCATTGGCGATCAGGGCGGATGCGACAGTGTCGCCTTCAAGGCCCTGATAGGTGTCGCCGTCAAAGGTGAAGGAAACCGGCCGATTGTGAAGGACCCGGCCACGCCCCGGAACGCGGAAAGCGGTCATTTCGAAGGCTCCTTCTTTGCGGCATCTTCAAGCAAAACAGCAAGGTCAGGGCGCGCATCGCCCGCCTTGTATGTTGTCAGGAACCGGTCCGAGACGGTGTCGCGCACGGCGTTAAAGAACCGGCCGCAACCATGGGCATGACGCCAGCGTTCAAAATGGGGTCCCTTGACATTGGTGCGGATGAACAGGAAATCGCGCCATTCATCATCGGTTTTGTCCGCTGGATTTGCCGGGCGCGCGATATGGGCTTCGCCGCCATAGGTGAATTCCAGTTCCGGCAGCGTTTCATCGCAATAGGGGCAATGGATGAGAAGCATGTTGGTTCTCCTCAGTGTGCGACGGCGGCTGCGGCCGCTTCGTCAATCAGACGGCCGGTCCGGAAACGGTCCAGCGTGAAGGGGGCGTTGATGTCATGCGGGGTGCCTTTGGCAACCGTCCATGCAAGCGTATGGGCAGCACCCGGTGTGGCCTTGAACCCGCCCGTGCCCCAGCCGCAATTGACGTAAAGGCCGGGTACCGGTGTCATGCCAAGGATCGGTGAGCGATCCGGGGTCACATCCACAATGCCGCCCCATTTGCGCAACATCCGCATGCGGTTGAAGATCGGGAAAATCTCGCAGATCGCGGCAACCGTATGTTCGATCAGCGGCAGGCCGCCACGCTGGGAATAACTGGTATATTGATCGGTGCCCGATCCGATCACGAGTTCGCCCTTGTCCGACTGGCTGATATAGGCATGGACGGTGTTGGACATGACGACACAGGGGAAGATCGGCTTGACCGGTTCGGATACCAGTGCCTGAAGCGGATAGCTTTCAAGGGGCATGCGCACACCGGCGGTTTCCATCACGACGCTGGTGTGACCGGCAGCCGAAACCGCGACCTTTTTGGCACGAATAAAGCCCTTGGCGGTTTCAACGCCTTCGACCGCGCCATCCGGCCCGCGGCGGATCGCGGTGACCGGGCAGTTCTGGATGATATCCACACCGCGTTGTGATGCCCCGCGCGCATAGCCCCACGCAACCGCATCGTGGCGGGCGGTTCCGGCGCGCATCTGAAGGGCGGCACCGACAACCGGATAGCGTGCGTTGGGCGAAATATTAAGCGGCGGGCAGAATTCCTTGGCTTCGTGGGCAGAGAGCCAGCGGTTATCGACACCGTTCAGGCGGTTGGAATGGATGTGGCGCTGAAACGATTGAACGTCATGAACATTGTGTGCGAGCATCAGAACGCCGCGGCGCGAAAACATGACATTGTAATTCAGATCCTGGCTAAGACCTTCCCAAAGATCAACGGCATGGTCATAAAGACGGGCACTTTCATCATAAAGATAGTTTGACCGGATGATCGTGGTGTTGCGCCCGGTATTGCCGCCACCCAGCCAGCCCTTGTCGATCACGGCGACATTGGTGATGCCGTGTTCCTTGGCCAGATAATAAGCCGCGCCAAGCCCATGCCCACCAGCACCGACAATGACGACGTCATATTCTGCCTTCGGTTGGCTGTCGGGCCATTGCGCCTGCCAGTTCTTTTGTCCTGTAAAAGCATTCTTTAACAGCGACAAAGCAGAAAAATGCGTCATGAGAAGCGGCTCCACCAAGTGTCATGATTTTGCACGATTAGATGTGAATTTGCGACGTCGCGATTGGATATTTGCGTCATATCTGTTGTACATATTCGCCATCCGGGCAGGTAGTGTGCAATGGCGCTGCGACAGGTGGCAAGTTCAGGGCGGCATGTACGATGTCCTGTTAATTTTCCTGTTTTCTTGTTTTACAAGTTGCATGTCGCTAGTCTGTGACCTCCCGCCACCAACGGAGAAGCCCCGATGTCCCGATCTGATAAACATATCCTCGTTATTTCGGCCATCCGGCCGCGTCATATGGAAGAACTTGCTGCGAAATACGAACTGCATCGCTGGGATCAGGCGACGGACAAGGATGCGTTTCTGGCCAACGTGGCAGACAGGATCACAGCCCTTGTTTCGACCGCCGGGGTCGGGGTGCCGACGGAGCTGATCGGGAAGCTGCCGAACCTTAAGGTGATTACAAGTTTCGGGGTCGGTTATGACGCGATTGATATCGCGGCCTGTACGGCGCGTGGCATTCGCGTTTCCAACACGCCCGACGTTTTGAATGACGATGTGGCCGATACCGCGATCATGCTGCTGCTGGCGACGCTTCGGCGGCTGGTTGTGGGTGATCATTGGGCGCGCAGCGGTCAATGGTCGGAAAAGGGGGCGATGCCGTTAACCACAACCGCGCGCGGCAAGAAGCTTGGCATTGTCGGGCTTGGCCGGATCGGGCAGGCGATTGCCGCGCGGGCGGAACCGATTGGCATGGAAATCGGTTATTTCGGACGATCCAAAAAACCGGTCGATTATCATTATGAGGCCGATCTGATCGGGCTTGCGAACTGGGCGGATGTTCTGATGGTTTCCTGCCCCGGCGGGGCGGCGACACAGGGGATCATCAATGCCGACGTTTTGAAGGCACTTGGCCCGCGTGGTTTTGTCATCAATATCGCCCGTGGTTCGGTGATTGATGAACCGGCACTGATTGCGGCACTTCGGGATGGCGTGATTGCCGGGGCGGGGCTGGATGTGTTCCATAATGAACCGCATATGGACCGTGCCTTTGCCGGGTTTGACAATGTCGTGCTGTATCCCCACAACGCCAGCGGCACGGTTGAAACCCGCGATGCGATGGCGCAGATGGTGGTCGATAATCTGGCGCAATGGTTTGCCGACGGGACGCTGGTGAGTCCGGTTAACTGATTGTACGGATGCCCGTTTCGCGGTTGGCAGTAGCGCGCATGTGACCAAGGCGCTAGATTGTCATCATGAGCAAAACCGACCTTAAAATCCGGCTTAAAATCGAATTGCCCGATGGGGTTCGCCTTGGTTATGGCAAGATCGATCTGCTGCGCGCGATTGATCGTGAACAGTCGATTTCGGCGGCGGCGCGTTCGATGGGCATGTCCTATCGCCGGGCGTGGATGCTGCTTGAAGAATTGAACAAAAGCTTTGCCGCCCCGGTTGTTGAAACCCGGATGGGGGGTGCAGGCCGTGGCGGGGCCAGCCTGACCGGGACGGGGATGCGGATCATTGCGATTTACGACGATGCGCAAACCCGTGCGAACGAAGCATTGGCCGACCCGTTGCGCAAGCTTGCCGATGAACTGGCGGGCGATCCGTCCCCGCCGACCGAAGAAGGGTCTTAAAGATCGTCGGCGCGCAGATGCCCGTCGACCGTGACCGACTTGATCACCGCAAAGACCCCTTGCCCGATGGCAAGTTTCAGGCGTGTTGCCGACCATTGGGTGATGCGGGCATGGATTGTGCGGTTTTCACCGGTATCGTCATGACCCAGCCCCAGTGTGACATCCAGCGTATCGCCGCCATTATCGGCAATATCGCGGATCGTTACCGGCAGGACGTTATTGGCACTGATCCCGGTCGGGGCGGTTCGGGCGATCATCACATCACGCGCCCGGATATGCAGGCGCACCGGGCTTCCGGATTTCTTGCCAAGGAAGGGCACGACAAATCGTTGCCCGGCACAGTCAAGGAAGCTTATGACACCCTGCGGATCGCGGCTTTTGACCGTGGCGGGCAGAACAGTTCCCGTATCGAACTGCCCGGCAAGCGGGGCAAGGTCGGTTCGGCCCAGCATGTCAAATACCGATCCGCTGGCAAGCGTTTTACCACCTTCCATCACCACCATATGATCGGCCAGACGGGCGACTTCATCAATCGCGTGGCTGACATAAAGGATCGGCAATTGCCGTGCGTCACGCAGATTTTCCAGATAGGGGATGATCTCGTTCTTGCGGGCCTGATCAAGGGCCGAGAGCGGTTCGTCAAGCAGCAGGAT
This sequence comes from Thalassospira xiamenensis M-5 = DSM 17429, assembly GCF_000300235.2. NCBI lineage: Bacteria > Pseudomonadati > Pseudomonadota > Alphaproteobacteria > Rhodospirillales > Thalassospiraceae > Thalassospira > Thalassospira xiamenensis. The sequence continues at coordinate 3,518,398 of NZ_CP004388.1, read as the reverse complement.
TTCCGGATTGCCTAGCAATGCCCGGCCCAGCGAGACGCGCTGTTTCTCGCCGCCGGAAAGAAGGTTGGGGCGGCGCGATAGCAGATTGCCGATACCGAGCATCGCGATGACATCATCGCAGGCGGACCGGGTCATTGGCCGGTCGCTGCGTTTATGGGCGTAAAACAAGTTGGCCGCGACACTCAGATGCGGGAACAGTCTGGCGTCCTGAAAGACATAACCGACCCGGCGTTTGCGCGGTGCCAGATTGACCCGTTGCATGCTGTCAAATACAGGGCGGTCATGGATGGTGATGCGCCCCTGATCCGGGCGCAGCAACCCGGCAATCGCATTGATGATCGTGGTTTTGCCGCTGCCCGACGGGCCAAAAAGGGCGGTAATGCCGGGTTCGGCAATGTCGAACTGCGCATGGAGGTCCAGCTTGCCGATCTTGTGGCGGATATCGACGGAAATGCTCATGCGCGGGCCCTTTTGCGAATATGGCGCATGGCAAATTCCGAAAGCACGAGCCCGATCAAGGCAAGTCCGATGGAAATGGCGGCAAGGCGTGCGGCGGCCAGTTCGCCGCCCGGTGTCTGGATCGCGGTATAGATCGCAAGCGGCAGGGTGCGTGTTTCACCCGGAACGTTGGACACGAATGTGATGATGGCCCCAAATTCACCAAGGCTGGCGGCAAAGGCGGTAATTGCCCCGGCAATAATACCGGGTAGGGCCAGCGGTAATGTCAGGCTGAAGAACCGGTCAACCGGCCCGGCCCCCAGTGTTTCGGCGGTGTGATAAAGGCCGGGATCGATATTTTCCAGTGCCAGCCTGATGGCGCGGACCTGAAACGGGAAGCTGACGATCCCGGCGGCCAGTGCCGCACCGGTCCAGCTGAAAATCAGACGGATATCAAATGTTTCCAGCAACCATGCGCCAAGCGGTGCGCGGGTGCCAAAACTGATCAGCAAAAGATAGCCCATCACAACCGGCGGCAGGATCAATGGCAGATGCACCAGCGCATCGACCAAAATCCTGCCGGGAAAGCGGGCCTGCGCCAGAAGGGCGGCAGCCAGAATGGCAAAGGGCAGGGCACATATCACCGCCACGCCGGAAATGCGCAGGCTTAGCAGCAGGGCTTCGATCTCGGCTTCGGTGAGTGTGATCATGGTTTGTTATTGTGTCTTCGGGCTGGTTGCCGGGCGTTTGAAACCATATTCCGCAAAAATGCTGCCCGCGTCATCCCCCAAAAGCCACGCCAGCAATTTTGCGGTTGCGGGTTTGGTCTGTCCGGTGGTGATCGCAACCGGATAGGTGATGGCCAGATGACTGTTTTCGGGGAAGGTGGCAATGGTTTTGACATCGGTGGCGATGGCGGCATCGGTGGCATAGACAATGCCAAGCGGTGCCTCGCCCCGTTCCACCAGTGCGAGGGCGGCGCGCACATTATCGGCCCGTGCCAGCCTTGGTTCGACGGTGTTCCACTGACCAAGGTTTTCAAGTGCCTGTCTGGCGTAAATCCCGGCAGGGACATGGTCCGGGTCGCCAACGGCAATGCGGTCCTCGTCACCGATCAGGCTGGTCAGATCGGTCTGGGACGTGATGGTGATCGGTTCAAGGTTACTGTCGGCGGGGGCAATCAGAACAAGCGCATTGGCCAGAAGGTCATGGCGGCTGTTGGCGGCAATCAGGTCCTGATCGGCAAGCCAGGTCATCCATTTCTGATTGGCTGAAATATAGAGATCAGCCGGGGCACCTGCGGCGATCTGACGGGCCAGTGTCGATGAACTGGCATAGGACAACTGCAATGTGTCGCCGGTTGCCGTGGCATAGCTTTGGGCCACCTGCGTCATGGCATCGGTCAGGCTGGCGGCGGCAAAGACCGTGATTTCTTCGGCGCGGGCGGTGGTTGCGGCAGCCAGAAACAACAGGGACGCAAGAGCGGTTCGGATCAGATCGCGCATGGCAAAATTCCGGGCTGGAGGATGAACGGAGCAGATGATCATTTCCCGCTATATTCAGTGAAATATAGCGGGACGTCAACCATCTGTGCCATCAAGATGGAGCCTGCCGGGGCGTGCGGGCCAAAAAAGAAAGGACCGGCATGGCCGATCCTGTTCGGGAATTTTCGATTGAATTGGATCAGATCAGTCACAGACCGAACGCAGCGGATCGTTTTCGTCCATCGTAAACCATTCTTCGATGCCAATCGGGAATCCGTTGCCATCAAGGGCGGTTTGAGCGGTGATGTAGCCGCGTGTTCCGCCATTGCAATCCACCAGATGGGTAAGGGCCAGCGTTTCTGCACCTTTTTTCAGAAGCAGGGTCGTGACCCGTTTATGACCGGGATTGTCCGGATTAGCGACGACCTTTTCCCGGTCAATGGCGGTAAAGCGGTTGATCGGGGCTGAAATCAGTGTCCAGGGGGCAAAGGGATTTTCATCGGCAAAGGTCTGCACGATATCGATCTGGCCGGGCAGGCGACCGGCATAGCGGTCAAACCAGCTGTATTCATCCCAGATCATATAGGCAAACATGCCAATCGCCGCGACAAAGGGGATGACATATTTCGATGCCTTGCGTCCCCAAAGGCGGAACAGCAACATGACCACACCGGCACAGGCAAAACCGACCACAACGGTCGTGATAATAAACACATACATCCGGCAAGAAGTCCCCTGATTTATTGTTATGACGGGATCGGTCTGACGGGGGTTCCCGTTTCCCCTGATTACCGATTAACGCAGCACGCGGCGAAGCTCAAGTTCGCCTTTCGGATCACGCTTGGCAATCTGTGCCAGAAACAGGCCCGACGCGGCAATCGCATCCGACAGGGCATTGTGAATACGATAGGGTGGCAGATTATGGGTATGGCGCAGCGTTTCAAGTTTCAGCGCGCCCGATTTCATGGGTTGTCCCTGCCGGTGCAGATCACGAAGAGCCAGCACCAGCGTATCGACGGTCGGCATTTGCAGGGATGCGCCAAAATAACGTTTGCAGGCATGACCAAGAAAGCCCAGTTCAATCGGTGCGTGATGGGCCACCAGAACCCGCCCGGCCAGGATCGGCAGGATATGGGCCAGCGCGATTTCGATATCGGGTGCCTGTTCGACATCGGTATCGAAAATGCGATGCACGATCACCGAGCTTTCGCTGAGTTCCTTTTTGGGGCGCACCAGAAGATGCTGGCAGCTTGAAAAATCGACTTCAAGGCGGCGAATGATCACAAGGCCAATCGAAACGATTTCATCCTGTTTCGGATCAAGGCCGGTGGTTTCCAGATCAAGGGCGACAAATTCGACATCGCGGACCGGCGTATCGGGATCGGCGGCCGGGATATCGTAATAGGCGCGAAGCGGCCCGGTTGCCCGACGCTGGACCATCTGGCGGTAAAAGTCGCTATCGATGATTTTCTGACGCAGGCCCATTGTTATGTCCCGCTTTTGCCAAAGGCGCTTTCAAGGGCGGCCTGTAAATTCTTGATCACCGAAAACGCATCTTTCAGATGGGTGCGTTCAAACGCCGACAGGCTTTCGGGATGCAGGAAGTTATCGGGGCGGTCGCCGTCACGAATTTGCCGGACCTGATGTTTCAGGCGCGTGATGCTGATGAATTCAAACGCATCCAGAAGGTCGGATGCCCCCTGTTTGCTGATCGAGGGGAAGGCCATCGCGGCCTCGAGCCGTTCATAGGTATTGACCACATCAATGCCGTTCGCAAGCGCGTGGATGCGCGCGATATCGACAATCGGCACCACGCCGTTATGTTTCATATCGAGCGTGCGGTCATGTTCACCGCCACGGATCATGACAAAGTTTTTAAAGAAGCCAAGCGGCACATGATGGGTGAGGGCGTTGCCAACCATATAGGCCAGGAAAATGCGGTTGCCCTTTGCCTTGGTGACAATCATCCGATGCAGGTCTTCAAAGATCGCACGTGTCCCATGGATCACCCGCAGGTCGAACCAGACGGAACAGAGCATCAGGGCCTTTGGCTCCGGCTGTTCGATCCATTTGTTGAAATATTGCTGCCAGACACGGACAGGCTGCCGCCATTCGGCGGTTTTCGCCATCATTTCGCCGGGGCAATAGACATAGCCGACGGTATCAAGGCCATCGCAAACATAATCGGCCAATGACTTGAAATAGTCCCCGTGTTGATCGGGATCATAGGCGTCATCAAGGATCAGGCAATTGTCCTGATCCGACAGGGCGGTCTGTTCCTGGCGCCCCTGCGATCCGCCCGCCATCCAGACATAGGGTACGGGCGGGGGACCAAATTTTTCCTCGGCCAGTTGCAGCAGGCGCGATGTTGCCGCATCCGAAAGTGTTGTGACAATGTGCCCGGCATTGCGCGATGTCGCCCCGGCTTCGATCAGGTTGCTTAGCAGTTCGGGCACCTGTGCGATGACCTTTGCCATATCGGCGGGTCTGGTCATTTTACGAATGCGCCCGACCATATGAACCGCCGAGAGCGATTGGCGGGCCAGCAGATTATTGGTGGTGATCATGCCAATCGCCTTACCGTCCTTCATCACCGGAAGGTGTCGGACATTGTGACGCGTCATGGTCAGAAGTGCGTCAAAGGCATAATCGTCCGGCCCGATGCTGATCGGGTTCGGCGTCATGATGTTGGTCACCGGCTCGTCAAATGATCGGGCCTCGGCAACGACCCGATTACGAAGGTCGCGATCGGTCATGATGCCTGCGACCTTATCGCCGTTTTGCGTGATCAGCAGGCAGGAAACCCGTTCGGCGCTCATCAGCTTGCCTGCTTCGAGAATCGATGCTCCGATATCGATACTTACCAGATCACGCGCGATCAGATCGGACACCCGGATGGACATCAGTTTAAGCTGATCATCGTCACGTTTTTCCAGAAGCTGCATGCCGCTGCGAAGTCGGGCCCCGCCCATCTGTTCAAAGAAGTAATTGAATTGCGGGTATTTCCCGGCCAGATCGTGGAAATCCTTTTCCGGCAACAGGTAGACAAGGCTGTCTTCGAGCATGGTGATGTTGTTGGCGGCCTTGCCGTTGCGGAACATCGCGCGCACACCAAAACATTCACCTTCGCCAAGGCGGGCAAGAAGCTGGCCATCGGGGTCGCGTGTTTCGGTTCCGCCTGTCCGGATGATATGCAGATGCAGGCATTGCTGTTCAGGTGAGAGGACTTTCGTCCCTTTGCGGAAATAGCGCGCGGTCAGGCGTTTGGGCAGGGCATTGATCACGTCGTCAGGCAAAAGGTCGAACGGGTGATGCTGCTTAAGGAAATCGCTGATTTCTTTTAATTCCAGACTCATATGACCTTCCTCCCTGTCGTGATGCATTGTTGCCCGAGTTCGCGGCAAAAGAAAAGGCCCCCGGAGGTAATTCCGGGGGCCGGCAACAGGTTTCTTGCAAACCAGTCGACCGATTAATGGTCAACGGCGCTACCGGCTCCTTTCGGAACACGGATATCTTCAATCAGGTGCTGGATATGTTCGGGCGGTTCTGCGGTAACTTTCGAAACGCCGAACGCAACGAGGAAGTTCAGGATCATACCAACAACACCGATGCCTTCCGGCGAAATGCCGAACAGCCAGTTTGCCGGAACGTTTTCGATCAGTACCGGGATAAAGATGCCCTTGTAGGACATGATATAGCCCATGGTGAAGATCAGACCGACCAGCATGCCTGCAATCGCGCCTTCGCGGTTAACCTTCTTGGAGAAGATCCCCATGATGATAACCGGGAACAGTGATGCCGCCGCCAAACCGAAGGCGAAGGCCACCACCTGTGCCACGAAGCCAGGCGGGTTGTATCCAAGATAACCGGCAATCACGATTGCGACGGCTGCCGCAATACGCCCGGCCATCAATTCCTGCCCTTCTGTCATATCTGGCGTAAACGTGCCCTTCAGAAGGTCATGCGAAACGCCCGAGGAAATCACAAGCAACAGACCGGCTGCCGTTGACAGTGCGGCGGCAATACCACCGGCTGCGACAAGGGCAATCACCCAGTTCGGAAGCTGTGCAATTTCCGGGTTGGCCAGAACCATGATGTCCCGGTCAACACTCAGTTCGTTACCGGCCCAGCCATATTCAGCGGCTTTGGCGGCAAATTCGGCATTGGCATCGTTATAGTACTGGATACGACCATCACCGTTTTTATCTTCAAATTTCAGAAGACCGGTGGCCTCCCAACGGGTCATCCAATCCGGACGATCTTCGATTTTAAGGTTGCCTTCCGGATCACCAACCGCACCGATCTGCACGGTTTCCGTCAGGTTCAGGCGAGCCATCGCACCGACTGCCGGGGCAGTGGTGTAAAGCAGCGCGATGAATACCAGCGCCCAACCGGCCGATGAACGTGCATCACGTACTTTCGGAACGGTGAAGAAGCGGACGATAACGTGCGGCAGACCTGCCGTACCGACCATCAGCGCAAGCGTGATGCAGAAGATGTCGATCGTCGATTTGTTGGTGGTGGTATATTCAAGGAAGCCCAGTTCGGTCACGATCTGGTTTAAACGATCAAGCATATGATCGCCCGTACCGTTAACCGTCGAACCGAATGCCAACTGCGGCAGCGGATTGCCGGTCAGCTGGAAGGCGATGAAGATTGCCGGAATGGTATAGGCAACGATCAGCACGCAATATTGCGCAACCTGAGTGTAGGTAATCCCCTTCATGCCACCAAGAACGGCATAAACGAAGACGATACCCATGCCGACGATCAGGCCGGTCAGGAGTTCGACTTCAAGGAAGCGCGAGAACACGATACCGACACCGCGCATCTGGCCTGCAACATAGGTGAAGGAAATGAAGATCAGGCAGATAACAGCAACGATACGCGCTGTTTTGGAGTAGTACCGGTCCCCGATGAATTCCGGCACGGTGAATTTACCGTACTTGCGAAGGTAAGGTGCCAGAAGCATTGCCAGCAGGCAGTAGCCGCCAGTCCAGCCCATCAGGTAGACCGAGCCGCCATAGCCAAGGAAGGCAATCAGGCCGGCCATTGAAATAAAGGATGCAGCAGACATCCAGTCTGCGGCGGTCGCCATACCGTTGACGACCGGGTTAACGCCCTTGCCAGCGACATAGAATTCGCCGGTGGTGCTTGCCTTGGCCCAGATCGCGATGCCGATATACAGCGCGAAGCTCAGGCCGACGACGATATAGGTAAGGGTAGTAAGATCCATTTGTCTGTCTCCCCGGATCCGGAATTTTCACCGACGTCAGTCGTCTTCGCGAACGTCGAATTCACGGTCCAGTTTGTTCATCTTGGACACGTAAACGAAAATCAACGCGACAAAGACGTAAATGGACCCCTGTTGGGCGAACCAGAACCCGAGTTCAAAGCCCGCAATCTTGATGTTGTTCATCACATCGACAAACAAGATGCCGAAACCGTAGGAAACGACAAACCAGATGATCAACAAGGTGGTCACCAGTTTTACGTTTCGCTTCCAGTAGGCTGCGCTTTGCTCATCCATAGCGCGTCTCCTTCCTAGAAAATGAAAACTTCCCTGCCGACCGGCTATTGAGTTCTTTTTTTGTGCCAGTCCGCCTGCTTTTGATGCAGTGGTGGTGTTTGCACGCACCATTGCCAACGAATTCGATAACAGTTTTCAGAATGCGCAAGAAGCTAATCATTAGTCGTAGACATTCGCGCACACGGAGTTCTCAACCTGCTGGAAATGCTGCAAAAACCTACCAAAACCGCCATTTTTTCGATGTTTTTCTGCGCTGCACAATGGCAGCCTGTTTTTAATCGAAATACGCGTATATTTGCTTGATTATGCATTATTAACGGTTGATTTTGACCCGAGAGGTGTATTTCCGGGTGCGGTTTTGCTCGCGTCGTTTCCACCGATGCAGATTCAAAGCGCATCACAGCGATTGCCGTTGTTTGTCATTGTTTGTAAGGGGCCGGTCGGTTACAAACGGGCAAAGCTTTCTGGATGGTCGCAAGGCGGCGATCCGCATGTCCCGGCATGGTCCGGGATTTCTCACATTTTGGATGGGGAATTTAATGGCATCCTACCAGTATATCTACGTCATGAAGGACCTGACCAAGATCCTTCCGGGCGGTCGCGAACTTTTCAAAGGCATTACGCTATCCTTCCTGCCGGGCGTGAAAATCGGTGTTCTCGGGAACAACGGTGCCGGTAAGTCGACCCTGCTTAAAATCATGGCGGGCATCGAAAAGGATTATTCCGGCGAAGCATGGCCAGCCGAAGGTGTTCGCGTCGGTTACCTTGAACAGGAACCGCAGCTGAACCCGGAAAAGGATGTTCTGGGCAACGTCATGGAAGGTTGCGGTCAGATCGTTGACGATCTCGCACGTTTCAATGAAATCAGCATGGCCTTTGGCGAGCCGATGACCGATGACGAGATGAATAATCTCCTCGCCGAGCAGGGGGAATTGCAGGAACGCATTGATGCGGCCAATGGCTGGGATCTTGAGCGTACGCTTGATATCGCCATGGATGCGCTGCGTTGCCCGCCCAAGGATTCAGATGTGACCAAGCTTTCCGGTGGCGAACGCCGCCGTGTCGCGCTTTGCCGTCTGTTGCTTGCAAAGCCCGACATTCTGCTGCTTGACGAACCGACCAACCATCTGGATGCCGAATCCGTGGCGTGGCTTGAACGTCACCTTGAAGACTATCAGGGTACTGTCATTCTGGTTACCCACGATCGTTACTTCCTTGATAACGTTACCGGCTGGATTCTTGAACTCGACCGTGGTCAGGGCATCCCGTATGAAGGCAACTATTCATCCTGGCTCGAACAGAAGCAGAAGCGTCTGGAACAGGAAGCCCGTCAGGAAGGTAGCCGCCAGAAACAGCTGGCATCCGAGCTTGACTGGATCCGTCAGAACCCGAAAGGCCGTCAGGCAAAATCCAAGGCCCGTGTCCGTGCCTATGACGATCTCGTTGCCGAAGCCGCAAAGGCGGTTCCGGATTCAACCAAGATTGTTATTCCGATTGCCGAACGCCTTGGTAACGAGGTGATCACTGCCGAAGGCCTGACCAAGGCATTTGGTGACAAGCTTCTGTTTGATGATCTGCATTTCCGTCTGCCGCCGGGCGGCATTGTTGGTGTGATCGGTCCGAACGGTGCGGGTAAAACCACTTTGTTCAAAATGCTGACCGGCAGCGATACACCCGATGCTGGTACGCTCAAGATCGGTGAAACGGTCAAGATGGGCTATGTCGATCAGTCGCGTGACTCGCTTGATCCGAACAAAACCGTCTGGCAGGAAGTTTCCGACGGTCTGGACGAAATCCTTCTGGGCAAACGCCCGATGAGCTCGCGCGCCTATGTGTCGCAGTTTGCATTCAAGGGGGCGGATCAGCAGAAAAAGGTCGGGCAGCTTTCCGGTGGTGAACGTAACCGCGTTCATCTTGCCAAGATGCTGAAATCCGGTTCTAACGTTCTGCTGCTTGACGAACCGACCAACGATCTTGATGTCGATACGCTTCGCGCGCTTGAAGAAGGTCTGCTGGAATTTGCCGGTTGTGCCGTGGTTATCTCGCACGATCGTTTCTTCCTTGACCGTATCGCGACCCACATCCTGGCTTACGAAGGCAATTCGCATGTCGAATGGTTCGAAGGCAACTATCAGGAATATGAAGCGGATTATAAACGCCGTTACGGTGACGCGGCCGACCGCCCGCATCGCATCAAATACAAGCCGCTGACGCGCGGTTAACAATAAAAGGCCGCCCACTTTCCTGCCGGGCGGCCTTTCATTATCCCCATCTGGGGGATGCATTAAAAAAGCCACCGGAAAATCACCGGTGGCTTTTGATTTCCGTAACGGTCGTGTCGGAGTTATTTTCCGACTTTTTCGCGCAGATTTTCGGTCAGCGCAGAGACCTTGCCGCCGTTTTTCTGGATGACGGCGGTGAATTCGTCGCGCTGGGTGATGCCCATGCTCAGCCCTTCGACGGTGACGTCGATGATTTTGTAATCGTCGCCAAATTCGCGCAAACGCCAGATAATCGAAACCGGCGGACCATCCGGGCGGACAAACTGCGAATTGACGAAGGTATCCTTGTTCTGCTGTTTCTCGTCGCCGACAACGAATTGCTCGCCATTGAAATCCTTGAACTGGCTGGCGTAGTTAAGCGCCAGATAGTCCTGAAGAAGATCGGCGAACTCGTTGAGTTCTTCCTCGGAGATCGAGCGCCAGTAACGTCCCAGAACAAACCGGGAAATCACATCCATTGCGAAGTAACGGTCCATCAGCGCAACAAAGTTCTGCCGACGGGTATCGTTGCTAAGCGACTGGTCGGTCAGTCCGATAATCGCTTCATTCGCAAGAGTCTTGATTACCTCGGATGCGTTGCTGCTTACAGCGACCTCTACCGTCAGGGACGGCGCGGTGTTTGCATTACCTGCAAATGCAGGACCGGCCAGAAGGCCGGTCGTGCTAACGATTGCTGCCGCCAGTGCGGGAATCGTAAATCTGCTTTTCATGTTCGATCGAACCATTAATTTGCCGCAGCTTCAAACGCATCGTCGAAGTCGGCAGAAGCGCTTTCGTCTTCGAAATTCGGTGCCGAAGGATCTGCACCGTTCCGAATGGCGGCGTTGCGTTGCTGACGGTACAGGCTACGCAATGCAGCATAATAGTCAATCGACGTCTGTTGCAATTCGTTGAGCTGGTTGAGCGTGCGATAGCGCGCGTCAAGTGCGGTCAAAGCCAGCGAACCAAGATAGAGATTATCAAGGGTATCGCTGTTTCGGCTGCCCCAGGTCATCGGGTTTGCCACGTAATCAACGGCAATGCCGGTCGTATCACGCAAGTTCGACGGACCAAGCAGCGGCAGGACGATGTAAGGACCGCCGCCGATACCGTAATGGCCAAGAGTCTGGCCGAAATCTTCTGAATGATATTCGATGCCGAAATCGGCAGCCACATCATTGAAACCAAGGAAGCCGATTGTGGTGTTCATGATGAAGCGCTGAACAGTGTCAGCCGCCTGATCAGGTTCCCCTTGCAGCAGCGAGTTCAATGCATTCACCGGCTCGCCGATGTTGCGCACAAAACTGCGGACAGCGGTTTTTACCGGCTGCGGTGCAATGTCGCGATACCACATGGCGGCTGGGTAAAGGACCATAAAGTCTACGGCACCATTAACCCCGTGCACGACCCGGTTTACCGGTTCGATAGGGTCATAGTCACTCATGTCCTGTGCCGGCTGGGTGGACGCGCATGCTGTCAGCATGGACAGAGATGCACCAGCGCACAGCGAAAGCAAAGTTCGAAGCTTCATTATTTTTTGCCAAACGATTTTCGATACAAACTTTCCCCGACCCCGAGACGTTTTTGAAATCGGGATTTCAAAAACGCTACCTGTCCTGTTGCCCGCGAAGAAAACAGGACCATGCATCGCGCACGTCTCAGATACCAATGTGGTTAGCATAGGGAAAGTTTAAACACCAGCACACAAAATTATGTGCCCGATCAATGGGATTTGGCGTGTTGCTTTTTTGCCATACCCCTTTGGGGTGGGTAAATAGGTCTTGATTAAATATAAACATATCTTTATGTCTTTTCAGGGTTAGCGGAGGCAGCGAAATGGAACAGGTTCTTGCAAGGTTACGCGCGGCGGCAGAGGCGACACGTCTTCGTCTGCTGGCGATCTGTGCCGAATGCGAACTGACGGTCAGCGAGATCACCCAGATCATCGGGCAGAGCCAGCCGCGTGTGTCACGTCATCTGAAATTGCTGTGCGAAGCCGGTTTGCTTGTCCGATTCCGTGAAGGGACATGGGTTTTTTATCGCACACCCAATACAGGTCCGGGGGCCGAACTGTTGCAGCCGGTTCTTGATCTGTTGCCCCGCGATGACGAAACCCTCTTACTTGATCGTACCCGGCTTGAGCAGGTCAAGGCGCAGCGCGAACAGATTGCGACGGAATATTTCCGCGCGAATGCCGATGACTGGGATCGAATCCGGTCACTTCATATCGACGAAGCGGTGGTCGAACGGGCGCTTGTTGACGCCATCGGCGATCTTTCCGGGGGCCGTATTCTTGATATCGGTACCGGTACGGGCCGGATTCTGGAGCTTCTGGGCAAAACGGCCGAAGAGGGTGTCGGTGTTGATATGTCGCGCGAGATGCTGGCGGTCGCACGCGCACGCTTGCAGCGCGCCGATCTTTCGAACTGTCTGGTACGGCAGGCCGATATGTATCAACTGCCTTATCCGGCCGGAATGTTTGATGTTGTGACCCTGCATCAGGTGCTGCATTACGCCGAACGCCCCGAAGCCGCCATCGCCGAAGCTGCCCGCGTTCTGGCACCTAATGGCAGGCTGGTGGTGGTTGATTTTGCAACCCATGACCGCGAAGAACTGCGTGAAGAGCACGCGCATCGGCGGCTTGGCTTTGAAGACGGGGCGATCAATACGTGGTTTCGCGCATGTGAACTTTCGCCCGGCGATGTCATAAGCCTGCCGGGCAAGCCCCTGACGGTGCGAATCTGGTCTGCACATGCGTCGGCAAAGGAACAGAAGGCGCAGATCGCGAACAATCATAACGAAGCTGCCGAGTAACAAACCGGCAGCTTGATACCATAATAATGATGAATAACGACCCGTTCCACCGGAACGACAAGACAGGATTAAAAGAATGACGGTTAAAAACGACATCGCACCACAGGGAATATCCCGCAGCGATTTGCGGATTTCGTTCGAATTCTTTCCGCCGAAAACGGAAAAGATGGAAGAAACCATGTGGCGTTCGATCCACCGTCTGGCCCCGTTGAACCCGTCTTTTGTTTCGGTAACCTATGGGGCTGGTGGGTCAACCCGTGACCGCACGCATAGCAGTGTCACCCGCATTCAGGGTGAAACCGGCATTCCGGCGGCCGCCCACCTGACCTGTGTTGGTCACACCAAGGAAGAAATTGAAGGTATCGCGCGCAACTACTGGGATGAAGGCATCCGTTCGATTGTTGCCCTGCGCGGTGACCTGCCTGATGCGGGCGATAAATATGTGCCGACGCCGGGGGGATATCCTTATGCGGTTGATCTGGTCGAAGGGCTAAAGCGGATTGCGGATTTCGATATTTCGGTTTCGGCCTATCCGGAAACCCACCCGGATGCGCCCAGTGCCGATTTCGAAATCGAATATCTGAAGCACAAGATCGATGCCGGTGCGAACCGCGCGATCACGCAGTTCTTCTTTGATAACGAGGTGTTCCTTCGATTCCGTGACAAATGTGTTGCCGCCGGGATCACCGCACCGATTGTGCCGGGTATCCTGCCGGTGACCAATTTCGGATCGCTTTTGAAATTTGCCGATATGTGCGGCGCATCGGTGCCCAAGCGCCTGCATTGGCGGTTTGAAGACCTTGACGAAGATCCCGATACGCGCCGCATGGTTGCCTTCCACGAAGCCATTTCACAGGTCGAGGGCCTGATGGCCGAAGGTGTTACCGAATTCCATTTCTATACGTTAAACCGTGCCGAACTGACATATGCCATCTGTCATGCGTTGGGTATTCGCGGTGTTGCACAGGCCGCTGCCTGAACCACCCGCCAGAAAGCCTGCATGATCAAAACGACTGGATGACGATGATGAATGACCGCAAGGAACGCATTGCCCTGCTGCGTAAACGGGCCGAAAACAAAATCCTGATCCTTGATGGTGCGATGGGCACCATGATCCAGAAGCACAAGCTGAGCGAGGACGATTATCGCGGTGAACGCTTTGCCGACTGGAAACAGGATGTGAAGGGCAATAACGACTTGCTGTCATTGACCCAGCCAGACATCATCAAGGATATCCATCTGCAATATATTGCCGCGGGTGCGGACCTTCAGGGGACCAATACCTTTAGTGCGACGACGATTGCGCAGGCCGATTACGGCATGGAAAGCCTTGCCTACGAGATCAATTACGAAAGTGCGAAAATCGCGCGCGCGGCCTGCGATGAATGGGAAGCCGCCCATCCCGGCGATGTGCGCTTTGTCAATGGTGCCATCGGCCCGACCAACCGCACCGCATCAATTTCGCCCGATGTGAACAATCCGGGTTTCCGCGGGGTTAATTTTGATCAGCTGCGCGAAGCCTATAAGGAAGCTGTGAACGGCCTTCTGGATGGCGGGGCGGATACGCTTCTGGTGGAAACCATTTTCGATACGCTCAATGCCAAGGCTGCATTATTTGCCATCGACGAAGTGCTTGAAGAACGTGGTGAAGATGTACCGGTCCTGATTTCGGGCACGATCACCGATGCCTCTGGCCGGACTCTTTCGGGGCAGACGACCGAGGCGTTTTATAATTCGGTCCGTCATGCCAAGCCGTTCTCGATCGGGCTTAACTGTGCATTGGGGGCGGCACAGTTGCGCCCCTATGTGCAGGAACTGTCGCGCATTGCCGAATGCCGTGTTTCGGTTTATCCCAATGCGGGCCTGCCCAACGAGTTCGGTGAATATGATCAATCGGATGCCGAAATGGCGGCCTTGGTCAAGGAATGGGCCGATACCGGCATGGTCAATCTGCTGGGCGGGTGCTGTGGCACGACGCCACCCCATATCAAGGCGATTGCCGATGCGGTGGCAAATGCGACCCCGCGCAAATTGCCTGTGATTGAACCGAAAATGCGTCTTTCGGGCCTGGAACCATTCAATGCCGCCTGATGCCGGGAAGCTGAAAAAAAGAGATCGAACAGACCCATGAGTGACATTTCAAGATTCATCAATATCGGCGAACGCACGAACGTCGCAGGATCGATAAAGTTCAAAAACCTGATCGTCGAGGAAAATTACGACGCAGCCCTTGAGGTTGCCCGTCAGCAGGTCGAAAATGGCGCACAGATCATCGACATCAATATGGATGACGCGATGCTGGATGCCGAAACGGCGATGGTCAAATTCGTTAATCTTCTGGCGGCCGAACCCGACATTGCCCGCGTGCCGATCATGATCGACAGTTCCAAATGGAACGTGATCGAAGCCGGTCTGAAATGTCTTCAGGGCAAGGGGATCGTCAACTCGATCAGCCTGAAAGAAGGCGAAGAACCCTTCATCAAGCAGGCACGCCTTCTGCGCCGTTATGGTGCCGCCGTCGTCGTGATGGCATTTGATGAAAAAGGCCAGGCCGATACCGTCACCCGCAAGATCGAGATTTGCGAACGCAGCTATCGCGTGCTGGTCGACAAGGTTGGTTTCCCGCCCGAAGATATCATTTTCGATCCGAACATCTTTGCGGTTGCGACCGGGATCGAGGAACACGACAATTATGCCGTCGATTTCATCGAAGCCTGTAAGCTGATCAAGGAACGCCTGCCATACGCCAAGATTTCCGGCGGTGTTTCCAACGTTTCCTTCTCGTTTAGGGGCAACAACCCGGTCCGCGAAGCGATGCATTCTGTGTTCCTGTATTATGCAACGCAGGCCGGTATGGATATGGGCATCGTCAATGCCGGTCAGCTCGTGGTGTATGAGGAAATCCCGGCTGAATTGCGTGAACGGGTCGAGGACGTGATCCTGAACCGTCGTCCGGATGCCACCGACCGTTTGCTTGAAGTTGCCGAAAAATACAAGGGCACCGGTGGGCCGGAGAAAAAGGCCGATCTCGAATGGCGCAAAAAGCCGGTTAATGAACGATTGGCCCATGCGCTGGTCAACGGCATTGCCGAGTTCGTCGAAGAAGACACCGAAGAAGCCCGCCAACAGGCCGATAAGCCCCTTCACGTTATCGAAGGGCCGCTGATGGATGGCATGAATGTGGTCGGTGACCTGTTTGGTGCGGGCAAGATGTTCCTGCCGCAGGTGGTCAAATCCGCGCGCGTGATGAAAAAGGCCGTTGCTTACCTGATCCCGTTCATCGAGGAAGAAAAGGACGGTGTGCGCGAAACCAACGGCAAAATCCTGCTGGCTACGGTCAAGGGCGATGTCCATGACATCGGCAAGAACATTGTGGGCGTGGTCCTGCAATGTAACAATTTCGAGGTCCTTGACCTTGGCGTGATGGTGCCGACCCAGAAAATCATCGAAACCGCCAAGGCCGAAAAGGTCGACATGATCGGTCTTTCGGGCCTGATCACGCCATCCCTTGAAGAAATGACTTATGTCGCGGCCGAAATGGAACGCGAAGGGCTGAATATCCCGCTTCTGATTGGTGGCGCAACCACGTCCAAGGTCCATACCGCGGTCAAGATCGCCCCGAACTATAACAAGTCGGTGGTTTACGTGATTGACGCATCGCGTGCGGTGGGGGTTGCAAGCCAGCTTGTATCTGAAACCCACCGGGAACGGTTCGCGGCCGAAATCCGCGCGGAATATATTGCGATGGCGGAAAAACACGCCGCCCAGCAATTGCAGAAAAAACGTTTTGCCATTGCGGACGCACGCGCTAACAAGTTGCAGCTTGATTGGGATGCCTACGATATTCCCGCACCGGTCAAACCTGGCATTACCCGGTTTGAAACCTTTGATCTGGCCGAACTGGTTGAACGGTTTGACTGGAAACCGTTCTTTGAAACCTGGGAACTGCATGGCCGTTTCCCCGATATTCTGAATGACGAGAAAGTCGGCGAAACCGCACGTGGTCTTTATGAAGACGCCAAGGCGATGCTTAAGCGCATTGTCGATGAAAAATGGTTCAAGCCCTGTGCGGTTGTCGGGATCTGGCCAGCCAATTCGGTGGGTGACGATATCGAAGTCACCCCGGCACCTGATCAGAACGAACCGGTGATGCTGCGTACGCTTCGCCAGCAGATGTTCCGTGAAAACAACAAACGTCCGAACCGGGCCCTTGCTGATTACATTGCACCAAAAGAGTCGGGTAAAACCGACTATATCGGTGGTTTTGTCGTCACCGCCGGGCCGCAGGTCGAAGAAATCGCCAAAAAGCTTGAAGCCGAGCATGACGATTACAACGCCATTCTGGTCAAGGCGCTGGGTGATCGCTTTGCCGAGGCCTTTGCCGAACGCATGCATGAAAAGGTGCGTAAGGAACTTTGGGGTTATGCGGCGGATGAAAACCTTCCGAATGCGGAACTGATTGCCGAAAACTATCGCGGTATTCGTCCGGCACCGGGCTATCCTGCCTGCCCGGAACATACGGAAAAGCGTACGCTGTGGCAGTTGCTTGATGCCGAAAAGAATGTCGGTGTCAGACTGACCGAAAGCTGTGCCATGACCCCGGCATCCTCGGTCAGCGGGTTCTATTTCGCCCATCCCGAAGCCAAATATTTCGGTCTTGGCAAGATCGAACGCGATCAGGTCGAAAGCTATGCCGAACGCAAGGGCATGACTTTGGCCGAAGCCGAACGCTGGCTGGCACCGAACCTGAATTACGATCCGCGTCAGGCGTGATCGTACAGAACCAAAAAAGCCCCGCAGCTTTCCGGCTGCGGGGCTTTTTTACATTTGGTTGCTGATCAATGCGTCGCGTGGAAAAACTTCCCGCGTTCGGTGATGCCGACAATGATGATGGCCAGCACGGCAAGAGCCAGATAGCCGCCCACCAGCGGGATCACCGTGCCATTGAACTGCTGACCGATGATGCCGCCCGCGACAACGCCGATCAGGGTGCTGTAAACCCCGATCATCGAGGATGCGGTACCGGCAATCCGGCCTACCGGTTCCATCGCCAGCGAATTGAAGTTTGGCATGGTCATCGAAAAGCAGAAAAGTGTGACCGTAAGACCCACACCAAACACCGGAAGCGGCGGGGTACCGTCAAAGGCAAATGCAATGCCCAGATTGATCAGGCTGCTGATTGCCATCACCAGAAGCCCGCCCTGGGAGAGTTTGTGCATGCCGATCTTGCGCACAAGCCGGGCATTGACGAAGGATGAAACGCTCATGCAGGCGGCGATCATCCCGAACACCAGCGGGAACCAGACGCCAAGTCCGTAAACCTCGGTTTCGAAAATCTGCTGTGCCGATCCGATATAAGCCATCAGACAGGCAAACATCAGCCCCATCGCCGTTGCATAACCCAGCGTCTGGCGGTTGGTGATGGTGGTTTTGATATCGCGCGCAATCCGGCTGAGTGACAGTTTATGCCGGTATTCCGGATGCAGTGTTTCGGGCATCCGCAGGCTGTACCAGACGGCAATAATGATCGCCAGCACAAGGGTGCTGACAAAAATCATGTGCCAGTTGGCAAGGGCCAGGATCAGGCTGCCCGATGCCGGGGCAAAGACCGGCACGATGATAAAGATCATCATCACGAACGACATGACACGCGCCATTTCGCGGCCTTCGAAACAGTCACGCGTGATCGCAATCGTCAGGACGCGCGGGGCCGCCGCGCCAAGTCCCTGAACGAAACGCGCGATCAGAAGGTGGTCATAACTGTCGGCAAAAATCGCCATGACCGTGCCGATGGCATAAATCGAAAGACCCAGCATCAAGATGCGCTTGCGGCCAAAGCTGTCGGCCAGCGGGCCATAAACGATCTGCATCAGGCCAAAGGCAATCATGAAGACATAGATCAGCAACTGCATGCGGTTGCCGTCTTCGATGCCGTAATCGGTGGCAATCGGGCCGAATGCCGGTAACAGGTTATCGATCGAAAGCGCGACCAGACCAATCGTGATCGCCATCAATACCACGAATTCGACAAAACCGGGGAGCGGACGGGCGATGGTGGCGCCCGATTTTTGACTTTCAGTCATTTATCGGAAGTCCTGAAAAAGGAATTTGTTGTTGTGTGCGGCCAAGTCCCGCCAGCCAAAAGGCCTGTATTGCAACAAACATGCGTTATTTTTCGTTGCAAGATCAATGATGGTTTTTTGAAAGGCAGGTCATTCCCCACTCAAAACAGCATTTTGAACGAACAAAGGTCATCATTTGTGCCTGAAAAATGCTGATAGTGGCAAAAAATATTGGATTTGCCGACCTTTACCTTTTATTCGCAGGAACTTGTAATCATATGATCACATCCTGTTTCACCCGTTCCCGCCGGTAACCCGATATGGCCGAAAAGCTTTTCAAGTCCAACCAACTGCTCAGTCAACTGCGTCGCCTTGTCAAAAGCGAACAGCTTGTGCTGTCGATACTGGCATTGGTGGTCGGGGCCATGGCCGGGGGCGGAACAATCGTGTTTCGCGAAGGATTGCTGTTTTTTCAGGCACTGGTTTATGGCACCGGGGACGAGGCCCTTCATCACTATCTTGTCGATCTGCCATTCTGGCATCTGATGGCGGCCCCGACATTGGGCGGACTTTTTGTCGGCATATTCATCTATAAATTTCTGCCGGAAAAACGCCCGCACGGTGTTGCCGACCTGATTGACGCGGTGGCCTTTCACGATGCGCGCATGTCATCGCGTTGCGGGATCAAAAGCGCATTTGTCAGTGCTGTATCACTGGGGGCCGGATCGTCACTGGGCCGAGAGGGGCCGGTTGCCCATATGGGGGCATCCTTCGGTGCGTGGCTTGCACGAATACTGCATTTAAGACGCGGCGCTTCGCGTACTTTGCTTGGCTGTGGTGTTGCATCGGCGGTGGCGGCATCGTTCAATGCGCCGCTGGCCGGGGCCTTGTTTGCCCATGAAGTGGCCCTTGGTCACTACGCATTAACGGCATTTGCCCCGATTGTTCTGGCATCTGTGACCGGCACGATCATAACCCGGCTTTATTATGGTGCCGATGTTGCCTTTTTGCTGCCTGCCCACGAAATCCAGTCCTTCCTTGAATTTCCGGCTTTTATCCTTTTGGGCATCACCGCGGGAATTACCGCAATCTGCGTAACACGCGCGATACCGGTGGTGCAAAAGGCCGCCAAGGCATCCAAAATTCCGCTTTGGTTACGGCCTGCGGTGGCGGGGCTTGTGATTGGTATCGTTGCGATCCAGTTTCCCCAGATTGTCGGGGTTGGATACAGCGCAATGAATGATGCGCTTTACGGTGCTTATGACTGGTCATTCCTGATGCAGCTTTTGTTTATAAAGGCCGCGATGGTCGCGATCTGCATCGGTATGGGCTTTGCGGGCGGCATTTTCAGCCCCGCCCTTTTCCTGGGGGCGATGCTGGGCGGGGCTTTTGGGATTACGGCAACGGCAGTTTTCCCCGACCTTTCATCGGGCTATGGTGCTTATACGCTGATCGGGATGGGGGCGGTCGCCGCTGCCATGCTGGGAGCACCGATTTCAACCACCCTGATGATGTTTGAGCTGACGGGCGACTATGCCCTGACCATTGCGGTGATGGTGGCATCGGTGATTGCATCGGTCATCATGGATCAGTTTCAGGGCGGGTCGTTTTTCGCGTGGCAGCTTAAATGCAGGGGGCTTTCAACCCGATGGGGCCGGGAAGTCAATTTGCTGCGCATGATGAAGGTCGCCGACATCATGAAGGCGGAATACGAAACCGTGCCGCTTGTCGAAGGCATGCCGGGAATCCGCGAAAAACTTATTAACGCCCCCTATTCCGAACTGTTTGTTGTTGATGATGATGGCCGGTTGCATGGCACGATCACACTGGCAGATCTGCGCCATGCGGCATTTGACCCGACGATGGGTGAAGAAGTTACCGCAGGCCAGGTCGCCCGGTCCAAGCCGCCGGTCCTGCTTAGGACCGACAGTATCGAAAAGGCCGTGCGTTTGATGGAACAAACCGGCGAGGAACACCTGCCGGTGATCAATAATGACGAAGAACGCCTGATGGTTGGTTTCGTCCATGAAAAGGACGCGATGATGGCTTATAACAACGCGCTTCTGGAACTGCAAAGCGAAGAGCGCGGTGATGCGCCACCCAAGCTGTTCTAGTCCGATCCGTGATGAAAAAGAGCAGCGCTTATATGCGCTGCTCCCAGACCGCTGACAAACCCCGTCATATTTTGGCGGGGTTTTGCTTTTAGAGGTGTTTGAAAGCTGGCTTGAGTGTGCCGAGGGGATTATCCCTCGGCGATTGGCCCCTTGGGGCCCAAAGCCAGGGCTATTTTCTTGATGTTTTGGGCGGCGGCGGCCAGCAGACATTGGCATTTGACATTGATCAGTCCCCGGAACCTTGCATATCGATGACCGTGAAGCTGTTTGGCATCTGCAAAAGAGCGTTCGACCGTCTCTTTTCGGCGCTTGTAAACCCGCTTGCCCCACTCTGTCAGACGATAGGCGTCAGCCCGGTCTCTGGCGTCTTGCCAGACATGGCGCGTGACAGTTTTTCGGTGGTGGGCATTGGCGGTACAGGAAGCCAGCACAGGACAGGTGCGGCATTTTTCCGGGTCGCTGTGATAATGGCGGTATCCATTTCGGTCGGTTGTCGCATAAGACAGAAGCTGACCTTCGGGGCAGCGATAAGCATCACGTTCAGGGTCATAAACGTATTTGCGTTTGGGGATGTAGCCTTCCCGAAGGTTCGGGCGGCGATAGCCCGTCACGCCAAGGATGTCACGATCTTCAAGGCCTTTGGCAATCGCGGCGGTCGCATAGCCCGCATCCAGTCCGACGGCGATAACATCAAGGTCAAAACGCTGCCCTTTGTCGGTCAAGACGGTCGAGATAGGGAATGCTGTCATGCAGATTGGCCGGGGTGGCGTAACTGTCGGTAATGATCCCAAGCTTGCCATCGACCGTGCGGTGATCGAGATAGAAAAAGCCCTTGGGCTTGCCGTCGCGCACCATATATCCGCTGTCGGGATCGGTTCGGCTGATCTTGGTTTCTTTCTCAACCGGCTGGCGTTCCTTGGCTTTGAGCGGCTTTTTCGCATGAGCCGCCCGGTCTTCCTCAATCGCCAGATCCAGATCATCCCAATAGGCCGCGCGCGATTTGGCAACCACTTCGCGGTCCCATTTGTTCTTGTTGGCATCGGCCTTCAAATGCGTGCTGTCGGTATAGAGAACCTTACCATCCACCAGCCCGTGCCTGATCGCCTGCTCGACGATCTCGTCAAAAATATCCTGCGCAACACTGGCATCATGATATCGACGCCGCCGGTTCTGCGACAGGGTCGAGGCATCAAAGACCTTGTCGGTCAGCTTGAGTTGCAAAAACCAGCGATAGGCGACATTGACCTCAATCTCGCGCACAAGCTGGCGCTCCGAGCGCACGCCAAACAGATAGCCAATGAACAGCGCCTTAAACATCATCACCGGATCAAGGGCGGGACGGCCATTGTTCGCGCAGTACAAATCGGCCACGCGCGCATGGATAAAACTGAAATCGATCACGGCATCGATCTTACGAAGCAAATGATCGCTGGGGACCAAACTGTCGAGTGTCACCATCTCAAGTTCGGTTTGATGTGGGCTGGGTTTCTTAAGCATTCCCCATTGAATCAAAAATCCCCGCCAATGGCGAGGACTTTGTCAGCAGTCTGAGAGCAGCGCTTATATGCGCTGCTCCGTTCAAGGTTCTGTGGGCAATACTATCAGGCGGCCAGTGCAGGTTGGGTTTGACCCGGCCGACCGGACATGACCTGGGCTGCAACACGACTATCAAGACCAGCAACGTTTTCAGGAAGATCGTTTGCAGCCTGTTGGGCGGCAATATCGATTTCCTGACTTTCTTTACGGGCCTCAATTTCTGCCGTTTCGTTACGTTTGTCCTCCTTCGATGGCGGGGTCAAGCTGTCACGAACGGCAGATTTGAATTCTTCCTCGGCATCCTGCTCAGCAAATGCAGGATCGTTTTTGGCCGGATCAGAATTTGACGAGAAGACCCCCTTGGAGGCCTCCTCGCCGGAAGTGGCATCCTTGCCTTGTTCTGCAACATTGGCCATTGCATCGGCAAAGGATGTCGATCCGCTTCCGGTTGCTTGCATTTCCAGCATGACCGCCTGCACCGAATCAGACAAATCGCCGAATTTGGTGCCATAAAAGGTCGGTTGTGCAGATTTGCTGCTTTGTGGTGTTGCGCTAAATGCGCTGTATTTGTCGATACCTTCGGGTCCACCATCCTTAGATACTGAGGTTTTGGGCGACGTTACCGGTAGCCCAAATCCCAATCCAAGAAGACTGTTCATGAAAAATATCCTTCTTCATGGATGTACACAGCACTACACCACACAAAAGGCGAACCTTTTGCAGGGTGTAACGCGAACCGGAAAAATTCATGCAACTTCAAGACCATTGGCACTTTTCCAAAGGTCTGCTGATGTCAGTAACCTTGTATTGCGCCAAACATATCCGGCGTCAGGGCTTTGTGTGTCTTGGGCGGCATAATTTGCCCATTATCCAACAGGTTATAACCTGCCAACCCTTACGGACGATTGGATAAGTGCAAGGTGATACGCAACAAGCCCGTGATACCGACCGCATGAATTATACCGGGTGTGGAGGCAATAGATGCACGTTTATCTGATTGGGGGCGCGCGTTGCGCGAGCATCCAACGATCCGGTGATCAATAACGACGAAGAACGCCTGATGGTGGGTTTCGTCCATGAAAAGGACGCGATGATGGCCTATAACAACGCGCTTCTGGAACTGCAAAGCGAAGAGCGCGGTGATGCGCCGCCTAAGCTTTTCTAAGGTAGTCCCTGAATGTGAAGGCAAAAAAGCGCCGGTTTGATTTCGGGGGGCCGACAGCAAGTTGGTGCTATCGCTTCGTCGGAAGTGAACGGTATTACGCCATCAACTGCGCCATCAGACGGTTGTCGAACGGTGTTGGGCCGTTGCTGGTCGTGGTGGCTGCGTCGTCGCTTGTGCTGCTGGCAGACGCGGTTTCATTGGCCGGGGAGGCGGCCATTATTTCGGCAAGGCTGACAATACCGTCTTCGTTGGTATCAAGCGGATCGTAACTTTCGATATCGGATGTTGCGGCACTGTCACCGTCCGATGAACTGCCCGTGCTTTCAGCCGCAGTTGCCGTGGTCGTGGTGGCACCGGGTGGTGGTGCCATGCTTGTCAGGTAATCGTCTTGGGAAATGCTTTTAGCATCACTTCCCGCCATCATCGACCACAGGTTTTCGGCCATTTCATCGCTGACATCATCGGGTTTTCCTGCCAGGAACTCATCCTTGGTCAGCGAGCCGTCATCATCGGTGTCAAGGTCATCGAACAGTTGCTGCGCATCGAAACCGCCATCGGTGGCCGATTTGTCGGTGCTTTCCTGCATTTCGAGCAGCATGGCTTTGATCTGATCGGAAAGCTGGTCAACGCTGCCCTGTCCGTTGGCAGCAATTTCCGAAACCGCGTCGACCGCCTGTGTCGAGGCCGTGCTTTGCGCACTGGCGAGCGCAAATCCACCAATGCCTTCTACGCCGCTACTGCTTTCGGTAGACTGGCTGCTACCGGTCGACTGTGTTTGGCTAAATATTTGCGCAAGACTGGCACTGAGACTGTTGATGCCGCTCATCAGGGGCTCCTTGCGTGGTGATTGTCGTTATGACTGTTCACGCGAGGCGCAGGAAAAACTGGCGCAGAAAAGCAGGCGGAAAAATATTTTAAGGGAAAAAATTGGTCGACGTTCCCGATTTGTTGCACAATAAGCAACCCGATATCGCCACTTGATTGAATGCCAATACTGGCCCCGTTTGCAGAGCATGTTATATATCCCGACATGATGGATGATCCCTTTGAAATCGATGAATTCGCCGCAAGCCCGGAAATGCGCCTTCAGGACGCACCCGCACCGGATTACCTTGCCAATCTGAATGCCGAGCAACGCGAAGCGGTTGAAACGCTTGATGGCCCGTTGCTGGTGCTGGCAGGTGCCGGGACCGGGAAAACGCGCGTTCTGACGACCCGCCTTGCCCATCTGCTGGAAACCAAGGGACAGACGGAGCGCCTGCATCCGCAGCAAATCCTTGCCGTGACCTTTACCAACCGTGCGGCCAAGGAAATGCAGGAACGTGTTGCCCATGCGCTGGGCCGTCCGGTTGAAGGATGGTGGCTGGGGACTTTCCACTCGCTGGCCGCCCGCCTGTTGCGCCGTCATGCCGAACTGGTCGGGTTGCAATCAAACTTCACGATCCTTGATAGCGACGATCAGGTCCGCCTGCTCAAGCAGATCATGGATGCCGAACAGATCGATCAGAAAAAATGGCCGGCCAAGCAGTTGATGGGTATCATCCAGCGCTGGAAGGACAAGGGGCTTTCACCCGAACGGGTCAATGAAAGTGTCGAGTTCGCCAATGGCGGAGCCAAATACCTGTATAAGATCTATCAGGAACGCCTTGCGGTTCTGAATGCGGCCGACTTTGGCGATCTTTTGCTGCATTGCCTGACCCTGTTCCAGAAACATCCGGAAATCCTGCGCCGTTATCAGGAAACCTTCCGCTATGTGCTGGTCGATGAATATCAGGATACCAACGTGGCCCAATATCTTTGGCTGCGCGCGCTGGCGATGGTTCATCGCAATATATGCTGTGTCGGCGATGACGATCAGGCGATCTATAGCTGGCGCGGGGCCGAGGTCGGCAACATCCTGAGATTCGAGTCCGATTTCCCCGGTGCCAAGGTCGTCCGACTGGAACAGAATTATCGTTCCACGCCGCATATTCTGGCGGCGGCGTCCAAGCTGATTACCTTTAACGATGGTCGTCTGGGCAAGGAGCTTTGGACCGAACTTGATACCGGCGAAAAGGTCTTTGTCAAAGGTGTCTGGGATGGCGAGGCCGAGGCGCGGCTTGTCGGCGAGGATATCGAAGCCCTGCAAAGCCGTGGCATCGGTGCATCCCAGATGGCGATCCTGGTCCGTGCCGGTTTCCAGACCCGCGAGTTCGAGGAACGGCTGATCACATTGGGTATCCCGTACCGGGTTGTTGGCGGACCGCGTTTCTATGAACGTCAGGAAATCCGCGATGCGCTGGCTTATATCCGCATGGTCGCCCAACCCGATGACAGCCTTGCGTTTGAACGCATCGTCAATGTGCCCAAGCGCGGGGTGGGAAAGGCCACCTTGCAAACCCTGCATCAATATTCGCGTGATCAGGCGGTTTCGCTTCCGGCGGCGGCGCTTGATCTGATCGGGACCGAGGAACTCAAACCCAAAATGCGTCAGGCGATTGGCGGGTTGCTGGGCGATTTCAAACGCTGGCGCGAGATGCTTGAAACCACATCGCATGTGGCGGTGCTTGAAACGGTTCTTGATGAAAGCGGCTATACCGATATGTGGCGGACATCCAAGGAAATCGATGCGCCCGGCCGTCTGGAGAACCTGAAGGAACTGGTATCCGCGATTGGCGAGTTTGAAAACCTGACCAGCTTCCTTGAACATGTGTCGCTGGTGATGGAAAATGAACAGAACGCCGATCAGGAAAAAGTCACCATCATGACCCTGCATGCGGCCAAGGGCCTTGAATTTGACTATGTCTTCCTGCCCGGTTGGGAAGAAGGCGTTTTCCCCCATCAGCGCGCCATGGATGAAAGCGGGGTGAAGGGCCTTGAGGAAGAACGTCGTCTGGCCTATGTCGGCATCACGCGTGCGCGCAAACGTGCCACCGTTTCCTATGCCGCCAACCGGCGGATTTATAACCAGTGGCAATCGGCCCTGCCGTCACGCTTTGTCGATGAATTGCCCGACGAGCATGTCGAACGCATCAGCGATACCGGCCTTGGCAATCATCGCGGCAATGTATCGCCCGGTGCATGGGGTGCCGATGACTGGATGAAAATGCCAAGCTGGGCGGATAACAAACCGGCGGAAAGCTATAATCCCTATGGCGGGACGGGTGAACGCCGGTTTGCCAGCGCAGGCTGGCAGGACCGGGTGCGCAAAAACGTGATCGACGTCAAGCCAGACGGTGAAACCAGCTACACCACCAGTTCGAAATCATCGAAATACAAGGTCGGTGATGCGGTACGTCATCGCAAATTCGGCCCCGGCACCGTCAAGTCGGTCGATGGCAACAAGCTTGAAATTCATTTCGAAGGTGTCGGCACAAAGAAAGTGGTCGACAGTTTCATCCTGCCGGGTTAAGCCGCCCGGACATTATTTCTGGTGCGGTCAAATGGCCGCCGCAATCTTGCGAGAAGCGATATGATCGAAACCGTTCGTTGCTATAATTTCACCTTCGAGGTCGATGGCAAATATGCCCCGGCCTTTGCCGAGGCGTTGTATGAGCATTGCGATGCCCTGTCGCATTTCGAACGGCCGGGCGATCCGACCGCGCCCTGGAAGGTCGAGGGCTTTTCGGGCGATCACCTTGACAAGACCGCGGTTGAAACCGCCGTATCATTGATGGCATCGGC
Organism: Thalassospira xiamenensis M-5 = DSM 17429; assembly: GCF_000300235.2. Taxonomy (NCBI): domain Bacteria; kingdom Pseudomonadati; phylum Pseudomonadota; class Alphaproteobacteria; order Rhodospirillales; family Thalassospiraceae; genus Thalassospira; species Thalassospira xiamenensis. The sequence goes on along the minus strand of NZ_CP004388.1, from coordinate 3,491,331 downwards.
CGTTGGTGTTGACGTGCCGGTCGTCGAATTTGGCACCTACGAGCCCAAAGACTGGGTCAGTGACAATCTGCGCAGCTTCAAGCCGATTTCGGTCGGCCGGTTCTATGTCCATGGCTCGCACTGGGAAGACGGCGTGCCGGTGGCCAAAACCGGTTTGCAGGTCGATGCCGGTCTGGCATTTGGATCTGGCGAACATCAAACGACCAAGGGGTGCCTTGCGGCAATCGATTGGATCGCCAAACATTCACATCGTCACAATGCGCTTGATATGGGCTGTGGCTCCGGCATTCTGGGCATGGCATGTGCCAAAACATGGCGCTGCCCGGTGATGATGGCCGACATTGACCCCGCATCGGTGCGCGTTGCCCGTGAAAATGCCCGGATCAACAAGATCACCGATCTGGTCACCGCAATTCATTCCAACGGGTTTAGCGACGTTCGCATTCGCAATGCCGGTTATTACGACATTGTCTGTGCCAATATCCTTGCCCGTCCGTTGCGTCATATGGCGCGCGACCTGCGCGGGACGCTGGCCGATGGCGGTTATGTGGTTCTGTCGGGGCTTCTGTCTCATCAGGAACAGTTTGTTCTGTCGGCATACCGCGATGTCGGCCTGTCGCTGGTCAAACGTTTCCCGGTCGAAGAATGGACGACGCTGGTGGTTGGCTAACTACTATAAGAGAGATTAGTGGCAAGATATTTGAGCTTTTCGGTTATTGGCGGAGTGCAATGGCCGATAAAAAAGGATGAATTCTCTTTTGGTGAAAATGTGCTTGTCGTATTGCCATGCTCTCGACAATACGATGCATCTATTCATATTGATTTAGATGCGAATAAAATTTCTCAGGACGACGCACTTTCACTCTTGTGCGAATTTGCAAGTTTGGTTGCTTGGGAAGACGATCAATTCTTGGCTCTTCACAATGGTGGTTGTGGAGCCGCAAAGCCCTGCCCGTTTCCTCGCAGTAGCAAGCTGGGTATGAGCAGCATCTTTGAAAAATGGCCGTGTATATGGTCGCCAATTGCAACCGAAAAACACAAAGTTGCGCTTGCCTTATATCGTGAAGGGTTAAACTCTGGAAGGTCGGATTGTCCTCAGTTTAGTCTTCTAAGTTTTTACAAAATCTTGGAGCATTTGCATCCTAATAGTTCTTCAAGAGTTAACTTTATGGAAAATATTGTAGCTGACCTCTCGCGTAATAATTCAGTATTTAAAGATGAATTGAAACGGTCAGGGCTTTATTCCTTGGCGGCAGAAGAAATTTCCAAGTATTTGTATGAAAATGGTCGTGGATTTGTAGCTCACAGCAGTAAGCCGCCTTTTTTGAATCCGGATAGTTGCGCTGACATGAATATTGTGGGCCAGACCTTGTGGCTAATGCAAATGCTCGCTAGATTGGCAATTGCTCGGTACTTTGAATTAGACGAAGAATTCATTTGGCATTAAGTGCATAACGTTCAATTCGCATAAAGGTGAATTGCGAACCGGTAAATCCCGAACCCGCCAAGGATCACGATCAGCAAACCAACCGCGATCATCAGGGGTTTGCGCGGAATGATGCGGACAAGCACGGCGGCAAGCGGTGCGGCGGGCACGCCGCCGATCACCAGTGCCAGTGCAGCCATCCCGAAACTTTCCAGTCCGAAATGCCCGGCAAAGGTCACGGTGATCATCACCGTGACGAAAAATTCCGATGCCGCCGAGGTGCCCAGCATCCGGTGCGGTTCGGCATGGCCACGATAGACCAGTGTGCTTGATACGATCGGTCCCCATCCGCCGCCGCCAACCGCGTCAAGGAACCCGCCAACCAGACCAAGCGGAGCAAGTCCGCGCATGGCCGCAGGCGGTTGTACTTTGCGCACCGCCTTGGCAATGACCAGAACGCCTAGTGCGCTTAGATAAATGGCGACAAACGGCGCAAGATATTCCCCGATCCCTGATGACAGCAACGCGGCCCCGGCAGCACCGCCGATGGAACCGGCAATCGCCAGTGTCCTGACCATTTTCCAGTCAACATTGCGCGCGAAATGATGTGATGTGCCGGAAACGGCGGTGGTGAAAATCTCGGCGGCGTGCACTGTGGCACTGGCTTGCGCCGGGGGAAAGCCGATGCTGATCAGGAGCGATGTCGATGTCAGGCCATAAGCCATGCCCAGCGCACCATCAACAAGCTGTGCGGCAAAGCCGATCAGAACGATCCACCAGAAAAAGTCGTCCATTTATGTGCGTTGCTCCAACAAGAACACAACGCCGGAATTGTATCGACAGGCCGCGTTTTTAATATCGGCAAATGCGCGGCTGGCGGAATGTCCGTCATGCATAAATGCCGCAGGACATTTTTGTGATTGTCGGGGTGATAGGGCTGTCTGCGACCGGGCTTATCGCCCGCCCGACACGTCAATCAGCGATCCGGTGACATAGGATGCACTATCTGACAGCAGCCAATAGATCAGATTGGCGACCTCGTTTGCCTTGCCCGCGCGCCCAAGCGGGCAGTTGGGGCCAAGTTCGGCAACCCGTTCCGGGCGGCCGACACTGCCATGAATATCGGTATCGATAATGCCCGGTCGCACCGCATTGACGCGAATGCCTTTGGGACCAAGTTCCTTGGAAAGGCCAATGGTCAGGGTGTCAATCGCACCTTTGGACCCGGCGTAATCGACATATTCGCCCGGTGATCCGAGTTTGGAGGCCATCGACGATACATTGACGATTGAACCGCCCCTGTTTGACATAGCACGTGCGGCCTCGCGGGCAACGATATAGGCCCCCAGAACATTGGTATCAAACACCGATTTCATCCGTTTGATGCTCATATCCGCCAGATCGCTTTTGGGGGCAACGATCCCGGCATTATTGACAACCGCATCAATTGTGCCGAACCGGTCAAGCGTTGCCTGAAACAGGTCAACAACGTCCTGTTCATATTTCACGTCGCATTTCAGGGCGAAAACATTGCCGGTTCGTCCTGCCCGTTCACACAGCGCGCAGGTTTCATCGGCACTTTCCCTGTTACCGACATAGCTGATGGCGACGTTCCAGTCGTTTTGCGCGCACAGAATGGCGGTGGCACGGCCAATCCCGCGGGAGCCGCCGGTGATCAGGACGGTTTTTGTCATGGATGTTTCCCCGAAAATCAATGTCGGGCGACACTATGGCGCGGGTTTTATGCCGGGGTCAAAAAGAAACGGCCCTGCTGTGGAGTAGCAGGGCCGTCTCAGAGGGAAAGACAAAAAAAAGACCGCAAGGATCGCGAACCTTCGATCCTGCGTGGCGTCCTATGGCATCAAAGACCTAGGCGGGCGGGATTGATCCCTATTCCCTGCCCATTGCTGCTACCGAAAGGGTCTGACCCCGATGGTGGCTTTCAGCGTCGTCTGACAGATTGGCAGGGCCTGTATCAAGGCCGAGCGCGGCTCTTTCCGCACGGGTGAGGCGCTCAAGACCGTCATAGGCCGTCTGACGACGACGCGATTGAACAACGCTTTGGGCAGTAATTGGAAAACGGATCACCGTTTTGGTCTCCTGCAAATTGACGTCCCGACGGGTCATCTTTTTGTCACCGGGATGTCATAGTTTAAACTTTCCTTAATTTGCATTGCGAAGCTTGCAGGGCTTTCATACCCATGATGCATGTGGTGGTATAGGACCAGAACAGGTGTAGTTTATTGCGGACCTGATCTGACGCGCAGGAAGGCGTTTTATGGCATTCCATCTTGCAAGTGATCAGCGAAAACCCTTAGATAGCTTTGGTCGGATGCTGCCCCACGCATAGAAACGAGGATTTTGATGACCCTTCCCGGCGATACCCAACTTGCTGCCATGCTTGAACGTGACGGCGTTAACAAGGACGTTACTGCCATTGTCGATCTGATCGACGGTGTTCTTGCCAGTGCCAATGGCGATACGCGAACCGATTGGCTTGATCTGGTGGGTGGCAAGCTTGGCGATGATCTGAAATCGGCCCTGCTGGCATTGCGTGATGAACGTAAATCGGAATTTCTGTATGCCAAGGATGGCTATGATGCCGCTGGTCGGGTTGAAGCCCTTCGCAAATATCTTTCGGCAAAGGGTGTCGATGGCTTCGTCGTACCGCGATCAGATGAACATCAGGGTGAATATGTTCCTGCCTGTGCCGAACGTCTGGCGTGGCTGACCGGCTTTACCGGGTCGGCCGGGGCGGCGGTGGTGCTTGCCGACAAGGCCGCAGTATTTGTCGATGGCCGTTACACCATTCAGGTCCGCCAGCAGGTGAACCGTGACATTTACGAATACCGTCATCTGGTCGATGAGCCGGTTGTCGGCTGGATCCACGACAATCTGAAATCGGGACAGAAGCTGGCCTATGACCCGCATTTGCATACCGTGCAGCAGGCCGAACATCTGCGCGGTGCGTGCAAGGGTGTCGGTGCCGAACTGGTCGCAATCGAACCCAATCCGATTGATGTTCTGTGGCATAAACAGCCCGCCATGCCGGTTGCGCCCGTGCGCCCGCATCTTCTGGAACATGCCGGTAAATCAAACGCGGAAAAACGCAAACAGATTGCCGAAATGCTCGAAAAGCTGGAATGCGACAGTGCGGTGATTTCAGCGCCTGACAGCATCGCCTGGCTTCTGAATATCCGGGGGGGGGATGTACCCCATATTCCGCTGCCGTTGGGATATGCCATCATTCATGGCGATGCATCGGTTGATCTGTTTATGGATGAACGCAAGTTTGCGGCTGAAACCGTCAAATGGCTTGAAAACGATGCGACCCTCCGCCAGCCCGGCGAACTCGAAGAAGCCCTTGGCGCGTTGGGCAATCAGTCGGTCCGCCTGGACGAGGCAACCGCATCCGACTGGTTGCGCATGAAGCTTGCCGATGCCGGTGCAACCATGCGGATCGGCCGTGATCCGGTGGCGTTGCCCAAGGCCTGCAAGAACGAGGTCGAGCTTGAAGGATCGCTCAAGGCGCATAAACGCGACGGCGAGAAAATCATTCGTTATTTCGCGTGGCTTGAAGAAGCCGCGTCAGATGGCAGTATTGATGAACGCATGGCTGCGGACAAACTTCTGGCACTCCGTGCCGAAGACCCGCTATTCCGCGATACCAGTTTCGAAACCATTCCGGGCAGCGGCCCGAACGGTGCGCTTTGCCATTATCGCAACACGCCCGAAACCAATCGCAAACTTTCGCCGGGCGAAATTTTCCTGATCGATAGTGGTGGGCAGTATCTGGATGGTACGACCGATATCACCCGTACAACCGTGATCGGACAGCCGACCCAGGAACATCGGGATCGGTTCACCCGTGTGCTGAAGGGGCATATCGCGCTTGCGCGCGCGATTTTCCCGGTTGGCACCACCGGCCAGCAGCTTGATACCCTTGCCCGTGCGCCGCTTTGGGAAGCCGGTCTTGATTTCGACCACGGTACCGGGCATGGCGTTGGCAGTTACCTTGGTGTTCACGAAGGTCCGCAGCGGATTTCCAAGGCCCCGAACAAGATCGCGCTTAAACCGGGCATGATCCTGTCGAACGAGCCGGGTTTCTATAAGGAAGGCGAATACGGCATTCGCATCGAAAACCTGATAGCGGTTGTCGAGATTGATGGTCCGGTCGGGGCGGATCGCCCGATGCTGGGCTTTGAAACGCTGACCTTCTCGCCGATTGAACGCAAACTGATTGATCCGGAACTGATGACCAAGGACGAATTGCAGTGGCTGAACGATTACCACGCGCAGGTCTATGCGATGTATGCCGACGATCTTGACGAAGATCTTCTTGAATGGCTGCAAAAGGCAACGGCACCGATCAAGAAACGTGCGGCGTAAGTTCCCCCTATCAAGTCAAGGCATATCACAAAACCGTCCCGACATATCGGGGCGGTTTTTTCACTTTAACACGCCTGACAGCGTGGTCTTTTTGCCTTATGAATAAAACATTGGATCGATTCAATTGTGGGCATGACCCAGAAGGAAATAATCAGGAGGAAGACATGGCGTCAGTGGAAGAAGGCTGGAATGCCAATCCCGCGCGATACGACAATGCGACCTATAACCGTTCGGGCAAAAGTGGCCTGATGCTGCCGCAGATCACGCTTGGCCTTTGGCAGAATTTCGGCGGTGTTGACGTTTTTGAAACGCAGCGTGCCATGATCCGGCGTGCCTTTGATCGCGGTGTCATCCATTTCGATCTTGCCAACAACTATGGTCCGCCCCCCGGATCGGCCGAAGAAAACTTTGGCAAGGTACTGGCAAAGGATCTGAAATTCCATCGCGACGAACTGGTAATTTCGACCAAGGCGGGCTATCGCATGTGGCCGGGGCCGTACGGCGAATGGGGGTCGCGCAAATACCTGATTTCAAGTCTGGATCAAAGCCTGTCGCGCATGGGTCTTGATTACGTGGATATTTTCTATTCGCACCGTGTTGATCCGAACACGCCGCTTGCCGAAACCATGGGCGCACTCGATCAGATCGTGCGTTCGGGCAAGGCGCTTTATGTCGGCATTTCGTCCTATTCCGCCGAAATGACCCGCAAGGCGCAGGCGATCCTGACTGATCTGGGCACGCCCTGTGTCATTCATCAGCCATCCTATTCGATGCTGAACCGCTGGGTCGAAACCGAAGGTCTGCTTGATACCCTGTCCGAACTTGGCATTGGCTGCATTGCTTTCTCGCCGCTTGCGCAAGGGCTTCTGACCAACAAATACCTGGATGGTGTGCCGGAAAATTCCCGTGCAGCCCTTGAAGGATCGTTCCAGCCCGGCATGTTGTCCGAAGACAACCTGAACCGTGTGCGCGCCCTGAACGAAATCGCCAAACGCCGCGGCCAGACATTGGCACAGATGGCGATTGCCTGGGTGCTGCGTCGCCCGGAAATCACATCGGCCCTGATTGGGGCGCGTCATGTCGAACAGCTTGATAACAGCCTTGATGCCCTGAAAAATCTTGAATTCAGTGCCGAGGAACTGGCTGAAATCGACAAATACGCGACCGATGGTGGCCTGAACCTGTGGCAGAAATCATCTGATTCCGAAGCCCCGGTCTGATCGCCTCAAAGCCCTTCCAGCAAACCCCGGTACGTTCTTCGTGCCGGGGTTTTGTTTTTTAATTATCCGCCATTGGCATGGTGCCCGCCAGATCGCGCAGCGTATCAAGTACGGCCTTGGCCCCGGTACTCAGCGGGCGATCCTGAAGCCACGACAACATCACCTTGCGCGATAGCTGCGGGTTGACGATCCGACGTGCCTTGAGCCGTCCGGTGGATAGCTCCATCACAAGCGAGCTTCGCGGCAAAACCGTATGGCCCAGATCGCGATGCACCAGATCGACCAGAACCCGCAATGCGTCGGCTTCGACCACCGGGGTCAGGGGACGACCGGCACGGAATGCTGCTTCCTGCATCTTGGCGCGCAACCCGTGTTTTGGCGTTGGCATGATAAGCGGTAGGGCCAATACATCTTCATAGGCAATTTCGGTTTCGCCTTCGCCAACGCGCGACGGATGGGAAATCAGAAACAGGTCTTCACGCCACAATGGTTCGGCATGCAGGCTGCGTGATATCATGCCGTCATGCAGGATGCCGATATCAAGCCGCCCTGATAACAATCCTTCCTGCACGTCACCTGTCAGATCCTCGGCAATCGAGATGTTCAGGTCGGGATAGCGTTCACGCAATGCTTCGACCAGTGCGCCGGTAATGACGATCCCCGCACTGGGCGGCACACCGACATGAACATGACCGGTCACCTTGCTGCGTCGCGCTGAAAGATCGGCCTCCAGCCTTGCGAGATCACCCAGAATAACCCGTGCCCGTTCCGCCAGTATCTGACCGGCTTCGGTCAGTTTGACCCCACGTCCGGTCCGTTCCAGCAGGCGGGTATCAAGTGCCTCTTCCAGAAGGTTAAGCTGGCGGCTAAGAGCTGGTTGCGACAGGTTCAGCCGGTCGGCCGCACGCGACAGGCTGCCAAGTTCGGCAATGTGAACAAAACTTCGAAGCTGTTTGATGTCCATTTATCTGCAATCCAAAACACAAATGAACCGGCTGATGTGTCTTTAGATATAGCAAATCCTGATATCTGATAACATTTAATTCGAATTGAATAATGGCTAGGCGCGGCAGATAGTTAAGGCCAAGAGAGACCGGAGACAATAATGACAAAACCATCCGCGCCATTTGCAGCCAACACCACGGCAAAGCCGTCGGGGTCGGCGCTGACCCTTGTATTGCTATCCACCGTGGCATTCGCAATGAAGGGGCTTTTGGCGAAATACGTTTATGCCACCGGCATGACGGTTGATGGTTTGTTGCTGCTGCGCTTTTTGATCGCGATGCCGTTTTTCTGGATCGGTGTTTATCTGTTTGGCAAACACCGGCCGGGCGAACGCACGATGAAGCCGGTCGATATCCTTTGGGGTGCGCTTTATGGCGGGCTGTTCTTTGCTGCTGCCCTGTTTGATTTTACCGCGGTGTCGGTCATTGATGTCACCGTCTCGCGGATCGTGCTTTTTACATTCCCGGCCATCGTTCTGATCCTTGAATGCCTGCATAAGTGGCGGCTTCCTCCCTTGCGCCAGTTTGTCTGCTTTGTCGTCACTTATATCGGGTTGGTACTGGTTCTCGCCCCCAACGGGATCGGTGCTGTTTCAGATCAGCTTTGGCTGGGGGCTTCTTTGGCGTTTGCCTCGGCTCTGACTTATGCCTGTTACCTTTATTTCGGGCAGCGGATGATTTCGGTCATTGGGTCGATGCATTTTGCCGCTATGGTCAATACTATGGCAGGTGTATCAATGATCATCTATGAACTGATCGTCACCAAGCCGCTAAATCTGAATGTCGATGGAGTTTTGTGGACCGCGGGCATTTCGATCTTCTGCACCGTGATCCCATTCTTTCTGCTGTTTGAAGGTATTCGGCGGATCGGGGCGACACAGGCAGCACTGATTTCGCTTTCGGGCCCTGCCATGACATTCTTTGCTGCCTGGCTACTACTGGGCGAAGTTCTGACCACGGCACAAGCCCTTGGCTTTGCTATCGTCATTGTTGGTGTGGCATCGATCAAGAATGGTGTGACACTGGCCGGTCTTGGTCGGTTACTGGCCCGTCCGTTCTTTTCGGCAACCGGTCGTCGTGGTTCGGGGGATGCCAACGTGACAGACACAGACGGCGAACCGGCAGCTGGTGCATCTGGCAAAGGCGCCTGACAGCGGCCTTTATTCGTCACGTTGCCAGCGGCGGACTTCGGTTTGATGTTCCGGCAACCTTTCTCCGCGTCGCCACAGCAGCGGGTCGATGAACTGCCCGGCCCATACCCCTGAACGACTTTGGCGTGCGCTGTTTTCAGCTGCAGCATAAGATGGCATTTCGTCGGTCCGTGCCACGGCCATGCCGCGTGCAATCATGCTTTGGCCGATATCAATCCCGTTGGCATTGCGACAGATCGCCATGTTGCGATGGTACCGGTTCTTGCCCTGCACCTTGCAGGTAATTGGCCCGGCTGCAATCAAATTGGTAACGACCTGCCATGCATCCGCACCGCATGCCGTGGTTTGACCATTCATGATGCACCGCTGAAACCGTTCAAGCGCGTCCGCCCCCCAAAGATCAACGCGTTTGAAACCAAACTCCAGCGTGTCGCCATCAACCGCACGCGCCTTGCCAACCAGTTCATCGAAATCGGGGTCGGCTAGTGCCGGACTCGCGACGAACAAGGCCGTAACCGTTCCCAGAACAAGCATGGTTTTGAAGAAATGCATCGGGCTCATGGTTTATCTGACTGTGTGATCGGCCAAGTATCTATCGTGTGCTGTCTGTCGACAGAAATCAAAGAAAGTGTTGGTTCAGGCGGCAGTTGAGTACGAATCTTAAGTGACTGATCGTCAATTCAAAGTCATGTGCCCGGTCAACCATTACTTGACATGGGCACATTAGATTCCGTAGAGATATGTACTATATTAAAGTATAGAATAACTCTTGACCCGTGCCTAGCACGATCCAATTCACAGACCGGGACGCTAAAGGAAGTCGCGATCAACAGCGACACATACAATGAAGTTGCATCGTTAGGGGTCCTTGGATGAATAGAACAGTCCCGAAAGAGTTGCTCGCCAGTATTCAGAAATCCGGCCTTCATAAACCTGACCATTGCGCGTTCGTTCTTGATTTTACAAGTGTGCCGACAACACGAAGCCGGACGGTTTTTTGTTCATTTGTCCGCTACTTTCAATATGGCTGTCTGCAAAACCTGACGCCGCGCATTTTATCAGACCACACATTCGTCCTGACGATGCCCAACGACCAGCGCAGCCGAATGGAAGAACTGGTCGAAAATGTAAGAACATTTTTGCTGGCACGCCGATATGGCGGCCTTGACTGCAAGGTCTTCGATCTTAGTGAGGAAGCATCTGCTTTTGCGCTCTGCTGTGTCGGTCATATGCGGGCCATCACACGCGAAAATGCCGAAGACTTCCTTGATTTCTATCTGGCACCGCCAAAAAACGTCACCCAGCTTGGGCAACTTGTCGAAATCGAGCGGATCATTGGCCAGGCTGACATCTCGATGCATATTCGCAGCCAACTGATCTGGGAATTGCTGCCGGAAAGCACGCCTGCGCTTGCCGGTGAGGAGTTCTGGGTTTCTATTGCCGCGATGGAAGAAATCTCGGGCAAGGAAATCCTCAACGATGAATGGATGTTCGCGCGTTTTACAGAGCTTCTGGATAACCGGGTTCTATCCTACGTCACCAAGGAAAACTATACGGGTGATGTCGCGCGGTTTCTGAACCTGAATCCTGTGGCTGTTGTCAGCGCCAATTTTCAGCGAATGATCAAAACCATTCCATCCCGTCAGCTTCGCAAGTTAACGGTGGAAATCCCGTTGCTGATGTGGCGAAACAATCCCAAAGTCCGTCAGGGAATTTTGTCACGTTTTCAAAGGCATGGCATTCGACTGGCCTTTGATCGTGTTCCGCTGTCGCGGTTGACACAGCTTCTGGCCAAGGAAACTGAAATCGCCGACTTCATCAAACTGCATGTGGCGGATTGCGAACCCGATGAAATCAGGCAGACACTCGACCAATGTTCGCCCGATCTGATCAATAAAATAGTTTTCTGCCGCTGTGAGACAGTGGCGCAGATCGAAGCCGGTGTGCAGGCAGGCGTTTCATACTTTCAAGGGTATGGATTGGCAGGTTTTCTTGATGCGCCCGTTGAAATTGAACGGGTACTGGGCAAAGCCACAGCGAAAGATCTGCCCCGTGCGCGTCTGGCCCTGGGGCGTGCGCGCGCCTAATAAAGGTCGCTGTATCGAATCTCGTCAAGCTGGGCAAAAACGATTTTCCATTTCTCGTCCTGTTTGAGCAGGGCAAAGGCATAATCACAATCAAAGATCAGATTGTTTTCCGAATTGCCGAACCGGAACGACACGATAGCGCGTGATCCGCCGGGCAGGGCGGAATGCTGTTCGACCAGCATCGATTTCGCCATTGCCAGATCGGCATTTTTCAATTCATCAAAAAACGACTGATTGTATTTATGCAGATCCTCCACCGAGCCGATGGCATGAACCCCCATCAGGTCATTGATCAGGCACGGGAAGTGATAGAACGCATCAAGGGCGTCTGCTTCGAATTTAAGATGTGCATCGGCATAGCGGCGAAAAAAGCTGCCAAGGTCTTCCATAGGATACGTTTTCCTTCCGCTTTGCCCGCGCTGATCAATCGGCGATCAGATCAAGCCATCCTTGTTCATCCAGAACAGTAACACCTAATTCTTCTGCTTTCTTTAATTTGGAGCCCGCACCCGGTCCTGCAACCAGAAAATCGGTTTTTGCCGATACCGAACCGGCTACTTTCGCACCAAGGCTTTCGGCTTTGACCTTTGCCTCGTTGCGCGAAAACAGTTCCAGCTTGCCGGTAAAGACAACCGTTTTGCCGCTGACGGGGCTGTCGGTAACCTGCGGTGCTTCGACATCTTCGATGGTCAGAACGGCCTGAAGGTCATCAAGAACATCGCGGTTATGTTCTTCGGCCATGAATTCAATCAGGTCATGGGCCACACTGGGGCCGATCTGATCGATATTGATCAGATCGCGTAACGCGTCACTATCGGGTGTTCCGGCATCATTCATCGCTGCGCGCCATTCCGTGATCGATCCGTAATGCCGCGCCAGAAGCTTTGCCGTCGCCTGACCGATCTGGCGGATGCCAAGGGCATAGATAAACCTGTCCAGCGGCACGGTCCGCCGTTCATTGATGCTGGCAAACAGCTTTTCGGCCGATTTATCGCCCCAGCCTTCAAGCTTTCGAAGGGCGTCCCCGTGCTTTTCCTCGATCCGGAAAATATCGGCAGGTGATTTGACCCAGCCGAGGTCAAAGAACGCCTCGATATGCTTTCCGCCCATGCCTTCGATATCGAACGCATTGCGCGACACAAAATGTTTCAGTCGTTCAACCGCCTGTGCCGGACAGATCAGCCCGCCGCTGCATCGTGTGACGGCTTCGCCTTCTTCGCGCATGGCGTGGCTGCCGCATTTCGGGCAGGTTTCCGGGAAGTCATAGGGCACGGCGTCATCGGGCCGTTCATCAGTAATGACCTCGACCACCTGCGGGATCACATCACCAGCCCGCTGAATGACGACAAGGTCATTGACCCTTACGCCGAGCCGTTCGATTTCGTCGCGGTTATGAAGGGTCGCGTTCGAGACCACAACGCCGCCAACCGTGACGGGTTCAAGCCGCGCAACCGGGGTTAGTGCGCCAGTGCGCCCAACCTGGATATCAATCGCCTTAACGCGGGTGCGGGCCTGTTCGGCCGGGAATTTATGGGCAATTGCCCAGCGCGGTGACCGGCTGACAAAGCCAAGCCGCAACTGCAATTCGAAGTCGTTGACCTTATAGACAATGCCGTCAATGTCGTAATCGAGTTCGGCCCGTTGATTGCCGAGTTCCTCGTAAAACGCCATGATCTCGTCGGTGTTGTGCAAAAGCGTCGTGTGGGGATTGGTGACAAAGCCCCAACCCTTGATCTTGCTGATGAAATCCCAATGCGTCTGCGCAAGACTTTCGGACAGTTCGCCAAAGCTGTAGGCAAAGAAACGCAGCGGGCGTTTGGCACTGATGGTCGGGTCAAGCTGGCGAAGCGACCCGGCGGCGGCATTGCGCGGATTGGCAAATGTTTTACCACCGGTTTCGGTCTGCGTTTCATTCAGCTTCTGGAATGCCGAACGCGCCATGTAAACCTCGCCACGGATTTCAACGACGTCGGCCGGTGCATCTTCGGGCAGGATTTTGGGGATGTCGGTGATATGGGCGACATTGGCGGTGACGTCTTCGCCCTCTGTCCCGTCGCCGCGCGTTGCAGCACTGACCAGTTCACGGTTTTCATAGCGCAGCGATAGTGACAAACCATCGATCTTGGGTTCGCCAACGATTTCGACCGGGCTGTGCGCCGTCAGGTTCAGGAAACGGCGAATACGGGCCAGAAAATCAACAATGTCCTCACGCGAAAATGCGTTGGCAAGCGACAGCATCGGACGCGCATGTTTGATCTTGGCAAAACCATCGGCCGGGGCGGCACCAACTTCTTGCGTCGGACTGTTCTTCTTGAGCGTCGGATAGCGTGCTTCAAGTTCGATCAGGCGATTGAACAGTGCATCATATTCCGCATCGGGAACCAGTGGTTCGTCATTGATATAATACGCTTCGTTAAAGCCGCGAATACGGTCGGAAATTTCGGCATGCTGCTGGCCTGCCTCGGTCCGGGTTTCGGGCATGTCGGGGACAATGGACGAGGTTGACCCTTGTTCGGCGCTCATATTTCTTTTTATCCGTATTCAAACGGCTGGAACAGGCAGGGAAAATACCCTGTCAAACGTTCTAGCGGGGTTGGTCTAACAGGCTGTCTGCCGCAGCACGGGCTTCGGCGGTGATCGAATGTCCGGCCAGCATCCGTGCGATTTCTTCGCGTCGGGCACCATCGACCAGCTCATTCACACGGGTTACCATGCTGCCGTCATTTTCGCTTTTGGCAATATTGAAGTGGGTGCGTCCACGTGCGGCGACCTGTGGGCTGTGCGTAATCACAAGAATCTGGCGTTCCCCGGCCAGCAAATGCAACCGTTCGCCAATCGCGGCGGCTGTTGCGCCGCCAACACCACTGTCGACTTCGTCAAATACAAGGCTTGGCACGGCAGAAACACGCGCCAGAACCACCTTGAGAGCAAGCAGGAAGCGCGAAAGCTCGCCACCGGACGCGATTTTGTTCAGCGGTCCGGCCGGACTGCCGGGGTTGGTGGCAACCATGAACTGGACGCGATCAATCCCGTCGATACCCCATTCGTTTTCTTCCAGTTCGGCAATGTCGGTAACAAACCGCGCCTTTTCCATACGAAGCGGCGGCAGTTCACCGTTAATCGCGGTATCAAGGGTTTCGGCCGCGGCTTTGCGTGCGCCATGAAGCTTTTGCGCGGCATCGATAAAGGCGGCCCGATGTTCGGCAACGGCAGCGGTCAGGCGTGAAAGTTCCTTTTCGCCGAATTCAAGCTGATCGATCTGGCTGCGGTATTCCTTCATCAGGCCATTCAGCCCATCAACCGTTACATTGTATTTGCGCGCGGCCGCGCGCAGCGCAAACAGCCGTTCCTCAACCGTTTCCTGCTGCCCGGTATCGACATTCAGATCAGCAAGGGTAACCGATATCGCACGCGATGCTTCTTCAAGTTCGATGGCGGCACGGTCCAGTGCCTCGATGATCGGTTCAAACCGGCCTTCGGCCTTTTGCAATTCGCGTTCAAGATGGCGCTGCGCACTGCGAAGCGCACTTTCGGCACCCTTGCCGCGCGACAGTTCGCCTGCGGCATCATTCAGGGCTGCAACAAGCTTTTCCCCATGCATCAGGAACTGGCGTTCCTCGGCAAGGCGTTCTTCCTCGCCTTCTTCGGGACCAAGTTTTTCAAGTTCGTCAACCGCGTGGCGCAGCCATTCTTCTTCTTCGCGCGCCTTGTTGATGCGGTTGGTCGCCGCTGTCAGTTCCTTTTGCGTATCGCGCCATGCGCGCCACTGATCGCGCACCGTAAGTGCCAGACTGCCAAGATTGCCGTGCGCATCAAGGGTCGCGCGATGGGTGGTCGGATCCAGCAATCCGTGCTGGTCAAACTGCCCCTGGATTTCGACACAGTAATTGCCGACATCGCGCAAAAGGCCGACCGATACCGACTGATCATTGACATAGGCGCGCGACCGCCCGTCCGAGGTGACAACACGACGCACCACCAGTTCGTCGTCCTCAACCTCGATATCTTGTTCGGCCAGAAGCCTGTAAACCGGATGACCGGCGGGCAGGGTGAAGGTTGCGGTAACGCTGCATTTGTCCGTACCATGTCGGACAAGGCCGCTATCGGCGCGTGCGCCAAGTGCCAGCCCCAACGAGTCAAGCAGGATCGATTTCCCGGCACCGGTTTCCCCGGTAAGCACACTAAGCCCGTCGCGGAAATCAAGGTCCAACTTGTCGATCAGAACAACATTTCGGATGCTAAGCCGTCGGAGCATTGCGGGATACTGACATTGTTAAAACAGGTGCGATCGTGCCCGTCAGGCAGCGTCGCGACAAGCAGAGTGCCCAATCACAGCGCGCCTTGCAAGCTTTGGCAGAACGCAAAATCTGCCGCATCCCTGTGTGCCGCAGGAAAGAGCGAAAAATGTTGAAAAACAACTGACAAGAAATCGGTGTTCCTGATGCGTTCTCGTGTCGGAAGTCACGCGACGCGTCAAGAATCAGAACCAGTCACCAAGGGCGGTGGTGGTCGAATGCCACCAGCTTTCTCCCTCGCGGGTGTTGATGCCGTCACCAACCAGAAGATCGTATGATTCCTCATACCACGGACTGCCCGGGAAGTTATGACCCAGTACCGATGCGGTGCGTTTGGCTTCGCCTTCAAGACCAAGTGCCAGATAGCTTTCGGTCAGGCGCGCTAGCGCTTCGGGGACATGCGTGGTGGTCTGGTATTTGTCGAGGACCATTTTAAACCGGTTGATCGCAGCCAGATATTCACCACGATCCTGATAATAACGGCCAACACTCATTTCCTTGCCAGCAAGGTGGTCAACCGTCAGATCCTTTTTCAGTTTCGCGTCACGCGCATACTGGCTGTCGGGGAAACGGCGGATAACGTCATCAAGCGAATCCATCGCATGCTGTGTCATCTGCTGATCGCGGCCGACGTCGGAAATCTGTTCGTAATAGGACAATGCTTTCAGGTAATAGGCGTATGGCACATCCGGGTTTGCCGGATGAAGCGAGATAAAGCGATCAAGGGCTGTGATCGCGTCGTCATACTTGTTGTCCTGATAATAGGCATAGGCCGACATCAGGGTCGCCTTGGTCGCCCACACAGAATAGGGGTGCTGGCGTTCAACCTCGTCAAAGGCCTCGGCTGACTTCTGGTATTCCTTGGCGTCCAGAAGGTCCTGCGCGCTGTTATAAAGTTCGGAAACCGGGCGTTCGACATATGCCGGTTTGTCGTCGCTGGAGCAGGCTGCAAGAAGCAGGGCCAGACCACAAGCAGCAATAACATTCTTGGCGGAAGCCTTACGAAGCACTGTGACGTTTCCTTAAGCTTTGTGACGCGTTCAGGCGGAATTTGCCAGACTATACCATGCCTGTACGGGCATAGGGCAAGGGGTTGTGTTACCCCGCAGGCACTTTTCTGCATCCCGGTCGGAAACCGGATCGCGGTTTCACAAGCCGTGGTTGGGCAACGCAATAAAAAAGCGGCCCCCAGGGACCGCTTTTTGCAAACAAGATCATATCAAAAAAGCTTCTCAAGCCGTTGCGAGCGCAGGGGCTTCAACCGCATGAAGGGCCGATTTGCGCATTGGCACAACGCGCCACGCACTTGCATCGGCAAACAGCGCCTTCAAAAGCAGGTTGTTGACATGGTGACCGGATTTATATGCCGTCACTTTGCCCTGCAACTGCTTGCCGGCGGTGTAAAGATCGCCAAGCGCGTCAAGAATCTTGTGACGGACGAATTCGTCGTCGTAACGAAGACCTTCTTCATTCATGACTTCGTCGCCCGAAAGGACAACGGCGTTATCAAGCGAACCGCCCCGTGCAAGGCCCATCGACCGCATGGCTTCGACTTCGTGCAGGAAGCCGAAAGTCCGTGCACGGGCGATATTGGCAACAAACACGCCATCGTCGAATTTGACCGACATGCGCTGATTGTTGATTGCCTTGCTGGCGAAATCGATTTCGAAATCGACCTCAAAGCCATGCCCCGGTTCGATCCGCGCGGTGCAGCCCTTGTATTCGACTTCAACCGGTTTCAGAACCTCAATTACCTGACGCGGTGCATCCTGTTCCTCAATCCCGACGCAATCGATCAGGAAGTTGAACGGTGCCGAACTGCCATCCATAACCGGCACTTCGTCGGCATCAATGTCGATCAGAACGTTGTCGATGCGTTGCCCCGCAAGGGCAGCCATCAGATGTTCGATGGTACCAATCTTGATCCCGGCATCCCTGTCGCCAAGGCAGGTGCAAAGCTGCGTATCGATCACACCATCGTAACGTGCCGGAAACAGCGGTTGGCCATCCAGATCCGTGCGGCGGAATACGATACCGTGATTTTCAGGTGCAGGGTGAAGGGTGATGCGGATTTTATGACCTGAATGAAGCCCGACACCGGCACAGCCGATGGATGCTTTAAGGGTCCGCTGACGCACGACATCATGATCAGATGCGCCCGAATGCGAAAGGGCAGCGCTGAGGTCTGCAATTTTGTTCACGGGAACCCCCAAAAGTCAGGTCAGTCAAGTTTGGCAATGAATGCGCCCTATCGGCGCTTGGGGTATGAGCCCCATTTCTTAGTTTCAGACCCTACAGGCGCTGTGACAAGAGAACAAATCACTCTTTGTTACGCTTTGTAAATGGGATAAGTAGCTGATAAATAAAGAAATAATGTGAAAAATCTGATCGAATATCATTTCAGGTTACGCAGAGGCAGATGTTTGGATGACCGGGCCGCATTAAAAAACTTGGACCGCATTAAAAAAAGGGGAAGGCCAAAGCCTTCCCCTTCTTCGCGCGGAGAATGTCGTCAGTTGGCCTGACGACGCAGGAAGGCCGGAATTTCCAGAAGGTCGTCAGACGCATTCGACGTCTTGACGCGGGAAGCTGGATCCGCCTTCAAGGACTGGTTTGCATTCTCGCCAAGCGACATTTCGGTCTGGCGCGGTGCCGGAGCCTGCGGCTGCGGGTGTGCCTGACGCGGTGCCGCGTGGTGAGACTGTTCTGAATGGTCTTCGTGACCGCCCTTGTTTTTACCAAACAGGGTCCGCAGACCAAAGCGCGGCGGGGTTGCGTTCTGGGCATCTGCTGCTTCGAACACATCCGGGCTGTGATTTTGTTCTGCGTCGCTCGGACGGGCCGGGCGCGGCGGGATAAAGGCCATGTCACCGTTTTCTTTCGGCTTTTCGGCCGGGGTGAAATGCTGTGCCGGACGCGAAACCGGCTTCGGTTTCAGAACGGTCTGACCCAGTTCAATCGAACCGGTATTGTTGCCAGCAGGCTGATTGCTCAGTTCCGGCTGCTGGGCGCTGCCGGTTGCGGCAAAACGTTCTGCCGGAATTTCGTCGATTGATGCACCGCCCTGATAACCATCATGCCCATTTGCAATGGCGGCGTCCGCGGCGCTGGCGACGGCGGCTGCCGCACCATGCTGACCAAAGGATGGGGTTGCCGGTTTTGCGGCCTGTTCGGCCGGTTTGACCGGGGCAACCGAAACGGTGGTCGGCTGCGGACGACGGACTTCCTCGGCATCGATACCGGTGGCAACCACGGAAACGCGCAGTGCGCCTTCGATGGTCGGGTCGAACGTCGAACCAAAGATGATGTTGGCTTCCGAAGCAACTTCCTCGCGAATACGGTTCGCGGCTTCGTCGACTTCGTAAAGGGCCATATCCATGCCGCCGGTGATGTTGATCAGGACCGCACGTGCGCCCTTCATCGAAGCATCTTCCAGAAGCGGATTTGCAATGGCGGCCTCGGCGGCCTCAAGGGCACGTTTTTCACCCGTGGCTTCACCGGTGCCCATCATGGCTTTGCCCATCTCGCTCATAACAGTGCGAATGTCGGCAAAGTCAAGGTTCACAAGGCCCGGGACCATCATCAAATCGGTGATGGAGCGCACGCCGTTGCGCAGAACGTCATCAGCCATCTGGAAGGCATCTGCGAATGTGGTTTTTTCATTCGCGACCCGGAACAGATTCTGGTTCGGAATGATGATCAGCGTATCAACATATTGCTGAAGCTGCTCGATCCCCTGTTCGGCAGTGCGCATACGGCGCGTGCCTTCGAAATGGAACGGTTTGGTAACGACCCCAACCGTCAGAATGCCGGCTTCCTTGGCAGCACGTGCAATGACCGGGGCCGCACCGGTACCGGTACCGCCGCCCATGCCCGCGGTGATGAACACCATGTGGCTGCCTTCAAGCTGGGCCTGAATGTCTTCGATGGATTCTTCGGCGGCCGCACTGCCCGCATCGGGACGTGCGCCAGCACCCAGACCCTGGGTGATTTTGCGACCAAGCTGCATCTTGCGTGCTGCTTTGCTCTGGCTCAGGGCCTGTGAGTCGGTGTTGGCAACAACAAAATCACAACCTTCAAGTTCGGATGCGATCATGTTGTTAACGGCGTTTCCGCCAGCGCCACCGACGCCGATAACGGTAATCTTCGGTTTCAGGTTTTCTTCCGTTTCAGGAACGGAAAAATTGATCGTGCTCATTGTTTGCTCTTCCTCTCCGCGCTTTAGAGCTTAAGATCGGCGCGGCCTTCCCGTTGCCACGCTAAGTCTCAGGTGTCCCCCGGACATTAGACCTTGGCATTCGTTTTAGCGGGCAAAGAGTTATTGCCGTATTAATAACAATGGAAGATTTCGAAAATTATCGCGTTTTTTTCGCGAAATAATTTTCGCGTTGCGTAAAACGCCTTTCATGCCGGATCGGGCAGGCCGCGAAAAGCCTTGGAACGGACAGGGAAACTAGAAGTTTTCCTTGAACCATGCGCCAAGTCGACCCCAACGCCCACCCGATTGACGAATTTGGGCCATTGCTTCGCTAAGCGGATCGTTCTGCTGCTGAAGGGCGCGCAACAACAAACCCGCACAGGCCGAAAATGCCGGGCCGGCCGTGGCTTCGGCAAGACCTGATACCCCGTGCGGTGTGGCAATGGTGGCCGGGCGTTCGAACATCTGGCTTGCCAGATCGGCAATCGCGTTAAGCTGGCTGGCGCCGCCCGTCAGAACGATGGAACGACCGCCGATCTGTGACAGGCCATGTTCATCCAACTGATCGCGAATCAACTCAAACGTTTCTTCAAGACGCGGTTTGATGATGTTGATCAGCATCGAGCGCGGCACATGATTGACGTTGTTTTCATCTTCATCGCCGATCACAGGGACCGCCAGGATTTCCTGATCGTCGGACGGCGATGTCAAAGCACTGCCATGCAGTGTTTTCATGCGTTCGGCATGATTAAGCGATGTGTTAAGCCCATAGGCGATATCGCGCGTCACATGCGCCCCGCCGACCGGTACGGTCGCGGTATAGATCACCTGACCGCCGTGGAAGACGGCAACGCTTGTGGTGCCGGCCCCCATATCGATCACAGTCGCGCCAAGGTCGCGTTGATCGGCAGTCAGCGCCGACAGGCCCGATGCCAGCGGGGTGACAACCGTTTCCTCGATCCTCAGATGGCAACGCCCCAGAAGGGTTTCCAGATTGCGAAGCGGGGCGGTCTGGGTGCGCACAAAATGCAGATCAAGCCCGACGACAGAACCGTACATGCCGCGCGGATCACGAAGACCTGTGGCGGCATCGACCCTGAAGCCCAGCGGCACGGTATGGATCAACTCGTCACCCGCCTGGCGCAGAACGGCGTCCTTCTGATCGTTCAGTTTGCGGATTTCAAGATTGCCAATCGGACGCGATCCCAGCGGCAGTTCAACCGTGTGGGTTTCTGATTCCGGGCTGCCGCCAGACAGATTGACGATGACGGAATCAATCGTGTGGCCTGCCATTTTCTCGGCCGCATTCACCGCCGCAAGGACAACTTCCTGTGCAGCATCAAGATTGGCAATTGATCCGCTTTGCAGCCCCTTGGACATGTTATGTCCGATGCCGATGACTTTCGGGGCTTCGCCCTTTTCACGTCGGGCAATAAAGCAACAGACCTTGGACGTGCCGATGTCCAAGGCCGCGATCAAGCCTGATCTGGTTTTGCTGCGTGCCAATTGAATGCTCTGAACTTTTTTAAAAATTATGATCTGCTTTCTGTCCGCCAGATCTTATGCCGGTTTTCGCCCATAAGCTGTTGCAAATTGGTTAAGGCAGGGCCGCGTTATTCGGTATTTTCCAAAGCTGTGCGTCTGTCTGTGGCTGCGCTGGCGTTCCCTTGGTCTGGCCGGACCGGGTTTTACCTTATCTGGATGGCACGATCGATTGGGCAGCTTCAACAACAAGCGGGGCAATTTCTGCTTCCGCGCGTTCGATTGTCCATCGGATCGACGGCAAAGAACAGTGGATGGCACCAACCGGTATTCCGTCGATGCTGCAGATCGGGGCGGCAACGTTGACTTCATCGGGTAAAACCTGCCCCTGTGTCGTGCAATACCCCTTTTCGCGTGCCATCAGGATATTGTCGAGTATGGCATCGCGATCCATCGTTGTCCGGGGGGTGTATTGCCGGATTGGCCAATTATTCACTGCGTCACGAATGGCCTGATCTGATTGGCGGCTCAGGATAATGCGCCCGGACGAGGCTACCAGTGCCGGCACCCGTCGGCCAATCGCAGAAGCCCCGAAATTGGTGCGGTGGTTGGGCATGCGCACGACATAAATAATGTCGGTTCCGATTGGCTCTGCCATGTTGATGGTTTGGGATGTCTGGCGGCTCAGGTCGATCAGGCGGGGCATTGACAGCTGCGCCAGATAATCAGCCCACAGATAACTGTACGCCATTTCCAGATATTTGACGGATGGCCGAAACCGGCGAGTCTCCGGATTCTTTTCCAGATAGCCAAGCTCGTAAAGCGTGTTGGCATATCGTTGTGCCGCACTCTTCTCAAGGCCGGTAACCTTTACAAGATCGGCCAGGCCAAGTTCGGTTTTGTCTTCTGAAAAAGCTTCGAGTATCCGCATGCCCTTTTCAAGGGATGTGACAAAAAGGGTGTCCTGCTGCCGGGCTTTGGCATTCGCCATGGTCGCGTTTCCTCGGTTTTTTAATGGCAAACGTGCTGGTTGACATGCAGCTTCCAGTTGCCTTATCGTAGTTTTATACAGTACGCTGTATTACAATATAATACAAGATGTTTTAAATGCATCTAATGTGTCTTGCCGCGAACACCGTGAAGTAAGGCGCGCATATCAGGAGGCTATAATGAAACAGATCCTTAAGGGGGCTGGAATCTTTGCCCTCGTCATGGCCGCTGCTGGAACAGCCGCTGCCAACAAAGCAGACGATACCCTCAATGTCGCATTCTCCAAAGAGCTTGAAAATGTCGACAGTTATTTCAACTCGGCGCGTGAAGGCGTTATTCTGCAACGCTCCATCTGGGATGGGCTGGTGTATCGCGATCCTTATACCGGCGAGTATCAGGGAAATCTGGCGACGGACTGGAAATGGGTTGATGACAAAACCCTTGAATTCAATCTTCGCCAGGGTGTGACGTTCCACAATGGCGAGCCTTTCGACGCCGACGATGTGGTTGCGACCGTAAACTGGGTTGCGGATGAAAAGAACGGGGTGAAAACCCAGCGCAACGTCAACTGGATGGAAAGTGCCGAGAAGATTGACCAGTTCAAGGTCCGCATTCATCTGAAAGCACCATTCCCCGCAGCAATCGAATATCTTGCCGGACCTGTATCGATTTATCCCAACGAATATTACGCCGAAGCTGGTCCGACCGGCATGGGACTTAATCCGGTAGGGACCGGTCCTTACAAGGTTGTGTCGGTCGAGCCGGGCAAGCATTTCGTGCTGGAGAAGTACGAAAATTATCACAAGGACAGCCCGAAGGGGCAGGCCAATATCGGTCGTCTGGATATCCGTACCATTCCCGATTTCAACACGCAGGCTGCCGAACTGTTCAGTGGCGGTCTGGACTGGATCTGGCAGGTGCCGCCAGATCAGGCCGAAAGCCTTGGCGCGATGGGTGAATTCACGGTTGCCAACGAAAGCACCATGCGCATCGGTTATCTGCAATTTGATGCCGCCGGTCGCAGCGGTGAAAGCAACCCGTTCACCAACAAGCTTGTGCGTCAGGCAATTTCGCATGCCATTGACCGCGAAGCCATCGTTGCATCGATGCTCAAAGGTAAATCCCGTGTGGTCAATTCGGCCTGCTTCCCGTCGCAGTTCGGCTGTGCACAGGACGTCGCTGTCTATGACTATGATCCTGAAAAAGCCAAGCAGCTTCTTGCCGAAGCCGGTTATCCGGACGGGTTGGAAATTGACTTCTATGCCTATCGCGATCGCGAATATGCCGAAGCGATGCTGGGCTATCTCGAAGCGGTCGGTATCAAAAGCAATTTCAAGCTTTTGCAATACTCCGCCCTGCGTGAACTGAGCATGAAGGGCGAAGTACCGATGTCGTTCCAGACATGGGGATCCTATTCGATCAATGATGCGTCGGCGATCGTCAGCCAGTATTTCAAGCTTGGCAGTCTTGACAGTGCGCAAGACGAGCAGGTCAAGGAATGGCTGGATGTTGCCGACAGTTCCGTGGATTCCGAGGAGCGCAAGGAATACTACGCCAAAGCCCTGAAGCGTATTGCGGAAGAAGCCTATTGGTTGCCGTTGTTCTCCTATAACTCGAACTACGTGTTCACCAAGGATCTGGAATATGCACCGACCACGGATGCAATTCCGCGCTTCTTCCAGATGAACTGGAAATAATCCTCCGGATCAGGGGTTCAGAACGGTGTTGGTATATACGTTAAAAAGGCTTGGATTGGCCTTGCTGGTGACGCTTGCCGTCTCCATGCTTAGCTTCGCGCTTCTCTATCTTTCGGGGGATCCTGCGGCGGCTATTGCGGGTGAAACGGCAAATGCCGAGGATATCGAGGCTGTAAGGGTTTATTACGGTTTTGATCGACCATGGGTCGTTCAGTATGGCGAATGGATGTTCAACGCGATCAGGGGCGATTTCGGCGAAAGTTACTATTTCAAACTGCCGGTGTCGCAATTGGTTGCCGAGCGTCTGTCCGTCACGATGTTGCTTGGCGTATGCGGAATCTCGTTTGCGCTTTTGACGGCGGTGCCGTTGGGCGTTGCCGCCGCCGTTCGCCCCAACAGTCTTATTGACCGGATTGCGCTATTCCTTTCGGTCATGGGGCAGGCCATGCCCAGTTTCTGGTTTGGCCTGGTCCTGATTGTCCTGTTCAGTATCAAGCTGCGCATCCTGCCGCCTTCCGGTTCGGACAGTTGGCAAAACTTTGTGATGCCGACCATCGTGCTGGGTTATTACGCGATGCCTGCCATCATGCGCCTGACCCGTGCCGGAATGCTTGATGTGCTGGGGGCGGATTATGTCCGCACCGCACGCGCCAAGGGTGCCGGTGAATTCCGGGTCATGTTCAAGCATGCCCTTCGCAACGCCATCATCCCGGTTGTCAGTCTGGCCGCCGTTCAGATGGGCTTCATGCTAGGCGGGTCGATTGTCGTTGAATCGATCTTTGCCCTGCATGGGGCGGGCTATCTGGCGTGGGAATCCATTGGTCGCAACGATCTGCCAACCGTTCAGGCCCTGATTCTGGTGTTTTCGATGTTTTATATCGTCTTCACCTTCCTGTCGGATTTGTTGAATGCGTGGCTTGATCCGCGCATGAGGGTGGGCTGACATGACCAACACGACCGAAACCATCAACACAGTGGCACCCAAGGTTGAAGCTGAAGTCCTGAGCGGCCCGACGCCGCGACAGGTTCTGCTGACCAAAGTCCTTGGTCACAAGGGGCTGATGTTTGGTGCCATCGTGCTTCTGACCATCTTCCTGATGGCGCTTTTCGCACCTCTCCTGGCACCTTATGATCCCTATCATCAGGATTTGATGCATCGAATGATCCCGCCCGTCTGGGATGCCAAAGGCAGCTGGGAGAATATCCTTGGTACCGATCATCTCGGGCGGGATTATCTTTCACGGTTGCTTTATGGCGCACGCATTTCATTGGCCATCGGGGCGATTGCGGCCCTGATTTCCGGCATTATCGGCACCAGTATGGGCGTTGCCGCCGGTTATTTCGGCGGCCGTGTCGATGCCTGTGTCACCTTTTTGATCAATGTGCGTCTTGCGATGCCCGTGGTTCTGGTGGCGTTGGCGGTGGTCGCACTGTTTGGCGGATCACTTCAGGTGGTGATTACGGTTCTTGGCCTTTTGCTTTGGGATCGGTTCGCGGTCGTGATGCGATCTGCCACCCTGCAATTGCGATCCATGGAATATGTCACGGCGGCCAAGGCCATCGGCTGTTCGACCAAGCGCATCCTGTTTAGCGAAATCATGCCGAACATCGCCAACAGTCTGATCGTGATTGTGACGCTTGAAATGGCGCATGCCATCCTGCTTGAAGCTGCCCTGTCGTTCCTGGGCCTCGGGGTGCAACCGCCGACCCCGTCCTGGGGCTTGATGGTGTCGGAAGGCAAACAGATGCTTCTGTTCCAGCCGTGGATGATTGCCATCCCGGGTGTCGCGCTGTTCATCCTTGTTCTGGCGATCAATTTGCTGGGTGACGGTCTTCGTGACGTTTCCGCACCTGAAAACCGCAACTAGGGGCATCAGTATGGAAAACATTCTTTCTGTTCGCGGCCTGACGGTTGATATCCCGCTGGCGGCCGGAACGCTGCATGCCGTGCGCGGCATTGATTTCGATGTGAAGCGTGCTGAAACCCTGTGTGTGGTGGGTGAATCAGGTAGTGGCAAGTCCCTGACATCGCTTGCGATCATGGGGCTTCTGCCCAAGCAGGCGAAACGTTCGGCGCAGGTTCTGGATTTTGAAGGTGTCGATCTGCAAACCGCATCCAATCGGGATATGCGCAAACTGCGCGGCAACCGGATTTCGATGATCTTTCAGGAACCGATGACATCGCTTAATCCGGCATACACGATTGGCGATCAACTGATGGAAGCCCTTTTGCTTCATCGCAAGGTCCCCAAGACGGTAGCGCGTGACCGTGCCATCGAACTTCTGGAAAAGGTCGGGATCACGGCGGCGGCCAACCGTATGAAACAATATCCCCACCAGCTTTCAGGCGGTCTGCGCCAACGCGTTATGATTGCCATGGCCCTGATGGGCGAACCTGACCTGATCATTGCGGATGAACCGACAACCGCGCTTGATGTCACCATTCAGGCGCAGATATTGCGCCTGCTTAAGGATCTTCAGCGTGAATTGAACATGGCGATGATCCTGATTACCCACGATCTGGGCGTGGTGGCCCGCGTCGCGGACAAGGTCGCCATCATGTATGCCGGTGAAATGGTCGAAGCCGGTAGTGCAACCGAAGTCTTTACCGCGCCAAAGCACCCTTATACACGCGGGTTGCTTAATTGCATTCCGGTGCCGGGCAAAACCGCGGTTGGCGAACATCTGGGCTCGATCCCCGGTATTGTGCCGTCTCTTATCGGTGATGTGGTTGGCTGTGCTTTCCGAAGCCGCTGTGACGAGGCAACCGCGCAATGTGCGTCCGATATACCGGCCCGGATTTCACCCGCCGGGCATCTTTATCGCTGTGTTCACGATTATGACATGAACCAGCCAAAATCGGGGGAAGCATAATGTCGGTTCCGGTTCTTGAACTTGAGAATGTCTCGAAGATTTTTTCGATCAAGCAGGGCATCTTTGGCAAACGCAAGGATCTACGCGCTGTCGATGAACTGACCCTGAAACTGCAAAAGGGAGAGGTCCTTGGCCTTGTCGGAGAATCCGGCTGTGGCAAAAGTACCCTTGCACGTATTTTGCTGGGACTGGAAACGCCGACACAGGGCCGGGTTCTGGTCGATGGCGAAGACATTACCAGCCATGACAGATCCTATCTGGCGCGCCGTATCCAGCCGATTTTCCAGGATCCCTATTCATCACTGAACCCGCGCAAGACGATTGGCGATATCATCTCTTTACCTTTGCGTGTGCACAAGGTCGGCGATCCGCGTGACTGGGACAAACAGACCGCCGATATTCTTGATGTTGTCGGGTTGCCCAAACGGGTTTTGCGCAGTTATCCCAGCCAGCTTTCGGGCGGGCAACGTCAGCGTGTCGCCATTGCGCGCGCCCTGATCATGCGCCCGGAAATCGTGATCTGCGATGAACCGACATCGGCGCTTGATGTGTCGGTACAGTCGCAAATCCTTAATCTGTTGTCGGATTTGCGCAATGAATTCGGGCTGACCTATCTGTTCATCAGTCACAATCTTGCGGTGGTCGAACATCTCGCAACAAGGGTGGCGGTCATGTATCTGGGGCGCATTGTCGAAGAAGCAGAAGCATCTTCGCTGTTTGCCGGTCCGGATCATCCTTATACCAATGCGTTGCTGGAATCCGTTCTGACGCCGGACCCGTCCCTTGGTGTTCCCGATACACAATTGGGTGCCGTATTCCCCAACCCGATCAACCCGCCCAGTGGATGTCATTTCCATCCGCGCTGCCCGCGCGCGATTGATATCTGTTCGACCAAGGCACCGGTGGCGACCCTGCATCAGGGCAAGCGGGTTGAATGTCATCTGGTCGAAGGGGCGGTTCAATGATCCGCGACAATTTTTCCAACATGCAGTCGGTCCGTAAAAACGTCGTCACCGTCGAAAATGGTGGGGTGGTCGCAGCCCAGCATAAGCTAGGCGCCCAGGTCGGGGCTGACATTCTTGCCACCGGTGGCGATGCCATTGATGCCGCGATTGCCACATCCTTTGCCATGGGGGTGGTCGAACCCTGGATGAGTGGCCCGGCCGGTGGCGGTGCGATGATGATCTATCGTGCCGATGAAGACCGGACCTATAGCATTACCTTCGGGATGCGGTCCCCCGCCGGGCTTGATGTTGCGGATTATCCGTTATCGGGCGAAGGCGTTGCGGGTGACCTGTTCCCGTGGGCGCGGGTCGTCGGGGATCGTAACCAGATTGGCGCAACCGCGATTGCGGTACCCGGCACGGTTGCCGGTATGGAGCTTGCCTTTGACCGGTTTGGCACGATGCCATGGCGTGATCTTGTTTCGCCGGCGGCAAAGCTTGCGTCGGGTGGGCTATCGGTTGATTGGTATGCCGCCCTTATCATCGCGTCTAGTACCCGCGAACTTGCCAAAAACCCGACCGCAGCGGAAACCTTTCTGGAAGACGAACAGTGGCCGACTATTGCCGGATGGACGGCCCTTTCGGACAAGCGGATCAATCTTGACCAGATGGCGGCCACCCTGCAACGCATCGCCGATAAAGGCGCGCGTGAATTTTACGAAGGCGATCTTGCGGCGGAAATCGTTGCCGATATCAGGGCTGCCGGGGGATGTTTGTCGCTTGATGACATGAAGTCCTATCAGGCTGTTTTGTCTGATCCGCTGACAGCATCCTATCGCGGGGGGACGGTCTATACACCGCCTGCGATGACGGCGGGTGAAAACCTTGCGGAATGTCTGGAAATCCTGTCGCATCAGAATTTTGAGGGGACGTCACCGGGGGCGGATGCCTATGGGGCGTATGTCGATGCGCTTAAGACGACCTATAAACGCCGGTTGCGCGATATGGGGGACGTTGATGACAGTCGCGCCCCCGCCTGCACCACGCATTTCAGTGTGACGGATCGACATGGCAACATGGTCGCGGTGACCCAGACATTGCTGTCCATTTTCGGATCCAAGGTCGTGCTGCCCGGAAGCGGGCTTTTGATGAATAACGGGATCCTGTGGTTCGATCCCGAACCGGGACGGCCAAACTCGTTAGCACCCGACAAACGATGCCTGATGAATGTCTGCCCGGCAATCGGGCAGCAAAAGGACCGGCGGTTTGCCATCGGGGCATCGGGCGGGCGCAAGATTTTGCCAGCCATCCTGCAACTGACATCCTGCCTGCTGGATTTCGATATGACCCTCGAAGACGCCTTCCATCAGGCGCGGGTTGATTTTAGCGGCGGCGATACGGTGATCATCGATCAAAGTCTTTCGCCCGATATCATTGCGGCTCTGGGGGAAGGGCATCGTTGCGTGACCACGCGCCGGACCGCTTTCCCCTATGCCTTTGCCTGCCCGGCGGGGGTTCTTCGGCAGGGAAACATCAATCAGGGCATGACCGAAATCATGTCGCCCTGGGGCGATGCGGTGGCGGAAAACCGGGATGGTTCGTGAAACACAAAATGCTCCGTCGTTCCTTTGGGAATTGGATGGCTTATCGGAAAGAACAAGGATCAATCAATGTCAACGCGTGCTGATGCTATCGAAAATGTAACCCGGTATTTTGAAGATGGGCAGTTTATCGAAGAACTGCGTCGAATGGTCGAACAGAAAACCGAAAGCCAGAAGCCCGATAATCTCGAAGCGCTTTATGGCTATCTTACCGATGTGATTGTTCCGATGGTGCGCGATATGGGGTTTGAAACCCGCATCATCGATAATCCCAAGCCCGGTTTCGGACCGTTCCTGTTTGCCGAACGACACGAAGGCGATGACCTGCAGACCGTCCTGACATACGGGCATGGCGATGTGATCCTCGCACAGGAAGGCGAATGGCGCGAAGGCCTTGAACCTTTCAAGCTGGTGATCGAAGGTGATCGGGTTTACGGGCGTGGCACGGCGGATAACAAAGTGCAGCATTGCATCAATCTGGCGGCCCTGCGGTCGGTCATTCAGACACGTGGTGCATTGGGTTTTAACTGCAAGGTCATAATCGAGATGGGCGAAGAGGCGGGGTCGCCCGGCCTTGCCGAACTGTTTACCAATTATCGCGATCTGTTTGCCGCCGATGTCCTGATTGCATCGGACGGTCCGCGCCTGAGTGCCGAGCGACCGACCATGTTCATGGGGTCACGCGGGGCGATCAATTTTGCGCTGTCGCTTAAATATCGCGAAGGCGGCCACCATTCCGGGAACTGGGGCGGTTTGCTGAAAGACCCGATGGTTGTCCTTTCGCATGCGATTGCATCCATCGTTGATCGTCGCGGACAGATTCAGGTACCGGAATGGCGTCCTGACAGCCTGAATGACGAAGTCCGGGAAGCCCTTAAGGATTGCGCAATCACCCAACCCGAAACCGGGCCGACAATCAACCCTGACTGGGGCGAGGAAAGCCTGTCACTGGCGGAAAAGGTTTATGGCTGGAACAGCTTTGCGGTACTTGCGGCAAAGGCCGGAAACCCTGAAAAACCGGTCAACGCCATCGCGCCTGAAGCTATTGCGCATTGCCAGTTGCGTTATGTGGTCGGCACGGATGCGGATGACATTCTGCCGGCTTTGCGCCGCCACCTTGATAAACATGGCTTTACGGACGTTGAAATCATTCCCTCGGCCAAGGGGTTCTTCCGGGCAACCCGGCTTGACCCGTCCCATCCGTGGGTCACGCGTGTACGCGATTCAATCATCAAGACCACCGGAACCAAACCGGCAATCCTGCCCAATCTTGGCGGGTCGCTGCCCAATGATACATTTGCCTATATCCTTGATCTGCCAACCGTCTGGGTGCCGCATTCCTATGCGTCATGCTCTCAGCATGCGCCCAACGAACACATCCTGCAAAGCCTCAGCCGACAGGCCCTGCAAATGATGGCCGGTGTGTTCTGGGATATCGGCGACGCCGCCTGACCATCGCAAGCCATCCGAAAATTCGGGCGCCAGAAACCATGACAGGATCATGGCTGGCGCCCTTTTGTATGGGGCGGAGTCTTCCGCGTTCCAGTTTCCGGCAATAACAAATGCACTATTTTGCGACGCAATAACGCAGCCTGATCAATCACAGGTTTTGCGCCTGTTGGCGGCTTTGCTGTACTGCAACGTTACAGGAGGCGCTTGACTCCGACCTGTAACGTTGCAGTAATCAACTGCCAAATCAAAAGAGCCAACAGGGAGGAAACAGCATGTTTCTTGGCAAAATGACATGTGCCGGGATCGGTATGATCGCGGCATTCGGGCTTTCAACCAGCATCGCATCGGCACAGCAAAGTGTGGAAGTCCTGCATTGGTGGACGGCGGGCGGCGAGGCGAAGGCGCTTCAGGTTCTTAAAAAGGATCTCGAAGATCAGGGTGTTTCATGGAACGACATGCCGGTTGCTGGTGGTGGTGGCGAACAGGCCATGACCGTGCTGCGCGCACGCGTTACATCGGGCAATGCACCGACCGCGGTTCAGATGCTTGGTTTTGATATCAAGGATTGGGCGGGCGAGGGTGTTCTGGGCAATCTTGACGACCTTGCCGCAAAGGAAGGCTGGGAAGAAGTTGTTCCCGATGCCTTAAAAGAGTTTTCGAAATATGACGGTCACTGGATCGCGGCCCCGGTCAACGTCCATTCAACCAACTGGGTCTGGGCCAACAAGGCGATCTTTGATGAGCTTGGCCTGAAGCAGCCGACCAACTGGGACGAATTGATTGCGGTGCTCGATAAAATCAAGGATGCCGGTTACACAGCGGTCGCCCATGGCGGGCAGGCATGGCAGGACGCGACGATCTTTGATGCGGTCGTCATGGCAACCGGCGGGCCGGAATTCTATCAATCCTCGATGATCGATACCGATCCGGACGCGCTGGGGTCGGACACGATGAAAACCGTGTTTGATCGCATGGCGCAACTGCGCACCTATGTTGATGACAATTTCTCGGGTCGGGACTGGAACCTTGCGACCGCGATGGTGATCAACAAGGAAGCCGGGGTGCAGTTCATGGGCGACTGGGCCAAGGGCGAGTTTCTGAATGCCGGCAAGGTGCCCGACACTGATTTCATGTGCTTCCGTTTCCCCGGAACACAGGATGCAGTGACGTTCAACTCCGACCAGTTCGTGATGTTCCAGGTTGGCGAAGAGCGTCAGGACGCGCAGATGAAACTGGCATCAGCCGTGATGTCGCCAGGCTTCCAGTCGGCATTTAACGTGGTCAAGGGATCGGTCCCGGCGCGCACCGATGTGCCCAATGATGATTTTGATGCCTGTGGCAAAAAAGGCATGGCCGAACTTGCTGCTGCCAATGAAAAGGGCACGCTGTTTGGTTCGATGGCGCATGGCCATTCGGTCCCGGCCGGGGTCAAAAATGCCATGTATGACGTGATTACCGCGCATTTTAACGGCGAATATGACAGTGCAACCGCTGTCGAGGAACTCGTCAACGCGGTTGAATCCGCTCAATAAGACCAAAAACGAAACCGGCGGCCGGATAAGATCCCGGCCGCCGGACAAAGTGCGGAGCATCACCCATGCAATCATCCTTGCCCGGCAAGGCACAGGCAACCCTGCGGGAGGTTCTGCCCCGTCTGGTGCTGAGCCCCAGCCTGTTTCTGATCCTTTTATTCGTTTACGGATTTATCATTTACACCGGTTACCTGTCGCTGACCGATAGCCGGATGCTGCCCTCCTACGAGCTTGAGGGGTTTGGCAACTATGCCAATCTGTGGGGGCAGCGGAACTGGCTGATTGCCCTGCAAAACCTTGCGATTTTCGGTATTCTTTACATTGCGATCTGTTCGGTACTGGGGCTGGTTCTGGCGATCCTGCTGGATCAGAAAATTCGCGGTGAAGGCATTTTGCGCCCGATCTATCTGTATCCGATGGCGCTGTCCTTCATTGTCACCGGTACGGCATGGAAATGGTTTCTTGATCCGGGGCTTGGCCTTGAAAACACCATGCATCTTTGGGGGTGGGAAAGCTTTACCTTCAACTGGATCAAGGATCGCGACATGGCGATCTATACCGTGGTGATTGCGGCGGTCTGGCAATCGTCGGGTTTTGTCATGGCGATGTTTCTGGCGGGTTTGCGCGGGATTGATACTGAAATCCTCAAGGCCGCCCAGATGGATGGTGCCAGCCGATGGAGCCTCTATACCCGTATCGTCATTCCGCAATTGCGTCCGGTGTTCCTGTCGGCCTTTGTGGTTCTGGCCCATCTGGCGATCAAGGCCTATGACCTTGTCATTGCGCTGACCAATGGCGGGCCGGGTCGGGCCACCGAACTGCCCGCGACGTTCATGTATTCCTATACCTTCACGCGAA
Source organism: Thalassospira xiamenensis M-5 = DSM 17429 (assembly GCF_000300235.2). Taxonomy (NCBI): domain Bacteria; kingdom Pseudomonadati; phylum Pseudomonadota; class Alphaproteobacteria; order Rhodospirillales; family Thalassospiraceae; genus Thalassospira; species Thalassospira xiamenensis. Next base: position 3,458,131 of record NZ_CP004388.1, on the reverse strand, counting down.
ACCAGATGGGGGTTGGGGCATCGTCGGCGGTGATCATGCTGGCGATGATTGCCTCGATCATTGTGCCCTATCTTTATTCCGAACTTCGGGAGCGCCGCTGATGTCGCGTTCAACACAATCCTCCTTTGGCACCGGAAAGCTGTTGCGCGCAGCCCTTTATGCGGTCCTGATCCTGTTTGCGGTTTATTACCTGCTGCCGCTGTTTGTCATGCTGGTCAATTCGGTCAAGACGCTTGATGAAATCCGGGGCGGAAACATGATGTCGTTCCCCGAAATGTTCACCTTCGAGCCTTGGCTTACCGCGTGGTCACAGGCCCAGATCGGGGTCGAGCCGACGGGACTTAAACCCTATTTCATCAACAGCATCATGATGGTTGTACCGGCGGTCGCCATCTCGACCGGGCTTGGGGCGCTGAATGGGTATGTCCTGACCAAATGGCGGTTTCCGGGGGACAAGATCATTTTCGGGCTGATGCTGTTTGCCTGTTTTATCCCGTTCCAGATCGTCCTGATCCCGATGGCGCGCGTGCTGGGCATGATTGGTCTGGCGGGTACGACCGGCGGGCTGGTTCTGGTGCATGTGGTTTACGGTCTTGGCTTTACCACGCTGTTTTTCCGCAATTATTATGCGGCATTCCCCGACGAGCTGATCAAGGCGGCAAAGATGGACGGGGCCGGGTTCTGGCGGACCTTTACCCGCATTCTTCTGCCCAGTTCGGGGCCGATCATCGTGGTGACCGTGATCTGGCAATTTACCAATATCTGGAATGATTTCCTGTTCGGGGCGTCATTTGCCGATTTTGATTCGATGCCGATGACGGTTGCGCTCAACAACCTCGTTTCATCCTCGACCGGGGTCAAGGAATACAATGTGCACTTTGCCGGTGCGGTTCTTGCCGCCCTTCCGACACTGATCGTTTACATCGTTTCCGGGCGCTATTTCGTGCGCGGATTGATGGCCGGTGCGGTCAAGGGTTAGCTCATAAAAAGACTTACAGGGAAGTTATCATGTCCTTTCTGCAAATCGACAAGGTGTGCAAAAGTTTCGGTCCGATCAAGGTTCTGCGCGATATTACGCTTGATGTTGAAGAAGGCGGTTTTCTGGTGCTTGTCGGGCCGTCGGGTTGTGGCAAATCGACCTTGCTCAATACCATTGCCGGGCTGGAAAAGCTGACAACCGGGGAAATCCGGATTGCAGGCAATGTCATTGATGATCTGCCGCCGTCGGAGCGCAATATCGCGATGGTGTTTCAAAGCTATGCGCTTTATCCCAACATGAATGTCGGGCAGAACATCGCGTTTGGCCTTGAAATGCGCGGCATGCCAAAGGATGAGCGCGCCGCCAAGGTCGCCGAGGTCGCCAAGACGCTTCAGATCGAACATCTTCTGGATCGCAAACCCGGCCAGCTTTCAGGCGGGCAGCGCCAGCGCGTTGCGATGGGCCGTGCGCTTGTGCGCAATCCGCAGCTTTTCCTGTTTGATGAACCGTTATCAAACCTTGATGCCAAGCTACGCGTGGATATGCGCACCGAAATCAAACGCATGCATCAGACATTTGGCACCACGATTGTTTATGTCACCCACGACCAGATTGAAGCCATGACGCTGGGCACGCGGATCGCGGTTTTAAAGGACGGAATTGTCCAGCAATACGGCACCCCGGCGGAAATTTATAACGATCCGGCCAACCTGTTTGTCGCCGATTTCATGGGATCGCCCGCGATGAACCTGATCCCGGCGACGGTGCGGGGCAGTGCGGTTGAAATGGCGCGGGCGGGCGAAGAGCCGCTGATGCTTGAATTTCAACACCTGCCTGCGGATGTCCGGGCGCGAGACGAGCAGGAAGTCATTGTCGGTATCCGGCCCGAAGCCATCACCGATGCCGACAACCGGGCACTGGTGCGCGACGGACAGCAGGCGGTTAGTGCATCGTGCCGGATCGATGTGGTTGAACCGGCCGGGGCGGATATTTTTGCCATCACGTCGCTGGGCGGCAAGGAGGTGGTGACCCGCCTGCATCAGGACTGGGACGGGCAGGCCAACAGCCACGCCGAACTGGTGTTCAACCTTGAAAAAGTTGTGTTTTTTGACCCCGAAAGCGGCGTAAGACTGCGTTAGGTCCTGACCCTGGAATACCCCACGGAGGCTTTGACAACTGTCTGATCACGATCTTGCCGGGAATGCGGGGCGGCCTGCCGCCCAAACCCGGCCGACCCTTAAAACCATTGCGGAAATGACCGGCCTTGGTGTGACGACGGTGTCGCGCGCGCTTAAGGATGCGCATGATATCAGCGCGAAAACCAAGCTGCGCGTGCGCAAGGTGGCGGATGCCATCGGCTATCACCCGGACCGGGCCGGAGTGCGATTGCGGACGGGAAAAACCAATGTTATCAGCCTGATCCTTGATCAGACCGACAAGGTGCCGGAATTTGCCAGACGGCTGATTGTCGGCATTTCCGATGTCATTCGCGGTACGCCCTATCACCTTGTCGTCACACCACAATCACGTGCCGATGACCCGATGGACCCGGTGCGATATGTGTTAAATACCCGTGCCGCTGACGGGGTGATCATTACCCATATCAGGCCCGATGATGAGAGGGTGCAGGCGCTGAGCCAAAGCGGGCTGCCGTTTGTGGCGCATGGGCGGTGCCTTTCGGCACCGGGTCATGCCTATCACGATTTTGATAACCGGGCGTTTTGCGAGATGGCGGCAAGGCGTCTGATTGCGCGGGGGCGCAGGCGGCTGGCATTGCTTTCGCCGCCGTCGGAATTTTCATATTATCAGGAAACGCTGGCCGGGCTGGCGGCGGTGGCGGAGGCAGAAAATTTGCCTTTTCAAGTGCTTGGCGGGATTGACCTTGACAGCAGCAGCGAGGTTTTGCGTCAGGCCGGCATGGCATTGCGCCATCAGGATTATGTGCCCGACGGGGTGATTTGCGGTAGCGAACTGTGTGCGATGGCGCTGATTGACGGCATGATCCAGTCGGGGATGGATGTCGGGCGGGACATCGATGTGATCGCCAAGGAAACGTCGGATTTGCTGAACTTTACCCGGCCCCGGATCGATAGCCTGCGCGAGGATCTGATCGTGGCGGGGCAGCAATTGGCGACCCATTTGCTGGACGTGATCGAGGGGCGGGAAGGGGCAAATCTGCAATCGCTGAGCGCGCCGATCCCGGTCTGGCGCAACGATATTTAAGCCGCCCGTTACCGGATTTATTATTCACTTAAAATGAAAAATACAGTCGATTATTCATTTTTGGTTGTTGATCACTTTTCGGGCGTGAATCTTTGACCCGACGAAGCGTAAAAACAGCGGTTTTATTTGTATGAGGAATTGATTTTCAAAACCGGCATTTCAGGCAGGTTTTGAGCCCCAGCCTGTCAGATAAACACCGGAAAACTGTCATTAATTATATTTGTATGAGGATTCATTCGGGGTGTCTTTTGGGCAGGTGCGCGGCCCTAGGCCGCGTTACCTTTTTTTGGCGGGTTGCGGCGTTGTTCGGCAGCGCCCGGTGTCAGGCGCACGAAGGTGCGATCAGGCAGGCGCAGATCGACGATCAGGACGTCGCGTGACAGGATGTGGTGTTCCTGATCAAGCTGATCGAGGCGGGCCCAGGCCTTGTCCATGTTTTCCTCGGGCAGGCGGATGAACATGCCGTTGGAAAGCTGGATGTTCCAGCGGCGGTTGCCGATGCGCTGTGCGCCGCTGACCATGTCAAACAGGCGCGGGATGGATTTGAGCGTGGTCAGCATTTCGCTGGCATTTTCGGGGGCGTCCGCACCGACCACGACCGGCAGATCCAGATAATCACCCAGTTCATAATTCTGAAGCTGCGCCCCGTCGGCATCAATCACCACATGGCTGGTGTCGGTCTGCCATAGTGCGACCGGCTGGCGTTCGGTGATCGAGACGATCAGGGTGCTGGGCAGGCGGCGTTCGACAATCGCGTTGCGGACCCAGGAAAGCTGTTCGATGCGTTCGCGCGCGGCATCGACATCAAAGGTGACAATCGGGGTGCCGGGCTTCTGGCCGATGGCGGCAAGAAGGGCCTCGGGGTCGGTCTTTTCGCGCCCCCGGACCTCGATGTTTTTCACCGTCATGCCAAATTCGGCGGAAAGGCGGATCGCCTCCACCTCGGCGACAGCATACCACTTTTCGGCCTTGCCGGTATACCAAAGCGCAAAGGGCCCGGCGATCAGGAGGGCCGTGAGGCTCGACCACCAGAAAACACGTACCAGTTTTTTCAGGTTGGCGCCAACACTGTGCTGCTGTTCAAGCTTCTCGCGGCGTTCGCGGGCCTGTTCTTCAAGGGTGCTGGGCGGGGTGCTATACATGGCAGCCATTTCCAGAGACTTTATGCTCAAGTGTGAGCATCAGCGTTCGCATGAGGCATCCTCGACCATCCAGGCGACAATGTCGGCGAAGCTTAGACCGTCATGACGGGCGGCATCGGGGACAAGCGATGTCGGGGTCATACCGGGCTGGGTGTTGATTTCAAGGATTGCGACGCGGTCCTCGGCCGGGTCATAGCGGAAATCGGCGCGCGCAATCCCGCGGCAGCCAAGCGCACGATAGGCCTTTTCGGCGCAATCCTGAATTTTGGCGCGAAGGTCACCGGGGATATCGGCCGGGATGATATGTTCGGACCCGCCGGCGACATATTTTGATTCAAAATCATAAAAGGCATGATTGCCGGTCATGATTTCGATGATTTCCATCGCCTTGCCATCCTTGACCGCCACGGTCATTTCGCGGCCGGGAATGAATTCTTCCTGCATCACGCCGTCGCCATGCGTCCATTCGCGGGCCAGCATGTTCTGTTCTTCCTCGGGCGTCAGGATGATTTCCACCCCAACGGATGATCCTTCGTTATTGGGTTTGAGAACATAGGGTGGCGGCAGGGCATTACCCGCGGCAATTTCATCGCGCGACACCCAGACATGGCGGGCACACGGGATGTCATATTCCATGAACATCGCCTTGGCCGACATTTTATCCATGGCGATGGAGGATGCGCGCACGCCCGAATGGGTATAGGGAATGCCCATGATTTCAAGCAACCCTTGCACGCAGCCATCCTCGCCCCAGCGACCATGCAGGGCGTTGAACACGACATCGGGTTTGGGATCAATCGCGGCAAGCTGTGCGGCAAGGTCGCGGTCGGCATCAATTTCGGTGACGCGGTAGCCCTTTTCACGCAGCGCCTTGATGCATTCCGTGCCCGAGGACAGGGAAACGGGGCGTTCTGCGGACCAGCCGCCATAAATGACGGCGACATGCTTGCTCATGCGTCTTTTCCTATGATCGAGTGTCCCAGTCGGTCGCCGATGCGCCGGATTTCCCAGCGCAGATCGACGCCACAATGTTTTTTCACGCGCTCGCGCACGGTTTCGCCGAGTTCTTCGAGATCAAAGGCGGTGGCATTGCCCAGATTGATCATGAAATTGCAATGTTGCGGTGACATCTGCGCCCCGCCAATCGTCAGCCCCCGGCACCCGGCGGCATCAATGACTTCCCATGCGCGATCCGGCAGGGGATTGGCGAAGGTCGATCCGCCGGTGCGCGATTTGATCGGCTGTGATCCGGCGCGGGCTTCGTGGATTTCATCCATGCGTTTGGTGATCTCGGCCGGGTCGCCCGGCCTGCCACGCAGGATGGCGGATGTGAAAATCCAGTCTTCGGGAAGGCCGCAATGCCGATATGTCATATCCATCGCCTTGGCGGTGACGGTATGCAGATCGCCATTGCCGTCAATCGCATTGGCGCTGACCAGAACATCCTTGATTTCCGCGCCATAGGCCCCGGCATTCATGCGAAGCGCGCCGCCAATGGTGCCCGGAATGCCCGACAGGAATTCCAGCCCGGCAATCCCGGCATCACGCGCCATTTGCGCGACGTTAAGATCAAGCGCACCGGCCCCGGCATGAATTTCGCCGTCCTTGATGATGGCATCGGTAAAGGGCCGACCGAGGCGAATGACCACGCCACGAATGCCGCCATCACGGACCAGAAGGTTTGAGCCGACCCCGATGACGGTGATCGGAATTTCGGCCGGGCGGTTTTTGATGAAATCGGCCAGATCCATTTCATCGGCTGGACGGAACATCACATCGGCCGGGCCGCCGACCTGAAACCAGGTGACCTTGGACAATTGTGCGCCTTCGCGCAGCTTGCCGCGCACCTTTGGCAGGCGATCAATAAGCGGTGTGTGATGTCCCGGCGTGCTCATGACAAACTCGTCAAATCCGTTTCAGGTTTCGGTTTCAGTCTCAGTTCTTAAGCGCTTCAAGCTGGGCGGGCAGGGCGTTGGCCCATGCGCTGATCGATCCGGCACCCAGGCAGACGACCAGATCGCCCGGTTTGGCTTCTTTGGCGATCATGCTTGCCAATGCTTCGGGGCCTTCAAGGGCGGCAACATGGCGATGGCCACGGTTGCGGAGCCCTTCGACCAAGGCATCGCGTGATGCGCCTTCAATCGGGCTTTCGCCGGCTTCGTAAACATCGGCGACGATCACGCTGTCGGCGTCGTTAAAGCAGGTGCAGAATTCCTCGAACAGGTCATGCAGGCGCGAATAGCGGTGCGGCTGCACCACGGCGATGACGTTGTTGCCGGTTGCCTTGCGGGCGGCCTTCAGCACCGCCTTGATTTCGACCGGGTGGTGGCCGTAATCATCGATGATGGTCACACCATCAACCTCGCCGGTTTTGGTAAAGCGGCGTTTGACCCCGGTGAAACCGTCAAAGGCGGAGACGATTTTATCATCCGCAATGCCAAGTTCGAGTGCGACCGTGATCGCGGCCAGCGAGTTCGAGACGTTATGATCGCCAACCATCGGCAGACGGACATCCTTGATCACGCGTTCTGCGCTATCGACCCGTTCGCGAATGACCACGTCAAAGGTGCTTTGGCCGATTTCAGTACGGACATTGACGGCACGCACATCGGCCTGCGGGGAAAAGCCAAAGGTAAAGATGCGACGATCCGTGACCTTGCCGATCAGGGCCTGGACTTCGGGATGGTCGATGCACAGAACCGCAAAGCCATAGAACGGGATGTTCTGAACGAAGTTCTTGAAGGCCTCGCGCAACTGATCAAAGTTTTTCCAGTGATCAAGATGTTCCGGGTCAATGTTGGTCACAACCGAAATGGTCGAGGGGACCTTGACGAACGTGCCATCAGACTCGTCCGCCTCGACCACCATCCAGTCACCATCGCCAAGGCGCGCATTGGTGCCGTACGAATTGATGATGCCGCCATTGATCACGGTCGGATCAAGGCCGGCGGCATCAAGCATGGTGGCAACCAGCGAGGTGGTGGTGGTTTTGCCATGCGTGCCGCCAACCGCAATCGCGGCCTTAAGCCGCATCAGTTCGGCCAGCATTTCAGAGCGGCGCACCACCGGGATCATATCAGCACGTGCGGCGACGACTTCGGGGTTATCAGGCTTCACGGCGGTGGAGATCACGACCACCTTGGCGTCTTCGACATTGGCGGCCTGATGGCCGACGAAAACCCTGATCCCCAGATCGCGCAGGCGCTGCACATTGGCATTGTCGGAAATATCCGATCCCTGCACCGTGTAGCCGAGGTTGTGCAGGATTTCGGCAATGCCGGACATGCCGATGCCACCAATACCGACAAAATGGATGGTGCCGATGTTGAGCGGCAGGGTGTTCATGGAATGTCTCCTCATACCTTCTGGGGGTCTTTCTTTGTCATGTTGTCATTATCGGGGCTACCGGCCGGGTTCAGCCCCAGCAGATCCAGCACCATGTCGGCCAGCCGTTCGGCGGCATTGGGGCGACCGGTTGCCTTGGCGGCCTTTGCCGCACGGGTTAACGCCGCCGGGTTTTGCAGAAGTTTGGTCAACCGTTCGCTTAGAATATCGATCGTGAAACGGTCCTGTGACATCAGCCACGCACCACCGGCTTCTTCGACCTGCTGGGCGTTGAAACGCTGGTGATCGTCAATCGCACTCGGCAACGGCACCAGAAGGGCCGGGCGACCGGCCGCGGTCAGTTCGGCGACGGTCGAGGCACCGGAACGCGCAATCACCAGATGGCAGTCGCGCAGACGTTCGGGGATATCCTCGATAAAGGACGCGAGCGTCACATCAATGCCCGAACCCTGATAGGTTTTGCGCACGGCTTCAATGTCTTCGGCGCGCGCCTGCTGGGTCACGATCAGGCGGTTGCGCAAATCACGTGGCAGGGCGACCAAGGCGGCAGGCAGGATTTCGGACAGGACGCGCGCGCCCTGCGACCCGCCGGTGATCAGCAGGCGCACCGGGCCCTCAGGCGTCGGGGCGTCATATTCGGTGCTGGCGATGGCGGCGACTTCATGGCGGATCGGGTTGCCGGTCCAGATGACCTTGGCCGCGTCATTGGGTGCGATCAGCTTGACCGTCGGGAAGGATGTGGCGATGCGGTGTGCGGCCCGCGCAACCATCCGGTTGGCCCGGCCCAGAACCGCGTTCTGTTCATGAATGGCAAAGGGAATGCCAAGCCATTTGGCCGAAAGGGTGGCGGGGATCGAGGCATAACCGCCAAAGCCGATAACGGCAGCGGGGCGGGCTTTTTTCAGAAGGGATCGTGCCTTCATCGTGCCAAGGCCAAGGCGAAGTGCGCCGGTCAGACGGCCCTTAAGACCCTTTCCGGCAATGCCGCCCGCCGGCAGGATGATGGTTTCAACCCCCTCGACCCCCTCGGTATAGCGCGATGCACGGGCATCGGTGAAAAACAGCACGTGCGCGCCACGCCTAACAAGGGCGCGCGCCAGTGCAACCGCCGGAAACATATGGCCGCCGGTGCCGCCCGATGTCAGGGCGATCACCTGTCCTGCCAACGGGTGTTCCATCGGGGAAACTTCAATATTCTGGATGTCGGTCATCAGATCCACATATGCAACGACGGATTGCCCCTATCAGAACCCGAGAAAGGTTAACATCCCTTCAAGCGCGGGTGTTTGTAGGGGAGGATTTTGTCGTTTTTTTGGGGGTGGATTGGTGCGGTTTGAGGTTTTGGGATGTGGGGCGCGGTTGACGGGAAGGCGAGACCGAGCCTGTGGCGCGATGGACTCCCGCGTTCGCGGGAGTGACGGTGGTTCTTGTGGTTGGAGAGTGAACCCCCGGTTTGTCATTCCCGCGCAGGCGGGAATCCAGCTTTTTTATCAGGAGCAGGTATTCCAGAGATCACATTCTTTTCCGCAGGATTTGCTAATGATCTTTTGCGACATAAAACTTACTAATGTGGATGTGTTGTGGGTCTGCTAGCATAATGACTGGATTGAGGGAGGAATAGTCATGGTTCGTAATATCATTGTTATTGTCGGCATCCTCTTTGTTTCTGCTTATCCTGCAAGCGGCTTCCCGGAAATGAAAGGGAATCATCTTGATGCAATGCAATTACGCGATAATTGTTTGCAGGCGGAGGGTACTTCTGGGGATTTGGTTTGCCTTCTTTACATTGCCGGTGTTCTTGATGGGATCGCCACAGCAAATTTTTCTAGCCAGAGTATGAGCGCACCTTACGCACCGATATGTGCGCCGGAAAAGAAACCGTTGAGATACTATGCTGATATCGTGAAGTCTTATATGCAGACTAATAAAGAGGATTTGAATGTTTCCGCATCCATCTTTATTTGGCTAGCTATGAAAGGTAGCTTTCCTTGCGATGACGGCGCCGGAATTCCGAAATAGTCAAAAGCTTTGAGTATCTGGTTCTCAGCTTTGTGGCGTTTTAAAATGCAAGTGAACTACGATCTTTAAAAAAAGAGGGGATGATCGTTTTCTTGATGATTTCCATGATAATGAAGTCCTCATTTTAAACCGTATCAATCTTATACAGCACCGAATCAACCCGTTTCGCCAGCCGGTCATAAAGGCGCTGGGCGCCGTGGTTGTCGCTGGCGGTGAGCCAGTAGAGGCGGAGCCAGTTGTTTTGTTTTGCCTGTTCTTGCAGGGCATCCATCATCAGGCCGCCGATGCCGCGACTGCGGTGATCGGGTGATACCCAGAAATCTTCGAGATAGGCGACATTGCGCAGCGTGAAGGTGTGCGGATGGATGATGAGGTGGGCCAGTCCGATGACGGATTGGTCATCATCATCTTGGTCAGCATCCAGTGCCAGCCAAGCCTGCATCGGGTGGTCTGGGTCAAGGATGCGCTGCCAAAGGCCATCAATCACATCATCGGTCATATCGGGTGCGCCGAACTGGATGATGTTTTGCCGCCAGAGGCGTTCCCATCCGGTGCGGTGGCGGGGTTTAGCGTGCTGGATATCGATCATGGTGGGGCCTTGGGTTGGGGCGAACAGGTACGGGTACTGTATCGCTAAAAGTCAATCAAGGCTGGTGTTTTTGAGGAACGGGCAGGCTGGACTCCCGTTTCGCGGGAGGGGTGGTGAGGGTGGAGGTGTAGGGCCTTAGACCAGTTCGAGCTTGAGCGTGCGGCCGACGGCCTTGGCGCCGCGCTGGATCGTGTCGAGCTGCACCTTGTCGTTGGTGTCATCCAGCAGGCGTTCAAGCTGTGTGCGGCTTGTTTTCATCAGGCGGGCCATTTCGGCCTTGCTCAGATTCTGCTTTTCCATTTCCTGACGCAGTTGCCACGCGAGAACCCGCTTGATGGCCACGGTCTCGATTTCTTCGCGAATGCCTTCTTCTTCGAGGAAGTCGTCAAAAGAAGAGCCAGTATGGTTGGTCATTGTTCCAGTTCCTTCTTGCGCGTCAGAGCAAGGTCAAAGTCGGTTTGGGGCGTTTTTTGCGTTTTCTTGATGAAGGCATGAAGCAAAAGCATTTGTCCGTCGGCGATGCAGAAAACAACCCTGACAATCCTTTTGTCGGAAATGTTGCTGCGGACTTCCCAAAGACCTTTGCCGAGTGACCGGCAGGCTGGCATTCCGACAGGCCAGCCATATTCCACGGTTGCGATGTCCATGCCGAGCGTTTTGCGGTCTTGCGGCGCAAGTTCCTTGAGAAATTCCCGGACAGGTTCAATCCCGCCAAGGGTCCGGAAGAAACGTGCTTCAAGTTTCTTCATATGATCCTGATCTGTACCGTGTACGGTGCATGATCCGCTTTATTGACGGTGGCGTCAATGCCAAAAAGGCCGGATGCGGACGTGAAGAACATTTGGCAAGATGGACTCCCGCTTTCGCGGGAGTGACGGTGGTTTGGATGGTTCGGCAATAGTGGTAGTGTCTCGGGTGATTTTTGTGCTGTTTTTGAATTTAGGATCAGTCGATGAATGATCTAACGGTTGCCAGGGTCTTATCGCTATTTACTGATTTCTCTGACGTTGAATACCAAAGGGAAAGTTGGTTTGGCATTGGGAAATGGGTCAGTTCCCCTGATGAAATGTGTAATGCAATCGACGATATGTTGCTGACCGAATGGGTAGAAGAGAATGCCGAAAAAATGAGCCCGTTTCTGTGTCGGTGCATCTCGGAATTTATTGCGGCTATTGATAAGCTTCCTGAAGCATCAGACCCTTGGGCCGCGTACTTTTCCGTCGAATGGATTCAAATTCGATTACAGGCGTCTGTGATTCGAGATTTGATATCCAAAGAGTTCAAAGACCAATTGGCGTTGTAGAATCAAAAGGATGTTCTGTGGCGGTTGGCTTATTCGCCCGGACGTTTGCGCGTTAAGGCCAGCACGAAGCCCATGCCGATTGCGATGCCGACGGTGGCGGAGCCGCCATAGGAGATGAAGGGCAGGGTCATGCCCTTTGGCGGGACGAGTTGCAGGGTGGAGGCCATGTTGATTACCGCCTGCAGGCCGAACTGGACCAGAATGCCGGTCACGGCCAGCACGACAAACAGGTTGCGTTCGCCCATCAGGCGCGAGAGGCCGCGCATGATGACGAAGCTGAAGACGCCAACCACGAGAACGCAGAACAGAAGGCCGAATTCTTCGCCCGCGACCGCAAAGATGAAGTCGGAATGGGCGTCGGGCAGGTAGTTTTTTACCGATCCCTCGCCGGGGCCCTGACCCATCAGGCCGCCATTCATGAAGGCCTCCATCGAGCGGTCGATCTGATAGTTGTCGCCCGATGCCGGATCAAGGAAGCGGTCCACACGGGACTGCACGTGCGGCAGCACCAGATAGGCCCCAACCGCCAGGCCGACCACGCCAAGGCCAAGGCCAAAGACCAGCACCATCGGCAGGCCCGCGAGGAAAATCTGGGTCGACCAGATGGCGGTGACCACGACGGTTTGGCCAAAGTCGGGCTGGATCATCAAAAGGATGATGCAGGTCGCAAGCAGCATGCAGGAGACGATATAGCCCGGGAAGTTCGGGTTAAGCCGGCCTTCGGAAAACATCCATGCGACCACAACCGCAAAGCAGGGCTTGAGGAATTCGGACGGTTGCAGGGTGATCCCGGCCAGATGAATCCAGCGCACCGCCCCCTTGATTTCCGAGCCGACAAAGGGGGTGATGATCAGAAGGCAGATCACGCCCAGAAACATGATCGAGGCCAGACGCCGCACCCATTTGATCGAGAGCAGCGAAATGCCAAAGGCGCAGATCGCGGCAAGGCCGAGAAACACGAACTGCCGACGGACGAAATGGAAGCTGTCGACATTGATGCGGTCCGCCACCGGCGGGCTTGCCGACATGACGAGCAACGCGCCAATCCCCATCAGCAGGATGACGGCGGCCAGCATCCAGCGATCCACCGTCCACCACCAGATGCCAAGCACCGAGGTATCGGCCCGCGAAAAGGCGATGTTGTTGTTGGTGCTGTTGCCAAACAGGGATTTCATGGTTTCTCCTGCCCGGCATGTGCCAGCGCGTTAAACAGGTCGCGGAAGGCATCGCCGCGGGCTTCGAAACTTTTGAACTGATCGAACGATGCGCAGGCCGGCGAAAGCAGCACGACCGGCATATCGACCGTGCGTGATGCGATGCCTTCCCTGGCGTCAAGGAAGGCTGCGGCGGTGGCCCGATCCAGCGTTTCGCATTTCTGCCACGGCAGGTCATCGCCCAGCGTTTCGGCAAAGGCATCGGCAGCCGTGCCGATCAGATAGGCCTTTTTGATCTGCGGATAAAACGCCTGCAGGCCGTCAATGCCGCCTTCCTTGGGTTTGCCACCCAAAATCCAGTAGATATCGCGATAGGCCGAAAGGGCCTTGGCGGTGGCTTCGGCATTGGTGGCCTTGCTGTCATTCACAAAGGTGACGCCATCGGCCATGCCCAGCCGTTCCTGCCGGTGGGCGAGGCCGGGGAAGGTCATGATGCCTTCGATGATTTTCGATGCCACAACCCCGCGTGCCCGGCAAAGGGCATAGGCGAAGGCAATGTTTTGCCAGTTATGGACGCCGGGCATATGGGCGACCGTGACCAGATCCATGATCCGGGCCTGTGCGCCCGACAGATCATCGATCAGCCAGCCGTTTTCAACGTAAATGCCATGCGGGGCCGGTTTATGGACCGATACCTCGATCACGCGGCGACCGCCTTCGCGGGCGAGTTCGACCGCCATGCGCGCGCAGGGATCATCATCAACCGAGATCACCGCCCATTTCGGGCCCTTGTTGCGCGCAAAGACGCGGCGTTTGGCACCGATATAGCCATCCATGCCGCCGTGACGATCCAGATGATCGGGCGTGATGTTGAGCAGGCCGCAGGCATCGAAACTGGCGTCATGGAGCAGTTCGAGCTGATAGGACGAGAGTTCCAGCACGAAGCAGTCATCAGGACCGGCAGGGTCAAAGCCCAGCGCCGGATTGCCAAGATTGCCGCCCGCCTGGGTTTTGATCCCGGCGTTCGACAGGATATGGGCGGTCAGGGCCGTGGTGGTTGATTTGCCGTTGGTGCCGGTGATCGCGATGCTGGGCACATCGGGAAGGGCGGTGCAGAGCAGTTCGACATCGCAGATGATCGGCTTGCCAGCGCGCCGGGCCTTTTCGGCGGCTGGATGCGGTGTCGGGAAGGTGGACGGAATGCCGGGGCTTATGACCAGCATGTCGGGTTCCGTCCAGTCACATTCCGCGAGATTGATCGGGGCGAGGCCGAAGGCCTCCAGCTGGCCACGGCTTTCCGCGTTGTCATCCCATGCCCAGACGATGGCACCGCCATTGACCAGTGCCTTTACACTGGCCAGTCCGGATTTGCCCAGACCCAGAACCGCGATGGTTTTGCCGCGCAGATGTGACAGGTCGATCAAGGCGGGATGTCCTTAATTTAACGGAGTTTAAGCGTTGCCAGCCCGACAAGGGCCAGAATGACGGCAATGATCCAGAACCGGATAACGATGGTGGGTTCCTGCCAGCCCTTTTTTTCGAAATGGTGATGCAGCGGCGCCATGCGAAACACGCGCTTGCCGGTCATTTTGAACGAGCCGACCTGAATGATCACCGACAGGGTTTCAAGGACAAACAGACCGCCGATGATGGCAAGGACCAGTTCGTGTTTGGTGACAACCGAAACCGCACCCAGCGCACCGCCCAAGGCCAGCGACCCGGTATCGCCCATGAACACCATGGCAGGCGGGGCGTTATACCAGAGGAAGCCAAGACCCGCCCCGACAAGAGCACCCAGGAAAATGGTCAGTTCGCCCGATCCGGCGACATAATGGACCTGCAGATATTCCGCGAACTGGATGTTGCCGATCAGATAGGTGATGAGCGCGAAGCTGGCCGCCGCAATCATGACGGGCACGATGGCAAGGCCGTCAAGGCCGTCGGTCAGGTTGACGGAGTTGGATGCACCCACCATGACGAACATCGCGAACGGTACAAAGAACCAGCCGAGATCAAGCAGGTAGTTTTTAAAGAACGGGAAGGCCAGCGCGGTCGAGAGCGGATCGGCGGTGTTGGTGGAAATCCACCATGCAGCGGCGGCGGCAATGGAAAACTGCCCCAGCAGTTTCAGTTTGCCCGGCAGGCCCTTGGTGTTTTTCTTCGATACTTTCAGGAAATCATCAAGGAAGCCAAGGAAGCCATAGCCGATGGTGACCAGCAGCACCGCCCAGACATAGGCATTGGACAGATCCGCCCACAGCAATGTGCCGATGGAGGTGCAGAGCAACAGCAAAAGGCCGCCCATGGTTGGCGTGCCCTTTTTGGTCAGAAGGTGGCTTTCGGGGCCGTCATCGCGGATCGGCTGGCCTTCGCTTTGTTTGGAGCGCAGCCAGTTGATCAGGGACGGGCCCAGCACGAAGGCCAGAATAAGGGATGTGATAATCGCCCCGCCGGTCCGAAATGTGATGTAACGAAACAGGTTGAAGATCGGAAACTGGTCGGCCAGCGGATAAAGCAGATTATAGAGCATCGCCCCGGGGGTTCCTTCTGCGTCTTAATTTTTGGATGCGGCGCCAGATGCGCCATCCGATGATTTTAAGGCCGAGACAATTTTCGAAACGTAAATGCCAAGCGATCCTTTGATCAAAACCACGTCACCGGCCTGCAAATCGGCCTTGATCGGCGTGATTGCGTCTTCGGCGGTGTCAAAATGGCCGGCAAGAAGGTCGGCAGGCAGGGTTTCCGTCAGGTTGGCCATTAACGGGCCGACCGTATAAACACGTTCGATGCCAAGGGCAACCAGCGGCTGATGCAGGTCTGCATGCAGTTTTTGCGCATCGTCGCCCAGTTCGCGCATATCGCCCAGAACCGCGATTTTGCGGCCCGATCCTTCGGGTTTGCTTTGGGCCAGCACGCTTAAACCCGCCATCATCGAGGTCGGGTTGGCGTTATAGGCATCGTCAATCAGGGTAAAGGTGCCATCAGCCCCATTGGGCAGCGGCAGGATATGGGTTTCCCCGCGGCCGGCGGGCGGGGTGAAATCGGCCAGATCCTGTGCGGCGCGCAGCACATCACCGCCGATTGCATCAACGCAAGCGAGAACCGCAAGCGAGTTCATGACCCAGTGTTCGCCGGGGCAGCCGATGAAATATTCGATATCGCGGCCCCCAATGCGGGCGCGCACGGCAGAACCATTGGCGACAATGTTGGCTTCGAACAGGCGGTAATCGGCCATGGCATCGGTGCCAAAGCACTTGATGTTCTTAATACCGAGTTCCTTGGCCCGACGTGCGAGTGCAAAATAATGCATGTTGTCGCGGTTGAGGATCACGGTGCCGTCGGTATCAAGGCCATCGAAGATTTCAGCCTTGGCCTGCGCGATTTCGGCCTCGTCCCTGAAGAATTCGGTATGCGCGCCAACCACCGTGGTGATCAGGGCGACTTTGGGCCGGACCATCTTGACCAGCGGGCTGATTTCGCCGGGATGGTTCATGCCGATTTCAAACACGCCATATTCGGCCGCCACCGGCAGGGTGGCGAGGCTCATGGGCACACCCCAATGGTTGTTGAAGCTCGCAGGGCTGGCGTGGGTCTGGCCCTGTTCGTTCAGAACGTATTTAAGGGCTTCCTTGGTGCCGGTTTTGCCGACAGAGCCGGTGATGGCGACGATTTTGGCGGTGCTGCGTTCGCGCCCGGCAAGGCCAAGGCGGACCATCGCATCGAGCGTATCATCGACCACAAGGGCCGGTGCGCCATTGCCAAGGGTTTTGGTGTCCGACACCATGGCGGCGGCACAGCCGTTATCAAGGGCGGCCTGGGCGAATTTGTGACCATCGAAATTGGGGCCCTTGAGCGCGATAAACAGATCGCCCTTTGCGGCCTTGCGGCTGTCAATTGATACGCCGGACGCCTGCCAGTTGCCGGTGGCCTTGCCCCCGGTGGCTTTTTCGGCGTCTTTTGCCGTCCATAAAACAGCCTTGGTCATTTTTGGGTTTCTTTCGTATCCGCATCCAGCACGATCTTTGGCGTCGTGGCTGGTTTTAAAATCAATCAGTTACCGCCCAGAAGGATGTTGCGCGCGACCGCGGCATCATCGAACGGCAGAACCGTATCGCCGACAATCTGGCCTCTTTCATGGCCTTTTCCGGCAATAATAAGAATATCGTTGCGTTGCAGGATGCCGATGCCGCGTTTGATCGCCTCGGCCCGGTCGCCGATTTCAACCGCACCGTCGCAGGCGGCCTTGATCGCGGCACGGATTTTGGCGGGGTCTTCGCTTCGGGGGTTGTCATCGGTGATGATGGCGATATCGGCGTTTTCCTTGACCACGCGGCCCATTTCCGGGCGTTTGCCGGTGTCACGATCACCGCCTGCGCCAAAGACGCAGATGATGCGGCCCTTGGCGTGCGGACGGACAGCCTTGATCACGGTTTCAAGCGCGTCAGGGGTGTGGGCGTAATCGACAAAGACCGGCGCGCCGAAGCTTGTTTTGCCAACCAGTTCCATGCGGCCCCGCACACCTTCGAGCTTTTCAAGGGCGGCAACCGCATCATCGACATCAGCCCCCGACGCAATGACGATGCCAAGGGCGGCAAGCGCATTCATCACCTGGAACGAACCCATGAGGGGCAGATGCACACCATATTCGCCCTTTTCGATGGCGAGCTTGAGCCTGGTGCCGGTGGCATCGGGCTTGGCTTCGAGCAGTTTGATATCGTCGGCATTTTCGCCATAGGACATCACCGAAATGCCGCGCCCTTCGCACATCGAGCGCAGGATTTTGAATTGCGGGACATCGGCATTGAGAACTGCCGTGCCGTTTTCGGCCAGAAGATCGGCAAACAGGCGGGCCTTGGCGGCGAAGTATTTTTCGAAATTGCCGTGATAATCAAGGTGATCACGGGTCAGGTTGGTAAAGGCGGCAACCGTGACTTTCACCCCGTCAAGGCGATGCTGATCAAGCCCGTGCGAGGAGGCTTCCATCGCGACGTGGGTGACACCGATTTCAGCCATTTCATTAAGGCTTTGATGCAGTGCCACCGGATCGGGCGTGGTCAGCGAGCCGGGGATTTTCGCACCCGCAGCTCGAATGCCAAGGGTTCCGATGGAGCCCGACATATTGCCCATGATGGTCCAGAGCTGTTCGGTGAAAACGGCGGTGGAGGTTTTGCCGTTCGTCCCCGTGATCGCCGCGATATTGGCCGGTTGTTTGCCATAAAAACGCGCGGCCAGTTGGGCGTAACGCTGTCGCGGGTTTTCCACCGGGATCAGCGGAACCGTTGCGGCGACGGGTTTTGGCGTGCCTTCCTTTGCCAGGATGGCGGCCGCACCAAGGCGGATCGCATCATCGATATATTTCGATCCGTCGGTTTTGGCACCAGACAGGGCGGCAAACAGATAGCCATCCTTCACGGTGCGTGAGTCTGCTGTCAGGCCCGTAATGTTCGGGTCCTGTCCGTCGGCATGTTTAAGTGCCGCTTGATCACCTGCCATGAGTTCAGAAAGACGCAAGTTTGCGCTCCCCCTTGCGAAGGTCGATCTGCAGCGCTTGCTCAATCTCCGGCGCCTTCGCATTCGCCGGTTCAATGCCCAGAAGGGGAGCAATACGTGTCACAACCTTGCCTACTGCCGGGGCGGACACCCAACCGGCTGTGGCAAATCCATAGGTTTCTTTTGTGCCTTTGGGCTCGTCCAGCGTCACCAGAACCACATATTTCGGGTCCTGCATCGGGAAGGCGGCGACAAAGGTCGACATGCGGGCGTTCTTGACATAGCGCCCGTTCACGAGTTTTTCCGACGTCCCGGTTTTACCCCCAAGGAAGTAACCCGGAACTTCAGCCTTTTTGCCCGATCCATCGGTCACGACGAGGCGCATCAAACGCCGCATCTTGTCCGAGGTCTGCCGGGAAATAATACGTTCGCCCGCCGGTGCGCCGTCCTGTTTGAGGATGGTTGCCGGGCGCAAAATGCCGCCATTTGCAAGGGCGGAAATGCCGCTGACAACCTGAAGCGGTGTCACGGCAAGGCCATGACCAAAGGAAATGGTCATGGTGTTCACTTCGCGCCACGGATTGGGCACAAGCGGGGAACCGACTTCGGGCAGCTCGATTTTCGGGGTATCGAGAATGCCGAATTTCTTGAGATATTTGCGCTGGGTCTCGGTCCCGAAATCAAGGGCGATGCGGGCCGACCCAATGTTTGACGAATATTTGATGATTTCGGCCACCGACAACCAGCGGTTTTCGCCGCGATAGTCGCTAATCGCGAAGCGCCCGACGCGGATCGGCTGCGAGGCGTCATACATGCTTTGCAGATTGACGGTGCCGGTTTCAAGCGCAATGGCGGTGTTAAACAGTTTGAACACCGAGCCCATTTCATAAACGCCCAGCGTTGCGCGGTTAAAGCGCGCATCCGCCGGGGCCTGACCGGGGCGGTGCGGATCAAAATCGGGCAGCGACATCATGCCGAGCACTTCGCCGGTATAGATATCCATGACCATGCCGGTCGCCCCGACCGCATCATAGGTTTTCATCGCGCTTTCGACTTCTTCCTCAAGCGCGTATTGAATGCGGGTATCAAGGGAGAGTTGCAGCGGGCCGTTATTGATGCGCAGTTCGTTATCGAATTTGCGTTCGACACCGGCGATGCCGTTATTGTCGATATCGGTAAAGCCGAGCACATGGGCAAACAGGCGACCATGCGGATAGACGCGGCGTTCTTCACGCTGGAAATTAAGCCCCGGCACGCCAAGCGAGTTGACGGCATATTGCTGTTCAGGGGTCAGATTGCGACGGATCCAGACGAAGGCCTTTTGCGAGCTTAGATGACGGATCAGGGTATCGCGATCGAGTTCGGGTAGCACGGTCAGCAATTGATCGGCCGATCCGACCGGGTCCTTGATCACGCGCGCATCGGCATAAAGCGAGTTGGTCGGAAGATCGGTCGCAATCAGCATGCCGTTGCGATCAACGATATCGGCGCGTTCGGTTTTAAGTTCGCGGGTATCCGATCCCGATGCCATTTCGGGTTCATTGCCCTGACGCAGAACGGTGGCATCGACCAGACCCGCCGTGATCCAGACAAAGCCAACGGCAAACATCGCACCGGTAATGAAGATGCGGTTGCGCGCGGTTTCAATCGCGTGACGTTCGCGTTGATCGGGGCTGAGTTCCGGGCGGTCACCGCGCAGCCAGTATGAGAAACGATGGAAACTCATTGTCCGCCCTCCTGCGCATCGGACCGGGTTGCGGCAAGCGACGGGGCATTGATGATCATGGCTTCGGCGGCTTCGTCCGGGGCCAGTTCATCGGGGCGCGCACGCGGGACCGGCAGGAAGGCGACGGCCTCGCCGAATTTATCAAGACGATATTGATGCAGATCGGCGTCTTCGGGCAGGTCATCGATGCTGGCCATCTGAAGCGGGGCGATCTGATCGAGTTTAAGGTAAGTCTTGGCCAGGCTTTCGATGCGTTGCGGATTGTTCAGGTAGCTCCATTCCGCTTCGAGGACATGGATACTTTCCTGTTCATTGAGGATTTCCGACTGAATGGCGGAATAGCGTTTTTCAAGGCGTTCGACTTCGTGCGACACCCAATAGGTGCCCGCCCCAATAACGATGGTCAGAAACAGCCCGATAAAGGTCATGGCGCGTGTCATTTGCGCCCCCCTTGAGTTGCTGGCTGTTCATTGCGGGCAACCGCACGCAGTTTGGCCGAACGCGCACGCGGATTGGCGCGCAGTTCGTCTTTTTGCGCGGTTACGGCCTTGCGGGTGATGGTGGTGAAGGTCGGGGTTGCGACCTTTGGCTCGCCCGGAAGGCGGCGCGACATTTTCGACGGATCGCCGGACCGTTCCTTCATGAAGGTTTTGACGCTGCGGTCTTCGAGCGAATGGAAGGTCACGACCACCAGACGGCCACCGGGTTTGAGCAGGTTTTCAGCCGCCTGCATGGCGCGTTCAAGTTCGCCGAGCTCGTCATTGACGTAAATGCGAAGGCCCTGGAAGGTGCGGGTGGCGGGATCAATGCCGTCCTTGGATTTGCGCACGACCGACCGCACCGCGCGGGCCAGTTGCAGGGTGGTTTCAAACGGGGCCTCGGCGCGCATTTCGATGATTTTATGCGCGACCTTGCGCGATGCGCGTTCCTCGCCATAGCGATAGATGACGTTGGCGATGTCTTCTTCGTCGGCGGTATTGATGAAATCAGCCGCCGTCGGGCCGGACATCGACATGCGCATATCGAGCGGCCCGTCTTCGCGGAAGGAAAATCCGCGGTCGGCCTGATCAAGCTGCATGGAAGATACGCCGATATCAAGGACGATGCCGTCCACCTGATCAACGCCAGCGGCGGGCAAAAGGGTGCCCATATCGCCAAAGCAGCCTTCGAGCATGTGGAAGCGATTGGCATAATCGGCTTCCATTGCTCTTCCGGTGGCAACGGCGGTCGGGTCGCGGTCAATGGCGTAAAGTTCGCAGTCCGCATGATCGAGAATGGCGCGGGAATATCCACCCGCGCCAAAAGTGCCGTCCACCATGATCTCGCCCGCCCTGGGGGCCAGGGCATCGAGAACTTCGCGCAATAGCACCGGCTTGTGCGGGCCATCGCCTGTGGCGAAGCTGAGGTCATGGATGCTCATCACGCGCTCCCCCCATCATCTGGTCCCTCTTCATCCGGGGCGATTTCACTGGTCGGGGCAGCGGGGCGGCTGCCCGGCGCGAAATCGGATGCCGGTTTGAGTTTGAGGGTCGATCCGCGATTGAAGGTGCGGGTGCGGCTGGCGTCCTGCAGCGGTTTGAAGATTTCCGGGTTCCAGATACGGAAGGTGCGGCCACGGCCAACAAAGGCGACCTGATCTTCGATGCGGGCGAATTCGATCAGTTCCGGGGGCAGGATGATGCGGCCTTCGCCGTCGAACGGCAGCATGTGGGATGCGCCAAGAATGGTATCGGCAAGGTCGTCGGCCTCGTCGGAGAACATCGCCAGTTCGTCAATCGACGCGGCAATGCGGTCCATGTGGCTTTCGCCACAGCCTTCAAGGGCGGCTTCCTTGTGGGATTGATACAGATAGATGCCAGCGAAGGTTTCACGTTCCAGGGTCGCGCGGAACCGCTTGGGCACGGAGACGCGCCCTTTTCGGTCCAGCTTGTGAATGTGCGTTCCTGTGAACAGCACTTCGCCATTCCCCTGATCAAAAAACCATTTCGAACCGCCAGAGAGTGATCAGTTTCCGCGCCGAAATGGATATGCCCCGCATGACACCGTAAATGTGCCTAGTTATGGGGTACCATGGGATTTGATGGGGGTCAATGGGAATTGATGGGATCAAATAGGGTGATAATGTGGTTTCCTGCGGCTTTGCGGCAGATCGGAATGGGGTGGAAATGGGCCAAAAGTAACCGTTTTCCGGGTGATTTTTACCTGTTGCCCATGAAAGCCCATAGATGCCCCCACGCGCGCCCATGCAAATCCATTCGCAGACCTTTTTTGATCGGCATGGGATTTGACGGGATGACGGAGAGGCTTTTCACGCAACATGGCGATGATCCGGTTTGGGGGCCGATCCCGGCTTCGGGGATTGGCATTTGATCGTTAATCGGTTTTGATGGGGCAATGTTGCCCGCGATCTGGTCCGTGCTGATATGCTATGATGGTGATCCTGAGGCGGGGCGGCGTCAGGACAGGCGAAGGGAACGAGTGTTGCGGAAAAAAGCTGCCATATTGTTAATGACGTGTGCCGTTGTGGCGGTTTTGAGCCTTCGGGGGCCGGTGCATGCCCAGAGCCTTCAGATGGATAAGGGCAGTGCGACGATTTCGCCCGAAGTCACATCGCCTGAAATGCGCCAGTTATTGCCACTGATCATGAAGCAGTTGCAGAATAATCCGCAATTGATGGGGCAGTTCGGGCTTGGCGGTTTGGGCGCGCTTAACGGATTGGGCGGGCTTGAGGATGGCGAGGGTCTGCCGACGGGGACTGGCACCAACGGCACGGGTGCGGCGGCAATCCCCGGACTTGAGGATGCGATTGCCAAGGCGCTGGCCAATCAGAATGCGGCGAGTGCCGCCGCGACCGGCATCCCCGAACAGGTCACGATGTATCGGCAGCAATATCACCCGATCGATATGGATCATGACGGGCGGATCAGTGCGGACGAGGCGGCGGCCTATGCCAGCTGGATGTTCCGGCGGCGCGATATCAATGGCGACAGTGTTCTGGTGGGGCGTGAATTTGCCGCGGTCGAGGCATTGCCGGGCACGGCGGAAGCCAACCGCCAGCGGTTGCGGACCGAAAGCCGACGGCTCGAATTGCTGTTTGGCAGTGTTGACGCCAATTCTGACAAAATGATCAGCAAGGATGAGTTCCTGACCTATGCCAAGGCGCAGTTTGATGAAAAACGCGGGAACGATGCGGATATTGATCCGTTTGCGTTTCAGACGGTTCTGCCGTTTCAATAGCGCGATGATGTGCCTTGGCGGTGTTTAACCGATTTGTAATGGCTTGGCGCGTGACAGAACGGGGCCTTCGGGCCTATGACAGGAAGCGCACAAGCCCGAAATAGACCGGCACCCGGCAATGTCCGGTCAACCGGCGCGGATGGAGAGTGACCATGGACAGCAACGAATTTTTTGCCCCGGCCCGGACCCCGTCCGACGATACCGCCGCCCCGGCGGATGATGCTGCATTGGTCAGTAGCGGCGATGCTGTTGATGGCGAAGTTAACAGCGCGGAAAGTGTCGCAAAGCCGCCAAAGGCGGAGCGCACACCGGTCTGGATCGACCTTTTGAACCCGTCCGATGACGAAATTCACGAGATCGAGAAGCGGTTCGATATCGAAGTCCCGACCCGCGAGGAAATGCAGGAGATCGAGCTTTCATCGCGATTGTATGACGAAGACGGCGCGCTTTTCATGACGGTATCGGTGCTAAACAAGGCCAATAGTGACGAGCCCGAAACCACCGCGATCACCTTTATCCTGGTCAAGAAAACCCTGATCACGCTGCGCTATGCCGACCCGGTGCCGTTCAAGACCTTTATCCGGCGGGTCAATCGCAGCCCGTCGCTGGCATCGAGTGCCGAGGCGGTTCTGTTCGGGTTGCTGGAACAGATTGTTGACCGGCTGGCCGATATCATGGAACAGGCGGCCGCCGACCTTGAAGGGTTGTCAAACATCGTTTTCGCCAATCCCGATGACCCGGCCCATGATCAGGATCACCGCGCGGTTCTGCGCCGCATCGGGCGGGCCGGGAACCTTTCGGGCAAGGCTAAGGACAGTTTGCTGAACCTGCATCGGCTGGGGCTGTTTCTGTCAACACAGACGCGGCTTAAAAAGGATGCCAAGACGCGGCTTAAAACCATTTCGCGCGATATCGTGTCGATCACCGAACATGCCAATTTCATCGCCAACAAGGTGACGTTCCTGCTTGATGCGACGCTGGGCATGATCAATCTGGAACAGAACAATATCATCAAGATTTTTTCGGTCGCGGCGGCTGCCTTCCTGCCGCCGACTTTGATCGCGAGCATTTACGGCATGAATTTCAGCGTCATGCCGGAGCTTGACTGGCAGTTTGGTTATCCGCTGGCGATTGGCCTGATGGTGCTGTCGGCTGTTCTTCCGCTTTGGTATTTCAAGCGGAAAGGGTGGCTTTAGGTGGTTTCTGGACGTCGTCTGTTCAATCTCAGAAAGTGCGAAGTTGATAATCTTCGTTGAGTCTAGGGTCTTGGGGGTGGGGTGATGCGCGCATTTGCTGTTTTTATTCTTTTATTGATTCCGAGCGTATCTTATTCCCTTGAATATTCACAATATACAATAGACATCAATAATCCGAAGAATTTTGAGTTCAGTCATAAGGTTATTGGGCTGAAAAATGTGTTTAATTTTTTGGTAGAGATTGATCGCAATTATATTACGGTTAAGTCATCGGAGTGCGGTGAATATTACTGTCGATTGAATTTTGAATTTAATGGGCAGGAAACGGGTGAGTTATTGCTTGATGAAGATGATCGGAGCACATTGTGGGCGTTTCGTATAAAATTATATCATTTTATGAAAAGAAATAATGCTTACTCCGGATCAGATAAGAACCTATTTTTTATAGATAAGATGTATCTAGATGCCATGATATTAAGAGATTTTGGGTTCCCACGACTAGCTCTTATTTACTGTAAGTCTCTCGATATTTGTGGTTACATTGATCGAATTTCTCAGTCTGGTACCCTCGATTTTGAAGAATATGACAGAATGGCTGCCGAGATATTGAGCCGAAGCGATATAGATCCAAAAATGTCGGATAAATTATTGAAGGCAGTTTCAATTGTTAAGAATGGAACCAAGTAAATAATTTCTTCGATGTGATATTGGTTTTTTGAGGAAGTTAAATATTACAATTTGAACCGTTCGCGATAGTCGCTGGGTGCCACGCCCAGATGTTTGACGAAGCAGCGGCGCATGCGTTCGTCATCGCCAAAGCCGCAATTAAGCGCGATCTGGCTGATGCGTTTGTCGGTTTGTTCAAGGGCGGTTCTTGCGGCTTCGAGACGCATCAGTTCGACCGCGCGCGCCGGGCTCAGGCCGGTGGCGGATTTGTAGGTGCGTGAAAAGTTGCGCGGGCTCATGCCCGTCTGTTCGGCGAGGTCCTCGACCGAAAGGCGGGTTTGAAGGTTTTGCGTGATCCAGCCATGCAGGGCATCAAAGCGCCCGGTATTGTCATTGGCCTGATGTTCAAGCGGCAGGCTGAATTGTGATTGGCCGCCGGGGCGGCGGATGAAGACGATCAGGCTGCGCGCGACGGCAAGGGCGACGTCACGGCCAAGATCCTGTTCGATCATCGCGACCGCCATATCAATCCCGGTTGTTACCCCGGCCGAGGTCCAGACCGGACCATCGCGGACAAAGATCGGATCGGGGGCGACACGGCTTTGCGGGAACATGGCTTGCAGGCGGTCGCACCAGCGCCAGTGGGTGACACAGGCGCGATTATCAAGTATCCCGGCGGCGCCGAGAATAAACGCCCCGATGCAGACCGAGCCGATGCGGGGGATTTGAGCGCGGTGTTTTTCAAGCCAGCCGATCAGATTGGCATCGCCAAGGGCATCAAGCATTTCATCGGACCCGGCGGCGATCAGGGTGTGGATTTCACCCGGATCAAGATCGGCAAGGGCGACGGTATCCAATGCGATGCCGGTATCGGTCATGATCGGGCCGCCGTGGCTTGAGGCCAATATGGTGCGATAAAGCGGGGTGCCGGTTGCCGGATCGCGGGCCTCGTGAAACGCCTGTAAGGGGCCGGTGACATCAAGCATCACGGTTTGCGGGGTGAGGATGAAAACGATGAGGCGGGGCAGCCGGGGCATCAAGGGGCTTTGTCCTGAAATGAGGGGTTGTTGTCATTTATGCCATTCGGGGATCGGATAATCTAGGGCCAACATTCAACCGCGCCGGAGAGATTGAGAATGACCGAAACCAAAACCGCAAATACCGCCCTGATCATGATCGACTGGCAGCAGGGTTTTGCCGATCTGGATTATTGGGGGCAGCGCAATAATCCGGGGGCGGAAGCAAACGGGGCAAAGATTTTGGCGCATTGGCGCGAAATGGGATGGCCGGTGATCCATGTGCGCCATGATTCGACCACGCCGATTTCGCGGCTTTATCCCGATCATCCGGGGCATGAATTTATTGAGTTTGCCACACCGAAGGATGGTGAGCCGGTTTATGGCAAGCAGGTCAATTCGGCGTTTATCGGAACGCGCCTTGAGGCCGATTTGCGGGCGCGCGGGATCAACCGGATCGTTTGTTGCGGGATATCGACTGATCATTGCGTGAATACCACGACGCGGATGGGGGCGAACCTTGGCTTTGAGGTGACGATTGTCAGTGATGCCTGTTTTGCGTTTGAGCGCAAATTGCCCGATGGGCGGGTGTTTGGTGCCGATCTTGTGCATGATGTGGCGCTGGCGAGTTTGAACGGCGAGTTTGCCAAAGTTTGCACGACAGATCAGGTGATCGGGGGGGATTGCGATTGACTTGCATCTGGGTTTGTCGCAGTTTTGCCGCCCGTCACCATGATAATCGTCCCCTGAAAAGGTTTGCCCCATGACCAAGATCGATACTGCCGAGAAGCTGCGCGAGATTTACGGAATGCCGATGGAATTGGCGGTTGCCAAGGCATTGACGAAGCTTGACCCGCATTGCCGGCATTTTATCGAACTGGCACCCTTTGCCGTGATTTCATCGGCCGATGCCAAGGGCAATGCCGATGTCAGCCCGCGCGGCGACGGGCCGGGCTTTATCAAGGTGCTTGATGACAATACGCTTCTGATGCCGGATCGTCCGGGCAACAATCGCGTTGATACGTTATCGAACATCATTGAAAACCCGAATGTCGGGATGCTGTTTTTCGTGCCCGGTTTCAACGATACGCTGCGTGTGAATGGCACGGCGGAAATCCATAATGATCCGGCATTGCTGGCGCATTTTGCCGATACGCCAAAACCGCCGATCACGGTGATCAAAATCCGGGTCGCGGAAGCGTTCCTGCATTGTGCGAAATCGTTGATGCGGTCCAAACTCTGGAGCATCGAGAGCCAGGTGGATCGCAAGGTGATGCCGACCCTTGGCAAGATCATCAAGGATCAGACGGCAGCGAGTTTCGACGTTGGCACCCAGGAAGATGCCGATAAGTATTTCGCGCAATCCATCGCCGAACGCGGTTAAGGCATTCACGGCGGGGCATGTCCCCGCCGATGTCATATCGGGCAAAAAAGAAAATAGACCAGATGGCCTGTAAGCCGGGTTCTGTCCATGCGGCGAACCGCACTGGATGGCCATTCATCTGGGACGCCCGTCGCCGGACGCCTCCTGCAACCAACCCGAATGGTGGCGCGGAAACCCGCCTGCCGACAATGCCGAAGCATCCGGCCGACCATTCCTATTAGGTTTTGCTCCCGGTGGGGTTTACCATGCGTCCCGCATTGCTGAAGGACCGGTGCGCTCTTACCGCACCCTTTCACCCTTTCCTGATGGCTTGCGCGATCAGGTGGTTTGCTTTCTGTGGCACTTTCCCTAGGGTCGCCCCCGCCAGCCGTTAACTGGCACCGTATTTCCATGGAGCCCGGACTTTCCTCCCCCGTTCCGAAGAACAGGGGCGGCCATCCGGCCATCTGGTGGGCGTGATGTAGGTGACATTGATCGCGTCGTCAAGAAAAAGCAGTTTGTACAGGGACTTATACGATCGTTATCCGAACCATGCCAAAAACGCATGGAAGCCCGGAAATCTGCGGGTTTGCCATATCCCTCTTAAGGGGGTATGTCGTGTTTTCAGGCTCATATTGATGATGCCGGATTTTCATTTGAAGGATTGGCCATGCGTGCGGCGCTTTGGATTTCAGGCGCAATATTGATCTTTTGTGCTGTGTCTTTTGGGGCGCAGGCGAAAGACGTGCGTCTGTGCTATGACGACTGGCCGCCTTATGCCTATGACGATCAGGGTGTTGCGCGCGGGCTTGCGGTGGATCTGGCGACCCGGTTCCTTGAAAATGCCGGGCATTCCGTCAGTTTTGTCGCGATGCCGATGGCGCGGTGCCGTTTCTCGCTGCGGCAGGGGGCGGTGGATGGCGTTTTGCTTGATGATCTTGCCAAGGCTGATGAAACCGGGCTTGTGATATCGTCCCAGTCCCTGGTTAGCAAGGTGACGGTGGCCGTGGTCAATTCGGGTTTCAGCCTTGCGACCTATCAGGGGATGCGCAGCCTTGATAACACCAACTGGCTTAAAGTGATCGGGCAGTCCTATCCGGCGGAAATCCTTGCCAACGAAACCATGCATCCGGTGGAAGTTGCCGAATATGCCAAGGGGTTCGAGATGCTTAAACGGCACCATGTCGATGTGCTGTTTAGCGATCTGGCCTTTCTGCGTTTTGCTGGTGGGGATCAGAAAAGCCTGACGGGGTTCAAGGTGCTTTTGCCTGCGGTCGAGATTGAGGAGCGGTATTTGAGCCTGCGGTCCGATCTGGCGCCGGTGCTGAACGATTTTGACCGGGAAATGGCGCGCGGGCTTCTGACCGGGGTGGTGGATGGTATCTATCACCGGCATCTTGGCTTTAGCCGGGTCGGTTTTGCCCGCTATGTCGGGTTATCCGATGTGCCGATTGCCAATCCGGGTGGCCTGATCGTTCAGTAAAGTCCGGCTTTATCGAGCAATGCGCGCAAAATTGCGGCGCATTCACCGTCCACATTTCCCGAAATATTGGATGGCCGCCAGTGACGCTGAAAGGCGATGCGGCGTTCAAGCGCGTCATTCGGGCCATATCCCAGACGGTCGAGCATCGCATCGAATTCGGTTTCGGTGCAGGCGGCATCGTTTTTGGTGATGTCCGCCGTGGGCCACAGGCCGATGCCGTTTGCCGCCAGACGATCCCATGGGAAAAGTTCACCGGGGTCTTCCTTGCGGTCCGGGGCCATGTCGGAATGGGCGATGATGCGATCCGGTCGGATATCGTGACGGGTCAGGATATCGCGACACAGCGCGATGACGGCGTCGATCTGGATGTCGGGAAAGGGACGATAACCGAATTCATGGCCGGGATTGACGATTTCAATGCCGATGGAACTGGAATTCACATCATCGCATTCCTGCCACTGACCGCGCCCGGCATGCCAGGCGCGTTTATCCTCGTCCACCAGACGGAAAATGGTGCCGTCTTCCTCGACCAGATAATGGCTTGAGACCGAGGCCGCCGGATCACACAGGCGATCAAGGGCGGCCTTACCGCTTTGCATGCCGGTATAATGCAGGACGAGGATATCAATCGGTACGCAATCGGGCCTGTCGCCGTAATTGGGCGAGGGGCGGGCGATGATGCGGTTCTTGAAATCCGTGTTTCCAGCAGACATCTCGGGTCAGTCCATTCCCTGTTCCTGTTGCTGCGGCGGTTTGCGCAGCATGATCACGCCAACCCCGGCCAGAACCGTCAGGCCGCCGATGATTTTAAGGGTGCTGATCGGTTCGTTAAAGACAATGAACGATCCGGCAACACTGATCACCGGGGCCAGCAACGACCACGGCACCACCACATTCACATCCTGTGTTTTCAGCAAATGATACCAGAAGCCATAGGCCACGATGGACGACATCACGACGGTGAAACTCGTGTTGGCCCATGCGACCCAGCTTGCATTGAACACCGCCTCAACCGCAGCCGGTTCGAGGAACAGCGAGAGGATCAGCAATTGCGGGGCGGCCATCAAAGCCATCCAGCCATTAAGCTGGAAGGTGTCGATATTGCCGAGTTTTTTGATCATGACATTGGCAACCGCCCACATGAAGGCGGCAAACACCACCAGCAACAGGGGCAATTGCAGGTCGGTCATGGTCGGGTCCCAGAACATGATCATCACCCCGACAAAGGCCAGCGTCATGCCCGAAAGCCGTTTCCAGCCCAGCCGGTCATTGAAGAAATAGGTCGCCAGCATCGAGGAGAACGGCACACCAAGCAGAACGATAATCGCCACCGGCCCGGCATCAAGCATCGAAAGCGCAAAGAACAGCACGCCGAAATGGCCGGTGCCAAAGATGACCGACAGAATGGCCAGACGGCCAAAGCGGCCAGACGGCATTTTGGTGAAGGGCAAAAGCAGGATCGCAACCGATCCAAAACGGATCGCGGTCAGCATCAGGGGCGGTATTTCACTGACCGCGCCTTTGACGGTCAGCATATTGACGCCCCAGATCACGGCAACGGACAGGGCCATCAGAACGGCTTTGAGGGGCATGGCAGGGGCTTTCGGCAAAGCGCATCGGCGCTGGTGGCGCGTTTGCGGGTTTATCGGTATGCCCCTTCATCCGATGGAAAGAGCAACCCGACAAGTGAATTGTTTTCAGTTGTCGGGTAAATTGTGACCGATCCGAATAGTGCCGTAAAGCATTGGCTGTGAAGCGTTATGACAGCCCGAGTTCCTCGCGGAGCATTTCGAGTTCGAGCCAGCGTTCTTCGCCCGCTTCGAGTTCGGCACGGGCGGCGGCCATGCGGTCGACCTTTTTCTGGAAGGCATCCGGGTCCTTGGTGAACAGGCTGCCATCGGACAGGGCGGCTTCGATTTCGGCAATCTCGGCCTCGAGCTTGGCGATCTGGCCGGGCAGGTTGTCGTATTCGCGCTGGTCCTTGTAGCTCATCTTGCCGGTCGGTTTGGGCTTGGCGGCCTGTGACGAGACGGATTTTTTGCCGCCTTTGCCCGATGTGCTGCCCAGCTTTTCCTCGGCGACAGCCGGGGCGGCGGACAGTTTGCGTTGGGCGATATAATCGGAATAGCCGCCGGGATATTCGGTGGCGATGCCGTTGCCTTCCATCACGATGGACGAGGTCACGACGCGATCAAGGAAATCACGGTCGTGGCTGACGAGCAAAAGCGTGCCTTCGTAATCGGCGAGCATTTCCTGCAACAGATCAAGCGTATCCATATCGAGATCGTTGGTCGGTTCGTCCATGATCAGAAGGTTGGTCGGCTTGGCAAGCTGTTTGGCCAGCAAAAGCCGGTTGCGCTCCCCACCCGACAGGGCACCGACGGGGCTGCGCGCCTGTTTTTCGTCGAACAGGAAATCGCGCAGATAGCTTACGACATGGCGCGGATTGCCACGCACCATGACCTGATCGCCGCCGATATCGCACAGCGTATCCCACAGGGTCATATTGTCATCAAGGGCCGCACGTTTCTGATCGAAATAGCTGGCATTGAGGTTGGTGCCGATCTTGATCGTGCCGCTATCGGGTTCAAGTTGCCCGGTCAGCATTTTAAGCAGGGTGGTTTTGCCCGCCCCGTTCGGGCCGATGATGCCGACCTTGTCGCCGCGCAGGATACGGGTCGAGAAACCGGTCAGGATCGTTCTGTCGCCAAAGGATTTGGTGATGTCGGTGGCCTCGATCACGACCTTGCCCGATGTGCTGCCGGCGTCAGCCGCCAGCGACACGTTGCCGATGCGTTCGATCTGCTGCGACCGGGTTTCGCGCATGTCCCACAGGCGGCGCAGACGGCCCTGGTTGCGTTTGCGGCGCGCCGAGATGCCCTGCACGGACCAGACGGTTTCCTGGGCGATCAGTTTATCAAGCTTGGCGCGTTCTTCGGCTTCCTTGCGGAAGATTTCCTCGGACCATTCTTCGAATTTCGAGAAGTTCTGATCGGTGCGGTGCATGACGCCGCGATCAATCCACAGGATGCCGGTTGAAATCGCGTTCAGGAAGGCGCGGTCGTGCGAGATGACGACAACCGCACCGCGGAAGTTTTTGATCTCGCCCTCAAGCCATTCGATGGTCGGCAGGTCAAGATGGTTGGTCGGCTCGTCGAGCAGAAGGACCTGCGGATCGGCGATCAGGGCGCGCGCGATTGCCGCCCGGCGGCCTTCGCCGCCCGAGAGTTTGGTCGGGTCGGCCTGCGGATCGATATTGACCGAGTCCAGCAGCATATAGACGCGATAGGCATAATCGATTTCATGTTCGTCGAGCGCGGACAGAACATATTCCTCGACCGTGGCGTAGCCGTCGAATTTCGGTTCCTGATTAAGATAGGCGATCTTGCAGCCCGGCTGAACGAAGCGTTCGCCGCCATCGGCTTCGATTTCGCCAGCGATGATTTTAAGCAGGGTCGATTTCCCGCCGCCATTGCGCCCGACAAGGCACAGGCGATCCCGATCCCCGATGGCAAAGGAAACATCGGAAAACAGATCGTTGCCGCCAAAGGTCAGACGGATATCGTTTATATTGATCAGCGGTGGCGCCATGGAAAAACCGATAAGCTTGAGGTCATGAAAACTGGCCCCCTGCAAACCGCAAATCGCGGCATCTTGCAAGGGAAATCATTGCATGCAGGGCAGGGGTGCGTCGCAAGTGGCTGTTATCAGGGCGTGACCCTAGCGGATATTGCGTTCCTTGCGGATCTGATCCCAGGCGGCATTGATGCGGGCCATCTTGTGATTTGCCTGTTCGATGAATTCGGGCGGCATGCCCTTGGCGATCAGGGTGTCGGGATGGTTTTCGCGCGACAGTTTGCGATGGGCGGCCTTGAGGTCATCGTCGCTGGCATCGCGGCCCAGCCCAAGCTGTTCATAGGGATCGGGGCCGCCGGGGCTGGTATAGGCATGATGCACGCGATCAAAATCAATATCGGCAAAGCCGAAAATGGTTGCGACCTTGTGCAGGAAGTCCTTTTCGGCCGGGTGCAGGGCACCATCGGCCAGCGCGATCTGATAAAGCGCTTCGAGGATGCCTTCGAGCAAAGCACGTTCGCCGCGGAACAGAAGGGCGATCTGCCGGGCGTAGGGTTCAAAGCCGTCGGATGACTTGCGCGCCATGTCAAACAGGCGACCGACATTCTTTTCCTCGCCGGGCGGGATGTGAAACACGCGCTTGAAGGCGTTGATTTCATCACGCGACACCACGCCATCGACCTTGGCCATCTTGGCCGAAAGCACGACAACGGCAGTGGCAAAGGCGACCTGACGCGCATCCTGCCCGCCGGGGAAGCTGCCCTGTGTACTGCCGCTATAGCCGCCAATGCGGGCGGTGCGGATATTGTGCTTGATCCTGTCGACGACATGACCGGCCGCCGCCCCCAGAATGGCGCCAAGCGGCCCGCCAAGGGCAAAGCCCGCGGTGCCGCCGATGATTTTACCCCAGATGCTCATACTTCTGATCAGGCTCTTGGTTGCGAAAAGGACATTCATTTATCGCCGTATCGGCCAGATGCCGACAGGCAAAGCGCATTAGATAGTACAGGTGAAGCAGGAAGCCAGTCTTTTCATTCAGGGAATCGTTGCAGTGTACCGGATGCGGCGGCGGCAGGGGGTAAATGTCGCGTCCTTTCAAGGGTCTGAGGCCTTGGCAAGTGGCGTCTTTCAGTCCGGCGTGCACCATTGTAACAAAACGGTAACCCAACCGGAGATGAAAACGCACAGGTGCAGCCCAAGATAGCACTCATGCATCAGATGCAGGGCAATAGGGCGGAAAACGCGTGACCTACTATACCAAAGTGTATGGTACTATACCTAGGGTTAGTGTCCTGTTGAATATAAGTCTCTTGGGAGATTCGTAATGAGCTTTTTGTCGCGCATGAAGCTGATCTATCAGATTTCGTTGATAGGTTTAGCTGCGCTTTCTATTTTTGCGATCGTTGCCATGGTCCTGTTTGTCGCGGATTATCAGCGTCAAACTGCGGAAACGACTGCCGAGGAAGCCGTCGATGACCGATTGATCGTTGACGGGATCGCCCGAGAATTCCTGAACGCCCGGAGGCGTGAAAAAGACTTTCTGCTGCGGTTGGATGAAAAATACGCCGCCGACCATGCGGAAACGGTTGCGATTGTTCAGGCCGGTTTGAAAAAGCTGGCCAATGATTCGGCCCTTGATCCGTTTGATGATGAAATTTCGTCCATCGAGACTTCGTTTGACAATTATGCATCGCAATTCGACAAAATCACGGATTTGCAACGCGAAATCGGTTTGGATGAAGAAAGCGGCCTGCTTGGCAGTCTGCGCGCGTCCGTTCACAATGTCGAGGAAGCGCTGGATCAGTACAAAGCCGACAAGCTGACAATCATCATGTTGATGATGCGCCGCCACGAGAAGGATTTCCTGGCGCGGATTGATCCGAAATATGTTGCGCGCATTGATGACCGTCTGGCGGAATTTGGTCCGGCATTGACCGCCGCCGACAGTATTCCTGCTGCGGAAAAGCAAAAGATTGCCGATCTGATGAAATCCTATGTGACGGATTTCAAGGCGCTGGCGGCGGGGATCCTTCAGCGCGAGGAAGAATTGGGCAAGCTGAGCGACTATTACGCCGAAGCCGAACCGGTTCTGGAACAGCTTAGTGCCGATATAGCGGCCATCGCAGCCGCGAAGAAGGCGGAGGCAAACGCCATTTCGCAGCGTAGCCTGATCACGACGGTCGTGATGTTTGTTGTGGGGGCGTTGGCGTTGCTGGTGCTGTCCGTATTGCTGTCAAAAGCAATTGTGCGCGCGATCGCCGGACTGACGACAAAGATGACGCGGTTGGCGCATAACGACTTTGATGTCGACATCAATGAAGTCAATCGGGCCGACGAGATCGGCGAGATGGGCCGGGCGGTTCTGGTGTTCCGTGAAATACGGTATTGAACGCGTCAAGCTTGAAGCCGCCCAGCGCGAGGCTGACGAGCGCCGCCGTAAACGCCTGGAAACCCAGGAGCGGTATATCCGCGAGTTTGATCAGGCGGTGGTGGCCGTCATGGCCGAGGTTGGCGGTGCCGTTGACCAGCTGCATCAAGTGTCAAATGTGCTGCGCAAAAGTGCGGATACTGCGGCAAACCAGTCCCTGGCGGTGTCATCGGGGACCGAGGAAGCATCGGCGAATGTGCAGCTTGTCGCGACGGCGGCGACCGAGCTTGCGGCATCCATCAACGAGATTTCCGGTCAGGTCAGCGAAACATCGAACATGGCGCAATCGGCAACCGAACGTGCGCGCCATACCAATGAAAACATTCAGGGGCTGAATGATGCGGCGCTCAAGATCGGCGAGGTCATTGGCCTGATCAGCGATATCGCCGGGCAGACCAACCTTCTGGCGCTTAATGCCACCATCGAAGCCGCCCGTGCCGGTGATGCAGGCAAAGGTTTTGCGGTTGTGGCAAGCGAGGTCAAGAACCTTGCCAATTAGACGGCCAAGGCCACCGATGAAATCACCAGCCAGATTAACGGTATCCAGCAGGCGACCGGATTGGCGGTTGAGGCGATTGATGAAATCGTGCGGATGATTTCCGA
Organism: Thalassospira xiamenensis M-5 = DSM 17429; assembly: GCF_000300235.2. Lineage (NCBI taxonomy): Bacteria > Pseudomonadati > Pseudomonadota > Alphaproteobacteria > Rhodospirillales > Thalassospiraceae > Thalassospira > Thalassospira xiamenensis. Next base: position 3,422,593 of record NZ_CP004388.1, on the reverse strand, counting down.
CATCAGTGAACGGGCATCGGCCGTTGCCGCCGCAGTCGAACAACAGACGGTCGCGACCAGCGAGATTTCGCAGAATGTCGAACAGGCCGCCGCCGGGACCGAGGAAATATCCGCCGCCATGCAGGGCGTATCGGCAGCAGTTGCCGAAACCAATGTTGCCGCCAATGACGTGCATGGTTCGGCCGATAATCTTGGCACGCAAAGCGGTCATTTGCGCGGCCAGATTGACGGGTTCCTGGAACGCATGCGATCACTTTGATGGTGAAATGTCGACATTAATGTGCAGCCTGGCCTTGTCCGGGCTGCTTTTTTTGCGATAAAATCCCGACAAAGCGTATAAGTGAATGCCGCAAAGCGCATCGCGAAAGTTAACACCGGGATTTCAGGAACGCCGCATGACCGACACACCACGGACCGACAAACCACGTATCGTATCATCGTCACATCTTGTTTCGGAACGCGCGGCCGAGCTTTCCGAGCTTGAATTTGCCCTGATCCTGTCGGGCAATGCGTTTAACCGCTGGATGGTGCGGTGCATGCGGGCGGCGGGCATGCCCGATGTTTCGGTTCTTGATATCCTTGTTCTGCATAACGTCAATTCACGCGAGCGGGAAAAAAGCCTGTCGGAGGTCTGTTTCGTTCTGAATGTCGAAGACAGCCATCTGGTGAATTATTCGCTTAAGAAGCTGCGCAAGCTGGGACTGGTTGACGGGATCAAGCGCGGCAAGGAAGTGCATTATTCGACGACCAAGGACGGCCGCGCGATGTGCGAGAAATACCGCGAGGTGCGCGAAGCCTGTCTGGTGGAGACGTTCCAGCGACTGGGTGTTAATCACGAGGAAGTCGGCGATGTGGCCAAGACGCTGCGCGCGATTTCGGGCGTGTATGATCAGGCATCGCGCGCGGCCAGTGCGATGTGATTGACTTCCAGAGTTTCTGAAGAGCAGACAAAGGGCAGCGCGATGGGTATCGGGGCTGCCTTTTTCATGTCTGCGTTTTAGGGCTGCGGCAGAAGGGTTCGGTTATGGGTCGGGGACATGATGATTTCGTTGAAGCAAACCCGTGCCGGGGCGGCGACGACATAGGCGACCATGTCGGCCAGATCGTCGGGTTTTAGCATCAGGGCGCGTTCGTCTTCTTTGATCGGGACGGGGCGTTGGTCAAGGATCGGGGTGGCGACTTCGCCGGGGCTTATGCAGCAGCAGCGGATATTGTTGTGCATTTCTTCCTGATTGATGCTGTGCGACAGGTCGACAACGCCGCGTTTTGACGCGACATAGGCCGGGCCCGCGACGGGGAATTCATGCTTTGCCGCCCATGACGCGATATTGATGATCAACCCGTCCTGTTGATCACGCATGAAGGGCAGGGTTGCGCAAACCGTGTTCGCCACACCATTGAGATTGACCGCGACGATGCGGTGCCAGTCGGCAATATCAAGATCGCGCCAATGCCGTTTGGGGGTGTTCATGCCCGCACAATTGATCAGGACATTGATTTTGCCCATGGACGCCTGAATGTTGCGCGCGGCGTCCGCGACCTGATCGCTGTTGCTGATATCAAGCGGATGGATTTCGACCTTTCCGCCCTCTGACCTGATCGTGTCTGCGACCTGCTGAAGTGTTTCTTCGCGCCGTGCGGACAGGGCGACATGCGCGCCCGCCGCGGCAAGCGATTTTGCGATTGCCTCGCCGATGCCGCTTCCGGCACCAGTAATCCAGACTGATTTCCCCGAAAGATCATGCACGGGCTTTCTCCCTGTTTGTTATTTGCGCGGAGCCTAGCACACGGCCATAAATCGAGGAATATCATATTGATGGCGCGCTCTGGCGGGTCAATGCCGATAAAATATCCTGCGTCGTTTCCCGCATTTTGCATATCAGCCATGAAATAACATTGACAATTTATCAGTAAAATGTGACCGTTCTGTTGGGAGGCTACTTCGGAGTCACGAGATGCGCGAAAAAATGCATGTCGGCCTCATCACACACAGGGAGACTTGACTGATGCTTAAAAAGGCACTTTCCACCGTCGCAGTTGCCGCAATCACGATGTCGGCCGGTTTTGCCATGGCCGCCGAAAAATGGGATATGGCGACCCCGTATCCGGACGCGACATTCCACACCCAGAACATCATCGAATTTGCCAAGGACGTGAAAGAAGCGACCGGCGGTGAGCTTGACATCACCGTTCATTCCGGTGGTTCGCTGTTCAAGCACCCCGACATCAAGCGTTCGGTGCAGCGCGGTCTGGTTCCGGCGGGTGAAACCCTGATTTCGCTTTTGTCGAATGAAGACCCGATTTACGGCGTTGACGCGATCCCGTTCCTTGCGACCAGCTATGACGAAGCCAAAAAGCTTTGGGATGCATCGCGCCCGGCGATTGAAGAAAAACTGGCCGGTGATGGCCTTAAGGTTCTTTATGCGGTCGCATGGCCGGCACAGGGTCTTTATACCGCAAAGCCGGTTAATTCGGTCGAAGACCTTAAAGGCATGAAGTTCCGCGCCTATAACTCGGCAACGTCGAAACTGGCAGACCTGACCGGCATGGTCGGTACCCAGGTTGAAGTGCCGGAAATCCCGACCGCCTTTGCGACCGGCATTGTCGAAGCGATGATGACCTCGCCCTCGACCGGTGCGAATTCCAAGGCATGGGACTTTGTCGAAAACTTCTATGACGTTCAGGCATGGCTTCCGAAAAACATGGTGATCGTCAATGCCAAGGCATTTGACGGTCTGTCGCCGGAAGTACAGAAAGCCGTCATGGACGCCGCCGCCAAAGCCGAAACGCGTGGCTGGGAAATGAGCATGGCCGAGACCGACGAGAAGAAAAAGGTTCTGGCCGATAACGGCATGAATGTTGCCGCCCCGAGCGACGCGCTGAAATCCGGTCTGGCCAAGGTTGGCGATCAGATGGTTGCCGATTGGCAGGCAGAAGCCGGTGATGCCGGTGCCGCCATCATCGACGCTTATAAAAAGTAAGCGACGAACCGACTTTTCCGATCCGGGTGAAGACGCCCGGATCGGGACGCCCCGCCGAAATTCATGATATGACTGTCCGTATTGTCAGCCACCACTGGGAAATCCCGCGGGCGGAAAGGGGACTGCTGTGCGCAGATCATTAGATTATTTGTTCAAATTCAGTGCGGGGTTAGCAGCCATTTTTCTGGTTGCCATCGCATTGCTGATCCTGGCCTCGTCGCTGGGCCGGTTTGTCGGAATTGCCGTGCATGATGCCAACGAGCTTGCCGGGTTCTCGCTTGCGGCGGGGACGTTCCTCGCACTTGGTCCGGCCCTTCGGGCGGGCACCCATATCCGGGTTCTGATTGTGTTATCGCACCTTAAGGGCGGTTTGCGCCGGGGGATCGAGAGCATCACGCTGGCGCTGGCAAGTTTTCTTGGCGGGTATTTCGCCTATTGGATGGCCGTGCTGGCCGAGGAAAGTTTTTCCTATGGCGATACGTCGCCCGGTGTTCTGGCCTTTCCATTGTGGATCCCGCAAGCGGCGATGGCGTTCGGGTTGATTGTTTTTACCATCGCCATGCTTGAAGCATTGTTTGATGTGGCGCGCGGTCGTGCGCCCGTCTTTGCCACGCGCGAAACCAGCGAACTGACGGAATAGGGGGACGGTCATGGAAGTACTTGAAATCGGCCTGATCCTTATGGGGTTGATGTTCCTGTTTCTGGGGGCGGGGCTTTGGGTGGCATTGTCGTTATTTGCGGTCGGTGTCATCGGACTTGAATTTTTCACCAGCGCGCAGACCGGACCGATCATCGCGACGACCGCGTGGTCGGGGCTGGCAAGCTGGTCGCTGGCGCCGCTGCCGCTGTTTATCTGGATGGGTGAAATCCTGTTTAGGTCGCGGTTGTCCGAGGATATGTTTACCGGCCTGGCACCTTGGCTGAACAAGCTTCCGGGGCGGTTGCTGCATGTCAATATTCTGGGCTGCGGCATTTTTGCCGCCGTATCGGGTTCGTCGGCGGCGACGGCGGCCACGATTGGCCGGATGTCGATCCCGGAACTGCGCAAGCAGGGCTATGCCGACAGGCTGATCCTTGGCACGCTGGCCGGGTCAGGGACGCTTGGGCTTCTGATCCCGCCATCGATCATCCTGATCGTGTATGGCGTTTCGGCCGAGCTTTCGATTGCGCGCCTGTTCATTGCCGGCATCCTGCCCGGTGCGATGCTGATCATCCTGTTCATGGGCTTTGTCATGATCTGGGCGACGGCGAACAAGGACAAGATGCCGCCTGCCGGGCCGGATATGGGCTTTATGGAAAAGGTCCGGGCGTCTGGCCGCCTGATCCCGGTGATTGTGCTGATTGCCAGTGTGATCGGGTCGATCTATGGCGGGATTGCCACCCCGACGGAGGCCGCGGCCTTTGGCGTGGTCGGTGCGCTGATCCTGTCCGCCATCAGCGGGTCGCTTAACCGGGCGAGCTTTATCGACGGCCTGATGGGGGCGACGCGCACATCGTGCATGATCGGTTTCATCCTTGCCGGGGCGGCGGTTTTGACCGTCACCATGGGCTTTACCGGCATTCCGCGCGAGCTTGCGGCATGGATCGCGGAAATGAACCTTTCGCCCTATGCGTTGCTTGCCGCGCTGACGGTGTTCTTTATCGTGCTGGGCTGCTTCCTTGACGGGATTTCGGTGGTGGTTCTGACCACGTCGGTGATCCTGCCGATGGTGCAGGCCGCCGGGATCGATCTTTTGTGGTTTGGCATCTATGTGGTGCTGGTGGTCGAAATGTCGCAGATCACCCCGCCGGTCGGTTTCAACCTTTTCGTTCTGCAAGGGCTGACAGGCAAAAACCTGTTTTCCATTGCACTGGCTTCCCTGCCGTTCTTCTTCCTGCTTTTGCTGGCGGTTTTGCTGATTACGGTCTTCCCCGAAATCGCCACCTGGCTTCCGCAGAAAATGAACGGCTGACCCGCGCCGTTTAACGGTCGGCGCATTCGCAAGATTTGTTTGAATACGATGCTGAAGGAGTAAGCATCATGGCTTCGCACACCCAAAATTCGCCCGCTTCGCAGACTACTGATCAGACGACTGGACAGCCGAAATGGCAGTTCTGGATCGACCGTGGCGGTACCTTTACCGATATCGTCGCGCGCAAACCCGATGGCAGCCTTCTGACGCACAAGCTGCTGTCGGAAAACCCGGAACGTTATGCCGATGCCGCCATTCAGGGCATTCGTGAGCTGCTTGAAGTTCCGGCGGGCGAGAAAATCCCGGCCGAGAAAATCGAAGCCGTCAAGATGGGCACGACGGTTGCGACCAATGCGCTTCTGGAACGCAAAGGCGACCGCACGGTTCTGGTGACGACGACCGGTTTCCGCGATGCATTGCGCATTGCCTATCAGAACCGCCCGAAGCTGTTTGATCGCAATATCAAGCTGCCGGAAATGCTTTATGAGCGCGTGATCGAGGCCGATGGCCGCTTTGACGCGCAGGGCGCGGAACTGACAGCCCTTGATCGTGAAAACCTGCGCCGTGACTTGCAGGCCGCCTTTGATGACGGCATCCGGGCATGTGCCATCGTGTTCATGCATGGCTATCGTTATACCGCACATGAAAATGCAGCCGCCGAAATCGCACGTGAGATCGGCTTTACCCAGGTATCGGTCAGCAATCAGGTCAGCCCGTTGATGAAACTGGTATCGCGCGGCGATACCACGGTTGTTGATGCCTATCTGTCGCCGATCCTGCGCCGGTATGTTGATCAGGTCGCGGGCGAGCTTGGCGGTGTGAAGCTGATGTTCATGCAGTCCAATGGCGGGTTGACCGATGCCGCCAAGTTCCAGGGCAAGGATGCGATATTGTCCGGCCCGGCGGGCGGTGTTGTCGGCATGGTGCGGACCGCGGAAATGGATGGCTTCAATCAGGTCATCGGTTTTGATATGGGCGGCACATCGACCGACGTTTCGCATTATGACGGCGAATATGAACGCGATTTCGAAACCCAGGTTGCCGGTGTGCGCATGCGCGCGCCGATGATGAAAATCCATACGGTTGCGGCCGGTGGCGGGTCGATCCTGCATTTCGATGGGGCGCGTTTCCGCGTTGGTCCAGACAGTGCCGGTGCCAATCCGGGACCGGCGGCCTATCGCCGTGGCGGGCCGCTTGCGGTGACCGATATCAATGTCATGCTGGGCAAGGTGCAGCCGGAATTCTTCCCGAATGTGTTTGGCCCCGAAGGCAACGAGCCGCTTGACGCGGATGCGGTCAAGGCGGGCTTTGCCGACATGGCGCTTAAGATCAAGGACGCCACCGGACAGGTGCGCACCCCTGAAGAAGTCGCCGAAGGGTTCCTTCGGATCGCGGTTGAAAACATGGCCAACGCGATCAAGCAGATTTCGGTTCAGCGTGGCTATGACGTGACGGATTACATCCTGCAATGCTTTGGCGGGGCCGGCGGGCAGCATGCCTGCCAGGTGGCCGATACGCTGGGCATGACACGCGTGTTTGTCCATCCGTTTGCCGGTGTTCTGTCGGCCTATGGCATGGGGCTTGCCGATATCCGCGCAATGCGCGAACAGGCGGTTGAGGCGAAGCTTGAAACGTCTGCCCTTGCCGGGCTTGATGAAAGCCTTGAGGCATTGGCCGCCGAAGCACGTGGTGAGCTGCATGAGCAGGGCATTACCGATGCCAAGATCAGCATGCTGAAAAAGCTGCATCTGCGTTATGACGGCACGGATAATCCGTTGATCGTTGATTTCGGTGATGTTGCCTCGATCAAGGCGCAGTTCGAAGAACAGCACAAGCAGCGTTACGGCTTTGTCATGGATGAAAAGCCGCTGGTGGTGGAAGCCGTCGCGGTCGAGGCGATTGGCGAAACCCAAGGCCTGCCCGATGCCGAAACCGAAGTTGCCAAGGATGGCGTCAGACCCGATCCGCTTGCCACCCGCAAGGTGGTGTTTGATGGCAAATCCGAAGATACGCCGTTCTATAAACGCGAAGATCTGAAACCCGGTGCGACGGTGCGCGGCCCGGCGGTGATTGTCGAGCCGGTCGGCACCACCGTTCTTGATCCGGGCTGGGAGGCCAAGGTCAATGGTCGGGATCATCTTGTGCTGACGCGTGTTGTGCCGCTCAAACGGTCGGAAGCGATTGGCACGCAGGCCGATCCGGTGATGCTTGAGGTGTTCAACAACCTGTTCATGAATATCGCCGAACAGATGGGGGTCACGCTTGCCAACACGTCATATTCGGTCAACATCAAGGAACGGCTTGATTTCTCGTGCGCGCTGTTTGATCAGGAAGGTCTTCTGATTGCCAACGCACCGCATATGCCGGTCCATCTTGGATCGATGGGTGAGTCTGTTCGGGCTGTCATGGAAAACAATGCCGGGAAAATGAAATCCGGCGATGTTTATATGCTCAACGATCCCTATAACGGGGGTACGCACCTGCCCGATATTACCTTGATCACGCCGGTGTTTGGCGATGATGGCAAGGAAATCCTGTTCTATGTCGCATCGCGTGGCCACCATGCCGATGTGGGCGGGATCACTCCGGGCTCGATGGCACCAAATTCCCGTATTCTTGAGGAAGAAGGCGTTCTGATCGACAATTTCAAACTGGTTGATCAGGGCAAATTTGACGAGGCCGGTTTGACCGCGCTTCTGGAAGGTGCGAAATATCCGGCGCGTAACCCGTATCAGAACATCGCCGATCTGCGTGCGCAGATTGCCGCCAATGAAAAGGGCGTGCAGGAACTGCGCAAGATGGTCGATCACTTCGGGCTTGATGTTGTGCATGCCTATATGGGCCATGTGCAGGACAATGCCGAGGAAAGTGTTCGCCGTGTGATTGATGTGCTTAAAGACGGCGAGTTTGCTTACGAAATGGATAATGGCGCGGTGGTGAAAGCCAAGGTCACGATCCATAAGGAAACCCGTTCGGCCACGGTTGATTTCACCGGTACGTCCGATCAGCTTGATAACAACTTCAACGCCCCATCGGCGGTAACAAGGGCGGCGGTTCTTTATGTCTTCAGAACGCTTGTTGATGATGACATTCCGCTGAATGCCGGGTGCCTGAAGCCGGTCAATCTGATCGTGCCGGAAGGATCGATGCTCAACCCGCGTTATCCGGCCGCCGTGGTTGCCGGGAACGTTGAAACATCGCAGCATGTCACCGATACGCTGTATGCCGCCCTTGGCGTGATGTCGGGTGCGCAGGGTACGATGAACAACTTCACCTGGGGCAATGATACGCACCAGTATTACGAAACCATCTGTGGCGGGACCGGTGCGGGCCCGGATTATGACGGGACGTCGGGTGTGCATTCGCACATGACGAACTCGCGTCTGACCGACCCGGAAGTCCTTGAATGGCGCTTCCCGGTTCTGCTGGAAAGCTTTGGCATCCGCAAAGGGTCCGGCGGGGCCGGCAAACACAAGGGCGGGGACGGCACGGTGCGCCGGGTGCGCTTCCTTGAAGAAATGACCGCATCGATCCTGTCAAACCACCGTCGCGTGCCGGTTCAGGCCGTTGGCGGCGGGGAGCCGGGCAAGCTTGGCCGCAATGCGATCGAGCGCACCAACGGCACGGTCGAGGAACTTAAGGGTACGGATGGCGCCACAATGTATCCCGGTGATGTCTTCATCATCGAGACGCCGGGTGGCGGCGGTTACGGCAAAGCCTGATCATAACACTCAGAGCGACAGGACATTCGGGAACACCCGCCCCTCATTATGGGGTGTTCCCGACAGGATGCTCCCTGTCAGACTTGCAGCCGCCGGGAAACCGGCGGTTTTTTTGTTCATCTTGCGAGGGGCCAATTTTTGGCCTATATTAAGTGGGGTATAAATCGGGGGGAATATGCCGACCATCGAGGATTTCGGCAGTTTTAAAATCTATATGTATTTCGGCGATCATAATCCGCCCCATATACATGTGATTGGTCCCGATTTTTCTGCCAAGATCAGGATTGAAGATGCCGAAATTTTCGCCGGGGATCTGCCCGGCAAGGTCACACGACAGGCCAGCAGTTACGTTGCTGATAACCGCGACCGGTTGATGGCAATCTGGCAGGACTATAACGGATGACAGGTGCGATGATGAAACGCCTTGCAGCAGTCAAAACAACGGACAGGCCATTCACGCTTTTGCTTCAGTGGGATGGCGGGTTTGAACAGCAGGCCGACCTTTCCGGCCTGGTAACCCTGTCACGTCATTTTGCCGTGTTTGCCGATGATCCCGATGCCTTTGCAAAGGTGGGTGTGATCAATTGGGGGCATGGCGTCGCGTGGGAAAACGGCCTTGATTATAGTGCCGAAAATCTTGCGCGGATTGCCGATGAGCAGGCCGAAGAAGACGGACGGGCTTTGATTGAAGATTTCCAGAAGCGGTTCAAGCTGACCAATGAACAGGTCGGGCAGGCACTTGGATACAAGTTAAGCCAGGTTAAAAACTTCAAATCCGGTCATACACCTGTTTCACCCGCTGTCAGAATAGCCATTCATACCATGAAGCAGGAGCCGACGGTGCTGTATGCCCGTATGCGGCGTGATCCGAAATCCGCTGAGAGTCACAAGACAGTACGCGTATCGTCGCGCGAAAAAAGTTCAGCATTGTAATGCCCTTCAACACTCCCCGCACCATTGGATGGGATGGATCACTGTGAAGTTTCTGATTTTGAATCAGCGTTATGCGGTTCTGGCCGGTGTGACGCTTTTGACTTTTGCCTCGTTGATCTGTGCCGCCGTGGTCGATGTCTGGTTCTGGGTGCCGGTGGTGATCTTTGGCGCGTTGATGGTGGTTGGCTGGTTTGATTTGCGCCAGACCCGGCATTCGATCCTGCGCAACTATCCGGTCAGCGGGCATATCCGGTTTATCCTTGAAAGTTTCCGCCCGGAAATCCGGCAATATATGATCGAAAGCGATCAGGATGAGGTGCCGTTCAGCCGCCAGTCGCGCGGGCTTGTCTATCAGCGTGCCAAGGGGGTCGAGGACAAGCGCCCGTTTGGCACGATCGAGGATGTGTATGGTTCCGGCTATGCGTGGCTGACCCATTCGGTCACGCCGACCAGCATCACCGATATCGATTTTCGCGTGCGGGTGGGCGGGGCGGCCTGCAAGCAGCCCTATGACGCCAGCCTTTATAATATTTCGGCGATGAGTTTTGGCTCGTTATCGGGCAATGCCATTCTGGCGTTGAACAAGGGGGCGAAAAAGGGTGGTTTTGCCCATGATACCGGCGAGGGCAGCATCAGCCGCTATCACCGCGAAGGTGGTGGGGATCTGATTTATCAGGTGGCGTCGGGTTATTTCGGATGCCGCAATGATGATGGCACTTTTTCCGAGGAACGCTTTGCCGAAACCGCATCCGACCCGCAGGTCAAGATGATCGAGGTGAAGCTGAGCCAGGGGGCCAAGCCAGGCCACGGCGGCATGTTGCCTGCCGCCAAGATCACCCCGGAAATATCCGAGGCACGCGGCATCCCGATGGGGATTGATTGCATTTCGCCGGCCGCGCACAGCACGTTTTCCACCCCCGTCGGCCTGATGGAATTCATCGCGAAACTGCGCGATCTTTCGGGCGGCAAGCCGGTCGGCTTCAAGCTGTGTATCGGGCATCGGCGCGAGTTTATGTGCATCGTCAAGGCGATGCTGAAAACCGGTATTCTGCCCGATTTCATCGTGGTCGATGGCAAGGAAGGCGGCACGGGGGCAGCCCCGGTGGAATTTGCCAACCGGGTCGGCATGCCGATGCGCGAGGGTTTGACATTCGTTCATAATGCCCTTCGGGGTGCCGGTGTGCGTGATCAGATCAAGATCGGGGCGGCGGGCAAGATCGTTTCGGCGTTTGATATTGCCCAAACCCTCGCACTGGGGGCCGATTGGTGCAATGCGGCGCGGGGGTATATGTTTGCGCTGGGTTGCATTCAGGCGCAGTCATGCCATACCAACCATTGCCCGGTCGGCATCGCAACACAGGACCCGCTGCGCCAGCGGGCCCTTAATGTGGGTGATAAAAGCGACCGGGTGGCGCGGTTCCACCATAATACCATGCATGCGCTGGCCGAAATTACCGGGGCGGCGGGCCTGACCGATCCGCGCAATTTCATGCCCTATCACTTCATGGTGCGCCAGAAGGACAACGAATTCCTTGACGGCAACGAAGCCTATCCCTACCTGCCCGAAGGGTTCCTTGTGTCCGGCGGGCCGGAGATCGAGGGGCTGCATGACTGGTATTCGCGCTGGGACAGGGCATCGGCGGAAACCTTTGCGCCCAAGGAAATCCCGTTCGGGCCGTTCAAACGCCATGCGAATATCGCGGGGGAACGGGCAGCACAGTAGGAGGCATTAAGGCAGGAGGCATCCCATGGCCGTCAAACGCATCGTTTCGAACTTTGCCGTCGATGATATCGCAAAGGTCAGGGCGTTTTACGAGGATGTCCTTGGCCTTGATTGCGTGATGGATCACGGCTGGATCGCGACCTTTGCCGCCGAAAGGCAGAATGTCATGCCGCAGGTCAGCTTCGCGACCGAAGGCGGTTCCGGCACCCCGGTGCCCGATCTTTCGATTGAGGTTGATGACGTGGACGAGATGATGGCGCGGATCAAGGAAGCCGGGCTCGAGATCGAATACGGCCCGGCGGTCGAGCCTTGGGGTGTGAAACGGTTTTATGTTCGCGACCCGGCGGGCAGGCTTTTGAATATTCTGTGTCATGGTTGAATAGGCATTGGTACACCTACTGGCCTTCTTGGTAGATATCGAGTAAAAGCCACTCCGCCTCCCAAGAACCATCCCACAAGACTGAGCAGGGCAAAGATGATGTGGATCAGCACATCGATGCCTTTGCCGATCTGCAAGATTGCAGGTTTGTTGTTTTGAAGCAGAACAACACCAATCAGGACAAAGAGCATGATGCCGATTTCGTCGGATGCGTCCGCCTCTGTGCCGAAATAGGCCAGCGCACCCATTGAGGCCGCGGCGGCAACCGTGCCGACCTGACTTGCGATGAAGCTTGCCTTGTCCGCGATGGTTTGGGTTTTTTGCCATTCAACCCGCAAGCAACCATGCGCGAACCAGCCCGCGATCCAGAGAACAAACTGCGTCGCCATTCCGGCGATGTTTACATACAGTTCGGAATGGTTGTCCTGTTCGCCGACTGCGGTGGCGTGCCATGTCAGGAAGGCGACGGCAATGGCAATTGCACCTTCGAGGCTAAGTGCGCTGCTGACCAGAAGCAGCCGGAGCATCAGAAACACATATTTGACGAAATCAGTGCATGACAGGCCATAACCGGGATCGGTGATATCGACTTCGTTGGCCGCGATGTCGATGTTCGGGCCACCGCTATGCACATGCCGGGCATAGGCATAGAAGGTTGCCTTGATCAGCGACAGAACCTTTGGTCCGGTCGTCATATCAGGGAACCTGAGATTGTATCCAGCCTGAACAGTTGCAGGCAGATCGGCTATCATATCCATGAGGATATTCATCAGATCGGTGCCGGGATTGTTGCCCGTCAGACCAAAGCCATTGGTGTTATTGTCGCGTTGCCATTTTGCGATTGCCTTGATCAGGACTTCGGTGTCGGAAATGATGACGTCTGTTCGTTCAACATATGGCATTGCGATCTCCCGGGGAAATAGAAGGGTATTGTGCCCTTGGTCAACGGAACTGCGCGGCAAAACCCGCGAGCCACGCCTCGAAACTGCTGGTGTCAACGGCCAGAAGGTCTTCTTTCGATCGGATAATTGTTTTGGGTGGCGGAAGGTAGTTCTGGCCATTTGCAAACAATATGGAGTTGGCGAGGTTTCGCATGGACGCCAAAAGTTTCTGATCGAGTTCGGACTGGACTTTGTCGGTTGCAAAAAGGGCCTTTTGTTCGACAAGAGCCTTGTTGTTTATGAAGGTCTGCCTTTCGCGTCGGAGGCTTGAAAAAAGCTGTTCCAGCGCGTTCAGAGACAGTTCAACCGCCGAGGTGGCCTGTGCCAGCGTCTTTGCGGCCTGTTGGGGGGAAGGCAATGCTTTGCCGTGGGTGGCAGCGGATGCATTGTCGAGTTCCGTCATCTGTGTCGACAGGCTGGCAAGGTTGCTATCGACACGCTTCTGCATGTCTGAAGTGAACAATTTCGTCGCAGAGCTTTTATAGTTGCCAACGATTGTCTGGAATGAGGTCGTCAGGTTCGGCATGACTGCGTGTCCGTGAAAAATATCTGCTTTTCCCAGACGATGGCAGGGCCAGAGTGTGAAAACAGAGAACGAAGCTCAACGTTCTCGTTGCGGGCATGTTTCACATCAAAAGAAAATTCACCAAAAAGTGATCACTGTCACTGGGATCATCAATCATTGAGGGTAGGGATCGATATGTTCCGTCTGACGCAGTTTGCCGAAGCGGAAGATGTTTTCAGTACGTGCAGAGTTTTGGTGAAATGGTGCAAAGTCGAGTTTTATTGTTTCGTGTGGCAGCGATTGTTTGTCTGTCTGTTCTGGTTTCGGCATGTGCCCGACAGAGCGCGCCTGACTTGGACTTAACCGCAGGGCCGATTGCCGAGGTTACGTCAACGCCGGTAAATGTTTTCTGGCAGGGTGAAACCGGACGTCCACATTCGTTGGCGTCCGTGTCGTTCGATTTCAAATGTTATGAAAATTTCGACGGTCTGACATTGCAGGAACGTGCCGATTTGTCAGCAGAAAATGCCAAGGTCGTCAAACGCAAAGCGACGCAGTTTCTTGTAAACCAGTATGTGAAAAATGACTGGAAGAGAGATATCGACTTGGTGAGTGTCGAGAAATACGGTTGCGAAGCCAGAAACGTCAATTTCAAGGAAGAAACGCGACTTGAGAATGTCGTGAATGCCTTTCTTTTTGTCTACCCGGAAGCCTATGAAGAAGCAAAGAGCTGGTAAGTTTTTGCTTGAAGTTCCAAAAAGCCCACCGGTGACGACCTGTGGGCTTTTGAGCATTCTGTCTCACATGTGAGGGGGAGAGCGTGAGCCCGACCGGAAAACCAGTCGGGCTTTGGTTTTTCTAGCGTTGGGATAATTCCGCACGGACTGCTTCGAGCCCTTCTCGCGTGATGCGATAGGGAGCCCCGCCGCTTGATCGGATCAGGCGGCGTTTGCGCAGTTTCTTGAAAATGTCGATATTGCATGCGGTCAGGAACCAGCCGTCGCGCGTGATGCAGTCGGCTTGGCAGACCCGGTTTTTTTCGTCCTTGATCACCTTGATCAGGCCGCCTTGTGCCAGCGCGTGCAAAACGCGCTGTTCATTTTTCGAGATATTCACTGTCGTAAGTCCGGAAAACTGTCAGTCAGAAGTTTTTCCGATCGGGACGGGCACAAAGGTGCCGGTGGCGTGCCTGCGTCTTAAGGCAGGGACAACCCGATCTGCTGATCAGCGGCCGGAAGGATGAAACTGACGACCGGAATTGATGGTTGCGTTCAGATTTTGGTCAAGCCGCGATCAGCGACTGTGCCGGGACTCTGACATAAAAGCTCCGATAAAGGTTCGCCGCCAAAATGCCAATCCGGCGGCTGTTCGTCAAGCTGTTGTCGTGCGTAGCGATCACGCCGCCCGCTGCATTTCCACGGTCGGGATATCGCGCCCCGGGATCGGGCCGGTGACGAGGAAGCCGAATTTGCGGTAGAACGCCTTGGCGCGTTCGTTGTGCGCGACGACGGAGAGTTTGACGGTCGCATGCGGTTTGCGTTCGGCCAGCGCATCAAGGGCTGCGATCATCAATGCCTTGCCCGCGCCCATCCCATGTGCCGCCGGGTCGACCATGATCCAGTCGATTTCGGGATTGTCATGGATGACAATGACATAGCCCAGCAGGTTGTCGCCCTGGGTTGCGACGATGACGCCGTGATTGTCGCTTGAAAGCGCGTTTTCAAACACACCGGTCGACATATCGACATAGCGGGCAACCGTTGCGGTCGCGGCATCGCCCATGCCTTCGATGAAATAGGTTGAATCGGTAGCGCGTTTGGTAAGGTCGCGGATGAAGGGGAGGTCGTTGGCCGTGCCTTTGCGGATCTGCATTCGTGGCTCGTTGTCTTTTTATTGTTACGTCTTTTCAGGCGATAGTCGGTGCCCGGAACATGCGGGTTTTCGGGCTGTTGTCACGTTTTGAGTCTGATCCTGACTTTCGTGGGAGGCTCATACCAAAGGTGTGTCTGAATGTCACCACAGCACAGGTTGAACTTTGGGTGAAAGTCGCATTTTTTGAGGTCACGTGCAGTGATGTGGCACACAAGGGACTGTAAAAAGGCGATTTATTTTTTGCGGTTTTTGTCGCGATACATTTCGCGGTCGGCCATATCCATCATTTCTTCGAGGCTTTCCTTGACCGGTTCGAAAAAGACCGAGGCGCCGGCGCTTATTTTCGGGGTTTCGTGGATCGGTTTTTTTGATCCCGGTACCGAAATTCTGGTCGTTTGCAGCACATTGCGGATGCGGGTGATGATGGTGGTCAGATCGCCGCGATTGCGGACATAGCCCAGAATGGCAAATTCATCGCCGCCGATCCGCCCGCAGATATCGACCTCGCGGATGGAGGCGGTGATGGCCGCGCCCACGGCCTTGAGTGCGGCATCCCCCGCGGCATGGCCATAATCATCGTTCCAGTGTTTCATGTCATCGAGATCGATGAAGATCAGGCCGATATGATGGTGATAGCGTTTGGCGATGCGGATTTTCTGCTGGGCCAGCATTTCAAACCCGGCGCGGTTGTTAAGCCCGGTCAACGGATCGGAAAGCGAGATGCTGCGCATGATCTGAAACTGTTCATAGAGCCGAAGGTCGGCTTCGATCAGGTCACGGATGGTTTCGATCAGTTTTTGCAGGGTGTCGGAATATTGGGTGGGTTTGCAGTCAAACACACAGATCGTGCCAAAGATCGTGCCGTTCGACCATGTGACCGGCACCCCGAAATAGGAACAGAAGCCGTCCTCGGTCAGTTCCGGGTTGTCGGCCCATTCGGATTTGCCGCGCGCATCGGGTTCGTAAAAACTGCCGCCCTGCGCGATGACCTGTCGGCAGAAGATGTTGGTGTCCAGGCCGGTGACGGTGCTGTCGCATCCGGCATAGGGATTGGCGTCATTGGTGCTGGTGATCGCGGCGCGGTAACCCAGCCGGTCATTATATTCGACAATGAAACCGGCACTGGCACCGAGAAGTTCGGTCATCAGATCGACCGCACGCTGCCACTTTTCAAGTGACGGCGCGATGGCATCATCATCGGCAAGCCAGTCGCGGGTCTTGAACTGCACCATATCCTGACGCCCTCGGTCCCTCCATTTCCCTGATGGTTCCGGTCTTTGCGCCCCAAGCGACGTGACCAGACGCTTCAGGGGTCCGTTCCTTTTATATTTGTCCGTTTCGTGCGGAGAACAAGCTGTCATGTCTGTCATTTATCCCCAAAATCCCCTGAGGGCGCAGCACGAGGGTCGCCGCCAGAAGCCCGAAAACCGCCACATCGCGATAGGCCCCGCCGAAATATCCCGACCATAATGTTTCGGTCAAACCGATCAATAACCCGCCCAGCCACGCACCGCGCATCCGGCCAATTCCCCCGAGGATGGCGGCAGTCAGTGCCTTGAACCCGAAAAGCGTACCACTGTGAAAATTAATGACACCATAACGAAGGGCCAGCATTGCACCGGTCAGACCACATAAAAATCCCGCCAGAACAAAGGATTGGGATTCGGTCCGCGAAAGCGACACCCCGCAAAGGGCGGCCCCCAGACGATCCTGGCTGATCGCGCGCCAGTTCCGGCCAAAGGTGGTTTTGCCCATGATCCAGGCCAGAACGCCCGCAACCATAACCGCCCCGCCAATGGCGAGCATATCGAACCCGTGCAGGCGGACGACGAAATGATCACCGCGCAGAAGGGGCACGGAAAACTGCCAGATCGGCGGCAGATTGAAATTGCGTGCTGATATGACAATCCGGATAAATTCCTGAATGACCAGCACACAGCCAAGTGATGCGACAATCATCGCCCGTCCGTTTGCCTGTTCCTTGGCGGCCTTTCGACCCAGCGGCCCGAACACATTGCGCCATGTCAGGTGACTTAACCCCGATCCGATAAAGGCCGCCATCACGACCGATCCGACCACCATCACCGGGATCAGCCAGCCGACCATGCCTGAAATCCACAGGCTTGTGATGATGGTGCCAAGGGCAGCGGTCATCACCACCTCGCCAAAGGCAAGATTGATCCGCCCGATCAGGCCATAGATCAGGGTAAAGGACAGGGCCAGCAACCCGTAAATCGCGCCGCGTGACAGGCCGCTTAACACCAGTTGAAGCGCATAGGCCGACGGCAGGCCGATATCGGGCACATCGGCGCGCAGGCCGTGGCTTTCGGGATCGATATAGTTTTCGAGTGCGCTGCGCCCGACCCGTTCAATCCAGAACCGTTTGAGCAGAACCATATGCGCATCGGACACCGGGCCAAGGCGGGTTGTTTCAATCGCATAAAGGTTGGTGGGTGTGTTGGGCTTGGTGGCGGTTTCGAAATGGCAGGTGATGGCGTGGGTTTCGGTGGATGGTAGCGGGATTTCGCCGGGGGCGAGCAACTGATAGCGCAGCGTGATCGCGTTGCCGTCAGAGGTTTCGTCAAATCGGGTGACAAGGCGGATCTGTTTATCTGCATCCTCGATCCCCGGCAGGGCGAGGCGGCAGATATTGAACTGATAGGGATCGCGCGGGGCGCAGGAAGACAGGAGTGCGGCCAGCAATGGCAGCAGCCAGAAGACGCGACGAAGATGCCTTGAGCCTGATCTAGTGTTCACCGGTTGCTCCGGCTTGCCCTTGATCAGCTTATCCTCGTGCGATTTGGGTGTTTTTACAAGTGCATGGTGCGTTAAGCTCGTTATGTCACTTTTAAAGGTGGGGAGGCATGCAGTGCTTTGTTGGGTTTACGCACATGAGACGCTGGTCGCAGGGCTGATGGCTGCTTTGGCAGCTCTTGGTACGATTTGGATTATTAATAAGCAGATTAAACAAGCGGATTTGTCTCATCGGGAGCAGATCAAGCAGGCAGATTTATTGCATAAGGAGGAGAGGCTCCGACGGTTGGAGGCCGCTAGAAGTGTGATGCCATTGGCGCTTAGTAAGATGTGTGGATACTCGATGGCGTGTATTTTATATGCCAAATCTTACTGGCAAGAGGTGCCTGACCGGGAGCAGCCTCTAATTTCTGACGACGTAATTAGTGTTTTGCGAGACGTCGTTGAAACTGCCGATGACGACATTCGCATCGCTGTTCGGTCTCTGATTTCGCGATATCAAATACAGGCTGCGATGCTTAGAGACTTAGCGCCAGAGCCACGTAAGTTGGTGGCATTCGGTCTTGATGAAAGTATTGCAGACGCAATAATTGATGCTACAAAACTTCACGCTCATGCTTCGAATTTCTTTAAATATGCCCGCTTTGACAGTGAAGCTGTTCCACTGGATCCTACGGACGACGCGGTCGAAAGTCAGTTACGCTTTTGGGGGCTGAATGAAGACATCGAACCCTCGGTTTGGAGCCGAATGAAAGATCCAGTGTAGTTTTTTGCATAATACAAATGGAGACGCCCCGAATGGCAGACGTGATCGACTACAAAATCCATGGCGAGGAAATGCAACTTGTCGAGATCGAACTTGATCCGGGCGAGGGGGTGCGCGCCGAAGCCGGGGCGATGATGTATATGTCGGACGGCATTGCCATGCAGACCGGCACGGGCGGCGGGATTTTTTCCGGCTTCAAGCGGATGCTGACCGGCGAGGGATTCTTTATCACCAGTTTCGTGCATGAAGGATCGGGCAAGGGGCATGTCGCCTTTGCCGCCCCCTATCCGGGCAAGGTGGTGCCGATGAATTTGCCGGAACTGGGCGGCGAGATCATTTGCCAGAAGGATGCGTTTTTATGCGCGGCATCGGGCATTGATATCGATATCGCCTTTTCCAAGAAACTTGGCGCGGGATTATTTGGTGGCGAGGGCTTTATCCTTCAGCGGTTGCGCGGTGACGGGCTGGCATTTGTTCATGCCGGCGGCACGATCATTCGCAAGGATTTGCAGGCAGGCCAGACATTGCGTGTCGATACCGGCGCACTTGTCGCCATGACGCCATCGATTGATTATTCGATCAAATTCATTGGCGGTTTTACCAATGCGCTTTTCGGTGGGGAGGGGCTTTTTGTCACGACCCTGGAAGGGCCGGGAACGGTGTGGTTGCAGACATTGCCGTTTGCAAGGCTGGCCGACCGGATTGCCGCAGCCCTGCCAAAGGATCGCAACAAGGGTTAGGTGGCGGTTTGCGCAACCAGTTCGCGCATCCAGCGCAGAAAGGCATTGATCTGTTCCTGCCGGTGGGTGTTTGACCGGCAGGACAGGACATATCCCCGGTCCGAGCCCAGCGTGACATCGCCAAGGGTGACGAGCTGCCCGGTTTTAAGGTGCTGCTGCAACAGGGCGGTCCAGCCGAGCGCCACGCCCTGCCCCGACAGGGTGGCCGACAGGACCAGCAGATAGGTATTGAACCGGTGGCCGTAAAGCGGGCCGGTTTCCCGAACCCCGGCGGTGCGCAGCCAGCTTTCCCAGTTAAACCAGCGATGGTCGATTTCATCATCGAGATGGATCAGCGGATAATGGCGCAGATCGGCGATGTTTTTCGGATGGCCGCGGGCCTCAAGCAGGGTGGGGCTGCAAACCGGTG
Source organism: Thalassospira xiamenensis M-5 = DSM 17429 (assembly GCF_000300235.2). Taxonomy (NCBI): domain Bacteria; kingdom Pseudomonadati; phylum Pseudomonadota; class Alphaproteobacteria; order Rhodospirillales; family Thalassospiraceae; genus Thalassospira; species Thalassospira xiamenensis. Next base: position 3,402,916 of record NZ_CP004388.1, on the reverse strand, counting down.
TGACCTGTTCGGGGATCAGCATCACGTCTTCGGGGCGGTGATGATCAAACGATATTTCGATATCGATATTCTGGTCGGCGGTAAAACGCCCGGTCTGGTTGGTGACGACATTGACCTCGATATCGGGGTGGCGGGCGATGAATTCCGGCAGATGCGGCATCAGGATAAAGGAGGCAAAGGCAAAGTCGGTGCCGACACTGAGCCGGGCCGAGCGCCTTGTTTTGATGCGTTCCACCGTGCGGTCGATCTGCCCGAATGCGACCGAAATGCAGTCAAACAGTTCCTGCCCGGCGCGGGTCAGCGACACGCCGCGATGTTTGCGGCGAAACAGCGGATGACCAAGCTGTTCTTCAAGGGCGGTGATCTGATGGCTGACGGCGGGCTGGCCCACACCCACTTCGCGCGCGGCGGCTGTGAAGCTTGCGCAGCGGGCGGCGGCTTCGAACGCGATCAGGGCATGCGGCGAGGGGATGTGATGGAATTTCATGATATGAATTATATTGATACCAATGATCGATGCAAGCGGCCTTCACACAGGAATTCCGATAGGCAAGAATTGGCGATATCCATCCATGACGGCGATACCTATCATTTCTGTGAATGCCAAGGGCAGATCGCGGAACTTGCTGTGTGATCCGGCGTTTGGAGCAAGTGCCGGTGGACCAGGTGCCGGTGGATCAAGTGCAGATGGATCAACTGCGCGGTGGCGCGGATCGAAAACCAATTATAATAGTCAGGAGAATTTCATGAGTTTTGCGGGACGACGGGGAATGATGGCGGCGGGGGCAACGGCCATTATTCTGGGCAGCATTGCCATGACGGGCGCGGCCCATGCGCAGGAATGCGATACGGTGGTGTTTTCCGATCCGCAATGGACCGATATCACATCGACCAATGCCTTGACCGGTGTGGTTCTTGAAGCACTTGGTTACGAGCAGAAGGTTGAAACCATTTCCGTGCCGGTGACCTTTGAAATGCTTGGTGCCGGGGAAGTTGACGTGTTTCAGGGCAACTGGATGCCCGCCCAGCAGAAATTTGTCGATGCGGCCGAGAAAAAGGGCGGCATTGAAAATCTGGGTGTGAACCTGAAGGGGGCGAAATTCACGCTTGCCGTGCCGGAATATGTTGCCGCCGAAGGCATCAAAAGCTTTGCCGATCTGGGCAAGCATGGCGATGAATTCGATCACAAGATTTACGGGATCGAGCCGGGCGCACCGGCCAATCAGCTGATCCAGAAAATGATCGATTCCGGTGATTTCGGTCTTGAGGGCTGGGAACTTGTCGAAAGCAGCGAACAGGCGATGCTGGCACAGGCCAAGCGCCTTGAGCGCGGCAAGGACTGGATCGTGTTCCTGGCATGGGCACCGCATCCGATGAACAACCAGTTTGATCTGACCTATCTTGAAGGCGGGGATGAGTATTTCGGCCCGAATTACGGCGGGGCGGATGTCTATACGCTGGTGCGTGGCGACTTTGCCAAGGCCTGCCCGAATGTCGGCAAGTTGCTTGATAATGTCAGCTTCACCCTTGATATGGAAAACACCATGATGGGGCTGATCATCAATGACGGCATGGCACCCAATGATGCCGCGACCAAGCTTCTGAAAGAAGATCCGTCGGTTCTTGATGCGTGGCTTGAGGGGGTGACCACCAAGGATGGCGGCGACGGACTGGCCGCGGTCAAGGAAGCACTTGGCGTCTGAGACAGGCGGATATCGTGACCGGATTTGCAAAACCGCCCGTGACGTTACGGGCGGTTTTTTGCATTTCGCGGCAAAAGGTAATACCAATTTTGAATGTATCGGATTAGGCTGGGGCCAGATTTTGACCTGCCGGGCATGCGCCCCGTTTGATACCGCGTGATAGCGGCAGGCTGCCACCAAAGACCAAGAGGAACGTCATGTCCCATCGTCAATATGACCGCATTGAAACCCCCGAAAGCCTGATCGCGAGCTTGCGCGATTTGCTGGGGGATCGCCTGTCGACCGCTGCTGCTGTTCTTGAACAGCATGGCAAGGATGAAAGCTGGCACGCGGCGTCCCCACCCGATGCGGTGGTGTTTGCCACCTCGACCGAAGAAGTCGCGAAGGTTGTCAGCCTTTGCGCGCAGTATGAAGTTCCGATCGTGCCGTTTGGCACCGGATCGTCGCTTGAGGGGCATGTCGCGGCCCTTCGCGGCGGGATCTGCATCGATCTTTCGCGGATGGATGGGATCCTTGAGGTCAATAACGAGGACCTTGATTGCCGGGTTCAGGCCGGGGTGACGCGCGAACAGCTTAACGATCATCTGCGCGATACCGGTCTGTTTTTCCCGATTGATCCCGGCGCGAATGCCTCCATCGGTGGCATGACCGCAACCCGCGCATCGGGCACCAATGCGGTGCGTTATGGCACCATGCGCGACAATGTCCTGAACCTGACGGTGGTGACACCGGATGGCAAGATCATCAAGACTGCCAACCGGGCGCGCAAATCATCGGCGGGTTATGACCTGACACGCCTGTTTGTCGGGTCCGAAGGGACACTTGGCGTGATTACCGAAATCGGGTTGAAGCTGTATGGCATCCCCGAAGCGATGTCGGCAGCCGTTTGCGCCTTCCCAAGCGTTGATGCAGCGGTCGATACCGTGATCCTGACCATTCAGGCCGGTATTCCGGTGGCACGCATCGAGTTTCTGGACGAGATGCAAATCCGGGCGATCAACAATTATTCCAAGACCGATCACAAGGAAGCGCCGACCCTGTTTTTCGAATTCCATGGCACCGAAGCGGGTGTTAAGGAACAGGCGGAGTTTGTTCAGTCGGTTGCCGAAGAATTCGGGGCGGAGGCATTCCAGTGGGCGACGCGTCAGGAAGATCGCAACAAGCTTTGGGCGGCGCGCCACAAGGCCTATTATGCGTCGCTTCAGCTTGAACCGGGCAAGGCGGGCATGCCGACCGATGTTTGTGTGCCGATTTCAAAGCTGGCCGAGGCGATCCGCGAAACGCGGGCCGATTGCGATGCCAGCCCGCTGACCTGTACGATTGTCGGCCATGTAGGGGATGGCAATTTCCATACCCTGATCCTGCTGGACCCCGAAGATCCGGCACAGATGGCCGAAGCCAAACGCCTGCATGATCGTATGGTCGAACGTGCGCTTAAACTGGGCGGGACATGTACCGGCGAACATGGCATCGGTTATGGCAAACTTGATTTCATGGAAGCCGAACATGGCCCCGATACGATTGCCCTGATGCGTGCCATCAAATCGGCGATTGATCCCAAGGGACTGATGAACCCGGGCAAGCTTATTCCGGGGCTTTAAGAGCGCCCGACCTGTCAGATGAATGCAAAACGGGGCCAAAGCGGCCCCGTTTTTTATGTGGATCAGGTGTTGTCGGAAGACGAGGTATCGACGAGACCAAGGGCGGATAGCGCCTTCCACGCGTTTTCCAGCCGCAGATTGCCTTCGCCCTTTTCAAGGCGGACAATCGTGACGTGGCTGATGCCGATCAGTTCGGCCAAGGCGACCTGCGACAGGTTTTCCCGTTTGCGGGCTTCCTGCACGCGGCGTCCGAGTTCCTGAAGGGACGGGAGCTTTTCAGTCATAGATTCTTTCCCATGCTTCCTTGACGGTGTTGGCGTAGCGGAACGATTTTTCTTCGGATAGCAGAATCCTGTCTTTCAGGTTTTTAAACAGGGGTTCTTTTTTGCGATAAAGCTGTTTCAAGGCTGATTCGGCGGCCTTTCGCGGCAGGCCAAATTCCGGGGCGATCCGAAGCAGGAGGTCCCGGTCATAGTTTTCCCATTGCAGGCGTTGGTCATTGACCAGCAAGCCAAAGCGGGTGGTGTATCCCTGAGCGCCATAGATATACCCGTTCAGAACATCGTATGCGGGGGATAATCTGAGGCCATTTGGCGTTTCCAGGAGGCTCCAGTTTTTGATGTGGCAATCGACATTGCCCAGAAGCACATAAACCGCGAGCCTGATAAAAGCGCGCCTTGCATCAATCAGCGGCGCACTGGAAAACGAGAGAGCCCGGCCAATATCGCCATAGGACGCATTGTATTTTCCACGGTGATCGCGGCCCGGTGTGACGCCAAGAATTTGCGCAAAATCTTCGCAGCGCAGTTTGGTTTGCATGGCAGCACCCTGTCGATCAAAGCGCCGGACCGCAAGGGCCGCATCGGGGATGCCGGTGACGAAGGTGCGCCATGTGTGCGCGACTTCGCCTTTGGGAAGAAGCGTTTTGCAAAGCGCCATCGTGCCGGCTTCGTTGGTGACAAGATCGGGCAGGTTTTCAGAGGAGAATTTTGCAATGATCGGTGCCGGTTCATCCTGCTTGGCCGGATGCAGTTTTCCGTCATCTGTTTCATTGCAAAGTATTTTTGCCTGAACACCGCTGATGGTGCGTTCCGTATTTGCCGCCTGATCCATCGGGGACAGGGTTGATGTTTTTAACCTGCGATCCTGTTTTGCTTCGGGGTCGATAATGCCGACCGCACCGATGCAATCGCCTGCAAATGCAAGCAGAATTCCAAAATCGTCGTTGGTGTCCAAGTCTTCAAAGGCGCTTTGGCGTTCGCGAAGCCAGCCCTCGGGGCCGAGATGCGAAAAGAACGGATGCAGGCCATTTGGATGGAAATGTGTGCGTTGCGCGGCGGGCAGGCAGCACGCAATGTCGTGATCAAAGCCTAGATCATATTCAAATGATGTTGCATTACCGGGTTCTTCGCGCAGGATGCCTGCGCGATTGCCCTTGAATGTCACAATCCCGTATCGCAATCGAGCCATTATAAAATTTCTTTTATACTGTGCTGTTGATGGCTGATTTTAGTAAAATAAACGATACTTGTCACTAACAAAGTATCGTTTTTGATACTTTATTGATGGAATTTGGCGGGTTCGTATAAAATATTATACGATTCTGGCGTCAGAAACGGACGGACATGGATAGCGATCCGAACTGATCGCCCTTGTCCTGGCCTTCGAATTCGGCGGTACGATAGACGTGGGTGTAGGTAAAGCGCGCCTGACCGACAATGACGGCAAAGCCGATTTGCAGATCGCCAACCAGCGGTTCCTTGTCGATGGAATTGCTGTCGCGGAACGTGTTGCCATCAAGGGTGATGTCACGCAGCACCCAGCGACCGGCAGCCCCGGCAAACAGATAGCCGCTGACGGGGAAGCCGCGTGTGTCGGGGACAAAGAAATCCGAACCCGGCAGGCTGGGGCGGATGCGCGGCGGGCCGTAATCGCCCGGCAGGTCAAAGCCCAGCCGGAACATGGTGCCAAGTTCAGCATTGGTATAGGCATTGCCCAGCATGAAACCGGCATGCGGGGTGGCGTCATATTCAAGACCGAGAACATCGCCTTCGAACCAGCTTCTGTATTTGCGTTCATAAGCCAGATTGACGATCGGTTCGTTGTGGATCTGGTTGTCCCAGCCTTTGGGGTCGGGGCTGTCGATCATTTCGTGAACGACTTTCTGGGTATTGTCGGCAAAGGATGCAGGCCCGACAACGCCAAGGGTCAGTTCAAGGGTGTCGATCCGCGAATAGTTGCTGTCGTCGTCGCGTTGCAATCCGGTATCGGACAGAAGCCCGACACTGCCATACAGCAAGCCGGCCCACGGGCGGTCATCGGGCTGGTTTTCGGCAATCGAGATGTCGTTTGGCGTAAACATGCTTTGCCCGATGGCGTAGCTGGTACGGATACGACCGTTCGAGGCGAAAAACGGCACGGCCTTGGCTGCGGTCAAGACCGGTTCGGGCGCACTGTCTTCGGGGGAGACGAAGGCAAGCCGGACACCGTTGGTGTAATGCTGGTCCTGATTGTTTTTGGTGAACAGATCGTTTTCAACCGATAGCGACACCCCCCATTTATCATCGGGGGTGCGGGTCGATTGCGGACCGGATGCGGTGTTTTGCTGGGCATGGGCGATGTTTGCCATGGTCAGAACACCAAGGACGGGCAGCGATGCCAGAAGACGTTTCGAAATGGTTTTGGGCGATGTCATCGAATGCTCTGATCATTATTGACGCGCAATTTCCGGACCATGAAATCGATCACGGTTCTGATTTTACGCAGTTTATGACGTTGCGGTGCACATATAGCATAAAGGCCCAGCTCGCGCGGGGCGAAATCATCCAGAAGACTGACAAGCCTGCCATCTTGCAGTAAATCGTCGACAACCAGACGCGGTGTCAGCGTGATGCCGCAACCTTGCAGCAGTGCGTCACGCTTCGCAAGGCTGCTGTTGACATAAAAGCGGCCTTTGACCTGAATGCTGCGTTCATGTTCACCATCAACGAAGGTCCAGAAACCCGGGCGGCTGTCATTGGTGTAAACAAAGCAGTTGTGGTGCAACAGATCCTCTGGCCGGGTTAGCGGGGGTGATTTGGCGATATAGGCGGGGCTTGCGCATAAGACTCTGGAATAGCCGCATAATCGCCGGGCAATAAGGCTTGAATTGGGCAGCGATTCACTGACCCGGAGCGCAATATCAAATCCTTCGTCCACCAGATCGACGACCTTGTCATTGAGTTCAAGTTCGATGGTCAGTTCGGGATAGGCATCGATCATTTCGGCAATCATCGGGGACAGTTGCCGGATGCCAAACGACATCGGGGCGGCGATGCGCACCCGTCCGCGCGGCCCGTCGTTAAGATCGCGCACGGTTTCATCGGCATCGGCCATTTCATCAAGGATGCCGGTAATCCGGCCAAGATAGGTTTCGCCCGCCTCGGTCAGGCTCATGCGGCGCGTGGTGCGCGCGATCAGCTGCACGCCAAGCTGATCTTCAAGCGCGTTGATATGTTTTGTCATCGAGCCGGGTGTCATGTTGAGTTCGCGGGCGGCGGCGGCAAATGTGCCGCGTTCGGCGATTTTACGAAAACATTCCAGTGCGCGCAGACGGTCCATTCCTGTTCCCCGTATTCCGGTCAAACAACCCTATAATTTCCATACTGGAAATAAACTACGATCAAATAGCGGCAAGATCGACTGGTAATGTTGTGTTAGTTTCACCAAAATTGAAATTGCCTGCGCGCCCCACATATCCGCGCAGGCCCGAAGAAGGATCACGACCATGAGCGCCACCTGGCTCAAACCTGTTTTATTGCTGATTGGTTCCGGAACGATGGGCGGCAGTTCGATCCTGCTGTCAAAGGTTGCGGCACAGGAAGGCATTCCCGCCCTTTCCTATCTGTTCTGGCAGTGCCTTGGTGCCGGGTTGATACTGGCGATATTGTCGGTCGGGCGGGGTGGTTTGCCGCCGTTGCGGGCCGGATATATCCGGTATTATTTTGTCGCCGGTCTGGTCAGTCTCGCGATCCCGATGGGGCTTGGTTATTTCATGGTGCCCTATATCGGGGCATCGATGGCCGGTGTGTTTACCGCCCTGCCGCCGCTGATGACATACCTGATTTCGATGGGGATCGGGATTGAAACCGCGCAATTCAAGCGCCTGATGGGGTTGATGGTCGGTTTTTGCGGTGTGCTGTTTTTGTATGTGCCGCAGATCAGTGCACCCGATAGCACCCTTCTGGTTTACCTGCTGGTGGCGGCCCTGATCCCGGTCAGTCTGGCGGTTGGCAATGTTTACCGGACCGTGGCATGGCCCGCGGGGGCGTCGCCGCTGACGCTGGCGTCGGGGATGATGATGGCCAGTGCGATCCTGTGCCTTGGGTTCGAAACCGGACGGGACCAGTTGCATGTGCCCGATTTCGGCAATGGAATGGCGTGGCTGATCATTGGGGTTCAGATGGCGGTCGCCAGCATGATGTATATCTGCCATTTCGAATTGCAGCGTGTGGCAGGCCCGGTATTCCTCAGCCAGATCGGCTATGTCATGGCCCTGACCAGTCTTGCGGGGGGCACGTTGCTTCTGGGGGAAACATTGCGGCCGGAACTGATCGTGACACTGGCTTGTGTGGTGGCGGGGACGTTCCTTGTCCGGCCGGCACGCCCATCGGATCGTCGGGCATCGGCAACCAGTTAGGGTCTCGATGCCTGCTTTGAGCGCGCCCTTGAGCAAAGAAAACCACCGCCCGTATCGCCGGGCGGTGGTTTGTATTTCGGGGTATCTGGCGGTGGGGCGGATCGTGCCGTTGTGTCCCTATTTACGGGGCGTCATGCCTTCGTTTTCGCCTCTTTCAATTGCCAGTTTGTCGACGCGCGACATCATCGATGGCGGGTCTGACAATTCGGTTTCCTCGGCACATTGATGGCGATCACGAAGCACGGCAAGGTCGAAATCGCGCGGGTCGATATTGAATATTTTGGGTTCAATGATGGTGGTTGCCGTGCGGATCATATGCAGCGTGGTTCCGGTTCGTTTGTAGGAAACGAAAGACAGCCCTTCGAGCATTTCTTCTTCGGTTTCAACATTGTACGAGCCAGCCGGGAAACTGTGATCGAAGCCTTTCAGGTGGAAAGGATGGTGGAAGGCGTATGTTTTCTGGATTGTTCTGATGGTCGTCATGGCATGAGGCTCCATTTGCGGTGGCCCCGGCAATGACCCTGTCCGATGGTGCGCGGGACATTCGGCGGGGAGGGCAAAATCATTTTACGAGCGCAGCGGATATCCTTCGTCCGGTTCTTTTTTTGGCAAGGGAACCGGTGTGCTGAACGGACAGCCTTCAAGCGGAAATTCTGATTGTGCCGTGGATATGTGAAGTATCCTGTTCGAAGATGTTTCATTTTGTTTTGAATATTATTGTACGCTGATCCGGTTATTTTATCGAATGTTCTATTTTTGTTTTTTGATGGATAAATAAACACAGATCAGTGCACGGGTTTCAAATTTGTATAATCATGAAAGAATGAATTTTTTCCGTTTGGATAGGTTCTTTATCTTCGCGGCCACTCGATTGAACGAGGGCATCATGTCGCTTACATTCCTGATACTGATGATTTTGGGATCGATATTTGTCGTGACCATGCCAATCTGGTCTTTTAGCCGCAGGTGGGGCTATTTTCCCTGTTCGATCATGCTTGTATTGATTGTTGTCATCATTGGTGTTTCATTCACAAATGATGTTCAGGTGTTTTTCTAATGTAATGGCGATATAAAATTTTGGCCTAAGCAAACACAGGTTAGTTCTGTGCTTTGAAATTTCGGTTAAAAGTCATCATGAATGCTGAATGTTCAGTTATTCAAATTCGGTTTTTTCAGGGCAATACTTGTCGCCCACAGTCGGACCCCCGATGCTCAAGACAAGTCCCCCTATATTGCCCTCATGAAATCAAGACTTAAGGTCAATGGCTATGAAAGAACAACAGAGTTCAGGGCAGTCCGCTGCCGAGAAAATGAAGACTGTCAAGGCTGCCTGGGACAAGGCACCTTCCGGTCCGAAAAAAGAAGCGGCGTTGAAGCATTATCAGGCTGCCGAAACGGCCCAAAAGGCCAAAAACGATCCTGAATGTATCAAATCGCTCGACGCAGCGACCAAAGCTTTGAACTGAACTTTGATGTCCTACCCCTATTGACATCTTCCATCCCGGCGGTTTCGTCGGGGTGGTTTTTTTCAAACAGGCCATGACGCAACAGCAGGATTTCACCTGAGTACACAGGAGGCTTCCATGAGTGTCCGCACGATCAGCAATGTTTACCGTTTCAAGCATCCGTTCAATTTGACAGGCCGTACACGAAATCTGCCAGCCGGTACATATTGTGTAGAGACATACGAAGAGCTGGCGGAGGGCGATAGTTTTGTCACCTATCAGCCGGTCCTGTCGCTTTTGCATATCAATGGGACGCCGACTTCCGATGCGGCGCGGCTTTCGATCCTGGTCAGTCTTGAAGAACTTGATCTTGCGTTGGTGATGGACGAGATCGCGGAAGAAGAACTGGCCCTTCTTGATGCCGATATTTCCGAACAGGAATTGCATTTGGTGGGCGAAATACATCGTGCAAGCCGGGTTTCATCTGCCAGATCACCCTTTGCGATGGTTATTCGCTGACATCCCGATATCTGCGACCAAGGCATTTTGATCTGATCAACGGGCCGGGCGATATCGCCCGGTTTGCCCGGTTGATTTGGATAATCCATTTCATTTTGAAATTCAATAATATCACAAACAGGAGAGTGTAAATGTTTGGTTTCCAGGGTGGAGAAACAGCCGAAGCCGTGACCCGCAAAAAGGGTTACCTCAGGGATGCGCAGAAGCATTGGAAATTCCTGACGCATTATGATCTTTCGACGATCCGGACCAAGGGGCAGTTTTGCAATATGATCAAAGTCCGCGCCAGCCTGTCCGAAGAGCAGGCGACAAAGGATGTCGATGCGTGGATGGCAGGCAAGGTTTTTTGATCGTACGGGGGTGATCGATGCCCGGTATGGCCGGATCAATGCCGGATGATGGGCTCGTCCTGATCAAGGTAGCCGACCTGAAAATCGGCAAGGGCGATCAGCTTTTCAAGATTGTTGAAATGCACGATCCCCTTTTGGAAGGTCATCAGATCCTGTTCGCGCAATTGGCGCAGTACACGATTGATATGGATCGCGCTTAGGCCCAAGGCATCGGCCAGAAGGTATTGTGACAGCGGGCAGGGGTAGCTGTTTGGGGTGCCGACCCCGATCAGATTCAATCTGGTCCCCAGTTCCAGCAGGAAGTGGGCCGTGCGCACAATCGCGGACCGTCGGCCGATATTTACCAGATGTTCGACAACCATTGCCTCATCACGCGACGCCGCCCAGAGAATGGCGCTTGCCAGACGGGGGGATTTCGCGAAGGTGGATATCATGTTCTGGGCTGATATTTCAGCGATTGTGATTTCGGTTATCGCTTCGAAGCTGTGATCCGAGGTCCGCAGCAACAGGCTGCGCAGGCCGAGGAAGTCGCCAGGAATTTGAAAATCGATGATCTGGCGCGTGCCATCGGGCAGCAGTTTGTAAGACGCGACCCAGCCATCAAGCAGGATAAAGGCATTGTGTGCCCGCTGTCCTTCGTGAACAATTTCGCGCCCGGCGGAAAGTGTGATCAATCTGTGTGGTAGCGAAGAAAATGTAGAAATTTCATTATCGGTCAGATCGATGAAAGATTTCAGCTTTTTAACAACAAATTTTGTAGACGAAATCATGTGTTTTTCTTTCATGACAAAATAATAAAAATTATTATGCCAATATTTTCAAAATCCTGATCTGTGTTTACGCTAGTTGTGAAACATGATGATAAATCTTTTGGTCATATTTCGCAAGATAGATGCGATAAATTCAAGATTATTTAAAGGATAAATAAAATGGATGATCAATACAGCGTTCAAGGTGCTGCTGCCCTTTCGATTTGCGAGTCTCTCTTGCTTTGTCTGGGAGATATGGGCCTTATGACGGACAAGGATGTTATCGGTATTCTTGAAGATGCGGCCAGCGCGCATGTCACCGGCGAACCCGGGGTGGAAGTGGACGGCCATCATCAGGCCGTTCATGATCTGATCAAAGCAATCATCAAAGGTGGCAATTCGGTACGGCATCCCGCTTAGTCGGGCGTAACGGTTTTCGGCAAATGCTTTTCAGGCGGAAATATTCAATATCCCGACATGAAGGGGCGGAGATTCTGCATCGCGCAAAATCCCGCCCTTTTTCGTGATGCGTTTCGATGTCTGTGACATTGAAGGTCGTCAATGTTGTCAGATCTTATTTGTGCGCTTTATCGGAAACTTTTGTTTCCGGGGTGCCTTTGGGGACCTCGATCTGGCCAAAAAGGGACTGGGTCATTGCGATGATGGTATTGGTCTGATCGGCGAATGCGGCATTGGTGTCTTTTAGCCAGGTTTGCTGCGCATCCATCAGGTCCGACCAATCCGTGCATTCCTGACACGTCTGGTAAAGCTGTACATTGGCCTTGATCCGGCCTGCGACAAATTCCCCAAGCTTTGCAGGAACGACCTGCATGCTATTGGCGATGGCTTCGGAATTGTTTTTAACCGTCGATGCAAGCGGTCCGTTAAAAACTTCGAGAAGGGGCGCGGGAATTGAGGTGGCCGTTTTGTCGGCTTCGACAGTTTTCTGTGTCATGCGCGTGTGCCTTAAACAAGGCTCGACGGAACTTCCGCCAAGCTATCGAAGGGTTTAGCACATGGGGCATCCGGGTTGGCTAACACGGGTTAGTTTTGCCGGGTTTCTTTTGGCAAAAACAAAGGCGCAAGGCTGGTTTCAGGCATCCTTGCGCCGATGTGAAATGCTATTTGGCGGGTGTTATGGTACCACACGCCGCAGGCGTCGGGCTTCGGCCTTTTCAGTGTCGATCAGGCCGCGATAGGCATGCCAGCTTGAATAGCCCAGAAGCGGCATCATGACCGCAAGACCCAGCAGGAAGACCACCATGCCACACGCCGCCATGACCGCAATCATGGCCGCCCACCCGGTCAGCACCCGCCAGTTTTTGCGAAACGCCGCAACACTTATGATCAGGGCGGTGATCACATCGATATCACGATCCACCAGAAGCGGGATCGAGACGACCGTAATGGCAAACACCATCATCGCCAGCACGCCGCCAAGGATGGTGCCGGTAATCAGGAAGGTGATGGCATCGCGCGAGAAGAAGGTTTCCCATACCAGCACATCAAGCGACGGGACCGAGCCATTGTAAAACAGCGCAAATAACAGCATGGCAATACGCGTCCAGGCCAGAAAGAACAGCATCAGGACGACGCCAATCGCGCCAAGCTGACCCGGATTGCGCCGGAAACCATTCAGGCTGTGCCACAGGGTGACATTTTCACCCATTTCAAGGCGGCGGCTGGTTTCATAAAGGCCAACGGCAATCACCGGTGCCAGAAGCATGAAACCGGCACCCAGCGGCAGGGTCAGATAGGGCTGACCCGATTGAAAGAGGCTTAGTAAAATAAGATAACCGGCAATGACGCAAAGCCCGCCATAGGCAAGACCGATGGCCGGGGTACGTTTGAAATCGCGCCAGCCTGCTTCAAGCCATTTGCCGGACTGGTCACTTGTGACATCGCGGATGGCAATGCCTTGCGGAAGCCCGCCGATGGAACCTGTTGGTTGTTCGATTGTGGTTTCGGACATCTGCATCCTCCCTGCACCCTGTTGATCAGAATTGATCAAGGTGGCTGATACACAGGCTCAACGCCCTGATGGTGTGTTCTTTTTTGTTTATAGTATCACTTCGCAAAACAATTGCCAGTATCGGCTGTGTTCAATAGCACAGGTTTTTCATATGAGGATGCGGGGGCAGTTTTCCATAGGGGATGCTTGATTACCGCTGGTCTTGCTCACAAATTCATAGGTGAACCGGTAAAAGGGAAATGCGCGTACCGAAAACGTGCGGAAATGGTATCATCAACCAACTTATTGCCATTTTCTGTTGCGACGAGCGGTACGAGCCATATGCTACTGAGATAAATACAACATCGCACCGCGCAAACATGTCTGTTTCAGCGGTGCCGAGCAAAAAGCGGAGCCGGACTGTTGAAAAAGATCCTTGCCGTGATTGGCGCCATTCTGGTTGTGATCATCGCTGCCCTGTTGGTCATTCCTTCCCTGATTGACTGGAACGGTTACAAGCCACAGATCACCCAGGCAGTGCGTGAAGCAACCGGTCGCGATCTTGAAATTCGCGGCGATCTTTCGATGTCCGTTCTGCCGTTCCCGGCATTGTCGGTCGAGCAGGTGACGCTTGGCAATCTGCCCGGTGCGCAGGACCCCGACATGGTGTCGGTCAAGGAAGTCCGGGTTTCTGTCGCCCTGATGCCGCTTCTGACCGGCAATGTGCAGGTGACCGAGATCAGCCTGATTGATCCGGTGATTTCCATCGAGACATTTGAAGACGGCAGCAACAATCTGGTGTTTGATCCGGCACAGGCCGCACCAAGCGGGCCGGATGCCGGCACGATCACGACACCGCCATCCGCCTCCCCGGCACCGAATGGTGAACAGGCGGCACCCGATGCACAATCGGGCGGAAGCGACGCCGGATCATCCGATTTTGCCAGCACGATCCAGATTGATCGTCTGGAAATCGAAAATGCGACAATCCTTTATCACACACCCGGCAGCACGGAGCGGATCGAGGGGCTGACCCTTGGCGTTTCGGCCGACAGCCTGAATGGTCCGGCAAAGGGCGAGGGATATGTTTTCTATCGCGGGATTCCGCTGACGTTTAATTTCAATGTCGGCGAAATCAGCCAGACCGGCCCGTTCCCGGTCGGCATGCAGATTGGCATCGACAAGGTCGATGGCGGTATCAATTTAAGCGGTCAGGTTGATCTTTCGGCGGAATATCCGGGCTTTAACGGCCAGATTGACGGCAAGTTCGATGATCTGCGCGAAGCGGCCCTTCGGATTGCCGGTGACGGTGCCGACATCCCCGATATCGCCGCCAAGCCGTTCAATCTGGGCGGGCAGGTTGCCGCCAATGCCAAATCTGTGACGGTTAATGATCTGTCGATCCGGTTTGGTGAAACCCGTGGATCGGGGGCAATTGCGATTGATCAGGACCCGAAAATGCGGGCCGATGTGGCGCTGCGTTTCAATCAGCTTGATCTTGATTCAATCCTTGTGCTGACGCATATGGGCGATGGTGCCAATCCGGATACAGGTGCGGGCAGCACGGGTGACAGCGGCATGGCGACCCCGGAAAATGGATCGGCGGGCGATGCTGGTGGGCAATCCATTCCGTCGCAGGGGGATAAGACATCGGGTGCGGCCAATGGTCCGATGATCCCGGCTGATCTGACGGCATCGATTGATTTCGAAGTTGAAACCCTGATCTATAACCAGACGCCGGTGCATAATGCGCGGATCAATGCCGCGATTGCCAACAGCAAGATCACATTGAACGAAGTTTCCGCCGGTTTGCCAGGGGGGACGGATTTCTCGGTGTTTGGCAGCATTTCGGGCGAAGGTCCGAAGCCGAGTGCGGCCCTTTCCTATGAGATGGCATCGGAAAACATTCGTGCGGTGGCGCGCTGGCTTGGGGTGGATGTTGATGGCATCCGGGCGGACCGGTTGCGTCGTTTCTCGTTGACGGGCGGGGTCAAGGGGACACCTGACAAGCTTGATATTTCCGATCTGGATATGCGGATTGACGATACGGCCATTCGCGGTGCCATCGTCGCCAATCTGAGCGGCGAGGGGCTTCCGGCACTTGGTATTGGTCTTAAGCTCGATCGTATCAATCTGGATCAGTATGTTTCGGCAGCACCAGCCGCCGGAAATGGCGATGCGGCAAGCCCAGCGGGCAACGATTCCGCAACAACGGATTCCGGCACGGCAGCGAACGGTTCGGATGCGGCCCCGTCGTCGGGACCCGCGGCGGGCGGTGATGCCATGGTCAGGATGATCAAGGATGCGCTGGCACCGCTTGATGGTGTTGCGGCCAATTATCGGTTGGCGGCTGATGAAATCATTTCATCGGGTGTGTCGATCAAGGGCATTTCGATTGATGGCAGCCTGAGCGGTTCGCAGATCACGCTGAACAATTTTGCAGTGGCCGATGCGGCCGGGCTTTCGGCCAGTGCCAGCGGTGTGTTCCGTGGCGATGTGGCTGTTCCGGCATTCGAGGGGATCAAGCTTAAAGTCACGGCCAAAACGCTGGCGCCGTTGGCGAAGCTGACCGGTATGACGCTTCCGGCACCGGCCAGCGAATATAAAAGCATTCAGGCCAATATCGGGCTGAATGGCCCGGTGACCGGCCCGAACCTTGATCTTGATGTATCCAACCCGTTGATGCAGGTGGCATTGAACGGGGTGCTGAGCGACCTGTTTGGGGCGACACCGGGCATTGATGGCAAACTTGCGATGCAGGCATCAAGCCTGAACCGTGTGTTGCCGTTGCTGGCACCGACCTATGAGCCGTCGGGCAATCTGGGGCGTCTGGTTCTGGACAGTACGGTCAAGGGCAATGCCAAGAATATCGCGCTTGATATCGCGAAGTTCGGTATCGGTCCGTTTGAAACCAGGGGTGACGTTGATTTCGACGCCACCGGGGCGCAGCCGAAACTGGCCGTGGCCCTTTCGGGCGGGGTATTGAATGTTGATCCGTTCGTGCCCGCGGCAAAACGGGCCGGACTGATGCCCGAAGGCGGTAGCGGTGCGCGCCGGGCGGCTTTCAATATGCCGACCACGATGAAGGTTACGACTGTTGATGCCCGTGACGGCACGCCGTGGGATGATACGGTGATTGATGTATCGGCCCTGCGGTCGATTGATGCCGATATCACGGTCGCATTTGATCAGCTTGATTTCGATACCTACAGCCTTGTGAAGCCGGATTTGAAGGCGACACTCGTGACCGGGCTTCTGACCATTCAGAAATTCACCGGCCTTCTGGGCGATGGGAATTTGTCGATTGATGGCACGTTTGATGCGCGCAATTCCGATACGCCGAAACTGGCGCTTAAAGGTAATCTTGACGGGGCGGATATCGAAAAGCTGACCCCGATCCGGGTTGCCAATGACACGGTGATCGGCGGGGCGGCGACGAAGTTTGATGTCACCGCATCGGGCAATACATCGCGCAAGCTGGTCAGTGCGTTGAATGGTACGGCGAACCTTGTTCTGAATAATGTCCGGTTCAGCAATGCCGATAAACGGTCTGCTGATCCGAAGCTGAACATTCAGGCATTGTTGCAGCAGGGCCCGCAGGCGATGGTGGTTGAAGGGGTCGGTAACAACGATCTGGTTCAGACCCTTGAGGCCGACATTGCCATCACCAACGGGATTGCCAAAACCACCCGTGTCGAAGCGACATCGCGTGTGGGGACGGCGGATGCCGATGCGACCCTTGATCTGCCGAAATGGCAGATGGATACGCAGGCCGATTTCGATTTTTCCGAGAAAATCGAAGAATTACCGCCATTTAGCGTTTACGCCAAGGGCAATATCAGCAACCCGGCGATTACCGGGCGCATGGACAAGGTCGCGATCAAGGTTCTGGATAATATCCTTGATAAGGCACTGGGCGGGAGTGGTTCATCCGATAGCGGATCGGGAAGTTCGGGCAAGGATGCCGCCAAGGATGCGGCCAAGGATGTTCTGAAAGGGCTTCTGAACCAGTTCGGTCGATAACTTTTCACAACTGTTCCAAACGTAAAACGGCCCTGCATTGCGGGGCCGTTTTGCTATTGGCGGGATGCGGTCGGGACATGGCTGTCATAAAAAGGCAAAAAAACCTTAACAAACCGGGTTTGCTTCGACATGATCCGCGCGTCGATTCCCTTTTTAAGTAACGGTTGATCATGGTCGCAAAGAAAACCGCTCTGGATAAGGATCTCAAATGGCAGCGCCGCATGGATGCGGGTGCCGGAGAGACTGCCTCCCTGAGTGCGAAGCTCGGACTTGCGCTTGTCTTTCTTTTGGCGTGCAGCGCCTTTGTCGCCTTTCACATGGGCGGCCTGCCGCAAAGTGGGTTCCTGATCGCCGCTGCGGTGATCGGCGGTTACATGGCACTGAATATCGGTGCCAATGACGTGGCCAACAATGTTGGTCCGGCGGTTGGTTCAAAGGCGCTGACCATGGTTGGCGCCCTTTTGATTGCAGCCGTGTTTGAAGCAGCCGGGGCGATTATCGCCGGTGGCGATGTTGTTGGCACGATCAAGAACGGCATTATCGACCCGACCCAGATGCCCGATGCACAGACCTTTGTCTGGGCGATGATGGCGGCCCTTCTGGCAGCCGCCCTTTGGCTTAACCTTGCCACATGGCTGGGCGCGCCGGTATCGACCACCCATTCCATCGTTGGCGGTGTGATGGGGGCGGGTATGGCAGCCGTCGGCATTGGCGCGGTCAATTGGCCGACTATGGGCACGATTGCCGCAAGCTGGGTGATTTCGCCGGTTCTGGGTGGCGTGATCGCAGCCGCGTTCCTTGCCTTTATCAAGTTCAAGATTCTGTATACCGAAAATTGCGTCGAAGCGGCCCGCAAATGGGTGCCGATTTTGGTCGGTGTGATGGTATCGGCCTTCACCATGTATCTGATGATGAAGGGGATCAAAAAGATCTGGGCTGCTGATACGTGGCAGGTCATTGTTATCGGTATCGCAGCCTTTTTCGTCACCCTGTTGCCGACCCGCAAGGCCGTGCTGCATGCGTCGCGTAACATGACCGGGCGGCGCAAGGAAATCGCATCGCTGTTTCGCATTCCGCTGGTCGTGTCCGCAGCCCTTCTGTCATTCGCGCATGGATCAAATGATGTGGCGAATGCCATTGGACCGTTGGCCGCCATCGTTTCGGGTGTTGATAGCGGCGAGATCGTGACATCGGCCCCGATCCCGATCTGGGTGATGGTGATCGGGGCGATTGGTATTTCTGCCGGTCTGATCCTGTTCGGGCCGAAACTGATCAAGACGGTCGGATCGAAAATCACCAAGCTTGATCCGATCCGGGCCTATACCGTGGCGCTGTCGGCGGCTTTGACGGTGATTGTGGCATCCGCGCTGGGTCTTCCGGTCAGTTCGACCCATATTGCGGTTGGTGCGGTGTTTGGGGTCGGGTTCCTGCGTGAAACGCTAAGCCATCGTCGCCGGATGGATAGTGCGCCGATGCTGGTCGGTGCGGAACAGGAAAGTGACGAACAGAAACAGCATATCGAAGCCCTGCGTCAGCTTGACCCGGCACAGGCCGAAAAGGCCGAGAAGAAACTGCGCAAGCGGTTGCTGGTGCGGCGTCGGTATGCGGTGACGATTGCGACCGCGTGGGTGATCACGGTTCCGGCCGGGGCGTTCCTTGGCGCGTTGCTGTTTTTCACCATTCGCGGGATCATGCTTTAATTCCGTCGGAATTAGGCGCAGAATTGACGTTTCGCGGCACGGTGCTCCTCCTTTTCCCCGGAGCAGCTTGTGGCGATCTGCAGCGGCGGTCAGGCTTTGTCTGACCGCCGTTTTTCCTTGACGCCTGGGGTCTCCAAGCGTAATTACCCCAACCATAATTTGAATCAAACCCGTGCCGAATCGTCGCCCAATCAAAGTGGGCCGCGAGATTTCCTATGCGTGCGTTCTGCTTTTGGTCAGGATTTTGGTTAAGGAAAAACGATGAAAGCCATCATTATTGGCGTTCTGGCAATGGCCGTGACGGTTGTTGCATCGAACATTCTGGTTGAATATCCGCTGCCGGGCGTTTTGGCCGACTGGCTGACTTATGGGGCGTTTACCTATCCGGTGGCGTTTCTGGTGACGGACCTGACCAACCGCGCACGCGGGGCAGCGGCGGCACGCCTTGTCGTGCTGGCCGGGTTTGCGATTGCGGTTGTTCTGTCGTTGATCGTTGCCGATACGCGTATTGCGATTGCATCGGGCACGGCGTTTCTGATTGCGCAGATGCTTGATGTGACGGTGTTTGACAGGCTGCGCCGTGCGACCTGGTGGAAAGCCCCGCTGATCTCATCGGGGATCGGGTCGGCGGTGGATACGGCCTTGTTCTTTTCCATCGCTTTTGTCGGTACCGGGCTTCCGTGGCATACATGGGCGATGGGCGATTTCAGCGCCAAGATCATCATGGCGCTGACCTGTCTGGCACCGTTCCGTTTGCTGATGACGGTGGTGACCCCGCGTATGAAAGCAGCCCCTGCCCAAGGCTGATAGCGGGGTTGATGCAGGGCTGATATTCCGACGCGATGCCTTGAGGTTTTGCATAGGGGGGCGATATAAAGCGCCCCTCTGATTTTTTCTGATAATTGCAGGTTTTGTTTTTCTGATGAAAGTCGATCTGTTCGATTTCGATCTGCCGCGTGAGTGCATTGCCGAACATCCGGCCAACCCGCGTGACAGTGCCCGCATGCTTGATCTGACGGGCGGGAAGACGCATGACCGCATCGTGCGTGAATTGCCCGAAATCCTGCGGCCCGGTGATCTTCTGATTTCCAATGATACCCGCGTGATCCCGGCGCGCCTGTTTGGCAAGCGCGGGGATGCGGGCATTGAAGTGACCCTGCACAAGCAGGAAGGTCTTGCGCAATGGCGCGCCTTTGCCAAACCGGCCAAGAAGCTGCGCGTTGGGGAAACCTTCAAGGTCGCCGATGATTTCGAAGCCGAGGTCATGGAAAAGAAAGACGGCGGCGAGGTGTTGCTGCGCTTTAATGTTGCCGGGGCTGATCTGATTGCCGCCCTTGAAAAATATGGCGTGATGCCGTTGCCACCCTATATCCGGCGCGACAAGGGTGGGGATGATCAGGACAGATCGGATTATCAGACGATTTTCGCCCAGCATGACGGCGCGGTGGCAGCCCCGACGGCGGGTTTGCATTTTACCCCGGAATTGCTGGCAGCGATTGATGCGCGCGGCATTGCGCGGCGCACGATCACGCTTCATGTCGGGGCGGGCACGTTTTTGCCGGTCAAGGTGGATGATACCGAAGACCACAAAATGCACGCCGAATGGGGCAGCATATCGCCCGAAATCGCCAGCCTGATCAATGAAACGCGCGCCAAGGGCGGGCGGGTTGTTGCGGTGGGGACGACTTCGCTTCGGTTGCTTGAAAGTGCAGCGCGCGAGGACGGGGTGGTTGAACCGTTCGAGAACGAGACCGACATCTTTATCACGCCGGGATACAGGTTCCGGGCGGTGGATATGCTGCTGACCAATTTCCATCTGCCGCGATCAACACTTTTCATGCTGGTATCGGCCTTTGCCGGGTTTGAGCGCATGAAGGCGGCCTATGGCCACGCGATTGAAAACAGATACCGTTTCTATTCCTATGGCGATTGCAGCCTGCTTGAATGCGCCAGTAAGATTGAAAAAAGCTGATGACTGAATTCCGTTATGAACTTCTGGCGACCGACGGCAAGGCCCGTCTGGGCCGCATTCATACCGCCCACGGCGTGATCGATACCCCGGCCTTCATGCCGGTTGGCACGGCCGCCACGGTCAAGGGCATGTTGCCGGAAAATGTCGCCGATACCGGCGCGCAGATCTTGCTTGGCAACACCTATCACCTGATGCTGCGCCCCGGTGCGGAACGCATTGCACGCCTTGGCGGTTTGCACAAATTCATGAATTGGGACAAGCCGATCCTGACCGATAGCGGCGGCTATCAGGTGATGTCGTTATCCAAGCTGCGCAAGATTACCGAAGACGGTGTTACGTTCAAAAGCCATATCGACGGGCGCAAATTTGCCCTGTCGCCGGAACGTTCGATGGAAATCCAGCATCTGCTGGGATCGACGATTACCATGGCGTTTGACGAATGCACCCCGTTCCCGGCGACCGAACAGCAGGCCGCAGAGTCCATGCGCATGTCGATGCGCTGGGCCAAGCGGTCCAAGGATGCGTTTGTCGAGCGCGAAGGCTATGCGCTTTATGGCATTCAGCAGGGCAGCGTTTTTGAAAATCTGCGGCGCGAAAGTTCCGAAAAACTGGCCGAGCTTGATTTGCCGGGCCATTCGGTCGGCGGTCTTGCTGTTGGCGAAGGCCAGCAGATCATGTTTGATACGCTTGATTTCTGTGTCGATATGCTGCCCGCCAACAAGCCGCGTTACCTTATGGGGGTTGGCAAGCCATCGGACCTTGTGGGCGCGGTGATGCGCGGGATTGACCAGTTTGATTGCGTTTTGCCGACCCGGTCGGGCCGCAATGCGCAGGCCTTTACCCATCGCGGCACGCTGAACCTTAAAAACGGGCGTCATCGCGATGATGACCGTCCGCTGGATGATCAGTGCAATTGTCCGGCCTGCACGAAATATTCGCGTGCATATCTGCATCACCTGATCAAGGCGGGCGAGATTTTGGGGGCGGTTCTGCTGACCTGGCATAACCTTGCCTATTATCAGGATCTGATGCGTGGCATGCGCGAGGCCATTGCCGCGGGCCGCATGGAACAGTTCGCCCGTGATTTTTATGCAGGCCAGGAAGGCGGGGATATTGATCCCGTGCCGATCATCGAGGATTAATCAAATGGCTGATCAAACCATTTACGACAACCTGACCATGCTGGGCGAGGCCACCGAACAGCCCGCCAGCCCGGATGAAGCGGTTCTTGAACGGGTGCAGAACCCGCAGGCGGGAACCGATTACTGTGTGCGGTTTGTTGCACCGGAATTCACATCGCTTTGCCCGATCACCGGTCAGCCTGATTTCGCCCATCTGGTGATTGACTATGTGCCGGGTGACTGGCTTGTCGAAAGCAAGTCGCTGAAGCTATTCTTGACGTCGTTTCGCAATCATGGCTCGTTCCACGAGGATTGCACGGTCAAGGTCGGCAAACGGATTGCCGATATGATTGATCCGAAATGGCTGCGCATTGGTGGCTACTGGTATCCGCGCGGCGGCATTCCGATTGACGTGTTTTATCAGACCGGCCCGGCCCCTGAAGGGGTGTGGATACCCGATCAGGGTGTTGCGCCCTATCGCGGGCGTGGCTAGTAGCCAGGTCTGCTGGAATTGATGCAAAATCAAAGGCTGCTGTCGGGAAACCGGCGGCAGCCTTTTTGTTTTGGGCATTACCGGTAAGTATAGTTGTTAACAATGCGAATTATTCTCATTGTTTTAGGGTTTGGTTCTTGCTAATAGACGGGCGGGCAGGATGACCTGCGACACTTGGCAACGATATGTTTGGGCAAGGCCATGGCGCGCAACAGCGCATCGGTTCTGATCGCAAGCTTTCAGGAAAATTACGAACAGCTTTTCCGGTTTCTGACCCGAAAGCTGGGCGGGGACCATGAACGCGCAGCCGATGTGGTGCAGGATACCTATGTGCGGCTTGCCGATGCCCCCGATCAGGGCGACGTGATCGACAATCCGCGTGCCTATATCTATCGGGTGGCCGGGAACCTTGCGATTGACGGGATCAGGCGTGAAAAACGCATTACCGCCCATCAAGATATGGGCGAGGATACCAACGCGATCCACGATCCCAAACCCGGCCCGGAAAACATCGTGCTGGATCGCGAACAGATTTTACTGCTTGATAAAGCATTGGAAAAGCTGCCAGAAAAACCACGTATGGCGTTGCTGATGTTTCGGGTCGACGGGTTGTCACACAGTGAAATTGCCGTGCGTCTTGGCGTATCGAACAGCATGGTCGCGAAATATATTGTGCGCGCCCTGCAACATTGCCGTGACGAGCTTCTGCGCGAGGGCGAAAAATAATGGCAAAAATCATTGTAGATTTGCCCATGCCCAAACGTCTTAACAATATGGGCCATGCATTGGTGGCCGTGCGGGACCATTTTCGGGGTATCGGGTTTTGAAGACCGGGTTATCGGATCAGCAACCAGCCAGCAGGCCATTGACCGCCGATCTTGGCGATCAGGCGATTGAATGGCTGGTGATGCTGCAATCAGGCGATGCCACGGCGCGCGATCATGCGGCCTTTGCCGACTGGTGCGCGCAAAGCCCCGATCACGCCCGTGCCGCCGCCGAGGCCCGAAGCCTTTTTGCCGCCGTCGGTCAAACCGAAGCCGCGCAGCAATGGCAGGAAAATCCCGATATCCGGCACGAGATCGGCAGTTTCCGATCCCCCGCGCCGGGGGCTGCAGCGCCCCGCAGACAACCTAGGCTGCAACCGGCACGACACCGGGCAGTTTGGCTCCGGCCCGGACGCCTTGCCATTGCGGGGACGATGATTTGCGCCTTGATGCTGGCGATCTTTGGCGGGTTGGAAGCAACCGGGCCGATTGCGCGCTGGACATCGGATTACAGCACGGCCATCGGGCAGCAGCGGGCGGTGATGCTTGCCGATGGGTCGGTCGCGCATATGAATACCGCATCGGCCTTTTCCGTTGATTTTTCCGGCCCACGTCGCGAAATCCGCCTTGAAGCGGGCGAAGTGATTTTTGACGTGGCGAAGGATGCCGATCATCCGTTTATTGTTTCCGCCAATGGCGGGGCGGCGCGCGCGGTTGGCACGGTTTACGGGGTGCGGCTTGAGGACGGTGGGGCGAATGTCACCGTGCGCGAAGGCATTGTGGAAGTGACCCGTGGCGACAGTGAGCCGGTGCGGATCACCGTCGGGCAGCAGGCGCATTATGACACCGATGGTGGATTGAGAAAGATTACGGATGCCGATCTTGCGGCCTATGGCAGTTGGCAGCGCGGTAAGCTG
The DNA here is from genome assembly GCF_000300235.2 of Thalassospira xiamenensis M-5 = DSM 17429. NCBI lineage: Bacteria > Pseudomonadati > Pseudomonadota > Alphaproteobacteria > Rhodospirillales > Thalassospiraceae > Thalassospira > Thalassospira xiamenensis. The sequence continues at coordinate 3,378,930 of NZ_CP004388.1, read as the reverse complement.
ATTTTCAATCAGCGGACGCTTTCGGATGTGATGGCGGAACTGCAACGCTACCAGCCGGGCAGGATCGTTGTGGCGCGCGATACGTTGCGCGACCTTAAGGTTACGGGTGTGTTCGAAACGACTGACCTTGATGCGGTTTTTGCCTCTATCGCGCAAACGACATCCGCACGCGTTACCCGGTTGCCGTTGCTCACGATCATCTATTGATCCTTCTGGCGAAGGCCACGGGTTCCGGGCTTTTTCCCGATCTGAAAATTTTTTGAATTTTTTACTGCAAATCACGTTAGCCGGTTTCGTCTCAGAAATAACAGCGAATGATTTCGGTTCTTAATTTCATTCGCATCGGGATTTCTGACGAAAAGGCTTATGGAATGAATACAAACGTTTGTGTGGCCCGGCGGATGATGCTGATGGGCTGGAAACGCCGTCTTGCGGTAACCACGGTGATTTCCGGCGTTGTTGCCATCGCACCGTTTTGTGCGACGGCGGCCGATATTGCCGCGTCGCGCGACAATGCCGAAATCGCACAGGCGAGCGTGATTGATTTCAACATCCCGGCACAGGACCTTGACCGGGCGCTGACCAGCCTTGCCGATCAGGCCGGTGTGCGTCTGTTCTTTCCGTCCGGCGGAATTTCCGGTGTTCAGGCATCCGCCATTCAGGGGGAAATGACGGTTGATCAGGCGCTGGGCCAGCTTCTGAACGGGACGGGCTACACCTGGCGCTTTACCGAGGATAACACGGTCACGATTGAACAGATTGCCGCCAGTGGTGAAACGGTGCTTGATCCGGTGCGGGTCGAAGCCAATGCGGTTACCGAAACCGCAGATGGCCCGGTGGACGGCTATGTGGCGACCCGGTCAATGACAGCAACCAAAACTGACACGCCAATCGTTGAAGTTCCTCAAATGGTGTCAGTTGTATCGCGCGAAGAAATGGAAGATCGCGGTGCTGCAACACTGTTTGAAGCCGCACGTTATTCGGTTGGTGTTTTCGGCGAGGCCTACGGCAAGGACCCGCGCGGTTACGACAGTTTTTTCATGCGCGGATTTGAGAATTATGAAAACGGCGAGTTTCGTGATGGTTTACGGGTAACCGGCGGAAATCAGGCGCTTTATGTTGCCGAAGAATACGGCCTTGAACGGGTGAACGTCCTTAAAGGTTCAAGCAATACACTTTATGGGCAAGCCAATATTGGCGGTATTGTCGATAGTGTGACCAAACGCCCGAATGCCGATCAGAAGCAGGAAGTGCGCCTTCAATATGGTGACTGGAACCATGTATCGGGTGCGTTTGATATTGGTGGAGCTGTTGTTGAGGACGAAACGGTTCTGTTCCGTCTTGTCGGTTTGGCAAGCCAGGGCAATTATGAGTACGACCTTGCCAACGGGGATGAGGTCGACAAGGACCGCATCTATATCGCGCCGTCATTCACATATGCCCCGAATGGCGATACCAAAGTGACGATCCTGACGGATTATACGCTTGATAATCGTGGCGGGAACTATGCGTTTGTTGATGCCAAAGGCAACAATGTTGGCTTTATGCCGGGCGAACCGGGATATGAATTCTATGATAACGAACAATTCACGGCGGCGGTTGAACTTGATCACCGGATCAATGATGTCTGGCAGTTCCGTCAAAAGACGCGCTATAGCAGTCTGGATGTCGAAGCGGGAAGTGTCTTTGGCTGGCAGCGTTCAGGCAACAATATTGATCGTTATGTGAACTATACCGACAACGAAGTGCGCGGGGTCGTTCTTGATAACCAGCTTCAGGCTGACTTCGGGACCGATAATATTGATCATACCGTCCTGATGGGGATCGACGGCGAATATGAGCAGAATAATTTCCGCTATGGCGGCGAAGATTACACTGTTTCCAGCCTGAATATCACAAACCCGGTTTATGCTGGTACGACGGGTTTCACCGGCACTTATCAAAGCCAGTATGATTTTGACCAGACCAATACCGAGATCGGTCTTTATGCTCAGGACCAGATGCGGATTGCCGACAATTGGCTGTTTACCCTTGGCGGACGATACTCCAACTTCACGCGCGAGATGGAATATAACCAGACCGGTGAAACGACCGAGAACACCGAAGATGCATTTACCACGCATCTTGCGCTGAGTTACGAGTTCGATAACGGGATTGTTCCCTATGTCAGTTACGCGCAGGGCTTTAACATGAACAACAATGTTGATGCCAATGGCCGGACGTTTGACCCCGAAGAGTCCGACCAGTACGAAGCTGGCGTAAAATACAAGCCGGTTGGCTTTGATGCCCTGTTCAGTGCTGCGGTCTTCCAGTTGGATAAATCAAACGCGGTTACCTATGACTATGGTGCGATTGCATACAGGCAGTCGGAAGAAGTCCGGTCGCGCGGTATCGAGCTTGAGGCAAAGGCATCCCTTACCGAGGCGATTGATGTGACGGCCTCCTATGCCTATACCGATACCGAAATCACCAAAAGTGAAACGGGTGATCGGGGCAATGATGTGCCTTTCGCACCGACGCATATTGCTTCGGCCTGGGCCAAGTATACGTTCAATCATGGTGTGTTTGACGGATTGGCAGTTGGTTCCGGCGTCCGTTTCACCGGTACTTATTATGGTGACACGGCAAACGACTATCAGACCCGTCCGAGGACATTGATTGATGCGGTAGTCAATTATCGCCTGAACGACAACTGGTTGTTGGGGGTGAATGCCACCAACCTGCTCGACGAGAACTATCTGACCAATTGTACGCAATATCGTTGCTATGCAGGCGAAGGACGCCGTGTTATCGCGAACCTGACATATAACTGGTAAATTACGCATTTTCGAGACCATAGGCCGCAGCCATGTGCTGCGGCCTTTTGCGTTTCGGCGACAAACCTATATAAGGCAGCACAGAGAGAGAAAACGACCCAGATGTTTTGCCATGACGGTTGGTGCTGCGATAACCCTTGAAAGCCTTCAGGCCAAAGCCCGTGAAATCGGCTTTGATGTCTGTGGCGTGGCGCGCCCGCAGATTGACGAACGCAATCAGGCGCGGCTCGATGAATTTGTCGCCGCTGCCGAATATGGCACCATGGACTGGATGAATGACCCGGAACGGCTGCCGCGCCGTCGCGATCCGAAAATGCTGTGGCCGGAAGTCAAATCCGTCATTGTTCTGGGTTCCAACTATGGCCCTGCGGAAAATCCGCTAACCCTTCTGGACCATCCCGACCGGGCGATGATTTCGGTCTATGCCAGAAACCGCGATTACCATGACCTGATCAAGAAACGCCTCAAACAGCTTGCGCGCTGGATGATGGAACAGGCGCAAAAATCGGGGGTAGGCGGCGAACAGGTCAAGGTATTTGTCGATACCGCCCCGGTGCTGGAAAAGCCGTTGGGGCAGGCCGCCGGGATTGGTTGGCAGGGGAAGCATACCAATCTTGTGTCCCGCGACTATGGCAGCTGGCTGTTTCTGGGCGAGGTTTTCACGACGCTTGAATTTGATCTGGCGGCGCCGGAAATCGATCATTGCGGGTCGTGCGCCAAATGCCTTTCGGCCTGTCCGACCGATGCGTTTCCGGGGCCCTATAAACTTGATGCGCGCAAATGCATTTCGTATCTGACGATCGAGCATGATGGCTTGATCCCGCCCCAGTTTCGACGCGCCATGGGTAACCGGATTTATGGCTGTGACGATTGTCTGGCGGTATGCCCGTGGAACAAGTTTGCCAGCCGGACACAGGAAATGGCCTTTATCCCGCGCGCCGAACTGACCGCGCCAAGGCTTGCCGATTTCCTTGATCTGGATGACGAGACATTTCGCAGTTTCTTTACCGGATCGCCGATCAAGCGGATCGGGCGGGCGAAGTTTTTGCGCAATGTCCTGACGGCGGTGGGCAATAGCGGGGCGGTCAATCTTGTGCCGCGTGTCGAAAGCCTTTTGACCGACGAAAGCCCGCTTGTGCGCGGATCGGCGGTCTGGGCGCTGTCGCAATTGATGGATGGCAAGGCGTTTGACGCCCTGCGATCCCGTCATGAACGCATGGAAAGTGATCCGGTGGTGCTGGCGGAATGGGCGCGCCCCGCGCCGTGATCCTAGTCGAACGGCACTGTTTCATAATGATAGCGCACATTGCCCGACGGATCGGTCAGTACGATGCCGAACATCGGCTTTAACGGGGCGCGTTCAACCAGTTCTTCTTCCTTTTCATGGCGCATGTCGAGAGGCTCGCCCTTCTGGCTGCTGCCACCGACATTGAACGGAATACCCTGCCAGATGCCGTTGCAGGGACGGTGCAGGTGGCCAAGGAAGATATGCCTGATCTGCGGATGGTCTTTGACGATGACGGCCAGTTCGACGTCTGCATCCATCCGGATCGAGTCAAGGAACGGCAGGCCCATATCAAGCGGCGGGTGATGCATGAACAGGAAGGTCGGCAGGTTTTGGTGCTCTGCCAGTTCGTGTTTCAGCCAGTCAAGCCGGGCGTCGCACAATGTGCCGTGATGGGCATCAGGCACGATGGTATCAAGCATCACAAAGCGGATGCCGCCGATTGTCTGTCCATGATTGATAAAGCCGTTTTCATCGCGCGGCGTATCGGGGAAGGCGGCGAGCATCGGTTCGCGGATATCGTGATTGCCCGGGATCATGATAAACGGCATGGCAAGGGTCGCGAACAGTTCGACCGCGTGGTCATATTGTTCGGGGCGGCCATGATGGGTGATGTCGCCGGTAATCACGCAGATCGTTGCATCGGCATGATATTCATTGATTTCGGCAATGACGGCACGCAGCGTATCACCCGCATGTGGTGGGCGCGAAAGATCATCACGGGCCAGCAGATGCGTGTCGGAAAGATGTATGAATTTCATAGGGATGCCTTATCATGATCGGGTGACGCCACCGGCATGATGATCGAGTTGCCGAGGATTGGGAAGATATACAGGCCGATGAGCAGCGACGTTCGCAAAAGATCTGTGACAATTGCCGGACACCGGACGAGTTTCTCGCTTGAAGATGCATTCTGGTCCGAACTTCAGGGCATCGCAACACGGCGCGACATGGCAATTGCCGAACTGGTGGCCGAGGTTGATGAAGGCCGCGACGGCAACCTTTCAAGCGCCTTGCGGTTATATGTGCTGGCGGATTTGCAGGGGCGGTTGGGGCGGGATCGTGACCCTGATATGCCATCGGGTCACGAAGAAGCACCGGAAGATCAATAAATGTGTGGACTGGCAGGGGCGACAGCCAGCGGGGAGCAACCACGTGTTCACGCAGCACTGAATGCACTTGTCCATCGGGGACCGGATGGTGAAGGGTGCTGGTCTGATCCCGCGGGTGCGGTAACGCTTGGCGTGCGTCGGCTGATCACGACCGATCCGGGGGCTGCGGCAAATCAGCCCCTGATTTCACCCGATGGCCGGTTTGTTCTGGCGTTTAACGGTTATATTGCCGGGCATCGGCGGCGTATTGCGTCCTTGCGCCAAGATGGTTTCACTGTTGAAAGCGACAGTGATGCGGCACTGTTTCTGACGGTTCTTGGTAGTGCCCTGCGTGATGGTGGTGATCCTGCCAAAGCGCTTGGCGATCTTTCCGGGCAGTATGCCTTTGCGCTTTGGGATTGCGCCTTGCGGCAGCTTTGGCTGGGGCGTGATCCCGCCGGGATAAAGCCGCTTTGTTTCGCGGGGTACGGCAGTGGCAATGTGGCTTTCGCGTCCGAGATTGCCGCCCTGCGATGCATCGTTCCGTCTGCGCCGGATCGGGATGTTCTTCCAAATTATCTTGCACATCTGTTTGTCCCGGCACCGGCGACCGGCTTTGCCAATATCCGGCAGTTACGGCCGGGGGAGTTGATCTGCTGGCAGGATGGGACCTTTGACCGTCGGGTCATTCAGCCGACCGCCTGCCATCAAGTTCGCGGGGATAACATAGAGGCCGATCTGCGAGGGGCGATTCGACAATCGGTCGCGGATGCGATGGATGCGGATCGGGATGTTGGCCTGCTGTTGTCCGGTGGGATGGATAGCGGTGCAATTGCCGCGATGGCATCAGACGTTGCACGTGAACGCGGTCAAAAGCCGCCGCCGGGCTTTGTCATGCAGTTCCGCGATGCGACGATGGACGAAACGCCAAGGGCCCGGCAGTTGGCGAAGCATCTGGGAATGGAGCTGCATGTCATTGCGGCACCGGAGGAGCCTGAGGAAATTTTTGGGCATCTGAAGGATGGTTTACGGGCTTTTGGTTCCCCGTTTGGCAATCCGTCGATTGTTCTGATGCAGGCATTGAGTGCGGGCGTGTCAAAGCATGTGCCGGTCTGTCTGGCCGGGGATGGCGGGGATGAGCTGTTTGGCGGTTATCCGCGCTATCGGGCCGCCCGGATGTTCCGTTTTTGGCAGCATATACCCGGTGTTGTTCGGCGCGCGATGGCCGGGAATTTTGCGAGGACATTGCCGCGCAAGGCAGAACGGTTTGTTCGCGGAGGGCAGGGGAGCGCCCAAGATGCGTTTCATTTCTGGAATGATCGTGCGGGCATTTCGCAAGTGTCATCGCAATTGTCATTGGCCGCGGATTTGCCAAATGGCGAATTGAGCGACCGGCTGATGGCGTTTGACCGGAAAATCACCTTGCCGGGCAATCAGCTTGCCATGTCGGATCGGTGCGGCATGGCGTATGGGCTTGAATATCGGGTGCCGTTGCTTGGCCATGAGGTGATGGCAATCGCCGGGCATGTTCCGGCAGGGGCGCATCTGCGCGGCGGGGGGAAGGTCCTGTTGCGGGCGGTCATCGCGCCGATGATGCCTGATGGTTATCTGTGTGCAGGCAAAATCGGCTTCAACCCGCCGATCGCTGAATGGTTGGTTAAGCTTGGCGCATTGCTTTGGGGAAATGACGGGCGGATCATTGATGTCTTGTTTGGCGATCTGCCGGTGACAAACCGCCAACGGCGGCATTACTGGCATAGGGCAACACAAGCTAGGGCACCGGATATGGCGTTAAGCCTTTGGGCGATGCTGGTCTGGAGACTGCGGGAGGGGTGTTGGCAATCGGATATCGGAGCGGCAAACATCAGCACAGCAATGGTGGAAAATGTTGCATTGTTTGCAGCACGCATCAAGACAGGGGGTTACATGCCGGAACGCCCCCAGCCGCGTGAACGGCGATAAAGATTAAGCGCGGTCAGGGCCGTTGGTGCCAGTTGCACCACCTGGCGGGACAGGGCAAGGATGCGGCCTTCGTCGATATCGTCTTCTTCAAAGAAATTCTGTGTGACCCCGCACAAATCGGAAAGCTGGCGCAAGCCAAAGGTACCCGAGGTGCTTTTGAGCACATGGACTTCGTCCCGGACGGTTGCGAGGTCGTCATTTGACAGCGCGTTGTCAATTTTGACCAGACGGGTTTCGGTTTCATTGATGAAAAGGTCGATACCGCATGATGCGCCTTCGTCCCCGGCGTCGGCATAAAGCTGTTCGAGGGTGCGGATATCAAGCACCGGGCTTGAAGGCGGATCAAGGCGTTCCGGGCGGGTGATGCGTGCCCCCTTGGATCGCAATACCGGCGGCGGCGAAAGACGCGGGGCGGAAGCCGCACCCTCCGGGGACCGGCTGATGAGGTCGCGGATGGTATCAAGCAGCTTGGCGCGCTGGATCGGTTTGTTGATAAATTCATCAACCCCGGACTGACGCGCAATGACGTTCCAGTCGCGCGACTGGTGAGCAGACAAGGCAATGATGGGGGTATGGGCAACCGGCCCCTGCATGTGGCGGATGCGGCGCGTCGTATGCAATCCGTCCATATCGGGCATTTCGACGTCCATCAGGATCAGATCGGCCGTCACCCCGCGACGCAGCATGTTCAGCACGGTCTGCCCGTTGGTGGCCTCGACAATGCCGTATCCTTCGGCTTGCAGGATGCGGCGCGCGACCATGCGGTTGCTTTCGCTGTCATCGGCGATGATCACGGTACCGATTTTACTGTCATTGGCCGATGCCGGAAGGGCAATCGGGTGGGGATGCTCCGCCTGCGGCTTGACGAAGCAGACGGAAATCATGCCACCGTCAGCGAGTTCCGTTTCGGAAAACAGCAGGTCTTCTTCGGCAACGCCGGTAATCAGCTGTTCCCACGCCGGGTTCGCATAGATGATCCGTTCATTGCTGTCAAAAAGAGCGATGCCCGCACTTGTCTGTGCCAGTGCATCGATGATCTGGTTATTCATTGGCCACCTTATCGATTCGGTGCCCAGTCCCACATCGCGAATGTAGATTTATATCTTTATATGAAACGTAAACGTTCCTGCCGCGAATTTGGTATTGTTACATCTTTTTCTTATAAGTCCATGGTTTTTACCAATTGCAGCCTTAAGGGGTACTGCGGCCATGAAACATTTTGCGAAACAAACGTTTCATTAAGTCATACAATTGAAACATTCGTTGCAAATCCGGTGGCGCTGTGGCGTAGTTTTCCGATCAATTGATCACAGGAACCCGGGAAAATGGGTGTTTACACCGATTTGCGCGAAAAGCTGATTTCCGATTATGCGACGCTGAGCCCGCAAATGCAAAAGGCGGCGCGCCATATCCTTGATCATCCCAATGATGTGGCCCTGCGTTCGATGCGCGCCCTTGCACGGGCGGCCAATGTGCCACCCAGTACGGTTACCCGCCTGATGGCGGCCATCGGTGTCGATACCTGGCAGCAGTTTCGCGACAGTTACCAGAACCGGTTGCTTGACCTGCCGGCAAGTTACGCACACCGGGCGCGCGCGTTGCAAAACAGCGATGCCGATATCCATCGCGATGCACATCTGCTGCAAAGCATCGCGCAGACCGAGATTGCCAATATCGGTCAGGCATTCGCACCGGAAATGTGCGAACGCATGAAGGATGCGTGTGAACATATTGCGCGCGCCCGTCAGGTTTTTGTCGTCGGGCGTGGTGCGGCCTATCCGGCGGCGTATCAGTTTGCCTATGCCTATCGGCTGTTTAACGAAAATGGTGTTCTGGTTGACGGGCATGCAGGGGCATTCGGGGACCAGTTGCGCGGGATTGGCCCGCGGGACGTTCTGATTGCCGTCGGGGCACGGCCCTATATTCGCGATACGGTGCGCGCGGTCGCGTTTGCCCGCAAACAGCATTGTCCGGTGATTGCGGTTTGTGATTCGGACGTTGCGCCGATTGCGGTCGATGCGGTTGCAAAGCTGGTCGTATCAGACAGTTCCCCATCCTTTTTCCAAAGCTTTACCACCAGCGTTTCGGTCATGCAGGCGCTTGTCGCCCTTCTGGTTGCGCGCGGCGGTCAAAAGGTACTGCAACGGATTGCCGTTGCGGAAGAACAACTTGCGGCTTTCGATACCTATCATGAAGAAGCCGCCCCCACCCGGAATTCCCGATCATGAATCAGCCCCACAGCAAGCCCGAAACCTATGTCCTTCATCGCAACAGTCTTGCGATCCCGCCGCGTGCGGTGCGGGGCGAAGGTGTTTATATCTTTGATCAGAATGGCAAAAGTTATCTGGATGCCAGCGGAGGTGCCGCAGTTTCATGCCTTGGGCATTCCGACCCGTTGGTGCGTGCGGCCATGCATGCCCAGATTGATCAGATTGCCTATGCCCATTCGGGTTTCTTTTCCACCGATGCGATGGAAGAACTGGCCGAGGACCTTGTAACCCATGCCCCCGAAGGCATTGCCAAGGCATATTTCGTTTCGGGCGGGTCGGAGGCGACCGAGGCGGCGCTTAAAATGGCGCGGCAATATTTCCTTGAGATCGGGCAGCCCGACCGGAAATACGTGATTGCGCGCCGCCAGTCCTATCATGGCAATACGCTGGGCGCGCTTTCGGTTGGCGGGAATATGTGGCGTCGCAAGCAGTTCGAACCGCTGCTGATTACGGCAAACCATATCGCGCCCTGTTATCCGTATCGTGACCAGATGCCGGGCGAAAGCGACGAGGTATATGGTTTGCGGGTCGCCAACGAACTTGAAACCGCGATCCTTGAACTGGGGGCCGACAGCGTTGCCGCCTTTGTCGCCGAGCCGGTTGTCGGCGCAACATCGGGTGCCTTGGCCCCGGTGCCGGGATATTTCAAACGCATCCGCGAGATTTGCGATCAGTATGGTGTGCTGCTGATCCTTGACGAGGTCATGTGCGGGATGGGCCGCACCGGCACCCTGCATGCGATTGAACAGGAAGGCATTTCGGGTGATTTGCAAACCATCGCCAAGGGGCTGGGTGCCGGATATCAGCCGATTGGTGCGATCCTGGTGTCGAAGAAAATCGATGACGCGATTGCCAATGGATCGGGTTTCTTTCAGCACGGTCATACCTATCAGGGGCATGCAACCGCCTGTGCCGCGGCCCTTGCAACCCAGCGAACCATTCGCGAACGCGACCTTCTGGCCAATGTCGTCAGGCAGGGCGAATTGCTGGCCGATGGATTGCGCGAACGGTTCGGGCAACATCCGTTTGTGGGGGATATTCGCGGTCGGGGATTGTTCCGGGGGCTTGAGCTGGTCGCGGATCGCGAAACCAAAGACCCGTTTGATCCGGCGCGCAAGATCAACGCCAAGATCAAGAAGGCGGCCTTTGCCCGCGGGTTGATGGCCTATCCGATGGGCGGCACGATTGATGGCGTGCGCGGCGATCATGTGCTGTTTGCGCCGCCCTTTATCGTGACCGGGGATGATGTCGCAAGGATCGTTGATCTGTTTGAATTGGCGATGAATGACGTGTTTGCCGCCGAGGGGCTTTTGTAATGTCTTATGGTGAAACCCCGTTTCTGATCGCATCGGCCCCCAATGGGGCGCGCAAAACCAAGGCCGATCTGCCTAATATTCCGATAACCCCGGCCGAACTGGCCAAGGAAGCCGCCAAATGCAAGGCCGCCGGGGCGGCAATGATGCATCTGCATGTGCGTGATGATGACCAGAAGCACAGCATTGATGTGGGCCGGTATCGTGAAATGCTGACCGAGGTGCGCGCAAGTGTTGGTGATGACATGCTGCTTCAGGTCACGAGCGAGGCGGTCGGCATGTATGGCGCGCAGGATCAGATGGCGATGATCCGCGAACTTGTGCCCGAGGCGGTATCGATTGCAGTGCGCGAAATTGCGCCGGAAAATGCCGATCTTGATGAACTGCGCGATTTCTTTGCCTTCATGCGCGAGGCGGATATCCTGCCGCAATTCATCCTTTATGCGCCAGAAGACGTGATCCGGTTCAACCAGCTTGTGCGTGATGGTGTCATTCCGGGGGAAAAGCTGCCGGTGCTTTATGTTCTGGGCCGTTACACCACGGGGCAGGTATCCGATCCCAAAGACCTTTTGCCGTATCTGGATGCGTCGCCATTTGTATCGGAATGGATGATGTGCGCCTTCGGGGTACATGAAAATGCCTGTGCGTTGACGGCGGCCGGATTGGGTGGCCATGCGCGCATTGGTTTTGAAAATAATCATCTTTTGGTTGACCGTTCGGGTGCGGTCGACAATGCTGCTTTGATCGTTCAGGCGCGCGAAGGCGCGTATCTTATGGGTCGGACTGTTGCGACCGGCGATCAGGCGCGAAAAATCATGCAACCGCAGTGGTGAACTTTGGCGCGCCAATGAAAACAGACTGGTTACCTGACATAAAAGTATCAGGGGGTTTCGGGGTTATAGGGTTTCAATTCTTGGGGCTCGTCATTATAATCCTCTCGCTGAAACATCTGATTTATCTGATGTTTCCATGTTTTTCCGCCACATCTTCGCGGTGTGGTTGAAAACTTTATAACAGGGTGTAATAGGGAGCTAATCCTGATGAAGAAACTTATTGCTGTAGCGGGTGCCATTGCCACCTTGGCAGGTGCGTCGCTGTTCGCCGGACAGGCATCGGCACAGGAAAACCGTTTTATCACCATCGGTACCGGTGGCGTGACGGGCGTTTACTATCCGACCGGTGGTGCAATCTGCCGTCTGGTGAACAAAGACCGTAAAGAGCATGGCATTCGTTGCTCGGTCGAGTCCACTGGTGGTTCGTCCTACAACATCAACACCATTCGTTCGGGCGAGCTGGATCTTGGCGTTGCTCAGTCTGACGTTCAGTACTATGCCCTGAATGGTGAAAAAGCATTCAAAGACGTCGGCCCGTTCCCGGAACTGCGTGCCGTCTTCTCGATCCATCCGGAGCCGTTCACCATTGTTGCCCGCGCTGATTCCGGCATCAAAACCTTTGATGACCTTAAAGGCAAACGTGTCAATATCGGTAACCCGGGTTCGGGTAGCCGCGACACCATGGAAATCGTGATGAACGCCAAGGGCTGGACGCTTGACGATTTCGCACTGGCATCCGAACTGAAGCCGGCTGAACAGTCGCAGGCGCTTTGCGATAACAAGATCGATGCGATGCTTTATGTCGTTGGTCATCCGTCCGGTTCGATTCAGGAAGCTGTATCTTCCTGTGATTCTGTTCTGGTCGAAGTTGCCGGTCCGGAAATCGACAAACTGGTTGCCGATAACCCGTATTACCGTGTTGCCACCATTCCGGGCGGCATGTATCGCGGTAACCCGGACGACGTTCAGACCTTCGGTGTCGGCGCGACCTTCGTGTCCTCGACCGCAACCGATGCGGACGTCGTTTACAATGTTGTCAAAGCAGTCTTTGAAAACTTCGAGGACTTCAAAAAGCTGCACCCGGCTTTTGCGATCCTCAAAAAAGAAGAAATGGTCAAAGACGGCCTTTCGGCACCGCTGCATGACGGCGCTGTCAAATACTTCAAAGAAGCTGGCCTGATGTAAGTCAGGTTGAAACGGGGGGCACGCCGTGCCTCCCGTTTTGTTTTCTTCCGTCCTGCGGGCATTTTAAAAAATTTGATCAAAATGGCGCACAATGATGTGCCGATATGCTCCGTGGGCGACCGGGTAAGTGTCGACGGAGGTTTTTTGTTTCTGGGCTATCGGTTTGGGCCGCCCGAAACAGAAACCGCGTTCAGACCGGGAGTTTGCAATGACCGACGATAAAAGCGCGACACAGGGTCCATCGGACCAGGATCTTCAGGATCTGATCGCGGAAAATGATACAGGCGCGCGCCAGCCGACCGGCATGACGGCAATAATTTTGCTGTATGTTGCCGTGGCCTGGTCGCTGTTCCAGCTGTGGCTGGCATCGCCACTGCCCTATATTGTCAGTTTTGGGGTTTTCAATTCGACCGAAGCACGGTCGATCCATCTGGCTTTTGCCGTGTTCCTGGCGTTTCTGGCCTATCCGGCTTTCAAGAATTCACCGCGAAGTTATATTCCGGTTTTTGACTGGGTCCTGGCGGCTGCCGGGGCATTCTGTGCTCTTTATATCTTTATTTTCTACCGCGAGCTGTCATCGCGTCCGGGCTTGCCGATCACGCAGGATCTTGTGGTGGCCGGTGCCGGTCTGGTGCTGTTGCTTGAAGCAACGCGCCGCGCACTTGGTCCGCCCCTTATGATCGTGGCGATGGTGTTCCTTGCCTATGTGTTCTTTGGCAATGCGCCGTGGGTGCCCGATGTCCTGCAATGGGCGGGTGCAAGCTTCTCCAAGGCGATGTCGCATCAGTGGATCACCACCGAAGGCGTGTTCGGGATTGCGCTTGGCGTTTCGACCAGCTTCGTGTTCCTGTTTGTGCTGTTTGGCTCGTTGCTCGATAAAGCCGGGGCTGGCAACTATTTCATCAAGGTGGCGTTTGCCGCCCTTGGTCACATGCGTGGCGGTCCGGCAAAGGCTGCCGTTCTGGCATCGGCAATGACCGGGTTGATTTCAGGCTCCTCGATTGCCAACGTGGTAACGACCGGGACCTTTACCATCCCGCTTATGAAGCGTGTCGGTTTCTCGGGCGAGAAGGCCGGTGCGGTCGAAGTCGCATCGTCGGTCAACGGGCAGATCATGCCGCCGGTCATGGGGGCTGCGGCCTTTTTGATGGTGGAATATGTCGGCATTCCTTACCCGGAAGTCATCAAGCATGCCTTCCTGCCGGCGACGATTTCCTATATCGCGCTGATCTATATCGTCCATCTTGAGGCGCTTAAGGCCAATATGAAGGGCCTGCCGAAACGTCAGACATCGACCGTGCAGCAAGTGCTGATGCGTTCGCTTCTGTTCGTGTTGTCGCTGGTTATTCTTGCGGGTGTGATTTACTACGCGATCAATTTCCAGAAACAGATATTCGGTAACGCGGTGGGCTGGATTGTCGCGGTCGAATGTGCCGCGATCTATTTTGCCGGTCTGTATTATGCGGCGAAATATCCCGATCTTGAACTGGATGATCCCAACAAGCCGGTGCTGGAGCTTCCGGCACTGGGCGAAACTGCCAAGTCCGGCCTGCATTATCTGTTGCCGGTCGTGGTTCTGGTCTGGTTCCTGATGATCGAGTTGAAATCACCCGGATTGTCGGCCTTCTGGGCGACGGTTCTGATGCTGTTCATCATGCTGACCCAGCGCCCGGTCAAGGCGTTCTTCCGCAAGCAGCCGGACTATATGGCCAGCATCAAGGATGGCATTGCCGATGTGATTGACGGTTTTGCCACCGGGGCGCGCAACATGATCGGGATCGGGGTTGCGACCGCGGCGGCCGGTATCATCGTGGGTACGGTGTCGCTGACCGGGATCGGTCAGGTGATGGTCGAATTCGTGGAACTGATTTCGGGCGGCAATCTGATGCTGATCCTGATCTTTACCGCGATCATCAGCCTGATCCTTGGCATGGGGCTTCCGACCACGGCGAACTATATCGTGGTGTCGAGCCTGATGGCACCGGTGATTGTTGAACTGGGGGCTGCGAACGGCCTGATCGTGCCGTTGATTGCGGTGCATCTGTTCGTGTTCTATTTCGGCATTATGGCCGATGTGACACCACCGGTTGGTCTGGCATCCTTTGCCGCGGCTGCGGTTTCAGGGGCCGACCCGATGAAGACCGGCTTTGTCGCGTTCTTTTACAGCATGCGTACCGCCGTTCTGCCGTTCCTGTTCCTGTTCAACACGCAGCTTCTGCTGATCGGGCTTGATCATCCGTTTGAAGTGGTGATGGTGATCTTTGTCGCGATTGTTGCGATGCTGGTCTTTGCCGCAGCGACGATGGGGTATTTCTTCACCCGCTCTAAACTGTGGGAAAGTGCGGCACTTCTGCTGATTGCCTTTACCCTGTTCCGTCCGGGTTTCTGGCTTGATCTGCTGGAACCGCCCTATGAAAACCTGCCCGCGACCGAGATTGTTGAAAAGGCGGCCGATATGCCCGCCAATACCAGCATTCTTCTGGATGTCGAGGGCATCAGTCTTGAAGGCGACGAAGTCAGCAAATCGGTGATGTTGCCATTGGGGCCGGAAGCATCGGGTGAAGATCGTCTTTACAATGCGGGCATTGCGGTTCGCAACGAAGACGGCAAGGTCTTTATCGATGATCTGGTATTTGGTGGTCCGGCCGAGAAAGCGGGACTTGATTTCGACTTTGAAATCACCGCGATCAAGATCGAAGCCGACCGCATGCCCAAAGAGGTGTTCTTTATCCCGGCATTTGTTCTGCTGGGCGGGATCATCGTATTGCAACGCCGTCGCCGTCGTGCCGAAGCGGCCTAAGGAGGGCCAAGTCCATGTATAAGGATATTCTGGTTACAGTGGATCTTGATCACGATCTATCCTGGAAAAAAGCCATTCCGGTCGCAATCAAGCAAGCCCAGGCATTCAATGCGCGCCTTCATGTCCTGACCGTGGTTCCCACGGTCGGGATGTCGATGGTCGGGCAGTTCTTTCCGAAGGGTTACGAGAAAAAGGTTCTTGATGCCTATAACGAAAGACTGCACCAGTTCGTTTCCGAACATATTCCGTCCGACCTTAAGGTCCAGCATATCGTGGGACAGGGCACGGTCTATGAAGTGATCCTGAAAATGGCGAAAAAGACCAATTGCGATCTGATCGTCATCGGGGCACACCGCCCGGAATTGAAGGATTACCTTCTGGGGCCGAATGCCGCGCGGGTTGTTCGCCATGCCGATTGTTCGGTGATGGTGGTTCGCGACTGATTGCTATCGTTCCGGACAGACACGAAAAAGGGGCAGCGCCAAAAGCACTGCCCCTTTTGCATGGTCAGGGCGACGGATCGGCCCGGTTATTTGGCAGCACAGGGATTTGCCGCACACGGATTGGCAGCGCAGGGGTTAGCCGCCGCGCAAGGATTTGCAGCACAAGGGTTGGCCGCGCACGGGCTGCAGGGATTGACGACCTTTTTGGCCGCGCACGGGTTTGCGGCACAGGGGGTTGCGGCACAGGGGTTGGCCGCGCAAGGATTGGCTGTGCAGGTCGCGACTTCGGCGGTCGGTGTCGGAAGCGGGGCCGCCATTGCCATCGGGGCTGCCATGACAAGGCCGGCACCAACGGCAATCGCGGGCATCAGGGCCGACTGGGAGAAGAAGCTGGATTTTTTGGACATTGATTGCCTCACTGATTAAGCGTTCATTTCGATCTGACTTAGGGACGTTTGAATGTTTTTCGTCCGATGCAGGCCAATATGCGCCAAATCAGGTCGCCCGGAACGTCACATGGTTTCACTGTTATGTGAGAGAGCCGTGTGAAAGAAGCGGTCAAAATATGCCAACGGTTGAATGAGTCGCGAACAATTCATGTTTGATTTTTTATGCTTTGGTATCAAAACGATTGAAAAACCGATAGATTTTACGCATTTAAGAAATCAGGGATACGGGGAGCGGAGCATGGCGTACGGTTGAATAAACCGTGAGAACAGCCATCACGGAGACCGGAACAGACAATGAAAAAACAGCAGAGTCACATGATCGGCGGGCTTTTTGCGACCGTTTTGGCCGCGATGTCGTTGCCCGGTTCTGTGCGGGCGCAGTCCGCAGATGTACCATATGCCGATGTGGCGGAAATTCCGGCCGGTTGGTTCTTTCAGGGGTCGGATGCGATTGAACGGCAATATGCCTATCAGATTGATGAGCAGGTCTATGGCCATGACATCAGCCGCCGGAATCGCTGGTACGATGTTGAAGTCGATAAATGGCACATTTATCTGCCCGACTATTTCATCATGAAAACGCCGGTCACCAATGATCAGTATGCCGCCTTTGTCCGGGATACCGGTCGTGAGGCGCCCGATATCAGCGAGGAAGACTGGGAAAGTCTTGGTCTGATTTACGGATATGACGCGACCCGTCCCTTTGCGTGGCAGAATGGCGAACCGCCGCGTGGCAAGGGCAATCATCCGGTTGTTCTGGTGTCGTGGCGTGATGCCCAGGATTATGCCGCCTGGCTAAGTTCGAAAACCGGCATCAAGTGGCGCATCCCCGAAGAAATCTATTGGGAGAAGGCGGTTCGCGGTGCGGACGGCATTTTCTATCCCTGGGGCAATATTTATGATCCGCTGCAATTGAACAGTGCCGATCGCGGCCCGTTTGATACAGTCCCGGTGGGACAGTTCGAACCCGGACCTTATGGGCTGTATGACGGGGCGGGGCAGGTGTTTGAATGGACGGCCACCAGTTTGCAAGCCGGATACCGTATTGTTAAGGGCGGATCTTGGGATGATCGGGGATGCGGTGTTTGCCGCCCCGCCGCCCGCCATGGCAGGCCGGAACATATGCAGCATATCCTTATCGGATTTCGGTTGATGCATGAATAGTGACCTGTTTTCGAAGCAGACTTGCACATTGTGACAGAATCACTAATTCTTGAACGGGATTAATTGGCCGTCATGGTCATGGACGGGTTATTTCTGCCGCTGCGGATAGGATTCTCATCGCAAGGTTACTGGTGTTGGAATGACCGAAATTGCAATTGACTGGACATCGCTTCCGACCGGACGGCTTGAACGGATGCTGACTGCGGGACGCGATGTTATGGAATGCCACCGGGTCTTGACGGTGACCGGCGATAATATTGTCGGTGAACTGATCAAGACGGCGGGGCCTTTTTATGAATGGACGCACTATCCCGAAGGGGATGTGTATGACCGAAATTCGCACGCCCAGTTTTATTATCATGCCCATCCCAAAGACGAACAGCGCAGTTGGAACGAGCATGGACATTTCCATACCTTCCTGCGGCCGCGCGGTATGCCGGCCGGGTCAAAGCCGTTACCGATTGAGGGATTTGACTATCCCGAAGGGCCAAATGACGCGCTGTCGCACCTGATTGCGGTATCGATGGATGAATACGGTTTTGCCCAGCGTCTGTTCACCACCAACCGGTGGGTGACCGGCGAAGTCTGGTATGACGGCGAAACCGTGATCAATATGCTCGAAAACTTCATCATTGATCATGCGCAACCATCCTGGCCGGTAAATCGCTGGATATCGGGGATGATCTTTCTGTATCGGCCGCAAATCGAACAGCTGATTCGCCTGCGTGATATGACAATCAACGAATGGCGTGAAAAGCATCCTGATCGCGATGTTTACGAAGATCGCGAACTGGAAGTTACATCGACCATCGATATTCGGGTCGAGGAGCAAATCCGCGCGATCACCGAGGAACTTGGTCGGCGACGCGCCGCAGCGTGATATCTTCGCACACATGAAAACGGCCAATGCAGAAGCACTGGCCGTTTTTTATTCCGGTACCGGATATCGAAAGGCTTAGTGCGCTTTCAGATATTCGATGACATCGGCAATTTCGTCTTCTTTTTTCAGCTTGAAGGTCATCTTCGAGCGTTCTTTCGAACCCGAGATTTCGCTAAGCTTGGCTGACGGATCCTGAAGATAGTCAACCAGGAAGGCTTCATCGATGGTGAAACCTTTTTCACAAGCAGCCTGATAGCCTTTGCCGTATTTAAAGTCGGCGACATGGCCACATTGCGCACCAAAGGCCCCCGCCAGCGATGGTCCGACCTTGTTCTGGCCAGGTTCCACACTGTGGCAGGCAGCGCATTTCTTGAAAACTTTTTCGCCTTTTTCGGCATCACCAGCCATTGCCGGTGCCATGCCGAGTACGGCCAGGGTGGCGGCGATGGTAAGTGTTTTGGTCAAATTCATATTGCGGGCCTCTCTTGGTCTGCGGTGGTAGGGTTCCCACTACATTGTGTCGTTGGTTGGTTCACAAGTGAACCGAAAAACATAAACAGAAGCAAAAATTCGCTTTTCGTTAAAAAAGATCGGCTTACTGTTGAGTTTCCCGAATTCGACACGACATTTACCACATGCAGGAACTGAATAATTTGCGTTTAGTCAATCGGCCCTACGGTGTATAAAGAATTACAAATGGTTGGCAGCCGATTGCTTAGCGTGCCGGGAGAACTCCATTGCCGCGTATAACCAAAGAAGATCTTAACAATCTGATCCAGGATCCTTCCGGGAAGAATCGTGCCGAAACGGCCGAGAAAATCAGCCGTGAATTTTCTGCTGAAAGCCTGAGTGACAGCGAACGTCTGCTTGCCGAGGATATTTTCCGGCTGATGGTGCGTGACGCGGAAGTGCGTGTGCGCAAGGCGCTGGCCAAGAACCTTAAGCAGACCCCGCTTGTGCCCCACGATGTCGCAGCGACCCTTGCACGCGACGTTGATGATGTGGCCCTGCCGATCCTGAAATTTTCCGAAGTTCTCAATGACGAGGATCTGGTCGACATTATCGGTGACAATGCCGACAGTGTTGAAAAACAGCGTGCCATCGCATCACGACCGCATGTGTCGGAAATCGTTTCGGCAACTCTTGTCGATATCGGTCATGAAGACGTGATGGTCGATCTGATTTCGAATGACGGCGCACAGATCAGTGAACATTCCCTGCAAAAGGTTGTGGATGAATTCGGCGAGAACGAGCGCATCCAAAAGCCGATGATCGAACGCAACCATCTGCCGATCACGATTGCCGAACGGCTTGTGACGCTGGTGTCTGACCGGATGCGATCCGAACTGATTGCGCGCGGCCACATCCCCGAGGGGATCGTGAATGCGGTCATGACCCAGTCGCAGGAAAGTGCGACCATTGGCCTTCTGGGGGATGGTGCGGAAGAACGCGATGTCGAGCTTCTGGTCGAACATCTTCACACCAACAACCGTCTGACCAGCGGTCTGATCCTGCGTGCGCTTTGCATGGGCGATGTTGCCTTTTTCGAAGCCGCCCTTGCGCGCCGTGCCGGGGTGTCACTGATCAATACCCGCATTCTGATCCATGATAGCGGCCCGTTCGGGCTTGAAGCGATTTACAACAAGGCTGACATGCCCAAACATTTCTTCCCGGGCATTCGCGCGGCCATAGAAGTTGCGCGTGAAACCGACCTTGATGGCGGGGAACGTGATCGGGAACGCTATTCACGCCGGATGATTGAACGGGTTCTGACCCAGTATGGTGATCTTGGTGTCGAATTTGACTCAGACGATGTCGATTACCTGATGGGCCGTATGCTGCAATTGCCAAGCGAGCGGAACCTGCCGCAGCAATAGTCCGGCATCCCTTTGGACATTAAAGATTATAGCCGCCCTGTCGGGGCGGTTTTTCTTTGTGTTGCAGGGGATGGAAACAAAAAGGCACCGTTTGCACGGTGCCTTTGATGTGACAGACATAAGCCTATTCAAGAATGGTATTTGGCATCCACAGCGCCAGTTCCGGGAAATACATCACCAGCAACAGCCCGATCACCTGCAGGATGACAAAGGGAATGATGCCTTTGTAAATCTGCTGGATGGTGATCGATTTCGGTGCGACGCCCTTAAGATAGAACAGGGCAAACCCGAAGGGCGGTGTCAGGAAGCTGGTTTGCAAATTGACCGCAACCATGACGGCAAACCAGGTCAGAACCTGTGTCTCGGTCGGGCCAATCCCGGCAACGGCAAGGTGATCACCGAAATCAAGCTGTGCAATGACGGGTGCAAAGATCGGCAACACGATCAGGGTGATTTCGACCCAGTCGAAGAAGAAGCCAAGTATGAACACGATCAGCATCAGCAGGAACAGAACGCCCCACGCCCCAAGGCCGGCGCTATCGACCAGATCGATAACCAGATCATCCCCGCCCAGTGAACGGAACACATAGGAGAAGACGGTTGCACCGGCAAACAGGAAGAACAGCATCGCCCCGGTCAAAGCCGACCGTTCGCAGACGTCCTTAAGCACATCCCATTTCAGGCGACCCTTGACCAGTGCCAGGAAGGTCGCGCCTACCGCACCAACGCCTGCGGCCTCGGTCGGGGTGGCAAAACCGGCAAAGATCGATCCCAGCACCAGCACAATCAGGAAGACCGGCGGGATGAAGCTTCGCACCATCATGCGCAGCATCTCCGTGCCATGGACCGCTTCGGCATCGGGCAGGGGCGGGGCAAGATGGGGCTGCATCTGGCACCGCACAAAGATATAGATGGTATAAAGCGATGCCAGCAACAGACCCGGAATGATCGCCGCCAGGAACAGGTTCCCGACCGAAACCGACAGAAGGTCGGACATCAGGACCAGCATGATGCTTGGCGGGATCAGAATGCCGAGCGTTCCCGATGCGGCAATCGTCCCGGTCGCAAGCGACGGATCATAATTGCGGCGCAGCATGACCGGCAGGGCAAGCAGGGTCATCATCACAACCGATGCACCGATGATGCCGGTGGTGGCGGCCATGATCGTACCCATCAGGGTAACCGAAAGTGCCAGACCCCCGGGAACCTTGCGCATCAGCACGTTCAGGCATTCAAGCAGGTCTTCGGCAACGCCGCTTTTTTCCAGCATCGTGCCCATATAGATGAACATCGGAACGGCAACCATCACCATGTTTTCGGCGATGCCACCCCAGATGCGCGATACGATGTTGAAGAATTCAATGAATGAGAAGACGTCATAGGCCATGCCAAGGAAGCCAAAGGCGATCCCGATGCCCGAAATGACGAATGCGACCGGTAGCCCCGAGAAGACCAGAATGCCCAGCGAGGCAAACATGATCAGCGGAAACCAGTCTTCGATATAGAAGTTTTCCATTTGGAATTATCCCCGTTCCGCAATCAGTCTTTGAGCCTGGCGGCTTCGTTGCCAAGGTCTGCGTGATGTGTTGCGCCGACATAGTGACCCGCACGGCTGCGCAGGTTGCTGGGGCCGAACACAAAGACATAGCATTTCAGGAAGACCGAAAAACCGGCCATGGCGAGAAGGCCGAAGCCGATGGGGATGGTTGATTTGATGAGCCAGCGATGGGTCAGCCCCGTGGTCGAGGCAGAGACTTCGTGGTTTTCGAAGGATCGAAGGACAAAATCATAACCAAAATAAATCACCAGTGCGCAGAACGGCAGAATGCAGATAATCGCGCCGATCATCTCGACGATGGCGCGTGTGCGCGGGCGTAAATTGTCACGGATCAGTTCGATGCGGACATGAGAGTCACGAATATAGCCAAAACCGAAACACAGCATGAACAGGCCGGTATGGAGATGCCATTCCAGTTCCTGCAGCTTGATGGAACCCTGGCCGCCGAATTTACGCTGGATCACGTCAAACATGATCGTCAGCATCAACGGAATGGCAAGCAGGGCGGCCCATTTCCCGATGCGGGAAACGATGGCATCAATGCCGTCACTCAGTTTTAGTAGCGCTTCCATTAAAAAGCCTCCCGGGTCTTTTCTTAATCGCGGTCAAGGCCGGGGCCATTGGCGCCCGGCCTTGCCGAGACTTTTTTGTGGTCCGACACAAGGTCGCATCAGGACCGGGAAAGATTAATCGAGATATCCGATGTCTTTCCAGATTTTGTAGTTGGCACGGAAGCCCTGCAGGCTGTCATAGGCTTCTTTGAAGTCCGCATCCTGTGCAGCAAGTTCGCCTGCGACTTCTTCCCATGCACCGCGCATGGCATCAAGCATTTCAGGCGACCATTTCTTGATGTTCACGCCTTTTTCCTGAAGTTCTTTAAGGGCTGCGAACTGGATCGCTTCACCTTCGGCGAAACCATAAGCCAGGTTGTCGTTACAGACGGCTTCGATCTGTGCCTGCTGGGTCTTGTCAAGACCTTCCCACTTCTCCTTGTTGATCATGAGATCGAAGAAGGTGGATTGCTGATGCCAGCCCGGGAAATAGTAGTATTTGGCGACCTGATGGAAGCCCAGTTTAAGGTCGATCGCCGGCATGGAGAATTCGGTCGCGTCAATCGTGCCGAGTTCAAGTGCCGGATAGATGTCGCCAGCCGACAGAAGCTGGGTCGAGACACCAAGCTTTTCCATCACTTTTGCGCCAAGACCAAAGAAGCGCATTTTCAGGCCTTTAAGGTCTTCAACCGTGTTGATTTCCTTGGAGAACCAGCCTGAGGCTTCTGGTGCGATCAGGCCGCAGAACAGCGACTTGATGCCATGTTCGGCGTAAAGCCGGTCAAAGATTTCCTGACCGCCGCCAAATTTGACCCATGCCAGATATTCACCAGCCTGCGGACCAAACGGAACGGCACCGAAAAGCTGAAGTGCCGGAACCTTGCCCGCCCAGTAACCCGGGGTGGAGAAGGCGGCATCGATGGAACCGGTTGAAACCGCATCAAACACTTCAAGTGCCGGAACAAGTGCGCCCGGCTCATAGAATTTAATCTGAATGTTGCCGCCGGAAACTTCGTCGATCTTTTCGTCAACGCGTTTGCCAAGCGTGCCAAGCTGGGTCAGGCTGCCCGGATAGGTCGAGCCCATTTTCCAGCGAACACGATCAGCAGCATCCGCATCAGGCGCAACCGTCGTCAAAGTAGCCGCTGCAAGTACGGCCACACAGGTTGCAGATTTCAAAAAACTAGAAAATTTCATTCGTAGCTTCCTCCCTAAGAAGTCCGAAATTGGTATTACCACGTCGGGGCGATAACCGCCTTTTGCTTTTGTTATTGCTGGCGAAAACGTCCCGTTCCTCTTGTTGCAGGGCGAAGCTTAAGCGTATTTCGCAAGTATGAGCAAGTTTGTTTCGCCCGCTACGCAAGAAAATATCTTCGCGAACGCACAAAAATGACTTGATTTCGCTCAAAAAACCGGGATTTCCGCATGGAAATGCGTATTTATACGGGGTTCAGCATATTGCATAGCTCTCATTTAAAGTTGTTATGGCAGAAAGGCCCGGTAACCCGCGCTATGGTTGCGAATCGATTGGCAAAGCAACTGCTTTCGGATTGTTGACGGGTGTGGTGCCGTCATGCGCAAGACTGGCAAGGTGAGGGGAAGCGATGCCAAAGCATGATGAGAAAGTTTGCACTTGCGAACGGGAGTGCGAATTTGTTGCGGCGCGGCGCAGTGCGGCCAAGATGGTTTGATTTGATGAAGAACCGGTTTGCGAAGGGCTTTCTGGTCAGCCGTGCGGAAAGAGGACCTTGTGATGCAGGCACCCGATATAACGCATGGTTAAGGCGGGGCATGTCAGGCGGGGAAAGCATCCGGAAATGAAAACGGGAAGCCTTTGAAAAAGGCTTCCCGACTGATGGTCGGAGCGAGAGGATTCGAACCTCCGACCCCTGCCTCCCGAAGACAGTGCTCTACCAGGCTGAGCTACGCTCCGTCAGTGGGCGGTTGTTTAGCCCGTCTTCAGGGCTGGATCAAGCATAAACCGGTCGGTGGGCCTGAAAAACTTTGCCGTTTTACGACAGATGATTTCACGGTTGCGCGGTGTGGGCATCAATCGCTTTGCGGGTGAATTCGGCGGGGTTTGTGCCAATACGCAAAAGGCCCCGAAACGTCAAACCGTTTCAGGGCCTTTGAATGATGGTCGGAGCGAGAGGATTCGAACCTCCGACCCCTGCCTCCCGAAGACAGTGCTCTACCAGGCTGAGCTACGCTCCGTCATTCTGCGAAGCCGGGTGATAATCCCAAATACCGACCGACGCAAGGATTTTTTGCGCCAATCCGCCGGGACCCCGGCATGCGATACCGGCATGCGATATCAGTATGGGCGCGAAATGCAGAACTCGACCGCTTCGATCATCGCATCTTTGATCGGGCCATCGTCAAAGCGCGTCAGGGTATCAATGGCAAGCTGGCCAAATTCACGCGCACGATCCATCGATGCGCTAAGCGCGTCATATTTGCGAATCAGTTCCTGCGCGCGATCAAGATCGCCATCCTGGAATTCCTGATCTTCCATGCAACGGCGCCAGAAGGCCTTTTCCGCGTCGTCACCCTTGGCATAGGAAATGATCACCGGCAGGGTCACCTTGCCGTCACGGAAATCATCGCCGACAGTTTTGCCAAGCGTCGCCTGATGGGCGGAATAATCCAGAACATCGTCGATCAGCTGGAAAGCCGTGCCAAGATAGATGCCATAAAGACGCAGGGCTTCTTCGTCCTCCGCTGAACGATTGGCAATCACCGCCCCGATTTGCGACGCAGCCCCAAACAGGGCGGCGGTTTTGGCGGTGATGACTTCAAGATAGGCTTCTTCGGTGGTCGCCATGTCATTGGCGGTCGAAAGTTGCAAAACTTCGCCTTCGGCAATGACGGCGGACGCCTTGGCAAGGATATCAAGAACCTTGAGCGAGCCGTTTTTGACCATCACGACAAAGGCGCGTGCAAACAGGAAGTCACCGACCAGAACGCTGGCTTCGTTGCCAAACAGGGCATTGGCCGATGCCTGACCACGGCGCAGCAGGCTTTCATCAACGACATCGTCATGCAGAAGCGTTGCGGTGTGGATAAACTCGACACAGGCCGCAAGATCAACCGCCGATGTGCCGCCTTGATAGCCGCAAAGCTGGGCTGATGCCAGTGTCAGCATCGGGCGCATGCGCTTGCCACCAGCAGCGACAAGATGGCTTGCCAGTTGCGGGATCAGCGCGACTTCGCTGTGCATGTTGTCAATGATGACCTGATTGACGCGCTTCATGTCGGCATCGACAAGGCGGATCAGGGAGTCCAGGCTGGGTTCGGTCGTCTGCTGCGTTGCGATATTGGTCACGCTGTAATCCGAAACAATTTCTCGCGTATTGACCCCGCCCACCGGGACGGGTAACGCTGATTTCAGTGGGCGGCCTCAACATAGAGATGCCGGGTGGTGACGGTCAAGTGGACAAATGGTTGCCAGACAGGCAACAATAACCGCTTTGCCGTCATTTTTACCCGAATATGTTCTGCCACACACATATATATGGATAACATAAACATACAATAACAACCGGGGCGCATAAATCGCATGATCGAGCTATTTCGCAGCAACGACCCGATCGAGCTCAGCTGGGCGCAATCGGTTCTCGCCGACGAAGACATCGCCAGCCATATTTTTGATTACCACGCCAGCATTCTCGAAGGATCCATCGGCGCATTGCCAAGGCGTTTGATGGTGGCCCCCGAGGAAGAAAGCCGGGCCAAATACATCCTTGATATTGCCAGACGCGAACTTGATGCGCATAACGCACAGCATGATCCCGATACCGAGGAAGTTCAGGACTGAAAATCAGTCCGACATCGGCAAGGTTGCAGGAATTAAGGCATTTATGACCCGAACCGATAGCGCATTTCATGTTCCCGATTTTGCGGAAGAACGCATCAGCCACGATTTTCTGCTGGGCGGTTCGGTGACGTTAAAACAGCCGGTCGATGGGTATCGCGCGGCGGTCGATGCTGTTTTGCTGGCGGCGTCCGTTTCGATCAATTCCAGACGGGATCAGAAAATACTCGATGTCGGGGCGGCTGTCGGATCGGCCGGGCTGTGCGTCGCACGCCGTCTGCCCGATGCCGAAGTGACCGGGGTCGAGTTGCAGGACGATCTCTATGCGCTGTTTTGCCGCAACATTGTCGAAAATGATCTTGTTGGCCGGGTAACGCCGGTTCATGGCGATATCAATGACCGGTCCTTGCCGCTGGCAGCCGAAAGCTTTGATCAGGTGATTTCAAACCCGCCCTTCTATGCCGGGGGAACGCGCCCCGCCAATGAAAGCCGGGCCAAGGCGCATCAGGAAGGTACGGCTGATCTTAAGGACTGGATCCATTTCTGCCTTAAGATGGTCCGCCAGAAGGGCCGGATCACCATCGTACACCGGGCGGATCATCTCGACCGGATCATCGGGCTTTTGCACGGTCGGGCAGGCGACATGACCATCTATCCGATCTGGAGCAAGGCCAGTGCCGATGCGCCGCTTCGCGTGATTGTCTCGGCCCGCAAGGGCGTTTCATCGCCGGTTGCCCTGCGACGCGGAATTGTTCTGCATGACGAGGCGGGGGCTTATCTGCCCGAATGCGAGGCGATTTTGCGGGGGCCATCTGCATTGCCCGGTTTCTAAATCGGGCTTGGTTTAATATAAGGGCACTATAAAGTGCGTCGCGGGTCCGTTGTGGCGCAGAAACCTTGATGCTTTGGGAAATGCCATGCTGAGTTTGTCGAAAATCCTTTTTACCGCACTGATCGTTCTGGTGGTATGGCAGGGCTTCAAGCTGTTTACCCGCAAGAATCAGGTTTCCGGGCAGGAGCAGCCAAAACAGACCGCGCATGACAAAAAAGCCAAACAGCAGAAACACGAAGCTGTGGCGCATGATCTTGAAAAATGCCCGAAATGCGGTGTCTATCACGCCGAAGGCAGCGCGCATGTTTGCGAAGTCTGAGTTGCGCGGACGGCATATTTTCCTTTGCTGATTTCTTCGACTTTCGCCCAATAAACCGTGATTTCGCTTTGAAAAACCGGTTGTTGCACGGATGTTGTATGTTGCAATGCGGTATAAGATTCGGCGGGACGTCATAAAAAGCGCTAAATTCAGGCCCACTCAGGGCTTTTGCGTTCTTGACCCCGACGGGGTGGGGCGGTAGCTTGCCGCTCTAAATTTACCGACAACATCAAAGTGAGTTCGCGCAATGGCGCTCGACGGGTCGCAACGTCCCCCTTCATTCCAGGAAATCATTCTCCGCCTGCAAAGCTATTGGGCCGATCAGGGATGTGTCATCCTGCAGCCCTATGACCTTGAAGTCGGGGCCGGTACCTTCCACACCGCAACCACGTTGCGCGCGCTGGGTCCGGAAAGCTGGAATGCGGCTTATGTGCAGCCGTCCCGTCGCCCGACCGATGGTCGTTATGGCGAAAACCCGAACCGTTTGCAGCACTATTACCAGTTCCAGGTCCTGATGAAGCCGTCACCGGCCAATTCGCAGGAACTTTATCTTGGCTCGCTGGCCCATCTGGGCATTGACCCGATGGCGCATGACATCCGTTTCGTCGAAGACGACTGGGAAAGCCCGACTTTGGGCGCGTGGGGCCTTGGCTGGGAAGTGTGGCTGGACGGGATGGAAGTCACCCAGTTCACCTATTTCCAGCAGGTCGGCGGTTTTGAATGCGATCCGGTCCCGGTCGAGCTGACCTATGGTCTGGAACGTCTGGCGATGTATATCCAGGGCGTCGAAAACGTCTATGACCTTGATTATAACGGAAATGGCGTCAGCTATGGCGATGTGTTCCTGCAGAACGAAAAGGAACAGTCGACCTATAACTTCGAAGTCGCCAATACCGACATGCTGTTCCAGCATTTCAAGGACGCGCAGGCCGAATGTGCGGTCAATATCGAACGCGGCCTTGCATTGCCTGCTTATGAGCAGGCGATGAAAGCCAGCCATATCTTCAACCTCCTCGATGCGCGCGGCGTGATTTCGGTCACCGAACGTGCGGCCTATATCGGCCGTGTCCGCGACATGTCGAAATCCTGCTGCGAGGCGTGGCTTCGTTCGCGCGGGCATTTGAAAGAGGAGGCATAAGTCATGGCCGAATTGCTGCTTGAACTGTTTTCGGAAGAAATTCCGGCCCGCATGCAGGCGCGTGCTTCCGAAGACCTGACCAAACTGGTCACCGATGGGCTTAAGGCCGCCGACCTTGGTTTTGATAATGTCGAGGCATTGGTTACACCGCGCCGTCTGACCCTGATCATTGATGGTTTGCCCGAAAAACAGCCGGACCTTCGCGAAGAACGCCGTGGCCCGCGTGCCGATGCCCCGGAAAAGGCGATTGCCGGTTTCCTTGCCGGCAATGGTGTGACGCTGGAACAATGTGAAAAGCGCGAAACGCCCAAGGGTGTTTTCCTGTTTGCGATTGTCGAACAGAAGGGCCGCGATAGCGCGGATGTCATCAAGGACATCATCGAAGACGCCATGGCAAAACTGCCCTGGCCGAAATCGATGCGCTGGGCCGATCAGAAGGTCCGTTGGGTCCGTCAGCTTGACCGGATCCTGTGCCTGTTTGACGGCAAGGTGATCCCGGCATCGTTTGGCCCGGTAACGGCAGGCAATATCACAAGCGGCCACCGGTTCCTGGCACCGGCCACCTTTAGTGTTGCCAATGCCGCCGAATACAAGGCGAAGCTTGCCTTTGCCAAGGTCATGCTGGACCGTGAAGAACGCAAGAAAGTCATTCTGGACGGTGCGCGCAAGCTTGCGGCATCAGAAGGCTTTACGCTTCTGGAAGATAACGGACTGCTTGAGGAAGTCTGCGGTCTGGTTGAATGGCCGGTACCCGTCATGGGCAAGGTCGATGACCAGTTCATGGATATCCCGCGCGAGGTTCTGGAAACCTCGATGCGTGAACATCAGAAATATTTCGTTGTCGAAGACAGCACGGGCAAACTGGCCGCGCGCTTCATCACCATTTCGAACATGGTGACGCTGGATGCGAATGCGCAGATCATCGCCGGGAACGAACGCGTTTTGCGTGCGCGCCTGCATGATGCGAAATTCTTCTGGGATCAGGATCGGAAAGTGACGCTTGAAGCGCGTCTGCCGAAACTTGATAACATCGTGTTCCATGCCAAGCTTGGCTCGCTGGCGGAGCGTGTTTTGCGCCTGCGCGGACTGGCACGCGAACT
This sequence comes from Thalassospira xiamenensis M-5 = DSM 17429, assembly GCF_000300235.2. Classification (NCBI taxonomy): domain Bacteria; kingdom Pseudomonadati; phylum Pseudomonadota; class Alphaproteobacteria; order Rhodospirillales; family Thalassospiraceae; genus Thalassospira; species Thalassospira xiamenensis. The sequence continues at coordinate 3,349,250 of NZ_CP004388.1, read as the reverse complement.
TTCAGCCGACATTCCGGGCTGCGATGTCAAACTTGCCGATCGGGCGGCGGAAATTGCCAAGGCCGATCTGGTGTCGAACATGGTGTTCGAATTTACCGAACTTCAGGGACTGATGGGGAAATACTACGCCGAGAATGACGGCGAAGCCCCCGAAGTCGCCAACGCCATTGCACAGCATTATGCACCGGCCGGTCCGTCGGATATGTGTCCGACCGCGCCTGTTTCGGTGGCTGTTGCCTTGGCCGAGAAGCTCGATACCCTTGCCGGGTTCTTTACCATCGATGAAAAGCCGACCGGTTCAAAAGACCCGTTCGCGCTGCGTCGTGCGGCATTGGGTGTCATCCGGCTGGTTCTGGAAAACGGTTTGCGTGTGCCGCTGCGGCGTGCATTTGCCTTTGCCGTTTCCCAATATCCGGCCTCTATTCGTCGTGACGAGGCGGTTGACGAACTTCTGGCATTCTTTGCCGACCGCCTGAAAGTCCATCTGCGTGAACAGGGCGTGCGCCATGATCTGGTGTCCGCCGTGTTTGCCCTGGATGGCGAGGACGATCTTGTCCGCCTTCTGGCCCGTGTTGATGCGCTTGCTGATTTTGTATCGGGTGAAAGCGGCGTTAACCTTATGGCCGGGTACAAGCGCGCGTCCAATATCCTGCGTATCGAAGAGAAGAAGGATGAAAAATCCTATGATGCGGATGTGTCCGCCGATCTTCTGACGCAGGACGAGGAACGCAAGCTCTATGAGGCGCTCATCAATGTCCGGCATAAGGCTTTGCCGCTTCTGCGGGCCGAGAATTATGCCGCGGCTATGGCCGAATTCGCGCATCTGCGCGGACCGGTCGATGCATTCTTCGAAGGGGTCACGGTAAATAGTGACAAGGCAGAAGAACGTGCCAACCGGCTTAAGCTGCTGGCGCAAATTCGGACTGCCTTGCATGACATTGCCGATTTCTCGAAGATCGAGTCATAAATAAGGTCGGGGTCGCCCGGAATTCCGGAACGCCTTGACCAGATGAGGAAAAGGCAAGATGACCAAATGGGTTTACGGCTTCGGTGGCGGTAGCGCCGAGGGACGTTCCGATATGCGCGAGCTTTTGGGCGGTAAAGGTGCCAACCTTGCCGAGATGAGCAATCTCGGCCTTCCGGTCCCGCCCGGCTTTACCATCACGACCGAAGTCTGCACGGCATTTTATGACAATGACCGTGCGTACCCGGATGGTCTTGAAGCCGAAGTCGAAAAGTCGCTTGCTGCTGTCGAGGCCCTGGTCGGGCGCAAATTTGGCGACCCCAAAGACCCGTTGCTGGTTTCGGTCCGTTCCGGCGCACGTGCTTCGATGCCCGGCATGATGGATACGGTTCTTAATCTGGGCCTGAATGACGAAACGGTTGAAGGTTTGGCGGCGGTCTCTGGTGACCGCCGTTTTGCGTATGACAGCTATCGCCGTTTCATTCAGATGTATGGCGATGTGGTCCTTGGCGTCGATCACTACCATTTCGAGGAAATCCTTGAAATCCACAAGGAAGACAAGGGCTATGTCCTTGATACCGATATGGATGCCGATGACTGGCAGGCGATTGTCCAGGGCTTCAAGAAAAAGGTCGATGCCGAACTCGGGCGTCCCTTCCCGCAGGACCCGCGCGAACAGCTTTGGGGGGCGATTGGTGCGGTTTTCGGAAGCTGGATGAATGCGCGCGCCAATACATACCGTCGCCTGCACAATATCCCGGCAAGCTGGGGCACGGCGGTTAACGTTCAGGCCATGGTCTTTGGCAATATGGGCGATGATTGTGCCACCGGTGTCTGCTTCTCGCGCAATCCGTCGACCGGCGAAGACCGTTTTTACGGCGAATATCTGATCAATGCGCAGGGCGAGGACGTTGTGGCGGGGATCCGTACCCCGGCCCCGCTGACCAAAATCGAACGCGAAGAGTCGGGTTCCGACCTTCTGTCGATGGAAGAAGCCATGCCCGGCGTCTTTGGCGAGCTTTGTGATATTCGTGACAGGCTTGAATCCCATTATCGCGACATGCAGGACATGGAATTCACCGTCGAGTCCGGCAAACTTTACATGCTGCAGACCCGTGCGGGCAAACGCACCGCCAAGGCCGCCCTTCGCATCGCGGTCGAAATGTGTCAGGCCAATGTGATCACGCGCGAAGATGCCCTTCGCCGTGTTGATCCCGCACAGCTTGACCAGTTACTCCACCCAACCCTTGATCCCGATGCGGAACGCAAGGTGATCGGCATGGGGCTTCCGGCATCGCCCGGTGCGGCATCCGGGCAGATTGTTTTCTCCGCCGAGGTCGCCGAGGACTGGGTGCATAACCGGGGCCGCAAGGTCATTCTGGTGCGCATAGAAACCAGCCCCGAAGATATTGCCGGCATGCACGCAGCCGAGGGTATTCTGACATCGCGCGGTGGCATGACCAGCCACGCCGCCGTGGTGGCGCGCGGCATGGGGACGCCGTGCGTGTGCGGGGCCGGTCAGATCAAGATTGACTATACCAATAAAACCATGATGTCGGGCGGCGTGACGCTCAACGAAGGCGATGTCATCACCCTTGACGGTGCGAAGGGCGAGGTGATGCTGGGCGAGGTGGCGACACTGAAACCCGACCTGTCGGGTGATTTTTCCCAATTGATGGAATGGGCGGATGGGGTGCGCCGTCTTAAGGTCCGCACCAACGCCGAAACACCTGATGATGCGGCAACCGCGCGCGGTTTCGGGGCGGAGGGGATCGGCCTTTGCCGGACCGAACATATGTTCTTTGATCCGGCACGCATCATCTCCATGCGCGAAATGATCCTGGCGGATATGGAAAAGGGCCGTCGTGCGGCACTTGATAAACTTCTGCCCTATCAACGTCAGGACTTTATTGACCTGTTCCGGATCATGAAGGGCCTTCCGGTGACGATCCGTCTGCTGGACCCGCCATTGCATGAATTCCTGCCGCATGGCGACAACGAAATTGCCGAGGTCGCCAATGCGGCGGGTGTGGCAGAGATTGTCGTGCGTCGCCGGTTGCTGGAACTGTCGGAAGCCAACCCGATGCTGGGGCATCGCGGGTGCCGTCTTGGCATCAGCTATCCCGAAATCTATGAAATGCAGGCACGTGCGATATTCGAAGCCGCGATCGAGGTTTCAAAGGATGGCGGCGATCCGGTGATACCGGAAATCATGATCCCGCTGATTGTCGGCAAGAAGGAACTTGAAATCCTCAAGGCCGTGATCATCAAGGTCGCAGGCGAAGTCGAAACCGAAAAATCGGCCAAGCTCGAATTCCTTGTCGGCACGATGATCGAATTGCCGCGGGCCGCCCTTCGGGCCGGTGAAATCGCCGAAGAGGCCGAATTCTTCAGCTTCGGAACCAACGATTTGACCCAGACGACCTTTGGCCTTTCGCGTGATGACGCATCCCGGTTCCTGGATACCTATATTTCCAAGGATATCTTTGCCGGTGATCCGTTCGTATCGCTGGATCAGGAAGGGGTGGGCGAACTGGTCAGCATTGCGGCTGAACGTGGCCGTAAAACGCGTTCTGACATCAAGCTTGGCATTTGCGGCGAACATGGCGGTGATCCGGCATCCATCGCGTTCTGCGAGGCACAGGGGCTGGATTACGTCTCGTGCTCGCCCTATCGCGTGCCGATTGCGCGACTGGCTGCCGCACAGGCTGCGCTCAAGAAATAAGGCTGCTGACGGGCAGCATTGATAAAGCAAACGGCGGCAGAAATTCTGCCGCCGTTTGCATTTGATGAAATTATCGGTTGGCGGATCAGGCCGCCGTTTCCGGCAACTTGACCCAGTCGGGAACCTTGACCGAAATTTTGGCATCACCCGCCATCAGCTCGGCATCATCGCCAATCCGTTCCAGCCGGATCAGGGCAAGGCCCGCATTGCCATGGATGCTGCGGATCGTACCGGCTTCCTTGTCGCCATTCATGATCAGGGTGCCGATTTCCGGGGTCGGGCCGGTGATCGTGATCGGCAGCAGGCGTTTGCGCACCAGCCCGCGATATTTGGTGCGCGCGGTCAGTTCCTGCCCCATATAGCAGCCCTTTTTGAAATCAACGCCACCCAGTTCCTCGAACCCGTTTTCAAGCAGGATGGCACGGTCGATTTCCATTTCCTCGCTGCCATTGGGCAGGCCCAGCAGCACGCGATGCTGATGATAGGTGCTTTCATCGCTTTCGGTGGCACCGATGGCTGCCATCTGTGCCAGTTCGTTTTTGGGCAGCAACACGCGCGCACCCATCGCACTCAGGCGTGGATCAACCGCCTTGATCCCGTCGGCAAACGGTGCGGTGGCACCGGGCGTATCGGGCAGATCAAGTGCTGCAAGCGCACCATCGCCGAAGACGGCAACGACGTCATAGCTTTCGGTGACATCGGTCAGTTCGGCCTTCGCGCGCAATTTATACATGCGCAGTTTCTTGAAAAGCTCGGCCGCACGCGCACCGTCTTCGCCGCGTTCGCATTCAATCAGAAGGCTGTCCTCGTCCTGCTGATAGACAAAAAAATCGAACAGGAACTTGCCCTGCGGCGACAAAAGCGCGCCATAGCCGGAATGATCAGCCGTGATTTTTTCGATATTGTTCGACACCAGCCCCTGAAGGAAGCTGACGCGATCAGGCCCGCTGATCCGGATCACGGCCCGGTCAGGCAGGGGGGCGTATAAAGTCTCACTCATGATTCTTATGGCTCCGGTTTATCGGAATTGTTGGCCGAAATGTGGGGCAATGGGGGGCATTTGGCAAGGGGTGGTTTGGCAAAGGCAAAAGCAACCTGCCACAAGAAAAGCCTTCATAAATTGCGCGGGAACCGATAGAACGCAATGTATGAAAATATTGATGCTTGATCGTTCCATCGGCTTTGATCCCAAGGATCGCGAAGCCCGCCCCCTGGGATCGCGCCAACGCGGATTTATCGCGCTGGCCGAAGCCCTTGTTGCCCGTGGCCACAAGGTTGAAGCCTGCCGGAACGGTGGCATTGACCTTGATCATCATGGTGTCGCCTGGCGACAGCTTGACAGTGCCATGCCGCCCTTTGGCGGGGATCCTGTGGATAGGGTTCTGGTATGGCGCGATGCGGAGCTGCTGCGTCATCCGTCCATTCCCGAAGGTGCCGATTGCTGGCTTTGGTTTGATGGCATGGTATCCGATCTGAATGCGGATAAGGCACGTCTGGCATTGCTTGAAACCGGTGCGCAGGTGATTTTCACCCATGAAGATCAGGGCAAGGCATTTGATGGCGATATCGCCAAACGCCCCATTGTGATTGCGCCGGGGGCGTGTCCGGCCTTTGCCATGGCATCAAACATGCACTGGGCGTTCGAGAGCCGCGAAAACCTTGCCGTGACGGTCGCCAACAGCAAAACCGGCATTGCCCAGATCATCCGCATCTGGTCGGCTTATGTCGCACCCAAGGTGCCCGGTGCCATTCTGGAAATTTATGCTGCCGACCTGTTCTTGGCGATGGCGGGCGAAAATGACGATGTTTCCGGCGAACTCGTCGATATGGTGCGCGACAATATCGACAAGGGTGTGCGCGTTTGCCACCCGATGCCCGAGGCCGACATGGCCGAACGTGTCGCAACCGCGCGGGCGTTTCTGCATCACGGCAAATACGGCAATGATCAGGTCGGTCAATGGATTTACGATGCGCTGGCGGCGGCAACCCCGGTTGTGTCCTATGGCGGGATTGCCACGGCGCGGGTCGAAAACGGCAAAACCGGCTATATCGTTCCCGATGAAACCGCCTATGGCAATCTGGTGATGCAGTTGCTGGCCGACCGGCAGATTTTTGCCAGCCAGTCCGAAGCGGCGCGTAACAGCCGCCGTGAATGGCTTAATGTCGCTGGCGAGCTGGAGAAACTTTAAACCGTGCGTTTGCTGTTCATCACCTCGAACCGGCTGGGCGATGCCGTTCTTTCGACATCAGTGCTGCGCCACTATGTCGAAACCTATCCCGGCATCAGGGTGACGGTTGCCTGCGGCCCGGTCGCCGCCCCGATTTTTGAAGCAGTTCCGGGGCTTGAACGCATCATCGAAATGCCAAAACAGAAACGCGGCGGCCATTGGTGGAAGCTTTGGAAGTCGGTCGCGTTTCGCTGGTGGGACATCATCGTCGATCTGCGCGGCAGTGCGACGGCTTATGTGTTGCCGGGCTGGAAGCGGGTGGTGCTCAAAGGCAACGATGACAGTGTTCACCGGGTGGAGCAGCTTGCACGTCTGATCGGTGTTGATCGTCCTCTAAATCCCAAAATCTGGCTTGATCCGATACATGTGAAACGGGCTCAGGAAATTCTTTCCTCTTTTGCCAGGCGACCGCTTCTTGTCGTTGGTCCGACGGCAAACTGGGGAGGAAAGATGTGGCCGATAGATCGTTTCCAGGATCTTGTTGGGCGGCTGACGTCCTTAGCGGGTCCGTTGCCGGATGCGCATGTTTTGCTGGTTGGTGCACCTTCTGAAATCGAGAAGGCGCAGGAACTGATTTCATCCATTGCGGATGATCGCAGAACTGTTGTTTTTGGAACCGAGCATTTATTGACCGTGCAAGCGTGCCTGGAGAAAGCCGATCTTTATATCGGTAATGATTCCGGCTTGATGCATATGGCGGCTGCTTCCGGTTCTCCCACCGTGGGGCTTTTTGGGCCATCCCGACCGGAAAACTATGCGCCATATGGTAAGAAGACAGCTTATGTCTGCACGGATCGCAACTATGATCAGATTGTGGCTGACGGTGTCGACTGGAAATCTCAGAAATCTTTGATGACAGACCTGTCTGTTGACAAAGTTTTTGAATTTTCATGTAAGTTTTTAAAATAAATTATCGGTTTGTTTAAGCGGGGAAGCATGCGGATCGCCATCGTTTCAGGTTCCGACAAAAACTATTTTCCTTTGTTGATCGAAATGGTGCATTCGGTCAGACAATTCTCGGTCGACCGAAATATCGACATCTGTGTGATGGATGCAGGTTTGGCTGAATCCCAGAGGGAACAACTGTCACCTCTGGTCAACCAACTCGTTATCCCTGGCTGGCCCAATGGCATTTCGGAAGAAAAATCAAAAGGTAAGGACTACCTCAAGGCGTGTATTTGCCGCCCCTTCATCCCCGAAATATTTCCCGGATATGACGTATATCTGTGGATGGATTGTGATACCTGGGTTCAGGACTGGTCATCTGTAGAGATGTTCATTCGATCCGCTGCGAAAGGTGATCGTCTGGCGATTACGAATGGTGCAGACCGCTCTTATCCAAAGCCGATCCGTATTTCCTGGCTTGGAAGATGGCCCCGAAAAATTGGCAGTTTCTATAACGCCAATGGCAAAAAGGCTTTTGGCTGGGCGACAGCCAAAAAAATGATCCCCCACTATGTGCTGTCTGCGGCGACATTCGCGATTGCAGCAAAGGCACCACACTGGAAGCGTTGGCAGGAAGTTATTGTTGAAGCTGCCATGAACGGAAAAATGTTCCCGGCCGAGCAGTTGTCTTTGGGCAAGATCATCCACATTGAAGGCTATAAGGCCGAATATCTCCCTGCCTATGCGATGTGGCAATGTCAGCACAAGCCATTCTGGGATGCCGAGAAATCGATCTTTGTCGAACCCAACGAACCGCATGCGACTATCGGGATAATGCATTTGTCAGGTGTCGACGATATTCGGGCAGACAGAGATGTGAAAACCGAAATTGAAACGACCGATGGCAAAACGGTATCGGTCAATTATCGCTATCCCCTGTTTGCGGCAGAGAAACTTACGATCGCCAAGCCTCAAAGAGTTTAATGGCGGGCGTTCTTAAAGCTGAAATTTTAAGGTCCGGACAATCCTGTTTGCGATCAATCGGGAACAATTCGCATGCTAATGCATTTGCTTATCATGTGAATTTTGTTTCAACTGTTCCGGACCAGAAAGATGATCCGTACCGAGCATCTGACAATGATCGTGGTGTTGCTGTTTGCCGTTTCCATGGCGTGGCTTCAGGTGGCTGTGGGGGATCAGAGAACCCAGCTCAATCTTGTGCCGGTTCCTGCCTACAAATCCGGGTTTGAAATGTATGCCATCCGTTATGGGAATGCCGATAACGCATCTTGTGGCAGTCTGTGCGGTGCATTTGATCTGGAAAAGGCCAGTTCAATAGGTGGCGCATATATGCAGGTAAGCCTTCCTCTGGATACGGCGCGTCGCTGATATCGCCAAGTCGACCTGACGCGTTGGTAATGCAGGGTTAATGTCTGGAGTATCCAATGGCCAAACCGACTGTCTGGGCGATTATTCCCAATTTGTTGCGCAGCCTGTTTCGACCGGATGTGCCACTGCGAAGCAAGATCCTGTTGCTGGCCGGGATTATCTATCTCGTTAGCCCGATTGACCTGTTGCCCGATGTCATTGCCGGTATTGGCTGGATTGATGATCTTGTTATCGTGCCCCTGTTGGGATGGCTTTCATATAAAAGCCTGCCGCCATCCATAAAATCGGATATGGCATCCGACAATCTTGAGACGCCGGCAAAGTCTCGTAAATGGTTGTATCTTCTGATTTTGATCCTGGTTCTGACTGGCATTGTTATGCTCACAGGGCCCGATGATAGCTTCCTGAAAACTTCGTCTGCTGGTTAAGGCACGACTTTTGCGCCTTTGACAGTCTTTGCCCCGCCCTTTTAAGCTTGGATGCAATTCCATCATGAAACGGGGATACGACCATGGCAGATACATTTCGTGGCTTGGTTCTGCGCCAGCAGGAAAAATCAGTTCAGGCCGATTTTCAAAATCTGACACTTGATGATCTGCCAGACGGAGATGTGCTGGTTCGGGTACGATGGTCGACCCTGAATTACAAGGACGGCATGATCCTGAACGGGCTTGGCCGTCTTGTCCGGCAATACCCGCATGTGCCCGGTGTCGATTTTGCCGGCGAAGTGATTTCATCGGATGATCCGCGTTATGCGCCCGGCGATCAGGTCATCCTGACCGGATGGCGGGTTGGGGAAGCCCATTGGGGCGGATATGCCCAGTATGCCCGCGTCAAAGCCGATTGGCTGGTGCCAATGCCAGATGGGCTTGATGGTGCGCACGCCATGGCCATCGGTACCGCGGGCTTTACATCCATGCTTGCCGTGATGGCCCTTGAAGAGCAGGGCGTATCACCCGATCAGGATGGCGAAGTCCTTGTTACCGGGGCGGCGGGCGGTGTTGGGTCGGTCGCGGTAGGTCTTCTTTCCAATCTTGGTTATCGTGTTGCCGCCTCGACCGGGCGTGCTGACACGCATGACTATCTTCGAAGCCTTGGTGCGCATTCAATTCTGGATCGATCAGAGTTAAGCGAGGCAAGCAAGCCCTTGCTGAGCGAGCGTTGGCTGGGGGCTGTTGACAGTGTCGGCAGCACGACATTGGCGCATGTCTTATCGGAAATGAAGTATCATGGCGTGGTTGCTGCTTGCGGGTTGGCTGGCGGGCCGGATTTACCTGCAACGGTTCTTCCGTTTTTGCTGCGCGGGGTCCGGTTGATCGGAATTGATTCCGTGATGTGCCCCTATGAAAAGCGCGTCACAGCCTGGAAACGTCTGACACAGGAATTGCCAATGGATCAACTGGATGCTGTGACAACAAAGGTTGGACTTCGTGATATCCTGCCGTGGAGTGAAAAAATCCTCAAAGGGCAGGTTCGGGGGCGTTTGCTGATTGATGTGCAGGATTGCTAGCAGAGGCAAATATATGCAGAATCAGTCTGATCCGAGCTGCCAATCCTGAAATTCTGAAATGAATGGGCCGTGCCATATGACCGAAAACCGGTTTCGCATCCTTCTGGTCGAAGATAATCCCGGCGATGCGTTTCTTGTAAAAACATTGCTGGAGGAAACCGGTGAGCAATTCGGTATCGAACATCGGTCCGATCTTGCTTCGGCCATGGCCCTGCTGAATGATCCGTCACCGGATGGACAGTTTGATGTTGTTCTGCTGGATTTGACGCTGCCCGATTCATCGGGGGTTGAGACCATCCGCCGAATTCGCGGCTGCGCGCATAGCGCACCGGTTGTTGTCCTGACCGGGCACAAGGACGAAGAACTTGCCTTTGAAGCCCTTCAGCACGGCGCAGAAGATTACCTGACCAAAGAATTCCCCGACGGCAGGACCATTCGCCGATCCATCCGTTATGCGATTGAACGGTCGCGTGCCGAGCAGGCTTTGAAGGAAAGCGAAGAACGGTATCGCAAGCTGGTGGAACTGGCACCGGAACTGATTTCGGTGCTGAGCGGTGAGGAAATTACCTATATCAACCAGCAGGGCGTTGCCATTCTGCATGGGAACGACAGTTCCGAACTGGTCGGGCGCAGCTTCATGGAGATGGTCCATCCCGACAGCCGCGAAATCATGAGCGAATATATTGCCCGTTACGCTGGCGGTTATACGGGGCGGGCGGATTTTGTCATCATCTGCCGACGGGGCGACGGCGAGAATGTCGAGCTTGAAGTATCCGCCATCGCCTTCACCCACGAAGGCGCGCCAGCCATGCTGATGCTGGCCGAGGATGTTACGGAAAAGCGCAAAATCGAACGGCAACTGGTTCAGACCTCCAAGCTGGCGACCCTTGGCGAGATGGCCGCATCCGTCGCCCATGAAATGAACCAGCCGCTTAATGTCATTCGGATGGCGGCTGATACCTGCGCGCTTCAATATGAACTTGAAAAGGTTCAACCCTCGTTTCAGAGAGAGCGACTGTCCCTGATCAGCGGGCAAACCCAGCGCATGGCCGAAATTATTCGACATTTGCAGATATACAGTCGGCCGGACGAGGATGATTTCGAGCTTTTCGACCCGATGCGGGCGGTCACCCGTGCAGTGGACATGATCGAGCATGATTGCCGTTTGGCGGGGATCGTGGTGGATGTCGTTCCATCGGCACAAAGTTGCCAGGTGCTTGGGCGACAGGTCCAGCTTGAACAGGTTCTGGTCAATATGTTGACCAATGCGCGTGATGCAATCACGGAAAACGGCGATGATACCGGCGGGATTGGCGGGCTCATTCGATTAACAGCCATGCTTGATCCCGATCAGGAAGTGCTTCGAATTGCGATTAATGACAATGGCGGCGGCATCCCCGAGGACGCCATTGGCCTTATTTTCCATCCGTTCTTTACGACCAAGGATGTCGGAAAGGGAACGGGGCTTGGCCTTTCGGTAAGCTATGGCATCGTCGAGGGAATGGGCGGGCATATTGATGTTCGCAATGAAGGAGACGGTGCCTGTTTCGAGATTGTTCTGCCTGCGACGCATATCGGCGAAACGCAGGGGGATGAAAATGATCCGTCTGATGATGCCCCGTTATTGCCTCAGCAGGAAAAAGTTCCGGAGGCAAGGTCGCGCGATTTGCGGATCATGGTTGTCGATGATGAAATTGATGCGATGGAGATCATCGCAGCCTATCTCGAAGCGCAGGGATTCTCGGTTTCGGCGGCAAGCGACGGCGAAGATGCGCTTGCACTGGCCGGTGTTGTGCAGCCCGACATTCTGATCACCGATATCCGGATGCCACAGATGGATGGCAATAGTCTGGTTCGGGAACTGCGTTCACGCAATCCCGCTTTGCCGGTGATCGTTATGACCGGTCATCCGGGGGATGCCGACAGACCGACAGAGGATGGGGATGATGCGCCGGTCATGGTGATGGCAAAGCCGCTTGATTTAAAAGAGCTTCTGGCAACGCTTGATGAAATTTCCGAAGTCGTTGCGGGTTGAAATACAAAAAAACCCGGCCAAGGGGCCGGGTTTCAGACCGCTGACAAACCCCGTCATATTTTGGCGGGGTTTTTCTTTTAGAGGTGTTTGAAAGCTGGCTTGAGTGTGCCGAGGGGATTATCCCTCAGCGATTGGCCCCTTGGGGCCCAAAGCCAGGGCTATTTTCTTGATGTTTTGGGCGGCGGCGGCCAGCAGACATTGGCATTTGACATTGATCAGTCCCCGGAACCTTGCATATCGATGACCGTGAAGCTGTTTGGCATCTGCAAAAGAGCGTTCGACCGTCTCTTTTCGGCGCTTGTAAACCCGCTTGCCCCACTCTGTCAGACGATAGGCGTCAGCCCGGTCTCTGGCGTCTTGCCAGACATGGCGCGTGACAGTTTTTCGGTGGTGGGCATTGGCGGTACAGGAAGCCAGCACAGGACAGGTGCGGCATTTTTCCGGGTCGCTGTGATAATGGCGGTATCCATTTCGGTCGGTTGTCGCATAAGACAGAAGCTGACCTTCGGGGCAGCGATAAGCATCACGTTCAGGGTCATAAACGTATTTGCGTTTGGGGATGTAGCCTTCCCGAAGGTTCGGGCGGCGATAGCCCGTCACGCCAAGGATGTCACGATCTTCAAGGCCTTTGGCAATCGCGGCGGTCGCATAGCCCGCATCCAGTCCGACGGCGATAACATCAAGGTCAAAACGCTGCCCTTTGTCGGTCAAGACGGTCGAGATAGGGAATGCTGTCATGCAGATTGGCCGGGGTGGCGTAACTGTCGGTAATGATCCCAAGCTTGCCATCGACCGTGCGGTGATCGAGATAGAAAAAGCCCTTGGGCTTGCCGTCGCGCACCATATATCCGCTGTCGGGATCGGTTCGGCTGATCTTGGTTTCTTTCTCAACCGGCTGGCGTTCCTTGGCTTTGAGCGGCTTTTTCGCATGAGCCGCCCGGTCTTCCTCAATCGCCAGATCCAGATCATCCCAATAGGCCGCGCGCGATTTGGCAACCACTTCGCGGTCCCATTTGTTCTTGTTGGCATCGGCCTTCAAATGCGTGCTGTCGGTATAGAGAACCTTACCATCCACCAGCCCGTGCCTGATCGCCTGCTCGACGATCTCGTCAAAAATATCCTGCGCAACACTGGCATCATGATATCGACGCCGCCGGTTCTGCGACAGGGTCGAGGCATCAAAGACCTTGTCGGTCAGCTTGAGTTGCAAAAACCAGCGATAGGCGACATTGACCTCAATCTCGCGCACAAGCTGGCGCTCCGAGCGCACGCCAAACAGATAGCCAATGAACAGCGCCTTAAACATCATCACCGGATCAAGGGCGGGACGGCCATTGTTCGCGCAGTACAAATCGGCCACGCGCGCATGGATAAAACTGAAATCGATCACGGCATCGATCTTACGAAGCAAATGATCGCTGGGGACCAAACTGTCGAGTGTCACCATCTCAAGTTCGGTTTGATGTGGGCTGGGTTTCTTAAGCATTCCCCATTGAATCAAAAATCCCCGCCAATGGCGAGGACTTTGTCAGCAGTCTGAAACCCGGCCAAGGGGCCGGGTTTTGAAAGCTTTGGTTTGATGCGGGAAAATCAGGCTTCCCAGCCAAGCTGCATGGCTATTTTAACCGCCTGTGTACGGTTCGCGGCACCAAGCTTTTTGAAAATGCCGGTCAGGTGAACCTTCACCGTGATTTCGCGGACCGTAAGCTGTTTGGCGATTTCCTTGTTGGACAGACCTTTGGTCAGCAGGGCCAGAACTTCACGTTCCCGATTGGTCAGTTGACGCAGGGGATTATCAGGAGCAAGCCCATCCAGATCAATTTCACCCGGACGGGTGTTGCTGCCATCATCTTCCAGAAGTGCCGACGGAATGTATTTTTCCCCTGACATGATCAGGCGGAGCGCATTGATCAGCGACTTGCCAGACAACGTTTTGGGCAAATAGCCCGACGCACCATGTTCAAGTGCATTGAGCACATCGCTGCGTTTGACCGATCCCGACAAAATGACGACCGGAATTTCCGGATGTTTCTGCCGCATTACGGTCAGGCCCGAAAGCCCGTTCATGCCTGGCATGTTGAGATCTAGGATCGTCAGTTCGACCGGCGTATCGCCATCGACGATGGAAAGTGCTTCGGCAAAGTCTTTTGCCTGGGCAATTTCGACTTCTGGCGCCGCCGTTTTCAGAAAGGATGTGATCCCGTCTCTAACGAGGTCATGGTCGTCCGCTAGCAGGATGTTCATGTTATTGTGCCGTACCCGTTTTTAGCCGTCTCCCGCAAAAGGCGGTACCGGTATCGCGTCCCGCACCCAAACATACGGAAACACGCAAAGTTGTCATCTTCCAAATTTCGCGTCCCCCCGGACGCGAGCGCAGCATTAAATAATTCTGATGTCCTGTCAAACTGCAGGATGGATTTCAGGGGGTGGAATTATCCATGAGGATAGTATTCTGTGTAATGTGATAAAGATATTGTCGCGTATTGCATAGTAAAGTTCATTGAATCTCAAGTTATATGGCTAGAGAAAATCATGCGTAAATCGAAAAAATGTCGTTCGCGTCGTTTTTCGGTTGCTGATCGTTCGACATCACTTCTGATGCATCACTGCCAAGTGCTGCGCGTTGCAAACTTGCGTCTCGGAAGGCTGCCATATCGGCGCCCGATGGTGCGTTCGGTGCAAGCGCTGCATTCTGAATGGTTGCCAGGGCGCGTTCTCTGTTTTCCTTGCTCCCGACAAGGCTAACACCGATATCGACATGTCCGCCAACGGCGTATGCCTTTCCATCCGGCCCTATCTGATATTCATATTGCGGGGCAGAAGCATACATGCCAGCCGCCGCTGCGTGGGCCTTTTCTTCCTGTTTTACAGCCGAATCTCTAGCTTGCAGCTTCGCAACTGCGGCCTTCTCCGCATCACTCATATTCGCCGGGTTTTTAGGGCCGGCATTATTGCTTTCGGCATTGTCTTCGCTGGCCTCGCGGGCTTCGCGATACTCGCCGCGACTGACGCCACTGGCAACGGCTTGTGCTTCGGTAAGTGTCCTTGGGTCTACGATACGCGTTCGAACCCCGGCTGCTGAGGCATCGCCAAAACCATAAGCACCATTTGACAGTCCGGATTTATTGCCAAGTTTAACTTCGAGCGCTTCGTATTCGGCCAAAACCCTGCCATCAGCGGTTTGTGCAACTTCCCTGACATTCAGGACAATGCCCAATCCACCGCTAGCGGGGTTCGTTATGGTTTGACCGGTCGTAATCATCGGATCGAAATGGTTTTCCGTGGCGATACAAAATCGATACGTAAGGATAGCAGGAAAATTCGCAGGAGTCTCGCCCGGTGTCTATACCTTTGGTGCCTTGCATGAAGCATGCTGTCTTGCGTGCCAAAGTATAGGCTGTTACAGGAAAGGCTTGATTTTGGATGCCCCCAATTCTTGGGCAATAGCCTTTCAAGACAGGAAAACTGATCGTGATGTCCGACTTTGTCATTCCCGCAAATGAAACGGTTCTGGTTACCGGGGCTGCCGGTTTTATCGGATCGCATCTTTGCCAGAAACTGCTGGATCAGGGCAGCACCGTAATCGGGCTTGATAACGTCAACGATTATTATGACGTCACGCTGAAAGAAGCCCGGCTTGCACGGCTTGAAGGGCGGGACGGTTTCAAATTTGTCCGCATGAACCTTGAAGATCGCGACGGCATTGCTGACCTGTTCGCAACCGAGAAGCCAACCTATGTCGTCAACCTCGCGGCCCAGGCCGGGGTGCGTTACTCGCTCGAAAATCCGCATGCCTATATTGATGCCAACCTCGTTGGATTTACCAATATCCTTGAAGGTTGCCGTCATAATGGTGTGAAGCATCTGGTCTATGCCTCAAGCAGTTCGGTTTACGGCATGAATACCGAAATGCCGTTTTCGGTGCATCACAATGTCGATCACCCGATCAGTCTTTATGCCGCATCGAAAAAAGCCAACGAACTGATGGCGCATACCTACAGCCACCTTTACCGCTTGCCAACCACGGGCCTTCGTTTCTTTACGGTTTATGGTCCTTGGGGGCGGCCTGATATGGCGTTGTTCCTGTTTACCAAGGCCATTCTGGAAGGACGACCGATTGACGTCTTTAACGAAGGAAAAATGCGCCGCGACTTCACCTATATCGACGATATCGTCGAAGGTGTTCATCGCTGCATTTCAACCGTTGCTGCCCCTAATCCCGACTGGAACCCGGCCAAACCGGACCCGGCAACCAGTTCGGCGCCGTATCGCGTGTTCAATATCGGCAACAACAGCCCGGTAGAACTGATGCACATGATCGAAACGCTCGAAAAGGCACTGGGCAAAACGGCTGATAAAAACATGCTGCCGATGCAGGCGGGTGACGTTCCGGCGACCTATGCCGATGTCGATGCCCTGACCGATGCCGTCGGCTTCAAGCCGGAAACCTCGATTGAAACGGGGATTGGCCGCTTTGTTGAATGGTACAAAGCCTTTTACGGGTAAGGCTTGGTTTGTTAGGGGCAGGCGTGATTGCGCCTGTTCTATACCACAAGTCATGCATACTGCGCTTACAGCGTTATGCTTTTGCGTGGTTTCCTAAAATATCTGGAAAATGGTGCTGCTGGGGAGATTTGAACTCCCGGCCTCTCCCTTACCAAGGGAGTGCTCTACCCCTGAGCTACAGCAGCCCTTAAAAAAAGGCTGATCGTCGGGCAATGGTGCTGCTGGGGAGATTTGAACTCCCGGCCTCTCCCTTACCAAGGGAGTGCTCTACCCCTGAGCTACAGCAGCATCGAGCCCTTGCGGTGCGGGCGGGTTATAGGCCACTGGCTGGCAATTGGTCAAGCCCGAATTATGCGAAGATTTTTGATCTTGCGCGGATGGTGCAATTTTGTTGGTCAAGGCTGCATTCTGCTTCGGAATATTCTATAAAAGCCGGACCTTTGGAACCAGAAACGTATTGGCAAGATGACAGCACAGCAAAGCAAGCAATATCCCGCGACCAATGAAGAGCGCAAAAAACGCGAAGCCGAAGCCCTGCGTGCCAATCTGGCGCGCCGAAAGCAGCAGCAGCGTTCGCGCAAGACGGTGGATCAGAATACCAAGGCGGACGAACAGGGCAGCGGTTCGGACGGTTCGGACAAGGATTAGTCCGCTTCCCACCGGTTTCGGAGCCCCATTTCAAGAAAAATGCCAATTTGGCCCGGTTGCCCGCATCGTCCGGTTGATCTTGCATGCCCCGCACGGGTAAAACCAATGGCACAATGCCAATTTGTACAACAGGGGTGGCGATATGTCGGTAAGACCGGATCACTGGATACGCCAGATGGCGCAGGAAAAAGGCATGATCGAACCGTTTGTCGACGGTTTCAAACGCGATGGTGTCATTTCCTACGGGGTCAGTTCCTATGGCTATGATGCCCGGGTTGCCGACGAATTCAAGATTTTTACCAATGTCGACTCGGCCATTGTCGATCCCAAGGAATTTTCCGACGCAGGGTTCGTCAATCGCCAGACTGATGTCTGCGTGATCCCGCCCAACAGTTTCGCCCTGGCGCGCACGGTCGAATATTTCCGTATCCCGCGCGACACGCTGGTGATCTGCCTTGGCAAGTCGACCTATGCGCGGTGCGGCATCATCGTCAATGTCACGCCGCTGGAACCGGAATGGGAAGGGCACGTCACCCTTGAATTTTCCAATACCACGCCGCTTCCGGCCCGCATTTACGCCAATGAAGGGGCCTGCCAGTTCATTTTCCTGAAAGCCGACAGCGAATGCGATACCTCCTATGCGGATCGCGCAGGAAAATATATGGGCCAAAAAGGTGTCACGCTGCCACGCCTGTGATAAAGGCAATGGCATAAAGGCGGCATCGCCAAAGACACGAGTAACCGCCATGTCGCAATCGGCATGGTCATACGAGGATTGAATGGACAAGATCAAGATTTCCGGCGGTCGCCGCTTGCAGGGCAAAATTGCAATTGGCGGTGCCAAGAATGCGGCCCTTCCGCTAATGGCAGCAGCCCTTCTGACCGATGAGACGCTGACCCTTTCCAACCTGCCGCATCTGGCCGATATCACATCGATGGCCAACCTGTTGGGGCAGCATGGTGTCGCGTTGCATCTGAACGGCCATGCGCCCAATGGCGGCCATACCGGTCGGGTTCTGGAAATGACCGCCAGGGAAATCGCATCGACGACCGCACCCTATGATCTGGTCCGCAAAATGCGGGCATCGGTTCTGGTGCTGGGGCCGCTGGTGGCGCGGTGTGGTGTGGCACGTGTGTCGCTGCCCGGTGGCTGTGCGATTGGCAACCGTCCGGTTGACCTGCATCTGAAGGCGCTTGAAGCCATGGGTGCTGAAATCCACCTGACCGAGGGCTATATCGAAGCCCGCGCCCCCGAAGGGCTCAAGGGCGGGCATATCCTGTTCCCGCAGGTATCGGTTGGTGCGACCGAAAACGCCCTGATGGCGGCGTCCCTTGCCGATGGTGTGGTCACAATCGCCAATGCCGCGCGTGAACCCGAAGTCACCGATCTGGCCCATTGCCTTGTCGCGATGGGGGCGGAGATCGAAGGTATCGGCACCGATACGCTCAAGGTCACCGGCAAGCCGCGCCTGCATGGTGCGGAACATTCCGTCGTGCCGGACCGCATTGAAACCGGTACCTATGCCATTGCCGCCGCCATTACCGGGGGCGAGATCGAGCTGGTCGGAACAAAGGCCGAACTGATCGAAAGCCTGATCGTGTCGATGCGCAAGGCCGGTGTCGAGATCGAGGAAACCAAAGACGGCATGATCGTGCGCGGCAATCGCGCCGCCCTTAAGGGCGTTGACGTCATGACCGAACCCTATCCCGGCTTCCCGACCGACATGCAGGCACAGTTCATGGCGCTTATGGCGGTGGCCAATGGCGCATCCATGATCACCGAAACGATTTTTGAAAACCGTTTCATGCATGTCCCGGAACTGAGCCGCATGGGCGCTGATGTCAACGTGCATGGCCGGTCCGCGATTGTGCGCGGCAGTGCCAAACTGTCGGGGGCCGAAGTCATGGCGACCGATCTGCGTGCATCGGTATCCATGGTACTTGCAGGCTTGGCAGCCGAGGGCGAGACGATTATTAACCGTGTCTATCATCTGGACCGCGGTTATGAGCGGCTGGAAGAAAAACTTGGCGCCTGCGGGGCGCAGATCGAACGTGTCCGTGTTCCTGCATAATTACCCTGCATAATGACATGGGCTATCGGCCAGCAGGCCGGGACAGACAGATAAACGCGTAAGGCGACTGATTGATGAGTGACGAAAAGCTGGTGCTGGCCCTGCCAAAGGGGCGCATTCTAGACGAGGTAATGCCGCTGGTGCGCGCAGCCGGGATCGAACCGGAAGCCGCATTTGACGATCCGAAATCCCGGGCCCTGCGTTTCGCCACCAATCATCCGCATATCGATATCATCCGTGTGCGCAGCTTCGACGTTGCAACATTTGTTGCCTTTGGTGCGGCGCATATCGGTGTCTGCGGCAATGATGTCCTGATGGAATTCGATTATTCCGAAATCTATGCCCCGCTTGATCTCGATATCGGGCATTGCCGCCTTGCCGTGGCCGAGCCCGAAGAAATGATTGATGGCGATGATCCGTCGCGCTGGTCGCATGTCCGTGTTGCCACCAAATACCCCAACGTCACCCGCAATCATTTTGCCGCGCGCGGTGTGCAGGCCGAATGCATCAAGCTGAACGGGGCGATGGAACTGGCACCAACCCTTGGCCTGTGCCGTCGTATCGTTGACCTTGTGTCGACCGGTAATACGTTAAAGGCCAACGGGCTTCGCGAAATCGAACATATTGCCGATGTCACCTCGCGCCTGATCGTCAACCGGGCCGCACTTAAAACCCGTCCGACTGATGTTCAGCCCTGGATTGACCGTTTCTCCGAGGTGCGCAATGCCGATTAAACTTTCGATCACCGATGCCGATTTCGAAGAAGGCTTTGTCAAACTGCTTGGCATGAAGCGGGAATCTGATGCCGATGTTGATGCCGCAGTTGCCGATATCATTGCCGATGTCCGCGCACGCGGAGACGAAGCGGTGTGTGATTACACCAACAAGTTTGATCGCCTGAATATCGATGCCAGCGGCATGGTTGTGACAAAGGACGAAGTCGATGCTGCGATTGCCGCAATCGATGCCGACCTTCTGCAGGCGCTGAAACTGGCCGCTGAACGCATTCGTTCCTACCATGATCGGCAAATGCCGTCTGACGAACGTTATACCGATGCAACCGGGGTCGAACTCGGTTGGCGCTGGCGTCCGGTATCGGCTGCCGGGCTTTATGTGCCCGGTGGGCTGGCATCCTATCCGTCTTCGGTGCTGATGAACGCCATTCCGGCCAAGGTTGCCGGTGTCGAACGTCTGGTGATGGTCGTACCTACCCCTGATAACAAGATGAACCCGCTGGTTCTGGCCGCCGCATGGATTGCCGGTGTTGACGAAATTTACCGGATTGGCGGGGCACAGGCGATTGCAGCATTGGCCTATGGGACGCAAACCATCAAGCCGGTCGACAAGATCGTTGGTCCGGGCAATGCCTTTGTCGCCGCTGCCAAGCGCCGCGTTTTCGGGCAGGTCGGGATTGACATGATCGCCGGTCCGTCGGAAATCCTTGTTGTTGCCGATGGTTCCAACGATCCAAGCTGGGTCGCGGCTGATCTGCTGTCGCAGGCCGAACATGATCCGGTCGCACAGTCGATCCTGATTACCGATGATGCGGCTTTTGCCGATCGTGTTCAGGACGCCATTGACGCGCATCTTGAAAAACTGCCGCGTGCCGAAATCGCCGGGGCAAGCTGGCGCGACTTTGGTGCAATTGTCTTGGTGGAAAATCTGACGCAGGCTCCGGCCTTGGTTGATCGGATCGCACCGGAACATCTTGAACTGGCTGTGGATGACCCGGACGCACTTGCCGAAGACATTCATCATGCCGGTGCCATTTTCCTTGGCCGTTACACGCCCGAGGCGATTGGCGATTATGTTGCCGGGCCAAACCACGTTCTGCCAACCGCCCGTTCGGCGCGTTTCTCGTCGGGTCTGGGTGTGCTTGATTTCATCAAGCGGTCGTCATTGATCAAATGCACGCCTGAAAGTCTGGCCAAAATCGGCCCGGCGGCGATTGCACTGGCCGAAAGCGAAGGTTTGCAGGCACACGGACTTTCTGTGGCGATCCGGTCCAACCGCATGTAAGCTGTTGCAGTGCAGCGCCGAGGGATCGCAGGGAGACTAAGATGGCAGAAATTGCAGACAACCAATGCATTGCCGGTATCTATCTCGACGAGAAATACAAGGTGCGTCGCCGCCCCGAGGTCGAGCACGAGCAGGCGGTGGCCATCTATGACCTTCTCGAAGATAACCATTTCGTGCCCAAGGGCGGCTTCGAAGGTCCGTATTCGGTTCACATGCGCATCGAAGACAACCGCATCTATATGGATGTGCGCGGCGATGATGATACCGAAAACCTGACGACCATTGTCGTGCCGTTAACCCCGTTCCGCCGGATTGTGAAGGATTACTTCATGATCTGCGAAAGCTATTACGACGCGATCAAAAAGGCGAGCGCCGCACAGATCGAAACCATCGATATGGCGCGCCGCGGCCTGCATAACGAAGGATCCGAACAGCTTCGCGAACTGCTGTCGGAAAAGGTGACGATTGATGAAAATACCGCGCGTCGCCTGTTTACCCTGATCTGCGTCCTTCATATCCGGGGTTAGGGCACGGTGGCAGAAGAACTCCCCGGTTCGGTTCTTTTTGCCTGTAGCTTCAACGCTGTAAGATCCGTGATGGCGGCTGCGCTTATGCGTCACTATCACGGAACGAAGGTGTATGTTGAATGCTGCGGCTTGCGGGCCGGTGATCTTGATGGCTTTGCCGTCGCGGTCATGGAAGAAATCGGGCTGGATATCTCGACCTATAAATCCAAGACATTTGACGAACTTGAAGACGGGTTTTTCGATCTGATCATCACCCTGTCACCCGAAGCCCAGCACAGGGCGGTTGAAATGACCCGCACCATGGCCTGTGATGTCGAATTCTGGAATACCTTCGACGCCACAATTGTCGAAGGTTCACGCGAAATCCGCCTTGAAGCCTATCGGCAGGTCCGCGACCAGATCAAAAAACGCATCCTTGAACGCTTCCCGGTTGGTCCTGCACCCAAGGTTTGACACCCAAGGTCTAAACAGACGCCCCGTATGGGCCGTCAATCAGCGCGTCAAACGCATCCCCGTCCAGCACATGAATGCGTTCATCATGGGCATGCCGCATGCCGATGCGGGCATAAAACCGCTGCCCGATGACGTTTTCGGCATCGACTGACAGGCGGATATAATGCTGGCCACGTGTTCGGGCCCGTTCGGCAACCTTTGCAATCAGATGACGGGCAAAACCGCCGCCACGATATTCCGGGGCGACAAACAGGTCCTGAATGTAAATCCCGGCCTTGCCACGAAATGTCGAATAGCTCGGAAAATAAAGGCAAAGTGCAACCGGTGTATCCCCGTCATGCGCAATCAGGGCCTCGAACGCCGGGTTGGGGCCAAACCCGTCACGCGCCAGATCTTCCGCTGTGCTTTTGAATTTATCCTCGCACCCGGTCGCACGGGCAATTTCAAACAGCATGGCATGGATATCGTCAACATCCTGTGCGGTTGCGGGCCGGATTTGGGGCGGGTTGACGGGATGGCGATGATTGGCGGTCATGGTCAGGGTCCTTGATGGGGGCCTTGGAACCATAAAGGGGATTGGTCATGGGAAACAACATGATTTCCCGGTGCGGGTTAATGCCATCACGCAGGGCATGATTGAAATGCAGTGCTGGGCCGCTTTGTCCCTTGCGTGAAAGGGCTTGACCTTTTTGCGCGTTCGGAGCAGTTTGCGGGCCACCGGTAATTGGTATTGCAATACGAAAGCTAGGAGTCTCATGGCTAAAGAAGACGTTATCGAGTTTCAGGGCACTGTTGTCGAACTTCTGCCCAATGCGATGTTTCGCGTGAAGCTGGACAATGATCACGAAATTCTTGCTCATACCTCGGGCAAGATGCGCAAGAACCGCATTCGTGTTCTTGCTGGTGACCGCGTCAGCGTCGAAATGACGCCTTATGACCTGACCAAGGGTCGTATTACCTTCCGTTTCAAGTAATCCGGAACCTGTAATACCGCAAAAATTGACGTTGCCGGGCGCGCAGTTTAGGTTTGCGCGCAAGGTTGCGTTTTGCTGTGTCTACAACCCTTCTGGTTTGGCTTTGGATGTCTGTGGGGAGCCGCGACTTGTCGAAACTGATTTTGGCCTCTGCATCGCCGCGGCGTCTTGAGCTGCTGGCACAGATCGGAATTGTGCCAGATCAGGTTATCCCTGCTGATATCGACGAAACTCCGCATGATGATGAAAGTCCGCGTCGGCTTGCCTTGCGCCTGGCCGAGGAAAAGGCACGTGCGATTGCCGCCGACCATGCGGGATGCTTTGTTCTTGCCGCCGACACGGTTGTGGCCTGTGGCCGTCGCGCCTTGGGCAAGGCGACCGATACGAACGAGGCCCGCAAATTCCTCTCGCTGCTTTCCGGTCGACGTCACCGTGTTTATGGTGGTCTTTGTGTGGTTGCGCCCGATGGTACGACCCGCGCGCGCGTGATCGAAACACAGGTGGTTTTCCGCCGTCTTGGCGATGACGATCTTGCGCGCTATCTGGCCCATGACGAGTGGCAGGGCAAGGCAGGCGCTTATGCCATTCAGGGATATGCCGCAACGTTTGTTAAAAGCATCACCGGGTCCTATTCCAATGTCGTTGGCCTGTCGCTGTGCGAGGCTGACGGGATGCTGCGCGGTCTTGGTTTCAAACAGGGGATGTGATCATGGTGGCTGGCGGAACAGAAACAGACCGCCTGCTGATTGATGCCGTCGCATGCGAACGGCGCATCGCCCTGATCCGCAATGACCGGCTGGCGCGTTTATGGATTGATCGCGGTGGCCCGGCGCGGTTTGATATCCATCTGGGCCGTGTTTCGAAAATTCTTTCTGAAATGGCTGCGGCCATGGTGGTTCTTGACGGTGTCGACGATGGTCTGCTGCCGTTTGATCGCATTGACGGCCCGCTTCATGAAGGCCAATGGGTCATCGTGCAGATTTCCCGCCTCGGGTTCGAGGATAAAGGCCCGAAACTGACCGGCCGCATCGCGATAGAGGGGCTGGGCATGATCCTGCGCCCGAACGAGCATCCCACCGACGCAAAGCGCGGCGGTCTGGTGGAACTCCCCCGCAAGCTCAAGGACGAAAACCGGCGTGCGGTGCTCATGACCCTGTTCAAGGGGCTGATCGCCCGCGAAGAGGGCATCACGCTGCGCAGTCTGGCAATCGATTGGGATGACGGCGCATTGGCAGGCGAACTTGGACAGCTTCGGGCTGTGTGGAAACGCGCCCAGGCGGCCCTTGCATCACCGGCAAAGCCGGTTGTGGTTTTCAAGGCATTGTCGGATGCCGATCAGCTGATCGAACGCCACGTGATGGCGGGCGGCGAATGCATTGTTGATGGTTCGGACGAATTTGTGCGTTTGCGTGGATTGTTGCGCGCACGTGGTTTGGATGATGCGCACCTGATCCGTCATGACGGCACGCGCCTGCTGTTTGATGATCAGGATATCGAAGACGATATCGCAACCGCCCTGCAACCGCGTGTGCCGCTTCCGGGCGGTGGCTGGATCGCCATCGAACAGACGACCGCACTTTGTGCGATTGATGTCAATGCAGGCGGATCGGATTCCGACAATGATCAGGCACGGCGGGCAGAGCAGGTCAACTTGCGCGCAGCACCCGAAATTGTCCGCCAATTGCAGTTGCGCAATATTGGCGGTCTGGTGGTGATTGATCCGCTTCGCATGGCGGGCAAGGCATCGCGCGACCGGTTCGAAGCCGCCCTTCGCGATGCCTTTGGCCCGGAAATGAGCGGTGCGGTTCAGTTTGGCGGGTTCACACGATTGGGTCTGTTTGAACTGACCCGGCAGCGCGGCGGCATTGCCCTTGTCGATTTGATGCAAGGCAGGCTGCCTGATCCGATGCCGACGCGAACGGCAGCATTGAACTTTGTGCTGCGTTCCGTGATTCGCGATATGCGCAGCGGGCAGGGCGGACAGGGCGGGCGATACAGGCTTTATCTGTCAAAGGACCTTGTCGCGGATCTTGCGCCGGGAAGCCACGGGCAACAAATTCTTGAACGTGCGATGGGGATGGCACCGGAACTGGCCGCCGACGAAAGCCTTTCGCGCGCTGACTACAGGCTGGAGAAACTCTGATATGGTTGAAAAAAACACAGTTAAAACAGCAGGCTCGGGCTGTGCCATGTGCGGCAAGCCGGTGGTGGAAAAATACAGGCCGTTCTGCTCGAAACGCTGCGCTGATCTCGACCTCGGCAAATGGCTCAATGAAAGCTATGCCGTCCCGGCGACCGAACCGCCGGAGTATCTTGAAGACCTTGAAGATGAAGAAGATTTTCGCGCATAAAAAAAATGCGATTTGAGGCTGGACAAGCCCCGAAGGAGTTTGTATAACCCCGCTCGTTCCGCAGGGAACGCTCCGGAAACGGAGACGCTTAAAGAATGCCCGGGTAGCTCAGTTGGTAGAGCAGTGGACTGAAAATCCGCGTGTCGGTGGTTCGAATCCGCCCCCGGGCACCATCTTTAGGTAGCCCAAAATGACCCGGCCATTGGCCGGGTTTTTTTGTGCGCGAACGAAAGTCGCGTTTCATTTTTTTGATATTCCCCACCTTGAAGACGTCCAAATATTCTAAAGCGGCGCGTGGCTTTTTGCATAGTTTGGCGCTCTATTTTGCATAGTGCCTAATCCAAAAAGGAGCGATCTGGCGCTGCGTTGCGAAACCAGTTTCGCAATGTCCTGAATCTCGTGTGTCGATCCGATCTCCGGCATGTCAGACACCACCTTCGGCACTTCCCCAGTGTTTCGCAGGACCATCGCTTCATGCGCGTCACTGATGAACCCCGAACAAACCTCGGGCCTCCAGCAACCTCGCCGACGGACCACCTACAGACGGTCCACGGGCTCGTTGCCCACTTCGATCATCTTCCGGTCACGGTGCCAACCTGCCACCCCGACATCCAGACAAACTTCGGGCCTTCGCCATACTCGCCAACCGACGGCTCTCGGGCTTCTGACCCGCTCTGATCACTCTCGGCCCTGATGGCATTTCCGGCAACCGGTTCGGCCCGGACACACTTCGGGCGTCGGTCATTCTCGCCAAAGACGGACTTCGGGCGCACGGCCCCCATCTGTCCACCATCGGCGGGCCAAAGCCCGCTGCTGCCATCGTTGCCGCCTCCGGCAAATCCGGGATCCCTTCCCCGATAAGACGCACCTCTCCCGTCATGACAAACAAGCGTATTCGAAACCTGTTAGACCCGGCGCGAAATGCCGCCGTAATGGCTTCGCCATCCGCCGACCCATATCCTGCGGATTACCCCGCCATCCTGTCTGTGTCTTTGCCGCTGCATCCTGATATCCTCTTTGATCCGGCCCCAAACGCAAAACCCCGCAAGGCACAAGGCTTTGCGGGGTTCGGTCCGGGGGCATTTATCCCGTTGACTTTTATCTTATGCCATAAATAAAAGAACAAATCAAGAACTTTTTTGAAAAACTTTATACGCTGTCAGAAAAAGGGAGGGAATCGCGGGCAACGGCACCTTTTCACCCTCGACAAATTTGCGATTCGTCCGGGTGTTTTGATGATTCCTCATACTTGTACTGCTCAAACGAACGTATCGCGTCGGTTCGCTTTTCAAATGAAAACAACCGTGCGCGCAAGATGTCAGCCGCAACATTAACGCTTGAAAAGAGACAGTCATGTCAGGAATGTTGCAGAAATTTTACATCCCGTTACCATGATGTCTGGCGGCTGGTTTCAAACTGCTGAAACACAAATCGGGCTATGACGTTATGGCAGACAGCGTGTTCTGCGCTGCAATAACAAACATCCAGGGGACCCTGATGGCCGAAAAGCAGATCGAGATCGAACTGAAGCTCCGTATCGATCCGAAACATGTATCGCGTTTGAAGCAGGCACCCGTCCTGCGCGAGGTCAAGGAAGGCCGTCGTCTTCTGACCACCCATCTTGTGTCCATCTATCACGACACGCCCAAGCTTTCGCTGGCCCGCAAGGGGCTGGCCCTGCGTGTGCGCAAGAAGGGAACGAACGGGTGGGAGCAGACCGTCAAGGCATCAAACGGACTTCGCGAAGCCCTGCCGGAACGTCATGAATGGAATGTCGAACTGCCCGATGGCGTTCTTGATCTGGATAAATTCACCGATGAAGACGTCGTCGGACTGCTTGATAAGCACGTTAAAAAGAAGAAGATCGAACGGATTTTTGAAACCGATCTGAAACGCAGTGCGGTTGATCTGACCTATCGCGACGCGATCATGGAACTGGCAATCGATCAGGGCGTGGTGCGCACCGCGGAGAAAGAATCACCCCTGTCCGAGGTGGAGCTGGAGCTGAAGGAAGGCCATCCCGCCGCCCTGTTTGATCTGGCACTTGAACTGCAACGCACCGTACCCCTGTTCCTGAGCCTGCGCTCAAAGGCATCGCGCGGACGTGCGCTTTATCTTAACGAGACACCTGGCTTCTATAAGGCACCTCCGGTCGGGCTTGCTGCCGATATGTCGGCCGAAATTTCGTTTCGGGCGGTTCTTGCGCAAGGGCTTCGGATGATCCTTGGCAACGAGGTCTGCGTGCGCGAAGACCTTCATATCGAAGGCTGCCATCAGATGCGGGTGGGGATGCGCCGCCTTCGGGTTGCGTTCAACCTGTTTAAGAAAAACCTGCCGCAGGGCGAGGCTGTCCTGATCCGCCGCCTGCTGAAACATTGCACCAAGGCGCTTGATGGCCTGCGCGACTGGGATGTTTTCCTAACCGAAACCCTGCCGATGGTCGAGGAACGGTTTCCCGATCATCCCGGCGTCGCCGATCTGCGCAAGGCTGCCGCCAAGCAGCGCGAAGCGGCCTTGGTAATCGCGCGCGAAATGCTTGAAAGTTTCGAGTATCAGCAGCTTTTGTTGTTGCTTGGCGCATGGTCGAGTTATTCGCGCTGGGCATCGGGGGCGGATGCCAGCCAGATGAAGGCGATGTCTGCACCTGTCACAAAACTGGCAGAACCGCTGTTGAGCCGGGCCTATAAACGCGTGACCAAACGCGGCGGCGACGTTGGCAAGCTTACGGTGCCACAACTTCACGCCTTGCGTCTGGATGTCAAACAGATGCGCTATGGCAGCGATTTCTTTGGCGAGGTTTATGCGGCCAAACCGGTCAATAAATTCCGCAAGGAACTGACGGGTTTGCAGGAAATTCTTGGCTGGCTGAATGATGTTGCCGTGGCAGAATCCCGCCTGATGGCCTTGCGGCCGCAGCTTTCCAAAGACGGCATGATCGCCATTGGCCTGATTTCCGGCTGGTTCGGTGCACGCGCCGATCATCGCCTTCAGGGGCTTGATAAGGCATGGAAGAAATTCGAAAAGCAGAAACCGTTCTGGAAGTAGCCCGCCCGGCAAATCGAAACCGGGCGGCGGCTAGGTCGCTGCTCGTTTCATATCCTGATAAGCCGCCAGCGCCCGCTCACGGCCTTCTTTGATACCGATCAGGGGCTCGGGATAGCTCTGCCCCAAATCCACCCCTGCGGCCTTCAGGATCAGCGGGGATGCTTCCCACGGCTTATGGATATATTGCGCGGGCATATCGGAAAGTTCCGGGACCCATTGCCGGACGTAACGGCCGTCCGGGTCAAATTTCTCGCCTTGCAGGACCGGATTGAAAATCCGGAAATAGGGGGCGGCATCGGCACCACAGCCCCCAATCCATTGCCAGGAAAACGGATTATTGGCCGGGCAGGCATCGACAAGCGTATCGTCAAACCATGCCAGACCTTCGCGCCAATGGATCAGAAGGTGTTTGACCAGTACCGATCCGACAATCATCCGCACCCGGTTATGCATATAACCGGTATGCCAAAGTTCCCGCATTCCGGCATCGACAATCGGAAAACCGGTTTGCCCGCGTTGCCAGCGTTCAAGCGCCTTTGGATCATCATCCCACGGGAAATCGGTGAATTGCCCCTGAAGCGGCACGGATTTCAAATCCCTGGCATGAAACAGGATGTGATGGGCAAATTCCCGCCAACCCAGTTCGGCCATAAATTTTGATGCGGTTTTGCCTTGGCCGGGATGGGCGTCGGCGTAATGGTTTGCCGCGTGCCACACCTGCCGCGGGCTGATCTCGCCAAACCGCAGATGCGGGGACAGTTCCGACGTCACCCGATGATCGGGTCGGTCGCGCAGGTCGGCGTAATCAGAAAGCCTGCCATCAATAAAGTCATGTAGCTGATCCATCGCGCCCTGTTCACCCGGCGTGAACCGATCGGCAAAGCCGGTGGCCCAGTCAAACGGCTTGGGCGACAGATCAAGCCCGGCAATATCTGCTTCATCGCTCAGTTGCAGATCGCCAAGCGGGATGCTTTCAGGGGCTTTTTTGGGTTCTGCCGGGGGTGGCAGTTTCAAACACGCCCGCCAGAACGGACTGAAAACCTTGAAGTCCGATCCGGCCCCGGTTTTGACTTCCCATGGTTCATACAGCAATTGACCATTGAAGCTTTCGCATTCGATATTCTGATCGCGCAAGGATGATTTGATATCAGCATCGCGCGCGATGGACGCCTTGTCATAAAGCCGGTTCCAGAAAAGCGCGCCGATTTTGTGATCAGTTTGCAACTGATTGAAAACGTCCCGCGCATCCGATCTGAAAACCCGCAGACAGGGGGCCTTTTTTCCGGCCACTGTTGCAAGGCTTTCATCAAGACGCGTCAGGGTTTTTTCGAGCCACCAGCGCGTCGCCCCGCCCAATTGGGCATCAATCACCCGATCAAGGATAAATACCGGAAGCACGATGCCGTTATTTTGCTGTGCCCACTTTACGCTGGCGTTCAATGCCGGGTTGTCGGCAAGACGAAGGTCATTGCGAAACCACATGATGGCAATCGGTGCGGCAGAAGCAGAAGGCATCCGGGAACTCGTACCTTGGGGGAGGGAGGGGGCAAAAGGGTGAGAGAGCACATCGACTGTGACAGCATAGAGGGATGTCGATGCGCTCTCTCTGGCTCGGGGTACATCATCATGTACGGCGGACCAGATTGATCAGTTCATCGAAACTTTGCGAAATCACATTCTTTTTCCATCCGGCAAATCCAAGCACCAGTCCGTGGGGCAGGTTGCCGCGATTTTGTGTCGATTTATCATGATAGTAGGATGAAAGCGCCCGGCAGTCGAGCTGCGCCTTGACCATCTGGTCCTGCAATTCCACATCGTCCTGGTCACAGATAAGGCGCGTGCAAAGATGCAATCCCCCATCCGATGGCAGGACCTGCAAAATATCGCTGGCGCGTGTCTCGATCAGGTCACGCAGATGCGCCCGGCGCTCACCGTAACTCAGCCGCATCTTGCGGACATGACCGCCAAAATGCCCCTCGGCAAAAAATGCGGCCAGTGCCGCCTGTGCCGTTGGGGCGGGCACGCCATCGGCAAAGCCGCGCATCCCGCGAAATACCGGGATCAGGGCATGTGGCAAAACCAGATAGCCAAGCCGGATACCGGGAAACAGGACGCGCGAAAACGTGCCGACATAAAGCACGCGATTTTGCTGGTCCAACCCCTGAAGGGACGATAACGGCGGCCCGTCATAGCGATAGTCGCTGTCATAATCGTCTTCGACGATCCACGCATCATGGGCATCCGCCCATGCCAAAAGGGCAAGACGACGGGCAAGCGACAATGTCGTGCCCAGCGGATAATTGCGCGATGGCGTCGTGACCACAATGCGCGCCGGGGGCCCCTGATCAAGCCTGTCGACCTGCAATCCATCGGTATCGACCGGGATCGGAAGCAACGTTGCACCACTGGCGGCAAGGACCCCGCGAATACCTTCATAACCCGGGTCCTCGGTCGCGATCACGTCACCGGGGTCCACAAGGGCACGCGCAATCAGGTCCAGCGCCTGCTGCGCACCGGAAACAATCATCACCTGATCGGCATCACATTTGACCCCGCGCGATTGCCGCAACCATTTGGCAACCTCGTCGCGCAATGCCGGCATGCCAAGCGGATCAACCGGTATGGTCAGATCAAGGGTGGGGGCCCGCCAGCTTCGGCGCAGTAACCGGGCCCAAAGATCAAATGGAAAGGCATCAAGATCGGGGGTTGCCGGGTTAAACGGACGCGCCACGCGAAACCGTGGAAAGCGCCGGTCATAGGCCAGCATGCGGGTCGCACTTTGGCTAAGCCGTGGAAGGTTTGCGGATTTACGGGTCTGATCGGCCGATGCGGGCAGGATGGTTGCCGTCATTTCCCGGTCGGGCAGACTACTGGCAACGAAGCTTCCGGCCCCGATCCGGGTTTCAAGATAACCTTCGGATACCAGCAGATCGAAACTCGTCACCACCGTATTGCGTGAAATGCCAAGGCTTTTGGCCAGATCACGGCTGGCAGGCAGCTTTTCACCCGGATGCAGTCGCCCGTCCAGAATGGCCTGGCGGATGCCAAGATAAAGCCGGCGATAAGCCGTATCGCCGTTCTCATCGCCTGCCGTGGCTGCATGGCTGGGATAGATCCAGGTAAAGTCGCTGCGCATGGTGGCCTATCGAAAATCAGGGTCAGTAAAATTGGTTCTATCAAAATTATTATAACGGACCTTTGATAAAGTCCAATTATGCCGATGATCACACCAGCCCGTCGCACCACCAGAAGTTACAGAGAAATAGAAAATGCCTGATACCATCGACCTTCCCGAGCAATACGAAGTCTATCCATCAACCAAAATCGTGCGCGGCCCCAAACGTGCGAGTTACGACCGTAAACTTGTGCATGGCATTATCGATGATGCCCTGATCTGCCATGTCGGAACCGTTGTGAATGGTCGCCCGTCGATGATCCCGACCGCGCATTGGCGCGTGGGCGAACGGATTTATATCCATGGTGCATCGAAGAACCGCATTCTGGCCGCCATCGCCAATGGCGAGGAAGCCTGCCTGTGCATCACCCATCTGGATGGTCTTGTCATGGCGCGTTCGGCATTCCATCACTCGGCCAACTATCGGTCGGTGGTGATTTACGGCAGGGGCGAAATCGTGGCCGACCCGGAAGGCAAAATGGAACATTCCCGGCTGTTTGTTGAAAAGTTGTCCAAAGGCCGCTGGGACCAGATCCGTCACCCCAGTGAACAGGAGCTCAAGGCCACCATGTTCCTTGGTTTTGACCTGAACGAGGTATCGGCCAAGGTCCGTAGCGGTGATCCTGTCGATGACGAGGAGGATTACAGTCTGCCGGTCTGGGCCGGGGTTTTACCCTGCACCAATGTCTGGGGCGATCCGGTGGCAGATACCCGCCTTGATCCGGCCTATTCCGGACCGGTTGCCAAAGCACCGGAATAAACAAAAAGGCAGCCAGATGACTGCCTTTTAAATCGGAACAGGTCGGGCTTTAACCCGCCAGCGCAACCGCGATTTTTGCGCCAAGGACCGCATTGTTGCGCACCAGCGCAATATTGGCTTCAAGGCTTTTGCCCTTGGTATGCTGGGTCACGCGTTCCAGAAGGAAGGGCGTGACTTCGCGACCATGGATGTTAAGGCCCTTGGCTTCGATCAGCGCGCTGTCAATCGCATGTTCGATGGCATCAAGCTCCAGTGCCTTGTCCGCAGGCGGCGGGTTGCCGATCACGGCACCCCCTTCAAGACCAAAGTCCCATTTGGATTTCAGGAATTCTGCAATCTCGGCCGGGGTGTCGAGGCGGATCGGGGCTTTCTGGCCGCTCTTGACGGTATAGAAGGCCGGGAATTCATCGGTGCCATATGCAATCACCGGCACACCTAGCGTTTCAAGATGTTCAAGCGTCATCGGAATATCAAGGATTGCCTTGGCACCCGCGCAGACGACGGCAACGCTGGTTTTGCCAAGTTCGGTCAGATCGGCCGAGATATCAAAACTTGCCGCAAGTTCGCGGTGAACCCCGCCAATCCCGCCGGTGGCAAAGACCTTGATACCGGCTTTTTCCGCCAGAATCATGGTTGCTGAAACGGTGGTGGCACCATCACGTTTTTTGGCGATGCAATAAGGAATATCACGGCGCGACAGTTTCAGAATGTCGGTGCCCTTGGCAAAATATTCCAGTTCCGACGGCGACAGGCCGATTTTGCAACGCCCGCCGATCACCGCAATGGTGGCCGGGATTGCGCCATTATCACGCACGTCCTGCTCAACCGCCTGCGCGGTTTCAAGGTTCTGCGGATAGGGCATCCCGTGCGAGATGATGGTGGATTCAAGGGCGACAACCGGGCGGCCTGCCGCAAGGGCTTCTGCGACTTCCGGGGCGATATCGATAAAGTCCGACATTCAGAATGCTCATGGTTGAGTTAAAGTTTTAAAGGTCAGGATTACGCGGATCAGGTTGTAAAATCTACCCCAAACAGATCATGGCTGTTGTGTGCGGACAAACAAAAACGGCCGCCCCATCGGGACGGCCGTTTTGCAAAACAAAGCGGAAAGCCTAGTTCTTTTCTTTGTCGACGAGCTGGTTGGCAGCAATCCACGGCATCATCGCGCGCAGCTTGGTGCCAACTTCTTCGATTTCGTGTTCGGCGTTCAGGCGACGGGTTGCCTTGAACATCGGCTGGCCGCAATGCATTTCCTGAACGAAGTCACGAACGAATTTGCCTTCCTGAATGTCGGCAAGAACTTCTTTCATGCGTTCTTTGACCGATGCGTCGATTACGCGCGGGCCGGTGACATAGTCGCCGTATTCCGCGGTGTTCGAGATCGAATAACGCATGTTGGCCATGCCGCCTTCATACATCAGGTCGACGATCAGTTTCACTTCGTGCAGGCATTCGAAATAGGCCATTTCCGGAGCATAACCAGCTTCGGTAAGGGTCTCAAAACCGTATTTGATCAGCTGGGTCAGGCCGCCACACAGAACAGCCTGTTCGCCGAACAGGTCGGTTTCGCATTCTTCGCGGAAGGTGGTTTCGATCACGCCCGAACGGCCGCCACCGATTGCCGATGCATAGGAAAGTGCGAGTTCAAGCGCGTTGCCCGACGCGTTCTGTTCGATGGCAACGAGGCAAGGCACACCACCGCCACGTTTGTATTCGGAACGAACCGTGTGGCCCGGGCCCTTCGGTGCGATCATCATGACGTCAAGATCAGCACGCGGCTCGATCAGGCCGAAATGAACGTTAAGGCCGTGTGCGAACAGAAGGGCGGCACCGTCTTTCAGGTTGTCGCGCAGTTCGTTGGCATAGATCGCAGCCTGGTGTTCGTCCGGGGTCAGGATCATGACAACATCTGCCCATGCGGCGGCTTCGGCCGGGGTCATGGTTTTCAGACCGGCATTTTCAGCCTTCTTGCGCGAGCTGGAACCTTCACGAAGGCCGACAACAACGTCTTTGACACCGGAATCATGAAGGTTCAGTGCATGGGCATGGCCCTGCGAACCGTAACCGATGATGGCAACTTTTTTGGTCTTGATCAGATTAACATCTGCATCGCGGTCGTAATAAACACGCATCTTTCGATACCTCTGGACGTTGGACCACGCGATTTTTCTTTGCGTGGCGGATGGATCAAATTGTTAAAGCGGGACTGCCAAGGCACCCCCGGCGAACTCACATCGTCAGCGTGCCGCGCGAAATTGCTGCGACACCCGTGCGCGAAGTTTCCGAAAGCCCCAACGGCTCCATCAATTTGATGAAAGCGTCAATTTTTTCCGGGCTTCCGATGATTTCGAAGACGAAGGAACTGTTGGTCGCATCGACTGCGCGGGCCTTGAAGATATCGGCAATACGCAGGGACTCGACGCGCTTTTCACCCGATGCAATCACCTTGACCAGGGCAAGTTCACGTTCAACGCACGGTCCTGAAAGGGTCAGATCGCTGACCTTGTGAACCGGCACCAGACGTGAAAGCTGTGCCTTGATCTGTTCGATCACCATGGGCGTACCCGAGGTGACAACAGTGATGCGCGACTGATGGGAACTGGCGTCAACCTCGGCCACGGTCAGGCTTTCGATGTTATAGCCACGACCGGAAAACAGGCCGATGACACGGGCCAGAACGCCTGCTTCGTTATCCACCAGAACGGATATCGTGTGTTTCGAAATTTCGGTTTCTCTCACGGGTCTTGCTCCGCTAGGGCGCGGGCGGGCGCATTCAATGTGCAGCCCGGCCCGGCCTTTGATTTTGGTTTTGATGATGTCTTGACGCGAACGGGTTTCGCGGATCAGACCAGAACCATCCCTTCGTCGGAATCAATGGCTTCGTCACCGGTGGTTTCCGCACCAAGCAGCATTTCATTATGCGGCTTGCCCGACGGAATCATCGGATAGCAGTTTTCCTTGTCATCCACGGCCACATCAAGGATCACCGGACCATCAATCTCAAGCATCTGCTTAAGCGTATCGTCCAGATCGGCCGGGTTGTTGCAGGTAAGACCGGTAAAGCCGAATGCCTCGGACAGTTTCACGAAATCCGGAAGGGATTCGCTGTAACTTTCCGAATAGCGCGACCCGTGCAGCAATTGCTGCCATTGGCGGACCATGCCCATGTAACGGTTGTTCAGGATCACGGTTTTCACCGGCAGGCGATACTGGGTCAGCGTCGCGCATTCCTGAATATTCATCATGATCGATGCATCACCGGTAAAGCAGACAACGGTGGCATCCGGGTGGGCAACCTGAACGCCAAGGGCCGCTGGCATGCCATAACCCATGGTGCCAAGCCCGCCCGACGTCATCCATTCATGCGGATGTTCAAATCCGAAATGCTGGGCCGCCCACATCTGGTGCTGTCCGACATCGGTGGTAATGTATGTCTTGCGATCACGCGTGAGTGCATGAACGCGACGGATCACATGCTGCGGCTTGATGATATCCTTGGGCTGCTTGTAGGACAGGCAATGCTTGCCCCGCCAGCCTTCGATCTCGTCCCACCAGCTATCAAGCGCCTTGGCTTCGATCTTGTGCTGTTTGGCTTTCCAGATTTTCATCATGTCTTCAAGGACATGACCGACATCGCCAACAATCCCGATATCGACCGGAACGTTTTTGTTGATCGAGCTTTGATCAATATCGATCTGGACTTTCTGCGAACCCGGCGAGAAGAAATCAAGGTTGCCGGTCACGCGGTCATCAAATCGTGCACCAACCGCAATCATCACATCGCAATCGTGCATCGCCATGTTCGCTTCGTACGTACCATGCATGCCCAGCATGCCAAGATACTGTTTATCCGAAGCCGGATAGGCACCAAGCCCCATCAGCGTCAGCGTGATCGGAATGCCGGTCAGACGGGTGAATTCCGTCAGGACCTTGCAGGCCTGGCTGCCGGAATTGATGACGCCACCACCGCAATACAGGATCGGCTTTTTCGCCGATGCCAGCAATTCCAGCGCTTCCTCGATCTGGCCACGGTCGCCTTTGACAACCGGGTTATAGGTGCGGTGCTGAACCTGTGACGGTTCAAGATACGGTGCCTTGGCAACCAGAATATCTTTCGGCAGGTCGATCACGACCGGACCCGGGCGGCCGCTTGACGCAACGTGGAATGCTTCATGCATCGTGCGTGCAAGCTTCGCACTATCCTTCACCAGATAGTTATGCTTGGTGCAGGGGCGGGTGATGCCGGTGGTGTCGGCTTCCTGAAAGGCGTCATTGCCGATCAGGTGGGTCGGTACCTGACCGGTCAGGCAGACGATGGGAATCGAATCCATCAACGCGTCGGTAAGGCCGGTAACGGCATTCGTTGCACCCGGACCACTGGTTACCAGAACAACGCCGACCTTTCCGGTCGAACGTGCGTAACCTTCGGCGGCATGCACGGCTGCCTGTTCATGGCGTACTAGGATATGACGAATCCTGTTTTGCTTAAATATCTCGTCATATAGCGGTAGGACGGCGCCGCCGGGATAGCCGAACACGACTTCCACACCCTGATCGACCAGGGCCTGCAACACTACTTCCGAACCGCTTAAAATACGTTCTGCCATGTTTTTCGAGCCTCTTCCTTAGCGACAACAACGTGTCGCGTGATAACCGCGTGGTTGATACATGATCCAATTACCCTTGAACTGGAGTTGAAAAATCCGCCGAAACGGCGGTTTTCCGCCATTTCGACGGCGGAAGGGCCAACCTATCGCCTCACTTTGGCGTGGTCAACAGAAATTGGTGAACATCATTACGCAATTTGCCTGCCAAACTTTCCGAATATTGCGTGTCGATGATCTCCTTGTCACTCATCTGATGACGAAACCACGTTAATTGACGCTTGGCATAACGCCGGGTTTCGCGCTGCGATTTCTCTTTTGCACTCTCAAGATCGATCTCGCCGGCAAGGTAGGCGGCAATCTCGCGCACGCCGACGGCCTTCATCACCGGGGCTGTTTCCGGCAGGTTTTCGGCCAAAAGCCCCCGCACTTCCTCAATCGCGCCCTGTTCGATCATCAAATCGAAACGCCGGTTGCAGCGATCATAAAGAATGTCGCGCGGTGGCATGTAACACAGCTTTTTGAAAACCATGCCGTCGGGCGGGGTTACCATCGGTTCGCGGTGCCATGCCGCCACCCCGCGCCCCGTGCCCGCCAGAACTTCGGCCGCACGAATCAGGCGCTGGGTATTTGACGGATCAAGGGTGGCGGCGGTGTCGGGATCGCGTTTGGCAAATGCTTCAAAAAAGGCCTGATGTCCGTCTTTTTCAAGCTCGGCTGTGACCTGGTCGCGAATCCCGGCAGGAATATCGGGAATCGGCGCGATCCCCTCGGTCAGGGCATTCAGATACATGCCCGTACCCCCGGTAATGATCGAAAGCTTGCCGCTTGCATGACATTCGGCAATTTCCGCCATCGCCATATCGCGCCATTTTCCGGCCGAACATGCTTCGCGCCCGGATAGTACGCCATAAAGCCGATGCGGCGCGCGCGCGATCTCGCTGTCATCGGGCCGCGCGCTCAACACGCGCAGTTCTTTGTAAACCTGCATGCTGTCGGCATTGATCACCACCCCGTCAAACGCATCCGCCAGATCAAGTGCCAAGGCGGACTTGCCGCTGGCTGTTGGCCCGGCAACGATAAGGACGGGTTGGAAGGGAATCGTGCTGCTTGGCTGTGTCATATCAATTTGTTTCTATATCGGGATTTTATGGCTGCCACGGGTCAAGCAGCTTCACGCCTGTCTGTTCAAAATCACGAATGTTCCGCGTCACAACCGTCATGCCATGTACCAGTCCGGTTGCCGCGATTAGGGAATCCCGCTCTGACTTCGGATCGGGAACGTGCAACCGGGCACATTGTCGGACAACTGTCTCATCTATTGACAGAATGCGATTTTCAAACGCGCACAGGACATGGGCTTCAAACCATTCGCGCAATATGCCCCCCTGATCGGGAGCTCGACGTTCTAGTTGCAAAATCCCGGTCTCGATTTCCAAGATGGTTACGACCGAAATATAAAGACTGGCAGTCGGGACAGAATCCGCCCATCGAACAACATTTCCGTCGGCTTTTCCGTTACCGGCTTTGCGCAATTCCGATATGACATTCGTATCAAGGATATACATCAAGAAAAATCAACCGGACGTGTGATCGGCTGCATGCGCGGCGGCTCAAACTCGATATCGCCTGCTGCTGGCATGGCAAGAAGATCAACAACTGACGGCAATTGCCCGGTCAGTTTCTGGTAATCTTCAATCGACAGCAAAACATGCGATGGCTTGCCCCGGTCCGTGATCATGACCGGCCCGTTGCGGGATGCCTTTTTGGCTCCGCTCGTGTCCTGATTGAAATCACGGCTCGTGATTGTTGTGATACCCATGGCTCGCCTCCAATATTGTAGCAACAATGCTACAATGTCTGCGCGCGTTTTTCAATAATGTAGCAACAAGTCTATATCTGATAAGGTCTCGTGTTATGTTTCGACCGTTGTGACTTTGCGGGAACAAACGCATGTCGGTAATCTTGTATGGCTATCATTATAGCGTTTATACGCGCATCGTCAGAATGGTACTCGCCGCCAAGGACATTGCGTATCGCTATGTCGAAATTGATCCCTTTTCCGACAATCCTGATCTGGCTTACCTTGATCTACACCCCTTTGGTCGGGTTCCGGTGATCCGTAATGGTGATTTTGTCCTGTATGAAACCGCACCTATTGCGCGATATCTTGATGAAATTTCCCCTCCTGTATTGCTTTCACCACCCGATCCCGAAAGTCGGGCGCTGATGATGCAAATGATCCAAATTGCGGATAGCTACGGATACTGGCCCATGGTGCGACAGCTCTTTGCCCATCGCGTCTTTCGGGTGGCTGAGGGCGAGGAGCCTGAGGAAAACGTTATCGCCGAAGGTAAAGTCGCATCGCGAAAAGTTTGTGAAGCACTAGATAAGCTTGCGGGCGACGGGGACTTTCTGACAGGGGCAGCGATCAGCCATGCCGATCTGCATCTTGGCGCGATGATGGCTTATTTCACGTTGGCCCCGGAAGGGTTGGAAATTGTGAATAGCTTTCCGCGCCTGCAACGCTGGTGGCAAGGGATGGCCAGTCACGCCCTTCTTCGTAAAACCGATCCGGGCTTACCCGTAGCCTGAAGAAAACTCCTTGTCTTTGCCGGTCCCAATACGGATAAAGACGAAAATCCGATTTACCTTTGTCCCGCCAAGGAGCCCGCAATCCATGGATCTGGTCCTGACCCTGATCGCTGCCCCCAATTCGAACGCGCTAGGTGACAATATTGTCGCGCGCGCCAAAACCGTTCTGGCCGGGGCCGGGGCGCGTGTCGGGGATGTTTCGTGGCTGGCGGCGGGGGAGGCCTGTGATATCGGCTTTGGCGGGCTCAGCCTCGATATTGCCGATACGGCTCTTCGCGATGCCGCTCTTGGTGTCGATGCCGTGACCCAGACTGCCAAAACGCGCCGCAAGAAATTGCTGATTGCCGATATGGACAGCACCATGGTCACCGGTGAAACGCTTGATGAGCTGGCGGCCTTTGCCGGGGTCAAGGACCGGGTTGCGGCGATAACCGCGCGTGCGATGAATGGTGAACTGGATTTCGAGGCTGCCCTTGATGAACGGGTCGGGTTGCTGGATGGCATGTCGACCGACATGCTGGCCGAGGCATGGAAAACCGTTGAATATACTGGCGGGGCCAAAACGCTGGTGGCGACCATGAAGGCCAATGGTGCCTACGCTGCCCTTGTGTCGGGCGGGTTTGATTTCTTTACCGGTGCCGTGCGTCGTGAACTGGGATTTGATTTTGATCAGGCCAATGTGCTGATCACCAAAGACGGCACATTGACGGGCAAGGTTCAGAAACCGGTGCTTGACCGTCAGGCAAAGGTCGATGCGCTTGAAAAACTGTCCGCCCAGCAGGGTGTCGGGGTTGAGGACGCCATTGCGGTTGGCGATGGCGCCAATGATCTTCAGATGATTTCACTGGCCGGGACCGGTGTGGCGTTTCATGCCAAACCATCGGTTCAGGAACAGGCGCGCATCTGCATCAATCATGGTGATCTGACCGCATTGTTGTATCTGCAAGGATATGCACAATCCGATTTTTCGAGCTGATAGCGGCAATCATAAGCCGGAATGCAAAGAGGGCGGCCCGCAAAGGCCGCCCTCTTTGATTTTGGGAGAGTAAAACCCGAAGGTCTTAATCTTCCTTATTCAGCGTCAGGCCGAAGTAACGCGGTCCCGCCGAGGTTTCAATCAGCATCAGGATGGTGCGTTTGTCATCATCCATTGCCTTTTTGACCGCGTCTGAAACTTCCTCGACCGAGGAAACCGAACTGTGCGATGCCTCGATAATGATGTCGCCCGGGCGAACACCCTTTTCGGCGGCATAGCTGTCACGATTGACTTCGGTCACGATGACACCCTCGGTGCCTTCGGCCAGGTTATAGCGGCGGCGCAGTTCATCATCGACATTGGCAATCTTCATGCCCAGCGGCTTGATTTCGGCTTCGGCAATTGCGACCGGTGCCTGTTCTTCGCCCGGTTCCGCAGATGTTGCGACAACGTCTTCTTCAAGTTCGCCAAGTTCGACCTGAACGGTTTTCTTTTCTCCGTCACGCCATATCACAACATCGACATCCTTGCCGATTTTGGTTTCGGCAACGATACGTGGCAGGCGGCGCATGCTTTCGACTTCCTTGCCGTCAAACCACAGGATGACGTCGCCCTGTTTGATGCCAGCTGCTTTTGCCGGGCCATCATCGGATACACCGGCAACCATTGCGCCGGTCGATTTATCAAGTCCGACCGAGTCTGCGATATCGTCGGTCACGGTCTGGATGTGGACACCCAGCCAGCCACGACGGGTCCGGCCATATTCCTTGAGCTGATCAACAACCGACTGTGCAATTGCCGAGGGAATGGCAAAGCCGATACCAACCGAACCGCCCGACGGCGAATAGATTGCACTGTTGATACCTATAACATCGCCATCAAGGTTAAACAAAGGCCCGCCCGAGTTGCCACGGTTGATCGATGCATCCGTCTGAATGAAATCATCATACGGACCCTGATTGATGTCGCGGTTGCGTGCCGAAATGATCCCGGCTGTCACCGTGCCACCAAGGCCAAACGGGTTACCGATCGCCATGGCCCAGTCACCAATGCGGGAATGATCGGAGTCTCCCCAATTGACGAAGGGCAGGTCTTCTTCCGGTTCGACTTTCAGAAGTGCGACATCCGTTTTCGGGTCGCGGCCAATCAGTTTTGCCGGAAGGGTATCGCCATCATGCAGGCGCACCGTGATTTCGTCGGCACCATCGATCACATGGTTGTTGGTCACGATGTAACCGTCAGCCGAAATGATAAAGCCCGAACCAAGTGCGGTCGCACGGCGCTGTTGCGGAGTCTGGCCCTGACCCTGTCCGCCTTGTCCGTTGCGATCCATAAAGTCCTTGAAAAGATCTTCAAACGGCGAGCCGGGAGGGAACTGGAAGTCCGGCCCCTGACGTTCGGCCACCATCTGACTGGTCGAGATATTTACCACACTGGGCAGAAGCTTTTCGGCCAGGTCTGCGAAACTTTCAGGAGCGGGGCGAGCGTTCGCAATCTGCGAGACGCTGGTCACGCCAAGAAGAACAATCACCAGCGCAGCCGTAAATCTGCTTCGCGCCGGGTTGTATAATGCTTTTAGCATGTGTCTGATCCTGTTCGTTGCCGCGTTCACGGTATTGAATTTTTGCAGCACGCGATGCTGTTCTTTTGGATAGTTCATGCACCGCTTAACTAGCCAAGTTAGCGCCGAGTTTGTCAGAAATTTGGCAGGCTTGAGAAAAATCAAGGAAGAGCTCTGGTTTTTCTGTGTTTTCACACAAGAAGGCGCAAATATGCGCAGAAATGCCTTGAAACTTTGCCCTCAAAGCCAGACCCGCATCCCCCAGATCGCAGCAATGGCGGCAATCGCGGCAACAAGGCCACCGATCCGAAGCTGGGATTCGGGGATTTCCTGCATTAGCTCCATCACACGTTTCGCCCCGCCCGGGAACAGCGAATAAAACATTCCCTCCAGCGCGATGGCCAGGAGAATAGCTGTGGCGAGTTCCTTCATGGGCGTGGACGTTCCGGCGTTTCTATGAACCTGTGTGCGATATAACTATCAACAGGACATTATTTTCAAACAAAAAAGGGCGACCGGCACACTATGCCGGTCGCCCTAGTGCTTTGTCCAGCACCCGTTTGTCTAGCGCGTTGCGCCAGGCGTGGAGTTGTTAAAGTACTGGAAGAATTCGGAATCCGGTGAAATCACCATGGTCGAGCCATCCGAAAGGGCCTCGCGGTAGGCTTCAAGCGAACGATAGAACTCGAAGAAACCGGCATCCTTGCCATAGGCTTCACCCAGAACGATGTTTCGCTCGCCATCGCCTTCACCGCGCAGGACTTCGGCCTGACGGCGGGCTTCGGCCAGAATGCCAACCCGTTCACGATCTGCTTCGGCCTGAATTTTCGCCTTAAGCTCTTCACCCTCGGCGCGAAGCTGTGCGGCTTCGGCGATACGCGAAGAACGCATACGGTTATAAACCGCCTGCGACGTTTCCTGCGGAAGGTCGGTACGACCGATACGGACATCGATCAGTTCGACACCGAATTCCTTGGCCGGTTCGATCAGGGTCGCCTGGATTTTCTCCATGATCTGCGACCGGTTGTCCGACAGCAGGGCGACAAGCGGGGCCTGTGCAAGTTCGCCACGAATGACCGAGTTCAGACGCTGGCCAAACAGCTGAACAAAGTTCGCTGCATTGGTTGCGCGCTGACGGAATTGCAGCGGATCAACGATTCTCCAGCGGGCAAAACTGTCGACATTGACACGTTTCTGGTCCGACAGAAG
Source organism: Thalassospira xiamenensis M-5 = DSM 17429 (assembly GCF_000300235.2). Taxonomy (NCBI): domain Bacteria; kingdom Pseudomonadati; phylum Pseudomonadota; class Alphaproteobacteria; order Rhodospirillales; family Thalassospiraceae; genus Thalassospira; species Thalassospira xiamenensis. The sequence continues at coordinate 3,306,039 of NZ_CP004388.1, read as the reverse complement.
AACCTGCTGCACCGGCGGATCAAGTTCAAGAATGCGGCGTTCGTAATATTCCACATTCTGGATCGGCAGTTTGAAATGCAGACCCGGTTCGGAAACCGCATGAACCGGATTACCGAACTGAAGCACCAGCGCCTGCTGGTCCTGACGGACGGTAAACATGCACATGGATGCAACCACGGCCGCGATGACGACAACGACGCCGGTGGCAATAAGTTTAGGACTTGCCATTAGTTGTTGCCTCCTGCGTTCGAGCGTTTCTGGATTTCGGGCAATGGCAGGTAAGGAACGACGCCATTGGCACCTTCACCCTTCTGATCAAGAATGACCTTGTTGGAGTTCTTCAGAACATCCTGCATGGTTTCAAGATACAGACGACGCGTGGTGACATCCTTCGCGGTCAGATAGGAATTATAGACCGAGGTAAAGCGTTCGGCCTCACCCTGGGCGTTCTTCACAACCTGATCCTTGTACGCGCGGGCTTCAAGAACCATCCGTTCGGCTTCACCCTTTGCACGCGGGATGATGTCATTGCGGTACGCCAGTGCTTCGTTCTGTGAACGATCACGGTCCTGACGGGCACGCTGCACGTCGTTGAACGCATCGATAACATCACGCGGCGGGTCAACCTTCTGCATTTTCACTTCTGCAATGAAAATACCCGACTCATAGCCATCCATAATGGATTGCAGCAAGGTGCGTGTCTGCTCTTCAACGCGTACACGACCAACCGTCAGGGCTTCTTCCAGACTGGTTTTGCCGATGACCTCGCGGATCGAACTTTCAGCTGCAAGCTTGATGGTGTTTTCCGGATCGCGAACATTGAACAGGTAGGCACCCGCATCGCTGATACGCCACTGAACGACATAATCAATGTCGATAATGTTCTGATCACCGGTCAGCATCAGGCTTTCTTCCGGGACATCACGGGCACCACCGGTGCCGGTGCCATTGCCACGGTAACCGATTTCAATCTGGTTGGTGCGTTCGACGTTCGGCTTGATGACTTCGCCAATCGGGGCGGGCAGGAAATAATTCAGACCCGGACCGGTCGTGCCAACCCATTTGCCAAACAGAAGTGTAACACCCTGTTCACCCGGCTGGACGCGATAGAAGCCTGTCAAAAGCCACAACCCGATTATGGCAATACCGATCAGGACAAAGCCCTTATAGCCACCACCACCGGGGAACAGCCGCTTCAAGCGTTCCTGGCCTTTACGAATCATTTCATCAAAATCGGGGGGCGTGTTACCACCGCCGCCGCCGCCACCCTGAGGACGCTGTCCCCAAGGATTGCGGCCGCCGCCATTGTTTCCGCCACCACCCCAGGGGCCGCCGCCCCCTTGTGAATTCCAAGGCATCGAGTGTCTTCCTCTTCTTGCCGTTCGGTGTTTATTTATGCTTACCGAGCTTGGGACATGAGCCCATCAATAACATGCCTGATCACTTGCTTATCGCGGTCATCTGACCTATCTGCGCATCAAGAACCGTCTCAATCCTTTTATCGAAGCAGAGTTGCATGTAATTAATGGGGCCACGCCCTAAGGCCTTATATGACAGCTTGTCCTGCAAAACAACGATACGCGCCTGCAGGTTCTGTACGATCACGGACTTAAGCCATTTTTCGGAGACTGCAATATGACCTCGCCCAACCGGGAACGCATTACTGAAGCCCTTTCAAGTGTTATCGATCCGGCTGACGGCAAGACTATCGTTGAAAAGGGTATGGTACAAGGCATTGATATTCATGACGAAACCGTGAACGTCATAATCGCGGTTGACCCGCAACGCGGGGCTTCTCTTGAAGATCTGCGCCTTGCGGCCGAACGTGCCGTTGCCAATGTGAACGGGGTCACAACAGCTCGTGTGGCCCTTACCGCAGAGCGTCCCAAAGGGGCTTCTGCCCCGGCTGAAGGTGGTCATTCGCATCCCCATTCTCATGATCATACACATGGGGCGCAACAGGGCGCACCGCAAGCAGGGCAACGTCCGCAAGGTGCAGGGCAAAAGCCGCTCGAAATGACGGGTGTCCGTTCGATCGTCACGGTTGCGTCGGGTAAGGGCGGGGTGGGGAAATCCACCACTTCGGTCAATCTGGCGCTTTCACTGGCGGCCAAGGGGCTTAAGGTCGGTCTTCTCGATGCCGATATCTATGGCCCCAGCCTGCCACGGATGATGGGCCTTCGTGATGCCAAACCAACCCATTCCGACAAGGAAGGCAAAATGGTGCCGCCGTCGGCCTTTGGCATCCGGATCATGTCTATCGGGTTTATGGTCGATGAAGAACAGCCGGTGATCTGGCGTGGACCGATGGCGATGGGCGCGCTCGAACAGCTTCTGCGCGACAGCGATTGGGGCGAACTCGATGTTCTGGTCGTCGACATGCCACCGGGTACCGGCGATATCCAGCTTTCGATGGCGCAGCGCGTGCCGGTTACGGGGGCGGTTATCGTTTCCACCCCGCAGGACATTGCCCTTTTGGATGCGCGCAAGGGACTTAATATGTTCCGCAAGGTCAATGTGCCGGTGCTCGGCCTGATCGAGAATATGAGCTATTACAAATGCCCGGAATGTGGCCATGTCGATCATGTCTTCGATCATGGTGGTGCACGCAAGGCCGCAGATGAACTGGGCGTCCCGTTCCTTGGTGAAATCCCGCTGGACCTTAAAATCCGGCTGGGTGCGGATGAAGGCAAACCAATTATCCATACCGATCCCGAAGGTGAACATTCCAAGGCCTATGCCGCGATTGCCGACAAGATCGCCGCGGCAATTGACGAACGCATCGGACCGAAAACCGCACCGAAGAAAAGCCTGTTCCCGAAAATCAGCTTCCGTTAGGTCGCCCGACTTTCGCCTAATAATTGCTGGTACCCTGCAAAACTTCTTGAGCGATGCGTTGCAGGGTGCCGTTTTCGCGCAGTTCTTCGATGGATCGATTGATCATCGTCACCGTCGATATTGTCGATGATGCACGGTTGAATACGATATAGGTCGGGTTTTCCCGGATCGGGGTTTTGCTGCGGACGACCTTGTCGCTTAGTCCCAGCCGTTTGACCCAGACATCCCCTGCCTCGCCAATCGCGATGACGGTATCGACCCGACCAAGTGCCAGCATCTGAAAATTCTGTTCGTCCCCGGTGGCTTCGGATGCGCTAAACACGCCGCGTTTGCGCGCATCATCAATCTGATCCCCGTAGCTCCATCCGCGAATGACACCAACGGTTTGGCCGCGCAGGTCATCAATATCGGTTGGATTGTCGAATGTGCTCTGGCGCTGATACAGCATCAGCTGTTCTATATGGATCGGCTGGGAAAAGACGTATTTCTTCTGGCGTTCAAGATTCTTGTATATCCCGGCAACACCGCCCTTGTTGGCATCAAGGTTTTCAATGGCGCGTTTCCAAGGGACGGCAACGACATCAACATTTATGCCGGCATGTCTGAAAATCGCACGGATCAGGGCCGGGTAAATGCCCGCGGCCTCATCCCCGGCACGATACATGAAGGGCGGATTGGCTTCGTCGACATAAATGGTTTCGGCATGGCTTTGCGTCGCCGGCATCAGGACCGCGAAGGCCAGGCCGACGACGAGTATCAATAGGGCAAATAATCTTGCCGGAAATGTCATTCTGGCCCCTGATGATGCTTCTTACCGTACAGAAGACATGGGGCGTCAGGATGCCACCGACAAGGAATGCGATGCTGCAAAGCGATATTCCAGTGCCGCGATGCCCATAACGCCCAGTGCCTGTAAGATGACAAAGCCATATCCGATGGCTGTAGGAACGCCAACCGGGGCAATCAGCACCGCAAGACTGGCAAGGACCCAGCCCAGATTGCCCACAACGATCAACCGGACAAGAAAGCCATTTGGACGGGCTTGCCATCCGGTGGCAGACATCAAAACGGCACAGGGAAACAGGATGATCCCGGCATAAAGCAGCAAATCGGCAGGCAGGCCCAGCAGGCCCGCAAGGAAAGCATTGCCGATACACAGCAGCAGGCCGAAGGTCAGGCAGGTTGCCGCGTCAAGCATCAGGACGGTTTTCAGCATTTTGTTTGGCACATCAATAGACATCTTTTTGACCTTTCGGTTGGTTGTGGTTCGCGAACCTTGCCGAAAAGTGGGAAAGAATACGATTACCTGACAGGTAATGTTGGTTCGAATTGATCGGTGTTAGGATTACGTCATCAATAATGACGGTGATCTGATGAGCGCGATAAAACCCGATCCGTTTGGCAATGTGCTTAAGGTCTGGCGCAAGCAGCGTCGTATGAGCCAGCTTGACCTTGCAAGCGAGGCCGCCATATCGACCCGGCATCTGAGCTTTCTTGAAACCGGTCGCGCCCGGCCCAGCCGCGACATGGTTTTGCATCTGTCCGAATGTCTTGATGTGCCGCTGCGCGAACGCAATGCGATGCTGATTGCCGGGGGATTTGCGCCCATCTATGCCGAACATGATCTTGGCACCGAACAGTCGGCTGCAATCCGGGCGGCGGTGGATCGAATCCTTACCGCACATGAACCCTATCCGGCGCTGGCGATGGACCGGCACTGGAACATGGTGGCGGCGAACCGGGTCGTACCGTTATTGCTTGGCGGGGTTGATCCCCAATTTCTGAAACCGCCGGTCAATATCCTGCGGCTGAGCCTCCATCCTAACGGGCTTGCACCTCGGGTCGTGAATTACGTCGAATGGCGCGACCATTTGCTGGATCGATTGCGTCGCCAGATTGTAGTGACGGCCGATGCGAAACTGCGCTGCCTTTATGATGAAGCCAGTCGTTATCATGCGCCCGCAAATGCGGACGAACCCGGTGCCGCTGACGGGGCAGGGGATCTGTCCGGGCTTGTCGTGCCGCTGGTTTTGCAAAGTGACGCCGGTGAATTGCGTTTTGTCAGCACAACCACGGTCTTTGGCACTCCGGTCGAAGTCACATTGTCCGAACTTGCCATCGAAACCCTGTTGCCAGCCGACACCCAAACGGCGGCCATTTTGCGGGGGCTGGCGGCCGATTTGCGTTAATTTGAACCGAACCGGGCCAAAGCACAAAACCCCGCCAGATTTCTCTGACGGGGTTTTGTGTTTGTAGTGTAGACGGCTTACTGGACGGCTTCTGCCATGAAGTTCGGCATCCAGCCTTCGTTCAGTTCGCGCAGCTCGGCAAGGGATACCTTGGCACCACCATCGATGGTGACCGCGTCGCCACCGGCCTGACCGATGATGACGGCGGCGACATTGGCGCTGCTAGCGGCATTCAGGACCTTGTCCGGATCGCGGGTGGCGATCACATAACGGCCCTGATCCTCGCCAAACAGCCATGCGACTTCGCTGCCGGCTTCGGGCAGATGCAGGTCAGCACCAATATTGCCGGCAAGGCACATTTCGGCAACCGCGACCAGAAGACCGCCATCGGCGATATCATGGCAGGTACGTACCAGACCAAGCTCGATCAGTTCGCGCACCAGCGTACCGGCACGTTTTTCCGCATTCAGGTCGACCGGCGGCGGGGCGCCTTCTTCGCGGCCCTCAATGGTTTTAAGATACAGTGACTGGCCAAGTTCACCGGTCGCGGCACCGATCATGATCAATGCACTGTCATCGCGTTTGATGGCGATGGTGGCATGATGGCCCAGATCGGAAATCACCCCGACGCCGCCAATTGCCGGGGTCGGCATGATACCGACGCCATTGGTTTCGTTATACAGCGACACGTTGCCCGAAACGACCGGGAAGTCGAGTGCGATGCAGGCCTCGGCAATTCCCTGACATGCGCCAACAAACTGACCCATGATGCGCGGGCGTTCCGGGTTGCCGAAATTCATATTGTCCGTGATCGCAAGCGGTTTGGCACCAGTTGCAACCAGATTGCGATAGGCTTCGGCAACGGCCTGTTTACCGCCTTCGACCGGATCGGCCATGACATAGCGCGGGGTGCAGTCGGTGGTGGCTGCAATGCCCTTGTTCGTGCCCGAAACGCGCACGACACCGGCATCCCCCCCCGGACGGACAATCGTGTTGCCCATGACCAGGTGGTCATACTGTTCCCAGATCCAGCGACGCGATGCCAGATCCGGCGACGCCATCAGGGTTTTCAGCGCATCGACATGGCTGACCTTGCCCGAAATGCTGGCTGGATCGATACGATCCTGCTTCGGGGTCGGTTCCCATGGACGGTCATATTCCGGCGATGCTTCGGCCAGCGGATCAATCGGAAGATCACCGGCAACCTCGCCATGCCATTTCAGAACCATGCGTTTGGTATCGGTCAGGATACCGATGACGGCAAAGTCGAGTTCCCATTTGTCAAAGATCGCCTTGGCGGCGTCTTCGCAACCGGGTTTCAGGACCATCAGCATGCGTTCCTGCGATTCTGACAGCATCAGTTCGTAGGGGGTCATGCCTTCTTCGCGCATCGGGACTTTATCGAGCCACAGTTCGACACCAACGCCGCCCTTGGACGCCATTTCGAACGAGGAGGATGTCAGACCGGCCGCCCCCATATCCTGAATGGCGACGATCATGTCGGTTGCCATCAGTTCAAGGCAGGCTTCCAGCAGAAGCTTTTCGGTGAACGGATCGCCGACCTGAACAGTAGGACGCTTTTCATCGCTGTCGTCATCGAACTCGGCCGAGGCCATGGTCGCGCCATGGATACCGTCACGGCCGGTTTTCGAACCGACATAGACAACCGGGTTTCCGATACCGGCTGCTGCCGAATAGAAGATGTTGTCTGCATCGGCCAGGCCCACGGTCATCGCATTGACCAGGATGTTGCCGTTATACGATGCGTGGAAATTGGTTTCCCCACCAATGGTCGGGACACCCATGCAATTGCCGTAACCGCCGATGCCTTCGACCACACCGCTTAGCAGGTGGCGGGTTTTCGGGTGATCCGGCTCGCCAAAGCGAAGCGCATTAAGATTTGCAACCGGACGGGCACCCATGGTGAATACGTCACGCATGATGCCGCCAACGCCGGTTGCCGCACCCTGATAGGGTTCGATAAAGGACGGGTGGTTGTGGCTTTCCATCTTGAATACGGCGGCCTGACCATCACCAATGTCAATAACACCGGCATTTTCGCCCGGACCCTGAATGACCCAGTCTGCCTTGGTCGGAAGGGTTTTGAGCCATTTTTTCGATGATTTGTAGGAGCAATGCTCCGACCACATTACCGAAAAAATGCCAAGCTCGTTGATATTGGGCTCGCGGCCCATGATTTCGAGGACGAGTTTGTACTCTTCCTCGTTCAGCCCGTGTTCCTTGACTAGTTCCGGCGTGATCGGGGTGTTGAAATCGTTAGCACTCACGATGCTGCCTCCACCAAGCTTTTGAACAGATTGCGGCCATCGGTGCCACCATGGAGCGGATCAATCGCATTTTCCGGGTGCGGCATCATGCCAAGGACATTGCCCGCCTCGTTGATGATGCCGGCAATATTGCGCTGCGACCCGTTCAGGTTGGTTGCCGGATCAACAACACCATTGGCATCGCAATAGCGCAGAACAACGCGACCTTCGCCTTCAAGGCGGTCAAGCGTTTCGCTATCGGCAAAGAAGTTGCCGTCATGATGGGCTACCGGATAATCGACAACGTCGCCGGTTTTGTACTGGTTGGTAAAGCGTGTGTCGGTATTTTCGATCTTCAGATGCGTGTTCTTGCAGATGAATTTCAGGCTGGCATTGCGCATCAGCGCACCGGGCAACAGGCCTGCTTCTGTCAGAATCTGGAAACCGTTACAAACGCCAAGGATAGTCACACCGGCCTTGGCGCGTTCGGCAACCGCACGCATGATCGGGGATTTGGCCGCCATGGCGCCACAACGCAGATAGTCGCCATAGGAAAAACCGCCCGGGACCATGATGATGTCGGTCTTTGGCAGTTCGGTTTCGCCATGCCAAACCACGGTTGGCTTGGTGCCGGTGGCCTGTTCGAGTGCTGCAATGGCGTCATTCTCCCGGTTAATGCCGGGGAAGAGGATGACAGCGGATTTCATGAAATACCGTCTCTCGATTAATATCCGTTACTTGATCGCGACAGACAAAGGCCCTGCAACGGCAAAGCCCCGCCCGGGCAGTTAGGCCAGCTCGATGCTGTAATCTTCGATCACGGTATTGGCGAGAAGCTTCTCGCACATTTCCTTGACCTCGGCGCGTGCCTTTTCGACGTCGCTGCCATCCAGTTCGAGTTCGATGAACTTGCCCTGGCGGACATCGTTGACACCTGCAAAACCAAGACCCTGAAGGGCGTGGTGAACGGCTTTACCCTGCGGGTCAAGAACACCGTTCTTCAGGGTGACGTGGACACGTGCTTTCACGAGAAGCTCCTTTGAGTGCGCACTCGCCATACGGCGATACTTGTTTGCAAACAATAATGTACCGGTTCCGAAGGTTCCGGCATCGATGAGAAGTCGATAAGAAAAGGCCGCGCAAGCGCGGCCTTTGGATTATTTGTCTTTATTCAGCGATTCTATATCTGCGGACTCAGGCAGGACGCCGAGACGGCGCGCCACTTCCTGATAGGCTTCTTCGACCCCGCCAAGATCGCGGCGGAACCGGTCCTTGTCCATCTTTTCGTTGGTGACGGCGTCCCAAAGGCGGCAGTTGTCCGGGCTGAATTCATCGGCGAGAACCAGATGCATGAAATCACCTTCCCAGACGCGGCCAAATTCAAGTTTGAAATCGACCAGTTTGATGCCGATGCCGCGCATAAGACCGCACAGGTAATCATTGACGCGAAGGGTCATGCCAACGATTTCTTCGAGCTCTTCCGCACTTGCCCAGCCAAGGGCAAGGATATGCTCGTCAGAAACCAGCGGATCGCCAAGGGCGTCGTCTTTGTAATAAAACTCGACAATCGGGCGCGGCAGACGTTCGCCTTCTTCAAGGCCAAGACGTTTTGCCATCGAACCGGCGACAATATTGCGCACCACGACTTCGATCGGAACGATTTCGCATTTCTTGCAAAGCTGTTCGCGCATGTTGATGCGGCGAATGAAATGCGTCGGGATACCGATTTCCGCCAGACGGGTCATGACGAATTCGGTGATCATGTTGTTCAGGACGCCTTTGCCGGCAATGGTGCCGCGCTTCTGTGCGTTGAACGCCGTGGCATCGTCCTTGAAATACTGGATGATGGTTCCGGGCTCGGTACCTTCGTACAAAACCTTGGCTTTACCCTCGTAGATGGGCTGCTTTCTGGACATTGGCGGGATCTTTCACATCTTTGCTCGCGGGGAGTGTCCCCGAGCACCCTGAAAATCGCGCCCCCCGTATAGCAGTGCTGACGCAGAAACTCAATTGCCGTGTAGGTCTATTTACGCAGACTTGATAATAGGATTTTGCAACTGTCCGTCTGACAGGTTGTTGCAGCGCAAATGGCCCGCCAAATCCGGGCGTTGCGAGGCGAAATTAGTGGGGTGCCTAAATCTCAACCGGGTGAAACGGAACCCTGTCTGGTTGGCCATTGGCGAACAGCCAGACCGGTCGGCGCGGCAGTTCGTTTTTCTGAGTCGGAATGGCCGGAAGCCCGATCAGGGAGGAACAGATCGTCTCGAACCCGATATTGCTGCGCACCAGCATGGCATCAGCACGGATGTCATGATGTTCTGGATCGGGTTCCATCAAGCCGGTATCGGCCAGAAGCGCCTGCCAGGCAAACCAGTCATCGGCTTCGGGGTTGGGTGGCGGCGCCGTTAAAAAACGCGGAAGGTTGCGTTTGGTGCGTTCGCTGTTGGTCTTGTCATTCAGGTCATGGGCGGTGATCATCGACAATCCTTCGGGGATATCGGTGATTTCAATTTTGCCCTCTCCCCGATTGGCCAGCCAGTAAGCATCGCGGTTATCGGCAATCACCATATTGAACGGTCGATAGGCTGTGCCATCAAGTTCGGCAAGTGCCTGGGCGGCATCAATGGCATCGGCATGATCAAGTGCTTCAAGCGGCAGTTCCCCGCGGGACCGTTTGTCGTCGGCGGGGCCAAGTGTGCCAAACCGGTTCAGGACCGCTGCCACCACGCCATCTTCGTTGATGCCAAGCCATGTTCCGCCGCCGGTTTCATCCAGTCCGGCGATAACATCCGGGCGATCCTCCCAATGGCGGGCAGGGGTCTTCCACGGGCGGTTGTTCATTTCGTCGCGATTGGCGCCGATAATCACCGGCCATTCATGGTCGGGGCGGCGCAGAATGATAAATGTACACATGACCCAGATCAAAGCGACATGGACCGGCATTTGTCAAATTCAAAAGTATCACAGCACCACGGTGACATGACGTGGTACAGTCCATAAATAAAGGACAACGGGGAAACGTCCCGCCAAAAAACAAATCAGATGGAGGAGTGCGCACATGACGAATTTGACCGAACGCGAACGCGGTTTCGAGGCAAAATACAGCTTTGATCTTGAACAGAATTTCCGCATCGAGGCCCACCTTTATAAAAAGCTTGCCGTTTGGGCCGGCGATAAAATGGGTATGACCGAGGCCGAAAGTCAGGCCTATGCTGCAAAAGTCATCGGCGATGTTATTGCAAATCCTCAGGAGAACGGGGTGATTTCGGTGATTCTGGCCGATTTCGGACGGCACAATATCGATATGACGGTTAGCGAACTTAACCGTAAACTCGAAGCGTTACGCCCAATCGCACGTGCCGAAGTGCTCGAGGAATAGTTGTTTCCCCGAAATAAGAAAAAGTTCGGATTTGCAAACCATTAGCCGGTTTCGTATTCTGTTCCCGGATCAAGAAAGATTTCTGGTTGCAGCCACGCGTTGTTTTGCTTGTTAATGTTCGGGCATGGTTGTGGGTCAGGTAAAGAAGGGTAAAGGCTTTGCGTATCCTGTTGGCAGACGATCACGATCTGGTTCGTGAAGCATTATCACTGCTATTCCAGCAATATTTCGAAGGTTGTGAAGTGGTCGAAGCCGGGGCGCTTGACCCGGCGCTGGAGCATATCGAAGCTCAGAATGATTTCGATCTGGTGCTTCTGGATTTGCGCATGCCCGGCATGAACGGGCTTGAGGGACTTAAACGCACGCTTGAAAAGGCATCCAAAACAACCTCGGTCGTTTTGCTTTCCGGTGCCTATCGCAGCGAAGATGTACGTCATGCCATCGAAAATGGCGCACACGGCTTTATCCCCAAAACACTGCGCGGGCAGGCACTTGCCAATGCGATCCAGTTGGTTCTGGCGGGCGAAAAATATCTGCCATCCTCGATCCTTAATGACATGGGGGATGGATTTGGCGGCGGTAGTGACGGCGAACCGCGCATGGCTGGCGGATTTGGCAACGAAGGCGATTTCAGCCGGTTGACACCGCGGGAGCGTGAAGTTCTTGCGCTTTTGGCCGAAGGGCGGCCGAACAAGGATATCGCGCGGCATCTTGATCTGCGCGAAATTACGGTGAAATATCACCTGAAAAACATTTACCGCAAACTGCATGTGTCCAACCGTGCACAGGCGGTAAAAATCGCACTTGAAGATATGGCGCGCGCTGGAAACTTGTAGTAAGCTTGTCAAAGGCAGCGCTATCTGACGCTCGAAACCCGGCTCGTGATTTCACGGGCCGTTTTTCTTTGGCGGTTTGGGCTACTCCCCTCGTAATGTCACCTGAAACGAGGAACTGAAATGACCATCCGTATCGCCCTTGTCGGGGATTATAATCCCGCCGTTACTGCCCATCAGGCTATCCCCAAGGCTATTGGAATCGCGGCTGCCGAAATCGGTATTCCCGTTGAATATGAATGGATCGCAACGCCGTGTTTTGATGGTGGTGCGGGGCAGATACTGTCTGGCTATGACGGGATGTGGTGTGTTCCGGCCAGTCCGTATGAAAGTCTTGAAGGTGCCCTTGCCGCCATCCGTTTTGCGCGTGAAAACGATATTGCCTTTCTGGGCACGTGCGGTGGCTATCAGCATGCGGTTCTGGAATATGCGCGTAATGTTCTGGGGCTTTCCAATGCCGCGAATGCCGAAATTGATCCGGATGCGGAATTGCCGCTGATCGCGCCGCTAACCTGTGCATTGATTGATCAGGATGGCGCGATTGATTTGGCCGCGGGGAGCCTGATGCGTGATTATTGCGGATCGGATCATCTGATTGAAACCTATCGGTGCAGTTATGGGTTTAATCGTGATTATGCGGGGCTGCTGGCAGGGCAGGCGTTGCAGATTGGGGCATGGGATGCAGATGGCGATCCACGTGCGGTGGAGTTGCACAATCATCGTTTCTTTATCGGCACGGCATTTCAGCCGGAACGATCCGCCCTGCGCGGTGAAAATCATCCGCTGATCACGGGCTTTGTCAAAGCTGCATCGGAAAAATAGCCAATCAAAAAGGGCACCCCCGTGATCAACGCGGGGGTGCTGTCCATGAGACGGAGAGTCTCAGGCACGTTCGGGCAGGTTGTTTGCCCGGACATTCGGTGATGTCGTGTTTGTAGATGACGGCGGCGTTCTGCCCGACTGGATTATGAAGACACCCGACAGGATCATTGCGGTCGCAACGATATCGGTTGCGGAAACCGGTTCATCCAAAATCAGACTGCCGGTCAGAAGGCCGATGACCGGCGGGATATAGGTGACCCCGGCGGTTTTGACAGCGCCCAGTTTACCGATCAGGAAGTAATAACACATATAGGCAATGCCGGTTCCAAACATGCCAAGGCCGATGAAAAGGCCGGTGGCGATTTTCCAGTTGGTAAAGATCGCATCCATACCGGAAAAATCGCAAATCAGCAGAAGCGTTACCGCCGAAATACCAAGCTGATAAGTGCAAAGTGCAATTGGCGAAATGCCAAGCGGGCTTAGGAATTTGCGAACATAAACAAATGAAAGCCCGACACAGCCCGACCCGATGGCGACATAAAGAACCCCCATCAGATCAATACCAGACGCACCGGATTCCCATGGTTTTGCAATGATCAGGACACCAGTAAAGCCAAACAGCAATCCGATGATGGATCGGATATTGACCGGTTCGCTGCGCAGGAAAATCGCCGCCGCGATAAAGGAAAACATCGGGATCACACCGCTTAGCATCCCGGCAACGCTGGATGGCAGAAGCGAGATGCCCTTGGCAAAGGCAAGGTAATAGACGGTGGCCGCGAGAAGTGACATGACGATGAAATGATGCGTATGGCGCAGATGTTGCCAATGCAGCACCTTGCGCGCCATCGCAAATGCCAGAACCGGCAGAAAGCCCATGATGACCCGCACGGTCACGACCTGCATTGGCGATATCAGGCTGCTTGCCGTTTTGTTGAACAAAAAGGTCATGCCCCAGCACAGGGCAAGAAAGCCAAAGACGAGGTATGCGTTGTTCTTCATGGCCGGAACTTTCGTGGGGGTCATGTCGCGATTGTAGGTCCGGTCCAAATGGCGTACAAATCATGTTATCTGGATCATGGAATAGAAAATCTGCATCATGAGTTCATATCCGCCGCTCAATTCCTTGCGTGCGTTCGAGGCATCTATTCGATTGAATAGTTTTTCTCGTGCAGCGGAAGAGCTGAATGTGACGCCGGGTGCCGTCGGGCAGCAGCTCAGAAAGCTTGAAGACTGGCTAGGGGTGGAACTGTTTGTTCGCTCGGTCCGGCAGGTGAAACCGACAGCCGACGGGCTTGATTATGCCGCGCGCATATCACCCGCCTTGCTGCAGATCATCGATGCCAGTCAGCATTTGCGCGGGCAGCGCGAACATACGGTGCGTGTGGTCATGCCGCCAAGTTTTGCCGCGAAATGGTTTTCCAAACGGATGGCGCGGTTCCTGATCGATTATCCGTCAACGTCACTTCATGTCGGGTCGTCGGTGCAATTTACGGATTTTGATCGCGATCCGGTCGATATTGCCGTGCGGTATTTTGACGGCAATGACGACAAACTTGAATCCGTCCTGATCTATCGCGGTCAGGCGGCGGCATTCTGTTCGCCGGCCTATCGCGACCGCATGGGGTTTGAGCATCCAGCCGATCTGGCGCGTGCTACTTTGTTAAACGACATTCTGCATGACTGGTGGGAAGAATGGCTTGGCCAGTTTGCCAGGATGAACCCAAGCGAGATTGCCGCAATCAAGCGCATTGAAATCGATCAGACATCCATGGCAATCGAGGCCGCGATTCACGGACAGGGTGTGGTAATGGCCAATCCATTGCTGGCCGAAGAAGACGTGATGGAAGGCAAGCTGGTCCATCTGTTCCCCGAACAGGTTCTGGCCGTTCCTTCGGGATACTATCTGGTGCATCCAAAAAACCGGGAACTGCGCGGTCAGGTGAAGCTGTTTCGCGACTGGCTGCTGGGCGAGGCACGGGAACTGACATTGTCGCAAAACCCGTAAACGAAAAAAGCCCCGGCAAATTGACCGGGGCTTTCAGACTGCTGACAAAGTCCTCGCCATTGGCGGGGATTTTTGATTCAATGGGGAATGCTTAAGAAACCCAGCCCACATCAAACCGAACTTGAGATGGTGACACTCGACAGTTTGGTCCCCAGCGATCATTTGCTTCGTAAGATCGATGCCGTGATCGATTTCAGTTTTATCCATGCGCGCGTGGCCGATTTGTACTGCGCGAACAATGGCCGTCCCGCCCTTGATCCGGTGATGATGTTTAAGGCGCTGTTCATTGGCTATCTGTTTGGCGTGCGCTCGGAGCGCCAGCTTGTGCGCGAGATTGAGGTCAATGTCGCCTATCGCTGGTTTTTGCAACTCAAGCTGACCGACAAGGTCTTTGATGCCTCGACCCTGTCGCAGAACCGGCGGCGTCGATATCATGATGCCAGTGTTGCGCAGGATATTTTTGACGAGATCGTCGAGCAGGCGATCAGGCACGGGCTGGTGGATGGTAAGGTTCTCTATACCGACAGCACGCATTTGAAGGCCGATGCCAACAAGAACAAATGGGACCGCGAAGTGGTTGCCAAATCGCGCGCGGCCTATTGGGATGATCTGGATCTGGCGATTGAGGAAGACCGGGCGGCTCATGCGAAAAAGCCGCTCAAAGCCAAGGAACGCCAGCCGGTTGAGAAAGAAACCAAGATCAGCCGAACCGATCCCGACAGCGGATATATGGTGCGCGACGGCAAGCCCAAGGGCTTTTTCTATCTCGATCACCGCACGGTCGATGGCAAGCTTGGGATCATTACCGACAGTTACGCCACCCCGGCCAATCTGCATGACAGCATTCCCTATCTCGACCGTCTTGACCGACAAAGGCAGCGTTTTGACCTTGATGTTATCGCCGTCGGACTGGATGCGGGCTATGCGACCGCCGCGATTGCCAAAGGCCTTGAAGATCGTGACATCCTTGGCGTGACGGGCTATCGCCGCCCGAACCTTCCGGAAGGCTACATCCCCAAACGCAAATACGTTTATGACCCTGAACGTGATGCTTATCGCTGCCCCGAAGGTCAGCTTCTGTCTTATGCGACAACCGACCGAAATGGATACCGCCATTATCACAGCGACCCGGAAAAATGCCGCACCTGTCCTGTGCTGGCTTCCTGTACCGCCAATGCCCACCACCGAAAAACTGTCACGCGCCATGTCTGGCAAGACGCCAGAGACCGGGCTGACGCCTATCGTCTGACAGAGTGGGGTAAGCGGGTTTACAAGCGCCGAAAAGAGACGGTCGAACGCTCTTTTGCAGATGCCAAACAGCTTCACGGTCATCGATATGCAAGGTTCCGGGGACTGATCAATGTCAAATGCCAATGTCTGCTGGCCGCCGCCGCCCAAAACATCAAGAAAATAGCCCTGGCTTTGGGCCCCAAGGGGCCAATCGCTGAGGGATAATCCCCTCGGCACACTCAAGCCAGCTTTCAAACACCTCTAAAAGAAAAACCCCGCCAAAATATGACGGGGTTTGTCAGCGGTCTGAAAGCCCCGGCAAATTGACCGGGGCTTTGATTTTAGTGTGCGGTGCTACCGTCAGTCGGCAAACACGCGGGCGAAAATCGTGTCGACATGCTTGGTGTGGTAACCAAGGTCAAACAGGCTTTCGAGCGTTTCCATCGGGATTTTCGCGGTAACGTCTGCATCGGTCTTCAGAAGCGACAACAGATCGCCTTCGCGGTTCCAGACCTTCATCGCGTTGCGCTGAACGATGCGGTACGAATCTTCGCGCGAAACGCCATGCTGCGTCAGGGTCAGCAGCACGCGCTGCGAGAAGACCAGACCACCCATCTGATTGAGGATTTCGTCCATCCGTTCCGGATAGACGACAAGGTTTTCAACCACATTGGTCAGGCGCATCAAAGCAAAGTCGAGGGTTACGGTCGCATCCGGGCCGATATTGCGTTCGACCGATGAATGCGAAATATCACGTTCATGCCACAGGGCGACGTTTTCCATGGCCGGGATCGCCATCGAACGGACAAGACGTGCAAGGCCGGTCAGGTTTTCGGTCAGAACCGGGTTGCGTTTGTGCGGCATTGCCGACGAACCCTTCTGCCCCTTTGAGAAGAATTCCTCAACTTCACGAACTTCGGTGCGCTGCAGGTGGCGGATTTCGGTGGCGAGATGCTCGACCGAGGATGCGATAACGCCAAGGGCGGCGAAATAAGCGGCATGACGGTCGCGCGGGATCACCTGGGTTGAAACCGGTTCGGGTTTCAGGCCAAGCTTGGCTGCAACATGTTCTTCGACCTGCGGGTCGATATTGGCAAATGTGCCGACCGCACCGGAAATCGCACAGGTCGCGATTTCTTCACGCGCGACGACCAGACGGTCGCGGTTACGTTTGAATTCGGCATAGAAGGTTGCCAGTTTCAGGCCAAAGGTCACAGGCTCCGCATGGATGCCGTGCGAACGGCCCATGCAGGCGATGTCCTTGGTTTCATAGGCGCGCTTTTTAAGGGCGGCCAGAAGCTTGTCCATATCTTCAAGCAGGATGTCGGTTGCCTGAACGAGCTGCACGTTAAAGCAGGTATCGAGAACGTCGGAGCTGGTCATGCCCTGATGAACGAAGCGGGCTTCTTCGCCGACCAGTTCTGCCAGTTCCGTCAGGAAGGCGATCACGTCGTGCTTGACTTCGGCTTCGACAGCATCAATGCGATCAATACGGTCCTGGGTATAGGGCTTGTTGCCTTTTTCCCAGACCAGTTTGGCAGAGGCAGTCGGAATGACGCCCAACTCGGCCAGTTTGTCGGCAGCGTGTGCCTCGATTTCAAACCAGATACGGAATTTGTTCGCCGGTTCCCAGATTGATGTCATCTGCGGACGGGAATAACGGGGGATCATGCAGTCGCCTCCGGGCAGGATGGTTGGGTGCCGGGTCATGACCAGATTGCGTGATCAGCGAAGTGCGATGCTGGTTCCGGCACGCTTTCAAAGCGTCGGATAGTCCAAATCGTCGCGATTGGCAACCCTGCATCGTGCAGCGTCCCCGTCCGGGGGCATCTTTGCCGGTGTTTTTCGATTGCTGCTACATGTTTCTCGATATGCCTGCCGGGCATTAGTCTCCAATCGGGGATCATTTCCGATTGCGGATGTATTCGAGAAAGGCTCGCATGGCCGCGCTTGTATGGCGCCGGTTCGGATAATACAGATACCAACTCGGCAGCTTCTTCTTCCAGTCGACGAGCAATTCGACAAGTCTGCCCTGTTCGACATCGTCGCGGATATAATCCTCAAACAGATGCGCGATGCCAGATCCGGCAAGGGCGGCCTGACGTTCCTGATGTGCTGAACTCAAAGTCAGTCGGCCCTTTGGGGGGATTTCCACCTCGTTACCGTCCTTTTCGAATTTCCACGTCACCATGGTTCCGCCGGGAAAGCGGCGGCGAATACAGTCATTGGTAAGAAGATCGCCCGGTGAGCCGGGGCGATCACGTCTGCGAAGATAATCGGGCGAGGCCACGATTGCATATTGCAATGCGGGACCCAGCGGTATGGCGATCATGTCCTGGGCGAGTTGATGTCCGAAGCGCACGCCAGCGTCGAAACCCTGCGCCACAATATCGATGATCGCGGCATCGCTGACGATCTCGATATTGATGTCGGGGTAAATTTCCATGAATTCAAAGGCCAGAGGGCAAAGAACATGGTCGGCGGCCGGTCCCGGCGCATTGATCCGCACGGTGCCGGACGGGTGTTCCCGAAGCTGATTGAGATCGTCGATGGCTGTTCTGATATTGTGAAGGGCAGGTCCAAGTCGCTCAAGAAGCCGCTCGCCTGCTTCGGTAGGCGCGACGCTGCGTGTCGTTCGGTTCAGCAGCCGGATGCCCAGCGCTTCCTCAAGCACACTGATCGATTGGCTGATGGCAGAGGATGATACGCCCCTGCCGAGCGCGGCGGCTCTGAAGCCACCACATCGCACGACATCCTCAAATATCTCCAGACTGTCGAGGCGTAACGATTTCATTGCAAAGCTTTGCTTAATAAGCTGATCCATTTTTGTTAGCTTATCTGCGCGCTCGATCTGTGTCATCCCTAGAAAGCATGCTGCGGGGCGTCGCTTGCGGATAATCGCGATGCTGCAACAAGCTGAAATCAAATACGGCATCTGCAATCAGATATTTGGACAGGATGATGAGTATGAGCGGAATCACATTGAATCGCAGAAAGATCATGCTGACAGCCGCATCGGCAGCGGCGGGACTGATCTTGCCAACCGGCTGCATGGCATTTGCGCAGGCTGCTGCCGGCGCGCCGTCTCCGGCCCAAAGTGGACATACGGGTGGAAATGTCGGCTATTATCGTTTTCGCGTCGGAGACGATATATCCGCAACCGTGTTGAGCGATGGGCTAATCGGTGGCCCGCCGCGGATTTATGCCAGCAATGCGCCGGAGGTGGAACTGGAGGAAGTTCTGAGGCAAGCCTTTCTGCCGACCGACCGCCTGACGCTCAACCTCAACACGCTTCTTATCGAAACGAATGGCAGGCGTATCCTTCTTGAGGCCGGAGCCGGGCAGACGATGGGGCCGCAAGGCGGTCGCATCTTCGAGAATCTGGCGGCCATAGGCTTAAGGCCCGAGGATATCGATATTGTGGTTGTTTCGCACACGCACCCGGACCATGTCGGCAATCTTCGAACTGTCGATGGAGGCAAGGCATTTCCAAGGGCGACTGTCTTTGCGCCCCGTGCCGATTGGGACTTTTTTGTCGCCAACGATCCAGACCTTTCCTACATGCCGGTGCCCGAGGATTTCCGTCGCAATTTCGCCGCCGCCATCAGGCGGAGTGTCGAGCCGGTCACAAACGGGATCGAATTGTACGAAGCCGGTGAGGAGATCGTCCCCGGGCTGACCACGCTTCCGGCATTGGGCCATACACCTGGCATGGCAAATTTCCTTGTTCAATCCGGAAATGATCAGCTCCTGCTGACGGCCGATCTTGCGTATCATCCGATCGTCAATGTCGACCGGTCATGGCTGCCGGGGCCGGATCGCGACAAGGAAACGGCTCTTGCCTCTCGCCGTCGCATCTTTGACATGGCAGCGACAGACCGACTCCTTGTTCTCGGCTTCCACTATCCGTTCCCGGGCCTTGGCCGGATGCTCAAGACGGATGTTGGCTATGCCTGGGTCCCGGCCGATTGGCAGTTTTGATCTTTTTTATCAGGGAGTGACACGCACCAAACGCATTACTATGCTTGGACCCTGTTTTGGGGCATAACAGCTTTATTATCGCTTTTTACCTGTGTGTAACTTGCCATCTGCTAAGATTATCTCAATCTCCTGATGGATACAGTTCGTAAAACGAGCATTCCAGAACAAGGGCGGGCAAACCGCTCTGATCGCGAGTGGACACAGATAATGGCGCGTATTTATGACCCGCACCGGGGATGATTTGAAAAATCCTCCGACCCGCATAGCCCGAAGCGAAGACACCGATGCGCGCTATCTTGCGCAGCTGGTGGATCTTGGTATTGCCCTGTCGGCAGAGCAGGGTCGTGAGGAACTTCATCAGAAAATCCTGATGGCAGCCCGGCAGTTTACCAATGCCGATGGCGGGTCGCTGTATCTGGTCAACAAGGACGAGACGGAACTTCAATTTCGTATTCTGATGAACGATACGCTTGATACGTTCTTCGTATCTGGCCGCGAAAACGAGAAACCTTTTCCTCCCCTGCCGCTTTATGATGCAGCGGGCAACCCCAATCACAAAAACATCGCAACCTATGTCGCGTTAACGGGTGAGTCGATCAATATCGAGGATGCCTATTTCGCCGACGGGTTCGATTTTTCCGGCACGCGCGCCTTTGATGCCAAAACCGGTTATCGGTCGAAATCATTCCTGACGGTACCGCTTAAAAATACGCGCGGTACTGTGATCGGTGTGTTGCAGTTGATCAATGCACGTAACGATGCGGGCGATATTATTGCCTTTGATCCGGCAATCGAACCGATCATCAATGCGCTGGCAAGTCAGGCGGCGGTGGCACTTGAAAATAGCCGCCTTTTAATGGCGCAGCGCGACCTGATGGAGAGTTTCGTGCGTGTTCTGGGGCAGGCAATTGATGCCAAATCCCCCCATACAGCCCATCATTGTGAAAAAGTACCCATCATTGCCCGCATGTTGGCCAAGGCCGCCGTCGATGAAAAACGGGGAACATTTTCCAATTTCTATCTGACGGATATGGAGTGGTACGAGCTTGATCTGGCGGCGTGGCTCCATGATTGCGGCAAGATCACCACACCCGATCATGTGGTGGAAAAGGCCACCAAACTTGAAACCATCCATAACCGTATTCACGAAATCCGCACCCGGTTCGAGGTCCTCAGGCGCGATGCCGAAATCGAGATGCTCAAACGCAAGCTCGCGGGCGAGGATGCCCAACGTTGCGATGCCGATTTCAACGCCCGGATTGCCGAACTTGAAAGCCAGTTTTCAATGGTTGCGCACAGCAATATTGGTGACGAGGAACTCGATACCGACGCGGTCTTTGCCCTGCATGAAATCGGGGCGCAGGAATGGGTGCGACATTTTGACCGTACCATCGGGCTTTCATGGGCCGAAAATCAACGCCTGACCGAAGATGACCGTGCCAAATTCAGCCAGCCCGGCGTTGAAAAGCTTCTGGATGACCGCCGCGATCAGGCCTATCTGGGCATTAACCGCGGCGAACTCTATAACCTTTCGGTTCCGCGCGGCACCCTGACATCCGAAGAGCGCAAGATCATCAATGATCATGTGGTCGTGACACAGGAAATGCTCGCACAATTGCCCTATCCTCGGGAACTGCAACGCATTCCGGCAATTGCCGGCAACCATCACGAAAAAATGGATGGTTCGGGCTATCCCAACGGATTGCTTGGCGAAGATATGGGCATTCTCGAAAAGGTGATGGTGATTGCCGACATCTTCGAGGCACTTACTGCGGTTGATCGTCCCTATAAACGGCCCAAAATGTTATCGGAATGCATCGCGATCCTGGCCGACATGCGAGACAAAGGACAGATTGATGGCGACCTGTTCGATCTGCTGTTGTCATCTGGCGTTTATATCGAATATGGCCGCAAATATTTGCAACCCGATCAATGTGACGCAGTCGATATTACGCAGTTCTTGCGCAGGTAAAAACGGGCCGGACGCATTGCACCCGGCCCGTCTTTGATCAGGTTCGGTTGATCGAAACCCCGCCATCGGCAAGGAATGGCACCCCGGTCACAAAGCTTGCCGCGTCGGATGCCAGAAACAGGGCGGCCTGCGCCATTTCGGACGGTTTTGCCATACGTTTTAGCGCATGCAGGCTGTTGACGAACTGTTCGACCTCCGGCCCGGCACCGGGTTTGTTGGTGATGCTGGCCGGGGTATCGGTCCCGCCGGGCAGCAGTGCATTGACCCGAATGCCCTGTGGTCCGTATTCGGCTGCCAGCGACTTCATCAATCCGATCATGCCTGCCTTGCTGGCGGCATAGGCCCCCATGCCGGGCATGCCGACAGAATAACCGACAAAGCTTGATGTCAGGATCATTGATCCCGAGCCATTGGCAAGCATCGCTGGCAATTGATATTTCGCCCCGAAAAACGCCGATGTCAGGTTGGTTTCGATCATTTCATGCCAGTCATCGGTTGCCATATCAGGGATCGAAACCGATTCCCCGACCATCCCGGCATTATTGACCGCGATATCAAGCTTGCCGAAATGATCAAGGGTGGCCTCGACCAGCTGTTTTGAAATTGCCTCGTCCGTGAGGTTGCCGGGAACCGAAACCGCCATGCCACCGGCATCGCGAATATCGGCGACCATATCGTCAAGCAGATCAGCGCGCCGCGCATTAAGGACAAGTTGTGCGCCCTGCTTTGCAAAAAGTTCGGCCACGGCGTGACCGATGCCGGAACTGGCCCCGGTGATGATTGCGGTTTTACCGTCCAGTGTGAACATATTTCCGTCCCCTGTGTCATGATAGGATGGCCAGCAAGGCCGAATGTCGGGACGCTAGATTGCGAACGGAAACGGATCACTCCGGTTATTGGCATTGAATTCGTAAATGTGACGGGTTTTCGTGGGGTGCGAATTCGAAAGCAAGGAACGGAGTGCGGCCAACGGGATGGACGATCAGAATGCCGGTCAAACGGATGCATTTGGCATCCCTGTATTCTGATAAAGGAGTCATCCCATGCTGACGGAGACGAGATTGAACAAAACGATCCGCTGGATCAGTGACGAAGATAAATGGCAGGCCGTGGCAAAACGCGATGGCAAAGCCGATGGGCAGTTTTATTATTCGGTGGCAACCACCGGGGTTTATTGTCGCCCGTCTTGCGGCGCACGGTTGGCGCGCCGGGAAAATGTCGCGTTTCATGCCAGTTGCGATGATGCCGAACAGGCGGGTTTCCGCCCGTGCAAACGGTGCCGTCCGAACACCGCATCGATTGCCGAACGCAATGCGGATGTCGTGGAAACGGCATGCGAAATCATCCGTAATGCCGAAGAAATGCCAAGCCTTGATGATCTGGCCACACAAGCCGGGATGAGCCGGTTTCACTTTCACCGGGTGTTTAAAGCGGTTACCGGTGTAACGCCAAAGGCCTATGCTGGCGCCCACCGGGCCGGTCGTGTACGCGAGGAACTACGCAGCAGTAATACCGTGACCGAGGCGATCTATGACGCGGGTTACAATTCCAACAGCCGGTTTTATGAACGCGCACACAAGATGCTGGGCATGACGCCAAGCAGCTATCGCGCGGGGGGCAAGGGCGAAAAAATCCGGTTTGCGGTAGGGCAATGTGCGCTTGGCGCAATCCTTGGCGCGGCAAGCGCCAAGGGGATTTGCACGATCCTTCTGGGCGATGACCCCGATGCGCTGGTGCGTCAGTTAGAGGACGCCTTTCCCAAGGCGGAACTGATTGGTGGTGATCCGGCGTTCGAGGACTGGATGGCACAGATCATCGGTCTGGTCGAAGCCCCGCAGCTTGGTCATTACCTGCCGCTTGATATTCGCGGTACAGCCTTTCAGCAACGCGTCTGGCAGGCGCTTTCGGAAATTCCGGCCGGGACAAAGGCAAGCTACGCCGAAATCGCCGAAAAGATCGGATCTCCGCTTGCTACCCGCGCCGTTGCGCAGGCCTGTGGCGCCAACAGCATCGCGGTTGCCATTCCCTGCCACCGGGTGGTGCGTAAGGATGGCGATCTTTCGGGATATCGTTGGGGGGTGGAGCGCAAGAAAACCCTGCTGGATATTGAAAGCGGGGAGGCCGGGGAATGAACAAGATGACCCGTGACGGGATCGCATCGCTTGATTGGGAAAAGCATGCCCGCGAACTTGATACCCATGGCTGTGCGATCCTTGAACACCTGATTGATCAGGACACATGCCGGGCATTGATCGCGCGTTATGACGAGCCGGAAACTTTTCGCCGCCATATCCATATGGCTCGGCACGGGTTCGGGCGCGGCGAATACAAATATTTCGCCTATCCCCTGCCCGATATGATCGCGGGTTTGCGGCAATCGCTTTATCCGCCACTGGCCGAAATTGCCAACCGCTGGAACCGGGCGATGGGCCTGGATCGGCACTTTCCCGGCGATCACGCCCGGTTTGTTGCCCAATGCCATGACGCGGGGCAGACCCGCCCGACGCCGCTTTTGCTGCGTTATCGGGCAGGGGATTATAATTGCCTGCATCAGGATGTTTACGGCGATTGCGTGTTTCCTTTGCAGGTCGCGATCCTTCTAAGCAACCCGGAAACGGATTTTGAAGGCGGCGAATTTGTTCTGACCGAACAGCGTCCGCGTATGCAATCCCGCGCCGAGGTCGTGCCGCTGATGCAAGGCGATGCCGTGATTTTCCCCGTCCACCATCGCCCTGTGGCGGGCAGGCGCGGAACGTACCGGGTGAATATGCGCCACGGTGTTTCCCGCCTGCGCGCCGGGTCACGGCATACGCTTGGCATCATTTTTCATGATGCCAAATAGCTGATCCGGGTCTGACTGATCTGGGCCGGTATCATTCTGGCTGCTGTGGTGCTTATTAAAGGTTATTAATAACTATTTGCAATTAAGCGCGGCTGGTGTATGTCAGCAGGAACGAATTCACCTTCCTGTTTGTTTTTATGACCTTTTTCGCATCCCGGCAGATATCGGTAAATCTTGTTCGCGCCTTTGAAAAGGAACGCGCGTCTTTGCTGCGCCTGGCTATGCGCAAGCTGGGAAATCCGGACGAGGCGAAGGATATCGTGCAGGATGCCTTCGTAAGGATTGCCGGGATCAAGGACCGGGAAGAACCGATCAACGATCCGCCGGCATTCCTGCGGACTGTGGTTCTCAATTTGATCCGCGATCATCAGAGGCGACGCAATGCCGGCCATATTGTTGAGCTGAAATCAGGTCATGATCCGCTGGAATGGGCGGCAGAAGACCGCCCGCCCGCCGACAGTGTGATTTATCACCGGCAGCGTCTGCAAGCGTTTGAGCAGGCCATTGCATCCCTGCCAACGCGATCCAGAGAAGTCTTCATCTTGCGTAAGTTGCATGGTAAGACCCATGACGAGATTTCTGCTGCGACCGGATTATCGAAGGCCGCGATCGAGAAACATCTTTATCGTGCGATGACGACATGTCGTGATCTGATGAAACACTATGACTAGGCCATGCCCATGACCGGCACCCATTATACCGGCCAGAATCCGGAGACAGCCGCAAAGGACGATTTGCAGGATCGTCTTGTCGATCAGGCAATGGAGTGGCTTGCCCGTGACGGTGTGGACATCGCCGGGACGGAAACGCATGAAGCGTTTCAGAAATGGTGCGGTCAAAGCACAGCTCATGAGCAGGCGGCCCGCTCAGTCCGGGCTTTTCTTGATGACCGTGATTTCGACGATATTTTGCGGAAATTTGACGCTGGTCCAGAATCGACTACCCGGACATATACGGCATCAGGCGTGTTGAAAATATCCCCCCCCACGCGCAGGTCACTGCGCCCAGTGACGGCCGGGATGCCACTTGCTCGAAGGGCATTTTGGGGCGGGGTTGCCCTATGTGCTGCAATCCTTGTTGCCGTGCTGACACTGCGCCCGGCGGACCATTCTGATCATCCCGGTTATATCGCGGCAAACACCACCCCCGTCAGCCAGATTTTGCCCGATGGCAGCGAATTGCAGCTCGCGCGTGGCACCCGGCTATACTGGGAGTTTTCCAAACAGGAACGAAATATTGTCCTTGATCAGGGGGCGGTCGTGATTTCTGCCGCACCGAACAAGGACCGGGAGCTTGTGTTGACAACGCCCCAAAGCCGTGTGGTGGTTGTCGGGACCCGCTTTGTTGTGATTGGCGATGCTGAAACCAGCGAGGTTGGTGTTGCCGAAGGAACGGTCCGGGTGGTGCAAAAACAATCCCCACCAGCCCGCGAAGTTACCCTGCATGCGGGTGATGGCGTCACCGTTTCGGGGAATGGAGATGTAAGACGGCGTGACTTTGACGGTGAAAATATTATGCAAATTCTGGACGGATGGCGGGTATTTTCATCGGCGAAACTGTCCGATGTCGCCCATGCCATAAGCCGCCAGAGCGGAACGGAAATCTGGCTTGATCCCGGTCTTGCCGATCTGGAAATACGCGGTCGGTTCAATGTTGCCGATGCCAAGGCATCGCTGGACCTGATTTCCCGAACCACCGGCACAAGAATTATTGAATTGCCGTTTGATCATTATCTGCTGGCGCGCTGATGCCGCATTTCACATCTGGCGCGTACAGCAATTGGTCGACATTTTCAGGCGAATTCCCCGTTAAAATCCCCTTTGAATAAAAACATTAAAAAAATGTCCGGTTTCTGTTTATAGCAACGTCCTTAAATGCGAGTGATACGCAATAACTTGCATTAGGTCGTGCCGAATGAAGACTACCAGACAACAGAATACCGCCCACAGTACAAGTGAAGCCGGGCATTGCCGGGCATGGAAAGATTTGTTGTTCTGTGCTGTTGCGTCTTCTGCCTTGCTGGCAGTGGCGCCGTCGAATTTGCTGCATGCGCAGGAGAACCCGGTTATTGATGACACACCGGTTCCACCACGAGCATCTCCCTCATACCGTTTTGATATTCCGTCCTTGCCGCTAATGCGTGCGCTGGAACAACTATCACAGCAGGCCGGTATTCCGTTTTCGGTGCAGGATGGTACCAACCTTGCGATGAACGGTCAGGCGGTGATTGGTGATTTCAGCATTGAAAATGCCTTGCTGCGGATGCTGGAAGGTACGGAAGTTACTTTTGCCGTTGCCGACGGCGTTCTGGTGATTTCCCCGAAATTGTCCAACCAGTCGCAGGATGCAGAAATTGTTACGGCCCCGATTTCGGTCAGTGCCAACCGTACACCGACCTTTCAACTAGGAACCGGTGCCGCCAGTGGATCAACGGTCTATGGCGAGGATATGATTGGTGCCGTGGTCCAAGGTGACAGTGACCCGAACAAGATTTTTCGCGCCAATCCGAATGTCCAGTATGTGATCGCAGGGCAGCGCGGTGAAGAAGGGGCAACCGCAACTGCCGAACAGGACTTGCGTCCACAAAATATCAGCATATCCGGGGCTGGGGTCGATCAGAACAACTTCATGCTTGATGGGGTCGGGATCAATTCCTTTGGCGGAACTGAGTCGAATTACAACGACTCAAACATGCCAGAAGATGATGACAATACGATCAACGCAGACACCCTCCATGGCTTGCATCCACAGACTGTCTATGTGGACTCAAATATTCTTGAGCAGGCCGAAATCATCGACAGTAATGTGTCAGCGAAATACGGTGGGTTCCAGGGCGGGGTCGTCAATTACAAGGTCAAGAATCCGTCAAATGAACCGACATTCGGGGCAAGTATCAAACGCGGCGGCTCGAACTGGAACGATTATCATCTGAAATCCGAAGAGACTCCTGATGCTGCTGCCAAAGAGCCGATTTATGAAAAATGGTTCTATTCAGCGTCTGCCAGCACACCGATCAATGATAATTGGGGCATGCTGGTTTCTGCCGGTCGGCGTACCGCCGAGACGACCAAGACTGCTGGCGATGACTATTATGGTCGACAGGTCACGACCAGCACTGAAGCCGACAACGTGCTTGGCAAACTGCGTTACGAAAGTGATACGGGGGCCGCGATTACGACCCAGATCGTTTACGCGCCCTATGCCCAGGAATGGGAAGCATCGGAAAACTATGACAGCAGGATGGATATCATTGGCACTGGCCTAACCACCTATGTCGGGCTCGAAAAGCCGTTTGAATATGATGGCTACGGGGTTTCCAATCTGTTTCTCGATACGAAGCTGTCCTTCAATTCATCAGAAAATGCACGTGATTCCGAAAGCAATGTACGCCGACAGATCAGTACGACTGTGGCCGGGTCACAATATGCCGATCTGTGTGATGCCAGTACATGTGTGACCGGCTGGTACGGAGACCTGTCCCAGACCCAGCAAGATGTCGGTTATACCGCCGACCTTACCGGCGATATTTTTGGAACGAACTTTCTGCTCGGTGCGGATATCCATCGTCTGAGCGGAACACGAGAACGTTCTGCCGATGCGTATTATGCAACTACCCGAACTACTGGCACCAACGTGGTTTGCGCGAGTGCCGATGACATATTCTGTGATGATGGTGATCAGGCGAACCGGCGTCGGACAAAATATCAGGCGTTCGAAGGAAGCGTCAGTTTCGTAAGTACAGCCCTTTATAATGAATATACGCTGCTTTTTGACCATGTTCCTTTCGGCGAGCTGGAATTCAGGCCGGGTGCACGGCTTGAACACGACACATATCTTGGCAATACCAATCTGGCTCCGCGCTTCAACGCGACCTACTACACGGACTGGGATATCAGCTTCAATGCGGGGTGGAACCGCTATTACGCAGCAAACATGCTGAGTTACGCCTTTCAGGATGCAACCCCGGCGACCATCAGTGAAACGCGGACTGCTGATACCACCACCACTCCGGGTTCATCTATTTTCTATGATGACTGGACAGCCTCGTCATCCGGGATAAAGCGGTCATTTTCCGGTTCAGGTTTGAGCACCCCCTTTTCCGACGAACAGACAGCGTCCGT
This sequence comes from Thalassospira xiamenensis M-5 = DSM 17429, assembly GCF_000300235.2. Taxonomy (NCBI): domain Bacteria; kingdom Pseudomonadati; phylum Pseudomonadota; class Alphaproteobacteria; order Rhodospirillales; family Thalassospiraceae; genus Thalassospira; species Thalassospira xiamenensis. The sequence continues at coordinate 3,277,557 of NZ_CP004388.1, read as the reverse complement.
TTCATTCCCTCTGCCGTTTCTTGGCGGGGTGACACGATTGAAATGGCTGGAAAGAAAAGGCCGTGACCAGTTTTCGCGTGCCACCGATGACACCGGAACAACCGAATATAATCTGTCGAATGAGGGCTCCAGCCTCTACACCTCCTATTCCGCAGAATGGAGCAGGGGAATTGGTTCCGGGCCGTTCGGCGGGCGTCATGTGTTCAATATCAATGGCCAATATTCCGAACGCAGAACTTCCAACAACAGTTACTTCCTGACCAGTGATGACAGCGAAAGTGTGGTCTATAACGGCAAGATCATATCGACCACGGATCTGTCGATCCTGACCGGTAATCTGGACGAGCCGGTCTTCTTTAACGCCAGCCTGTTTTCGAGTTTTGATGACAATCGCCTGCGTACCGGACTAACCGGGCGATACACCTTGTCCTATTCCACGATAGATGACAGCGGATCGAATACCACCATCAATGGCGCGACCTATGATGTCTATGAGGACGGCGACGCCAAGGCGCGTTTCGATCTGGATATGACGCTTGATTACGACATTATCAGCCGGGAAAAGGGTGTTCTGAGCCTTAATGCTTCCATCGAGAATGTTCTGAACCGCGGCGGCGCCCATACGCTTGCGTCATCTACCCCCTACCGCAAGGGCCGGACAGTTTGGCTCGGACTGACTTACACCTACTGAAAATTCCGCGTTAATCCTGTCGGGGCTTTGGGCCCCGGCCAAACCTGCTTGTGAGATCGATAATATGAAAAGAACCCTGACCGCGACCCTGTTTGCCGCGATGCTTGCCACATCAAGCCTTGTCCCCGTTCATGCAATGGCAGAACAGGCAAGCATGGCATTGTCCGACAAAGACCTTGCCGAAGTTTACGACGCTGTTTCACTTGGCGTTGTTCGCATCAATGTCATCAAGAAAAGCTATGCCGAGATCGTCGCCGAAGAACGGGAGAAAAAGGAAAACGGCGAGGATTTCTATCTGCCGCCGAACGAACGTGGCGATCAGGACGAAGATGAAGATCGCAATGATCGCGATGAAAAGAACAAGGAAAGCGAAAAGGGCGATGAACCCAAATACGACTGGCAGAAAAAAAAGCGCAATGCGTCGACCGGGACTGGTTTTTTCATTACCGATGACGGCCTGATTGTTACCAACGAGCATGTGGTCCGCGATGGTGCGCGTTTTGTAGTTGTTTTGAAAGATGGTCGTCGTGTTCGCGCTGATCTGGTGGGGAAGGATTTTCTGACCGACCTCGCCGTCCTTCGTGTTGAAATGCCTGAAAATGTTAAGCCGCTTTCATGGGGCAACTCGCATGCGATCCGTATCGGAGATCCGGTTTTTGCGCTTGGTTATCCCTATGGCTTTGATCAAAGTCTGACCACCGGGGTGATTTCGGGCAAGCAGCGCCAGCTATCCAAAGGGGAATATAACCCTTATTTGCAAACCGATACCGCGGTAAACAAGGGCAATTCCGGCGGGCCGCTTCTGTCGATGGATGGCAAGGTCGTTGGCGTTAACTCCGCGCTTTATACCCGCTCTGGCGGGAACGAGGGGCTGGCCTTCTCCATCCCGGCTGAACATGCGCAGGGGATCATTGATCTGCTTGTCAAAGATGGTGAAATCAAACGCGGATGGTTCGGGATTGCCTATTCTGAAGTCAAGCCGGGCATCGGCAAGCTTCTGGGGATGGACCATGACGAGGGAATGTTGATCCACCGGGCCCCCGATGACGAACCGGCCTATCAAGCAGGTATTCGTGCAGGAGATGTGATTGTTGCGGTGAATGGCGAAACGGTCACATCGCGCCTGCATTTCCGCATGCAGGCGGCGGAGGCAAAAGGTGAAACGACCGTTACCGTCTGGCGCGATGGTGGATTTAAAAGCTTTACGATGATCCCCGGCGATATGGACGAAGCCAAAAGCCGCCGCCGCCAGGCCGAACGCGACAAGATTCTTGGTAAAACGCCGAAGGATGATGGTCGGAAGAAAGTCATGGGCCTCGAACTGGTTCCGGCTAATGAAAAGGCATGGGAAAAACTGGATTTACCCGTTGGCACGAAGGGGCTTGTCGTTGATCGGATGGAAAAGATGGGGCAAGGCGATCAGGCTGGATTTACAAAGGGTGATTTCATTACCCGGATCAATGATACCGAGATTTCCACACCCGAGGAGTTCGAAGCCGTGATGGGGCAGGCGCTTGAAAGCAACGCACCCTATGCGCTTGTCTATTTCAAACGTGATGGTCAGGATCGCACAAAGATCATCGATACGCTGAGCATGGTTGATCTTGAAGACTACTGAGCGATCCAAACAAAAAACGGGCCGTCGCAAGACGGCCCGACTAAGTTTGGGTGGTGCAAAGGGAGGTTGCCCTCCTACATCCGTTCGTGGAAATGGCAGGCCACCCGATGGTGATCGTTGACTGTGTCAACGGTCGGGACATCGGTCGCGCAGACATCCTTGGCAAACGGACATCTGGTGCGGAACACGCAACCCGATGGCGGGTTGATCGGGCTGGGCAAATCACCGGTCAGCACGATGCGTTCCTTGGTGCGTTCAATCTCGGGGTCCGGGATCGGAACTGCGGAAATCAGCGCCTTGGTGTAGGGATGTTTTGGGTTGGCATAGATGCTGTCGCGGTCGGCCAGCTCCATAAGATTGCCGAGATACAGCACCAATATGCGGTGGCAGATATGGCGCACAATTGAAAGATCGTGGCTGATGAAAATCATCGACAGATCAAATTCGCGCTGCAATTCCTGCAACAGGTTTACGATCTGTGCCTGTATCGATACATCAAGTGCTGACACCGGCTCGTCACAAATGATCAGTTTCGGTTCGAGGATCATCGCGCGTGCAATGCCGATACGCTGGCACTGGCCGCCCGAAAATTCATGCGGATAGCGGTTGATCATCTGTGGCAAAAGCCCGACGCGCGCCATCATGCGTTTAACGCGCGCCTTGATTTCGTCCTTACCCAGTTCGGATTTGTGGGTCACAAGCGGCTCGGCGATGATCTCGCCAATCGTCATGCGCGGGTTAAGGCTAGCCAGCGGGTCTTGAAAAATGATCTGCAGGTCCCGGCGTAGCGGCTGCATTTCGCGATGGGGGGCGCCGACAATATCCCGCCCCAGCCACACGACCTGCCCGTCGGTCGGCGGGATCAGTTGCAGGATCGCACGGCCAAGGGTCGATTTTCCACAACCGGATTCGCCCACAATGCCAAGCGTTTCGCCGGGATACAGATCGAAATCGATCCCGTCGACGGCCTTAAGCTGGCGTTCTGCCCCAAAAAATCCCTTGCCCGGCAGGGAAAAGTGAACCTTAAGGTCACGAACCGACAGGATCGGGACGTTTTTCTTTTTACGGATCGCATTCATTGACCGTCCTCCCGGAAGCAGGCACTGGCGCGACCATCGTCAAAGCCAAACAGGCTTGGGCGGGAAACACAGCATCGATCCATCACATAGGCGCAGCGTTCCTGATAGGCACATCCCTTTGGCAGGTTTTGCAGGTTAGGCGGTTGTCCGGGGATGGCAAACATGTGTTCTTCGCTTGCCGTGTCGATGCGCGGCATCGATTTCAAAAGCCCCTCGGTATAGGGATGATGGCTGTCATAGAAAATGTCACGCACCGAACCGGTTTCGACAATCCGCCCGCCATACATTACTATCACCCGGTCACACAGGCCTGCCACCACGCCAAGATCATGGGTGATCATGACAATGGCCGTATTGAAATCCTTTTTAAGATCGCGCAGCAGATCAAGGATCTGTGCCTGCACCGTCACATCAAGGGCGGTGGTTGGCTCGTCTGCAATCAGGACTTCGGGGTCGCACAGCAACGCCATGGCAATCATCACGCGCTGGCGCATGCCGCCGGAAAATTCATGCGGATACATATGCACGCGCTGGGCCGCACCCGGAATACCGACACGATCAAGCATGTTGATCGCGCGTTTAAGCGCATCGCCTTCGGACATGCCGCGATGTTCCACCAGTACCTCGGTCATCTGTCTGGAGATTTTGAGGAACGGGTTAAGCGACGTCATCGGATCCTGAAAGATCATCGACATCGTCACACCGCGTATTTTGTTAAGCTGGCGTGACGGGATATTGAGGATATCCTTATCCTTGTAGCGCACCGTACCTGTGGCCTTGCCGTTTTTGGCAAGAAGACCCATCACGGCAAGGAAAATCTGGGTTTTGCCCGATCCGGACTCCCCCACAACGCCAAGTGTTTCGCCCGGATCGATATGGAAGTTCACATCGTTGACAGCCTCGACCTCGCCGTCGGGGGTCTGGAAGCGGGCACGCAGGTTTTCAACAGTCAGAATATGATTTGTCATGTGCCTATCTGTCCTTCGGATCAAGGGCGTCGCGCAATCCGTCGCCGATGAAGTTGAAACAGAACAGCGTCAGTGCCAGGAAGATCGCCGGATAAATCAGCATCCAGGTCGCTGCTTCGATCACTTTCGCCCCTTCGGAAATCAGAACGCCCCAGCTTGTGAGCGGCTCCTGCACGCCAAGGCCCAGGAACGACAGGAAGCTTTCGGTCAGGATCACCTGCGGAATGGTCAGCGTCATGTAAACAATGACCGGCCCCAGAACGTTGGGGATCACATGGCGGAAAATGATCTTGAAGTTCGAAACACCGGTGGCATGCGCGGCTTCGATGAATTCGCGCCGTCGGATCGAAAGCGTCTGACCGCGGACAATCCGCGCCATGGTCAGCCATTCAACCGCACCAAGGGCGACGAAAATCAGGAAAATGTTCCGGCCAAACACCACCATCAGCATGATCACAAAGAACATGAAGGGCAGGGAATAAAGCACATCGACAAACCGCATCATGATATTGTCGATCCGGCCGCCGAAATAACCTGCAACCGCGCCATAGGTCACCCCGATCACGAGCGACACCGCTGTTGCCAGCAGGCCGACTGCAAGCGACACACGCGCACCGTAAAGAATACGAATGAAAATATCGCGGCCATTGCCATCCGTGCCAAGGATATGGCCGTTTTCCCAGTTCGGACCTTCCTGAATATAGCCCCAGTCGATCTGGTCGTATTCAAACGGGCTGAGCAGCGGGGCGAAAATCGCCATAAGAGTAATGATGGCCAGAATGATCATCGACCCGACGGCTGCCTTGTTGCGAAACAGGCGAATACGGGCATCGCGCCACAGGCTGCGACCCTCGATCTCTCCGGCGGTGCCTGCCGCCTGAAGCATAGCTGTTTTTTGATCCTTGTTCATCATGAGCGTGACTTCAGCTTGGGATCGAGCAGGCCATAGACCATGTCGACCAGGAAATTCAGAAGGATGATCATCACCGCATAGACAATGACCACACCCATCACCAGCGGGTAGTCGCGGTTAAGCGCTGCCTTGACGAAATAGGTCCCGATACCGGGCACGCCAAAGATGGTTTCGATGACCACAGAGCCGGTCATCACCGCCGCGGTTGCCGGTCCCAGATAGGATACGACAGGCAAAAGCGCGCCGCGGATCGCATGCCGGTTGACGACAAGCTTTTCACGCAAACCTTTGGCGCGTGCAGTGCGGATGTAATTGGAATGGAGGACTTCGACCATCGACCCGCGCGTCAGGCGCGCGATATAAGCGACTTGTGGCAGGGCAAGGGCGATGATCGGCAATATCTTGTATTGAATTTCGCCGTCTCCCCAACCTGCCGTTGGCAGGATCGAAAGATACAGGCCAAACACCAGCGACAGAAGCGGCGCCATGACAAAGTTCGGGATGGCAATGCCGACCATGGCAACGCCCATTACCGCAAAATCAACCACACTATTCTGTCGAAGGGCGGCATAGGTGCCAAAGCCAACCCCGAATATCAGCGCCAGAAAGATCGCCGACAGACCAAGCTGCATCGATGCCGGGGCACCAGCCATGATCAGTTCCGCGACGGAAAAATCGCGAATTTTGATCGACGGGCCAAAGTCACCACGCAGGATTTTGCCGATATAGATCGTGTATTGTTCAAGCAGCGGCTTATCAAGGTCATAGGCGGCCTTGATGTTTTTTTCGATTTCCGGGGGCAGGGCACGTTCCTGATCGAACGGTCCGCCTGGTGCAATGCGCATCATGAAAAAGGCAACCGTGATCACGACGAACAGCGTTGGGATCGCGATCATCAGGCGCCGGATGGCGTAAGATAACATAATTCTCTCTCATCCCCATTGGGGGCCGATGAGTTGCCGCAGGTCCGTGATCCGGACCTGCGGCAAAGTCTCCGGCGTTTACTCTTTGATGTCGAGCCAGCGGGTTAGGTGGCGATCCGGGGCGTTATCGATCCAGCCTTCGATCTTCGGTGAGACGAGCTGTTTCGAGACATAGTAGTAAATCGGGATGTAAGGCTGTGCTTCCATCATGATGGCTTCGGCCTGCTTCATAAGGCCGGCACGCTTTTTCAGGTCGCCTTCCTTTTCGGCTTCCAGCATCAGTTCGTTGTACCGCGGGTTATCAAAAGCCGCATAGTTCAGCGGCCCGGTCCGGTCTTCGCCGAGGAACAGGAAGTTCTGCGCGTCGTTGTAATCGGCAATCCAGCCCGCACGTGCCACTTCAAAGTTACCGACCTTCAGATCGGCATAGTGGATTTTGCCTTCGGTGTTGAACAGCTCGGCCTGAACGCCGATCTGCTTCCACATGTTCTGGGCCGCAATCGCGATGCGCTTGTGGTTTTCAGACGTGTTGTAGCGCAGGGTGAATTTAAGTGGATTGTCAGGACCGTAACCGGCCTCGGCCAGAAGCTTTTTGGCTTCTTCGAGCTTTTCATTATAGGAAAGGCCTTTCCACGAAATGTAGGCTGGCTCGCCGTAATTACCGGTTCCGGGCGGAACAAAGGAATAGGCCGGAAGTTCACCGGTTTTCAGAACCGAGTCCGTAATGGCTTCGCGGTTGATCGCCATCGACAGGGCTTTGCGGACACGGACATCCTTGAACATGTCCTTGTCGGTACGGATCGCATAGTAATAGATACCGGCATACGGTGCGATGCGCAGGCTATCGGCAAGGTTATCGCGAAGCCAGGAAATCTGTTCGGACGCGATGTCGCGTGCGACATCAAGTTCGCCTGCACGGAAACGGTTCTGCATCGCGGTGCGATCTTCATAGGTGTAATAGATCACCTCGTCGATCGGCACATTGGCTGCGTCATAGAATTCCGGATTCTTTTCAAGCTTGGAATGAACGTTCGGCAGCCATTCGGTCAGTTTGTACGGACCGTTCACCACGATATTTTCCGGTTTCACCCAGTCTTTGCCAAATTTGGCAATCGCATGCTGCGGGATCGGGAAGGCGGTCTGGTGGGTAAGTTGTGCCAGGAAATAAGGGGCTGGCGCAGTCAGTTTGACCTGCAAGGTTTTATCATCCAGGGCGGTGGCCGCGAGTTTCGCGCCTTCCTTGCCACTGTTAACAGCCTCGGCACCCTCGATGATATAAAGCAGGGATGCGTATTCCGCACCGGTCGCCGGGTCAAGCAGGCGGTTCCAGCCCGCGACAAAATCACCGGCAGTTACCGGCACGCCGTCCGACCAGTTGTGATCGCGAATTTTAAAGCTATAGGTCATGCCGTCGTCAGAAACGGTCCAGCTTTCAGCGGCACCTGGCACCGGTTCACCATCCGGGCCATATGTCAGAAGACCCAGAAACATATCATCCGACAGGCGGCTGGTCTGAACCGTCGAAATGAAATGCGGGTCCATTGATTGCGGTTCGCCGTCATTGCCGACGCGCAGGATTTTTTCAGCCTGTGCATGTGTGGTGGACAGCATGGTCATGGAACCGGCAAGCAATGCCGTACCCAGCACAAAGGCCCGCGAGGAATTAAGCAATCCCTTCACGAGACCATTTGCGGTCTTCGCGTTTTGTGACATCTGTAATGTCTCCCTCATCTATTTTGCTTTGTTGCCGACGTACTCCCTGAAAGTACGTACGCAAAAATACTGAGACTGACATGCGTGATCTGCAAGTCACGATTCCACAAATTTGAAATAAATGGTGTTTTTTTGCGTGATTGTAGTCGTTTTGTGGTGTTATCTTGCGTATTATTCGGAAATAGCAGATTGTTCTACGGCTGAGGAAGCCTGCAACTTTCGCCTGTAAAACGTTTTGCATGTAATGGTGATTGTCGCGTCGCGCCTTGCGGCTATATGCGCAAAAAGTGAAACAGTTCACATTCAAAGGGTTGGCCGCCAAATTCGGTGATCACGAATCGGGCTTTGTGATTTTCTGCATTATTTTTCGGCAATTCAGGCGATTTCAATATCTTGGCGCGAAAATGGGCGTGCTCTGGTTACATTTTCGCGCGTTAAAAGATTTCGGAATACAGGCCCGGTATCGCGTCATGGCAGCTTGATGAAACAAGCGTGAATTCAAAAAATTGCCGTTGAGAAACATCGTCATTCAGGCTACGGGTTTTTGCGTACGCTGTTTTGCAGATTTCCTTTATCAACAAATGCGACCGAAAGATGCCTTTAAGCCCGTTTGATCTGGCGGCCCTGATGGTTGCCATACTTGGTATTTCTCAGGCCGGTTTCTTTATTCTGCTCTTGCGCCAAGAAGGGCCATCTGCCCTCTATGCTAATCGCTGGCTCTATATCTTCATACTGTGCTTTGCGCTGATTTTCCTTCGAGATGCGGTATTTCTGCTGTTCGGAACTGAAATCGCGCTGATGACCGAACCGCTACTTTTCAGCGCCTATCTTGCACTTGGTCCGGCAATCTTTCTTTATGTTCGCACTGTTGCCGGGCGTTGGGTATCCAACGGCTGGTGGCATTTTGTATCGCTTCTGGTCGGTATGGTCTTTTCGAGTATTCTGACCGCCTCGGTCTTTGCCAGATATGGCGATGAAATTTCTTCCGGTGCGCCTATCCATCTGACATTTGAAACCGATCCGGCGCTGTCCTGGTTTGTGGTTGCCATCATGACGGCGTTTTTTGTTTATGTCGGCACTTATCATCTCATGATGTGGCGTGCCGCCCGGTCCTTTGCGACGGAATTGACAAAACAGGGAACTGAGCAAAGCCTGGCCAAGCGGCAATGGATCGGCAATGTCGTAAGAAGCCTGCATCTGGCCTTCGTCGTTTTTGCCGGTATTCAGATAATTCAGTGGTGGACCGAAAGCCTTTACTGGGCGGGGTCGGTGATGAATTTCGTGTTCCTGTGCATAGTGATGCGGCTGAGTTTTCTGGTCGCAAGCCAGCCGTTCAATACCATTCCAGCAAAGGTTGTGCACCTGTCGGTCGACCCGCTGACCGATCTCGCTGACAAAGATCATGAACCACTACGTTCGCTGGTCGATACCGACGAAAGTGAACGCATCCGAAAACGCCTTGATGTTCTGCGCACCGAACGTAATTTGATGTTTGATCCGCTTCTGACGATGCCCAAACTGGCAAGCGCGGTTGGGGCAACGCCTAATCAGTTATCCTTTGTCCTGAACCGGCATCTAAGCCAAAGCTTCTTTGAATTCGTCAATACCGTCCGGATCGAAGAAGCTGTTCGCTTGCTTCTTGCCGAGCCAAATCGACCGGTTCTTGATATTGCCATGGCCGTCGGGTTCAATTCAAAATCCACCTTCAATCTTGCGTTTAGGCGTGTAACCGGTACAACACCAAGCAAATACCGAGTTGCTGCAGATACGCACACGACCGCCCCGGAATTGTTGGGGATGCTGTCGTCGGCCCCGGTTAACAACAGACAGCGACCATCAGGATAAAGAATGGATACGTCCGAAATCGTTCTTTTGCTTATTGCTGCAGTCGGCCTTGCACAGGCCGCATTCCTGATGCTGCTGTTGCGGCACGAGGGCAAACGCGCATTTCGTGCGAATCGCTGGTTGCTGGTGTTCTCGTTGACCGCCTGCGCAAGCTTTGTCGAAGACATCAGCGATGTCTTCCTCTCGCCGCTTTATATTCTGTATCTGGCAATTATTTTTGTACCGGTCACATTTGTTTTTTTGCCATCTATCTACTTGTATTTTCGCGAAATTGCTGACCGTCCCGTGCGCTATCCGGGGGGGCATTTCGTCATTCTGGTGCCGGTCGCCATCCTGACGGCGGTCGCGGTACACATAATGCGCACCCGTATACTTCCGGGCGACATTGGCGGAGAAATCGATTTCGAACTGGATACCGATATTGAAAGTCATTTGCCTGTGGCTGCGATCCTGCTGACAATCATTATTGCGCTTTATGTCCAGTTGTTTGGCTATATGGTCAAAATCTGGCGGGTTGCGATTGGCTATCTGCGGCAGGCGGGTGAACAACTCGGTGCGGATCAGCGCGTTCTGCGCCGCTGGGTGACGGAACTGCTGACTGGCATCAGCCTGATTTTTCTGATTTTTACCGCAACGACGATTGTCGATATTTTCATTACCGATAGCCAATGGCTGACGACCCTTGTACAGGGGGCGTTCGCGCTCGTATTCTTTCGTATGTGCCACGTGATTGCGCACAACCCGGCTTTGTTCGTTCAGGCGGAATGGGACGGGGCGCAAGAGATGGCAATGGATGAAGATGCCCGTGATTTCACGGCAACCGGGTCGAGGCAAACCAGGTTTGCACCTCGCAACTTGGTGGATGCCGATGAAATCAGCAGAATTTGTAAACGGCTTGACGCCATCAGGACCAGAAGCGACCTGCTTTTCGATCCTCTTGTCAGCCTGCCAAAGCTTGCAAATGCAGTCGGTGCAACCTCTAACCAGCTTTCCTATGTGCTGAACCAGCATCTTGGCAAAAGCTTCTTTGACTTCATCAACGAAGTTCGAACCGGCGAGGCATCCCGCCTTTTGGTAAACGAGCCGGATCGCACCATCCTTGATATCGCAACCAGTGTTGGTTTTAATTCCAAATCAACCTTCAATCTGGCTTTTAAGAAAATCACCGGCAAAACGCCAAGTGTTTACCGATCGGAGACCCTGTCGCGGCGTAACCCCGTACTTTAGCGCTGCTGTAATCTTTATCGTCGCAAATGACGGGCATATGAATGTTTGAAACAATCGATTTGCTGCTGCTGCTGATTGCGGCACTTGGCGCGGTTCAGGCCGTTTTTCTGATTATTCTTTTGCAGGGCGAGGGTAAACGCGCATTTCGAGCAAATCGATGGCTGATGATGTTTGCGGTGGCTGTCGGCATGGGCTTTATCGATGATATTGTCGATACCATCGTCCCCCCACTTGTGAACCTGTATCTGACACCACTTGTTACACCCTTCTTTTTCGCCTTCATTCCGGCAATCTATCTTTATTTCCGGGAGATATCAGGCAATCCATCCGCAAAACCGGCATGGCATTTTGCAATCATGCTTCCGGTGTCGGCGGTCATGGTCTGGGTCGTTTTTCTGCTGCATGCCAGTCTTTCGCGGTCGGACACGGCTGTTTCCGACGTCCGCATCAATCTCGATTTCAGTCAGGGCAACGTCTTTAATCTGCTGCTGATGATGTTGATCGCGATCTTCTGTCTGCAATTTGCGATCTATATGTTCCGGATCTGGCATGTTGCGGTCCGGTATTTGAAAGATGCCCATCGGCAGCTTGAAGTCGATCAGAAAGGGCTAAGGCGCTGGATTCTCGAACTGCTCGTCGGGTTGAGTGTGATTTTCACCCTTTTCACGCTGATCAGTCTTTTCGATACCATCGTTTCACGCAGTGAATGGCTGGTTCTGTGTGTGAAGGCGACCTTTGTTCTGGTGTTCTTTCGGATGTGTCACGTTATTGCCGCCAATCCGGCATTGTTCGTACAGCCTGAACGCGACGAGGTTGAAAACACCGGCGAGAGTGATGGAAAAAGGCCCAGACCCGGTCTGGCGCGCAATGTGGTTGATCCCGAAGATGTCAGCCGAATAGGGGCAAAACTGGACCGCATCGTGGCGGCACGCGAGCTGATGTTTGATCCGCTTCTGACCATGCCAAAGCTCGCGAATGCTGTTGGGGTGACACCCAATCAGCTTTCCTATGTGCTGAACCAGCATCTTGGCAAAAGCTTCTTTGATTTCGTCAACGAGGTCCGTACATACGAGGCATCCCGCCTTCTGATCAAGGAGCCGGATCGCACGATCCTCGATATCGCCATCAGTGTCGGGTTTAATTCCAAATCGACTTTCAATCTGGCCTTCAAGAAAATCATCGGCAAAACGCCCAGTGCGTACCGAGATGAGAATTCATTAAATACAAATACTTAACGCGTCCGAATGCGCATTCGTACCTTTTGATCGCATAGATCAGGTTCGAAGATACAGAGCCGGACGCCAGACACAGAACGACACTGCATTGTCGGGTCACCAAAACTGATACAAGGGTGATCGGACAAAATGAATTTTTATAAAGTTTCAAATCTGGTCGGGAACGGTTTGATCCTGTTGGGGGCCGGATTGTGTGCAAGTGCGCTTATGCTCGTCATCAGTACGTCGGCCAATGCGCAGCAAGGTACAAGGGACGTCCTGCGCGAAGAGGTTAACCCCAAACAAGATGAAGCTGCTGATCCCTGGCTTGGTGGGGTATGGCAGTTCGGGGCATATGGCCAGGTTGAAAGCAATCCTTATCGTGGTGCGGACAGCGTCGATTTAGATCCTTTGCCGCTTTTGGCCTATGATGCGGATCGGCTGCATATCGGGACCGACGGGATATCTGTCACCGCATGGCAAAATGAATTCGCCAGTCTTGACGTACTTGGTGCGCTTCGCATGAAGCCGTTTGAAAATGGCGATAGTGAATATCTGCGTGGCATGAAAGAGCGCGATATGGCCTATGAGGCCGGGATCGGTTTCACCAGCCGCCTGTGGCGCGGGGAAGTCGGGGCCTATTACCTGACTGATCTGAATGACGCCCATGACGGTCATGAACTTGACCTCACCTATACCATCCCGATGGATCTGCAGAATGTAACATTCGACTGGGGTGGCGGGGTACGCTGGCAAAGCGATAAGCTGGCAAACTACCATGTCGGTGTCAGCGGCACCGAAGTCAGAAGTGACCGGGCCGTCTATGACGCGGATGCTGCCTTTATCCCGCATCTTGACGTTTCTGTGACCTATCCGATTACCGAAAGTATCGTTCTGCTTGGAACCGGTGGGGTGGAATTGCTGCCTGACAGCTATACTGACAGCCCGTTGATTGATGATGACTATGTTTACAGCATCGGTCTGGGTCTGGTTTACAACTTCTGACCTTTGGGTTCAGGCACCGGTCTCCTGCCCCCCAAATTCAGGCGGCCGGTTTCTGGCGGGTCGGTCACGTCCAGTGGGCCGACTCGCCTTTTCTGTGCTCTTTTCAATCGGACAGCAGGCATGGAAGCCAAGCTATATGGCTTTCATCTTCCCACATAGGCCGCCAACTCGTCCGGAGTTCCTTTGGGAAAAGCATCCCTTAGAAAGTCTAGGAACGCCGAGACGCGTGCGCTTAGCAAGCGGCGTGACGGATAGAGCGCCCATAAGGTAATTTCAGGCCCGTCCACATCGCCCCAATGCACCAGCGTACCATCGGCAAGATCATGACACACAAGCGACACCGGAAGTCGTCCCGCGCCAACTCCTTTGCGTACGGCGTCCCGAACCATGACGAGCGATGAGAGGCTCAGGACCGGATTGACCGCGATCTTTGACTGGCTGGTTGATGTTTTCACATTCCAGCTTTCGTCTTGGCGGACTTGCCCCCGTACAACAGCCGGGACAGAGGAGCCATCCATCGGTGGCGTCAGGCCCGGATTAGCAACGATCACCAGTCGATCACGCAGGAACACACGACCGACAAGGCTTTCATCAGGTTCCGGGTTAACCCTTATTACCAGATCATAGGCTTCCTCAATCATATCGACCGGGCGATCTTCGGTCGTGACCTCAAGTCGGACCTTCGGGTATTTGAGGGCGAAGTCCGCAGCCAGTTTCCCCATCGCAGTCTGCGAAAACAGCAAAGGTGCACTGATCCGAAGTTTCCCCCTCGGTTCGCGTCCGCCAGAGGCAATTGCCGCAGTCGTCTCGTCGAGTTCAGTGAACAACTGGCTCGTCCGCTCGAACAGCGTCCTTCCTTCTTCGGTCAGTTTGAGAAGTCGAGCACTGCGTTCGAACAAACGCAGCTCAAGGCTTGCCTCCAGCTCTGCCACGCGGCGTGACAGTGTCGCTTTCGGGCGGCCTGTGGCGCGCGACGCTTTCCCAAACCCACCGTGTCGGGCGACCAGATTGAAGTCGGCAAGGGCAAGAAGGTCCATGTGTTCCACCAGCGAGACAGTCTGTCTAAATATAACGTCTATTGCCGTGAATGTGGATCATTAAATTGGGGCAGTCAAATTGCTCAACCAAGGAGAAAAACCATGACCATTCTGGTAACCGGCGCGACCGGCAATGTCGGAAGCAATGTTGTCGAACAACTTCTGAAACGCGGTGCAGATGTGCGTGCATTGGTCCGTGACCCGTCCAAGGCCAGTTTCCCGAACGACGTGGAAGTCGTTCAGGGCGATATGCGTGATGTCGATTTACTGCGGCGCGCCCTGTCCGGTGTCTCGACCCTGTTTCTGCTGAACGGGGTTGTTGCCGACGAATACACGCAGGCGCTGATTACGCTTAACCTTGCCCGTGAGGCCGGGATCGAGCGGATCGTATATCTGTCGGTGATCCACAGCGATATCTATGTCAACGTGCCGCATTTCGCGGGCAAGTTCGGTGTTGAGAGGATGATCGAACAAATGGGTCTTGGTGCCACCATTTTGCGCCCAGCTTATTACATGGATAACGAAATTACGATCATGGACGTCGTCACCAACTTTGGCATCTATCCGATGCCGATTGGTGAAAAGGGACTTGCAATGATTGATGCACGTGACGTCGGCGAAATTGCTGCGCTCGAACTGATCCGCCGTGAACAATCGGCAATACCGCTGCCGATCAATCGCATCAACCTTGTTGGTCCGGATACGCTGACCGGCAAGGATGCGGCCACGATTTGGGGCGATGTCCTTGGCCGCCCAATCACCTTTCCCGGCAACGATACTGCTGGGTTTGAACAGAACCTGCGTCAGTTCATGCCAGGCTGGATGGCCTTTGATATGCGACTGATGGCGGAGCGTTTCCTGACCGATGGCATGCTTCCGGATGCTGGCGACGTCGACCGGTTGACGTCGATGCTTGGCCGTCCGTTGCGCTCCTATCGTGATTATGTCGCGCAGATCGTTGACTGATCGCCCTCATTCCAACCCGACCGAAAAAAGGATCATCGACATGATATATTCGACTGCAACCGTCCCGGTTAACCCGCAAGGTAAACCCAGACTGACACGCGAACAGGTCTGGAAGGGCCTTGAGCTGAAAGCTCGTGATGCGCGACAATTTCTTCCGGCTGGCCTCTGTACCCGTTGCGATGTCACAGAGGAAAGCTCAACACATTTCGTCCGCGATGCTACGATCAGCGGTGTCGACCTGCGCGAGATCATTACGCTGGATGCGCAACGAAAGGTCACCTTCTTTCAGGCAACAGGCCCGCGAGAGGGGGCGATCATCAACGAACTGTTCGAGGACGAAACGGGCGACCTTCAGCTCAAATTCTACTGCTACCTAGGACTGCGCGACAAGGAACCTAACGGCTCGGAAGAACAGGCAGAGCAAGCACAGTTCGATAGCAATAACGGCTACAAAGCAGCCCTGATGTCTACATTGAAGCGTACTCGTGAAATGGTTGCCGAAGGAAGGATTTGACCTCGGTCGTCTTCATTGTTTGAGACAATTGAAAATTAAGAGACAGATATCTGGTCGGCTGTTCTCAATGGCTGACCAGATTTTCCGTTTTAGCCAACTGTTTCTGTCTGGTTCCGTTCGTTTTACGGCGGCGCTGCACTTTTATCCCAAAAGCACGATCTTATCCCGCTGGATCATGTGGCTAAATCAGGCCAAGGGTTTTAAACGAATTATACCCGGCCTGACTGATGATGATGTGGTCGTGGATGGTGATTTCCATCGCCTTTGCGGCCTCGACAATCTTGCGCGTCATGTCTATATCGCCGCGCGATGGGGTGGCATCGCCGCTGGGATGGTTATGGACCAGAATGATCGCGCTGGCGTGCAATTCAAGGGCGCGCTTGATCACTTCGCGCGGGTAAACCGGGGTGTGATCGACCGTGCCGGTCTGATGGCATTCATCGGCAATCAACCGGTTCTTGCGGTCCAGAAACAGCAGATGCAGTTCTTCGGTCTTGCGATGGCCCAGACGCACCCGGCAGTAATCAATCAGCTGTTCCCAACTGGCGATCACGGGCAATTCCATCGCGCGTTCACGGGCCAGATATTGCGCGCTTGCCTCGGCCACCTTGATCGCGGCAATTCCGGCATCGCCAAGCCCCTTGGCCTTTTGCAAATCTTCGGGCCGTGCGGCAAGAACATTGGCAAAGCTGCCAAACTGCGTAATCAGCGATTTCGCCAGCGGTTTGACATCGCCACGCGGCATCGCCGTACACAGCAGAAGTTCAAGCAATTCATAATCGGCAAGCGCATTGGCCCCGCCTTTAAGGAACCGTTCGCGCAGGCGTTGACGGTGGCCGTGATAATGGGGTTTGGGCGGTTTCGCGTCGCTCGGCGATGGCTGGAAACTGGTACTTTGTCCGACCGGAACCGCAGCGCGCGTCTGATCGAAAAAGACGCGCGTGCCGTCATCAATCTGTACATCGATTGATGCGTCAGGACGGGAAGCAGCCTTGCGATCTTCTGTTTCGCTCAAATCCGCTTCCCCCTTTTTGTTTGCGGCCTTATTCGGCGGCTGCACTAATGTCGTATGGTGGTTTTTCAAGCCCGGCCGGTGAACGGGTAAAGATTTCAAACCCGTCATCGGTGACACCAAGTGAATGTTCGAACTGTGCCGACAGTTTGCGGTCCCGCGTCACCGCTGTCCAGCCATCAGGCAGGATTTTGCAGGTATAAGTGCCCTGGTTGATCATCGGTTCGATGGTGAAAATCATGCCGGGTTCCAGAACCAGCCCTTCGCCCGGGCGGCCATAATGCAGGATATTGGGCGCATCATGGAACACCTGACCAAGGCCGTGACCGCAGAAATCGCGTACAACCGAAAAACGTTCGCTTTCGGCATAGCTTTGGATCGCATGACCGATATCGCCAAGTGTCGCCCCCGGCTTGACGGCATTAATCCCGCGCCACAATGCTTCGTACGTCACATCGACAAGGCGCTGCGCCATCACCTTGGGCGTGCCCGCGATATACATGCGCGACGTATCGCCATACCAGCCATCGAGAATGACCGTGACATCGATATTCATGATGTCGCCATTCATCAGTTTCTTGTCGCCGGGAATCCCGTGGCAGACAACATGGTTGATCGAGGTGCAAATCGATTTCGGAAAGCCGCGATAGCCAAGGCAGGCCGAAACCGCATTATGATCGCGAATATATTCATCACACAATTGGTCGAGCCTGCCGGTCGTTTCGCCCGGAACAACGAAGGGCGTAATGTAATCAAGGACTTCCGCAGCCAGCCGTCCGGCGGCGCGCATCCCTTCGAACGCTTCGGGTCCGTGCAGTTTTACTTTTCCGTTCGCCACCCGAAATCTCCTTGGTTCGGCAGTAAATTCAATGGTCGCTGTGTCGCAACATAGTTCAATGACATAATCGGACAGGGCGAAATTGGCAAGGATGCCGTCACTTTGCGCTGATGTCCCAGATCGGAACGGCCTTGTTTACGGTTACCGATGGTGTCTTGACATCAATGATGCAGTCATAGGCCAATGCCTCGACCCCGGCGCTGGTCGCCGCTGAAAAGCGCGCGGCATAGTGCGGATCTATATCGGATGCCAAGGCAAAACGGTCGCAATCATCGCGCTGGATCAGATAGAACATCACGGCACGGTGACCTTCTGCGACCATGTCGGCCATTTCGTCAAGGTGCTTTGCCCCGCGCGCGGTAACCGCATCGGGAAACTCCGCCAGCCCCGGAACAGCATCATCGCGTTTAAGATGCACATTCTTGACTTCGACATAGCAAAGCCCACGTTCCGGATCAGAAAGCAGGATATCGATCCGTGAATTCTTGCCATATTTGACTTCACGCTTCAGCGTTTCATATCCGGCCAGCTCCGGCACCTTGCCCGACAAGATGGCTTCTTCGACGATTGCGTTGGGATGGGCAGTATTGATGCCAACCATCGCACCGCCAACCCGGCACAGTTCCCAACTGTATTTCAGTTTGCGTTTCGGATTGTCCGATTGCGACAGCCAGACATCGATCCCGGCCTCCTTCAACCCGATCATCCCGCCCGGATTGGCGCAATGGGCGGTGATCATATCGCCGTTTTCCAGCTCGATATCGGCCAGAAAACGTTTGTAACGTTTGATCAGCTTGCCCCGGATCAGGGGAGAGGGAAGGAGCATGTCAAATTCCGGTAACTGTTTGCTTTTGATCGGTTAAATCAAAAAGTATGACTAATTGCTTTTCGCCGGATCGGGCTTGTCCGGGGCGTCACCCAGAAAATCAACAAGGCTGACCTGACCGGTACCACGTCTAAGCGGCTTGGGCTGGCTTTCATCGGGCGCCCAGGCGGTAAGGTAGATCACCTGAAATTTGGCATGAACGCGGCCATCCGGGCGACCGTGACGTTCGTGATAAATTGCCGCCGCACGGGCCAATGTGCTGCGTTTGGTGAATTTCTTGGACCGGATGGCGACAAGGTTGCTTTCGCCCATCCCCGAAAGATCGCGCATCAGTTTCAGGGCGTCTGGATAATCGATGGTGATATGGTCGCTATCAACCACCGGCAGGGCAAAGCCGCTGCGCTGTAACAGCGACCCTGCATCGCGAACATCGACAAAGGGGGATACGCGAGGGGATACGCCGCCTTCTTCTTCGGCCTCGGCGGTCATCAATGCCTCGCGCAGGTCGCGCAGCGTATCGCCTCCCAGAATGCATGCCAGAAACAGGCCATCGGGTTTAAGCGCGCGCCGCGCCTGAAGCAGCATACCGGGCAGGTCATTGACCCAGTGCAGCGACAGGTTCGAAAGGATCAGATCGAGCGATCCATCGCCAAACGGCAGGAATTCTTCATCGGCAACGAATGTCGTGCGCTCATTGCGCATTTTGGCTGACTGCGCATAACCATATGAAATGTCGCATTGATGCAGGGTTTCTATCCCGCCACGTGCACCGATGATCTGGCCAAGCT
Source organism: Thalassospira xiamenensis M-5 = DSM 17429 (assembly GCF_000300235.2). Classification (NCBI taxonomy): domain Bacteria; kingdom Pseudomonadati; phylum Pseudomonadota; class Alphaproteobacteria; order Rhodospirillales; family Thalassospiraceae; genus Thalassospira; species Thalassospira xiamenensis. The sequence goes on along the minus strand of NZ_CP004388.1, from coordinate 3,258,380 downwards.
CGCCATTGTGACAGCCAAGATCAACCGCTAGCGGGAATTTGCGCGTGGTGTCGTCAAGCCGGTCGGCAAGGCGTTCGGCAGTTTCGGCAAACAGGAAATTGAACTCGCTGGCACGTTTTGCCGCGCGGTCGCGGCGCAGTTTCAGGATGTGGCGATCAAAAACGGTGATCGGATCGGCCATGAGGCGGGAAGCTCCGTCAAAAGTCGTTTTAAAAGTTACGACCTAGATAGAACGTCGCGCCCTCCCTTGCAATCCAAGACCGGATCAAAGCGCCAGAACAAGCGATTCATCGCTACTATCTTCCGCAGCCGCAGGTACCGCACAGCAGATCAATGCCTCGTCCTGGGCGGTTTTAGCCGAGGGCCGGGTTTTATAGGTGACGTTCCCTTGCAGGATTTTAGTCCGGCAGGTGCCGCAATTCCCGCCGCGGCAGCTTGCCTCTGGTGCCAATCCGGCATCTTCGGCCAGTTCCAGCAAGGTTTTGCCATCATCTGGCTTCCAGATCGCACTTTTGTCCGAACCTGAAAAATCAACTTTTGTATCCGTGCTGCTTGCCGGTGCCAGTTCAGGCAGATCGGGCTGGCTGTCGTGGCTGCGTTGCAGGGATGCAGGGCCGAAGGCCTCGGCATGGATGCGGGTATCGGTAATGTTAAGGCCGCGCAAACCGTCATATATTGCCTGCATAAAAGGTGGCGGACCGCACAGATAAAAATCGAAATCGTCAAACGGCAGCAGGGAGCGCAGCAAATCCATATCGATACGCCCGGATGCTTCGTAATCCTTGCGCGGTTCGGCGTCGGTCGGATCAGCAAGCACGCGGACAAGGCGAATGCTGCCTTGGGCTGCTTTGACCAGTTCGACCAGCTCGTCATCAAACGCCCGGTCTTCAAGGGTTCGCGCCGCATAAAACAGCCATGTCGGCCGGAAGCCGCGGGTGCGGAGCCCCTCATAAACGATATGGCGCAACATCGAGATCATCGGTGTGATACCGATCCCACCCGCAATCAGAACTGCCGGGCGTTTGACATGGGCGTCGATTGAAAAATCGCCTGCAGGCGCACGGGCCTCGATCACATCGCCCTCGGCAAGGTTATCGTGCAAGTGGCTTGAAACCAAGCCTTCGCGCTTCACACTGATGCGATAGCGATTGTCCGACGGGCCGCTTGAAAGTGTGTAGGTGCGGATCAGTGGTTTGTCATGGCCGGGTACCGTGACCCGGATCGGCAGATGCTGTCCGGCCTTGTAAGGCAGGGTTCCAGTCCCGTCGAGCGGTTCGAGATGGAAGGATTTGATTATTCTGTTTTCCTTCACAATCCGCGCGATTTTGAAATTTTTCCAAATAATCGCGTTTTTCATCGCCGCGATCTTGCGCTCCGCCGTTTCCCAGTTGCCGGTCAGAAGGCTGTTGGGGGATGCACCGTCGGTTTGATCACGCCAGCGGATCGGAAGGGCGGCCTTGCGCAAGGTGACCTTGCGCGGGAAAACCCGCCACAAACGTTCCGCCCCCTGAAAGGCAGCAATTTCCGGCCCGTCGACGATGACGTCGGCATCGCCCGTGATTTGCAGGACATCGCCCGTGGCAAAATCGGTAAAAACAAGGCCCGCCTTGGGATTGGCGAGGATATTACCCAGCGTATTGAAAAACAGGTTTCCGGCAAAATCGGGGATGGTCAGGCTGCCATCGTCATCAATACGGACAAATCCGGGTTTGCCGCCACGGTGTGAAACATCGACCTCGCGGTTCTCATCGGGGCGATCAACATAGGTCGCGACAAAGAAGGTGTCGGCCGCGGTAATCATTGCGCGGACCCGATCATTCAATGCGTTTTCCAAATTCTCATACAATTTGATTTCTGGCGAAACCGGGGTCAGTGGATCGCGGGTGAACTCGAAATCACGTAACTGGATATATTGCGGGCAGTTGCCATAGCTGTGCCCGACCCGGATCGAGAAACCATCATCAGAAGAACGTGCGATGGTGCCATTCAGGCGGTTGCGGCGTCTTGTGTGCAGTTCGATCCCGATCATTCCGATAGCCTTGCCGTCATCCATCCCGGCATCGGCCGGGTCGGCTGGATCGCGGGGGATATCGACGGCAAGCTGATAGGGATCGGGGGAATGCAGAAAACCGGGGTGGTTGGCGCGAAGGGTCGCCCAGACATCGCCATTGTCATCAACCGCACCAAATACTGCAAAGGGCAGTTGCGGGTAAAACTGGCGATGCTGGTCGATCAGATGGTCGCGCAGAACACGTTTGCCAACTTCGGCCATACGTTCATCGACCCCGACCAGCTTCTGCATGTGAATTTCACCTTCGTGCCACGGACCGTTGGTGTCGGTGCCAGACGGGGTGAATTTTACGGGGGCAGATGACGTAACGGGCGTGTTCATGGCAATTTCCTTTGCGACACAAGGGAAGTCGGGGAAGGGCCGGTCGGGCGGGGTGATCGCTGTGTCCGTGCAGGGGGAGCCTGGACAAGGCGAAAGACCGGCCCGACCTGTCAGGCCGACTTGCGCAGGCCAGCGACAGTCTGTTCGAACGGCACGAAACCGGGCAGGGCTTCGACCCGTTTCAGCCAGGCACGCACATTGCCATAGGGGGCGAGGTCAACATTGCCTTCGGGCGCATTGGCGATATAGCTGTAAAGGGCGACATCGGCGATGGTTGGACGGCCCAGCTCGATCCAGTCCTTGCCCGAAAGCGCGTCATCAATCTGGGCCAGAATGGCATGGGCGCGTGCAATGACTTCGTCGGCATTGAACGGTACATTAAACACCGTGAGCAGACGGGCAGCACAGACGCCATAGGCAATTTGCCCCGCCGCGACCGAAAGCCATTTCTGAACCTTGGCGGCACTTTCGGCATCTTCGGGCAGCCAGTCGGTCGCGCCGCGTTTCTTGGCGACATAGGTCATGATGGCGATGGAATCGGCAATCACGACGTCGCCATCTTCAAGCACGGGCACCTGACCCAACGGGTTCAGTTTGAGGAATTCCGGCGATTTATGCGCGCCATTGGGCAGATCGACCGTTATGACATCATGCTCAACGCCCAGAAGGCTTAGAAACAGGTGGGCGCGGTGGGCATGGCCCGAGAGGGGAAAATAATGCAGCTTCATTGTTCCAAATCCTTCTTCGAATATGAGGTTGATGCGATGCTGCCTACTGTGATTGTTTCCTCTGATTTGCGGAATATGGTTTTCGGGGAATTCATTATTCCATAAAGTGGAGTTGTGTGTTGGCGGAGCAGGAAAAGCACCATGGACCGATTTCAGGCGATGAGGATTTTTGTGCGCGTTGTCGAAGCACAAAGCTTTGCCGCTGCGGCACGGGAATTGGGATCAAGCCCGCCAGCGGTTACACGTGCGGTGGCCTTCCTTGAGGATATCACCGGCGCACGGCTTTTGACCCGGACAACACGGTCTGTCTCCCTGACCGAACCGGGCGCACATTATTATGACGATTGCAAACGATTGCTTGGCGACCTGGAAGAAGCCGAAGCCGCGGCAGGCGGTGCCTATGCCAGACCCAGCGGGACCTTGATCATCACGGCCCCGGTTCTGTTCGGTCAGATGTATGTATTTCCGGTAATGACCGAATTCCTCGATCAGTATCCCGAAATGCGCGGTCGGGTACTGTTGTTTGATCGCATCGTCAATATTGTCGAGGAAGGCATCGATCTTGCTCTTCGGATCGGGCATATGGCCGATACATCAATGAGCGCGATCAAGGTCGGGACGGTTAGGCGTATCATTTGCGGGTCCCCCGATTATTTTGATCGCCACGGCAGGCCACAGGTACCCGCAGATATCGGGATGCACAGGGTTGTTGCATCAACCGGATCATCGGCACCACTGGACTGGCAGTTTGGCGGCGATCAGAAAACCAGTCTTTCGGTCAGTGCACGATTGCAAACCAATTCGATTGAAGCCGCGCGCAAGGCGGCGATTGACGGATGGGGGCTGGTGCGCCTGTTGTCTTATCAGGCGATACCGTCGATTGAGGCAGGATCGCTTGAAGTCGTTTTACGCGATTATGAGCCCGAACCGATCCCCATTCATATCGTCCATCCCGAAGGCCGCCATGCACCGGCTAAGGTGCGCGCCTTTATTGACCTGGCGGTGGATCGTCTGCGTGCGGATAAGCGTATCAATTAGCGCATCGTTTCAATCATCTTGCGTGATAGGATCGGGTGTTTTGTGATCGATGACGATGCATGGGCAGGGAAGATCGAGTGGGGATTTTACCGGCAGAGATTGGCCGTATTGTCGGCAATGTCATGCAGATCGGTTTGCGCACCGTTTTGCCGCCGCGTTGTGGTGGATGCGGTGCGGTTACCGATACAGTGCATGCGGTCTGTGCTGATTGCTGGATCGGGCTTCGGTTTATTTCCGATCCACTGTGCGCGTGTTGCGGCTATCCGTTCGAGCTTGCCGCTGAAGACAATGCGGGCGATGGCATCCTGTGCGGCGAATGTTTGCGTAAAAAGCCTGCGTTTGATCGGGCCCGTGCGGCACTGGTTTATGACGACGCCAGTCGTGATTACCTTTTACGGTTCAAGCACGGGGATCGCACCGATCTGACGCCGCTTTTAAGTCGCTGGCTGGTGCAGGCCGGGCGGGATTTCTGGGCCGATGCGGATATCATTCTTCCGGTGCCGTTGCATCGTACCCGGCTTTTGATGCGACGATATAATCAGTCTGGGTTGTTGGCCGCCAGTCTGTCGCGCCAGACCGGCATTGGATGGCATGGTACGGTGCTGCGGCGGTTGCGAAAAACGCGCAGTCTGGGCGGTTTGGGGCCGTCGTCGCGCAAGCGCGAGGTTGGCGGTGCGTTCGGCGTAGATGACAGGATCGCACAGCGGATCGGGCTTTCGGGGGCGCGCGTGGTTTTGATTGATGATGTGCTGACCACCGGTGCGACGGCCAATGCATGCGCGCGGATTTTAAAGCGCGCCGGAGCCATGCACGTCGATGTGATCACAGTTGCACGGGTGGTCCGATGACGCGTCGCAAAATATCTGTTATAGAACGCCCATAAAGGACGGATTGCCGGTCGTATTCTGGTGCAAGGCCGTGAAAATATGCGCCATAGCACCGATAACGACCCAATGAAAAAGGAACATGACCAGATGGCAAAAGTCGAAGTTTATGCCACCGAATGGTGCCCCTATTGCAAGCGTGCCCGCAAGCTTCTGGAAGAAAAGGGTGCGAAGTACGAATTGATCGATGTGATGATGGAACCGCGTCGCAAAAAGGAAATGATGGATCGTGCGAATGGCAAGCACACCGTGCCGCAGATTTTCATCAATGACGAACATATTGGCGGTTGCGACGAGTTGATGGCGCTGAACGCCAAGGGCGGCCTAGACAGCAAGCTGTCGGCCTGAATGGGGCCATCACCCTGCACATTGAAAACCCCGGTCCATGTGGCCGGGGTTTTCGTTTTGGTGATGCGACAGAGAGAGTTCGTTAGCCAAAGGTATCTTCCATTTCCTTGCGGAAGCGGATGGCGGGATCGGTAGGGTCGAAATCGACATCGTCCCATGTCACGACCTGATCAATTGCGACATTGCGGTTGAGTGTCAGGTGGTGCGCAAGGCCGATGGGCAGGGCATTTTGGGCCTTTGACATGCGGGCGGGCATCAGTTTGCCATAGACCGTGTAACCGCCTTCCCCGTCGAGCTTTTCACCGACGCGAAGGTCGCGTTTGGCAAAGGCAACCGCATCGCCCGACCATGCGCGCGGTGAGCCGGTGGCCTCGTGGCGCAGGGCGGCAGAGGCGACCGAAATGCCCAGTTCCAGCCCGATCAGGTGATAGGGTTTATACATCGCGGAATATTGCCCGGTCGGATCGGTCAGAAGACCATATTCCGAGAAGCAGCGTTTGACATAGTCACTGGGGGCTTCAAACGTGACATAAACGCCCCAGCGCAGATCGCGAAACACCGGGCGGGTATCACGTTCCAAGCTTGAAACCACTTCAACCGTGCCCTTGCGATCAAGCAATCCGCCGGTTTCGCGTGGTGAGAGCAGACGTGGCAGGTCATCGACCCCGCAGGCCGGGAAGCGAAGGCCGATATCCTGTGGCACCAGATCACAGGCATTGGCAACAGCGGCCATTTCGATGGCGGATTTGGTGCCGTCAAGGAAGCTGTTGAAAATCTGCGGGTTCATCCCACCCGCCTTTGCCTGTTGCGGTGTCAGGCCATAATGGGTCCAGACATCATCAGGCGTGACATGGTGATAGGCGGGCAGATATTTGGTGCCTTTTCCCGCACAGATGACATCAAGGCCGACGGCACGCGCCCAATCAACCATTTCCGAAATCAGGGCGGGCTGATCGCCATAGGCCATGGAATAGACAAGGCCTGCCTGTTCGGCTTTGTGGGCCAGAAGGGGGCCAGCAAGAACGTCGGCCTCGACATTGACCATGACAAGGTGGCGGCCATATTCGATGGCCTTCAGGCCATAGCGGATACCGGCTGCGGGGCTGCCGGTGGCATCGATGATGACTTCGAGGCCGTTGGCTTCGATCAGGGCATCGGCATCCTCGGTGATCCAGGTGGTGCCGTTTTCAAGCGCATTGTCCGGATCGGTTGCCTGATAGCGTTCCTTTGGCCAGCCGACACGGTCGAGGGCCTCTTTGGCGCGGGTCGCGCTCAGGTCTGCGACCCCGAGAACGTGATAGCCCGGATGGTGTCCGGCCTGACTTAAAAACATCGAGCCGAATTTACCTGCACCGATAATGCCGACGCGAACGGGATTGCCGTCTGCGGCACGTTTGCGCAGCTTTGCATCAAGGTTCATTTGAAATACTCCGTCGCCGGGCGATCAGGCCGCAGAACTTTTGGCGGACGATTGTTTGGCGACCAGTTCGTCAAGACAGTCATCGGCAAGCGGTGTGATCGGGGCGAAGTCGCGATGGGCGATCCACGGTTTGCGATTAAACGCCCGGATATGGTTCGAAACCGCGCACAGGCTAAGATAAACAATGGTGCGGTCAAACGGGCTGATATTGGGGGGGCTGGCATGGACAAGGTTGCCGTGGAACATCACAACCGATCCGGCAGGCCCAATCGGGGCTTCACAGCCGCCTTCGGCAGCAAGCTTGGTCACGGTTTCTCGATCCAGGGTCCAAAGCGGATAGGAGGTGGTTTCAAGATCGTGACCGGCTTTGAGTACGCCTGCCTTGTGGCTTTTGGGGATGAATAGCAACGGGCCGTTTGCCGGAGTGACGTCTTCGAGGAACAGGGCGATGTTGAACGCGCGCGGTTCGGGCATTTCATCGTCGCGCTGCCAGGTGCCGTAATCCTGATGCCATTGCCAGACGGCGCCATCAAAAGCGGCCTTGGCGTTGATTTTGTATTGATGCATGTAAACCTGTTCATCAAGGAACTGTTCCACAGGTTCGATCAGGCGGGGATGGGCACCAAGGCGGCGGTGGGCTTCGTTATAGGTGTGGGCGGCAAAAGCCGTGCGGGCGACGCCCGATGTTTCGCGCCAGACTTCTTCGCGGTCGGATGCATAAATCTGGCGGGCTTCGGACAGAAGAAGGGCGGCTTCTTCGCGAGAGAAAAGTTCCGGTAGAAAGACAAAGCCCTGTTCGCGAAATTCGGCAAGTGCCGCTTCATTGAGTTTCATGACGTTCCTCCGTGTCGCAAGATTTTGGTTTTTGTTGTGCGACCTTGTGCCCGGTTCGGGCGGTTTATGCGCCAGGCGATTCAATTGTTTTTCTTTGCAGTTTCTTTCATGTGCGTGATCAGGCGGTTTGCGGCATTGCGTGTATGTGCAATTGCCAATTGTTGGGCCGCCGCGCCATCGCCGGCGCAGATCGCGTCGGCGATGGCTTGATGTTCGGTCCAGACGGGGTCGGGACCGGTCCCGGTTTGCAGATCAGCATGCATGACACGCCGAACCTGCAGCCAGATTGCGGCTGATGCCTCGGGCAACAGGGGGTTGCCCGACAGGCGATAGATCGTTTGATGAAACGCGACGTCGGCTGCAACAAGGTCTGCGGTGGTATTGCTGTCCAGGGCGTGGTGTCCCTGTTGGATGGCAGCCCGCAGGGCCGATTTCCGTTCGTCTTCCGGGGATTTTGACGCCAGACGGGCGGCAAGCCCGTCAAACGCTTCGCGCAAGTCATAAACGTGCTCGACCAGTTTGGCGTCGACCGGCGCAACGCGGTATCCGCGCCGTCCCATCGGTACCACCAGTCCATCACGACGCAGCAACCCCAGAGCTTGCAACACTGGCTGCCGCGAGACATTGAGCTCCTCGGCCAAGGCTTCCTGACGCAAAGGCGTTCCGGGAGGGAGAGCACCGGAACACAAGGCATCGACCAAGCGATCATGCACTTCGTCAGTCAGACTTTTACGACCGGAAAGCGGTTCCATCTTCAATCCTTTTTTCGCATGTGGAATACTGTATACACTAAACTTAACCATTGGAAGATCAAATCGACAAAAAATGACTCTGTGGTTGTGTTCTCAGATTAAAACACTGTTTTGGTGGCGCGATAGCCCAATTGTGTATTGTCCGTGGTCCGATCGCGTTCCATGATTATCGCAGAACAACGATAAGGAGACGATGTCATGGCCCGTTTCATTGCTGCCTGTGTCCAGGTGAATGCGCGTGACAATATGAGCGACAACCTTGCACGTGCCGCGACCTATGCGCGCGATGCCCATGCGGCGGGGGCGACGCTTATTGCGTTTCCGGAAAATGTTTCGATGATGTCGTTTGGCGGGGAAAAGGTGCGGACAGCCGCCTTTGACGAGGCCGATCATCCGGCCCTGACATTTTTCTGCGATCTGGCCGAAGAACTGAAATCGACCCTGATTGTCGGGTCATTGCATGTGAAGGTGCCGGGCGAAGACCGGGTTGCCAATCGCTGCTTTGTGATCGGCCCGGACGGGGCGGTGATCACATCCTATGACAAGATCCATATGTTTGATGTCGATCTGGCGAATGGGGAAAGTTACCGCGAAAGTAAAACATTCCGCCCCGGCGATCAGGCACGGCTTGCCAAAACCAATATCGGCGATATCGGCATCGCGATTTGCTATGACGTCCGGTTCCCGCAGCTTTTCCGTGATTATGCCAAGGCGGGGGCAAAGATTCTGTCGATCCCGGCGGCGTTTACGCGCACGACCGGGCAGGCGCACTGGCACAATCTGTTGCGGTCACGCGCGATTGAAAATGGTTGTTATGTGGTTGCAGCCGCACAGTGTGGTGATCATCCGGGCAACCGGCAGACATTCGGCCATTCGCTTATTATCGATCCATGGGGTGAGGTTCTTGCCGATGCGGGGACCGATCCCGGCTTTGTTACCGCCGAGATCGATCTGGACCGGGTCGAAGACATTCGGCGGATGGTGCCGTCGCTTCATAATGACCGGGCGTATAAACCTTGCTGATTTAAGCGCCGTCTGGCAGATGGTCAGCTATAGCTGACTACCTCGAACTCGATGCCGTTTTCATCGTGGAAATAGAACCGGCGGCCGGGCTCGTAATCTGCGTGATTGTGGGTTTTAAGGCCGCTGGCGAGGATTTTCTTTTCGGTGGCATCAAGGTCGTCAACCACAATGGCGACATGGTTCATCCCACCCAGCGTGCGATAGGAATTTTCGTCCGAACTTACCGGTGTTCCGCCGGAATAGACGGCGACATAGCTTGTATCACTGCCGACATGATAGCTGATGCCGTTATCCTTTGCCGGACCGTTCCAGCGCACATGCCAGCCAAACCAGTCGCATAATTGTGCAGCCGTTTTGGCTGGATCAGCGACGGTGAAATTCACATGTTCCAAAAATGCATCACTCATGGTGATCTCCTTTATGTTTTTCTCTCAACTGTTTTCTGTGTAATTCCTTAACTTAAGTTGAGGTCAATAGGAAAATTCGTGATCAGCTCGATTTTGGACGCCATTGGTCACGCGGCTTCACGAAACAGTGTCGCAACGTCATTTTACCTTTGGGGGCGCTTTTTGCAGTCTGTGATCATCAAGACAGCAAACGGAGTTTTATGGTCATGCTTAAGCGTATTTTACTGGCCTCGTGCGTGATGGTAGCGGCGTCAGGGGCGGCTTTTGCCGGGGAGCAATATGTTGATGAAACCGGATTTGCGATCAGCGGGTATGATCCGGTGGCCTATTTCGATCTGAAACAGGCGGAGCCGGGCGGGGCACAGCCACTTGCGGTGCCGGGTCGTGCCGATATTACCGCCAATTACAACGGTGCGACATGGGCGTTTGCATCCGAGGAGCATCGCGACATGTTTGTTGCCAATCCTGCAAAATATGCGCCGAAATATGACGGGCATTGTGCCTATGGCATTGCACAGGGGGGCAAGGTTCCGGCAAATCCGAACCTTTGGCGGATTGTCGATGGGGCGCTTTATCTGAACATCACGCCGACGGTGGTTGGTTTCTGGTCCAGCGATATCAGTGGGAATATCAACAAGTCCGAAGGTAATTGGACGTCGCTTGAAGCCAAGGATGCGTCGGATAAAAGCTGGAAGGCGATCCGCGATAATGACGGCACCTATGACGGGACAGCCCCGGTGAAGTAAGGTGACCTCAGGATGAAATGCCCCCGGCAGATTGGTCTGCTGGGGGCGTTTTTATGAGTTGCGCAAGGCCTCGACGACTGGCCGCCGATAAAGCAGGAAGGCCGGAACCGTGGCCAGGATCAGGCCAATCAGGACAAAGCCACCGGCAAGCGATAGTTCTGAGCCTGAAATTGTTGCCTGTAACGCCATACCGGTTTCGGCCGTAAAGACGGTAGAAACCGATTGGGCAACAAACCAGCCAAGTCCAAGACCGGCAATGGCACCGATCACGACAAGGATCGAGACATAGGACCAGATCGCGCCAAACACATAGCTTCGCGGTGCGCCAAGAGCGCGCAGGACAGCGAATTGTTTGCGATAAAGCTGCATCAATGCCAGGATCGCGGCCAGAATGGCGGCAACGACCAGTCCCTGTGATCCCAGTGCCATGGCACGCATCACCGAACCGGCATTGCCCAGCAGGCGATACATTTCCACCAGAACCTCGGCCGGGAAGAAGGCGGTGCTGTGGTCTGTCCGGTAATCGGCACGCAGCGTATAGGCGGCTGCGACGCTTTTGGGGCGGACAACCAGTGCCGGAACACCGGGCAGGGCATCGGCATCAAAGGGCGGGCCGATATGGTCCATCACCTGATGTTCGTGCTCGTGCTCGTGCTCGTGATCCTCGTCGTGATGTTCCGCTGCTTCGTCATGATCATGATCTTCATGTTCGTCATGATGTTCTTCTGCGGCACCGTTATGGTCGTGATCTTCGTCTTCATCATGGCCGGTTGGCAGGGCATGGATATCCCAGACCTGCTCGACGGCAACGATGATCGCACTATCCCACGGGGTTCCGGTGGGCTTCATCTTGCCGACGACTTGTAGATGAACGCCGTGATGATGTTCAAGCTCGGCTTCGGCACCATGACCGTGGCTGGGCTCGAATTCATCGCCTATTTCAAGCGGGACGGCAGCACCGATAACGGCCTGTTCGATGTTTTCAAATATATGGCCGTTTGCCAGTCCATCCGACAGATAGGCTACGAATTGCGGCGTCGATCCGACAATGCTGTAATCCTGCCAGCTATCGCCAAAGGCAAGCGGGGCGGCGATTTCAACCCGCGGGTCGGTCATCAGGCTGGCCCAGTGTTGACCATCGAGTAGATTGATCGCGCTATGGCGCAGGAAAATCGTGTTCATGACGATTTCGGTCTGGCTGCCGGGGGCGGCGATAAGGATGTCGAATTTGTCGGCGGCCTTGGCGCTGCCTTGGCGCAGTGCACGTTCCTGTGCGGTAATGCCGACACCAATGGCAACCGCAACCGCGATCAGCAGCACGAACAGAATATTCATGATCCAGTGGCGGCGCAGGCTTGCAATGACGATGGGAAACGGGTTCATGTGCCCTCCGCCCGGTTGGTGGTCGCATCATCCACAAGATGGCCCTTGTCGAATTTCAGGATGCGCGCGCAGCGATCAATCACGTCGCGGTCGTGGCTGACGGTGATCAGGGTGCGGTTTGATCCGGCAAGTGAAAACAGAATGTCAGTCGCGATCTGGCTTGCTGTGTCATCCAAGCTTGCGGTTGGTTCATCAGCAAGGATGATCGGCGGATCGAACAGAAGGGCACGTGCAATCGCCACGCGTTGCTGTTCGCCGCGCGATAGGTCCGATGTGCTTTTGCGCGCCATCGGGACGCCGACCTGATCAAGAAGATCATAGGCGCGTTTACGGGTTTCTGGTGAAATGCGCCATCCGGCAAAGCTTGCCGGGATCAGAACATTTTCAAGCGGGCTGACTTCATCAATCAGATGGAAATCCTGAAAGACAAAACTGATCGATTGGCGGCGCCAGCGATCAGATGCGCCTTCGGACAGGCTGGTGATATCGGTTCCGTTCCAGATGATATTGCCGCCTGTCGGACGCAAAAGGCCGCTGATCAGATAAAGCAGGCTGGACTTCCCCGACCCCGACGGGCCGGAAATGCCAACGACCTCGCCCTGATGGATGGCAAGGGATGGCAGGCTGATGACCGGGGCCGTATTGCGATGATAGCGCAGTTGAAGATCCGAAATCCGCAACAGGTCCGACGCGCTTTGATCTGCGCCGGGCTTAGAGGACTTCGAACTCTGCATCGACAAGTCGGACAAGGCTGACAAATCCGGTTTCCTCATCTTTGGCTTCGCCGAGCTCGAGAATGCCGCTCGTGACGATCATGCGGTTAAAGGCGACGGCGTCGACCCTTTCGCGGGTTCTGACAAAGACAATATCGACCGGCCAGTCGGCGGATGTTTCGCAGAACGGGCAAACTGACATCGGGCGACGGGTCAGTACGAAAAAGGATGCCTCCGCCTTAAGTGGCGGAGCCATGAAGCCGGTAATTTCGATGCGACTTTTATCTTTGGCGAATGTCTTGGCCTGAACGGAAAATTCGTTCTGGGTTTCGTAAATATCGGGAATTTTGATCCGGTCGCGTGCAAAGGCCGGCGGGGCGATCAGCATCCCGGCGGTGGCGGCTGCACCTGCAATGAATGTGCGGCGTCCGACGATCATGGAAATCTCCATCAAAGAAAATGCCGACCGCAGTTTGCTGCGGTCGGCGGTATCAGACGCAAGCCTTATTTCGAAGCCATGCGGTCTTCGATTTTCGAGGCATAGGACATGACGTGATAGATGAAGTTCTGTTCAACGACACCGCTGAACAGGTGCGACCACGGGCCGTTGGCAAAGATGGCAACATCATCGCCAGCATGGGTTTCGCTGCTCATCGGGACCAGTGCCTGCTGAAGGAAGTCAATGTCGGTGGTGTCGACATTGGTCAGGTCGGCACGGACTTCGTCCTTAAGCGCACCCGGGCCGTTCATGTAGCCAAGGGTAGTGTAAGGTTTGCCGTCGTCGCCCTTTTCCTCGGAAACGCCAAGGATCGGATTGCCGCGGCTGGAATAGCCGGAAATGGTCATGGTGTGCGAGTGATCGGCCGTGACGATGATCAGGGTATCGTCAAGATTGACCTTGCCCATGGCTTCCTTGACCGCGTCGTTCAGTGCGACGGTGTCTTCGAGTGCGCGTGCCGCATTGCCTTCGTGATGGGCATGGTCGATACGACCAGCTTCAACCATCAGGAAGTAACCCTTGTCATTTTTCGACAGAATATCAATTGCCTTGCCGGTCATTTCGGCCAGGCTCGGTTCGCCAGCCGCATCTTTGGCGCGGTCGGCTTCATATTCCATGTGCGAGCGGTCAAACAGACCCAGAACATGCTTTGCCGATGCAACGTCGATCGCATCAAACTGTTCTTTGTTCCAGATGTAGGACGCGCCTTTACCCTTGGCATCAACCCATTCCTTGGTCAGATCGCGACCGTCGGAACGCTGGCCCATCTTGCCCTTGTCTTCCGGGTCTTCCATGGTTTTGTCCATGAACATGCGGCGACCGCCACCAAAGGCAACTTCCAGCCCGTCGCCCGCCGACCATTCAATCAACTGGGCTGCGATGTCTTTGCAGCCATCCGCTTTGGCAGCATCAGAGAGGTCGCTGTCGCTTTCCCAGTTACGATCGGAGGTGTGAACATAGGTTGCTGCCGGGGTCGCATGGGTCAGACGAGCGGTGGAAATCACGCCGGTCGACATGCCCTGTTCTTCGGCCTGGGCCGCAAGGCTTTTGACCGGATGGGCAAGCTGTGCCTTGCAATCGCCACGGACAACGTCCGAGCTGACGCCGATGGTGCCGTTATTCATTTTGACGCCAGCCATCATCGCCGATGCGGTCGGAGCCGAGTCTGCGATCTGCCCGTCGTGGGTATAGGTTTTGGCAAGGGCAACGTTCGGGAACTGGCCGAAGGCGAGGCTGTTGCTTTCGCCGTCCACACCGCGCTTCTGGCCTTCATAGATGCGGGCTGCGGTAACGGTCGGGATGCTCATGCCGTCGCCAACGAACAGGATGATGTTCTTGGCGCGGTTGGTGTTGGCCTGCTGTTGCAGTTTCTGCTGCAGGGTCTGCTGGGCGGCGACGAAATACGGATCATTGGCCTGCGGCAGCATGTCAGCGGCAACAGCAACGTTCGCACACATGGCACCAGCCAGTGCGGAAGCGACAAGAAGGCGTTTCATTTCGATGTTCTCCCTTATCGAACGGAATATTCGGCTGCACTCTGCCATGCAGCGAATGGTTCTCATTTTAAGATCGATAAGGGGCGGTTTGGTGAAGCTAATGTGATTGATAGGTTACAATGTTCGGGTGAATGTATTTTGGGGCTCGAAGCTTCATGAATTGGATTTATTCCAAACTAAAGCCTTGAACAATTTGACCAATATTCCGATGTGCGAATGAACCGACATAGCAGGTAAAACAAGGACGGCGGACCGGAAATACATCCTTGCCCGCCGCCATTTTCTTCAGGACCAGCGTGTGATCCATCAGGTGTGTTTCGTGGCCTTAGCTTGCGATTTCGCCGCCGCCCTGCTTGGTGATCGCAACCACCGACGGACGCGCCGGAACGCCGTCCTTGAAGTCCGGCCAGCGGGTGCTGGGTGCGTCATATGTCGAACCATCTGCTGGGTGCTGAACCGCGACAAACAGGGTCGTTCCGTCCGGGGTGAATTCCGGGCCGCACATTTCAGCGCCAACCGGGCAGGCAAAGAAGAATTTGGTCAATGCACGACCCGGCCCATCAACATCGGTTGCCCACATGCCATCAGGAATGTCGGAACCCTGTGCTCCGTCAGACGAAATCCACAAACGACCACGATGGTCGATTGCCATATTGTCAGGGCATGATACCCAGGCTTCGGCAGCAGGGTGGTAAACCGCTTTGTCATCCGGATTGGCAGGATTGCCCGCAGCAATCATGATGTCCCAAGTGAAGCGATTTGCGGTGTGATCCGCATCCTTGCCCATACCCCCCGGAGGAGTCAGTTCAAGAACATGACCATGCGGGTTGGCTGCACGCGGGTTGGCGGCATTGGGTTCCTTGCGTTTGCTGTTATTGGTCAGCATAACGTAGACTTTGCCGTTGACCGGGTTCGGTTCGACATCTTCGGGGCGGTCCATCTGGGTAGCACCCAGAAGGTCAGCCGCACGGCGGGTTTCGATCAGGACATCGGCCTGGCTGTTGAAATCGTTTTCGGCGGTCAGCGGGCCTTCGCCAAAGATAATCGGCATCCAGTCGAGGGTACCGTCATCGTTGAACCGGGCAACATACAGCGTGCCTTCGTCAAGCAGGTCCATGTTTGCGGCGCGATCATTTGGATTGTATTTGTTCGCCGCAACAAATTTATAGAGATAGTCGAAACGCTGATCGTCGCCGGAATAGGCAACAACCGAGTTATCCTTGTTGACGATAACAGTTGCGCCTTCGTGTTTGAAGCGGCCAAGGGCGGTGCGTTTTTTGGGCATTGATGTCGGATCGTAGGGATCGATTTCGACCATCCAGCCGAACTTGTTCGGTTCGTTCGGTTCTTTTTCGACATTGAAACGGTCGAAATATTTGACCCATGAATACCAGCTGTCCGGCTCGATGCCGAGGCGCTTGTAGTTGCGTTCTTCGCTGGTTTTGGCGATGTCGCCCCCGAAATAGCCGTTGAAGTTTTCTTCGGCGATCAGGATGGTGCCCCACGGGGTTTTGCCGCCTGCACAGTTGTTCAGCGTGCCGATGACGCGCGTGCCGGTCGGGTCAGAACTGGTTTTCAGGCGGTCATGGCCGGCGGCCGGGCCGGAGATGGCCATTTCGGTATCAAGGGCCGAAATGCGGCGTGCATAATTTGACCCGTCGATGACCTGCCATTTGCCATTGGTCTTTTTGATTTCGACGATGGAATGGCCGTGGGCGGCAATTTCGTGAAGGGCCTGTTCTTGTGATGCGCCCATGGCATCCTTGAGTCCCGGCCACATCATTTCCGCATTGGTGTATTCATGGCTGACGCACAGAAGGCCGTGTTCGGAATTGTCCGAGCCGACCGGCAGCGGCATATAGCCAACATAGTCACAGTTATAGCCGAACTGTTTATTCTGGGCGGTTGCGTCAACAGCACCCGGAACGAAGGCCGGTGCATCGGCAGCAACCTTGTCGCCCCAGCGAATCAGGACGTCGGCATCGTAACCGTCAGCTACCGCATGAGTTTCGGTGATTTTCTGCGGGATCGATTTGAAGGTCAGGGTCGATGCGTCCTGCGCACGGGCCATGCCGGAGGTCGCGATACCGGCGCCAGCGACGGCCGAGGTTGCCATCAGCCCCTTGAAAAAGCCACGGCGGGAAAGGCGGGCATTGATCAGGTCGGCTACACGCGGATTGTTTGTCGGGTTCGACGGAATGTCATCGCGATCCTCGACGATTTCAAAGTGTTCTGTCATGGTTTTCTCTCTCTGCCAAATGCTAAAACTAGCGCCGAGGAAGATGCCAGAAACCAGCTGTTTTAATTATGACACTTGTGTTTATTTTTATTTTTATTCCAGTGTGTTACGGAATTGTTGCGGTCTGCTTTGCCTATGGTTTGCAGGCCGACAGGAATTGTTTCACAGCGAAGGGAACGGCTGTGGCTGGTTTGTATTGAGGGCCCTGCTCGAATGCGTTGATTTTCCAGCCGGAAAAGGCGTTTTGCAGTTCGCCAGGGTGCAGAAGGAATTCTGGTGATCGCGGGCGGCCGAATGCTTCGTTACCGATCATGAAGGTTTCATAAAGCAAAGTGCCACCGGATTTGATCGCATCGCGAAGATTTTCAAATAGCGGTCGGTGCAGGTAATTGACGACCACCACCAGATCAAACTGCCGGTCCCCAAGCGGCCAGGGACCAGATTCAAGATTTGCTTCGATCCACTCAATTCCTGTGTTTTCACCGGTTCCCGTATCCGACAGATCGCGATCAAGGGCTGTGACCTGCCATCCCTGATCCGCCAGCCAGAAACTGTGACGACCCTTGCCACAGGCAAGATCAAGGGCCGTTCCACCGGTCGCGGGGCAGGGTGGGGAATGACGGGTAACCCAGTCCGATGGCATTAATGATGACATTTTCATAAATCTTGGTTATTGAAGGAGCCGCCTGAAACTGGCGTTTCGGGCAGGGTGTCGCTATATCATTGATATCAAAACACCTTGCAATTGTTACGGTTTGCTTGAACAAAACAACACCATGATCCTCTTTCAGCTTAAATGCGAACATGATCACGAATTTGAAGGCTGGTTCAAAGACGGTGCCACTTATGACACCCAGGCTGCCAGCGGTGAATTGTCATGCCCGTTTTGTGGAACGGCCAATGTCGGAAAGGCGTTGATGGCACCGCGTCTTCGGACGTCGCGCCAAAAAGAGGAAGCCGCCGAAAAGACCCGCCAGGTCGCCTTTGCCGAGGCAACCCGTGCGGCAATCGCCGAAATCCGCAAGCAGGTCGAACAGAATTGCGAGCATGTCGGTAACAAATTTGCCGAGGAAGCCCGCAAAATCCATTACGGCGAAACCGAAAAGCGCGGCATTTATGGCGAGGCATCACTTAAAGAAACCGCCGAACTGATCGATGAAGGCATTGATGTTCAGGCGTTGCCATGGCTTGATGAGAGCAAGAAGAATTAGGGGCTCGATCCCGCTTTGCTCCCTTCATGCCTGATGTGCCGTCCTAAAATACGTTGTCAGCTATAGGATCAGGCTTTGGCGGGTTTTTGCGCGATCACCATATAATTGATGTCAAGATCGCGAGGGGCAATCGACCATTTATCCGTGATCGGGTTGTAGGTCACACCGGTGATATCCACGAGATCAAGACCGGCACCTCGCAGCAAGCCCGACATTTCTGATGGTTTGACGAATTTGCGCCAGTCATGGGTGCCAGCAGGCAACCAGCGCAGGATGTATTCAGCGCCGAATTTTGCCAGTGCCAGCGATTTGATCGTCCGGTTCAGGGTGGCAACAAACATCAACCCGCCGGGTTTGAGTAACGCCGCACAGGCCTGCATGAAGAATTGCGGGTCATCGACATGTTCGATGACTTCCATATTCAGAACGATATCGAACTGCTTGCCCTCGTCGACCAGCATTTCCGGGGTGCAATTGCGATAATCAATGGCAAGGCCCGATTGCACAGCGTGGACTTTTGCGACTTCGATATTGTTTTCGGCTGCGTCGATTGACGTCATTTTTGCGCCCATGCGTGCCAGCGGTTCGGACAGAAGACCGGCACCGCAACCGATATCGATGATTTCGACATCTTTCAGGACGTCAAGCTGGTTGGCATCGCGTCCGAGATGGGCAGCGATATTGTCGCGCAGAAGCTGCAAGCGGATCGGATTGAACTTGTGCAGGGGCTTCATCGCGCCGTTCGGGTCCCACCATTTTTCGGCCATTGCGGAAAAGCGTGCGATTTCCTCGGCATTGGCGGTGCGGCTGTTATTGGCGGATGCGTGCGACATGGACGGCTCCGATGGCGTGACGTTGATTTTCTTTGCCCTGTTTACGCGGGCGCGCCCGGCAAGGCAATAGTTTGCCGGGCATCAAGGTCCTGACGCCGGGCGAATGAGGGCTTTGCCAGCATGAGGGAAATCGAAACGTGCCTTGCGCCAATCGCATGTGTTGTCAGGGTTTTCAGGTAAGAATTCGCAGGATATTTCGCAGTTTGCGCCCTTGGGGAGGCATCTGGCGCATCAAACCCGAATAAAAAATGAATCGATGCAATTTTCCCCTGCGTTGATGCTTGTTTCCAAAAGAGTATGGCAGTATTGATAACGCCGCCCGGATCAGGCGGCGCGCCGCATTGATGGCCTGCGCCAATCGATCGAGGGCCGGATCACATGCCGTCTTCTTCGGAGCACCGATGGATGGCAAGCTTAGCGGGGATACTTCATGGCCCGTATTGTCATGAAATTCGGCGGCACATCGGTCGCCGATGTCGAAAAGATCAAGAACGTCGCCCGTCGGGTCAAATCCGAGGTCGATGCCGGGAACCAGGTAGCGGTTGTTGTTTCGGCAATGTCGGGCAAGACCAACGAACTGGTTGGCTGGGCTGATGAAATTTCACCGATGTATGACGCGCGTGAATATGACGTGATCGTATCATCGGGCGAGCAGGTGACAGTTGGCCTGATCGCCATGGCGCTGCAAAGCATTGACGTACCAGCACGTTCATGGCTTGGCTGGCAGATTCCGATAAAGACCGATGGCGCGCATGCCAAGGCACGTATCAAGGAAATCGATACAACCGAACTCGACAAGCGCATGAATAGCGGCGAGGTTGTCTGTGTTGCCGGTTTCCAGGGGATCGCACCTGACAACCGCATTACCACGCTGGGCCGTGGCGGTTCGGATACTTCTGCGGTGGCGCTTGCCGCGGCTCTGAAGGCTGATCGTTGCGATATCTATACCGATGTTGACGGGGTTTACACGACCGATCCGCGCATCGTGCCCAAGGCGCGCAAGATCGAAAAGATTACCTACGAAGAAATGCTGGAACTGGCATCGCTTGGTGCGAAGGTCCTTCAGACCCGTTCTGTCGAGATGGCCATGAACCATCGCGTCCGGGTACAGGTCCGCTCCTCCTTTAGTGATGCGGAAGGAACACTTGTTGTAGACGAGGACGAAATCGTGGAACAGGAAGTCGTCAGCGGGATTGCCTATAGCCGTGACGAAGCCAAGATCACCTTGGTGAAAGTCGCCGACAAACCGGGAATCGCTGCTTCTATCTTCGGCCCGCTGGCCGAGGCCAATATCAATGTCGACATGATCGTGCAGAACGTTTCAGAAGACGGTAAAAGCACCGACATGACCTTTACCGTGCCGCGCGGCGAATTTAAACGTGCGCTGTCGGTGATTGAGGGCAATTCGGCCAAGATCGGCTATAAGGAATTGCTGAGCACATCAGATGTGACCAAGGTGTCGATCATTGGTGTGGGCATGCGTTCGCACGTTGGCGTTGCGCGCAAGATGTTCGAAACGCTTGCGGAAAAAGGCATCAATATCCAGGTCATTTCGACCTCGGAAATCAAGGTAAGCGTTCTGATTGCCGAAGAATATACCGAACTGGCAGTTCGCGCGCTTCATACCGCTTATGGCCTTGATGCCGAGTAATTTAATATAATGTGACTTGCATGGCCTGTGATTAAGTCACTGTTAAATTGCGTCAATTATTACATACTAGCTGGAACTATCGGTTTCGGCCTTTATGATGAAATGGCAGGGAACCCTTGGTTTCCTGCATTTCTGCTTTGGGGTACAGAATGATATGAGAGATCCGAAATTCGATGTCGCACGCGCCCGCCTTGAAAAATTGTGGGCGGCGGGCAAGGAATTTCTGGGAACGGATTACGCCATCATGGCGGGTGCAATGTCCTGGGTTTCCGAACGTCACCTTGTGGCGGCGGTTTCAAATGGCGGTGGCTTTGGTGTGATTGCGTGCGGGTCGATGACCCCGGAATTGCTGTCGGCAGAAATCGCCGGGACCAAGGCCCTGACCAAAAAGCCGTTTGGCGTCAATCTGATTACCATGCACCCGATGCTTGATGACCTGATCGAGGTTTGCCGTGAGCATGAAGTCGGTCATGTCGTTCTGGCCGGTGGTCTGCCGTCATCGGCAGCGATCAAGAAAGCCAAGGAATTTGCCAAGGTCATCTGTTTTGCACCGGCACTGGTTTTGGCCAAAAAACTGGTGCGCTCGGGTGCGGATGCGCTGGTGATCGAAGGCAGCGAAGCTGGTGGTCATATCGGCCCGGTTTCCCTGACGGTTCTGGCGCAGGAAATCCTGCCGGAAATGCGCGATGTTCCGGTATTCTGTGCCGGTGGTATCGCGCGCGGCGAAGCCATTACCGGATTGCTTGAACAGGGGGCGGCCGGTGTTCAGATCGGTACGCGACTGGTATGCGCAACCGAATGTATTGCGCATCCCGATTTCAAAAAGGCCTTCATTCGTGCCAGCGCACGCGATGCGGTCACCACGGTTCAGCTTGATGAACGTTTCCCGGTTATTCCGGTACGCGCCCTTGCCAATAAGGGAACCGATGAATTCCTTGAAACCCAGCGCAAGGTAATTGCCAAATTCCGCGCCGGTGAGGTTGATCAGGGTGAAGCCCAGCTTGAGATCGAACATTTCTGGGCCGGTGCGCTTCGCCGGGCTGTTATCGATGGTGATGTCGATGGCGGATCGGTTATGGCAGGGCAGTCGGTTGGTATGGTAAAGAAAGAACAACCGGTATCCGAAATTCTGGAAGAACTGGTCGAACAGGCCGTTCAGTCCCTCGTTAGAAGAGACAGTTAAACCCGATGAGCATGCCGTCCGCCGCAGTCACTGGTCCGCGACGCCTGTTAAAGCGCGTTCGCGACGTCATGGCTGGTCCGGGGACGGCAGAAGAGCGCCTTGGGCAGATCGTGACCATCATCGCCGCCGATATGGTGGCGGAGGTATGTTCGGTCTATGTGATGCGCGCGGGCGAGGTGCTGGAACTTTTCGCGACCTGCGGTCTGGCACCGGCGGCAGTTCATATGACCCGCCTTCGGGTGGGCGAGGGGATTGTCGGTTATGTGGCGGCCCATGCGCGGCCCCTTAACCTTAAAGATGCGCAAGGCCATCCGAACTTTGCTTACCGTCCGGAAACCGGCGAGGAAATCTATCATTCCATGATCGGTGTGCCGATCCTGCGTGGGGGCCGTATCATTGGCGTCCTTGCCGTGCAGAACCGGACCGAACGTCTTTATTCAGAGGACGAGCAGGAAGCGCTTGAAAACGTTGCCATGGTGCTGGCCGAAATGGTCGCCGGTGGCGAACTGGTCAGCCGCGATGAACTGATTCCGACCGACGGGATTGCGCTTTTGCCCTTGCGGCTTGGTGGGGCGCGTCTGGCACCGGGGATTGGCAAGGGCGTTGCGGTTCTTCATGAGCCGCGTATTGTCATCGACCGGATGGTATCCGATGATCCGGACGAGGAACTGACCCGGCTTCGCGACGCCATGCGCGGGCTTCAGGACCATCTCGACAAAATGCTTGAAGCTGTTGCGGGAATGGATAGCAGTGGCGGCGATGATGATCCGGGCGATATCCTTGAAGCCTATAAAATGATTGCGCAGGATACCGGGTGGCTTAACCGCATTACCGAGGCGGTCCATACCGGCCTTACGGCGGAAGCCGCGGTTCAGAAGGTTCATGATGATACCCGTGCGCGCATGGCCCAGGTCAGTGATCCGTATCTGCGCGAACGTTTGCATGATCTTGAAGATCTGGCGAACCGTCTGCTGCAGCATCTTTCGGGGCAGTATCAGTCCCCGGCCTTTGGCGAGTTGCCCGACGATATCATTCTGGTGGCGAGAAATATCGGTCCGGCGGAACTTCTGGATTATGATCATACCCGCCTGCGCGGCCTTGCTCTTGAAGAAGGGTCGCATACGTCACATGTGGCAATTGTTGCGCGTGCGCTGGATATTCCGGTGCTGGGCGGGGTTAAAGGGGTTCTCGACAAGGTCGAAACCGGTGATCCGCTGATTGTCGATGCCGACAATGCACAATTGTTCGTCCGGCCGAGTGAAGATGTCCGTTCGGTTATTGACGGTGCGCTTCGTGCGCGGGCCGAGCGCAAGGCGCTTTATGCGCAGATGCGCGATATGCCGTCCCGGACATGTGACGAGATTGATATTTCGCTGAACGTCAATGCGGGGCTTTTGATCGATGTACCCCATGTGATTGAAAGCGGCGCGGACGGGATCGGGCTTTATCGGACGGAAATTCCATTTATGGTCAGATCGGCCATGCCAGATATTGGCGATCAGACCCGGCTTTACACCCGGATCTTTGAACAGGCGGAAGGTCGTCCGGTCGTGTTTCGGACGCTTGATGTCGGGGGTGACAAATTGTTGCCCTATTGGGAGGATATGACAGAAGAGAACCCGGCGATGGGCTGGCGCTCGATCCGCATTACGCTGGATCGGCCTGCAGTGCTTGTTCATCAGTTGCGCGCGTTGATCCGGGCCGCCCATGAGCGGGACCTGTATGTCATGTTCCCGATGATTGCCGAAGTCGCAGAGTTCGACCAGGCAAGGGCGCTTCTGGATCAGCAGTTGAAACGCGAAGCAGAACGCGGCTATGTACCGAACCGGGTCGAGGTTGGCGCGATGCTGGAGGTTCCGGCGCTGATATGGCAGGCACCGGCGCTTCTGGAGCGTGTCGACTTTTTGTCGGTTGGAACCAACGACCTGCTGCAGTTCATGTTCGCTGCTGATCGTGGAAACCCGCGGTTGGAAGGGCGATATGATACACTTTCGCCAAGTGTGTTTGCATTTATGCGGCAGCTTGTCACATTGTGTGACGAACGGAATGTGCGTCTGACCATCTGCGGCGAGATGGCCGGGCGACCACTTGAAGCGATGGCCCTGATCGGATTGGGCATTCGCCGCTTGTCCATGGCACCGGCTTCTATCGGTCCTGTAAAGGAAATGGTCCGGAGTCTGAATGTGAGAAGCGTTGAAGGATATGTCCTGTCGGTGATGGGAAGTTCGACCAAGTCATTGCGATCGCGTCTTAAGGCTTTCGCAATAGATCACGGTGTAAAACTTTAAAAACAATCGCTTTTGGTGGGGATTCTGCTATTTTTATTGCTAGATCGTAACGTGGGGGTGCGGAGTTGGCGATCGGAAAGCGAAAGGAAGATCATTTGGACGAGCAATCCGGGGGGCGCTTGCGTTTCAGGCCTTTGCCTGGAAATGGGCCGTCAAATGACATTAAGATGGAAGCAGATACCGGTAATTCCGCTGACCAGACCGAGGTAGGACGCCTTTTGCGCCATACCAGGAACAGCCTTGGTCAGAGCGTGGAAGACGTTTGTCAGTTATTGCGTATCCGCAAGATTTATATCGAGGCGATCGAGAACAGCGATTATTCGGTGTTGCCCGGTGGCCCGTATGGTTTGGGCTTTGTTAAAGCCTATGCCGAACATCTCGGACTTGACGGGGCAGAAATCGTGCGGCGTTTCCGCGTGGAAAGCAATGCGCCCGCAGCCCGAAGCGAGCTTAGTTTCCCAAAACCTGTTCAGGAAAGCCGCGTTCCCGGTGGAGCGGTTCTTCTGATTGCGGCATTGCTTGGTATCGGTGCCTATGGTGGCTGGTATTACTTGTCGAGCCAGGGAAAAACGATTGCTGATCTCGTTGATCCGCTGCCTGAACGTCTTGCAAGTTATACGTCGGGTGGTGAGCAGGCCGTTCCGGAACGCAATCTTGAAAATGCGGCGGATGCCCGTGCGGCAGAAGTCGAGCCATCCGCATCCGCAGAGCAACCTGCCGAAACGGCGGAAGCGCCAGCGGATGATTCAAATGCACCTGCATCTGTCGTGACAGAACAGGAACCGGTGGAGGAAACCGCAGAAGCCCCGCAAGTGGCTGATACGGTACCGGTAGAAACACCTGCGGCACAGAACGAAGTTGCCGAAGCACCTGCCCCGACAGCGCAAGCACCGGAACAATCAACCGCACAGTCGCCGTCATCGGCACCAGTTGCACCAGCGGCGGAAACGGCTTCTGTTCCGGCAGCACCGGCTGTTGACGAAGTTGGTGGCGGGCGTGTGTTTGGTGCGGTCAATCTTGACAGCCGTGTTACCATTGAGGCGGTCGAAACCAGTTGGGTTCGCATTCGCGAAGGTGATGGCAACATCCTGCTGACCCGGATGCTGAGTGCGGGGGATACCTATCGCGTGCCCAATAAAAACGGGCTGATGCTTGAAGTCGGTAATGCCGGGGCACTTACCTACAGCATTGATGGCAAGGAAGCCTTGCCGGTCGGTGAATATGGTGCGGTGATTTCGGACTTCTCTCTTGATGTTGAGGCCCTTGAAGGGGCCGGTGTGGCACCTGCACAGTAGTGCCGGGCCCTCTCGTTATCATGAGGGCACCAAAGATTTTGAAGAAAGCGGCCATATCAGGCCGCTTTTTTTATGACAGCTTTGCAAAATCTGACGGAAAAACCGTAAGGCAACGGTTTCTAATTGGCACTTGATAAGCTATATAGTCGGCCTAGAGACACAGATTTGCTTGGAACCGGAAATGAGCGTCCGCCCTTATCGAGATATTGAACGCCGCAAAAGCCGCAAGATCCGCGTTGGTAATGTGGAAGTTGGTGGAGACGCGCCGATTTCGGTGCAGTCGATGACCAATACCCTGACCACCGATGTTGCTGCGACCGTGGATCAGATCCTGCGCCTTGAAGAAGCAGGTGCCGATATTGTTCGTGTTTCCTGCCCGGATCGGGAGTCGACCGCGGCGCTTAAGGACATCATCAAGCAGGTGCATGTCCCGATCGTCGCCGATATCCATTTCCATTACAAACGTGCCATCGAAGCCGCCGAAGCCGGTGCAGCGTGCCTGCGGATCAATCCAGGCAATATCGGTTCGACCGACCGTGTACGCGAAGTCGTGAAGGCAGCAAAGGATCATGGCTGTTCGATGCGTATCGGGGTCAATGCCGGATCGCTTGAAAAGGAATTGCTGGAACGTTATGGCGAGCCCTGCCCGGAGGCGATGGTCGAAAGTGCGTTAAACCACGCCAAAATCCTTGAAGATCAGGATTTCTACGAGTTCAAGATTTCGGTCAAGGCATCGGATGTATTCCTTGCGGTTGCCGCCTATTACGGCTTGGCCGAGGCATGCGATTATCCTTTGCATCTGGGGATTACCGAGGCTGGTGGCCTTCGCGGTGGTACTGTTAAATCGGCGATTGGCATGGGCAACCTTCTGTGGGCCGGTATCGGCGATACGTTGCGTGTGTCGCTTTCGGCAGACCCGGTCGAGGAAATCCACGTTGGTTATGACATTCTGAAATCTCTGGGCCTTCGGACCCGCGGTGTGCAGATCATTTCCTGCCCGTCCTGTGCACGTCAGGGCTTTAACGTTGTCGATACCGTGGCGGAGCTTGAAAAACGGCTGGCGCACATTTCGACGCCGATTTCGCTGTCGATCATTGGCTGTATCGTCAATGGCCCGGGCGAGGCGCGTGAAACCGATATCGGGCTTACCGGTGGCGGTGGTGGAAACCACAAGATGTATATTTCCGGTCGCCCGGATCACAATATCAGCACCGAAAAAATGGTCGACCATATCGTCGAACTGGTCGAGGAACGCGCCGCCAAGATCGAAGCCGAAGAAGCGGCAAAGCTGGCCGCGGCAGAATAGCGTAGCAGAATTGACGAATTTTGGCTTTCCGCCGTCCGGGTGGAAAGCTATTTTCATGTTCACATGAATTTGGGCCGATCATTTTGGCGCAAATATCTGGAATTCAAGTTAGATCGGAGACCCCAAAGTGGCATCGCTTCAACCCGTCCGTGGCACGCATGACCTTCTGCCTGAACAGAACCGTCTGCAGGATCATATCGCGCAGGTCGCGCGCGACATCGGCGAGTTGTATGGTTACCATCGCATGACCACGCCGATCTTCGAATTTACCGATGTCTTTGCACGGACCCTTGGCGATACGTCCGATGTCGTGACAAAGGAAATGTATACGTTCGAGGATCGCGGTGGTGAACAGATCACGCTACGCCCCGAAGGGACGGCCGGCATCGCGCGCGCCTACATCTCGAACGGGATGCAGCAGATGTCACCGGTCAAGGTTTCCTACTATGGGCCGATGTTCCGTTATGAACGTCCGCAGAAAGGCCGCCAGCGCCAGTTCCATCAGATCGGTGCGGAGCTCCTGGGCGTCGAGCAGGTCGCGGGCGATATCGAAATGATCGCATACGGCGCGCATATCCTTAAAAGCCTTGGTCTTTGGGAAAGCATAACGCTTGAGCTCAATACCCTTGGCGATCCCGAAAGCCGGGCTGCGTATCGCGATGTTCTGGTCGATTATTTCAAGGGACATTTCGACAGGCTGTCGGAAGATAGCCGGGCGCGTCTTGAAAAGAACCCGCTGCGTATCCTTGATTCCAAGGATGAAGGCGACCGGGAACTGGTAGCCAATGCACCGCTATTTGCCGAATATCTGAATGAACACAGTCAGGAATTCTTCAAGTCGCTGACTGGTGGACTTGGTGATATCGGGATCGGGTATGAGTTGAACCCGCGTCTGGTGCGTGGTCTGGATTACTATTGTCATACCTGTTTCGAGTTCACGACCAACACCCTTGGTGCACAGGGAACCGTTATGGCAGGTGGCCGTTACGATGGCCTGATTTCGACCATGGGTGGCCCGCAGACGGCTGGCGTTGGCTGGGCTGCAGGTGTTGAACGTCTGGCATTGATGGTCGGTGAAGCCCCGGCAGCACCGCGCCCGGTTGCGCTGATCCCGATGGGGGATGCTGCCGAGGCACGATGCCGCACGCTGGCGCAGACTTTGCGTGAGGCGGGGATCGCGGTCGAGCTTGGCTATGCCGGTAACATGAAAAAGCGCATGAAGCGTGCGGACAAGGCCAATGCGCATCTTGCGGTTATTCTTGGCGATGACGAACTGGCCAAGGGGATTGCACAGTTGCGCGACCTTGACAGTGGCGAGCAGCAGGAAATCGCACTTGATCAGCTTGCAGGCGTAATCGGCAAAAGGTAAGTGCAGGGTGACAGACGCATTCGCGCGTGAAGAAGCCGGAGACTGGCCACTGGATCGCCTGATGGTGATCGGGACCAATCATCGGCGCTCCAGCGAGGATACGCGTGACCGTCTGTTCATCGACGAAGCCCGCCTGCCGCAGTTCCTGTCGGCGATTTTGCAGGCCCGTTTGGGTCAGGCGATCGTGGTTTCGACCTGCAACCGCACTGAAATCCATTTGCTTGCGTCCGAAGCCGAACGCGGCCGGGAACGGTTGATCGATCTTTTGGCGCTTTGGGCGGATATTGATCGCGACAAGCTGGCAAGCGAGCTTTACATCCGTTCCGGGCGCGATGCGTTGCGCCATGTGTTTGCGGTTGCCGCGTCGCTAGACAGTCTGGTGATTGGCGAGCCGGAAGTCTTCGGACAGGTCAAGGATGCCCACCGGATCGCACGGCAGCATCAGCTTGTCGGACGCGAACTGGAACTGGTTTATCAGACGGCCTATGCCATTTCCAAAAAGGTGCGCAGCCGGACGGGGATCGGGCAGGGGGCGGTTTCGATTGCCGCGGCGGCACAGTCTGTTGCGCGTGACCTGCATGGTGATATTGCCAACTGCACATTGCTTTTGGCGGGTGCGGGGGACATGGGCGAACTGATTGCCGCATCCCTTGCCGAACGAGGTATGGGTCGGGTTCTTGTGACCGATAGACTGGCGGCACGGGCACGTCTTGTGGCGCGCCGTCTTGATTGCCACTGGTCGGAACTTGATGATCTGGATCGCTTGTTGGCCGAGGCGGACATGGTTCTGACCGCGGGTGGATCACGCCGCTATATTATTGACAAAACGCGCGCCCTTGCCGCAATCAAACGCAGACGATATCGGCCGGTTCTGATGATCGATACCGCCGTTCCCGGTGATATCGACCCGCAGGTTGACGAAATCGACGAAGTGTTCTTTTACCGGCTGGATGATCTTGAAAAAATTGCCGCCGAAGGGCGTGGCGGGCGTGAAGAAAAGGCCGACGAAGCCTGGGCGCTGATCGAGGAAGAGGTTGAACATTTCGTCCGTGTCCGGGCCGAGCGTGCCGCGATCCCGGCGATGGCGGATTTAAGAACGCATTTCGAAACGGTGCGTGATGATGCGCTGCGCGAGAGCCACGGTGATGCTGAAAAGGCAACCCGGCTTTTGATCAATAGGTTGTTGCATGCACCGACCCAAGCGCTTAAAGACCTTGCGGCAACCACGGATGGTGCGGGAACGGTCGAATGGATGAAGGCGCAAAAGCTTTTGACGCGTTTGTTCGCGTTGCAGTCCGAACCGAATGGCACCAAAGCCGAACAGAATGATGAACCCCCGAAGGAGGAAAAAGAGTGAGTCTGGACCCCGGTAAACTTGATGGCGTTGTACGCCGGTTCGACGAGCTCAAATCCCTGCTGTCAGGTGGAGCGGTGGATGGTGACTCGTTTGCCAAACTGTCGCGCGAATATGCCGAGCTGTCCCCGATTGTCGAAGCGGTCGAAAAGGTCAAAAAGCTTCGCGTTGATCTGGAAGGTGCGCAGGAAATTCTTGACGATGCGGGTTCTGATCGCGATATGCGCGAAATGGCCGAAGCCGAGAAATATGAAATCCTCGACGCGCTGCCGAAGGCCGAGCATGACGTGAAGCTGATGCTTCTGCCCAAGGATGATGCGGACGAAAAGAACGCCATCCTTGAAATTCGCGCCGGTACCGGTGGCGAGGAAGCTGCCCTGTTTGCCGCCGATCTGTATCGCATGTATCAGCGTTACGCGGAAAACCGCGGCTGGAAGTTCGAGCAGATGGACGCCAATGAAAACGATCTTGGCGGATACAAGGAAGTCATCGTCAACGTATCGGGTTCGGGCGTGTTTGCGCGCCTGAAATTTGAAAGTGGCGTGCATCGGGTGCAGCGTGTGCCCGTGACCGAAGGTGGCGGGCGCATTCATACCTCGGCGGCAACCGTTGCCGTTCTGCCCGAAGCCGAGGAGGTCGACATCCATATCGATCCAAAAGATTTGCGTATCGATACCTATCGTTCGCAAGGGGCGGGTGGCCAGCACGTTAACACCACGGACAGTGCGGTGCGTATCACCCATATTCCGACCGGTGTGGTCGCCGCCAGCCAGGAAGCAAAGTCGCAGCACAAGAA
This sequence comes from Thalassospira xiamenensis M-5 = DSM 17429, assembly GCF_000300235.2. Lineage (NCBI taxonomy): Bacteria > Pseudomonadati > Pseudomonadota > Alphaproteobacteria > Rhodospirillales > Thalassospiraceae > Thalassospira > Thalassospira xiamenensis. The sequence goes on along the minus strand of NZ_CP004388.1, from coordinate 3,228,192 downwards.
CAAGGAAAAGGCGATGAAGATGCTGCTTTCGCGTCTGTATGATCAGGAGCGTGAAAGCAAGGACAGCGCGCGCGCAGCCGACCGCAAATCGCAGGTCGGTTCCGGGGATCGTTCTGAACGCATCCGCACCTATAACTTCCCGCAGGGGCGTGTATCGGATCATCGTATCAACCTGACCCTTTATCGACTGGATGATTTCATTACGGGCGGACCGTCGGTTGATGAAATGATTGATGCCCTGATTGCGGAAGATCAGGCCCAGAAACTGGCCGAGATCGAGAATTGATCCCATGACGGCAGACCATGCCACCACGACCGACAACTCGGTAACCCTTGGCGCGCTGATGGCCGAGGCGGTTGGCGCATTGCGTGATGCTGGTATCGAAAATGCCCGAATGGATGCCCGTATTCTTTTATCCGACGCAGCAGAAGTCGATGGCAGCCGGATTGCGGCACGGCCCGAGGATGTGGTTGCCAATGACCGTGCAGCAAAATTCCGGGACATGGTCGCACGCCGTTTGAAGCGCGAACCGGTATCACGCATTTTGGGGCAACGGGATTTCTGGCGTCACAGTTTCAAGCTGTCCCCCGAAACCCTTGATCCACGCCCCGATAGCGAGACGCTTGTCGAACTGGCTTTGGACTGGCTTGAAGACCGCGACGCGCCGACGGTTATTGATTTCGGAACCGGCACGGGATGTCTGTTGTTATCCATCGTCGGCGATCTGCAAAATGCCCGTGGGCTTGGCGTTGATATCAGTGCGGGGGCAGTTTCCTGCGCACGCGAAAATGCCGACCGCCTTGATCTTGGCGATCAGGTTGAGTTTCGTGTGTCGGACTGGGACAGTGCGATTACGGACGAGGAACGCCAGGAAGGTTTTGATCTGGTGGTGTCCAACCCGCCCTATATCACACGGGCAGATATGGAAATATTATCGCCTGAAGTACGCGAATATGATCCGCGTATGGCGCTGACCGATGAAGGTGACGGGCTTGGCGCGTATCGCATTCTGTCACAGGTTGCATTTTCACTCGTCAAACCGGCCGGGTTCGTGATTTTTGAAATCGGGCAAGGGCAGGAAGAAGACGTTGCCCGTCTTTTGGTCGAGGCCGGATTTGTCGGCGTGGAATATCGGGAGGATTTGGGGGGCATCGTGCGCTGCGTTGCAGCCAAAAAGACCCGCTGTTCTGTCGGGCGCTGTGTGATCTGACCGATCTGCCACGTCATTGCAAAAAAAATACGGGCATTGAAAAAAACAGTTGGAATAAGGCGTCAAGCCATATAGGTTGTTTTTACGGGCCGGGTGCCCGACGCGCTATGAAAGCGCCGTGTTCCCCTGTAAACAGTAATGAATCTCCGTTCCCTTTAAGGTTTTCGGCAGGTTTGTCGTAGTGCCGTTCAATCGGTGCTGTTTAGCGGGAAATATGTTTTTCAGACGGAGTGGTTCCGGGATTCCTTTATGAATCCGGATTTGTCCTTCAACACCAAAGACATGTTGATATGAGAAATAACAACAACAACAACAATAAGCGTCCGCGCGGTCGGCAGCAGCCGAATAAACGTCCTGTAAATCCGAAATTTCAGACTTTTGACAGTAACGGTCCGGACGGGCGCGTTCGTGGAAACGCCCAGCAGGTTTACGAAAAATACGTTTCGCTGGCGAAGGATTGTACTGACGATCCGGTCCTTGCTGAAAACTATTACCAGCATGCGGAACACTATCATCGTATTCTGCAAGCCGCGATTGACTGGGAAAACCAGCGTCGTGAAGAGCGTGGCGACAATAACAGCCCGCGTCCGCAGCGAAATGATCGCAATGACCGTAACGATCGGGGCAACAACCGCCCGAACCGTGACGAGCGCAGCGAGAACCAGAATGGGGACGACAGCAGCGACAATTCTGTCAATCAGGATGATGTTGCGGCGTCGGCAGATAATACGTCCAATGATACCGGCACCAATTCGGCCGATAGCAATGATGTTGCAACTTCTTCTGCTGCTTCTTCCACGGACAACAACGATGGTGATGCTGCACCGGTAAAACGTGCACCGCGTGCACGCCGTGCTGCGCCGCGTGGTCGCCCGCCAAAAGCCGCATCCGAAGACAGCGATCAGCCATCTTTGGATATTGGCCCAGCTGATAATGCCGATGCTGATACCGATACGTCGGCGGACGGCGAAGAAAAGAAACCGCGCAAAGCTGCTGCCGGAACAAGCCGCACACGTGGCCGTCATCCGACAGCGCGTCGTGGCCGCAGCCGTGCTGCCGGTCGCGAAGATGGCGATGAAGGTACAAGCGAAGACAAATCAGCGGAACCGGTTTCCGCCTGATCATTTGGCTTGTCACGATTACAACAGACCCCGCCGGAGAAATCCCGCGGGGTTTGTTGTTTCCGGGCCCTCGAAGTGCCACGTTGCCACAGCTTTATTTACGGTGCTGTCAATTGGACTTCTTGATGTGAAACCCCGCATCCATAAATAGTTAATATGATGCAACTGCAGATTTTAACTGCTATCACTTGATGGAAGTATGACCTGCTGGAGGATCGAAAGGCATTTTAATGCATTGGGGTCTCTTCGCTAAAAGACAGGTAAACATTCTTGGGGGGGGAATGATGGGGGCAGGCTTGTTCCGCGTCATCATGGTACTGCTGTGGGCGCTTGGCGCTATGGTTGTCGCGCTTGGCGTTTTTAACGGTGATTATGAGCTGGCTTTGTTAGGGGCGGTTTGTTTTATCATTCCGATGTTCCTGCCGCTGGTTGTGATCGTGCTTAATCGTGCGCAATCATCCCCGTCGAAGAAAAAACAATCTGTATCACCAATGGTAGCGGCCAAGATGAAAGCCGAGGGCCAATGGGCCAAGGCCGAAGACCTGGAAGCGCGAAAGCTTCTTGATCCCAAGCCGTCAATCGTTCTGGGACGCTGGGGGGCTGAAAAGCGCCTGATCGGGGCATCGGGATTGCGCCGAGTGATAACATTCGCCAGCAAGCCGGAAGAATATTATCGCGCTTCGGCGGAGCCAAACGCCTTGCTCCATACTGGTGCGCTGTTTGTTTATGAACGTTATGGCAGCATCTATCGTGCGGTGCATGAGCGCCGCAAAAAACTTGGGCAGCGGATCATCGTGATTGATCCGCATGGTCAGGCCGGCGCAGAAACCGATCAGTTCAATCCATGCGATTTTATACGCCAGCAGGGCGAAGGATTAATTGCCGATGCCGGTTTGATTGCCGATACATTGTTGGCACCGGCATTTGTACAGGAACTGGACGAGCAGGAAACACGCGCGGCACGCACCCTTTTGCAGGGGTTCATTGTTTACACAATGCAAACCAGCCTGAAAGAAAGCAGAAGCCTTGCCGAAGTTCGCCGCAACCTGGTCATGCCATCGCACCGTTTCTATAAAATACTTGAGGATCTGATGGGGATTGAATCCGCAGATGGCAGGATTTCTGATATTGCCCTGACGATCCTTGATATGACCGAAGATCAGCGGATGTCGATTATCGAGGCGTGCCGGATGGCAACGGCCGATTTTGACAATCCGGCGATTGCACGTGTCGTCAGCAATAGCACATTTGGTATGGATGATCTGACGGGGCGACCGGTATCCATTTTCATTGTCGGTCAAATGGGAGGTGACACACCGGCCACCCAAACCGCATTCAGCCGGGTGATGATTGGTGCGATGATGCAGCTGATTGCCCGCCGGGACTGGAAAAGCGGGGATGCAGAATTTCTGGTGTTGCTGGACGGTATCGAGGCCGTTGGCCGGATGCCGTTGTTTGAACGTCTTTTGGGTGGCGGGTTTGGCGATGGCATGATCATCTGGCCCGGTTTTTCCGGTGTTAGCGGCCTGATGGATGTTTGCCTGAATTGGGAAAATGTTGTCGGGAAGGCGGATGCGATTTCGGTGCTGAGCCAGGATGGGGCTTTCAACCTGGATTGGGTTGCCGGACTGACTGCGATGTCGAAATTTGACGATACCGGGGGTGGTGTAAGCGGTGATCGCCCGGTGCATCTGCGACCCCAGGACAATCAGCCAATCCTGCGATCAACCGAAGTTGCGCGCTTCCCGGTCGAAGAACAGATCCTGTTTCGTAAAGGAACCCCGCCGATCCGGGCGTACCGGATCGACTGGTACCATGACGAGATGTTTCAGGGCATGGCCGTACATGCCCCGACATTCAGCTAGCGTTATGCAACTGTGACTACATCCTCCGGATGGATGGCACCGGAACCGAGTGCTTCGACATAAACCCCCATATAAAGGTGGTTCATACCTTTACGCAGCAGCAGGGGCACATTGATGTCGGACTCTGCCGTGCCGGGGTTGACGCTGGTTGCTTTGCAGCGCGTGATCGGGTGGATAACGCGGAAATCTACGCCATTAATCTGAATGATCTGGCCTTCTTCCCATTTCAGTTCCGCCCATGGTTCAAGCCCGTCAATCAGCAGATTACCGCGGAAGCGCATCGGATCGATTTCTGTCTGGGCGACACGGTCGCCGAAATCGCGCACCGATGCCAGATTGATGATCGAGATATAGGGTTCCTTCATGTCGCCGAAGCTGACATCGGGGACAGAATAAATTCTGGGCGTTCCGGCGATCTCGTTTTTCAGGAATGCCGAGAGGAAATCCTCGACCACGGTGCGGCCCATCTTGTCTTCAAGATTGCCTTTGCAGATCACGCGACCATTGCGAAGGATTGCCAACGTCGTGGTTGCATCGTCATATTCGATGCCAAGTTCGGCCAGCTTGGGCGTGTTAACCAGTTGCAGGAAATTGCTTTTGCGCGCCCATTCATGCACACCGTCCTGACCAACCGATGATTGGGTGGCGATGATGAAGCGACGATCATCTTGCAGCATCTTGTGTGCAGTGATGTCGGCGGCAGGCATTTCAATGCCGCTGAGCCCTTTGACGGGGTAACGTTTGATGGCTTTAAGCTGGACAGTCATGGCATTCGATCCTGTGTGGCATAATATGCATATCGGCAAACGGGGCGGGCCGGGTTGCAAGCCGTAAAAATATGAAGGGCGACGTTAATGCCTTGCATTCCCAAGGGCAAGACTTCCTGTGCGGTCTTGCGCAACGGATTTGCCGGGAATGACAGTGCTTTTCGTCGCAATCTTGAATGATGCCAGAAAACGGTTTTGCGATGCACAATTAATTCTTGCAACTTTTGTAGGGGTATCGTCTTGCAAAGCCCTGAAACTGAGACATATCAAAGACGTCGGCAATGGAAAGGGTGATAATTTCCATTGTGGATAAAACCACTTAAGGTCGCGGATGCTTCCAAGAAGGTCCGCATGTTACGATACTGTTGGCTCAAGGAGTGACAGGCATGGAATTCGAAAAATTTACGGACCGGTCCAAAGGCTTTCTTCAGGCGGCGCAATCATTGGCGCTGCGTGAAAACCATCAGCAGTTTGTGCCGATCCACCTTCTGAAAGTGCTGCTTGACGACGAAGAAGGTCTGGCAGCCAATCTTATCAAGGCGGCGGGCGGAAAGCCGAAAACGGCACAGGATCGCTGTGCGCAGGAATTGGCAAAACTGCCCAAGGTATCGGGCGGCAATGGCCAGATTTATCTGTCGTCCGACTTTGCCCGGTTGATTGATCAGGCACAGGAAGTCGCCAAGAAAGCCGGTGACAGCTATGTCACCGCTGAACGGTTGTTGCTGACCATTGCACTTGATCCGAAATCGGTTGCGGGCAAGGTTCTGGCCGATGCAGGATTGACCGCACAGGCTCTTAACGGGGCGATTAACGATATCCGCAAAGGCCGCACGGCCGATAGTTCCGGTGCGGAAAGCCAGTATGACGCGCTTAAGAAATACGCGCGTGATCTGACCGCGGCGGCACGAGAAGGCAAACTTGATCCGGTGATTGGCCGTGATGAAGAAATTCGGCGCGCGATTCAGGTGCTGTCGCGCCGGACAAAAAACAACCCGGTTCTGATCGGCGAGCCCGGCGTGGGTAAAACCGCCATTGCCGAGGGTTTGGCGTTGCGCATCGTCAAGGGTGACGTGCCTGAAACGCTTAAGGACAAGAAACTTCTGTCGCTCGATCTTGGGGCGCTGATTGCCGGTGCCAAGTTCCGCGGCGAATTTGAGGAACGCCTGAAAGCGGTGATGTCCGAGATCGAGGCCGAAGCAGGACAGATTGTTCTGTTCATTGACGAATTGCACACGCTGGTCGGAGCCGGAAAGGCAGAGGGATCGATGGATGCCTCCAACCTTTTGAAACCGGCACTGGCGCGCGGTGAGCTTCACTGTGTCGGGGCAACGACCCTGGACGAATACCGGCAGCATATTGAAAAGGACGCGGCTCTTGCCCGTCGTTTCCAGCCGGTGTTTGTTTCAGAACCAAGTGTTTCCGACACGGTTTCGATCCTGCGCGGCATTAAGGAAAAATACGAACTCCATCACGGGGTGCGTATTGCCGATAATGCGCTGGTGGCGGCAGCAACGCTTTCGAACCGGTACATTACCGACCGTTTCCTGCCCGATAAGGCGATTGACCTTATGGATGAGTCGGCGTCGCGTCTTCGGATGGAACTTGATTCCAAGCCCGAAGAAATCGACGAGCTTGATCGCCGTATCATTCAGCTGAAGATCGAGCGCGAGGCGCTTAAGAAAGAGGAAGACCGGGCATCGAAAGATCGCCTTGGCCGTCTTGACAAGGAACTGGCCGAACTTGAAGGCAAATCGGCGGAGCTGACCGCGAAATGGGAAGCCCAGAAAAAGGAACTGGCGGCATCGACCCATATCAAGGAACAGCTTGATCAGGCACGCGGCGAACTTGAACGTGCGATGCGTGACGGGCGTCTGGACCGTGCCGGGCAGCTTCAATACGAAGAAATTCCGGCACTGGAAAGGTTGCTTGAAAAGGCCGAAGACGATCAGGCCGACGGCATGAAAGAAGAAGCGGTGACCGAAAAGCACATCGCTTCGGTGGTATCGCGCTGGACGGGGATCCCGGTTGACAAGATGCTGGAAGGCGAACGTGAAAAACTGCTTGGGATGGAAGATATCCTGCGCAAACGCGTCGTCGGTCAGGATGAAGCGGTGCGGTCGATTTCGAATGCGGTGCGCCGTGCGCGTGCCGGTTTGCAGGACCCGAACCGGCCGATGGGATCGTTCCTGTTCCTTGGTCCGACAGGGGTTGGTAAAACCGAATTGACCAAGGCGCTTGCGCAGTTCCTGTTTGATGATGAACAGGCCATGGTTCGCATCGATATGTCGGAATTCATGGAAAAACATGCGGTCGCGCGTTTGATCGGTGCGCCTCCGGGCTATGTCGGGTACGAGGAAGGCGGTTCGCTGACCGAAGCTGTGCGGCGTCGTCCGTATCAGGTGGTGCTGTTTGACGAGGTCGAAAAAGCCCACCCCGATGTGTTCAACGTTCTGTTGCAGGTCCTTGACGAAGGTCGTTTGACCGACGGGCAGGGACGCACAGTCGACTTCCGTAATACGTTGATCATCCTGACGTCGAACCTGGGGGCCGACATTCTGGCCAATCAGGAAGAAGGCCATGACAGCAGCGAATTGCGCAGCCAGGTGATGGAAGTCGTGCGGGCGTCGTTCCGCCCGGAATTCCTGAACCGGTTGGACGAAGTGCTTCTTTTCCATCGCCTGAAACGTGCCCAGATGGATACGATTGTCGATATCCAGTTGGGTCGTCTTGAAAAGCTGCTGTTTGATCGCAAAATCACCCTGCAGCTTGACGAGTTCGCCAAAAGCTGGCTGGCCGATAAGGGGTATGACCCGGTCTATGGTGCGCGTCCGCTTAAACGGGTTGTTCAGCGCTATCTGCAAAACCCGCTTGCAATGCAAATCCTTGAAGGTGGGATCAAGGATGGCGATACCATCCCGGTTTCTGCTGAAGGCGGTCAGTTACTTCTGAACGGCAAGAAGGTCGAACTGGTCGACTGATCATCGCAGATTTGAAATCTTGCAAAACCCCGGTCCCGGATCGGGGTTTTGTCTTTTCAAGGCCATGATCTGCCTGCAGGATGATGAAAATACCAAATCCAAAGGGACATCCATGCGATCACTGCCACCAAAACCCAAGACCTTTACCCGATTGATTGTGTCCGCGTCGTTTCTGGCCCTGATGGCCGGACTATCGGTCGATGCATCCGCGCAATCCTTTTTTGACAAGGCCAAGGAAGCACTTGGCAGCGTGACAGGGAACACGACTGGCAGCGGATCGGGCAGCAGTTCGGCGTCGATGGCGGGGTTATCCGATGAAACGGTTTCCGATGCCCTGCGTCAGGCGCTTGATAAGGGGGTTGAGGTTGTCACCACCGATCTTGGCGTGACGGATGGCTTCAATGCCGATCCGGTGGCGCATATTCCGCTGCCTGATAGCGTCAAGCATGCGCAATCCCTGCTAAGTGCTGCCGGGCTTGGCAGTTATGGCGAGGAAATTGAATTGCGAATGAACCGCGCGGCCGAACAGACCATGCGGGATGCCGGTGATATTCTCGCCGATGCCGTCAGTCGCATGACGCTTGAAGATGCCAAGGGTATTCTTGATGGGCCGGAAGATGCCGCGACGAAATATCTGCGCCGTGTATCGGGCGGGGATATCGAAAGCAGATTGCGGCCGGTAATTGGCGAAGCATTGGCCGAAACCGGCGCGTTGCAGCTTTATGATCAGATGATGGGGCAGTACGACACATTGCCGATGGTGCCCGATATCAAGGCATCACTTTCCGATCATGCCACCGACAAGGCGATGGATGGCCTGTTTTATTACATCGCAAAACAGGAAGCCGATATCCGCAACGACCCGGCGCGCTGGACAACGGATGTGTTGAAAAAGGTCTTTTCGACCGTGAACTGAACGGCTTAGCTATAACGTTCGGGAAGCTGTTGCCAGCGTTTGCGCATGGCGTTGATTTTATCATCGGGGACGCCATGGATATTGCCAAATCGTCCATGGCATTCGATGATCTGCAATGCGGCATGGTGGCGTTCCGCCATGTCGAGATAGGCCTGCATTTCCCAGATTTCACTAAATGTGTTGGAAACAACAACGCTTTGCCCGGCTGATAGATGCCCGTCGCATTCGGCTTCGCAGCGTGCATGAACGTCACGCAGTTTGCGGCTATCAAACCGGTAATTGCCGTTGCGGTCGATCATGAACTGATCGGCTTCGAGATGGACTGCATCGGTTATCTGGCAAATCGCGGCGGCAAGGGTTGATTTGCCTGATCCGGGAAGGCCCCGGATCAGGGTTAATATCGGTTTGTCCGCCAAATGATTTGCCATTGGTTCCTGTTACTGCCCGCCACGTTTGCGCTGATATAGGGCATCAAGAGCCTGACCATAGGCCGCCTTGATCTTGTGGCGGCGGATTTTCATTGATGGCGTCAGCATCTCGTTATCAATCGAGAACGGGCTTTCGGCGAAGGTAAAGCTTCTGACCTTTTCAATCGTCGAAAGACGGCGATTGACATGATCAACCGCGGTGCGGATTTTCTTGCGGAATTCCTCGTTCTCGCCAAGGAGATCAATATTGTTCTCGATTCCGTTTTCCTTGGCGAATTCGCGCATGAAATCTTCGTCTGGCCACAGTACGGCAACCAGGTAGGGCTTGTCGTCGCCGTAAACCATCGCCTGGGAAATTTCGGTTTCCAGCGTCAGAAGACCCTCGATCCGTTGGGGCGAGATATTGTCGCCCCCGGAATTGACGATGATATCCTTTTTGCGGTCCGTAATAACAAGGCTGCCTTCTTCGTCGAACTTGCCGATATCCCCGGTATGCAGCCAGCCATCTATGATGGTGGCAGCAGTGACTTCGGGCAGGTTCCAGTACCCCTTCATCATGCTTTCGCCGCGCAGCAGGATTTCACCGTCATCGGCAATTTTCGCCTCGGCCCCGACCATCGGCGGGCCAACAGTACGCAATTTGTTGTTTTCGGCACGGTTGCACGACACGACCGGGGCAAATTCGGTTTGTCCATATCCCTGAAGGATACGAATGCCGCACGAGACGAACAATACACCCAGTTCGTAGTTCAGAGGACCGCCGCCTGATACCATGGCCTTGATCCGGCCGCCGAAACGCTGACGCAATTTGCGGCGCAGAAGAATTTCGCAAACGAAATTCTGGATTTTTTCGATCAGGCTGAGGGGTTGTTTTTCGTAAGTTTTGCGACCAAGCTTGAGCGTCAGGTTAAACAGCTTCTGCTTGAAGCCGCCTTCTTTTTCGACCATGCGGCTCATGCGCTGATAGAGCATTTCATAAAGGCGCGGTACAGCCGTCATGATGGTTGGGCGGACTTCGGCAAGGTTTGCCGCGAGCCGATCAAGGCTTTCGGCGTAATAGATCTGTGCGCCGATGCTCATCGGAAAATAAAGGCCCGCGGTATGTTCGTAGGAATGCGACAGCGGCAGGAAGGACAGGAAGACCTCTTCCTCGATCCCCAGCGTTTCGATGATATCAAACGCCCCCATGCAGTTTGACAGGATCGCCCCGTGGCTGAGCATAACGCCCTTGGGCGCGCCGCCCGTGCCGGATGTGTATATCAGGCAGGCAAGCTGATCGCGTTCAATATTGGCAACCCATGCATCGATATCATCGGTCAGTCCGCGCCCCTGTGAAATCATATCTTCCCATCGGGTGATGGTAATGTCGCCAACAAAGCTTTGACCCCAGTCTTCCATCATGATCGCATGACGGCAGCGCCCGCTATCAAGGGCGGCATGCAGGAACGGCTGGGCGAGTTTTTTGGTCGATATGATGGCAATGCCTGCACCGCTGTCTTCGATCGCGTGCAGATGATCGCGTTCGGTATTGGTGGTATAGGCGGGAACGGTCAGGGCACCAACACACATGATCGCCAGATCGGCAATACTCCATTCGGTGCGGTTTTCCGACACCAGCAAAACCCGATCACCGGGGCGAACCCCGATTTTATAAAGTGAGCGCGCCAATGCGCGCACCTGATCGGCGGCGTCATTCCAGCTGGTCGGGACAAACTCATCTGTCTCACCATCCTTGGTCCACAAGAACGGTGAATCCCCGTATTTTTCAGCCTGTTTGAAAAACATCGACGGCAAGTTCTGCCAATCGGCATAATCCTGCAAATTCGTCATGACGCTTCCTTGCCTTGTTGTCGTTTCTCTTACCTTCATACAGTGATCTTGGTGTCACTGTTTACGTCTGTCACCGCATTGTGATCGCAAACTATCAAAAGTTCGGCGCTTCCATCACAGATGCACGGGGCCACATTGCTTTTGTTATCAGGGATTGCGGCATTACGCAGCCGGAAAATGATCTTTGAACCGTTCAAATGCGTGCGACTTCACACCGTAGGAAAAATTCGTTGGGTTCCATCGATGATAGCGATTTCACAAGCCGGGTTCAAAACGCTATTGTCGGTATTGAAATTCGCCCCGTTTGATGTGCGCGCACAGACAAAGCTGTTATCGGCACTGGCGCAGGGCCCCCGGCCAGCATATATCGGGGCATGGATGTTTCGGGCCTGAATGTAAAAGGCCTGATGGCATAATCGACTGTCTGGAGGACAAATGAACGCGACCGACAAGAATTTGCCGACCTGGGATCTGACCGATCTCTATAACGATCCCAAAGACCCGGCCATCCGGCGTGATCTTGACGATGCCAAAGCCCGCTCGGACGCCTTCCAGAAAAACTATCAGGGCAAGCTTGCCGATCTTTCGGGGAATGAACTTGCAGCCGCAATTGCCGAATATGAAGCCATCAGTGAAGTCTGTGGCCGGATCGGATCATTTGCCCAACTGCTGTATGCAGGCGATAGCTCGGACGCTGCGATTGGTCAGTTCTATCAATCCGTTCAGGAAGAAATGACGAGCATTTCCAGCCTGTCGCTGTTCTTCGGTCTTGAAATCAACCGGATTGAGGAAGAGGTGCTTTCGACAAAATATGACGAAAGTGCCGCCCTTCGCCGCTATCGCCCGTGGCTTGATGAAAACCGTGCTTTCCGTCCGCACCAACTTTCGGACGAGGTCGAGCAGGTCCTGCATGAACGCCGCGTTGCCGGTTCAAGCGCATGGGTGCGTTTGTTCGATCAGACGATGGCCGATCTGCGTTTCCCGATGAATGGCGAAGAACTGACCATGTCGGATGTCGCCAATATGCTGTCTTCGACCAAGGTGGCGGAACGCAAGGCAGCGGCAAAATCGATTGGCGATGTGCTTGGAAAAAACATCAAGCTTCTGGCCCATATCACCAATACGCTGGCCAAGGACAAGGAAATTGACGACCGGCTGCGTAAATTCGCAACCCCCGTGTCGGCGCGCAACCTGTCAAACCAGGTCGAAGACGATGTTGTCGAGGCGCTGAATTCCGCAGTCGCCAGCAGCCATGCCGATCTGTCGCATCGGTATTACCGTCTGAAAGCCAAATGGTTTGGCGTTGATCAGCTTGATTACTGGGATCGCAATGCGCCGCTTCCAGATGATGATGATCGCCATATCGATTGGGACACGGCGCGTAAAACCGTCCTTAAGGCATATGGTGAATTTTCGCCCGAGCTTGCCGAAGTCGGTCAGAAATTTTTTGATAATCCGTGGATTGATGTGCCGCCGCGCGCCGGTAAATCATCGGGGGCCTTTGCCCATCCGACCGTGCCGTCAGCCCACCCGTACCTTCTGCTGAACTATCACGGCAAAACGCGCGACGTGATGACGCTGGCGCACGAACTTGGCCACGGGGTTCATCAGGTTCTTGCCGGGGAGCAGGGCTATTTCCTGTCTGACACGCCGCTGACCTTGGCGGAAACCGCGTCTGTTTTTGGTGAAATGCTGACCTTCCAGTCGATGCTGCGTGCGGAAACCGATCCGAAGATGAAACGCATCATGCTGGCTGGCAAGGTCGAGGATATGCTCAACACCGTCGTGCGCCAGATCGCGTTCTTTGAATTTGAAAAACGCGTTCATACCAAACGCCGCGAAGGTGAATTGACGGTCGATGAGATCTGCGAGATCTGGCTTGCCGTACAACATGAAAGTCTGGGTGATGCGATCCGGTACGAGGACGAGTACAAATATTACTGGTCCTATATCCCGCATTTCATCCATTCGCCGTTTTATGTTTACGCCTATGCGTTTGGCGATTGCCTCGTGAATTCGCTGTATGACGTTTATGAAAATGCCGAAGACGGTTTCCAGCAGAAATATTTCGAAATGCTGAAAGCCGGTGGCACCAAACGCCATCAGGAGCTGCTGGCACCGTTCGGTCTGGACGCCTCCGATCCGGCATTCTGGCAGCGCGGCCTTAACATGATCAAACGCATGATCGACGAGTTGGAGGAACTTTCCTGAGATGAGCAATGACGACGAAGATTTCACCGCCCAAAACGAGAGCAATCGGTTCGGCGGGAGGGTTCGTCGTTATGCGAAGGTGGGGGCGTCGGCTGGAAAGCTGGCAGCACGCCTTGCCACGGGAAAAATGTTCGGCGGTGATATCGATCATGCGAAATATGCCGCCGAACTGACGTCCGCCTTGGGCGGGCTTAAGGGCCCGTTGATGAAGGTTGCGCAAATCCTGTCGACCATCCCCGATGCCCTGCCAAAGGAATATACCCAGGCACTGGCAACGCTTCAGGCGGACGCCCCCAGTATGGGATGGCTGTTTGTCAAACGCCGGATGCGCACCGAATTGGGGGCGGGATGGCAGGAAAAATTCGCCGATTTCAGCCGTGATGCGGTGGCCGCGGCATCGCTTGGGCAGGTTCATCGTGCCACACTTGATGATGGTCGAACGGTGGCCTGCAAGCTGCAATATCCCGATATGTCGGCGACAGTGGAAGCCGATCTTAAGCAGCTTCGCGCTGCCTTTGCGATCTATCGCCGGTATGACAGCGCGATTGATGCCGAAAATATCCAGTTGGAACTGACCGCGCGCCTGCGTGAGGAACTTGATTACGAACGCGAAGCCCGCAACATGCAGCTTTATCGCCATATGGTGGCGGATGAAAATTGCGCGCATGTGCCCGAACCGGTGATGGACCTTACGACCAAGCGGCTTCTGACCATGACGTGGCAGACTGGGCAGAAATTCCAGAAATTCCTTGATAGTGATCCGTCGCAGGAAGCACGCAATCAGGTGGCGCTGAACATGTTTCGCGCGTGGTATGTGCCATTTTATCGTTATGGCGTGATACATGGCGATCCGCATCTGGGGAACTATTCGCTGCGCGAAGATCTGTCGGTCAATCTGCTTGATTTCGGCTGTATCCGTATTTTCCCGCCTGCTTTCGTCAATGCCGTCATCACGCTTTATGAAGCATTGCGGGATAAGGACGAGGAAAAGGCGGTTCATGCCTATCAAAGCTGGGGATTCGATAACCCGTCACGAGAACTGATTGATGTTCTTAATATCTGGGCTGGTTTTGTGTATGGCCCGATCCTTGATGATCGCGAACGCCGGATGGATGAAACCAATTCGGTGGCCTATGGGGCGGAGGTCGCGGGCAGGGTGCACAGTGAGTTGCGCCGCGTCGGTGGGGTCAAGCCGCCGCGCGAATTTGTTCTGGTGGATCGTGCGGCCGTTGGGCTTGGTGCGGTGTTCCTGCGCCTTGATGCGCATCTGAACTGGTATCAGATATTCAACGATCTGGTCGGAAACTTTGATGCGGACATATTGGCCCGCAATCAGGATGCTGCCCTTTCCAAAGTCGGGCTGGATCGTCCAGAAAACTGATCCGATTTCCCTGTTTTATAATTTTATTTTTGACGTTCCGGATCGAAAGAATCGGTTGGGTCGATTTGCGAATTGATCGGCTATTTCGGAACAATACGGTTTTGCATGATCCTTTTTCGGCTATTTAATCCGAAATTTCCCTACTTGAACGACCCTGGGTGTTGAAAACTTTTTCCTTTCTTTGCTTGCGTTGTGATGGGTTTGGTGAAAACCTGAGGGTGTGTTTTTCAAATAATATTCACTTACCGCGATGGCGTGAAATAGGGGAAACTTCCATAAATCAAGGGATTGATTCTATCTGTTCGGGATAAGGACCTGTTACAGGGTGGAAATAATATGTGCGAGAATCCGCTCATATGTGTTTTGAGATAATATAAACTGAAATTAAGTTAAAGTGATTTTTTATA
The DNA here is from genome assembly GCF_000300235.2 of Thalassospira xiamenensis M-5 = DSM 17429. Classification (NCBI taxonomy): domain Bacteria; kingdom Pseudomonadati; phylum Pseudomonadota; class Alphaproteobacteria; order Rhodospirillales; family Thalassospiraceae; genus Thalassospira; species Thalassospira xiamenensis. The sequence goes on along the minus strand of NZ_CP004388.1, from coordinate 3,213,077 downwards.
GGGTTTTGATGTTGTCGCAGGCCGGAAGAAATCGCATCTTGCATTCAACGCAGACAAGGCAGGGCGTCATTGATTGTTTGTCCTGAGCACCAATGGCGGGTGGGACCTGACTTGTCGCCAAGGCTTTTTGCCTCGGAATGCGTGGTGGGAAAGTGGGCGGTTTCTTCTGTTAAAGCGGAAGAACCGCCTTTTTTCTTGCCGGGCAAGGGTAATCGTGGCCAGTCTGATGCGCAGGCACCGGACGCGGACCGCGTTTTATAAAAACAAAAATGCCGTGCTTATTCATAATTGTAGGGAAGGAGGTTGAACGCGATGAAACTGGCCGTTCCAAAGGAAATATGGCCCGGGGAAAGGCGCGTTGCCGTTACACCAGATACCGTCAAGAAACTGATTGGTCTTGGGTTTGACGTTGCAATCGAAGCTGGTGCCGGAATTAACGCCGCGATACCGGATGATCGCTTTGCCGATGCTGGTGCAACCATTGCCAAAACGATGAAAACCACCGTCAAGGATGCCGATGTCATCCTGAAGGTGCGCCCGCCGGTTGTTGATGGAAAAACCGACGAGCTTGCCGCCTATAAAAAGGGTGCCGCCATCATTGCCTTGCTTGATCCCTATGATCGCAAGGATCTTATTGAAAAAATGGCGGCGGCGGGGGTTTCGTCCTTTGCGATGGAACTGATGCCGCGCATTTCGCGTGCCCAGTCGATGGATGTGCTATCGTCACAATCCAACCTGGCGGGGTATCGTGCGGTGCTTGATGCCGCCCATGAATTTGGCCGGATTTATCCGATGATGATGACAGCCGCGGGGACGTTGCCACCCGCACGCGTTGTTATCGTCGGGGCCGGTGTTGCCGGGCTTCAGGCGATTGCGACCGCCAAGCGCCTTGGTGCGGTGGTTTCCGCGTTTGATGTGCGCCCGGCAGTCAAGGAACAGGTTCAGTCACTTGGCGGGACGTTTATCGAGGTCGAAGACGACGCAGCCGATGGCGAAACCGCAGGCGGTTATGCCAAGGAAATGTCGGACGAATACAAGGCCAAACAGGCCGCCAAGCTTAAGGAAGTTCTGGCAAAGACCGATATCGTCATCACAACAGCATTGATTCCGGGCCGTCCGGCACCGGAAATCGTTACCGCCGACATGGTCGCGGGCATGAAGCCGGGATCGGTCATCATTGATCTTGCGGCTGAACGCGGTGGCAACGTTGCGGGTGCGAAACTTGGTGAAACGGTTGTGACCGATAATGGTGTGAAAATCATTGGCCCTGAAAACATCACCAGTTCCGTCGCAACCGATGCAACGGCGATGTATGCCAAAAACCTTCTGAATTTCATCACGCTGTCCGTTGACAAGGAAAAAGGCACGTTGGCCTTCAATGCCGAAGACCAGATTATTGCCGAAACCATGCTGACCCGTGATGGCAAGGTTGTTCATCCGAAATTCGGTGGTGAGGAGGTCGCAAATGGCTGATCAATCCGTAACCCAAAATGCGGCCCAGAATGCCGCCGAGAATGCCAACGAGCTGCGCGATGCGGCCCTTGGTCTGGCCGAAAAGGCCGCAAAGCTTGCCGATAGCCTTGCCAATCAGGCGGGCGATATGGCCAGCTCGGCCAACACGGTTGTCCATACAAGCGGTGTCAGCCCTACGGTGCTTGGCCTGACGGTGTTTGTTCTGGCCTGCTTTGTTGGCTATTACGTTGTGTGGAAAGTCACCCCGGCCCTTCATTCACCGTTGATGGCGGTGACCAATGCCATTTCATCGGTGATCATTGTTGGTGCGCTTCTGGCGGCTGGCCCGATTGATATGAACCTGTCCAAGGCGATGGGCTTCATTGCCGTGGTGCTGGCGTCGGTCAACATCTTTGGCGGTTTCATCGTCGCACAGCGCATGCTGCACATGTTCAAGAAAAAGAAGTAGGGGGAACACACAATGTCGGAAAACCTGTCGGCTTTCCTGTATCTGGTGGCGTCCGTCTGCTTCATTCTGTCGCTGCGCGGTCTGTCTTCACCGGAAACGGCACGTAACGGGAATATCCTTGGCATGGTGGGGATGGCGATTGCCATTCTGACCACCCTGGCATCACCCGAAGTCGTGTCTTATACCACTATCATTGTCGGCATTTTGCTTGGCGGGGCCATTGGTACGGTCATCGCGCTCAAGATCAAGATGACCGCATTGCCGCAACTTGTTGCCGCCTTCCACTCGCTGGTGGGTCTGGCAGCGGTGTTTGTTGCCGCCGCCGCCCTTTATTCGCCGGGTGCCTATGGCATTGGCACGGCGGGTAATATCGGGGCGGCCAGCCTGATTGAAATGGGCCTTGGCGTTGCCATCGGTGCCATTACCTTCACCGGCTCGCTTGTTGCCTTTGGCAAGTTGCAGGGGATCGTATCGGGTACGCCAGTTCGCTTTACCGGGCAGCATATGCTCAATCTTGCAATCGCAATCGGAATACTGGTGTTTGGCATCATCGTTGTGACCACCGAAAGCCACACGGCTTTCTGGATTCTGGTGGTGCTTGCTCTGGTGCTTGGCGTGACGCTGATCATTCCGATTGGCGGGGCGGACATGCCGGTTGTTGTTTCGATGCTGAACTCCTATTCGGGGTGGGCGGCATGCGGCATCGGCTTTACGCTTCAGAACAATGCCCTGATCATCACCGGCGCACTGGTTGGTGCATCGGGTGCGATCCTGTCCTACATCATGTGCAAGGGCATGAACCGGTCGATCTTTAACGTCATCTTTGGCGGCTTCGGGACCGAGGGCGATGCAGGCCCGGCGGTCGGAACCGATGGCGACCGTTCGGTCAAATCGGGCTCAAGCGACGATGCGGCCTTCATCATGAAAAACGCGTCGAGCGTGATCATCGTGCCGGGTTACGGCATGGCGGTCGCACAGGCCCAGCATGCGCTTCGTGAAATGGGCGATATCCTCAAGGCCGAGGGCGTTAACGTTCGCTATGCCATCCATCCGGTAGCGGGGCGTATGCCAGGCCACATGAACGTGCTTCTGGCCGAGGCGAATGTCCCCTATGACGACGTGCTTGAAATGGAAGAAATCAACCGCGATTTCGGCACGGCGGATGTGGCCTTTGTGATTGGTGCCAACGACATCACCAACCCGGCAGCCAAAACCGACCCGTCATCGCCGATTTTTGGCATGCCGATCCTTGAGGTCGAAAAAGCCAAAACCGTTCTGTTCATCAAGCGTTCAATGTCGGCAGGCTACGCCGGTATCCAGAACGAGCTGTTCTTCAAGGACAACACGATGATGCTGTTCGGTGACGCCAAAAAGATGTGCGAAGAGATTGTGATGCATCTCGACGAGTGATTTGGTTTCACTGCTGGGACACAAGAGGGGCGGCCATTTGGTCGCCCTTTTCTTCTTCTAAAGGTTCATACTCGACTAAAATATCCGTCGGCTACGGTGTATTTGTCGGTTTGGCAGTCTAGCCTCGTTTCATTTTGCTTGAGTAAGAAATCTATGAGCAGCCTAACGAATTTCAGTGCGCAAACCGAACGTCTGTATCTGCGATGCGTCGAAGATCAGGACGCGGAAACCATTGCAAGCTTGATGGTACATGAAATTGCTTGTTGGTTGGCCTCTTGGAAGGTTCCGTTCACCGTCGAAATGGCGCGAGATCGCATCACAAGAAGTAGGAAGGAGGCGGCGGCAGGAGACGCACTGCCATTGGCGATCATCGAGCGTGAGACAGATCGTTTTGTTGGCTGGGTCTCATTGTATCGCTATCAGGATAATCCGCGTAGGGGAATGCTTGGATATTGGATAGGGATACCGGCACAGCGGCGCGGGTATTTAAGCGAAATCAAGCTCACCATTTTGCAGGCTGGATTTGATCTGTTTGGCTTTGATTCCATTGAAGCCGGTGCCCAGCTTGCCAATGAGGCATCCTTTGGTGTCATGACCTCATGGGGTATGAAGTCTTTCGAAGAAAGGATGGCATATAGTTCTGCTCGAGATCGTCAGGAGCGTTGTAGATATTATCAAATTACACGTGAAGAGTTCAGATTTTCTCAGGAAAATGCCTGAGAATTGTACTCCGCCTTCAAATCGGGAGAATTGATGTTCCGACTTCTGAAAGTATCCGTCTTTACGATTGTCCTGTTGTCGCTCGCGCTAGTGGCGTCGGTTTCGGGTGTTTTCATCACCTATTTCCGGCTGACCGCCGAGGAGCCGGTGGCGCGAATTACGTTCGAGGAAATCGGGGATCAGGAATACAACGCTTATCTGACATTACCGGGCCACGATATCCCTGGCAAATACGTGATTTACGGCGATCAGTGGCGGATTGACGCGGAGTTTGTGAAGATCAAGCCGTGGGCCAATATTCTTGGCGTGGATTCCCGGTACAAGCTGGTGCGACTGGAAGGCCGATACCAAGATATCGAAGATCAGAACACCCGCCCGCATATGGCCTATGACCTTGATGCGACCAAGGGCATTGATATCGGCAAGCTGGTGGCGGACTGGAACTTCCTGATTGATGCCGAATATGGCAGTTCGACTTTCACCGATATCGCGGTCGCCAATACTTATACGGTCTATAAAAGCCAGTTCGGGCTTTTGGTGCGCGAAGACGTTACACAGTCGAATGACGCCAGAAAGGGAGCTGTTGATGGGGTGTTTGACTGGTTGCTCGGGTCGAAATGATACCCGGGTTTCAGTCGGCAAATTAAAACCCGTCCGACAAATATCGGACGGGTTTGTTGTTTGGTTCCGGCTTTATTGTGCGGATTTGATCAAAGGGTCATGGCCGCAATCCACGCAAACACAACCATTCCAAAATTGGCGTGGATGAAGGTCGGGATCACTGAATCCTTGACATGGTCATGCTGCCCGTCGGCATTAAGGCCCGATGTTGCGCCAAGCGTGATGGTGGATGCCGGTGATCCGGCATCGCCAAGGGCAGCCGATGCCCCCAGAAGCGCAATGGTTGCCATGGGCGAGAAGCCAAGGGCCAGTGCCAGCGGGATATAGATCGGAGCCAGGATCGGCACGCTGGCGAAGCTGTCGCCAAAGCCGATAGTGATGAACAGGCCGACCAGAAGCATGATCAGCGCGCCAACTGCCTTGTTATCGCCGATCAGTTCGGCACTGGCCTGCACCAGCGGAGCAATTTCGCCGGTGGCATCAAGCACCCCGGCAAAGCCCGATGCTATGGTGATGATCACGGCAATCTGGGCCATCATCCGCATGCCTTCGGTGAAGACATCATCCTGAGCCCGCCAGCGGAAAATGCCCGCCGCCGCCAGAATGACAAAGCCGATCATCGCGCCGACCAGAAGGCTGTCAAACTGCAACTGGCAGATCAGCGCAACGGCAAGGGCGGCTAAGGTTGCCAGCAGTTGAAGCGGATTGATCGACACGGGCTTGGCCGGGTTGATATGGCGCTCGGCAGATGGATCGGTCACATAATCGCGGGGTTTGCGATAGGTGATGAAGACCGCAACCAGCATCCCGGCGACAATCCCCATAACCGGCAGGAACATAGCCTTGGGCGCCATATCGGCCGTCATGGAAAGGTCATAGGCCGCACCAACGTCGTTGACATTGGCCATCAGGATTTCATTAAGGTAAATCGCCCCAAAGCCGGTCGGCAGCAGAAGATAGGAAAAGCTGATCGAGCAGGCGAGGATGCAGGCAATGGCGCGGCGGTCAATCCGCAGGCGATTGAATACGGCCAGAAGCGGCGGGATCATCACCGGGATAAAGGCGATATGAACCGGCACCAGGTTCTGTGAAATCAACGAACAGAAAATGAAGATCGCAAACAGGAACCACTTAAGGCCCTTTGAGGTACTTTGCGCATCGCTTCCGACACGGGCGGCGATCTTTTGGGCAAACAGATCAAGAATGCCCGAACGCGTAATCGCAACCGCAAAGGCACCGATCATCACATAGGTCATGCCGACCTGCGCGCCGACCAGAAGGTTGTCATTAAGCGCACCGATGGCGGTGGTTGTATCCATCCCGGCATGCAGTGCACCCAGCAAGGCGGCGGAAATCAGCGCAATCGGCACTGGAACGCGCAAAAGACACAGCGCGATCATGACAACGATGGTCAGCAAGACAGCATTGATGTGGTAATCGACCAGTGCGGCAATGCCATAGATCGCGGCCATCACAGCGATGACAGGCAGGACGCGGGTCAGTCGGTAATATCCATTGAAGTCGGATCCGGCGGGGGCGTTGCCGGTATCGGTTTGTGTGTTCACAGTCATGTCTCCCCGATTGACTGGTTGGTGGTGGCGCAAAGGTGTTTGCGCATGGCGGGTGAAGACCTGCCGGGGAATTGTTTAAAACAATCCGATGCCAAGGCAAAAAACTTAGCAGGAATGACAGCTATGCGATCCGGGGAGAGATTTGGAAAAAAGGGGTATAAAAAACCAAACCCGCCCGGATTGCTCCGAGGCGGGCTTGGCGCACGGGTCCGGTTTTAGCAAGCCAAAACCGATCGTACAGTCACGTTCGAGGAACCCCGAAAGTGAAAAAGACTAGAAGCCTTCGCGCTCGATGCGCTTGCGCTCCAGCTTGCGGGAACGGCGGACTGCTTCCGCCCCTTCGCGAGCTTTCTTCTCCGACGGCTTTTCAAAGTGGCGGCGGAGTTTCATCTCACGAAAAATGCCCTCGCGCTGCATCTTTTTCTTAAGCGCTTTCAGAGCCTGATCGACATTGTTGTCGCGAACGATTACCTGCACGGAAACCACGCTCCTTTCAAAAAAACAAAAACACCCGGATAAGGCAGCATGCCCTCCGGTTGGTAGCACGGCCTGTATGACCGTGGGCTTTATATAGTCCAAAGCGGAGCAAAAGAAAAGAGGGAAGGAGATATTCGCCTTTGGCGTTGGTTGAGCCAAAGGCGCAAAACGCCAAGGCAAAACACGAATTTCCAGACTCTGGGTTTGTGGTGTTGCGCTTTGCGCGAATTGTATGTCCGAAAAAAATCTCAAAAGTTGATATAATGCTTTGACAAAATTGGGCTTATCGCTGGGGGTGAGTTTGGGTATGCCGCCGGTGGCGTAGGTTTGCATCCGCGCAGAGCCCTCATAACGGTGGGATATTTGCACATGGAAAGCTCATTGCGAGAGACGGCAATTGCACATGCGCCGTTCTTCATTACCGGGCCCGGACAGTCGGATGTGCTGTTCATGATTGTTGTCTGGTCTGTCGTTCTGGGGGTGTTTGGGTTGGGGGCTCTTTATCTGAGCCTGCATGCCCTGCCTGAACGGTTGGCCCATCATGCCAATCACACCCAGATCCAGCTTATCAGTATCCTGACGCTTCTGGCGCTGTTTACCCATAACAACCTGTTCTGGCTGGCGGCTTTGGTGATTGCCGTGGTTCAGGTTCCCGATTTTTACACCCCGATTAATGCGATTGCTGATGCCGTGAAGGCCATGGCACGGGAAAAGGGGGTAATGAGCGAATCCACCGGGCCAAAGCCGGTCACCGATGGTGACGCCTCGACGATCTCCGCCGATATGAATGTGCAGGAGGGCCGTAAAGATGTTTGAACTTATGCTATGTTCCATTTTTACGATCCTGCCTGATTACTTGATTCGCCGATATGCGCAGGGCAAACGTATCGGCAAGGAAATCACCCTGTTTTCGGTCTGGTACGAGCTGCGATACGGGATTGTCGGCTGTGCGATCCTGACAATTTCGCTGATTACGCTGATTTTTTATTACCACCCGTCAAGTCATAACGTTGCGTCGTTCTATCGGACCCTGACCATCTTGCCGGAGAAAAATGGCCGGGTGGTCGAGATTTATGTCGATAACGATGATCAGGTAAAATCGGGCGAACCGTTATTCCGCCTTGATGACCGGACAGAAACCGAGGCGGTCGAAATCGCCCGGCAGCAGGTGCAGGAAATCCGTGCGCAGATGGCGGTAACGCAGGCTGATCTTGCGGTGGCGAACGGCAATCTTGAAGAAGCGCAAGGGGCGTATGAGCAGGTGCGCGAGGAATTGGCGGTCAAGGCTGATCTTTTGTCACGCGGTACCAATGCGGTTTCCCGGCGGGAGGTCGAACGGCTTGAAGTGGCCTTAACCACACGACAGGGATCGGTTAATGCGGCCAAGGCCAATGTCAATGCCGTCGAAACCAGAATGGAAACCCTTCTGCCAGCCCAGCTTGCCAGCGCGGAAGCGTCGCTTCGTTCGGCCGAGGTTGCCCTTGGCAAAACCGTTGTCCGGGCCGGTGTCGATGGCGTGATACAGCAATTTGCATTGCAGATCGGTGATATCGTCAATCCGTTGTTACGTCCGGCCGGTATCCTTATACCAGCCGAACCCGAGGAGGTCATATTCCAAGCCGGTTTTCAGCAGGTTTCCGCCCAGGTTGTCAAAGCCGGGATTCTTGCGGAAATGTCGTGTGCGTCGCTGCCGTTTGAAGTCATCCCGATGTTGGTAACCAGTGTGCAACCGGTGATTGCTGCCGGTCAGTTCCGCCCGACAGACAGATTGCTAGATATCTCGGAACGGGCCGTACCGGGTACGTTCCTTGCCAAAATGATCCCGCTTTATCCTGAGCAGATCAAGGATGTGCCAAGGGGCAGCCAGTGCGTTGCCAATGCCTATACCAATACCCATGATCAGCTTGAAAACCCGGAAATCAGTACGGGCGAATGGTTGTTCCTGCATATGGTGCAGACGGTCGGGATCGTGCATGCGTTGTTACTGCGTATTCAGGCGCTGCTCTGGCCGCTACAGACGTTGGTTTTGTCGGCTCATTAGGCGGCGGATCATGCGTAGGGGCTTTACAGTCGGGGCGTTTTGGTTGGATATAGAGCCATGTCGATCCTTAAAATTGCCCGGATGGGCCACCCGGTTCTGCGCAGGGTCGCGGACCAGGTCGAAAACCCGCTTGATCCAGAAATCCAGCGTTTGATCGCGGATATGAAGGACACCATGAAGGATGCCGGAGGCGTTGGCCTTGCGGCACCGCAGGTGTTTCAGTCAAAGGCGATCATGGTTTTTTATGTCCCGGCCTTTCGCAAAAGCGATGATCCCGATGATGCGGAAGTGCCGTTAAGCGTGCTGATCAATCCGGAAATAGAGGCGATTGGCGATGAAATCGTTGATGGCTGGGAAGGATGCCTTTCGATTCCCGGGTTGCAGGGCGTGGTGCCGCGCTGGAACAAAATCCGTTACCGCGGGTTAGATGAATATGGCAAGGATGTTGAACGCATTGCCGGTGGATTCCATGCGCGCGTGGTTCAGCATGAATATGATCATTTGATCGGGGTGATGTATCCCGAACGTATGGAAGACATGACGTTGCTGGGCTTTGCCGACGAGTTGCGCGACAACCCGCCCGAGACGCCCCTCAGACAGGGGGCATCATCTGCTGACAGTTCCGATGATGGTGCCAATGACGAAAGCAAGGAGGCCTGAAATGACCGTTTCCGAAAGCATGAACCGCCTGCGTACGCAGCGTGAGGCGCTGGTTGCGGCGGCACTTCAACATATCCCGTTTGACGGCTGGAGCATGGCCGCCCTTCGCAGCGGTGCCGAGGACCTTGAACTTGCACCGGGCGAGGTGGATCGTCTTTTGCCCGGGGGCATTCGTCAGGCCATCATTACCTATGTCGAGATGACAGATCGCAAAATGGTCGAGGAACTCGACGAGCTTGATCTGCCATCGATGAAAATCCGCGAACGGATTGCCACTGCGGTCAAAACCCGACTGTCGCTGGTGGAACATGAAAAGGATACGGTGCGGGCAGCCCTTTCCTATCTGGCATTGCCGCAAAACGTCCCGCTTAGCCTTAAGCTGACGCATGGCACGGTGGATAAGATGTGGATCGCGGCCGGTGATACGTCGACCGATCACAATTGGTACACCAAACGGATGTTGCTGGCGGGGGTTTATGGTTCGACACTTGCCTACTGGCTGGATGACAAATCCGAAGGTCACGCAGACAGCTGGGTCTTTCTGGATCGCCGGATCGGCAATGTCATGCAAATCCCGAAAATCACCGGCACGGTTAAAAAGGCAGGGAAATTCGCGGCAACCCCGTTCAAGCTTGGTGCGAAGCTGGCCAAATGCATGCCAACGCCGGGGCGGGTCCGTCGCCAGTTCGGCGCATAGACCGGCTCTGATTTATATCCATAGACAAAACGCCGCCCTGCATCGGGCGGCGTTTTGCGTTGGGGAGGACTTTGGGGACAAGGCGCGTGACTGCGTCTAGCGCATCAGAAAGCTCAGAAGCGTCGTGTCGGGCTTGTTCGCCTGTTCCATTTCGGCGGCAAGATTGATGCTGAACGGTGCACCGTTGTCGTTGGCGACTTCCGTTTCGCCATTGGCGTTGTCGATATCAATCGGCTTTGGTTTGGCGGCCAATGCAACCAGTTCATAGGGCAGGTCACCCATCCACATGCCTTTGCGGTTTTCCTTGGCATGGGCCTGATCCCCCAGATAGGTCAGGCAGTTCGGGTTGCCATCGCAACTGTTCATATCGACAATTGCCCAACCCGCGCGCAGCAGCAAACGGTTGATGTCGGTCTGACCCATGCGGCATTCGGTCAGCATCGGGAATAGCTGGGAATCTGAAACCTGCTGGCAGGCGACGGCATAATTTTCAATGATGCGGTCAAGTGCCTGTGCGGCGGCGGCCCCGCATTGAAACTCGACACTGCCTGCCCGGCAGATCATGCCCGGTCGCGGGGCGCGGATGCCAAACAGTTCGACAATCATATTGCCAAACCGAAGCTGGTCGCCTTGCAGTACATCCGGGAAACCCGCGGCCCCCGGTGCGGCGTGGGCGGCGTTATTTGTGCCGGTGGCTGATGCAAAGCCGGTTATGACTGCAAGGATGAGAAGAAGTTTTTTCATCACGCCTGTTACCCGAAAAGTATTTCCTGACGGGATATCAGCAAGCGCAATGCCAGTTTGGCAGGAAGAAACTGCCTGCCGGGCGAAGCATCTGTGATCCAATGAAAAATGCCCCGAAACCAGCATGGTTCGGGGCATTGGCATAAATTGCACTCGGATGGATATCAGTCCTCTTTGGGCAGAACCCAGGTGATATGGCCCATCTTGCGCCCGGCTTTGGCTTCGGCCTTGCCATAAAGGTGCAGTTTTGCATCCGGCTCGGCCAAAATTGCCTGCCAGTCATCAATGTCATGGCCCAGAAGGTTCTTCATCCGGGCATTTGAATGGTGGGCCGGATTGCCCAACGGCAATCCGCAAACAGCACGGATGAACTGTTCGAACTGGCTGGTGACACAGGCATCAATCGTCCAGTGGCCGGAATTGTGCGGACGCGGGGCAACTTCGTTTACCAGAACGTCGCCATCAGTGGTCACAAACATCTCGACCGCCAGCAACCCGACAAATTCCATCGCCTCGACCAGACGGGTGGCGATGTCCTCGGCCTTTCGGGCAAGATCGGCGGGAATTTTCGCCGGGGCGATGGTGACATCAAGAATGTGATTGGTATGCACATTTTCAACCGGGCAGAAGCAGGCGGTGTCCCCCTTGACCCCGCGCGCGACAATGACCGAGATTTCACGCTCGAACGAGATGAATCCTTCGAGGATGGCCTCGGCACCGTTCATTTCCGTCCATGCGTCGGCAAGGCTGGTTTCGTCAGTTATTTTGACCTGACCCTTGCCGTCGTAGCCCATTTCGGTGGTTTTAAGCACGGCGGGGCGGCCAAGTTTGGCAACGGCGGCCTCAAGATCGGCAATCGAACGGACGGCGGCAAAAGGTGCCGTGCCGATGCCGTTTTCATTGCAGAAAGTCTTTTCACGCAGACGGTTCTGCGACAGATGCAGGCATTTCCAGCCCGGACGGACAGGCACCAGTTCGGATAACAGTTTCACGCTGTCATGCGGCACGTTTTCAAATTCAAACGTCACGACATCAACATCGGCGGCAAAGGCACGAAGCGCATCGAGATCGGTGTAATCGGCAATTGTTGCCTTGGCACAGACCTGTTCGGTCGGGCTGTCTGTGCCGGGGCCGAAAACATGAACCTTATAGCCAAGCTCGGCAGCGCACAGGGCGGCCATCCGGCCAAGCTGGCCATTGCCCATGATGCCAATCGTGCTGCCCGGTGCGATGATGCGTGTCGCGAAATCCTGCGTCATTTATTCCTCGAATTCCTTCACATTCCCCGGTTGGGGCGGGCATCATTGACCTGAATGATGCCAAAGAAAAACGCGCCCGTTCGGGCGCGCTTCATTCATGTCACGGTGCGGGATCGACCGGTTCTTCGGCGACCGCGTCGGTTTGCTGTGCGCGCCAGTCGTCAAGACGTCCTGCGAGCGCATCATCCATCAGTGCCATGATCCCGGCGGCCATCAGGCCGGCATTCTTGGCCCCGGCCGAACCGATTGCCAGTGTTCCGACCGGAACGCCGCCCGGCATCTGAACGATCGACAGAAGGCTATCAAGGCCCTTAAGCGTGCGGCTTTGTACCGGAACGCCGAGAACCGGAAGCGGCGTCATGGCCGCGGCCATGCCCGGAAGGTGGGCCGCACCACCAGCACCGGCAATAATCACCTTAAGGCCGCGCGACTTTGCTGATTTGGCATAGTCATACAGGCGATCAGGGGTGCGATGGGCTGATACGATTTTGGTTTCGTAGGGGACGTGCAGCGCATCAAGGACATCTGCTGCATTTTTCATGGTTTCCCAGTCAGACTGGCTTCCCATGATAATGCCGATGACCGGGCTTTGATCGCTCATGCTGGCGGCTCCGTTTTCGGGCGTTATCAGAAGGCCCGCATTATAGGCAGGAAGGGTGATCATGCAAGCCCGCCAATGGCGCGATATGACATCGTTTCGCGCAGCATTCTGCGCGGCGCGCAATATTGCGCAGGGGTAGCTATAAGGGTAGGGATACTATCCTTGCTTACAGTTGATAATTTAAGTGAAGTATAAGTATTTTGGGTTTATAGTTTTTGATCTTAATTTTTGTCTCTGTGCAGGTAGCACAAGAGAGGGCAGACATGAAAGTCACCAGACCCGGTGCCGCCACACCGTCATCAATGGGGGCGGGCGATGGACGGTATCCATCCAATCCCTATGCCGCGTACACCTATGGCAGGTCGGTGCGCAAAAAAGGTGCGCCTGACCCCGATCAGCATCAGGTTGATATCGTCAATCGCGATATCCTGAATGCCGAACCGGCTGTTACCGCGAACATCCACGACATTGCCGATGTTCTGGGCATTCCTGATGAACAGGTGACCCCGGCTGTGGAACGGGCGATTTCGCGTTTGATGCTGCGCGTTAACGGGCTTTCGGACCATCTGAGCGAATTGCAGCGTCATCAGGTCGAACTGGCCCGCGCAGAAGGGCGTGATCCATTTACCGGCGCGTTAAGCCGCACCAGTTTCATGCAGATTGTTGAAAATGAAATGGTGCTGGTTGGATCGGATCGAACGACACGCGCGCTGTTGCTGTGCGAGATTGCCAATCTTGATGATGTGTTGCAGCGGCACGGTCATGGATGCAAGGAAGGGGTGTTTACCTTTTTGTATCGCACGATTACCGAATTCATCATGCCGCCCCATCAGGTCGGATATCTTGGCTGCAACGATTTTATCGCGTTGCTTTACAACATGGATGAACAGGATGCCTGGCAGCGGGCAGACGCAATTACACGTCGGCTAAGAAAGCATCCTTATTTCTGGAACGGAAAATACATCACCATCGTTCCGGTTTTTGGCATTTATCACGTCAAATCGGGGGAAACCGCCGAAGAAGCGTTGGTATCTGTCGATTATGCCCTGCGTGCTGAAAAAGAAATGAAATCAGCGCAATTACAACGTATTCCAAGCGGTCTTTGAGGCGAGAACGGCGTCCTGCCGTGCCGCTCGTGTCTTTCCAAAAGGGGTGTTCTGCCGGAAACACCGGATTGTTTATCAGGCGATAATGTCGGGTACGAGTTGCGACTCGAGATACAGAATCTCGTCCTTTAGGGCGAGTTTCCGTTTTTTCATGCGCCCCAGCCGCAACTGATCGTGATGGGCCCCGTGGGCCAGTTGTTCGATTGCGATATCGAGATCACGATGTTCCTCGCGCAGAAACAGCAGTCTTTTTTCAACCGCGATCTGATTGATTTCGTCCATTTTTGATCCAGCTTGGTTAGCGACGCGAAGAGCCTGTAATACTATCAGAATTCGGGTTGGCAACCCATATGATTTGTAATCTGCTTTGTTAAGCAAGATCGGATAGGACGGAGGATACGGATGCGGATCGGAATTCTGACCAGTGGCGGCGATTGCGCGGGCCTGAATGCGGTTATTCTGGCGGTTGTACGCCGTGCGGTACTTGGTTATGGCTGGGACGTGGTTGGCATCCGGCAGGGGACGCACGGTTTGATGCAGGACCCGCCGCAGGCCATTGATCTGAACGATTACGTCAATAATGACGGAATGCTGCGTTTGGGCGGTACGATTCTTGGCACCGTGAATAAGGGGGATCCGTTCCATTATCCGATGCCTGATGGCAGTTTTGCCGACCGATCCGCCGATGTGATTGCCGGGTATCACAAGCTTGGCCTTGATGCCCTGATCGGGGTTGGCGGGGATGGCAGTATGGCGATCCTGCATCGGTTGGCCGAAATGGGTGGCATCAATCTGGTGGGTATCCCCAAAACCATCGATAATGATCTGGCACTGACGGAATATTCCGTCGGCTTTACCACGGCGGTCAATGTGGCGGTCGAGGCACTTGACCGGTTGCAGCCGACAGCCGCATCCCATGACCGCATCATGATCCTTGAAGTCATGGGGCGCGATGCCGGGCATATTGCCCTTTTTGCCGGGGTCGCCGGTGGGGCGGATGCGATCCTGATCCCGGAAATGGATTACGATCTGGATGCCCTGACCGAACATTGTCTGAATATCCGCAAGCGTGGACGCAATCATGCATTGGTGATCGTTGCCGAGGCCGTAAAACGCGATGACGGTGCGGCGGTGACGCAAGGGGATGATGGTCAGAAAATACGTTATGGCGGGATCGGGCATTGGTTGGCCGATGAGTTGGGCGCACGAACCGGCTGGGAAACCCGTGTGACCGTGCTGGGCCATGTGCAGCGCGGCGGGATTCCATCGCCGCGCGACCGGGTCATTGCATCGGCCTTCGGGGTGCATGCGGTGGACCTGATTGCGCAGAAAAGGTTTGATCGTGTCGTCGCCTGGTCAAAGCGCAAGGTGATTGATGTTGCGATGGCCGATGTGATTGTCGGGCCGCGTCTTGTCGATACCAAGGGAACCATGGTATCGACCGCAAAAGGGCTTGGTGCCTATCTGGGGCATCCGCCAGAAACAGCGCGGACGGCAAAGACGGTCTGATCAAAAGATCGCACGCTTATAAAAACGAAAAACGCACAGGTTGGATATGAACGCAGAGGAAGTCTGGGCCTTTACGGTCGAGATGTATGGACGGGACGGCGTTGCGCCGCTTTGTCTTGAATTGCAGGAACGTTGTGATCTGGATGTGAACATGTTGCTGTTCATGTTCTATCTTGGCCAGAAGGGGCAGGCACCGCATAGCATATCCGCCCTTGAAAATGCGGTGCGGGACTGGCGTGAACAGGTGATTGTGCCGTTGCGCAATACCCGTCGCTTTTTGCGCAATGCCGATTGGAGCAGTGCGCAAAAACTGCGTGGCAAGGTCAAGAATGACGAAGTTGCCGCCGAACGTATCGAACAGGAACTTCTGTGCAAGGCCGTTGAAACCGTCCCGGCCGGTGATCCGATGGCACCGGCACGGGCCTATCTATCGCCGACCCGCTTTAAGATGAGCCAGTCGGAATGCGATGCTGCGCTGGAACAGCTTTGCGCCTGCATGAAGTTAAGTCCGAAGGCGCAGGGCGGCCTGATAGCTTAATCCGTCTTGCGCGGTTTGCCGGTGACCGGGATGTGGTTTTCGGCGTCCGTGTCGCCCCAGCGGGCCGTTTCCGGAAGATCGATATCAAACAGATCAAGGACCCGGCCGCAGCTTTGCGTGACCATTTCATCAAGCGATTGCGGGCGCGCATAGAAGGCGGGAACCGGCGGGGCAATGATCGCACCGTTTTCAGTCGCCAGTGCCATATTGCGGATGTGGCCGGCATGCAAAGGCGTTTCACGCGCCATCAAAACCAGTCGGCGGCGTTCCTTGAGCATCACATCGGCGGCACGTGCGATCAGATTGTCTGCGACTCCGCTTGCGACCTCGGCTAGAGACTTCATCGAGCAGGGGGCGATGACCATGCCGCGTGCGCGAAAAGAACCGGATGCGATTGAGGCACCGATATCCGCATTGTCATGGACAACATCTGCCAACTCTTTGATATCGCGGATTTTAAAATCGGTTTCATAGGCGATTGTGCGCTCTGCCGCCTTTGAAAGGATCAGGTGGGTCTCGATTGGCGAATTTTTCAGCAGCTGTAAAAAACGAATGCCGTAAATCACCCCGGACGCGCCGGTTATGCCAATGATAAGTCGATCCTTTTGAGACATTTTATGTGTTATCCGGGTCACTATTTGAACGATTGCGTCGTCGAAAGACTGGAAATCATATTACAGAATTACTACCATCTTTGTGTGGGCAAAGTCAGAACTGAGGAGTAGGCGAATGAGTGTTCAATCCCATGTCGAAGCTCTCACTGCCAAACATGCTGCACTTGAGCAGGAACTCCATTACGAGCAGCGCCGCCCGGCGCCAGACAATTCCCGTGTCGCAGACATTAAACGCCGCAAGCTCGAAATCAAGGACGAGATAAGTCGAATAACCCATTAGCCGTCAAGAGGATGCTGGCAAAATCCGCATGGCGTGATGGTAAGGCTGTGCCGATTTCCTGAAAAATGCATCTCCTGACGACAGGATCAGTTCCTTCATTTTTTGCCGCCTCCGCTTGTCGCCCACAACGAGAGGCGGCATTCTTGTAAGCATCCTTCTGCGTTCTGACCTTCATAAAGCAACATACGTGGAAAGATGTTTTCTGGATTGATTTAAATCCGCAAAAATCCCGGTTTTCTGCCCTCTACCAATGTCTAAGGGGCATTGGAAATTTAAATCGGTATTATGATGCCGAATTAGGGCGGCCTTGGGGCTGGCCCTTGATACGGATCGGGCAGGCGATGTCACAACATTTGCGGATGATGATGTCGCGGTAACGCAGCACACAAGCCAGACGCGTATATTTGGGCAAAGATCCAGACGCGCGGGAGGAAGTTTCACAAATGACGGGTCGCTATCAGGAAATCTATGATCGTTCGATCGCGGACAAGGAAGGTTTCTGGGCAGAAGCTGCGGAAAGTCTGTCCTGGTACAAGAAATGGGACCGGGTGCTTGATGACAGCAACGCGCCGTTTTATCGCTGGTTCGAAGGCGGAATGGTCAATACCTGTTTTAATGCGCTGGATCGTCATATCGAAGGCGGTCGTGGTGAACAGGCGGCCCTGATTTATGACAGCCCCGTCACCAATACGATTGAAACATTCACCTATAACCGGTTGCGTGATGAGGTTGCGCGCCTTGCCGGGGCCCTGCATGCCAAGGGGGTGACCAAAGGCGACCGGGTGATCATCTATATGCCAATGATCCCGCAGGCGGCGATGGCGATGCTGGCCTGTGCGCGCATTGGTGCGATCCATTCGGTCGTGTTTGGTGGCTTTGCATCGAACGAGCTTGCGACCCGGATCAATGACGCAAAGCCAAAGCTGATCCTGAGTGCCAGTTGCGGTATCGAGGGATCGCGGGTGATCGAATACAAGCCGCTTCTGGACCGCGCGATTGATCAGGCGAAGCACAAGGTCGAAACGGTCCTGATGTTCCAGCGGGCGCAATGTTCGGCCCCGCTGATCGACGGCCGTGATTTTGACTGGATGGCGGAATGTGCCAAGGCCGCCCCGGCTGATTGTGTGCCCGTGGCCGCGACCGACCCGCTTTATGTGCTGTACACATCGGGCACGACCGGCCAGCCCAAAGGGGTTGTGCGCGACAATGGCGGTCATATGGTGGCGCTTAACTGGTCGATGAAAAATATCTATGATGTTGAGGCGGGTGATGTGTATTGGGCGGCATCCGATGTGGGGTGGGTCGTCGGGCATTCCTATATCGTTTATGCGCCGCTTCTGGCCGGATGCACGACGGTGATGTATGAAGGAAAACCGGTCGGAACGCCCGATGCCGGGGCATTCTGGCGGGTGATATCGCAGCATCGCGTCAAGGTCCTGTTTACCGCACCAACCGCGTTTCGCGCGATCAAGCGCGATGATCCCAAGGCCGCGTTGATGGCCAATTATGATCTTTCATGCCTGAAGGCGCTTTATCTTGCGGGCGAACGGTCAGACCCCGATACGCTGCACTGGGCCGAAGACAGCCTTGGCGTGCCGGTGATCGACCATTGGTGGCAGACCGAAACCGGCTGGTCGATCTGTGCCAATCCGCGCGGTATTGAAATGCTGCCGATCAAATATGGATCGCCGACGGTCGCGGCCTGTGGCTGGGACGTGCAGGTGGTGGATGAGGGCGGCAAGCCGCTTGAACGCGGCAAGATCGGCGCACTGGTCGCCAAGCTGCCATTGCCGCCGGGAACACTTCCGACCCTTTGGCAGAATGATGAAAGGTTCAGGTCGGCCTATCTGGAAGAATTCCCGGGCTATTACGCCACCGGGGATGCCGGTTTTATCGATGAGGACGGCTATATCTATGTGATGTCGCGAACCGATGACATCATCAATGTCGCGGGGCATCGATTGTCGACCGGGGCGATGGAAGAAGTGCTTTCGGGGCATCCCGATGTTGCCGAATGTGCCGTCATTGGGGTGCATGATGACCTTAAGGGGCAATTACCGCTTGGCTTTGTGGTTCTGAAATCCGGGGTGGACCGCCCGCATGAGGCGATCATCAAGGAAGTGGTTGCCATGGTCCGCGATCAGATCGGGCCGGTTGCGGCGTTTAAGCAGGCAACCATCGTGGATCGTCTGCCCAAAACCCGGTCGGGCAAAATCCTTCGTAAAACCATGCGATCCATCGCGGATGGGGAGGCATATAACGCCCCGGCAACCATTGATGATCCGGGGATTTTGCCGGAAATTGCCGAAGCCCTGAAAGATATTGGTTACGCCAAATCGGCGTGATCCTGATGGGATGAAAACTCCCAATGCCGGGACTGGTATGGGGCCGGGGCAGCATCACCGCCCGCCGGATTTATTCTGATTTATCCTGCGGGCGGGCCTTCCTAATATATTGAAAAATATACCATTTTCACGGGAATGAATTTTTCCGAAAAATGTTCTTGATTTGTTCTTTTATTTGTGCCATAAAGGCAAAGTCAACGGGACAAATGCACCCGGATCAAAAACCCGCAAAGCGTGATGCGCTTTCGCGGGTTTTTGCTTATCCGGGCCGGGAAGACAGGAAAGTGACGATGATTGTTCAGCGATCTGATGGGGCGGCAGGGCGACGACGACGTTGCCACAGGGGCATTGATGGCGGATGGAAAAGTCATTACGGGGGACGTGCGTCCGGGCGGTGACGCCCGATAGCCTCGATAAGTTTCGGGGGGCATTTGCGAAAACGGTTGTTAATCATGACGGGAGAAATGTGTCCTTCGGGCATCGGGACGTGCCGGAAGTGTCGGGAAGGCGAAAGAGGCAAACCCGACAGGGGTGGCGATGGCAATGACTGTGGTTGCGGCAGGGCCGAATTGCGACCGGATCAGATCGGCAGGTGCGACAGCTCCGTCGATGCCAGATCGCCAGACGGCCAAGCTGCGAAACCGTCAGGCCGCGAGACTGCCAGACCGCCAAGCTATGCGAAGGCCGGGCAGGGGATTTGCCCGTTGCCCGTGCAGCATCACCTCCGCCAAGCCCGGCCAATGTCACAAAGGCGGCATCGGAATGGCGGGGCAGGCATGGCAGGGCCAGAGCCGAGCAGAGCAGAGCCGAGCAGAGCCGACCCGCCCCGACCCAACCCAACCCAACCCAACCCGTGAAATGCAAGACCGGCGGATCGGCAAAGGCACGGATCAGATCGCCGGGTGCATTCAGGCAAGAAGATCGTTCTGGCTGCCGGGATTGCGGTCCGGGCGCGCGAAGAGAGCTTTGGGGGCCGGGTTCCGGGGCGGCGTTGATTTATCCAGCCCTTGGCGGGGTTTGAACTGCCAGTTATGGGCAGATGGCCAATGTGTCGGGAATGAGTATTGATGACATGATTTATTATCGTGATGCGTTCAAGGTGCTGATGGATGATTCGTTGTCCGATGATTGCCGAAAACATTCCGCCCGCCCTGCCCGTGTCGGGGCATCTTAGCAAGGCGATTTCCGACATGCTGGAAACCGCATGGAAGGCCGGTTAAGCCACCGTGGGTTGAAGATACGCTCCCGACCAAAAGAAGCGACACAGGGCCTGAAGTTTCCGCGTGGTGAAACCGCGCGTTGTTTTTGTGGCTCTTAAAAGGTTGATCACAATAAAAATTTTAGCTAGTCAGGTTATTACACAACGCAGTGTTGCGTGGGAGGTTGTTATGCAACGCGGTGTTGCGTGCGATAAATCTGTTTGGGGCGGAATGGTTCGGGGACCTGTATGATTAGTATTGCTAAATTGCCATCGTTGCTGCTTTTGGCGATGACCATCTTTTGTGGCTTTATGGCCGGTGATGGGCGTGACGCATTTGCGGCAACGACGACAATCACCTGCACCAACCTCGCAGCAGCCAATGCATCGACCTCTCATGTGGCCTACGACGACAGTGATGGTACCTGCGTCGCGGCAAATAATGAAAACAACAGCACCGCATTGCGCGATATCGTCTTCCAGGTCCGAAACTCGAACCTCTCAGTCGAGCAATTCAGGATCGGAACCGGGGGTAGCAGCGACGATGCTGCGCATAGAGGATGTCGTCTCGGCGCTTTTAACGCCGCCGCTGGTGCTAGTTGCACAAATGACCGCGAAAATGCCACTAATGAAACCGCGACGGTCACCATTGATGGGGAGAACGGGGCGACGATCCGGATGACCGTCAATTATACCCTAGTGGTAGGGGGGGGCTACGACCTTCAACAGTGCATCGGTCACAATCACGACTGCTGATGCTGCATCCTCTGATAGCTCGGCCGCTGCCCTGCGCGCGCTTCAAGGTTCGGCAACACGGGCGCAATCTGTGATCATCGGCCAGAATTTCGGATCACGGGTGGCCAATATGACAGCTGGCCAATCCGTTGGAACGGTGCCGGCTAATACTAACACCACGTCGACACAGCAATTCGGTTTTGCTTCAGTGGGCTTGCTTGATGATCCCATGGGCAAGAAAACGCGCACGGAGGGGACAACCCTGGGCGGGCTGGCGATGCTTGCGTCTTTCGATACATCGCGTGTGCTTGCGGTGGCGCAAAACGCTGATAGTGCAACGGATGGGGCGGAACAACGAACGCTGCTGTCTCGCGAAAGTCCGATTACGATCTGGGGGCATGGGTCCTTTACCGATATCGAGAATACGCGCAACCGGACGGGCGAGGACGGCCGTTACGACGGTAGCGTCTGGGGGTACAATGTCGGTGCGGATTATCGTTTTTCGCCCGCACTGGTGGCGGGTATGTCCGTCGGCTACGCCCAGACAGACATTACGACCACCTTTGAGAACGGCACTTACGAAGAGGATACGTGGAACCTCTCGCCCTATGTGATCTATAGACCGTCGGACATGCTGACCTTCTCGGCGATTGCGGGATATGCGTTCGGGGATGTCGCCAGAAGCCGCAATAGCACTGTGACGGGAAATACCGACAGCCAGACCTGGTATCTGCAGGTTGATGCACGCCAGACTTTCCAGCCAATTGCAGATAGCCCGTTTCGGGTTACGGGCGGGCTGGGTGCATTGACGTCGCGCAATACGCTTGCTGCCTACACCGAAAGTGACGGTAGCCGGGTTGCTGAATCCTCGGTCAATACCGTTCAGTTAAAGCCGAATGCCGAGCTGGCCTATTCTTTCCAGATAAGCGAGACGTCCCTGACGCCATATGTCAAAGCGGGTTATATCCACGATTTCACCGACCAGACCAACGGCGATGCCGGGGCGTTTGACCTTGGTGGTGGTGTGCGGTTTGCCTCGGGCGGGACGGGTCTGTCGGGCTCAATCGAAGGGTCGCGCATGGTCGGGCGTGATGATTACCGCGAATACACGCTGAGCGGTTTGGTTGCTTATGGTATTTCGTTTACCGGTCGGGATGGAAACTTTGCCGTAACGGCGTCGCCCTATGTCGGTACCAGCCTGTCTGATCGTGGGACGCCAGAAATTTCCGCGGGCGCAATGCTTGCGGATATTGATGACAGATTTTCGAGTAAGTTGAGCCTGTCCGGGGATCCGGCTGCGCAGCGCGCAGATGTGATGATTACCTTAGACCTGAAGTTCTGAACGCGACGCGATGCTAGTGAGGCCCGCAAATTTGATTTGCGGGCTTTTTTTATGAGAAATATCTATCGGACAATCAGCGCAGGGCGGGTTTCAGACCTTTGCGGGCGTAAGAGCAGATAAAGCCATATGGCTGCGCCACAGGCACAGGCCAGCAGGCCGATGGAAAGCCAGAGTGCGCCGTTGGGGCCCCAGTGCGCGATGGCGCGTTCGTAAAGGCTGGGTGCGAGGGCGGAGAGGATAAAACCCGGTACCAGCAAACGCCCGACCTGATGGCCGTAGCGGGCATTGCCAAAGATCATCAGGGGAAGGGTTCCGCGCGTGATTGTCAGGACGCCGTTTGCCGCCCCGTAAAGCAGGGTGAAGGTCATGGCGGCAATCGCAAACTGATCGCCCCAGAAGGCAAGGACGAAGCACAGCGGCAAAACGGCCGTGGCAAACAATGTCAGGCTTGCCGGGGCGATGCGTTTGCCAAACAGGATTTCGGCGGCACGCGCCGCGGATTGGCCGATACCGCGGAGCGATGCGGCATTGATCGCGGCGGCGGTGGTTAAGCCAAGTCCGATCAGGATGGCGATCATGTGGGCCGACATTGCGGCATTCACGACATTGAGCAGGGTGACGATCACGGCATACAGAAAGCCGCACAGGCGTTGATGCGTTGGCAGTCCATGGTCATCGGCATTACTGGTGTCATTGGTATTATCGGTGGAATTAAGGGTGGTTCCCGAAGGTTTGCCATGTCGGGCATCGGGGATGGCGGCATACATCGGGACGGTCAACAGGGCAAAAGCGGCATAGACGACAAGGGCGATTGTGATGCCGAATTCCGACTGGATCAAATGCCCGAGCGGCCAGAAGACGGTTGAGGCCAAGCCGCCAAAAAGCGTGATCTGCCCCATCGCCCGTCTGGCATCGCGCCCGCCAATCCGGGCGAGGGTGGCAAAGGCCGCATCATAAAGGGTGGCACGCATGGCAAGCCCAAGAATGATCCAACCGATGAAATGCATGATCTGATGATCGGCGAATGCAAGGATCAGACAGCCAAGGGCATTGAGGCATGACCCCAGCGTCATGATGATCCGCCCGCCGTGACGGTCGATCATCCTGCCGCAAAAGGGGGATATGACCGCCATGGTCAGGAGGCTTGCCGAGAAACCGGCATAAACCACGCTGTCGGACCAGCCGTGATGTTGGGCGATCAGGGTTCCGAAATTGCCAATCAGATAATAGGCCGTGCCCCAACTGATGAGCTGCCCCAGCCCCAGCTTTATGACAAGTGCGCGGGTGATCATTTATCCGTCGGGCCCGGGATGACCGGTTTATCAGAACCAAGCGGGCACTGCATCAGAACCGAGTCCAGCCATGTGCCGAACTTGTAGCCGACATTGTGAAACGTCCCGGTCATGTCGAAGCCGAATTTCCGATGCAGGGCAATCGATGCGTGGTTTTTGCTATCGCCGATGGCGGCAACCATCTGCCGCCACGGGCCAGCTTCGCAGCGTTCGAGAAGGGCCGCCATCAGGGCCGCACCGATCCCGTGCCCGATGCAATCGGGCGCGACATAGATCGAATTTTCCACCGTGTGGCGATAGGCCGACCGCGGGCGATAGAGACTGGCATAGCAATAGCCGACGATGACATCACCGCGCAGGGCGACCAGATAGGGCAGGCCATTGGCGCGGATGGCATCAAAGCGATTGGTGATTTCGGTCTCGGACGGCGGGATTTCTTCGAACGAGGCGGTGCCGGTCAGGACATGGTGGCGGTAAATCGCGGTGATCGCGGCAATGTCGGCATGATCGGCATTGCGTATGACGAGATCGGACGTTTTGGTGGCGGCGGGCAGTGTATCGGTCGACATTGATCGGGGTTCCATATCAGAAATTGATGGTATGGCGTGACATTAGCCGGTCATCTGAAATAAGATAAGATTTGTATTCTTATGCGGATCATAAGGAATAGTTTTAGATGCGTGGCCTTAACCTTGATCAGGTGCATGCCTTTGCCGATGTGATCGAACTTGGCAGTTTTTCAGCCGCCGCCGCACGGCAGAATTTAAGCCAGCCTGCGATCAGTCAACAGATCCGCCAGCTTGAAGATCGTCTTGGTGTGCGGTTGATTGAGCGCGTCGGCAAACGCGCGATGCCAACGCCCGCCGGGCAGGCATTGCTGGATCGGGTGGGGGAGATTGACGCGTCCGTTCAGAACGCCCTGGATGCGGTGGCGGGATTTGCCAGCGGCACGGTGGGGCAGGTGCGGATTGGGACCGGGGCGACGGCGTGTATCTATTTCCTGCCAAAGGTTCTGGAACAGTTGCAGCGGCGTTTTCCGGGGCTTGAAATCATCGTTCGGACCGGCAATACCAGCGACGTTCTGAAATCGATTGAGGAAAACAGCCTTGATATCGGGCTGGTGACATTACCCGCCAGTGGGCGCAGTCTTGATATCGTGCCGGTTCTGACCGATCCGTTTGTCGCGATCTTTGCCGACGGGATGGATGTGCCCGATCTGGTCCGGCCGGCTGATCTGGCAGATATTCCATTGGTTCTGTATGAACGCGGTGGTCAGACGCGCACGATTGTTGATGACTGGCTGCGGGCCGCCGGTGTTGCCGGGCATTCGATCATGGAACTGGGCAGTGTCGAGGCGATCAAGGAACTGGTGGGTGCCGGGTTGGGGGCAACGATATTGCCCGCCATGGGCGCGCGGCTGGGCCGCACACAGTTCCCGATCAAAACCCGCAAGCTTGCCCCGGACCTTGCGCGGAGCCTTGCCCTTGTTGTCCGGCGCGACAAGGTGATGGGCAGCGGATTGCGCGAAGTCCGCAATGGATTGATTGCGGCTGCGCGAGACTGGACGCCAAATCAGTCTTCTTCGGGGACGTAGAAAGTCGGGAATTCGGCGTTTGGTTCGGGGATATGCAGGGCAACGCCGTTTTTTTCGATCATCTGGGCGATGGCAGCGGGCGGTGCGCAATCGGTGAAGAAGGCGGTGACCTGTGTGACAGAGCCGCCCCGCACCACGGCATTGCGGCCAAACTTGGTATGATCGGCGACCAGATAGGTCTGGCGCGAATTGGTCAGAATGGCGGAACGTGCGCGGACTTCCTGTTCGTCAAAGTCAAGCAGACTGCCATCGGCATCAATGCCGCCAACGCCGAAAATGCCGTAATCGACCTTGTAGCTGTTAAAGAAGGCCTCGACCTCTGGCCCGAGAACATCGCGGTCGCGATTGCGCAACCGGCCACCAATCAGGGTGACGTCAAAGCTGTCATTGGTGGCGGCGACATAGGCGACATTGAGGTTGTTGGTGAAAATCCGCAAACCGCGATGCTGCAAAAGCGCGCTTGCCACCAGTTCCGGTGTGGTGCCGATTGAAAAGAACAGGGATGCGCCATCGGGAATGGCGCGCGCGACCAGTGCCGCGATCTTGCGCTTTTCATTCACATGCAGAACCTTGCGCGCCCGATAGGCGATGTTTTCATGTTCAAGTGCCGGTTCAACCCCGCCATGGCGACGGCGCAGCAATCCTTCGTCGCAAAGGGCGTTTACATCGCGGCGGATGGTTTGCGGGGTTACCTGAAAACGTTCGGCAAGCTGTTCAATGGTCTTGAAACCGTCAGCACGGACAAGTTCAACGATACTGGCCTGACGTTCAGTCGGACGTTTTTGCATGAGGGGTTCTTTGGCGGTTGTTTCGCGGTTTTGTTTGAACGAATGTTATGTCGTGTTCATTTCAGGAATATTACCGTTTCACGGCATTCATATGAAACAAAACATATTCGCTTTTGGGTTGGTCGCCAAAGAGAAAAGGCCGCCCCGGTGGGCGGCCTCAGACTGCTGACAAAGTCCTCGCCATTGGCGGGGACTTTTGATTCAATGGGGAATGCTTAAGAAACCCAGCCCACATCAAACCGAACTTGAGATGGTGACACTCGACAGTTTGGTCCCCAGCGATCATTTGCTTCGTAAGATCGATGCCGTGATCGATTTCAGTTTTATCCATGCGCGCGTGGCCGATTTGTACTGCGCGAACAATGGCCGTCCCGCCCTTGATCCGGTGATGATGTTTAAGGCGCTGTTCATTGGCTATCTGTTTGGCGTGCGCTCGGAGCGCCAGCTTGTGCGCGAGATTGAGGTCAATGTCGCCTATCGCTGGTTTTTGCAACTCAAGCTGACCGACAAGGTCTTTGATGCCTCGACCCTGTCGCAGAACCGGCGGCGTCGATATCATGATGCCAGTGTTGCGCAGGATATTTTTGACGAGATCGTCGAGCAGGCGATCAGGCACGGGCTGGTGGATGGTAAGGTTCTCTATACCGACAGCACGCATTTGAAGGCCGATGCCAACAAGAACAAATGGGACCGCGAAGTGGTTGCCAAATCGCGCGCGGCCTATTGGGATGATCTGGATCTGGCGATTGAGGAAGACCGGGCGGCTCATGCGAAAAAGCCGCTCAAAGCCAAGGAACGCCAGCCGGTTGAGAAAGAAACCAAGATCAGCCGAACCGATCCCGACAGCGGATATATGGTGCGCGACGGCAAGCCCAAGGGCTTTTTCTATCTCGATCACCGCACGGTCGATGGCAAGCTTGGGATCATTACCGACAGTTACGCCACCCCGGCCAATCTGCATGACAGCATTCCCTATCTCGACCGTCTTGACCGACAAAGGCAGCGTTTTGACCTTGATGTTATCGCCGTCGGACTGGATGCGGGCTATGCGACCGCCGCGATTGCCAAAGGCCTTGAAGATCGTGACATCCTTGGCGTGACGGGCTATCGCCGCCCGAACCTTCGGGAAGGCTACATCCCCAAACGCAAATACGTTTATGACCCTGAACGTGATGCTTATCGCTGCCCCGAAGGTCAGCTTCTGTCTTATGCGACAACCGACCGAAATGGATACCGCCATTATCACAGCGACCCGGAAAAATGCCGCACCTGTCCTGTGCTGGCTTCCTGTACCGCCAATGCCCACCACCGAAAAACTGTCACGCGCCATGTCTGGCAAGACGCCAGAGACCGGGCTGACGCCTATCGTCTGACAGAGTGGGGTAAGCGGGTTTACAAGCGCCGAAAAGAGACGGTCGAACGCTCTTTTGCAGATGCCAAACAGCTTCACGGTCATCGATATGCAAGGTTCCGGGGACTGATCAATGTCAAATGCCAATGTCTGCTGGCCGCCGCCGCCCAAAACATCAAGAAAATAGCCCTGGCTTTGGGCCCCAAGGGGCCAATCGCTGAGGGATAATCCCCTCGGCACACTCAAGCCAGCTTTCAAACACCTCTAAAAGAAAAACCCCGCCAAAATATGACGGGGTTTGTCAGCGGTCTGAGGCCGCCCCGGTGGGCGGCCTTTGCATCGATCAGGAGCGGAACAGGTTTTCTGCTGCTTCCATGTAATCGGATGTTTTGGGTTCGTCTTTTTTGCGATCATCCTTTTTGCCGGGATAATCCGGTTCCGGGTTGATCTGCAATTCTTCGGGCAGCGGATCGGGCTCGACATTCTTGACGACCTTTTCCGGGTTTTTGCTGCGTGCGATCACGACCTGTTTTTCAAGGTCAAGTTCGATGCAAAGCCCCATGGTCACCGGGTTGCGCGGCGTCAGGTTGGCCGAGTTCCAATGCGTACGGTCGCGGATTTTGCCAATCGTGTCCTTGGTGGTGCCGATCAGTTTGCAAATCTGCGCATCCGAGAGTTCCGGATGGTGTTTGAGCAGCCATGCAATCGCATTCGGGCGATCCTGGCGTTTTGAAACCGGGGTGTAGCGTGCGCCTTTGCCATGCGCGCGCGGACGCGGCAGGTCGGACTTTGCCATTTTCAGCAATGCACGCGGATCAGCTTCGCAGCGCGCGATCTCGTCTTTGGTCAACTGACCATTGGCAACCGGATCAAGGCCGACAATCCCCTGATTGACATCGCCATCAGCGATGGCCTGAATTTCCAGTTCATGCAGCTCGGTAAAGGCTGCAATCTGCCGGAACGACAAACCGGTATTGTCGATAAGCCATACGGCCGTTGCTTTGGGCATGAGGGGCTGAGCCATAATTCCTCCTGTTTACTCTTTCTCTCTCTGGAGACCGGCGATGGGATGAACCCCAAATACGCGGGAATATCTGCCCCAGAATATAATCTGTTTTGGTGTTCCGGCAACGCAGCAAAGGCAACCCAAGGTGAGTGCCGCGCGTCGCTGGAACCGCCACAGCGCTCTTTTCGATCAATGTGCGGTTAAAAGCAACAATCTGTTGCAGGTTATCGAAAAGAATATTTCTTTTCGACCCGCAATCGAAGGCCTGTTGCCGGGAAAGGGTGAAGTCGATGGTGATCGATATGCCTTCAACCCGGATCCGTAAACGATCAAGGCACTTCCAGTACCACTTTTCCAACATGTGCGCCACCCTGCAAAATCTCATGCGCCTGTTGGGCCTGATCCATCGGCAGGGTTTGGTAAATGACCGGTTTGATCGTGCCGTTTTCAAATAGCGGCCAGACCTGTTCGCGAAGCTTTTCTGCAATCGCGCCCTTGTTTGCAACCGGCTGGGCGCGCAGGGTTGATCCCATCAGGGTCAGGCGCTTTAACAGAAGCGGGGTAAAGTTGGTTTCGGCCTTTGGCCCATTGAGGAAGGCAATGATCAGGATGCGGCCTTCCATCGCAGCCGCCTTGAAATTGCGGCCAACATAGTCGCCCGCCACCATATCAAGGATGACATCGGCCCCCTTGCCATCGGTTGCGGATTTTACCTGTTCGACGAAATCCTGTGTTTTGTAATTGATGGCGATATCCGCACCAAGGTCCAGACAGGCCTGGCATTTGTCATCGCTGCCGGCCGTTGTGATCACGCGCGCGCCAAATGCCTTGGCAAGCTGGATCGCGGTGGTGCCGATCCCCGATGTGCCACCATGAACAAGGAAGGTTTCGCCGGATTTCAGCCCGGCCTTGTCAAAAACATTATGCCAGACGGTAAAGAATGTTTCAGGAAGGCTTGCGGCTTCTGTCATGGAAAGACCAGCCGGGACCGGCAGGCATTGGGCGGCGGGGACCGCGGCATATTGGGCATAGCCGCCGCCGGTGACCAGCGCGCAAACCTGATCACCAACCTTCCATGTCGTGACATCGGGGGCGGTGGCGACAATTTCACCGGAAAGTTCAAGCCCCGGGATTTCCGACGCGCCGGGGGGCGGGGGATACATGCCGGCCACCTGCATCAGATCGGGCCGGTTGACCCCGGCGGCACGAATACGCACCAGAACCTCGCCCTGCGCGATTTGCGGCATCGCGACCTTGCCCGTGGCAAGATATCGGTTTTCGCCGTCAATACGGATTTCGATTGCCTGCATGTCTTTGGCAAGGTCTGGGGCAAGGCTTGGGGCAAGGTCGTCTGGCAAGGTCATGACAAAACTCCATAGCGAATGATAAATTCGATCCCTATGTAATAGCGGCAAAACCGCCAGGGGCAAAATGTCAAAGGAGGATGACTGTGGAAGAAGACGACCTGCAAAAACCTTTGGCCGCGATGTTCGGCCTGCCGCGGAGCCTTGACGGAATGTCGATTGAAAACCTTGTCGATTATCGAGCCGCCCTGGAGCAGGAACTGGTGCGGGTTGATGCGGCAATGGAGCATCGCAATGGTGTTCGTGCCGGGGCGGAAGCGCTTTTCAAGAACTGACGGGGACGGGTACGCCAAAACATTAAACGTGAGGATATATTTTTAAATCTCCGGTTAATTGAATATTAAACTTACCGTCTTATATATGGGTAGTGGGCCACTGTTTGGCCCCTTGTCGAACGTGATGTTTCGATGCCTCCCTGTTAAACTGAACCGCCCGAATTCAGGGCGGTTCTTTTTATGTTTTCGCCTTTTACGTACTGTTTATACGTATTTCGGTACGTATTAATACGTACTGTCATATTTCCGACACTTATTACCTTGACCCCTTGCCAACCGCTAGCTACAGTTCGGCCACAAACAAGATCAAGAATAAAAAAAAGTCCGGCAAGTTTAGCAGGTTGAGGCAAGGCCGCCCTTTGGGGCGGTCTTTCTATTTCGGGCTATTTCGGGGCAAATTCAGAGCAAATTTTCCCGGATGCTTGAAGCCCGGTGTCCGTTTCCCATATAAGCTTTATGGCAAAAAAGGATCACCCGACCGGGATCGGGCAACCCTATCAAAGCAACTTCGCGATTGTTCCTCTTTCGCGAACCTATGACGAGGCTTTCACCCTGCTGGTGGAGGCGCGTAATTATCTTTCCGCAAATCGAACCGCATCGCGCCATGGGATTCACGGCAGTGCCAAAATGAAGCAATTCGTTGAGGAGATGCGCATGACCAACCGCCTGATCCGGGCGATGGCGTGGCTGCTTGCGGTGCGGGCGGTTGAAGAGGGCGAGATTGATTGGGAAGATGCGGTTGATCTTGATGATCTGATGGTCGATCTGCAAATCTGTGTTCGCGACGACTGCGACGAAGAAACAGGATTTCCCCCCGCCCTTCGCGATCTTATGGAACGGGCCCATTCGCTTTATATGCGAACGGCGCGGATGGAGCTTCAGGTCGCGGCACGCTGTTCAGCCTGAGCAACGGTTCAGCCACCTTCTTCAGATTAAAGGCAAAATGCTTTAGGCGCGCGGGGTCGCGGCAAAGACTTCTATCGGTTCGGCAAAGCCCTTCATCTGGCGTGTGCCTTTCGATGTGAAGGTTGCCCGGCTGCCGGCGTAGGTATCCTTCACGTTCTGCGATACCAGAATTTCATCCCCACCGGCCTGGGCGCAGACACGTGCGGCAAGCTGCACGACGCTGCCAAACAGATCGTTTTCTTCGGCAATGGCCTCGCCGGCATTGATGCCGATGCGAATCTGGAATTTCAGGTCCTCGCGGCCATTATGCTGCGTCATGTTGCGCTGAATTTCGATGGCGGCTTCGACGGAACTTGCAGACGACGGGAACACGGCCATGATGCCATCCCCCATATGCTTCACTTCCTTGCCGTAATTATTGATCAGGGCGGTGCGCACGATCTGGTTGTGGATATGCACCATCTTCTGGGCGCCGACATCGCCCAGTTGCTGGGTCATCTGGGTCGAATTGACGATGTCGGTAAACATCAGCGCATGCAGCTTGTTATTTGCGTTTGCTGGCGCGCCAGTCGGCTTTTCGGACCATGACGCAATCGCACGCGACACCGATGTGGTGATGCTCTGCTCGTCCTTCATGTAGGCATCCATCGAGCTTCTGCCCGCGCCATACATGTCCTTGTATTTCGGTTCCAGGATATAGCTGTCGACATTCTTGCAGAATGTGTCGGCCATATTGTGGGTTGCCCCAAGTGCGGAAATGCAGTCCTTCAGAACACTTCGTCCCTGACTGGTGCCAAGGGCGTTCTTCTCGCTACAGGCGTCACAGGCACCGGCAACGTATAGATTGACGCCGAATTTGTGGTAGGCGTCCATGTTCGGAACGGTCCGCTTGATGGCTTCTATCGAACCGGCGATGAAGGATTTCATGACCTCGCGCGTGGCCTGAAGGGCTGGCGTTACGGTCATTGGCTGATCGGGGATGCCGTCATCGCGCTGTTCGGATGCGGATTGGGTATCGTCGGTTTCATCCGCATCGATGTCGGGCATTGCTTCATTTTCAGAACGCGCAACCTCGGCGGCCATTTCTGCAAAGCTGCCCGATAAGGACGGGCGGTTCGGCGATGCCGTCTTGCGCCCCGGTCTGGCGGAACGTTTGGCCACGGGCTGTTGCGCCGGCTCTTTTCGCGCCTTGCCCTTGAATTTGCTTGTGATGCTCATCAGCATCGGTGTCGCACTGGCAAGGAAGCCGACAATAAAGGATATGAAATTGGCCTTGTCGTAGAAGCCCTGACTGATCGAAAGTCCCATACGCGGCAGATATTCAAGCCCGTGAGATGCGCCAAGCATCGCAACCAGACCGATGGCAATCGCGATGCAAAACGCCATCACCAGTTTCAGCGCCACAGCAATGAGGCCCGGGCTTTCATCCGGGCTGGCTGTTTTGACCTTTGTCCGGGCCGGTTTTGGGGCCGGTGGGGAAACCTGTTCGGGGGGGCTTGCTGGCGCACGCGCCGGGGCCGGGCGGGTTGGTGCTGTCTTTGATGCGTTCTGGGGTTTGTCTTTTGCGCCGCTTTGCCGCGTTTCATAGATGACATATTCATCCGCAGCATTGGTCGCGTGGTTATAGACTTCGCGAATGACCTTCACAGCCGAGACATGCGCCATCTTTTCAATCGAGCGCGCCTCTTCCTCGGCCTGCTTTTTCTGCGCACCGGTAAAGTGGGCGTGAATTTCCCAACGCCCTGAACGGTCTTTTACATAGACCTCATAACTGACCTGGGTGCGCGCAATCACCTGGTTCATTCGCTTAGCCCAGTCTTCCTGACAATAGGGGGACCCCATCCCCGTTTTCCGCGCGGTATAGCGCCGGTTGAAGATTATGGCAAGAAAATGTCCGGATGACCATTAAATATGGCTAATGCCACCGTATAGCTGGGTTGCATACCATTCTGATTCTGCATCCGGAAAAGAAAAACGCCCGCAGCATCATGAAGACGCTAGCGGGCGCTGATCCCATAAATCGCCAGAAAGGCGAAATTTGCTTAGTTATTACCGATATTGAAACCGGCGAAGCGTTTTTTGAACTTCGCGAGCTGACCGCCGCTGTCGAGCAGACGATGAACACCAGTCCAAGCCGGATGGCTTTTCGGATCGATGTCAAGCTTCAGAACGTCGCCCGGATTGCCCCAGGTCGATTTGGTGGTGAAGCTGCTGCCGTCCGTCATCTGAACGGTGATTTCATGGTAATCGGGATGGATGTCTTTTTTCATCGCCTATCACTCCGGAATTTGAAGCGCGGTGTATAAGGTAAAAAATCGACCTATGCAACCCCTGTATCCGGGAATTATTGGATAAAGCCTGATTAACGGTTGCGATAGGCGTTTTTTCCCGGCGGGCAGGGTGATATTGCACACCGCATCGGGTAATAATCCGTGGTTCCTGTGTGATGCAGACTTGCGCGAGACTCTTTATATAGTATGGTGCGCCAGCATATGAAATTGTCGCCTTGCCAGGGGGCGTTTTGCCCCTTTTGACAGACGGAGTGTTGATCGTGGCCCTTGATGAAACCCGCTTCCATCAGCTTGCTGATGACACCATCGAAACCCTCTCGGATCATATAGATGACGAGATGGGCGATGATCTTGATGTCGATCTGCAATCGGGAATCCTGACGATCGAGCTCGACTCGGGTGAACAGTTCATCATCAATAAACATGGTCCGAACCGCCAGATATGGATGTCCTCGCCGGTCAGCGGAGCCAGCCATTATGATTTCGATGAAGACAATGAAAGCTGGACCTCGACCCGCGGGTCGACGACGCTGACCGATCAGCTTTCGGCTGATCTTGCGGTGAAGACCGGTCGGCGACTTGATCTCGACTGATCCGATCATGGAAATGGCAGGAAAAGCGTAAACTGGAAGGCTGCTGTGGCATTAAATCCTCGTACTTCACCCCGTCTTGCAGACAGGGACTCCAGTCGTAATTTCTCCGCTCTTCGCGCCATTATCCCCTTCGTTCGGCCCTACAGGTTGCAGGTTGCCGGCGCGATGGTGGCACTGGTTGTTGCGTCGGGCACGGTGCTTGCGCTTGGCAGCGGGTTGCGCATGCTTGTTGATCAGGGGTTTGCCGATGGCAATGCCTCCCTGCTTGATCAGGCGCTTTTTGTTCTGTTTGCCGTAACGCTGCTTATGGCCGGGGCAAGCTATGCCCGGTTCTTTCTGGTATCGTGGATCGGGGAGCGTGTTGTTGCCGATATCCGTTCGGCGGTTTACGCCCATATCATCCGGCTGGATCCGGGATTCTTTGAGGTCACCCGGACGGGTGAAGTCCTCTCGCGGTTGACAACAGACACCACCCTTTTGCAGGTTGTGATCGGATCAAGTGTTTCGATTGCGCTGCGCAATATCCTGATGTTTGTCGGCGGTCTGACCATGCTGGCGATCACCAGCCCCAAACTGACCGCACTTGTTTTGCTCGTCGTGCCGTTGGTGGTGGTGCCGATCATCGGTTACGGGCGCCGGGTACGCCGCCTGTCGCGCGAGGCACAGGACCGCATCGCCGATGTCAGTGCCTTTTCCGAAGAATCGCTCAATGCGCTGCGGACGGTTCAGGCCTATACCCACGAAAAGATTGAAAGCGACAAGTTTGATGGCTTTGTCGAAGGCGCATTCAAAACCGCGATTTCGCGTATTTCGGCGCGCGCCCTTCTGACCGCCATCGTTATCGTCATGGTCTTTGGCGCGGTGGGGACGATTTTATGGATCGGCGGGCATGACGTGCTTGATGGCACGATTTCGGCCGGGGACCTTTCTGCCTTTGTGTTCTATGCCATTGTTGTTGCCGGTTCTGTAGGTGCCATCAGTGAAGTGATCGGTGATCTGCAACGCGCGGCGGGGGCGGCTGAACGCCTGATGGGGTTGCTTGAAACCGAACCGGCGATTGCCGCACCGGCAAACCCCGTCCAGATGCCGCAAAAACATCTTGGCCATGTCAGTTTTGAAAACGTCACTTTCCATTATCCGGCGCGCCCGGACCGCTCGGCACTGACCGGTTTTTCGTTGCAGGTCAAACCGGGGGAAACCGTAGCACTTGTCGGCCCGTCGGGTGCGGGCAAAACCACCGTGTTTCAGCTTTTGCTGCGATTCTACGATCCGGCGAACGGCGTGATCAAAGTCGATGACGTCGATATCCGTACGGCTGATCCGATAGCCGTGCGCGAACGGATTGGTCTGGTGGCGCAGGATCCGGTGATTTTTGCCGCCAATGCGTGGGAAAACATCCGCTATGGCCGCCCTGACGCGTCCGACGAGGACGTCCGGGCGGCGGCCGATGCCGCCCATGCAACCGAATTCCTTGATCGGTTGCCCGACGGTTTTGACAGCTTCCTGGGGGAAAGGGGCGTTCGTCTTTCGGGTGGGCAGCGCCAGCGCATCGCGATTGCGCGCGCAATCCTGCGCAATCCGTCGGTTCTGCTGCTTGACGAAGCCACCAGTGCGCTGGATGCCGAAAGCGAGCAGGTGGTCCAGAAGGCACTTGAAACCATCATGGCAACACGCACCACCCTTGTGATTGCCCATCGACTGGCAACCGTGCTGCATGCCGACCGGATTGCCGTGATTGATGACGGAAAGCTGATTGCCATAGGGACCCATCAGGAACTTATGGAATCAAACCCGCTTTATGGACGTCTGGCCAGGTTGCAGTTCGAACAGGATGCAGCATAGGCCCCAACAATCGGCTATGGATTGAAAAACGAGCAAGGGCGGCCCCGTCGGGCCGCCCTTTTCTTGTTTCCGAGGGGGATTAATGCCGCCCCTAAAACCCAAGTCGATCCGCCAGACTGTGCCATTTCATGATCGCGGGCAGGAACCACGGATGACCGGTATAGAACGGGCGGGTCTTGAAGGGGAATTCTTCAAAGATTGTGTAACCTTCGGCCTGATCAAGCACCTTTTGCGCAATCTTGCGTCCGAAGTAATTCGCCCGTCCGACACCCGATCCGCAATAGCCCATGGCATAATGCATGCCATCCATTACCCCGATATGGGGGACATGATCGAACGTGTAGGCGATTTTGCCCGACCAGACGTAATCAAGTTTTGCGTTTGATAGCTGCGGGAACAGGCGCGTCATGAAGTTTTGCAGGTATTTATGATATATCTGCGGGCAATCACCATAACCAAGCGACCGCCCGCCAAACAGGATGCGTTTGCCATCGGGGGAGGGACGGTAATAGACCGACAGGCGTTCGGTGCTGCCATGACAGCGTAGTTTGGGTGACACCGACCGGATGACGGATTCCGGCAATTCTTCGGTTGCAATCATCGCGGAGCGGATCGGAATCAGGCGGCGTTTGAATTTACCGAACGGCCCGCCGGTATAGCCGTTGGTCGCGATGATGACATGATCGGCGGTGATTTTCTTGTCATCGATGCTGATGGTGAACTGGCTGTTGTTTTTAATCACCTGACGTACGGGACTGTGATCAAACAGTAATGCCCCGTCGCGCTTTGCAATTTCACACAGACCGTGAAAAAGCTTGGCCGGATGGACCGCGCCATCGGTCGGATAAACCACGCCGCCGTAATAGGCGTTCGATCCGACTTCGTCGCCCTGTTGGGTGCGGCTGATTTCAATTGCGGAGAAGTCGACAATCTTGGCAATTTCGCTGGCCTGTTCGATCAGACCGGCATAGTGAGCGGGGTGACTGGCGCCGCGAAAACGGCCGCATATCTGAAGGTCGCAATCGATCTGTTCGGTGCGGATGAAATCGACCAGCCAGTTAAAGGCAGCCAGACTTTCGCGGATCGTGGCGTGAACCTGTTCGCGGCCATATTGGCGTTCAAGGCCATTTTCACCCAGCTTGCTGAAGCTTGGGCCAAGCATTCCGCCATTGCGGCTGCTGGCACCGTTACCGAACGCGTCGGCTTCGAAAACAACGACTTTCTGCCCGGCGCGGGCAAGGGTGATGGCGGCCGAGATGCCGGTATAGCCCCCGCCGATAATTACGGTATCGGCACGCTTGGGAAGATCGCGGTGGTTGATCGATGCTTCGGGTTTTTTCGGCGCGATGGCCGCCTGCCAATAAGGCGCATGGATATAGTTCGATGAATGTTTTGCCAACATCTCGATGTGTTCCGTTTCAGGGCGTGTATCGGGGATTAGGGACTAGGACCTACAGAATGTGATTGAGGAACTCCCGCGTGCGATCCCATTGCGGATGCAAGAGGACTTGCTCAGGTGGGCCAACTTCAACAATTTCGCCGTCCTGCATGAACACCACGCGGTCGGCGACCTGACGGGCGAACTGCATTTCGTGGGTGACACACACCATGGTCATGCCGGTTTCAGCAAGCTTGACCATCACATCAAGCACCTCCTTGACCATTTCGGGGTCAAGGGCGGATGTCGGTTCATCAAACAGCATGATTTTGGGGTCCATCGCGAGGGAGCGCGAAATCGCCACGCGCTGTTGCTGACCGCCGGAGAGCTGCCCGGGGAAGCGATCCGCAAGATGCTCGATGCCAACACGTTCAAGCAATCCCATGGCGATATCGCGGGCTTCGCTTTCGGTTTTCTTGCGCAACCATGTCAGGCCAAGCGTGCAATTCTGTAAAACCGTAAGATGGGGAAACAGATTAAAGTTCTGAAATACCATGCCCATGGTTTGATGAATGAACCGGTCACTTTTCTGGTCGCGGGCAAGTTCCTGCCCAAAGACGCAAATCCGGCCCTCCTGATATTCTTCAAGATGATTGAGGCAGCGAATCAAAGTGGACTTGCCGGAGCCAGAGGGGCCGCACACCACCATGATCTCCTGCTCGCCAACGGTCAGGGAGACGTCACGCAAGGCGTGATAGGATCCAAACCATTTGTTCAGGTTATCGATTTCAATGGCCGGGCGGGACAGTTTGCCTGCCGGTGCCTGCGGATCAGACAGAGTCATGAGCGATGCGCTTTCAGTCGTTTTTCAAGGTTCAGGCTGTATTGCGACATGCCGTAGCACATCACGAAGAACAGGATCGAAATCAGGGCAAGCGGCTCTGTATGAAGGCCGATCCAGTTTTTGTCGTTGGCGATATTGCGCGCCATCAGCATGATGTCGAACAGGCCGATGATCGACACCAGGGTCGTGTCTTTGAGCATGCTGATAAAGGATGTCATGATGTTGGGGATCATCAGCCGCATGGCCTGTGGCAGAATGATCAGCCCCATGGTCAACCAATAGCCAAGGCCCAGTGTCTGGGCGGCTTCATATTGGCCGTCGGGAATGGCTTGCAGGCCGCCGCGAATGTTTTCGGCCATATAGGCCCCGGCAAACAGGCAGACCGCAAACAGGACCTGCGACAGCTTGTCGGGCTCGGCACCGCTTGGCAAAAAGATCGGCAAAAGGGTTACGGCCATGAACAGAACGGTAATCAGCGGAACCGCGCGTACCAGTTCGATCAGCATCATCGATAGCCAGTGAATGACCGGTAGTTTCGAGCGTCGCCCAAGGGCCAGTAGAATGCCGACCGGAATGGACATGGTAATCGCAAAGGATGCAATGATCAGTGTGAGGAACAATCCGCCCCAACGATCCACCGGAACCGGTTCCAGATGCACCTGCGCCAGTACGCCGCCGCAAAGGATCGACAGAACGGCCCAGACCAAAAGGAAACCGTTCATATGTTGCCCGCGCCGAAACAGCTTTGACGTCAGCGGTGTCAGCCTTTCCGGCAGGGATGGCTGCCCGGCGGCACACAGCATCCAGTTCAGATACAGCAGGATGAAGTAGCCCGCAGCCAGCGACGTAAAGATCATATGAATGATCCCGACATCCTGTCCGAAGGTGCCGCCAAGAAACATATAGGCCCCAAGGAACGGATACAGGGTGATCCAGCTGATCAGGATGGAATTGCGATAGGCAATGCGCCGGGTCATCAGGGGCAATAACCACAAAAGCGCCATGATGACACCGCTATTGACGCGCCATTGTTCTTCATCCGGATAACGTCCGTAAATCAGGCCGTTAAACCAGTCGATCACACCGGCCCAGCAGGCACCATCCGGGCTTATATCCATGCATTCGCGCCGGGTGGCCGCATTCCACACCGCGTTGAAGACAGCCCAGTCAAGAAACGACTTCGCGACATAATAGATCAGCACCAGAACCGAAATGGTCAGCAGGCTGTTGCCGATGCTGTTAAAGCAGCGCTTTTGAATGCGGCGTAGCAGGTTTTGCTCGTTCGTGGCCGGAAGGCGGGGCGGGGTGGGAACGAAATGTTTGAGCTTCTGTTCAGACATTGCTTACCTCGCCTTGATTTGCACGTGGGCGTTATATTTGTTGAGCAGATATGAAATGATCAGACTGACCACGACGTAAAAGCCCATCACCATCGAAATGATCTCGATCGCGCGCCCCGTCTGGTTGACCGATGTCTGCATAAAGACCGACACCAGTTCGGGAAAGCCGATGGCAACGGCAAGCGACGAATCCTTGGTCGCGACCAGCCAGGAATTGGCAAGCGGGGGAATAATGGCGCGAACGGCCTGTGGAATCAGGATCAGGCGAAGCGTCTGAAACCGTGAAAAGCCGATGGTCGCGGCGGCTTCATGTTGTCCCTTGCTGATGGATTCCATACCCGCACGCACGGTTTCGGCAATGGCGGCGGACCGGTAAACCGTCATTGCGATAAAGGCCGCGCCAAATGCCGAGGGCAAAAACATGCCGCCCTCGATATTGAAGCCCTGCAACGCGGGTACCGACCAGCGCAATGAACTGCCAACGATCAGGGCCATGCCACATAACACAAGACCCCAGAGGGCAAAGGCAATCCGGTACGAACGGCTGACCGATCCGTTCTGGCGTTGCTGGCGACGTATGCTACGCAGCAGGAACCAGAGCGTGCCAAGCAATATCAGGCTTACTGCGGCAATCAGCCAGCCAGACATATCACTGACGGCGGATGGCATGTAAAAGCCGCGATTGTTCAAAAAGATCAGCCCGGCAAACCCGTAACCGCTGCGCGGTGGCGGCAGGGCGGAAAAGACGGTGGTGAACCAGAAAATAATCTGGATCAGCAGTGGGACATTGCGGACCACCTCGACATAGCATCGCGCCAGTTGCGATACCAACGGGTTATGGGACAGGCGCAAAATGCCAACAATGGTGCCGATAAGGGTGCCAAAGACAATGACACAGAAGGACAGGAACAGGGTGTTGACGATCCCGACCAGAAAGACCCGCCAATAGCTCATGCTCGGGTCATAGGCGATCAGGCTCCAGCTTATGTCAAAGCCGGCGGTCGTTTGCAGAAAGTCAAACCCGAAACTCAGACCGAGCCTGTCAAGGTTCTGTGCCGAATTTGAAAACAGATACAAAAGAACTGCCAGCACAAGGCCAAGCGTTGCGGCCTGTATGACCACGCCGCGTGTTGAATCCTTGTTCAGACAGGAGAAAATGCTGTGCGCGATGCCGGGTTTTGGACGCGATGGCGAAATAAAGTTCATACCGGGGTAACCGTGGGAATGTGGGGCATTCAGGCAGGCTGGATCACCAGCCTGCCTGAACGTACGGAATTAACGGAATGACTTTGCATACATCAGGCCGCCATCCTGCCAAAGGGCATTCAGCGTACCTTCGCGGTCCAGACCCAGAATGCTGTCCGGGCCGACATTGCGTTCATAGATTTCGCCGTAATTGCCAACATTCTTGATGACCTGATAGGCCCAGTCCTGCGGCAATCCCAGACCGACATGCAGATCACCTTCGACCCCGAGAATACGACGGATGATCGGGCTTTCCGAATTGGCGCGCATGTCATCAACATTTTCCGAGGTAATGCCGTATTCCTCGGCAGCAACCATCGCCTGGAAGGTCCATTTCACGACATTGGCCCATTCGCTATCATTCTGTTTGACGGCAAATGACAGGGCTTCCTTGGAAATGGTTTCGGGCAGAACAACATAATCTGCCGGGTTCGGTGCGGCGGAACGTTGTGCGGCAAGGCCGGATTTGTCATTGGTCAGCGCGTCGCAGTTATCGTTAAAGAACGCGGTGTTGCGCACGGCCGAATCATCGAAAACAACGGTTTTCAGGTCCAGACCATGTGTCCGGCTGTAATCTGCAAGGTTCAGTTCGCTTGACGTGCCGGTCAGCACGCAGACCGTCGCCCCTTTAAGCTGTTTGACAGACGTGACACCAAGGTCCTTGCGGACCATGAAGCCCTGGCCGTCATAGAAATAGGTGTCAAGGAAGTCGAGGCCCTGGCTTACATCACGTGACAGCGTCCAGGTCATGCCTTTGGAAAGGATGTCGCCCTTGCCGCTTTTGATCGTGGTAAAGCTCTGTGCCCACTGAACCGGCAGGAAGTTGACCTTGCCTGCATCTCCGAAAACGGCTGCGGCAACACCACGGCACATATCGATATCCATGCCCTGCCATTCGCCTTCCTTGTTCAGGCTGTAAAAGCCCGGGAAGGAGTTCCCGATCACACAGCTGACACTGCCGCGATCCTTGACGGTCTGAAGTGTCGATGTGCCTTCTTCGGCCTGACTGGCCGACGTCTGGACGAAAATCATGGCTGCACTGACAGCCAGAGCCGAGGCAAATTTATTCATTATGCTTCCCTGATTAAGGTTCTTGTTGATGCTGTTTCTGCAAACCGGTTTTCCGTATCGCAATCTGTGATGCTGCTGCATCAGACGCGATTTCCGGCCCCCCGGCGCAAAATCATCGTGATCCTAGGATAAGAACAAGAATAATGGTATTGAATGTTTTTAATGGTTCGATAACTTCGAGTTATGATTGATGAATATCAAGCGTTTACGGATATTTCACGAGGTTTTTGTCACTGGCAGTATCACCCGCGCGGCCGAACGAAGCTTCGTCAGCCAGCCTGCTGCCAGCAAGATGCTGGCGAATTTCGAGGCGGAAATCGGTTACAAGCTATTCGTCCGACATAACGGTAAACTCCTGCCGACCGACGAAGCGCACTTCCTGCATGATGAAGTTTATTCAATTCTGCAAGGGCTTAGCCATCTTGAAGACAGTCTGAAAGCGGCACGCAATAATAAGGGCGGGCGTCTGCGGATCTGTTCCATCTTTGGCCCTGCCTATCGCTTTTTGCCGGAATTGATTGCCGATTACATGAAAAGGAATCCCGGTGTGCAGGTCAGCCTGCATCATGCGGGTTGTTCAGTGATTCGGCAGGGGGTGGCATCCGGGCAGTATCAGATCGGGCTGGTGGATAAATCCGAAAGCTCGCTTAGCCATGAATCGGTTTCGATGGATTTGCCCTGCTTCTGTGCCGTTCCACTTGATCACCCGGCCGCCCGGCTTGATGAGGTGACATTGGCGGATGCCGGAACATCCCCCTGGATCACACTTGATTCGGAAAATGCCACCACACGGGAATTGCGCCGGGCTTATGACGATGCCGGGATCACGTTCAATCGTATCATCGAGGTCCATACGACGGTTCATGCCATGTCGTTTGTCAATCTCGGCATGGGTTTGACATTGGTCGATGCGCTTAATTGCCGGTATTTCAGCGATGCCTTCAACTTTCCCAACATCCGGTTGCTGCCGTTTCGTCCTCGCATTATGGAGCCACTGGAAATCATTACGTCCAACGTGCGGCCGTTATCGGGTATGGCACGTGATTTCTATGACGGTCTTATTCTTGAACTGCATAAAATGCTGGGGGGCGAGCAGGCACCAAAAGCATAAAGCCCGCCAAATGGCGGGCTTGCTAAATTTTCAGGAAGTGCTGTTTATTCGGCGCTGGCGACTTTGCGGTTATGCATCGAAAGTTCGGCATATTGCCCGCGGAGCCCCTCTGCCTTGGCCAGGAAAGTTTTCAGTTCGTTTCCTTTAAGGGTCTTGCCGCTTGGCATCTTGACCTTGATCGGGTTGACCTGGGCGTTGTTTTTCAGGATTTCGAAATGCA
Organism: Thalassospira xiamenensis M-5 = DSM 17429; assembly: GCF_000300235.2. Taxonomy (NCBI): domain Bacteria; kingdom Pseudomonadati; phylum Pseudomonadota; class Alphaproteobacteria; order Rhodospirillales; family Thalassospiraceae; genus Thalassospira; species Thalassospira xiamenensis. The sequence continues at coordinate 3,170,177 of NZ_CP004388.1, read as the reverse complement.
GGTGCGGGCCGGTCGATGCGCCGGTGGTGCCGACATAACCGATGACATCCCCCTGCTTGACCCGCGATCCCTGTTTAAGGCCCTTGGCGAAGCCCTTCATATGGGCATATGCGGTATCATAGGAATCGTTGTGGCGCAGACGGATATAGTTGCCATAACCCCCATTGCGGCCGATCT